>NZ_BSSA01000024.1:0-47476 GCF_030268885.1 Kitasatospora phosalacinea
TCCTCGCTAGTGTTACTTCAAAAGGAATCTCCAACCCCGACGAGATCGCCGAGGCCGGGGATGTCAACATATCTGGCGTTGACTTTTGGCACGCTGTTGAGTTCTCAAGGAACGGACGCTTCCTTCGGACCGCATTCCTGCGGACCCTCCGGGCGCTTCGTTCTTCCGTGTTTCGAGCTTACCAGACTGTTTACTCGGCGTTGACCGAAGCTTTACTCGTCCGACTTGCTCTGTTTACCGCCATTGCGCGGCGACTCGAGCAACCATAGCGGGTCGGCGGCCGAGCGCCTAATCGGGCTAGAGCGAGGGTCACCCGTTCGGCCCCGCGTGGAGTGGGCGGGCGGGGCGAGTGGGGGCTCACTCGGATGCCGTAGAGTGCGGCGGGGCGGCCAAGAGGACTAGACCACTTGAGGGTGGCGGGGGCGGCGGAGATGGTGCGGGGCGGACGGTTCGTGTGCGGCGCGATGAGGGCGGGTGGTGATCTTCACTCGGGCGGCCCTCGGGGGTTATCGCATGAAATGTCCGAAGTTGACGTAATTTGGGGACAGTCGATCAACGGGCCGCTGCCCCGCGGCCGCACGCGATGTACTCCGTACCTGGGAGGCTCCACCATGACCACTGTCACGTCGCCGCTCGCCGGTCGCGCTGTCGGCCTCGCCAATGTCCCCGATCCGGTGTTCGCCGGGGCCATGGTCGGGCCGGGTACGGCGATCGATCCGTTGCGGGAGCCGATCGAGGCGGTGGCTCCGGTGGACGGGCAGGTGGTGTCGATGCATCCGCACGCGTTCGTGGTGATGGACGAGAACGGGCACGGGGTGCTGACGCACCTGGGGATCGACACGGTGCAGCTCAACGGGGAGGGGTTCGAGCTGCTGGTGCACAAGGGGGACCGGGTGCGGCGGGGGCAGCCGGTGATCAAGTGGAACCCGGCGGCGGTGGAGGCGGCGGGGAAGTCGCCGATCTCTCCGATCGTGGCGCTGGAGGCGTCGGCGGAGCAGTTGAGCGGGGTGGCGGAGTCCGGTGAGGTAACGGCCGGTGGCGAGCTGTTCATCTGGAACTGACGGCGACGAAGGGGTTTCGGACCATGGAGCGGACGCTGCGGGGCGTGGGGGTCAGTCACGGGGTCGCCATCGGACAGGTGCGGCACATGGGGACGGCGGTGCTGGAGCCGCCGGTGACCCAGGTGTCGGCGGAGGAGGTGCCGCGGGAGCAGGCCCGGGCGCGGGCGGCGGTGGACGCGGTGGCGGCGGACCTGACCGCGCGCGGGAACCTGGCGGGGGGTGAGGCGCAGGCGGTGCTGGAGGCGCAGGCGCTGATGGCGCAGGACCCGGAGCTGCTGGCGGACGTGAACCGGCGGATCGAGTCGGGGAGCAGTGCGGAGCGCGGGGTGTACGACGCGTTCGCGGCGTACCGGGAGCTGTTGGCGGCGGCGGGTGAGTACCTGGCGGGGCGGGTGGCGGACCTGGACGACGTGCGGAACCGGATCGTGGCGCGGCTGCTGGGGGTGCCGATGCCGGGGGTGCCGGACAGTGACGAGCCGTACGTGCTGCTGGCGCGGGACCTGGCGCCGGCGGACACGGCGCTGCTGGATCCGTCGCTGGTGCTGGGGTTCGTGACGGAGGAGGGCGGGCCGACCTCGCACAGCGCGATCCTGGCACGGGCGATGGGGGTGCCGGCGGTGGTGGCGCTGGCGGGGGCGACGGGGCTGGCGGAGGGGGTGGTGGTGGCGGTCGACGGGTCGTCGGGCGAGGTGCTGGTGGAGCCGGGGGCGGAGCGGCAGGAGGAGTTGCGCCGGCAGGCGGCGGAGCGGCAGGCGGCGTTGGCGGCCTCGACCGGGCCGGGGCGGACCTCGGACGGGTTCATGGTGCCGTTGCTGGCGAACGTGGGCGGTCCGGCGGACGTGGCCGCGGCCCTGGAGAACGGGGCGGAGGGCGTCGGGCTGTTCCGGACGGAGTTCCTCTTCCTGGACGACTCGGCGCAGGCGCCGAGCGAGGACAAGCAGGTCGAGGCGTACCGGAAGGTGCTGGAGGCGTTCCCGGGGGCCCGGGTGGTGGTGCGGGTGCTGGACGCGGGGGCGGACAAGCCGTTGGACTTCCTGACGCCCGGGGACGAGCCGAACCCGGCGCTGGGGGTGCGGGGGCTGCGGACGCTGCTGGAGCACCCGGAGGTGCTGCGTTCGCAGTTGCGGGCGCTGGCGCGGGCGGCGGAGGGGTTGACGGTGCGCCTGGAGGTGATGGCGCCGATGGTGGCGGACGGGGTGGACGCGCGGGCGTTCGCGGCGGCCTGCCGGGAGGTGGGGCTGGACGCGAAGTACGGGGCGATGGTGGAGGTCCCGTCGGCGGCGCTGCGGGCGGCGGCGGTCCTGCGGGAGGTGGAGTTCCTGTCGCTGGGGACGAACGACCTGGCGCAGTACGCGTTCGCGGCGGACCGGCAGGTGGGGTCGTTGGCGCGGCTGCAGGATCCGTGGCAGCCCGCGCTGCTGGACCTGATCGCGGCGGCGGCGGACGCGGCGAAGGCGGCCGGGAAGAGCTGCGGGGTGTGCGGGGAGGCGGCGGCGGACCCGCTGCTGGCGTGCGTGTTGACGGGGCTCGGGGTGACGAGCCTGTCGATGGGCGCGGCGGCGATCCCGTACGTGCGGGCGGCGCTGGGGCGGGCGACGTTGGCGCAGTGCCAGCGGGCGGCGGAGGCGGCGCGGGCGGTGGACACCGCCGGGGAGGCGCGGGAGGCGGCGCGGCGGGTGCTGGCCGGGGAGTAGGGGCGCGGGTCTCCCGAGGGGTCGCTGCCACCGTGGGGGGTGGCGGCGGCCCCTCGGGGTCTGTCCGGCCGCGGGTCAGGGCTGCTTGCGGGTGGCGGCGAGCTGCTCGAAGAAGCGCAGGTGGTCGAGGTTGTCGACGGAGCCGGGGTTGACGGCCCGGTCGAGGGGGGTGCCGCCGAGCAGGCGCTTGACGGGGACTTCGAGGCGCTTGCCGGTGAGGGTGTGCGGGAGGCCCGCGACGGTGATCACCTCGTCGGGGACGTGGCGCGGGGACAGTTCGGTGCGCAGCGAAGTGCGGATGCGGGCGGTGAGGTCCTCGTCGAGTTCGGCGCCGGGGGTGAGGACGACGAACAGCGGCATCCAGTAGCCGCCGTCGGGTTCCTCCAGGCCGATGACCAGGGACTCGGCGATCTCGGGGAGCCGTTCGACGACCTCGTAGATGTCGGCGGAGCCCATCCGGACGCCCTGGCGGTTGAGGGTGGAGTCGGAGCGGCCGTGGATGACGACGGTGCCGCGGCCGGTGGCGGTGATCCAGTCGCCGTGGCGCCAGGTGCCGGGGTAGGTGTCGAAGTAGCTGTCGTGGTAGCGGCGGCCGTCGGGGTCGTTCCAGAAGCCGGTGGGCATGGACGGGAGGGGCTTGGTGACGACGAGCTCGCCGACGGTGTCGGTGTGCGGGTGGCCGTCGGTGTCCCAGGACTCGACGGCGGCGCCGAGGCAGGGGGCCTGGATCTCGCCGAGGTGGACGGGGAGGGTGGGGACGCCGCCGACGAAGCAGGAGCAGACGTCGGTGCCGCCGCTGACGGAGGCGAGCCAGAGGTCGGGCTTGACCTCGTCGTAGATCCACTGGAAGCCGTCGGGCGGGAGCGGGGAGCCGGTGGTGCCGAGGCAGCGGACGGCGGAGAGGTCGAGGTCGCGGCCGGGGTGGAGGTCGGCCTTGCGGCTGGCGATGACGTAGGCGGCGGAGGTGCCGAGGACGGTGGCGCGGGTGCGGGCGGCGACGGACCAGAGGGCGCCGGTGTCGGGGTGTCCGGGGCTGCCGTCGTAGGTGACGACCGTGGTGCCGGTGAGCAGGCCGGCCAGGAGGAAGTTCCACATCATCCAGCCGGTGCTGGTGTACCAGAGGAAGCGGTCCTCGGGGCCGAGGTCGAGGTGGAGGGCGGCCTGCTTGAGGTGTTCGACCAGGATGCCGCCCTGGCTCTGCACGATGGCCTTGGGGAGGCCGGTGGTCCCGGAGGAGTAGAGCACCCAGAGGGGGTGGTCGAAGGGGACGGGTTCGAAGACCGGCTGGGTGTCCGAGGAGACCAGGTCGTCGTAGGAGAGGGTGCCTTCGGGGGCGGGGGTGTCCAGGAGGGGGACGTGGACGACGGTGGTGAGGGTGGGGAGTTCGCGGCGGAGTTCGGCGACGACCCCGGTGCGGTCGTGGTCCTTGCCGCCGTAGTGGTAGCCGTCGACGGCGAACAGGACGGTGGGTTCGATCTGCTGGAGGCGGTCGAGGACGCTGCGGGCGCCGAAGTCGGGGGCGCAGCTGGTCCAGGTGGCGCCGACGGCGGCGGTGGCGAGGAGGGCGACGGCGGCCTGCGGGACGTTGGGCAGGTAGGCGCTGACGCGGTCGCCGGGGCGGACGCCGTGGGCGCGGAGGGCGGCGGCGAGGGAGCCGACCTGGCGGCGGAGCTCGGACCAGGTGGTGGCGGTCGGCTCGGCGGTGCGCTCGTCCAGGTGGAGGATGGCGGGGCGGTCGGCGTTGGCCGGGTCCTCGGCGGCGCGCAGGGCGTGTTCGGCGTAGTTGAGGGTGGCGCCGGGGAACCAGGTGGCGCCGGGCATGGTGGCGGGTTCGGCGAGGACGGCGGTGGGCGGGGTGTGGAAGCGGACGTCGAAGTACTCGGTGACGGCCGTCCAGAAGCGGGTGAGGTCGTCGGTGGACCAGCGGTGGAGGTCGGCGTAGCGGGTGGCGGCCTCGGCGTCGGTGGTGACCGGTGCGAGCGGGGCGGCGGGGGCGCCGTGGTGCTCGGCGGCCCAGCGCTGGAAGTCGACCAGGCGGCTGGCGGCGGCGCGGGCGGGGTCGGGGCGCCACAGCGGTTCGGGGTGCTGGTGCTGCTGGTCCTGGGGGGTCGGAGGGGTGCTCACGTGGTGGTCTCCAGGCCGTGGTGGGGACGGCTGGGCTTGTGGCGGGCCGTCCGTGGGTGCTGACGGTGCTGACCATGCCACGTGATCGTCCGGGGGTCCAGGGTCGCGCGGTCGGGGTGCTGGTGGGGGCGGGTGGGAGGTGGTAGACCGGCGGGATGACGGTGGCTTATGACGTGGTGATCGTGGGTGGCGGGCACAACGGGCTGGTGGCGGCCGGGTACCTGGGGCGGGCCGGGCTGCGGGTGCTGGTGCTGGAGCGGTTGGGGCACCTGGGCGGGGCGGCGGTGTCGGAGCGGGCGTTCGCGGGGGTGGACGCGCGGCTGTCGCGGTACTCGTACCTGGTGAGCCTGTTGCCGCGGCGGATCCTGGCGGATCTGGGGGTGCGGGTGGAGTTGCGGCGGCGGCGGATCTCCTCGTACACGCCGTGGGAGCGGGACGGGCGGGTCGGGGGGTTGCTGGTGGACGGCGGGGACGAGCGGCGGACGGCCGAGTCGTTCCGTGAACTGACGGGTGGGGAGCGGGAGTTCGCCGCGTGGCGGGAGTTCTACGGGATGACCGGGCGGGTCGCGGAGCGGGTGTTCCCGTCGTTGACGGAGCCGTTGCCGTCGCGGGCGGAGCTGCGGGCGCGGGTGGACGATCCGGTGGCGTGGGCGGAGTTGTTCGAGCGGCCGTTGGGCGAGGCGCTGGAGCGGCGGTTCGCGGACGACGTGGTGCGGGGGGTGGTGCTGACGGACGCGCTGATCGGGACGTTCTCGCACGCGCACGATCCTTCGCTGCGGCAGAACCGGTGCTTCCTGTACCACGTGGTGGGCGGCGGGACGGGCGACTGGGACGTGCCGGTGGGCGGGATGGGGGCGGTGACCGGGGCGCTGGCCCGGGCGGCGCTGGCGGGCGGGGCGGAGCTGCGGACGGGGTGCGAGGTGGTGGCGGTGGACCCGGGGGGCGCGGCGGGGCCGGCCGAGGTCGGGTACCTGGACGCGGACGGGGCGCAGCGGCGGGTGGGCGCGCGCTGGGTGCTGTGCAACGCGGCGCCGGTGGAGCTGGAGCGGCTGCTGGGCGGGGCGGGCGGCGGGGAGCGGCCGGAGGGGGCGCAGCTGAAGGTGAACATGCTGCTGCGCCGGTTGCCGCGGCTGCGGGACGGGGCGGTGGACGTGCGGGACGCGTTCGGGGGGACGTTCCACGTCGCGGAGTCGTACCGGGAGCTGGAGGGGGCGTACCGGGAGGCAGTGGCGGGGCGGCTGCCCTCCCCCGCGCCGTCGGAGATCTACTGCCACTCGCTGGCGGACCGGTCGATCCTGGGGCCGGGGGTGCCGGAGGGGGCGCAGACGCTGACGCTGTTCGGGTTGCAGGTGCCCGCGCGGCTGTTCGCCGGGGATCCGGAGGGGGTGCGGGAGGCGGCGCTGGCGGGGGTGCTGGGGGCGCTGGACGGGGTGCTGGCGGAGCCGTTGGCGGACTGCCTGGCGACGGACGCGGAGGGGCGGCCGTGCCTGGAGGTGCGCGGGCCGGCGGACCTGGAGGCGGACCTGCGGCTGCCGGGCGGGAACATCTTCCACCGGGACCTGGCGTTCCCGTTCGCGGGCGAGGGGCCGGACGCGGGGCGGTGGGGGGTGGGGACCGGGAGTCCGCGGGTGCTGGTGTGCGGGGCCGGGGCGGTGCGCGGGGGCGGGGTGAGCGGGATCCCGGGGCACAACGCGGCGATGGCGGTGCTGGGGCGGTAGCGGGGAGGAGCCGGGCCCGGCCGGTGGTGCGGGTGGCCAGGCCCGGCGGGTTCGGCCGGGTTCAGGAGCTGGGTTCGGTGGTGAGGTGGAGGTACTCGCCGTCGAACCAGGAGCGGGCGACCCGGGTGTGGAAGGGGAAGGCGAGCGGGGTGTCGGCGGTGGCGAGCTGCCAGCCCTCGGTCTCGTCGGTGGGGACGGAGGGCGGCAGGTCGGCCAGGTCGCGGGCCGGGAGGAGGCCGAACAGGCAGAGGAAGCCGCCGCGGGCGTCGGAGTCGGTGGCGACCAGGCGGACGTCGGCGGCGTCGGCCAGGATGCCGGTCTCCTCGCGCAGTTCGCGGACGGCGGCCTGCTCCCAGCTCTCGCCGTAGTCGACGTAGCCGCCGGGCAGGGCGAGCAGGCCGTAGCCGGGTTCGATGGTGCGGCGGATGACGGTCAGCCGGGTGTCGCCGTCGGGGAGGCGGACCGGGAGGAGGGCGACCGTGACGGGGAGCGGGTTGCGGTAGCTGATCTCGCCGCAGCCGGGGCAGGTGCGCGGCCAGGCGTCGGTGCCGGCCGGGTAGGGCGCTCCGCACCAGTGGCAGTGGGTGTGGGGGCCGAAGGGGGTGGGGCGGGCGGACGGCGGGGTCGTCATGGGGGCGATGGTAGTCCGGGCGGGTGACGGGTGGGGCGGGGTCGGCGCAGGGCGCGCGGTGGCGCGGGCGGCGCGGGGCGGGCGGCGGCTGGCCCCGGCCGGGCGGGTGAATCCGGCGGGCGGGGTTGGAATTCGACGGTGTGCGCACGGTAGCGATGGGGGTGGCCCGCGACGGACGCGGGAGTGGGACGTGTCGAAGGATGATTGTGCGAGCGATTCTGGTTTCCCTGGTGGCGGTGGGTTCGGTGCTCGGACTGGCGGCTCCGGCGCCCGCGGCGCCGCGCGCGGCGAGCGGTGACGTGGTGGTGTTCTCGACCGAGGCGCAGCCGCTGGACGTCTACCGCGACCCGGCCGGTTGTCAGCAACTCCCCACGCTGGCACACGTGTTGGCCAACCAGACCGACCGTCCGGTGAAGGTCTACGGCAACCCGTTCTGCCTGGGCCCCTCGGTGGTGGTGCAGCCGGGTTACGGGACGCACGTGCCGGGCGGGGCGGGGAGCTTCTCCGCGTAGGGCGGAATGCGGAAAAGCGGTCGGATGATCGCACGGGTGGTCGGGGAAATACCCGATCGCCCGCTTTTTGTCTGATCACAGAAATGCGTCCGAACGGTCGCCCTATGTCATGATGGCGATCGCCGACTCCTGGTCCGCCGTGATGAATTGGCGCACCGTCAGCGCGGTCGGCTCGTTGTCTCCGGCCCCCCGCGGCAGTCGCGTCCCGGGTTGCGGCCACCGTCGAGAGGACTGCGTTTCCCGTGGAGCACGTCGCCCTTCCCGCCGCCCCCGAGGCGGCCCCGGTCCCCTGGCGGGCGTACGCCAGGCTGGCCAAGCTCGACATCTGGGACTACTACCTGAGCGTCCCGCTGGTGGCCGCGATGGTGCTGGCCGCCGGTTCGGGCGCCGGGTGGTCGGGGGCCGGGGCGGGGACGGTGCTGGTGGTGCTGGTGCTGTTCCTGGGCGGGGAGGTCGCGATGAGCGCGGCCATGTGCACCTTCGACGACGTCACCGGGTACCGGGACGGCAGCGACGCGGTGAACTACGGGCCGGACGCGCCCGCCCGGCGGCTGGCCCGCAAGCCGCTGGTGGCGGGGACGCTGACCGAGCGCCAGGCGATCCGGTTCGGCTGGGCGAGCGTCGCGGCGTGCGTGCTGTGCTGGGCGGCGGCCGTGGCCGCGGCGCCCGCCCGGCCCGGGTGGGCGGTGGCCGGGACGGCGGCGCTGGCCGTGTTCGGCTTCCAGTACACCTGGTGGCTGCGGATCAGCTACAACGGCTTCCAGGAGCTCTTCCTCGCCGCGCTCGGCTGGTTCTTCGTGCTGCCGCTGTACGGGCTGCTGACCGGACGGTTCGACGGCTTCGCGGTGGTGCAGGCGCTGGTGTTCGGGCTCGGGCCGCTGCTGTTCGGCGTCTACTCCAACACCAACGACATCGCCGGGGACCGGGCGGTGGGGCGGAGGACCGCCGCGGTGCTGCTGTCGCCGCGCGGCAACGCCGCGTTCGTGGCCGGGTGCTCGGCGTTGGAGGCGGCGCTGCTGGTGGGCTCGGCGGTGGCCGGGTACGCGCCGTGGTGGTTCCCGCTGGTGATGGCGCCGGTGGTCGCGCTGCGGGCCCGGCAGTGGGTGCTCGGGTTCGTCCGGGGCGAGATCCTGCTCGCCCGCCGGCTCGGCATCCACCTGCACCGGGTGTGCTGCGCGCTGCTGGTCGGCGTGGACCTGGCGCTCGCGGTGACCGGCGGTGGGCTGTGAGCGGCGGGCCGGGGGCGGTGTTCGGGCGGCTGCCGCTCGACCTGGGGCCGCTGTTCGACACGCTGGCCGAGCGACGTCCTTCGGTGGAGGTGCAGTTGGGCCGCCCGCTGGACCTGGCGCCGGAGCGCGGCACCGCGTACGACACCGCGCAGCTGGCCGAGCTGGTGCGGGAGACCGCGGCCTGGCTGGCGGCGGCCGGGGCCGGGCCCGGCTCCTCGGTGGCGGTGGTCAAGCGCAACCACTGGGACTACGTGCTGCTGGCCTGCGCGGCGGCCCGGATCGGGGCGGTGCCCGCGCTGCTCTCGGAGCGGGTGCCGCCGGACGCCCTGGGCACGCTGCTGCGGCGGCTGCGGCCGGACGTGCTGGTCGCCCAGCGGGACGTGCTGGGCGGGGCGCGGGCCGCCGGGGTGGAACTGACCGCCCTGGCCGGGCGGACGGTGTGCCTGGACGGGGCGTCGGAGGGCGCGCTGACGGTGGACGGGCTGCGCGGCGGGCCGGTGCCGGGCGTGCGCACCCGCGGGGAGGACGAGCCGCTCGCGGTCATCCACACCTCCGGCACCACCGGCGTCCCCAAGCTCGTGGTGCACTCCACCCGGACGCTGATCCGGCGGCTGTCCGCGTTCGAGGCCCGGCCCTGGCCCGTCCTGTCGGCGCGCCGCGGGGACACCGTGGCGAGCGCGATCTCCTTCGCCCACGGGCGGGCGCTGACCTGGACCGTCAGCGCGTTCTGGCGGGCGCCGCGGACCGTCGTCCTGCTGCCCGACCCGGACCCGTCGACGGCCGCCGCGCTGCTGCGCAGCCACCCGCCGACCGTGCTGGAGGCGCTGCCGTCCAGCTACGTGCGCTGGCAGCCGCTGGCCGCCGGGGCGGAGAACCCGTTCCGGGACGTGCGGCTGTTCATCTCGACCTTCGACGCGGTGCACCCGCCGACGGTGCGGACCTTCCTGGAGGCCACCCGGCGGCGGCGCCCGCTGTGGATGCAGGGTTGGGGGCAGAGCGAGACCGGGCCGCTGAGCTTCCGCTTCCTCACCCGGGGCGCGCTGGCCGCCGCCGGTGAGCGGCACCCGACCACCCGCGACCTGGGGCGCCCGGTGCCCGGCTGGGTGCGGGTCAGGGTCTGCGACCCGCAGCGGCCCGGCCGGACCGTGCGGCCCGGCGGGACCGGCCTGCTGTACGCCCGCACCGGGGCGCTGTGCCTGGGCTACCTGGACGAGCCGGAGCGCTGGCGGCGCAAGCTCCACCGCGGCTGGTTCAACACCGGGGACCTCGGGACGCGGACCCGCGACGGCCGGGTCCTGGTGCTGGACCGGGAGGTCGACATGGTGCCCGGGATGAGCTGCGTCGAGGTCGAGGACGTGCTGCACGAGCGGCTGCCGGACGTCGAGGAGGCCGTGCTGCTCTCCGTCGCCGACGGCCGTCCCCAGCCGGTGCTGGTCACCGCCGACGGCACGCTCGACCCGGCCCGCTGGCAGGAGGCGGTGCGCGACCTGCCGCCGCTGGCCGAACCGCTGGTGGTCGGCTGGGACGCGGTGCCGCGGACGGCCACCGGGAAGGTGCGGCGGCACGAGCTGCGGGAGCGGGTGCTGGCCGGGAGCGCCGGGATCGGGACCGGGCTGTGGACGTGAACTCCCCTGGTACGGGATCGGATCGGCACGAGGAGGGAGCCGGGGTGGACGAGGTGGAGGTCGACGTCGCGGTGGTCGGGGCGGGGATCGCGGGGCTGTCCGCGGCGCACCACCTGACCGCGGCCGGGCGGACGGTGCGGGTCTTCGAGGGCGCGGACCGGGTCGGCGGGCGGATGGCGTCCAGCCGGGTGGACGGCTGGCTGCTGGACGAGGGCGCGGAGACCATCGCGGGCGCCGGGTACGAGGCCACCTGGGAGCTGATCCGGGCGGTCGGCCTGCCCGAGGACGAGGTGCCCGTGGTCGAACCCGGCTTCGCCCTGTGGCGGGGCGGGCGCGCCCACCCCCACCTCGGGCACCCCAGGGGGCTGCTGACCGGCGCCGGGCTGTCCTGGCGCGGCCGCTGGGCCTGGCTCCGGTTCGCCGCCGAACTCGCCACCCGCTGGCGGGAGTTCGACCCCGACCGGCCGGAGACCGCACCCAGCGGGGACGCCACGCTGAGCGCGTACTGCGCCGGGTCGGCCGGGCGGGAGGAACTGCTCGCCGCGATGCTGCAACCGCTGTCCAGCCACTGCTTCGGCTGGCGGCCGGACAGCTCGGCCCTCGCCCCGATGGTCGCCACCCTGCTGTCGGTGGGCGGGGCCGGGGCGCGCTGGATGACCTACCGGGACGGGATGGACACCCTGGCCCGGCGGCTGGCCGAGCGGCTGCCGGTGGAGCTGGGGCGGCGGGTGGTCTCCGTGCGGGACGGCTCGGTCCCCGGCGGGGGCGTGCTGCTGGAGTTCGCGGACGGGGCGCGGGTGCGGGCCCGGCAGGCGGTGCTGGCGGTGCCCGCGCCGCTGGCCCTGGAGCTGCGCGGGGACGACCTCCCGGACGGGGAGCGGCCGTACCTGGCGGCGAGCACGTACACGCCGATGCTCAAGGTCGCCTGCCTGCTGGACCGCCCGCTGCCGAGCCCGACCCGGGCGCCCAGCTACGCGCTGTCGGTGCCGCAGGGCGAGAGCCGGGTCTGCACCGGGCTGGTCCTCGACCACCTCAAGGCCGACGGACGGGCGCCGGAGGGGAAGGGGCTGGTCACCGCGTTCGCCTCGCCGTGGGCCTCCCCCGGGCTGCTGGGCGAACCGGACGGGCGGGTGGCGGAGGTGGTCTGCGCGGAGGCCGAGCGGTTCCTGCCCGGCCTGCGGGCGGCCACCGTCCGGACGCTGGTGCACCGCTTCCCGCTCGGGCTGCCGCAGGGCGCGCCGGCCGCCGTCCGGGAGCGGGCCGCGTTCCTGGGGCGGCCGACCGGGGCGGTCGAGTACGCCGGGGACTGGGTGATGCTGCGGCCGAGCAGCGAGGGGGCGGTGCGCTCGGGGAAGCTGGCGGCGCGACGGGTGCTGGCGCACGCGGCGGGTGCGGGTGCGGGCGCGGGTGCGGCTCCTGCTGCGGCGGGGCGGGCCTGATGGCGGGCGTGGACGTGGGCGCGGACGCGGGCGTGGGCGTGGACGCGGTGCGGGGGTCGGGGGCGTACCTGTTCGACAACGGGAGTGCGCACGCGGCCGGGCAGCACCGGTGCCTGGCGGCCTGGCTCGACCCGCTCAGCTTCGGCGTGCTGCGGGCGGGCGGGGTCCGGCCCGGGATGCGCTGCCTGGACGTGGGCACCGGGGCGGGGAGCGTCGCGCTCTGGCTGGCCGAGCGGGTCGCGCCCGGGGGCTCGGTGCTGGCGACGGACCTGGTGCCGCTGCCGGTGCCGGTGCGGCCCGGGCTGACGGCGCTCCGGCACGACGTGGTGCGCGACGACCTGCCCGCGGGCGCCTTCGACCTGGTGCACGCCCGGCTGGTGCTGTCCCACCTGCCGGAGCGGGAGGCCGTGCTGGCACGGCTGTTCACGGCGCTGCGGCCGGGCGGGGTGCTGCACCTGCTGGAGTTCGACGCCGAGTACGCGCCGGTGCTGACCGCCCCTGACGAGCGGGCCCGGGAGCTGTACGAGCGGTACCAGCAGGCGAAGTTGCGGGCCTTCCGGGCGCGCGGCTCGCACCAGGGCTGGGGGCGGGAGTGCGCCGGTGCGCTGGTGCGGGCCGGGTTCACCGGGGTGGAGGCGGAGGTGCGGGTCGGCACGCTCGCACCCGGGACGCCGCAGCTGGAGATGCAGTTGCACAACACCTGGCACCTGCGGGAGGCGCTGCTGCGGGAGGGGCTGGGCGAGGACGAACTCGCCGAGCTGCGGGGGCTGTTCGCCGATCCGCGGTTCCGGGCCTGCTCGAACGTGGTGTACGCGGTGCGCGGGCGGCGGCCGTGACGGGGGCGGCGCTCGGTGTTCGGCCGGGGGTGGCGCGGGAGGTGGCGGCGGGGCTGCTGCGGGCCTCCGGGGTCGCGGTCGGGGAGGGCGAACTGCTGCAGGTGGAAGGCGGGTTGGCGTGCCGGCTGTCCTGGGCCGGGCCGCTGGGGCTGCGGCTGGACAGCGAGGCGGACGTCCAGGCGGCCTGCGGGGTGATGCAGGTGCACGGACGGCGGTACGGGACGCCGACGCCGCTGCGGGTGGACTTCGCCTCGGTGGCGGCCGGGGTGCTGGCCGCCACCGGCGTGCTGGCGGCGCTGCGCGCCCGGCGGTTGGGGGCGGCGTACCGCGAGGTGGGGGTGTCGGTGGCGCAGGCCGCGCTGCTCGGGCTGTCGCAGTACCTGGCGGCGGCCTCGGTGGAGGGCTGCGGCGCGGAGCCGCCCGGGGTGGGCGGGCCGCCGTTCGAGTCGGCGGACGGGGTGCGGTTCGAGCTGGAGGCGCTGGAGGCGGAGGGCTGGCTGCGGTTCTGGTCCGCACTGGGCGTCGAGCGGCGGGTGGTGGGGCGCGGCTGGCTGCCGTTCCAGGCCCGGTACGGGACGGCGGTCTGTCCGCTCCCGGAGGAGCTGTTCGCGGCGGCCCGGGCGGTCGGGCACCGGCGGCTGGTGCGGGTCGCGGCGGAGTGCGGGGTGGAGCTGACGGTGGTGGCGGGGCGGCCCGCGGTGCTGGGCGGGATGCCGTGGCAGGTGCGGGCGGGCGCGCCGGGAGTGCCGGGAACGCCGGGAGCGTCGGGAACGCCGGGAGCCGCGCGTCGGGGTGAACTCTCCGACGGAGGGCTGCCGTTGAGCGGCGTGACGGTGGTGGAGATCACCCGCCGGGTCCAGGGGCCGGTGGCCGGGCGGGTGCTGGCGCTGCTCGGGGCCACCGTGGTGCGGGTCGAACCGCCCGGCGGCGACCCGCTGCGCGGCGTACCGCCGATGACGGTGGGCGCGGGGGGCGAGGAGACGGCGGTGTCGGCCCGGTTCGCGGCGCTCAACCGCGGCAAGGGGACGTGGGAGGCGGACCTGCGGAGCCCGGAAGGACGCTCCGCGGTACGGGAGTTGGTCAGCGGGGCGGACGTGCTGCTGCACAGTCTCGCGCCCGCGAAGGTCGCCGGGCTGGGGCTGGAGGCAGGGGCGGTCGCCGCGCTGCGCCCCGGGCTGGTGTACGCGCAGGCCAGCGGCGGCGGGCCCGGGCTGAGCACCGACTACCCCGTGCAGGCGCACTCCGGCCTGGCCGCGCTGCTGGCACCGGACGGGCTGCCGCCGCGCCCCACCCTGCTGACGGTCTGCGACGTGCTGGGCGGCCTGGTCTGCGCCGCGGGCACGGTCGCCGCGCTGGAGGCCCGGGAGCGGACCGGGCGGGCGCAGCGGGTCGAGTCCTCGCTGCTGTCGGCGGCCCGGCTGCTGTGCGGGGCGGCGGGCGACGGGAGCCCGCCGGGCGACGGGGTGGAGGTCTGCACGGACCTGGCCGCGCTGGTGCGCGACCCGCGGGTGGCGGCGGCCTTCGAGTTCGGGGCGGACGGGTGCGCGTTCGTCCGCGGGCCCTGGGAGTTCGGGGCGTGAGCGGGCGGGGCGTGAGCGGGCGGGGCGAGGGTTTCGGTTGGTGGATCGGCGGACGGGAGTGGTGGTCGTGACGTGGGTTTCGGTGGCCGGGGTGGAGTTCCCCGATCGGGTGGACCGGGAGTTGCGGGAGCGGTGGGTGGCCCGAGGGTGGTGCCCGGGACGGGGGTTGTACGAGCTGTTCGCGGAGCGGGTCGCGGCGCACGGGGAACGGGCCGCGGTGGTGGACGGCGAGGGGGAGCTCTCGTACGCGGAACTGGGGCGGCAGGTACGGGGGTTGGCGGCCGGGCTGGCGGCGCGGGGGGTGCGGCCGGGGTCGGTGGTGGGCGTGAAGGTGCCCGCGGACCGGCGGGCGCCGGCGGTGGATCTGGCGGTGGCCGCGCTGGGTGCGGTGGTGCTGCCGTGCACGGCCGGGCACGGGCGGCGGGACCTGCTGGCGGCGTGGGGGACGGCGCGGGTGGACGCGGTGGTGACGGCGCCGGAGTGGAAGGTGCTGGTGGACGGCCTGCGGCCCGAACTCCCGGACCTGCACGAGGTGGTGGTGCTCGACGAGGGCGCCTGGCCGGAGCGGGCGGAGTGGGCGCCCGCGGTGGTGGACGCGGAGGCGCCGGCCCGGATCCTGCTGTCCTCGGGTTCGGAGGCCGCGCCGAAGCTGATCGCGTACTCGCACAACGCCCTGGCGGGGGGCCGCGGGCGGTACGTGGAGCGGGTGTTGGAGACCGCGGACGGTGCGCCGCCGCGGGTGCTGCTGCTGGTGAGCCCGGCGACGGCGTACGGGTCGCTGGCGGTGGTGGCGCTGGTGCGGTGCGGGGCGACGGTGGTGCTGCCGCCGGTCGGGGAGCGCTTCGATCCGGCGGGGGCGCTGGCGGCGGTGGGGCGCTGGCGGCCGACGCACCTGGCGGCGGTGCCGACCATGCTGCGCCGGATGGCGGAGCGCGTGCCGTCGCCCGGTGAGGACCTGTCCTCGTTGCAGGCGGTGGTGTCGAGCGCGGCGGCGCTGTCCCCGGCGGTGCTGGGGGCGGCGTTGCGGCGGTTCGGGTGCCCGGTGGTGAACGTGTACGGGGCCAGTGACGGGCTGAACTGCCATGCGCGGTGGACTGATCCGGACGTCGACGTGCTGCGGGTGGGCCTGCCGGACCCGCAGGTCGCGGAGTTCCGGGTGTGCGGGCCGGACGGGCGTCCGGTGCCGGCGGGGGTGCCGGGCGAGCTGCAGGCGCTGGGGCCGATGACGCCGCTGTGCCACGTCGGGGAGCCGGAGTTGGACGCCCGGCTGCGGGTGGACGGGGGGTGGGTGCGCTCCGGCGACCGGGGGGTGCTGGAGGCGGACGGTTCGCTGCGGGTGCTGGCGCGGATCAAGCAGACGGTGAACCGGGGCGGGGTGTCGATCTCCGTCGCGGAGGTGGAACGGCTGCTGGAGGGGCACCCGGAGGTCGCGGAGGCGGTGTGCGTGCCGGTGCCGGACCAGGACCTGGGCGAGCGGATGTGCGTGTGCGCGGTGCCCCGTGGCGCCGGGTTGACGCTCGACGAACTGACGTTGTTCCTGGCGGAGTTGTGCGGCCTGGAGCGGTACAAGCTGCCGGAGCGGCTGCTGGTGCTGGAGCGGATGCCGCTGGGCGGGTCCGGGAAGCCGGACCGGCGGGTGGTCGCGGAGCTGGCGGCGGCGGCCGTGCGGGAGGGCGAGGCCCTGGTGGGGTGAGGGCCGCCCTGGTGGGCGCCGCGCGGGGAGGCGCCCACCGGGGCGAGGGGGGTCGGTCAGGCGGGGAAGCTGAGGACGGCTTCGGTGATCCGCTCGACCTGGGCGTCCGTCAGGTGCGGGTAGATCGGCAGGGAGAGGCACTGCCGGGCCGCTCGTTCGGCGTGCGGCCAGTGGCCGTCGGAGGCGGCCGCGTGGGCGAACGCGGGCTGGTGGGGCAGGGGTCGGGGGTAGTAGACGTGGCTGTCGACGCCGTGGGCGGCGAGGTGCCGCCGGAGGTCGTCGCGGCGTTCGGCGAGCAGGGTGTAGACGTAGTAGCAGCGGCCGTTGGTGCCGGGCGGGGGCGGGACGACGCCGCGGGCGGCGAGCGGGGCGAACTGCTCGGTGTAGTGGGCGGCGATCTCGGCGCGGCGGGCGAGGCGGCGGGCCAGGCCGGGGTGGCGGCGGAGCTGGAAGGCGGCGAGGACTTCGTCGAAGCGGCTGTTCAGGCCGATCAGGTGGTGGCGGAAGCGGTGCACGCCGTCCTGGCCGTGGTTGCGCAGCATCCGTACGGTGCGGGCGAGTTCGGGGTCGTCGGTGACGACGACGCCGCCCTCGCCGGGGCCGCCGAAGGACTTGACCTGGACGAAGGAGAACACGCCCGCGTCGCCCCAGGTGCCGGCCGGGCGGCCGTCGAGGACGGCGCCCTGGGCGACGGCGGAGTCCTCGATCAGGCGCAGGCCGTGGCGGGTGGCGAGGGCGCGCAGGCGCGGCATGTCGGCCATCACGGAGAACATGTGGGCGGGCATCAGCGCCTTGGTGCGCGGGGTGACCAGGGCCTCGGCTGCGTCCGGGTCGATGACCAGGGTGTGCGGGTCGATGTCGGCGAAGACGGGGGTGGCGCCGACGCCGAGGACGGTGTTGGCGAGCGGGGCGCAGCCGAAGGCGGGGACGATCACCTCGTCGCCGGCGGTGATGCCCGTGGCGCGCAGGACGAGGGTGAGGGCGGTGGTGCCGCTGCCGCAGGCGACGACGTCCTCGGCGCCGAGGTCGGTGCGCAGCAGCTCCTCGAAGCGGGCGGTGCGTTCGCCGAGGATGAAGCGCTGGGCGGGGTCGGTGGCGACGTCCCGGACCACGTCGAGCAGCAGGTCGCGGTCGTCCTCGAAGAGGTCGGGCGGGAAGAACGGGATGGTGGTGGCGGCGGCGGTCGTGGTCATCGGCGGGTCACCGCTGCTTTCCGTACTGGAAGTCGCGGACCAGGTCGCTGACCAGGTCCAGTTCGTGGTCGGGGAGGTCGGGGTAGAGCGGGAGCGCGAGGGCGCGGTCGCAGGCGGCTTCGGCGTGCGGGAACTCGCCCGGTCGGTGGCCGAGTTCGGCGAAGCAGGGCTGCAGGTGGAGCGGCGTCGGGTAGTAGGTCTCGGTCTGGACGCCGTGCCGGGCGAGGTGGGCGGCGAGCTCGTCGCGGTGGTCGGACTCGATCAGGTAGACGTACCAGACCGGGTTGGTGGCGGCGTCCCGCTGGACGACGGTGGGCAGGGTGAGGCCGGGGGTGCCGGTGAGGCGTTCGGTGTAGGCGGCGGCGAGGTGGGCGCGGCGGGCGATGTCCTGGTCCGCGCGGTCGAGCTTGGCGAGCAGGACGGCGGCCTGGACGTCGTCCATCTTGCTGTTGGTGCCCAGGAGTTCGGTGGGGCGGTTGATGGTGGGGAAGTCGTCCAGGGTGCGGCCGGTGCGGCCGTGGTGGCGCATCGCGGAGACGGCTTCGGCCAGGTCCGGGTCGTCGGTGAGGACGGCGCCCGCGTCGCCGATCGCACCGAGCGTCTTGGTGGGGAAGAAGGAGAGCACGCCGCCGGCGCCGTGCAGGCCGGCGTGGACGCCGTTCCAGCGCATGCCGAAGGCCTCGGCGCTGTCCTCGACGACGGTCAGGCCGTGCCGGTCGGCGAGGGCCAGCAGGGCTTGCAGGTCGGCGAGTTGGTGGAAGAGGTGGACGGGCATGACCATCCGGGTGCGGTCGGTGCGGACGGCTTCGACGCTCGCCGGGTCGAGGCCGTAGCCGACCGGGTCGATGTCGGCGAAGACCGGGCGGCCGCCCGCCAGCACCACCGAGGTCGCGGAGGCGACGAAGGTGTAGGCGGGGACGATCACCTCGTCGCCGGGGCGCAGGCCGGCCGCGCGCAGCAGCAGGACCAGGGCGTCGGTGCCGCTGTTGACGCCGATCACGTGCCGGGCGCCGGTCCAGGCGGCGAGGGCGGCCTCGAGTTCGGCGACCTTGGGGCCGTGCGAGTACTTGCCGCGGTCCATCAGTTCGTCGAGGTGGCGCCGGGTGGTGGGCCAGAGGGATTCGAAGGTCGCGGCCTGGGTGAAGAAGGGAACACCCGGAGAGGTAATGACACCCATGAAACTCTCATCGGATTGTATGGATTGGACGGGCGGAAAAGCCCTGCTCCCGAATCTAAGCCCGCCGCACCCCGTCCACCTCGGCAGCGTAACTGTTTCACCCCTTCGAATGGCCTGCCGGAAAAGGGATTTGACGCCCGATCGGACCGCCGTCGAAGTACTGATTGAATAGCCGGGGGAAGCAATACCGCGACGCGGAAGGAATGACGTCTCGCCATGACGAACGGACTCGGGACCTTACTCGTCGGAATGGGACGGGCCGGGCACGGACTCCACCTCCCGGTGCTGCGCCGCCTGCGCGCCGACCCCGGCACGGCGCACCTGTTCGCCGCCGGGCCGGTGCTCGCCGTCGACCCGCACCGGCGGCCGGGGGCCGCCCCCGACCTGCGCCCGACCACCCTCGCCGGGGCACCCCGGCTGCTCGACCCGGAGCGCACCGTCGTCCACCTGTGCACCCCGCCCACCGCGCGGGCCGCCGCCCTGGACGCGCTCGGCCGGCTCGGCTACCGGCGGGTGCTGCTGGAGAAGCCGGTGGCCGCCGACAGCCGCGGCCTGGACGAGTTGCTCGCGCTGCGCGACCGGTACGGGATCGACCTGGTGGTGGTCGCCCAGTGGCTGGGCAGCCGCCTCACCGATCGGCTGCGTGCGCTGCTCGCCCAGGACGCGTACGGGCCGCTGCGCACCATCCACGTCGTCCAGCGCAAGCCGCGGTTCTCCCGCTCGCTGGCCGGGGACGGGCACCCCACCGCGTTCGACGTCGAACTGCCGCACTCGCTGGGCCTGTGCCTCGCCCTCGCCGGGCCCGGCGAGGTGACCGGCGCGGGCGGCACCGACATGGTGGTCGGCGGGCGGGTGCTGCCCCGGCTCGGCACCGCCTGGCTCAACCTCCAGCACGACAGCGGGGCGTGGACCAGGATCCGCTCCGACCTCACCTCGCCGGTGCGCGAGCGCCGGGTCACCCTGGAGCTCGCGCACGGCACCCTGATCGGGCACTTCCCCGGCAGCGAGGCCGACGCGTACGCCCGGCTGACCGTCATCGACCGCGACGGCGAGAGCACCGAACTGCTGCACGACGACGCGCTCGGCGGCTTCCTGGAGCACACCTACCGGTACTACGCGGCGGACGGCACCGGGCGCGGACCGCACCCCGACCTGGCGGTCAACACCCAGGTGGTGCGCCTGCTCGACCGCGCCAAGGCGATGGCGGCGGACGACGCGGCGGGGGGCGGGGCGCGCGGCGGTGCGGTGCGCGGCGGGGCCGTGCGCGGTGGTGCGGTGCGCGCGGCGGTGGGCCGGTGAGCGCCGTCCGGTTCGGCGGCATCGGCGACGAGGCCGCGCCCGACCTGGCCGGGCAGATCGACGCGCTGCAGCAACTCGGCTGGGGCGAACTGGAGTTGCGGACGGTGGACGGCGTCTGGGTCGCCGACCTGCCTCTCCCCCGGGTCGAGGAGGTCGCCGCCGCCCTGCGGCAGCAGGGGATCCGGGTCTGCGGCATCGCCGCCCGGATCGGCAACTGGGCCTCCGACGTCACCGACGACCCCGCGGCGGACGACCGGGAGCTCGACGCGCTCGTCACCCGCGCCGCCCTGCTCGGCACCGGCCTGGTCCGGGTGATGTCCTACCCCAACCGCACCGGCCTGCCGGAGCCCGAGTGGCGCCTGCGGGTGCTACGGCGGATGCGCCGCCTCGCGGACCGCGCGCACCGCGGCGGCCTGGTCCTGCTGCACGAGAACTGCCAGGGCTGGGGCGGGAGTTCGATCGCCAACACGCTCGACCTGGTGGCCTCGGTGGACCACCCGGCCCTGCGGCTGCTGCACGACACAGGCAACGGCGTCCCGTACGGCTACGACGCCTTCGACCTGCTGCGCCGGACGGTCGGGCACGTCGACCACCTGCACGTCAAGGACGCGGTCGGCGGCGGCGCGGACACCCGGTACGTGCTGCCCGGCGCCGGGAACGCCCGACTCGCCGACGCCCTGCGGCTGTTGACCGCCCGCGGCTGGCACGGCGTGTGGTCGCTGGAACCGCACCTGGCCACCCGGCCGCACGAGGGCCTGGCCGCCGACGGCCGCACCGAGAGCGGCTTCGTCGCCGCCGGACGGGCGTTGACCGCCCTGGTCGAGCGCGAGGTGCTGCCGCACTCCCCCGGCTGGCGGCTCGTCCCGGGCGGCCTGGTCCGGGACGAACCGGCGCCCCGGCCGGCGGACCGACAGCGGGAGGGCGTGGCGTCCGGTGTCCGGTGAAACGCTGGTGGAGGCACTGGAACCCGGCTCGCGCCCGGCCGGACTGCGGCCGGACGAGCGGGAGTTGCTGCTCGACCTGCTGCGCCTTCCCACCGCCGGCCCGCTGGAGACCGGCCCGAACGCGCCGCCGCCGCTGCTGCCCGAGGCACTGGAGCGGTACGCGCGGGCGGCGGCCGGCCTCGGGCTGGTCGAGCTGCACCGCGGCGCGCCCGGGGCGGCCGAACTCGACCGCCCGGACGTGCCGTTGACGGTGCGGAGCGCGGTGGCGGGGACGCCCGGGTTCCTGGCCTGCCAGCCGAGCCTGGTGCTGCGGCTGGGGCCTGAGCTCCCGCGGGCGGCGACGGTGATGTTCAACGTGCACCTGGACACGGTGGCCGGGTCGGAGCCGGTGGGCTTCGACGGACGGCGGTTCACCGGGCGGGGCGCGATCGACGCCAAGGGCCCGGCGGTGGCACTGCTGGCCGGGGTGCGGGCGGCCGTGGCGGCGGAGCCCCGGGTCGGGCGGGAGGTCGCGGTGCTGGTGCAGGCGGTGTCCGGCGAGGAGGGCGGCGCGATGGGCGTGTTCGGCACCCGTCCGCTGGTCGAGGCCGGGTACGTGGGCGCGCTGAACGTGTTCTGCGAGCCGACCGGCCTGCGCTACCTGCCGCGGGCCACCGCCGCCGCCACCGCCCGGCTGCGGGTGCGCGGCGAGGACGCGATCGACGACTGCCCGGGCGCGGGCCACAACGCGACGGTGCTGCTCGGCTTCCTCGCCCAGCACCTGGCACGGGAGCTGGGCGCGGCGGACGGCCCGCGCGACCCGGTCTGCGTGGCCGGGATGGGCACCGGCCCGCTGCACAACCGGGTCTACGGGAGCGGCGAGCTGCTGCTCAACCTCCCCTACCGGGACGCGGGTTCGGGCCGTCGCGCGGAGGCCGCGGTGGAGGCGGCGGTCCGCTCCGGCCTGGACGCGTTCCGCGACGCCTTCACCGGACTGCCCGAGTTCGCCCGGACCGCCGCCGACTGCGCGCGGATCACCCGGCTGGACTGGCCCAAGCGCGGCCTGCCCGTCCTCGACAACCGGCACCCGGAGCTGGAGGACCTGCTCACCCGGCGGGCCGGGATCGCCCGGATGCCGGACACCGAACCGGCGTTCACCTGCGACGCGATCTGGACGGCCGACCTGCCGGACGACGCCTTCACCGTGGTGCTCGGCCCGGGCGACCTCGGCGCCAACCGGGCGCACGCGGCGGGCGAGTTCGCCGAGGCGGAGCAGCTCGACGGCTTCGCCTCGGCGGTGGCCCGGCTACTGGCGGCCTTCGCCCGCCACCGCCCCTGACCCCTCCGTTCCCTCCCGTTCGACGTCCCCTGCACTCGACGTCCCCTGTACTCGAAGTCCCCTGCTCTGCATGGAGGTTGTTCCCCTTGACCACCGTGGCGTCCCCGCTCGGTGCCACCGGCACCGCCCGCGTCCCGTACGCCGATCTGATCCGTTTCGCCACCGAGGTGTTCGTGGCCTGCCAGTTGCCGCCCGAGCGGGCCCGGGCCGCGGCGGAGGCGCTGTGCTACGGCGACGCCGCCGGGATGGACTCGCACGGGCTGGCCAACCTGACCCGGCTCTACCTGCCGCTGCTGGCCGAGGGCCGGGCCGATCCGCGGGCGGAGCCGGTGGTGCTGGCCGACCGGGGGGCGGCGGTGCTGGTGGACGCGGCCGGGGCGCTCGGGCTGTGGCAGGCCGGGGCGGCGATGGAGCTGGCGGCCGAGCGGGCCGAGCGGTACGGGATCGGGCTGGTGTCGGTGCGCCGGGCCACCCACTTCGGGTGCGCGGGCCACCACGCGGCGCGGGTCACCGGGCGCGGGATGATCGGGCTGCTGGCCTCGAACTGCGGCCGCCAGCGGATCGCCCGGCCGCCGGGCGGCGCGGTGGCGCTGCTGGGGACGAACCCGTGGAGCGTGGCCGCCCCGGCGGGCGGACTGCCGCCGTACGTCCTGGACATGAGCACCACGGCGGTGCCGACCGGCCGGGTGCGGGCGGCGGAGCGGGCCGGGCGGGCGATCCCGGAGGGGTGGCTGGCCGGGCCGGACGGGCGGCCGGTGACCGATCCGGGCGCGTTCGACCGGGGTGAGGCGCACCTGCTCTGGCTCGGCTCGGGTGCGGGCGGCGAGTTCAAGGGCTTCGGACTGGGGCTGATGGTGGAGGTGCTGGCGGCGCTGCTGCCGGGCGCGGGCCTGGGACCGGAACCGGCCGCGCTGGAGGGCGACGGGCGGCCGTCCGGGCGGGACGACGACATCGGCGTGTTCGCCCTGGCGATCGCCCCGGCCGCCCTGCGGGACGCCGACCAGGTCGCGCTGGACGCCCGCACCCTGTTCCGGACGGTGCTGGACTGCCCGCCCGCGGACGGGAGTTCGGGACCGGTGGCGTACCCGGGCTGGCACGAGGCCCGGCGCACCGCCGAGGCGCACCGCGACGGGGTGCCGGTGGCCGCGTCGCTGCTGGCCGAACTGGCTGCGGTGGCGGACGAGTTCGGGGTCCGGCCGGTGTCGGCGTCGGCGTCGGCGTCCGCGCCGGTTGCCGGGGCGGAGGCCGGGCGGTGAGCGGGCTGCGGTTCGGGGTGGTCGGGCTCGGGGTGATCTCGCGGTTCTACCTGGCCGCGCTGGAGCGGCTGCCCGGGGTGCGGCTGGCGGCGGTCTGCGACCGGGACCGCTCGGTGCTGGAGCCGTTCGACGACCGGGTCGCGCGTTTCACGGACCACCGGGAGCTGCTGGCCGCGGGCGGACTGGACGCCGTGGTGGTGACCGTCCCGAACGACTTGCACCTGGCGATCTGCCGGGACGCGCTGCGGGCGGGCCTGCCGGTGTGCGTGGAGAAGCCGCTGGCGCTGCGGGCCGCCGAGGGCGCCGAGTTGGCGGCCCTGGCGGCCGAACGGCGGGTGCCGCTGTTCACCGCCTTCCACCGGCGGTACAACACGGCGGTGCGGGAGCTGTGCGCCGCGCTCGCCGGACGGCCGCTGCCGGTGCGGTCGGTGACGGTGCGCTACTTCGAGCTGATCGAGGAGCACGTCGGCCGGGACCGCTGGTACCTGGACCCGGAGCGGTGCGGCGGCGGCTGCGTCGCCGACAACGGCCCGAACGCGTACGACCTGGTCCGGCTGCTGGCGGGCCCGATGGAGCTGACCGACGCGCAGGTGGTGCGCGACGGCACCGGCGTGGACCGGTACGCGGCGCTGGAGCTGGCGGGCCGCGGCGGGGTGCGCGGCCGGATCGAGCTGGACTGGTCGTACCCGGGCGAACTGAAGGACGTGGCCGTGGAGTTGGCGGACGGAACGGTGCTGCGGGCGGACCTGCTGGCCGGGCACGAGGGCTTCAAGCAGTCGCTGTGGCACGAGTACGAGGGCATCCTCGGCGAGTTCGCCGGGCTGCTGCGCGGCGACGGGGGCGGGGACGGGGGCGCAGGCGGCTCGGAGCGGGGCCCGGACGGGGTGGACGCGCTGCGGGTGGTCGAGGCCGCCTACCGCGCCGAGGCCGGGGCGGGGGCACGGGGATGACCCCCGTACGGGAGAACGGGCCGAAGCGGACGGTCACCGGCACGCTGGTGAAGGTGCTGCTGCACAGCCGGACCGAGCGCGGGATGAGCCTGGAGCCGTTCGCCAGCCGGTGCGTACGGGCGGGCGAGGTGCACGAGTTGGTGACCACCGACCAGCGGGACACCGCCGCGGGGGCGCGGATCGACCGGGTCGGGTTCCTGGGCTTCGCGGAGATCGCGGCGGCCGGGGTGCTGGACCGGGGCGACGAGGTGTTCGTCGGCGAGCACCGGGTCGGCACCGTGCTGGGCTTCGACGCCTGCCACTTCCCGAACCACTACAACGTGCTGATCGCGGCCGACCACCTGCTGACCGGGGAGAAGCTGGACCTGCGGCCGGAACTGCCGGTGCGGTTCGTCCCCGCCGGGGACTGAGCGGCCGCGGCCGGGGAACCGGAACGGGCCGGGGAACCGGAACGGCCGGGACCGGGCGGGCGCGGCAGGACGGCCGAAGGGCCCGGAACGGGGGGCGCCACCCCGTTCCGGGCCCTTCGGCGTCAGCGACCGCCAGCGGTGCCGGGCAGCGCTCAGCGGCCGAGCAGCGGGACGTCGATCTCGCCGAGGTGGTAGGCGCGCACGGCCTGGACCAGCTCCTCGACGGACAGCTGGCCGTCACCGTTGGCGTCGATCTGGCGGAACGCCTCGGCGGGCTGCACGCCCTCGACGCCGATCGCGTCCAGCCAGGACTTGAACTCGGCCGGGTTGACCTGGCCGTCGCCGTCCACGTCGACCAGCTCGACCATGGCCTGGATGGTCGGCTTGACCACGCGGCCGAAGCCCGCGCCGCCGTTCTCCAGGACGTGCTCCTCGGCGATGTGGTTGAACTGCTCGGGGGTGAGCGCACCGGTCTGCTCGTCGATGCCCGCCTTGTCGGCGAAGAAGCTCCACATGCCGAGGTAGGCCTCGGTCAGCTGGCGGGCGGCCGGAGAGGTGGGGGCCTCGCCGAAGGCCTGCAGAATGCGCTGGGCCTCGGCCTCCCAGTCGGAGCGGTCGATCTGGCCGTCGCCGTTCACGTCCCAGAGGTCGAAGCGCTTCTGGGCACGGTCGAGCTGCACGGAAGTGGTCATCGCGAATGTCTCCAGTGTTGGTCCGGTGCGGGCGGCGGCCACCCCGGGGACGGGGTCGGCGGGTGGCGCCCGCGGTGCCTTCGATGGGGCCGTCACGCAATCGGCGCGGCAACGGAACGTCACACTAGCGGCACGCTCAGCGACGGATCGCGCACGTGCAGCCAACCGGGTGACGTTCGCGGTTCGTTGACGCCCGGTCGGTTCGGCGGCCCTTGAACCGGCCTCCACCTGCCACGATTTGGGGACACCGTCAACTGTTTCGGAAGCGGCCTCCCGAGTGGGTGACCCGGCCCCGCCCCACCCCGTCCGGGCCGCCACCCGCTCCTACGCTCGGAGGATGACCGAGACGCTTTCGCCGCCCGCCGCCCTTCCCCCGCTGCCCGCGCTGCCGATGACCGAGCTGGGCCCGCAGCCCTTCGCCGCCGTGCACGCCCTGCACGCGGCGGTGGAGGAGGCCGCGACGGCGGCCGGGCTGGAGCCGCTGCTGCTGGAACTGGTGCGGCTGCGCTGCTCGCAGCTGAACGGCTGCACGTACTGCGTGGGGCTGCACACCGCGAGCGCCCGGAAGGCGGGCGAACGGGACGAGCGGCTGGCCCAGTTGGTGGTGTGGCGGGAGTCCGAGCTGTTCACGCCCCGGGAGCGGGCCGCGCTCGCCCTGGCCGAGGCGGTCACCCGGCTCACCGACCGGGCCGAGGGCGCCCGGGCCCGGCGGGCCGCCCTGGGGGTGCTGTCCGAGCCGGAGACGGCGTTCGTGGCGTGGGCGGCGACCGTGGTGAACACCTACAACCGGATCGCGGTCACCTCGCGCCCGGTGGCGGCCGAGACGCTCTGAGGCGCCCTGAGACGCCCTGGTTGCTCCCGGGCGGCCCCGGCCGGCCCGCCCGACCCACCCGGCGGGTCGGTTCGCCGGGAGCGGGAGGCGGGTGCAGGCTGGAGGGATGGTGACGGACTTCGGCGGTTCCCCTTCCGGTGCGGCGCTGGTGGCGGCGATGGCGGCCGGGCCGGTGCTGCTCGACGGCGGGTTGTCGAACCAACTGGCCGACCAGGGCTGCGACTTGTCGGACGCGCTGTGGTCGGCCCGGCTGCTGCTGGACGAGCCGCGGCAACTGGTGGCGGCGCACCGGGCGTACTTCGAGGCGGGCGCCCGGGTGGCGACCACGGCGAGCTACCAGGCGAGCCGGGCGGGTTTCGCCGCCCGCGGGGTGGACGCCGCGAAGACCGACCGGCTGCTGGCGCTGAGCGTGGAGGTGGCGCGGCAGGCGGCCGAGGAGGTGTCGGCGGAGCTGGGCGACGGCCGTCCGCGCTGGGTGGCGGCGTCGGTGGGCCCGTACGGGGCGGTGCTGGCGGACGGCTCCGAGTACCGCGGCCACTACGGGCTGTCGGCCTCGGAGTTGGCGGAGTTCCACCGTCCGCGGCTGGAGGCGCTGGCGGCCGCGGGGCCGGACGTGCTGGCGGTGGAGACCGTGCCGGACCTGCTGGAGGCGGCCGTCCTGGCGGACTGCGTGCGGGGGACGGGGGTGCCGGCGTGGTTCTCGTTCAGCGCCGCGGACGGGCTGACCCGGGGCGGCGAGCCGCTGTCGGAGGCGTTCGCGCTGGTCTCGGAGGTGCCGGAGGTGGTGGCGGTGGGCGTCAACTGCTGCGCGCCGCAGGAGGTGGACGCGGCGGTGGCGCTGGCGGTGGAGGTGACGGGCCTGCCCGCGGTGGCGTACCCGAACAGCGGCGAGGGCTGGGACGCGACGGCCCGGGACTGGACCGGACCGGCCGCGTTCGACCCCGCGCTGGCGGCGGGCTGGGTGGCGGCCGGGGCCCGGCTGGTGGGCGGCTGCTGCCGGGTCGGTCCGGCGGCGATCGCGGAACTCGCGGCGGCGGTCGGCCGGTAGCGGCCGGTGGGCCGCCGGAGGGCCGTCCGGCCGGTCTGGTACTGCTGGTGGGGACGGCGGGTCGGGGAAGGAGCGGGTTCATGGCGGGTGCGGGTGCGGTCGAGCAGGTGAACGCCCTCGGGGCGCGCTGGGGACGGGAGTTGGACTTCGCCGCCGGTCAGGTCTGGACGGCGCTCGGGGTGTGGCCGCTGCTGGCGGTGCTGGCGGCGGGTGCGGACGGCCCGGCGCGGGCGGAGCTGGCCGGGGCGTTGGGCGTCCCGGCCGAGCAATCCCCTGCGCTGGCCCGGGAGTTGCTGGCACGGCTGCGGAAGGTGCCGGGCTGCACGGCGGCGCTCGGGCTGTGGACGGCGGACGAGGTCGTGGTGGAGCCCGGCTGGCTGGAGCGGCTGGACGCCTCGCTGTGGGGGAGGTTGACCGGCGACGAGGCCGAGGACCGCGCAGCGCTGGACGGTTGGGTGCGGGAGCGGACCGGGGGCCTGGTCGAGCGGATGCCGGTGGAACTGTCCGGGGCGCTGCTGGTGCTGGCCTCGGCGCTGACGGTGCGCACCGCGTGGGCGAAGCCGTTCCGGCCGGCCCGCTCCCGAACCAACCGGGGTCCGTGGGCCCGGCGGCAGTTCACCCTGCTCACGGCCTCGGGCCCGGAGCTGTACGAGCGGATCGCGGTGGCGGAGACCTCGGCGGGCCCGGTGACGGAGGTCCGGGTGGTGGGCGACGGCGAGGTGGACGTGCACCTGGTGCTCGGCACGGAGGAGGCCGATCCGGGCGCGGTGGTGGCGGCCGGGTTCGAGCTGCTGTCGGGCGCGGCCTGGCGGATGCCGATGGAGGGCCTGTCGGACGGGGAGGCGTGGCCGGGGTTGGAGGTGGGGTCGGTGGAGTCCTCGGCGCCGCGGAACTCGGGCGTGCTGGAGACGGTGGCCTTCCGGGTGGAGGCGGAGCACGACCTGCTGGCGCACGCCGGACTGTTCGGCCTGGCCACGGCCGCCGGGCCCGGCAGCCACTTCCCGGGCATCAGCCGGAGCACCCCGCTGCGGGTCGGCGGGGCCGAGCAGGCCGCGGTGGCGGAGTTCTCCGCGGAGGGCTTCGAGGCGAGCGCGGTCACCGTGGTGGCGATGACCCGGGGCATGGCGGGCGGCCCCTTCCGCTTCCGCTCGCGCCGGGCGACGGTCCGTCTCGACCGTCCCTTCGCCTTCCTGGCCGTGCACCGACCGACCGGCCTGATCCTGGTCGCCGGCTGGGTGGCGGAGCCCGCCGGGGCCTGAACCGGCGGGCGGAGGCGGGCGGGGAACGCGATCACGACCGGTGCCCCGCCCGGCCGTCACGGTCGGACCCGCTGCTCGCCCGGCCGTCACGGTCGGACCCGCTGCTCGCCCGGCGTCGCGGTCGGACCCGCCGCCCGCCGGGGCTCGGCGGATCGTCCGCTTCCGCCGGAGGGCCGCGGCCCCGGGTTCGTGGCTTCGGCCAGTACGTCGGGCGGGCCGGTCGCCGGGAGGATTCCGGCAGGGGCCGCGGCCGGGGGCCGACGCCACGGAGCGAGGGGAGCTGCCTGATGGGCGGCCAGCTGTACGACGGGATCGGCGAGTCGTTCGAGGGGTTCAAGACCTTGCCGCTGGCGCGGTACGGGGAGGTGCCGGGGTTCCTCGGCCTGGTGGGGGACGTGCGGGGCCGGTCGGTGCTGGACCTGGCGTCCGGGACGGGGTTCTACAGCCGGGAGTTGAAGCGTCGCGGCGCCTCCCGGGTGCTCGGGGTGGACATCTCCTCGGCGATGGTGGACGCGGCGCTGGCGGCGGAGGAGCGCGAGCCGCTGGGGGTGGCGTACGAGGTGGGGGACGTCGCGGAGCTGCGCGCGTTCGAGGAGCCGTTCGACCTGGCGGTGGCGGTGCAGGCGTTCAACTACGCGCCGGACGTGGCGACGGTGGAGCGGATGTGCCGCCGGATCCACCGGAGCCTGGTGCCGGGCGGCGGGCTCTTCGTGTTCGGGCAGCACCCTGACTTCCGGTTCGACGGGCCGCCGCTGGACAAGTACGGCTTCCGCTGCGAGCGGGCGGGCGGGGATTCGGAGGTCGGTCCGCGGGTGCGGGTGACGGCGCTGCTGGAGCCGCCGGTCTCGTTCCCGGCGAACCCGCCCTCGCGCGCGGTGTACGAGTCCTGCCTGCGGGCGGCCGGGTTCCGCGACCTGGAGTGGGTGCCGCTGGAGGTGTCGGCGGAGGGGCTGGCGGCGTTCGGCGCGGAGTTCTGGGCGGACCTGGCGGCGAACCCGCCGCTGGTGATGCTGCGCTGCCGGGCGTAGTCGGCGCGGCCCGGGGGACGGAAGGGCGGGACGGGGCGGCCGGGTAGTACGGTCTTCGAGGGCGCGTCGCCCCGTTCTCGGTGTCGCGGTCGGCATGGTCGACCGGTGTTCGGTGGAGGTGGGCGGGTGCCCGGTGCGATCCAGTCGCTGTCGCGGGCGGCCGCGATCCTGCGTCTGCTGGCGGGCGGGGAGCGTCGGCTGGGGCTGTCGGAGGTGGCGACGGGGCTGGGGCTGGCGAAGGGCACCGCGCACGGCATCCTGCGGACGCTGCAGCAGGAGGGCTTCGTCGAGCAGGACCCGGAGAGCGGCAAGTACCAGTTGGGCGCGGAGCTGCTGCGGCTGGGACAGAGCTACCTGGACGTGCACGAGCTGCGGGCCCGGGCGCTGGTGTGGGCGGACGACCTGGCCCGGGCGGCCGGGGAGACGGTGTACCTGGGGGTGCTGCACCAGCGCGGGGTGCTGGTGGTGCACCACGTGTTCCGGCCGGACGACTCGCGGCAGGTGCTGGAGGTCGGTTCGATGCAGCCGCTGCACGCGACCGCGCTGGGCAAGGTGCTGCTGGCGTACGACCCGGTGGCGCGCGGCGAGTTGGGCGACGGCCCGTGGGAGGCGTTCACGGCCCGGACGGTGACCGAGCCGGCCGCGCTGGACGCGCAGTGCGCGCTGGTGCGCGAGCGGGGCTGGGCGGACGCGGTGGAGGAGACCTGGGAGGGCGTGGCCTCGGTGGCGGCGCTGATCCAGGACCGGCGGCGCAACCCGGTGGGCGCGGTGTGCGTGTCGGGCGCGGTGGAGACGGTGTGCGGCCCGGACGGCGCGGTGCGGCCCGCGCTGGTGGCCTCGGTGCGGACGGCGGCCCGGGCGATCTCCCGGGACCTGGGCGCGCACCGGTTCTGAGACCTGCGGCGGGGAGCGGGCCGCCGAGGGCGAGCGGGCTGCGTCACACCGCCTTGACGGGGGGCGTCCGACTGCGGTTGGCTTCCGAAGGTCGTTCGACAATGTCGAACGTCGTCCGGTCGGCCCGGGTGAACCGCCCCGCCGGGTTTGCCGGACCTGCGCGTACGGGGACTGACGAATGGTCACCCCCGCCCCGTTGCCGCCCATGAGCCGAGGAACCGCATGACCGCCAGTCACATCGCCGCGATCGACCAGGGCACCACGTCCAGCCGGTGCATCCTGTTCGACGCGGACGGCCGGATCGTCGCCGTCGAGCAGCAGGAGCACTCGCAGGTCTTCCCGCAGCCCGGCTGGGTGGAGCACGACGCGGCGGAGATCTGGACCAGGGTGCGCTCGGTGGTGCGCGGCGCGCTGGAGCGGGCCGGGCTGACCGCGGCGGACGTCCGGGCGGTGGGCATCACCAACCAGCGCGAGACCACGGTGCTGTGGGACCGGCACACCGGCGTCCCGGTGCACCACGCGATCGTCTGGCAGGACACCCGCACCGAGGCGCTCTGCCGCGAACTGGGCCGCAACGTCGGCCAGGACCGCTTCCGCCGGGAGACCGGCCTGCCGCTGGCCAGCTACTTCGCCGGGCCGAAGATCCGCTGGCTGCTGGACCACGTCGAGGGCCTGCGCGAGCGTGCCGAGGCCGGGGACGTGCTGTTCGGGACGATGGACAGCTGGCTGATCTGGAACCTGACCGGCGGCGTGGACGGCGGCCGGCACGTCACCGACGTCACCAACGCCTCCCGCACCCTGCTGATGAACCTGCACACCCTGCAGTGGGACGAGCGGATCGCCGAGTCGCTGGGCGTCCCGCTGGCGATGCTGCCGGAGATCCGCTCCTCCGCCGAGGTGTACGGCGAGGCGGTCGGCGACCTGGCGGGCGTGCCGGTCGCGGCGGCGCTGGGCGACCAGCAGGCGGCGCTGTTCGGCCAGACCTGCTTCGCCGCGGGCGAGGCCAAGTCGACGTACGGCACCGGCACCTTCCTGCTGCTGAACACCGGCGAGAAGATCGTCCACTCGTACCACGGCCTGCTCACCACGGTCGGCTTCCGGATCGGCGACCGGCCGCCGGTGTACGCCCTGGAGGGGTCGATCGCGGTGACCGGCTCGCTGGTGCAGTGGCTGCGCGACCAGCTCGGGATCATCTCGACCGCGGCCGAGATCGAGACCCTGGCGGGCACCGTCGAGGACAACGGCGGCGCGTACGTGGTGCCCGCGTTCTCCGGCCTGTTCGCCCCGTACTGGCGCTCCGACGCGCGCGGCGTGATCACCGGGCTGACCAGGTACGTCACCAAGGGGCACCTGGCCCGGGCGGTGCTGGAGGCGACGGCCTGGCAGACCCGCGAGGTGGTGGACGCGATGGAGAAGGACTCCGGGGTGACGCTGACCGCGCTGAAGGTCGACGGCGGCATGACCTCCAACAACCTGCTGATGCAGAACATCGCCGACGTGCTGGACGTCCCGGTGGAGCGCCCCTACGTCGCCGAGACCACCGCGCTGGGCGCGGCCTACGCGGCGGGCCTGGCGGTCGGCTTCTGGGACGGCCTGGAGACGCTGCGGGCCAACTGGCACCGGGCCGCCGAGTGGACGCCGAGGATGGCCGCCGACACGCGCGAGCGCGAGCACCGCAACTGGTTGAAGGCCGTGGAGCGCACCATGGGCTGGATCGACCAGGACGAGCAGCCGGAGACCTGACCCCGGCCACCGCCCGGCAGGACCCACCGATCGGAAGGAGCAGCGGACCGGCCCCGGCCTCGTCCGACACACGCCATGGCAACCACCCCGCCCCCCGCGGCCACCGTCCCGACCCTGGGCGCCGAGCGCAGCACGGGCCGCCTCGCCCCCCGCGCCGCCACCCGCGAGCTGCTCGGCCGGGCCCGCTACGACCTGCTGGTGATCGGCGGCGGCATCCTCGGCACCGCCACCGCGTGGACCGCCGCCCAGGCCGGGCTGAAGGTGGCCATGGTGGACGCCGGGGACTTCGCCAACGCCACCTCCTCGGCCTCGTCCAAGCTGGTCCACGGCGGGCTGCGCTACCTGCAGACCGGCGCGGTCCGGCTGGTCGCCGAGAACCACAAGGAGCGCCGGGCGCTGGCCACCGACGTGGCCCCGCACCTGGTCAACCCGCTGACCTTCTTCGTGCCGGTGTACGAGGGCGGGCCGCACTCGGCGCCGAAGCTCGGCGCGGGCGTGTTCCTGTACTCGGCGCTGTCGGCGTTCCGCGACGGCCTGGGCCGGGTGGTCTCCCCGTCGGCGGCGGCCCGCGCGGTGCCGGGGCTGCGCACCGAGGGGCTGCGGCGGGTGGCGGTGTACGGCGACCACCAGATGAACGACGCCCGGATGGCCGTGATGACGGTGCGGGCGGCGGTGGACGCGGGCGCGGTGGTGCTCAACCACGCCGAGGTGACGGGGCTGCGCTTCACCCGCGGCCGGGTCACCGGCGCGGAGGTGCGCGACACCCTGGACGGCACCGAGTTCGGGGTGGACGCCCGGCTGGTGCTGAACGCCACCGGCCCGTGGGTGGACCACCTGCGGCGGATGGAGCACGCGGGCGCGGCGCCGTCGATCCGGCTGTCCAAGGGCGCGCACGTGGTGCTGCGGCGGCAGGCGCCGTGGCGGGCGGCGCTGACCATCCCGATCGACCACTACCGGGTGTCGTTCGCCATCCCGTGGGAGGACCACGTCCTGCTCGGCACCACCGACGAGGAGTACGCCGGCGACCCGCTGGAGGTGCGGGCCACCGACGCGGACGTGGAGCAGATCCTGGCCGAGGCCGGGCACGCGGTGCGCGACGAGCACCTGCGCCGCGAGGACATCACGTACGCCTTCGCGGGCCTGCGGGTGCTGCCGGGCGGGCCCGGGGAGACGGCGGCGGCCAAGCGGGAGACGGTGGTGACCGAGGGCCGGGCCGGGATGCTGTCGGTGGCGGGCGGCAAGTGGACCACCTACCGGCACATCGGCCGGGTGGTCCTGGAGAAGCTCAAGCACGCCCCGGGCGTGGGCCTGGCCGAGGACGTCTCGCCCATCCCGCCGACCGTGCCGCTGCCGGGCATCGGCGCCCCGCAGGCGGTGGCGCGCCGCCTGCTGACCGACCGCGAGCCGGGCAGCCGGATGGACCCGCTGGTGGCCCGCAACCTGGCCACCCACTACGGCACGCTGTCCTTCGACATCGCCCGCCTGATCGACGAGCGCCCGGAGCTGGGCGAGCGGATCCACCCGGACGGGCCGGACGTGTGGGCGCAGGTGGTGTACGCGGCCGAGCAGGAGTGGGCGTACACGGTGGACGACGTGCTGCGGCGGCGCACCACGCTGACGGTGCGCGGGCTGGACGGGCCGGAGGTGCGCGAGCGCACCGCGGAGCTGCTGGACCGGTAGCCGGGAGACAGGGCGACGCCCTCCGGGAGAAGCGGGAGTTCCGGAGGGCGTCGCGGCTTTTTCGGGGCTGCTCGTCAGATGATCAGACTGAGCGGCAGGATCAGGGCGATGGCGACCACCGAGATGATCGTCTCCATCACCGACCAGGACTTCAGCGTCTGGCCGACACTCATCCCGAAGTACTCCTTCACCAGCCAGAACCCGGCGTCGTTGACGTGCGACAGGAACAGCGACCCGGCGCCGATCGCCAGCACCAGCAGCGCGGAGTGGCTGGTGGACATCCCGGCGGCCAGCGGGCCGACGATGCCCGCGGCGGTGATGGTGGCGACCGTGGCCGAGCCGGTGGCCAGCCGGATCAGCACCGCGATCAGCCAGCCGAGCAGCAGCGCGGAGACGTGCCACTTGCCGGACCACTCGCTGACGGCCTGGCCGACGCCGACGTCGATCAGGGTCTGCTTGAAGCCGCCGCCCGCGCCGACGATGAACACGATGCCCGCGATCGGGCCGAGCGCCGAGCCGACCGTCTCGGAGATCCTCCCCTTGTCGAACCCGGCCGCCCGGCCCAGGGTGAGCATGCCGAGCAGGGTCGCGGCGAGCAGTGCGATCAGCGGGGAGCCGATGAAGTCGAGGACCCGCTGGACGGTGGCCTTCGGGTCGTCGACCACCACGTCGGCCAGCGCCTTGCCGAGCATCAGCACGACCGGCAGCAGGATGGTGGCCAGCACGGCGCCGAACCTCGGGGTCCGCTCCCGCTTGACGGTGTCGACCGGGGCGGTCTCGGCGGGGAGCTCCAGCGGGCCGACCCAGCGCTGGGCGAGGCGGCCGAACAGCGGACCGGCCACGATCAGGGTCGGGACGGCGATCAGCAGGCCGAGCGCCAGGGTGACGCCGAGGTCGGCGTGCAGGGCGTCGACGGCGACCAGCGGGCCGGGGTGCGGCGGGACGAGGCCGTGCAGCACCGAGAGGCCGGCCAGCGCGGGGATGCCGATCCCGATCAGCGGGGCGTTGCCGCGCCGGGCCACCAGCAGCACGATCGGCACCAGCAGCACCACGCCGACCTCGAAGAACAGCGGCAGGCCGAGCACGGCGGCGATCAGCGCCATCGCCCAGGGCAGCAGCTTGGGGCCGGTGCGGGCCAGCACGGTGTCCGCGATGGTGTTGGCGCCGCCGGAGTCGGCGAGCAGCTTGCCGAGCATCGCGCCCAGGCCGATCAGCAGGCCGACCGAGGCGACGGTGGCGCCGAAGCCGGTGGAGAAGCTGGCCAGCAGCTTGTCGAACGGCGCCCCGGCGACGGCGGCGAGCAGCCCGGAGCCGAGCGTGAGGGCCAGGAACGGGTGCAGCTTGAACCGGGTGATCAGCAGCACGATCGCGCCGATGCTGAGCAGCACGGCGAGCAGCAACTGACCGTTGCTCGCGGTGTGCGGCAGCGCCGGTGCGCCGGCGGCCAGCAGGGTGGGGGTCACGGGGGTCTCCATTGACGGGCCGGCACCGCCCGGCTGTCGGACGGACGGTGGCGGGGGTGTGACGTGGGGGTCGGGTGCCTCAGCGGGCCAGGGCGGCGACGGCGCGGCCGACGAGCGTGTCGGGGTCGGCGTCGACGTCCAGCACGGTGCCGTTCTCGTCCGCCTGGAGCGGTTCGAGGGTGGCGTACTGGGAGTCCAGCAGCGAGGGCGGCATGAAGTGGCCGGTGCGGTGCGCCAGCCGGTCGCCGACCAGGTCGTGGCTGCCGGACAGGTGCAGGAAGAACGCGTCCGGGCAGGCGGCGCGCAGCACGTCGCGGTAGCGGCGCTTGAGCGCGGAGCAGGTGACCACTCCCCCGCTGCCCGCCGCGGCCCGTTCGCCCAGCCAGCCGCCGAGGGCCTGCAGCCAGGGCAGGCGGTCGCGGTCGTCGAGCGGGGTCCCGGCGCTCATCTTGGCGATGTTCGCGGCGGGGTGGAAGTCGTCGGCCTCGGCGTACGGGAGGTCGAGGCGGTCGGCGAGCAGTCGGGCGACGGTGGTCTTCCCGACTCCGGAGACGCCCATCACCACGACGACGGGCGGCTGCTGGTTCTCGGCGCTGAGAGCCATGGATGGTGCTCCTGTCCTTGCCTGCTTGCGTGGGCAACCTTGACGCAAAGGTATGACTTATTCAAGCGACCGAAACACAATCGTCATACTTTTGGGTGTCCGGGCTGGTGGAGGGCGGTGGGACGGGGGCCGCTTTCCCCCGGAGGGCGCCGATAAGCTGGCCCGATGGAGATCCAGGGCCTGCCCGGCCGCCTGCTCGCCGTCCTCGGCCCGGCGATCGCCTCCGGCGAGCTGCCGGAGGGGACGGTGCTGCGCGCCGAGGAGCTGGAGCAGCAGCACGGGGTGTCCCGCACGGTGGTGCGCGAGGCGGTGCGCATCCTGGAGTCGATGCGGATGGTCGAGCCGCGCCGCCGGGTCGGCACCACCGTCCGCCCGAAGGCCGACTGGGACGTGTTCGACCCGTTGGTGATCCGCTGGCGGCTGGCCGGGGCGGACCGCTCCGCCCAGCTGCGCTCGCTGGGCTCGCTGCGGGTCGCGGTGGAGCCCGCCGCGGCGGCGCTGGCGGCGCGCTGCGCCGACGACGACGACCGCCGCGAACTGAGCGCGCTGGCAGTCGAGTTGACGGTCACCGCCCGGGCGGCCGACCTGGAGTCCTTCCTCGCGCACGACATCGCCTTCCACGCGGTGGTGCTGCGGGCCTCCGGGAACGAGATGTTCGCCCACCTGAAGGACACCGTGGGCGCCGTCCTCACCGGCCGCACCGAGCACCACCTGATGCCGCACCGGCCGCGCGAGTACGCGGTGCAGCTGCACCGGGAGGTCGCCGAGGCGATCTGCACGGGCGACCCGGAGCGGGCGGAGCGGGCGATGCGCACCATCGTGGTCGGCGCCCTGGAGGAGCTCGACGCCACCCTGCCGGACTGAACTCCCGTACCCGGCCCGTTCGGGGGGCGGGGCGCCCTTGCGGCCCCGGTTACGATCCTGACGGGGAGGCGGCGGGGCCCCGGGGAGGCGCCGCCGCGACACGCCCACGGTCGACTGGACCGGCCGGCTCGGCGGCATGGCTCCCCCCGGACGGGGCAAGGCTGGTCCTGGTGCGTCCGACCGGACGCGCGCGACCGACAGGGGGTGGGCAATGGCCGTTCGTCGGCGCGGTCGACTGCCGGACGAGGTCCGGGCGGCGGCCGTCCGGGCGGGCATGTCGTTCGCCTTCGCGCTGGTGGCCTTCGTGGTGGCGCTGTTCGCCTCCTGGGCCCACACCGGCCTGCTGACCCCGGCGTTGGCGCTGATGGGGCTGGGCGTCTTCGGGCTCGCCTGGTGCCTGATCGACGTGGTGGTCTCCCGGCAGGTCGCCGCCTCCCGCCGCCGCGCCCCCAACTCGGCCGACCCGCTGGACGGTTCGCGCGAACGCGGCGGCCCGCGGCACCGCTGACGGCCGCCGCGGCCGGGCCGGCGCACCGTCAGTCCTGCTGGTAGCGGCCCGGGGTGGTCCCGAAGGCGTGCCGGAACGCCTCGATGAACGCGCTCGGCGAGCGGAAGCCGCAGGCCGCCGCGGTGGCGGTGACCGAGCGGCCCTCGGCCAGCAGCACCAGGGCGTGCTGCAGGCGCAGTTGGGTGCGCCACTGCGGGAAGCCGAGGCCGAGCTCGGCCCGGAACAGCCGGCTGAGGGTGCGTTCGGCGGCGCCGACGGCCCGGCCGAGCGCGGCCAGCGAGCGGTCGTCGGCGGGGTCGGCGGCGAGCAGCGCGGCCAGGTCGCGCAGCCGCGGGTCGGTGGGCCGCGGGAGGCCGAGCGGGAGTTCGGGGGCGTGCGCGAGCTGGTCCAGGGCGGCCTGTTCGAGCGTCCGGGCGGGGCGTCCGGTGGGGGCGTCGGGGCCGGTCAGGTGGGCGATGATCTCGCGCAGCAGCGGGGTGACGGCGAGCACGGCGGGCGCGGCGAGCCGCAGCGGGTTCGTCCCGGCCGGGTAGATCAGGCAGCGCAACTCGCTCGGCCCGTACGCCTGTTGGGCGTGCGGCACCCCGGCGGGCAGCCACACCGCGCGGTGCGGCGGGACGACCCAGCGCCCGTGCGGGGTGCTCACCTCCAGCACGCCCAGGCCGGGCGTGATCAGCTGGTTGACGTCGTGCCAGTGCCAGTCGATCCGCTGCCGGTGGGACAGCGGGTGGCGGCTCGGGCCGGTCTCCTTCAGGTGCGCGGCGCGCGAGGGGCCGTCCTCGGACGGTTGGCGGGTTGGCGACACGGGTTGGCAGAATACCGGAAGCCCGCACGCCCCGGCGGCCGCCAGTCTGGTCCGCATGACGAGCATGACGACCCCCGGGAACGGGACGGGCGAACCGGCCGGCGTGTGGCGCCGGATGCGGATGTGGGGCGCGGCGCACGCCGTGGACGACCTCTACCAGGGCCTGGTGCCCGCGGTGGTGCCGTACTTCGTGCTGGAGCGCGGCTACGGGTACGTGGCGGCGGGCGGGCTGACCCTGGCGGCGACGCTGGGCAGCGCCGTCCCGCAGCCGCTGGTCGGCCTGCTGGTGGACCGGCGCCCGCTGCCCTGGCTGTCGGCCGCCGGGCTGGCGCTGGCCGGGCTGGGCGCGGGGCTGAGCGGGCTGGCCGACGGGTACGCGCTGGTGTGGCTGCTGGTGCTGCTCTCCGGCCTGGGGGTGGCGGCCTTCCACCCGGCGGCGGGGCGGGCGGCCCGGGAGGCGGCGGGCGACTCCACCAGTGCGATGAGCGTCTTCGCGGCGGGCGGCAGCGTCGGGTTCTTCCTGGCGCCGGTGCTGGCCACCCCGCTGCTGTCGGCGTGGGGCGTGCGGGCGACGGCGGTGTTCGTGCTGCCCGCGCTGCTGATGGCGGCGGTGCTGTTCCGGGCCCGGCACCGGACGTACCCGCACGCCGGGGGCGGGGCGAAGCGCGCGGGGCGGGACCGCTGGCGGCCGTTCCTGGTGCTGACCGGGGTGGAGGTCGTCCGCTCGGTGGTGTTCTTCGGCGTCAGCACCTTCATCGAGCTGTACTGGCTGCGGCAGTTGCACGCCTCGCACCTGCTGGCCGGGGCGGCGCTGACCTGCTTCCTGCTCGGCGGCGTGGCGGGCACCCTGGGCGGCGGACGGCTGGCCGACCGGATCGGCATGGTGCGCACCGCGCAGTGGGGCACCGCGCTGACCGTCCCGGCGCTGGTGCTGCTGCGGGTGACGCCCGGCGCGTGGGCGCCGCTGCTGTTCGCCGTGCTGGCGGGCGCGACGCTGAACCTGCCGTTCGCGGTGCTGGTCAAGCTCGGCCAGGACTACCTGCCCAACCGCCCCGGCACCGCGGCCGGCGTCACCCTCGGCCTGGCCGTCAGCGTCGGCGGCCTGGTCGCCCCGCTGTTCGGCCTGCTCGCCCAGCACCACGGCCCGCAGGGCGTGCTGGCCGTGCTGCCCGCGGTCCCGCTGCTGGGCGTGGCGCTCGGCGCGTTCATGGTCGAACCGGGCCGCTGGAAGGACCCGGACGACGCGGCCCCCGACCTCGAACCGGCCGGGAGCGCCGCCGCCTCCTAGGCTGGGCGGCATGAGCCCTTCGATCGCCACCAACACCCGGGTGGGCCTGGCCGAACTGCTGGAGTTCGTCCGCCCCCGCCACCGCGCGCTGCTGATCACCCGCCGCACCGACGGCACCCCGCAGGCCTCCCCGCTGACCTGTGGGGTGGACGACTCCGGCCGGATCGTCGTCTCCACCTACCCGGAACGGGCCAAGACCCGCAACGCCAAGCGGGAGGCCGCGGTGAGCGTGGTGGTGCTCTCGGACGAGTGGAACGGCCCCTGGGTGCAGGTGGACGGCGAGGCCGAGGTGCTGGACATGCCGGAGGCCCTGGAGCCGCTGGTCGAGTACTACCGCACCATCGCGGGCGAGCACCCGGACTGGGACGAGTACCGCGAGGCGATGCGCCGCCAGGACAAGTCGCTGATCCGGATCACCCCGCTGCGCTGGGGCCCGATCGCCACCGGCGGCTTCCCGGCGCGGCTGGCGCCCGCGGAGTAACCGCCGAGCAGCGGCCGCCGCCGCGGCGGGCCGGAAAACCGGTCGGGCGGGTCGGGCGGGTGTGCCAGGATCGGCTGCCGTGAACACCGTGCAGAGCTGGGACGACCTGTCCGTCACCGAACAGGTGCTGGTGCGCCGCGCCGTCGACGGCACGAGCCCGCGCGGCAGCGCGATGCACGTCACCGCCGTGCTGCGCCGGGCGGGTTCGCCCGGGGTGCCCCGGCGGCGCAACGCCTCGCCCGCGGAGGAGCTGGCCCGGGTGCCGGAGCTGGCCGCGGCGGCGCACCGGCTGGTCGCGGGCGGCTGGCTGACGCTCCGCCGGGCGCTGAGCACCGCCTTCGTCCAGGAGGACGGCCCGGCGGTCACCGGCCCCGAGCTGGCGCGGGTGCTCGCCGATCCGGCGACCTGGCTGCTGCCCCGGGACGGCCGGAACGACCTGCCCGTCCTGTCGCTGCGGGCCACCGCGGAGGGTCGGCGCCTCTGGGAGGCCGCGGCGTACGCGCCGGGCGCCCCGGGCACCGTCCACGAGTGGGAGCTGACCGCGGACGAGGAGGCGGTCGTGGTCTGCGCCATGGAGGCGAGCGGTTGGCTGACCGGCCTGTGGGGCGTCCTCGTCGAGCCGCCGGCCGACCTGGCGGGCGAGGAGCTGCGGGCGTTCGTCGCGGCGGACGCCGCCCCGCTGCTCCGGCTGGTCCGGGCCGGGGCGGTCGAGGTGCTGCACGTCGCGGAGCGGGGCGCCGAGCCCGCCGTCGTCCCGCCGGAGGACCTGCTGGACGCCCTGTGCGACCGGGAGCTGCGCCGGGACGACGGCGACGAGGTGGAGGTCGGGTTCACCTGCGTCCTGACCCAGTCACCGGCCAACGCCCTGCGGTGAGCGCCACGGCGCGCAGGCCCGGGCCGGGGCCTGCGCGCCGAGGCGCGGCGGGGTCAGCCGCGCGGGCCGACCGCGTAGCCGTACTGGACGGGCCAGGTGCGGGGGACGCCGAGCTCGCGGGCGGCGTGCAGCGGCCAGTAGGGGTCGCGCAGCAGCTCGCGGCCGAGCATGACCGCGTCGGCGCGGCCCTCGGCGACGATCTCCTCGGCCTGGGCGGCGTCGGTGATCAGGCCGACCGCGTTGACCGGGAGGCCGGACTCGCGGCGGATGGTCTCGGCGAACGGCACCTGGTAGCCGGGCTCGATGGTCATCTGCGCGTGCGGGACGTTGCCGCCGGTGGAGACGTCGACCAGGTCGACGCCGAGGGCCTGCAGCTCCTTGGCGAGCAGCACCGACTCCTCGACCGTCCAGCTGGGCTCCTCCGGGAGCCAGTCGGTGGCGGAGACCCGGAAGAAGACCGGGAGTTCGGCGGGCCAGACGGCCCGCACCGCGGCCGCGACCTCGCGGGCGAAGCGGCTGCGCCCGGCGAAGTCGCCGCCGTAGCCGTCGGTGCGGTGGTTGGAGACCGGGGAGAGGAACTGGTGGGTGAGGTAGCCGTGCGCGCCGTGCACCTCGACCACCTGGAACCCGGCGGCCAGCGCGCGGCGGGCGGCGGCGGCGAAGTCCTCGACGAGCTCGGCGATCTGCGCCTCGGTCAGCTCGGCCGGGACGGGGTAGCCCTCGTTGAACGGCAGCGGGGAGGGACCGACCACCGGCCAGCCGCCCCGCTCGACCGGGAGCGGGCCGCCGCCGGCGCCGGGCTTGTCGGTGGAGGCCTTGCGGCCCGCGTGGGCGAGCTGGATGGCCGGGACGGAGCCGTGCTGGGTGATCAGCGCGGCGACCCGGGCGAGCTGCTCCTGCTGGCGGTCGTTCCACAGGCCGAGGTCCCAGGGGGAGATCCGGCCGTCGGGGCGGACGCCGGTGGCCTCGACCATCACCAGTCCGGCGCCGCCCGCGGCGCGGGAGCCGAGGTGGGCGAGGTGGAAGTCGGTGGCGGCACCGGTGTCGGGCCCCTCGGGCGCGGCCGAGTACATGCACATGGGGCTGAGCCAGATCCGGTTGGGGATGGTCAGCGAGCGGAGGGTGATGGGCTCGAACAGGGCGCTCACGGCAGCCCGTCCTTCCTGTGGTCCGGACACGACTTCTTCGCCTCGTACGATACCCACCGTACTACGAGAACTGTCAAACTACGAGGTCTGTCGTACTATGGCGGCGTGAGCATCGACCACGACCAGGACTGCCCCGGCCTGCTGCCCGAGCCCCCGACCGCGGAGCTGCAGCTGGTGTGCGTGCTGCACGCCCTGGCGGACCCGATGCGGCTGCGGATCGTCGCCGAGCTCGCGGGCGCGGGCGGCGACGAGCTGAACTGCCTGGCGTTCGAGCTGCCGGTCACCAAGTCGACGATGACCCACCACTTCCGGGTGCTGCGCGAGGCCGGGCTGATCCGCCAGCACCGGCGCGGCACCTCGAAGATGAACGCCCTGCGCACGGAGGACCTGGCCGCCCGCTTCCCCGGCCTGCTGGAGGCCGTGCTGGCCGCCCTCCCGCACTGCCCGCGGGGCGCCGACGCGCCCCCGCCCGCGGGCGTCGCGGCCGGCTGCTGACCCGACCGCCCCGGAGGGCACCGGGCGCCGCCCCGGAGGGCACCGGACGTCGCCCCGAGGGGTGTCGCCGGATGCCCCGCCCGTCACCGAGTGCCACCTGACGGCCCGTCACCTCGCGGCGCGAAGCCGCCACTGCGCGCGGCGGGCGCCCGCCACCCCCGCCCCGGAACCACCGCGCCACTCTGCACGTCAACCGTCCCGTGGGACCCTCGCGCTCCGCGGCGGCGATCTTTCCTGACACGGTCATGCCTGGTCACACGGCCTTCACCCGAGTTGTTCCGGCGTTCATCCACCGTGGTCATTTGGTCTATACCAATCAGGTAATCTGACCGGCGACAGGTGTCAATGTCTGGCCGTGGGGGGCCCAATGACTGCCAATCACCTTCCGTCACCACCATCCGATCAGGAGCTCTACTGGTACTTCGGGCCTCAGCGCCGCTGGGTCCCGCTGATGTCCGCGCTCGCCTTCACGGTCAGCGCCGCCACGATGCTCAGCTTCTCGCTGCGCACCCCGGCCCTGTGGCCGTTCCTCGCCGTCCTCGGCGTCAACGCCGTCGCGCTCGCGCTGACCTGCCTGAACGGCCTGCGCCGCCGCCGCTTCACCCGGGCCGGGCACGAACTGCTGGTCTCCGCCTGGCAGCCCGCCGAGCCGCCGTCCGTCGACCTGTACCTGCCGACCTGCGGCGAACCGCTCGACATCCTGGCGAACGCCTACCGCGCGGTCGCCCGCACCACCTACCCGGGCCGCCTCGACGTGTGGGTGCTCGACGACGCCGACCGACCCGAAGTCGCGTCCCTGGCCAAGGAGTTCGGCTACCACTACGTGGTCCGGCCGAACCGCGGCGAGTTCAAGAAGGCCGGCAACCTCAACCACGCGCTGACCCTCAGCACCGGCGAGTACGTCGCCATCCTGGACGCCGACTTCGCGCCGCGCGCCGACCTGCTGCAGCACCTGCTGCCGTACTTCGGCGACCCGGGGGTCGGCATCGTGCAGAGCCCGCAGTGCTTCGACACCGACGCCTCGATGGGCTGGGTGCAGCGCGCCGCGGGCTCCGCCCAGGAGTGGTTCTTCCGCTGGGTGCAGCCCAGCCGGGACGCCTCCGACGCCGCCATCTGCTGCGGCTCCAACGCCGTCTATCGGCGCACCGCGATCGACGCCGCGGGCGGCTTCGCCCGGCTCGACCACAGCGAGGACATGTACACCGGCCTCGCCCTGCACCAGCAGGGCTACACCACCCGGTACGTGCCGGTGCTGGTCGCCAAGGGCACCTCGCCGGACTCCACCACCAGCTTCGTCAACCAGCAGTACCGCTGGACGATGGGCAACCTGCACCTGATCGGCGACCGGGCCACCCGCAGGGCGATGACCTGGCGGATGCGCCGCTGCTTCGACGAGGGCATCGTCGGCTACCTGGCCGCCGCCGTGAACGTGCTCACCGCCCCGCTGCCGCCGCTGGTCATGCTGTTCGCCTTCCCCGGCGAGGTCCGCGCCTGGTACGTGCTGCCGATGCTCTCCCTGCTGTGGCTGTGGCACGTGCTGCTGCCCCGGGTCAGCCGCACCCGCTGGCGCTCCGAGGTGCTGCGCGCCAACGTGCTGATGAGCTTCGCCGCCGCCACCGCCTACTGGCACACCGTCCGCGGCCGCAGCGCCGCCTGGGTGCCCACCGGCGTCGCCAAGCCCGGCCGCTCCGGCGGCATGGCCCGCAGGGTGCTGCTGGTCTCGCTGCTCTGGACGGCCGGGACGCTGCTCGCCACCGCCGTCGGGGTGGCCGCCGCCACCTACCTGCACGGCTGGCACACCACCTGGGGACTGGCCCTGTACCTGGCCGTGCAACTGCACCTCGGAGTGCCGCTGATCCGCGACCTGTACGCCGAACTCCGGCCCCGCGCAACAGAATCCACCGAATCCGGGGCCCGCCCGGCGATGCGTCCGCGGCGCTGGCCCGAGGCCCTCGCCGTCACGAGCACGCTCGCCCTGATCGCCCTGCTCGCCTCCGGCTGGGCGGCCCCGATGCTGCCCTGGCTGGGCTGAAAGGTCCACGCTCCCGTGTCCACCAGTACCGCCCCGCTCACCGTCGTGCTGCGACAACCACCGGTCGAGCGGCCGAAGTTCCGACCCGACATCGAGGGCCTGCGGGCCGTCGCCGTGCTCGCCGTGCTCGCCTTCCACGCCGCCGTACCCGGCTTCGCGGGCGGCTTCGTCGGCGTCGACGTCTTCTTCGTGATCTCCGGCTACCTGATCACCGGCCTGCTGCGCACCGAGACCGCGCACAGCGGACGCGTCCGGCTCGCCGAGTTCTACTCCCGCCGGGCCCGCCGACTGCTGCCCTCCGCCGCCGTGGTGCTGGCCGCCGTCGCCGTCCTCGGCGCCCTGCTCACCGCCCCGCTGCGCCGCGCCGACCTGGAGCGCGACGTCCTCGCCTCCGCACTGTCCGTCGCCAACTGGCGCTTCATCGCCGAACAGACCGACTACCTCGCCGCCGGACGCGACCCGAGCGCCCTGCTGCACTTCTGGTCGCTCGCCGTCGAGGAGCAGTTCTACCTGCTCTGGGCCCCGCTGCTGGCCCTGGCCGCCCGCTGGGCCTGGCGCCGCCGCACCCTGCTCGGCCTGACCCTGCTGCTCGGCGCCGCCTCCTTCTGGCTCTCCCTGCACTGGAGCGCCGGAGCCTACCTCTCCACTCCCACCCGGGCCTGGCAGTTCGCCGCCGGAGCCGCCGTCGCCCTGCTGCCGGTCCGCCGTCTCCCGCGTGCGGTACGGGAGTTGCTGGGGATCGGCGGCCTGGCCGGGGTGCTCGCCGCCCTGCTGCTGTTCGACGGGCGCACCCCCTACCCCGGGTACGCCGCCCTGCTGCCGACCGCCGCCACCGCCGCGGTCCTGCTGGCCGGCTCCGGCGGCACCCACCTGGTCGGCCGGGCGCTGTCGCTCGGCGCGCCGCGCGCGATCGGCCGGCTCTCCTACAACCTGTACCTGTGGCACTGGCCGGTGCTGGTCCTCGCCGAGGCCCGCTGGGGCACCCTGCCCTGGGGCGTCAAGGCCGCCCTCACCGCCGCCGCCGCGCTGCCCGCGTACGCCGCACTGCGCTGGCTGGAGCAGCCGCTGCGCCGCAGCCGGGTGCTGGGCGAGATCCCGCGCCGCGGCCTGTCGCTGGGCCTGACCGCGGTGGTCTTCCCGGTGCTGCTGGCCCTGGTGGTCGGCTCCGGCACCCTGCGCACCCTGGGACCGGCCACTCCCCCGGACCCGTCCGGCCTGCCCCCGGGCGCCCGCACCGGCAGCAGCCTGCTGGCCGCCGCGCCGCCCCCGCACGCGCCGACCGTCCCCAACCCCGTCCAGGCCCGACAGGACTTCCCGCCGGACGGCGCCTGCGAGGTGGACCCGGCCGACACCACCAGCCCGCCGTGCCGCTTCGGCACCGGCGAGGACCGGATCGTGCTGCTCGGCGACTCGCACGCCGGGCAGTGGTTCTCCTCGCTGCTCGGCATCGCCGCCCAACACCACCTGTCCGTCGAGGAGTTGGTCAAGCAGGGCTGCCCGCTGCCGGAGATCGAGGTGGTCAACCCGCAGTTGGGCCGCACCTACCACGAGTGCGACACCTGGCGGGCCAACGCCCTGGCCCGACTGGGGACGGGCCCCAAGCCCAAGCTGGTCGTCCTGTCCACCCTCAACCGCTACACCGCCGACCGGGCCGCACTGCTGCGCGGCTGGGAGCGGACCCTGGCCCCGCTACGGGAGCTGGGCGTCCCGATCGTCTACCTGCAGGACACCCCGGTCCCCGGCCGGGACGTCCCGGCCTGCGTCTCCGGCCACCCCGACACCACCTCCGCCTGCGACTTCCCGCGCGCCGAGGGCCTGTACGCCGACCCGCTGGCCGAGGAGATCGCCGCCGGGAGGTTCCCCGGCGTGCAGAGCGTCGAGGTCAACTCGGTGCTCTGCCCGGGCGGCGGCCGCAGCTGCCCGGCCGTGCTGGAGCACGTGCTGCTGTACCGCGACGACTCCCACCTGACCAACGCCGCGGCCGTGGTCCTCACCCCGCGCCTCGACCAACTCCTCACCGACCTGGGCGTGTTCGGCACCGGCTGGACCACCCTGCTGCGGGACGAGTTCGACGGCCCGGCCGGGAGCAGGCCCGACCCCGCCCACTGGCAGTACGACCTGGGCACCTGCTACCCCGGCTGCCCGGCCGCCCAGTGGGGCACCGGCGAGGTCGAGACCATGACCGACTCCGCCGAGAACGTCCACCTGGACGGCAAGGGCGCCCTGGAGATCACCCCGACCCGGGACGCGGCGGGCCGCTGGTCCTCCGGCCGGATCGAGTCCAGGCGCGCCGACCTCGCCGCCCCCGTGGACGGAGTCCTGCGCCTGGAGGCCGAGTTGGCCCTCCCCGACGTCCACGGCAAGGCCGCCGCCGGGTACTGGCCCGCGTTCTGGGCGCTCGGCGGCAAGCTCCGCGACGGGTACACCGGCTGGCCCGGCGTCGGCGAGTTCGACGTCCTGGAGTCCGTCGGCGCCCGCGGCGTGTTCGGCACCCTGCACTGCGGCACCACCCCCGGCGGGCCCTGCCGGGAGCCGGGCGGCCTCGGCTCCGGCGAACAGCCCTGCGCCGACTGCTGGGGCACCTTCCACACCTACACCGTCGAGATCGACCGCTCCACCAGCCCCGAACGGGTCCGCTGGCTGCGCGACGGCACGGAGTACTTCCGGGTCACCGCCGACCAGGTCGACCCCGCCGCCTGGGACCAGGCCGTCCACCACGGCGTCTTCCTGATCCTGAACGTCGCCGTCGGCGGCAACCTCCCCGCCGCGTACGGCAGTTCCCCCACGGCGGCGACCGAACCGGGCCACCCGATGAGGATCGCCTCGGTCACCGTCTCGACCAGGGGCTGACCGGCCTCCGCACCACGAGCGCCCCCGCTCCGGACGTACCGGGGCAGGGGCGCTCCGCCGTGCCGTCAGGACTACAGGTCGTACCAGTTCGACCAGGTGTGGGAGTCCCAGCTGGCGTTGATGCCGTGGACCTTGCCGTCCGCGGTGGACCCGAACACGTGAGCACCGTTGGCGTCCGGCACCGCCGCGATCTGCTTCA
>NZ_BSSA01000024.1:47576-131520 GCF_030268885.1 Kitasatospora phosalacinea
CCGCGATCTGCTTCAACCCCGTCGCCGACCCCGACACCGCGTTCCACCCGCTCCACGAACTCGCCGAGTACGCACCATCGTTGATCTGCAACCCACCCCCCGCCCCCAGATCGAACAGATGCGCCGTGCTCCCCACCATCGCCGCCGCCAACGGCACCACCGACGGAGCGGGGGAGGGCGTGGACGGGTAGGGATCGGCGTGGTCGGCACCGAGTCCGACCTTGGGACCGCAGTACGGCCAGGCGTTCTGTCCCTGAACCGCGAGGACCTTCTCGCCGATCAGGATCTGCTGCTGCTTGGTGGCGAGATCGGCCCGGGCCGCGTACTGCGTTCCGCCGAAAGCCGTCCAGGTGTCGGCCGAGAACTGCAGGCCGCCGTAGTAATTGTTGCCGCTGTTGATGCTCCAGTTCCCGCCGCTCTCGCACTGGGCCAGCGCGTCCCAGGTGGCGATGGAGGCAGCGGACGCCTGACCGGCCAGGAGGAGCGGAGCGGTCCCGGCGATCAAGGCGGCACCGGCGATCAAGGAGGAAAGTTTGCGCATGCGGAGGGAAGGCATGGGTCGGTCCTGTTCTCGGGGAGGGGTATTCGGTGGGGCGACCACGGCCGGGCCCGCGTCTCCGGCGGGCCCGGCCGATGTGCGGGGGGTTTACAGGTCGTACCAGTTCGACCAGGTGTGGGAGTCCCAGCTGGCGTTGATGCCGTGGACCTTGCCGTCCGCGGTGGACCCGAACACGTGAGCACCGTTGGCGTCCGGCACCGCCGCGATCTGCTTCAGCCCCGACCCCGGGACCGTGTTCCACCCGCCCCATGAACCCGCGCTGTAGTCACCGTCGTTGATGTGCAGCGTCCCGTCCGACGTCACGCCCAGCACGTGCGCCACCGAACCGATCTGCACCGCCGCCACCTGCGTCACGTTCCCGCCACCCAGGCTGTACCAGCTCGACCAGGTGTGGGAGTCCCAACTCCCGTTCACCCCACCCACCGAACCGTCCGACATCACCGCGAACACGTGCACGCCGTTGCCGTCCGGCACCGCCGCGATCTGCTTCAACCCCGACCCCGGGACCGTGTTCCACCCGCTCCACGAACCCGCGCTGTAGTCACCGTCGTTGATGTGCAGCGTCCCGTCCGACGTCAACGCGAACACGTGCGCCACCGAACCGATCTGCACCGCCGCCACCTGCGTCACGTTCCCGCCACCCAGGCTGTACCAACTCGACCAGGTGTGGGAGTCCCAACTCCCGTTCACCCCACCCACCGAACCGTCCGACATCACCGCGAACACATGCGCACCGTTACCGTCCGGCACCGCCGCGATCTGCTTCAACCCCGTCGCCGACCCCGACACCGCGTTCCACCCGCTCCACGAACTCGCCGAGTACGCACCATCGTTGATCTGCAACCCACCCCCCGCCCCCAGATCGAACAGATGCGCCGTACTCCCCACCATCGCCGCCGCCAACGGCACCACCGACGGAGCGGGGCTGTCGTCCCGGCCGCCGATGGGCGAGACGTAGCCGCTGACCCGCTTGGAGCCGTAGTAGCCGCTCGCGCTGATGACGCCGCGGGTGACGTAGCCTCCGCCCTGGTTGCCGCCGATGGTGCCGATGGTGCCGTCGGCGTTGATGCTGGTGACGATGGCGACGTGCGCGGCCCAGTCGCTGCCGTTGTAGTCGAAGACGACGGCGTCGCCGATGTGCGGGGTACCGGTGAGGCCGCCGTTGTAGTGGGCGAAGCTGGCTGCGGCCGCAGTGAGCCCGGAGACGTTGACGCCGTCCTGGCTCCAGACCCACTTGGCGAAGTCGGCGCACCAGTCCTCGTTGGCGCTGTTGTAGTAGCCGTAGGTGCCGGCGCTGTTCAGGCCGGACCCGCTGTTGCCGAGGTTGGCGGCGGCGATTGTGCCGATCGTCGTCCCGACCGAGGCGGAGGCGGTGGTGGTGCCGAGCGCGAGGGAGAGCGGGAGGGACGCGGCGGCGATGGCGAGGGCGAGGCCACGGCGAATACTCTTCATGTTCATGTCATTACTCCGGATGGCGAACGGCGGAAGCCTGGACGTCTGACAGCGGCGACGGGACCCCCGGCCGCCCCCGGGACGGCTGCCCTGCAGGAGCAGCGGTCTCCGGTGCCCGCCCCGGTCACTCCGGGGCGGCGACCACTACTCTGTCGATCCGGAACGGGCACCGGAAGGCTTCACCGGTGTCCGCAACCCGCCAGTCCGACACCGGACAACAACTCGTGTCCATGTCATGAAAGCGCCGGGGGCGGAGTCCGCCTCCGCCCCCGGCCCCCGGGTCCGTTCGGGGCTACTCCGGCTTGCGGAACACCCTGGTCGCGGTGATCTCCCCGTGGATCGTCGGCCCGTCCGGGCCCTGCGGGGCCGGGAGGCCGGGGCGCAGGTGCTCCTCCACCGAGATGTACTTCAGGCCCGCCCGCAGGTCGGCGTCGTTGCGCAGCCGGATGACGAGGGGGAACTCGGCCAGCGCGGTGGTGTCGAACAGGCCGGTGGTGTAGATGAGTTGGACGCCGAGCGCGTCGGCGACGGCACGCTGCAGCTCCAGCAGGTAGGTCGCGTTGGCGCGGCCGATCGGGTTGTCGAGGAAGAGCGTCCCGGCGTGCCGCAGCTGGGACTGGCCGCGGTCGTTGGCGCGCAGCGCGGCCATCGTGCAGTAGAGGGCGATCGCGGCGGTGAGCAGCTGGCCGCCGGAGAAGACGTCCGACATCTGGCCGACCGAGACGCGTTCGGCGCGCAGCACCGCGTCCGGCTTGAGGATCTCGACCGAGACGCCCCTGGGGCCGATCGCCGCGGCGACGCCGCGCAGCAGCAGCGACATGCCGTCGCGGCGCAGGTCGGAGTTCTTCCTGACGGCGGAGCGGGTGGCCTCGTCGATGACCTCGCCGAGCCGTTCGACCAGGACGGCGTGGTCCGGGTCCTCGAAACGGATCCGCAGGAACTCCTGGCCCGACCACTCGCCGAGGCCCTCGGGGAGGCGGGAGAGGCGCTGGGCGGCGCGCAGGGTGCCGAGCGAGGTCTCGACCAGGCCGCGCAGCCGGTCGACGATGGAGGAGCGGTTGCGCTCCAACTGGGCGAGCTCGTCGGTGAGGACGCGCAGCCGGGGCGCGAACGCGGCGGCCCAGGCGGCGGCGTGGTCGGGCAGCGCGGCGGCGGGCAGTTCGCGGATCTGCTGCCGGGCGGGGGTGCGGACGGCCTCGTAGCGGGCGGCGTTGGCGTGCCGGACGAGGGCGTCGGCGGCGTCGCGGACGGCGAGTTCGGCGCCGGTGAGCTCGGTGGCGGCGGTGCGCATGGCGCGCCGGGTGTCGGTGACGGCGGCCCGGGCGGCGGCGAGCGAGCCGAGGTAGGCGTCGGCTTCGACGTCGCTCTCCTCGCCGTTGTCGCGCAGGGCGTCGCGGAGCTGTCCGGCGAGTTCCTCGAAGTCCGCGGCGGCGGCCTGCGCCTGGTCCAGCGTCCGCTGCAGGTCGCCGTGCTCGGTGCGGGCGGCCTCGACGCGTTCGCGGCGTTCGGCGAGCAGCGCGGTGGCGGTGCGCAGCAGGGCCTGGGCGTGCTCGGGGTCGGCGGGGAGCAGGTCCTCGGGGAGTTCGGTGTGCGCCTCGCCGTTCACCGGGGCGGAGCGTTCGGCGTCGCCGCGCAGGCGGCCGACCTCCTCGGAGGCGGCGCCGGAGCGGGCCTCGATGAGGGTGACGAGTTCCTCGGCGCGGGCGGCGGCGGCCTGCCGGGCGGGGCCGTCGGCGCCGTCGGGGCTGGCGAGGAGTTCCTCGGCGCGGGCCTTGACCTTGTTGCTGAGCCGGTCCAGCTCGGCCGCGGCGGCGGTCTCGTCGCTCTCGGCGCGGGCCTGTTCGGCGCGCAGGTCGGCGCCGACGCCGACCTTCTCGTAGAGCTGGGCGGCGGCCCGGTATGCCTCGCGGAGGGCGGGCAGCGAGGCGGGGGTGACGGTGGGGTCGGGTGCGGCGCTGGTGTCGACGGCGGCGATCTCGGCGCGTTCGCCGCGCAGGGTGCGGGCGGTGCGGCGGGCGTCGTCGGCGGCGCGCTGGGCGGCGCGGCGGTCCTCGTCGCAGGTGCGGGCGCGTTCGGCGCACTGGGCCTGGCGGCGTTCGCACTCGACGGTGTCCTCGGCGAGTTCGCGCAGGCGGCGGGTCCAGTTGGCGCGTTCGCGCAGCCGGAAGGCGAGTCCTTCGAGGGCGTCGGCGCGGCGGCGGGCGCGCTGGGCGCGCTCCCGGCACTCCTCGTGGCGGGCGGCGGCGGCCTGGTGCTCGGCGTCGGCGTCGGCGCGGTCGGCCCGCAGGGTGGCGAGTTCGGCGGCGGTGGTCTCGGCGTGCAGGGCGGCCGCGGCGGCGCTCTCGGCGAGTTCGGCGAGGGTGCCGGGCGGGCAGCTGGCGTGCCAGGAGGCGAGCCGGGCGGCGAGGGCGCGGTCGCCGCCGAGGCGGGCGGCGAGTTCGCGGATGTGCTCCTCGCGGGCGGTGGCGCGGGTGCGCAGTTCGCGGCGCTCGTCGTCGGCGGCGGTCTCGTTGTGCATGGCCGGGTTGGGCGGCACCAGGAAGAACGCGGGCTCGCCCTCGATCGGGGCGATCAGGGCGGCGGCGGTGCCGACGGCGACGGTGGAACGCGGCAGCAGGGCGGCGGCGGCGAGCGCCTCGCGGGCCCGCTCCAGCGAGGCGGGGTCGGTGACCACGACGCCGTCGACGAGTTCGGGGCGGGCGGCGAGGATGGCGTCGTGGTCGGCGGGGTCGACGGACTGGGCGAGGTAGCGCCAGCCGGGGAGGGCGGGGATGCCCTGCTCGCCGAGGTGCTCGACGGTGGCGAGGACGTCGGGGCCGGGCGGCAGCAGGCCGCCGTCGCCGAGGGCGGCGAGGATGCGGGAGTCGTCGGCGGCGGCGGTGCGCAGGTCGAACAGGGTGCGTTCGGCGGTGGCCACCGACTGGTCGAGCAGTTCGCGCAGGTCCTCGGCGCTGGCGTCCAGCAGGCGCGGGGTGAGGAAGCCCTCGGACTCCTCGGCGCCGTCCTGGTAGGGCGTCAGGGAGAGCAGTTCGGCGAGCCGGGGTTCGGCGGCGAGCTGGGCGGCGGTGCGCTGCTCGGCGGCCAGGGCGCGGTCGGCGGCGGTGCGGGCGTCGGCGGCGCGGGCGGCGGCGAGTTCGGCGCGGGCCTCGGCGGCGGCGGCTTCGCGGGCCCGGACGGCGCTGTGCTCGGCGGCGGTGCGGGCCTGTTCGAGCGCCTCGGTGGCGGCCTGCTCGGCGTCGGCGGCGTGCAGGGCGGCGCGGGCCGGGTCGGGCTCGGCGCCGGAGTCGTCGATCCAGCCCGCTTCGACGGCGGCGGCGGTCTCCTGCTCGACCTCGGCGAGGCGCTGGCGCAGGTGCTCGGCCTCGGAGCGGGCCTTCTGCGCGGCGGTGGCGGCGGCGGTGGCCTCGGACTGGGCGGTGGCGCCGTCCTCCTGCAGTTCCCCGGCGCGCAGTTCCTCCTGGTCGGCGCGGGCCTCGGCGTTCGCGGCGGCGGCTTCGAGGGCGCGGGCGAGGGCTCCGGCGGCCCGGTCGCGGGCGGCGAGGGCGGGGGCGGCGTCGAGTTCGGCCTCGCGGATGGCGGCGGCGACCCGCCCGGCCCGGTCGGCGGCGGCGCGGTGCCGCAGGACGGCCTCGGCGGCCTGCCAGGCGGCGAACTGGGCGCGGGCGTCGGTGAGTTCGCGGCGCAGCCGGGCGGCTTCGGCGGTGGCCGCCTCCAGGCCCAGCGTGGCGTGCCGGTAGGTGAGTTCGGAGACGATCAGCGAGTGCCGGGTGCGGTCGGTCTCGGCGGCGGTGACGGCGCTCGCGGCGGCGGCGACCTCGACGGCCAGGTCGTGGACGCGGTCGCGTTCGACGGCGGAGCGGGCGGTGAGCGACAGCGCGAGCTTGCGGGTGCGGCGTTCGGCGGCGCGGTGGCCCTCGCGGACGGTCTCGCGGGCGGCGGTGGCGTCGACGATGCGCTGCAGCAGGTCGACCGAGCCGGCCGTGAAGTCGCGTTCGGCGGTGAGTTCGGCGCGGCGGCCGAGCTTGGCGGCGAAGCCGTGGACGAGGTCGGCGAGGCCGTCGGTGTCGCGGGTGTCGGTGACGGCGCGCAGCAGCAGGTCGGTGAAGTCGGCGTCGTTGCGGACCGCGAACAGGCCGGCCGCCTCGCCCTCGTCGGCGTTCATCTCGCGCTGGTAGCGGAAGAGTTCGGGGTCGAGCCCGAGGGCGCCGAGGTGCTCGATCCAGCGGTCGTGGATCTCCTCGAAGGTGACGTCGAGGTGGGGCTGGGCCTTGCCGGCCTCGGTGAGGGCGTCGCGGAAGCCCTTCATGGTGCGGCGGCGGCCGCGGACCTTCTGGTCGCCGGTGAGGGCGGGGCGTTCGGCGACCGGCAGGCCGTCCAGGGTGAGGCCGGGGCCGGGCCGGAAGGAGTACCAGAGTTCGGCGAACTTCCGCGGGTCGGAGGAGACCTGGCGGCCGCGCCACTCGCTGACCTTGCCGACCACGATGAGTTCGCCGGTGACGGTGTGCTGCCACTCCAGGGCGACGTGGCCGCAGTCGTCGGCGAGCAGGAACTTGCGCAGCACGCCGGAGGAGGCGCCGCCGAGGGTGTTGCGGTGGCCGGGCAGCATCACCGAGAAGATCAGCTTGAGCAGGACGGACTTGCCGCCGCCGTTCTCCAGGAACAGCACGCCGGCGGGCGCGGGGCGGCGCTGCGGGCCCTCGGGCTCCTCGCCGAACAGGCCGATCTGCTGGGGCTGCGGCTCGGGCACCGGTTCGCCGACTCCGCGCAGGTCGAGCACCGTGTCGGCGTAGCGGGCGCCGGCCGGTCCGATCGAGTACAGGCGGACCCGGTTCAGCTCGTACATGTGCGGTGGTTCTCCTGAAGCTGTCTCAGCCGTGCCGAGGGTGGATCGGAGGGCGGGTCAGAGGGCGTGGAACGGCAGGCCGGCGTCGGCCACCAGCTCGTCGCTCTCGTCGGGCGGGGCCAGGGTGGGGGTGCCGTCGCTGACCGGGACGACGCCCAGGTCGAGGAGCTCGGCCATCGCGGCGCCGCCCGCCAGGTCGCGGACCTGCAGCTGGTAGCGGGCGGTGGTGCGGTAGGTGCCGCCGGAGTCGTCGGAGGTCTTCTGCAGGAAGCCGGAGTCGACCAGGAAGGACACCGCCTTGGAGACGATGCCGGTGGTGGAGCCGGCCAGGCGGCGGGCGTCCTTGGTGGCGCCGGTCGCGGAGCGGCGGGCCCAGACCCGCCAGGCGGCCTCCAGGCCGGGGGCGTCGCTGGCCGGGTCGGTGTTGGTGCCCTCGGCCTCGGCGCGCTCCTCCAGGCGGCGGCAGGCCTGCCGGACGAAGGCGTCCACGCCGTTGACGGTGACCCGGCCGAGGTAGCCGTCGTCGGCGAGGTCCTCGGGGCGGGGGAAGGCGAGCGCGGCGACCGCGAGGTGGGCCAGGCCGTGCAGGAAGCGGTCGGTGGACTCGGAGGCGGCGCGCCGCGAGTAGTCGCCCATCCGGACGGCGAACACCGAGTCCTCGGCGGCGGCGACGGCCATCCCGGCCCGGGCGGAGACCTCCAGCACGACCAGGCCCATGCCGGTGGCGACGGCGTCGGCGAGCCGCCCGAACGGCGGGTCCTCCCGGTAGCGGCGCACCAGTTCGCCGTACTCGGCGTCCCGGGCGGGCAGCAGCTTGGCCTGCAGGCCGAAGGAGACCAGCCGGGCGGCCTCGGCGACGTCCGCCGGGCTGATCGGCGCGGGCCCGGCGGCGGCCGGTTCGCTCTCGGGCGGTGTCCACGCCTCGCTGGTGGTGGTCATCCGAGCGCTCCTTCGATCCGGGCGGTGCGAGTGGTGCAGGTGGTACAGGTGGTGCGGGTACGGCGCGTGCGGGGGGCGGTGCGGGTGCTGCGGGCGGCGCGGGTCACCCGGCCGCCCCGGTGCCCTTGGCGTCCTTGCGGTCGGCGGCCATGCCCACCGCGTCCAGCAGCGCGCTGCCGACGATCAGGTCGGCGCCGCCGAAGCCGGGGTCGTCCAGCCGGGTGCCGTCGTCGACGGCGAACAGCAGCCGTTCCTCGCCCTGCCGGTAGGCGGTGCCGACCGGCGGGCTGGCGGCGTGCACGGCCAGCAGGGCGACCAGGTAGGCGAGTTCCTCGCCGTCGCCGTCCTCGCCGTCCTCGCCGAGCGCGGCGCCGCGGGAGCGGGCGTCGGCGAGCAGGCCGGAGAGGCGGCGGGGGGCGTCGGCGGGCAGGTCGAGCAGGTCGAGGGCGGCCTCCAGCTGGGCCTCGGAGAACCGGCTGTCGTCGGGGGTGGCGACCAGGTCCGGTTCGGGGAGCTCGGCGCCCAGGTGCTCGCGCTCGACCGGCGGGGTGAGCAGCAGGTCGACCAGGTCGGCGACCCGGACGGAGACCGGGGTGCGCAGGCCGGTGGCGCGGGCGAAGAAGGCGTCGGTGGGCCGGGTGGCGTCGCCGAGCGGGAGGGTGAGCACGGGGGCCAGCAGCTGGCCGTACAGGTCGATGCCGCTGCGGGCGGCGGGGGCGGCGAAGGCCTGCCGGTCCTGCTCGGCGCGGAACAGCGGGCCGGCCTCCAGCAGGCGGGTCTGCAGCTGGGTGTGGCGGCGGATGCAGTCCTTGACGATGTCGACGAGTTCGGCGGCGCGGCGCTTGTGCTCGCCGTCGACGCTCTCGTCGCGGGCCTTGCGGATGTTGGTGAGGATCGCGTTCTCGTGCCGGTAGCGGTCGGCGATGTGGTCGAGCGCCTCGTCGATCAGGTCGGGGACGGTCTCCATCCAGTCGACCGCGCGGACGTTGCGCCGGGTGGCCTCCAGGGCGCGGCGCAGCGTCTCGGCGTACTGGACGGTGCGGTAGCGGGCCTGCTCGGCGGCGAGCTGGGCGTCGGCGAGGCGGCCGCGGCGGATCAGCACCTCCAGCTTGACCTCGGCGGCGATCTGGGCGCTGGTCACGTCGGTGTCGAGGGCGCCGACCAGGACGTTGACGGCCTCGTCGGTGGTGCGCAGGTAGACCCCGCCGTCCTGGCCGGGGACCTCCTCGATCAGCTTGAAGTCGTAGTCGCGGCGGGTGTACTCGCCGTCCGGGCCGAAGGTGCCGTAGACGGCGCGGAAGCCGCGGTCCACGCTGCCGACGTTGATCAGCGACTCCAGCACCCAGCGGGCGACCCGCTCGTGCTCGGCGGTGGCGCGGCCCGGGTTCTGGGCGGCGATCCGGGGCAGCAGCCGGGCCAGCACTATGTCCCGGTCGGCGCCGGTGTCGAAGTCCATGTTGAGGGTGACCAGGTCGATCGCGGCGAGGCCGACCTCGGCCATGGTGTACGAGGCGTACTCGCCGGCCAGGTTGACCTTGCGGCTGTCCAGGTCGTGCAGCGGGGCGGTGCACGCCAGCGCCTTGAGCCGGCGGGCGAGTCCCTCGTCGGCGGCCGGGCCGGGGGCGGGCCGGGTGGGCTGGTCTGCGATGGCGGTCACGGGGGACAAGATTAGGGCTTTCCACGGACAGGTCCGAAAAGCCCCTTTCGGGCGGCCTGTCCCCGCATGTTGAACGCGTTCAAATTCGGGTCTAGAGTCCTCCTCGCGACACCGCGTGCCATCTCCAGGCACCCGCGCCATGAGGGGGGTTCCCCATGTCCGACATCGCCACCGTCCCGGCCGGTTCCACCACCGCCGGACCGGATTCCGCGCCCGCCGCCGACCCCGCACTCGTCCGCCGCCGCATCCGGCGCTGGCTGGTCCTGTTCGTCGTCTGCCTGGCCCTCAGCGGACTGACCGCCTTCCCGCTGCAGACCGAGACCTCCCTGCTGGCCCGCCTGCTCGACGCCACCGGCCTGGGCGGCACCTTCCCCGCCCTCGACGCCTGGGTGCACCGCGTCCGCGACGGCGTCGCCGACGGCTACGGCCGCCACCCCTTCCTCGCCTACGGCACCGACTGGCTCGCCTTCGCCCACCTGGTGATCGCCGCCGCCTTCTGGGGCCCGCTGCGCGACCCCGTCCGCAACGTCTGGGTGGTCCGCTGGGCCGTGCTGGCCTGCGGCGGCGTCATCCCGCTCGCCCTGATCTGCGGACCGCTGCGCGGCATACCCGTGTTCTGGCAATTCGTCGACATGTCGTTCGGCGTCGTCGGCGTCGTCCCACTGCTGGTCGTCCACCGCCTGATCCGCACCCTGGAGTGGCAGCAGGCCGTCACCGTCCACCACGACTTCGCCCGCGCCGTGCCCTGCCCCTGACCGGTCCGACCGCCCGTACACGGCCCGACTCCTCGTCGGCGAGGCACCGGTACGCGTCCTCGTCCCCGACCTCGGCGGTAGCGGTCGGTGGAGGAAGCGAGGAAGCACTCGGCGTGGCCGACCAGTTCGGGGCGGTGCCCGGCCAGGTCCGGGTGCTCGGACAGCGGGAGCGCGGCGAACAGTCGGGGGCGCAGCGCCCAGAACTCCCGCAGCGGCGGGTGCTCCTCGTCCTCCGCCGTCCCCCAGAACGCGGCCGCCCTCCGGGCCTCCTCCGCGGCGTCCGCCGTCCGCGCGATCTGCCGCAGCAGATCGGCCCGGTGGGTCGGCGGCCCGGGCCCGCTCCGCCGGGTCGGGGTCGGTCATCCGGGCCAGCAGCGCCGCGTCGAGTCTCTCCGTCGGGTGCGGGACCTCCAGCGCGGGCCAGTCGACGGCCGCCAGCAGGGCCCGGTGGTGCGGGAGTTCGGTCATCGCGGGTCTCCGGTTGCGGTCAGTCGCAGGTCGCCGTCCCAGGACTCGCAGCGGACGGTGCCGCCGGGGAAGTCGAGTTCGAACGCGGTGCGGCCGGTGTGCGGGGCGTGCTCCTGGCGGGTGGCCAGGACGGGGCGGCCCAGGTGGGGGGCGAAGGGGGTCTCGTGCGGGGCGTCGCGGACGTCGAGGCGGCCCCACTCGCCCAGGTCGACGTCGGGGTGCGGGTGGTCGTCGGCGACGATCAGGCACCAGTCGCTGCCGGTGGCGACGAAGGTGCAGCCGCCGCGGTCGTCGCGCAGCCAGAGGGCGACGGGGTCGGCGGCCCGCTCGCCCTCGTGGCTGTACCAGGACGCGACCACGCCGGTCAGCCGGCGGCCGACCAGCGCGGCCGGGTCGGGGCCGGGACCGTGCGCGGGGCACATGGGAGGGGAGGTCACCAGCGCATCCGGACGTCCTCGGCCCAGCCGAGCAGCCCGTCGACCGCGACGCGCAGGCCGTCGTCGGTGCGGATCGTGCCGCGGTAGTGGCCGAAGCACTGGTCGGTGCGGTTGGCGACGAACCCGGCCTCGGTGCGGGTGCGACGGTCGTGGAAGGGGAGGAAGGTGAGGTCGACCAGGTCGCTGTCGGGGGTGGTGATCCGCCAGGGGGCGAGCGGGGTGGCGGGGTCGTAGTGCCAGTCGAGCTCGCTGCCGATCTTGGTGAGGCGGCCGTCCACGCACAGCGCGTTCTCGGTGCTGCCGGTGCCGACCGTCCACTGCCCGCCGAACTGGAGGCCGACGGTGTGCCCGTCGGTGCGGCCGGAGGCGGCGCCCCAGTTCCAGCCGAGCGAGCGCGGCCAGCGTCCCCGGCCGTGGTCGAGCACGCCCCAGGCGTCGTCCCCGAAGGCGTACGTGCGGTCGCCGAGGCGGACGGTGCCGGTGGCGGGGCGGGCGGTGTGCTTGGAGGTGTACTGGAAGCGCCTGTCGTCCCAGGGGACGACCACCGACAGGGTCTCGTGACCCTCGGGCAGGGCGACCAGCAGGTCGACCTCCAGCGGGCGCAGGTCGGCGGTCAGGGCCCGGGCGCGCAGCCGGGTGCCGCCGGGTTCGTGGCCGATCGAGATCCGGACCCGGCGGCGGCCGGGCCGCTCGGGGCCGACGGCGAGGTCCGCGCCGTGCGGGCCGCCGGAGCCCGCGATGCCCTCGGGGAGGGCGGTGCGGCGGGTCGGCAGGCCGGGGGCGATCGCGGTGCGCTCGTGGTCCTCCAGGACGCCGTGCCCGTCCCAGGCGAGGAAGTACACGGTGTCGAGGGTGAGGAAGTCCAGGTCGCTGACGGTGAGCGCGATCAGGTGGGTGGGCGTGGTGACGCACCAGTACTCCCAGCGCTTGGTGCGCCCCCAGCCCTGCAGGTTGCCGCGGTGCAGCGGGGTGCGCGACCAGCCGACGGCGTCGCGGTCGAGCCGCCCGTCGGGTCGGCACAGGTCGACGGGGCCGGTGATCTCTCGCTCGTGGGTCGCCATCCGCGCACCCTACTGCCGCGACCTGCGCGGGAGCCACGGCGGGGCGTTCGTCCACGCGGGGACGAACGGCCCGCCGCCGACCACGCGCGCCTACTTCGCGGTCGCGCCCCCGGCCGCGGCGGCCTGCGCCGCGCCGTCCTGCGGACCGGCCTGGCCCGCAACACCGCCACCGCCACCGGCGACCGCGCGGCGGACGCCCGGGATGGCCAGGGTGACCAGGGCGGCGGCGACGGCCGCACCCGCGCCGATCACGAAGGCGGTGCGGAAGCCGCTCTCCGAGGGCAGGACGTGGCCGTGGAAGTCGGTGGTCAGGTGCGCCAGCACCACGCCGATGACGGCGGAGGAGCTGGAGGTGCCGATGGAGCGCATCAGGGTGTTGAGGCCGTTGGCGGCGGCGGTCTCGGAGACCGGGACGGCACCCATGATCAGGGCGGGCATGGCCGCGTACGCGAACGCGATGCCGCCGCTGATCAGGCAGGAGAAGAGGAGCACGCCCCAGGCGTGGCCCATCAGGACGAGTGCGGAGAGGTAGCCGCAGGTGATGACGACGGCGCCGACCAGCAGCGAGACCTTGGGGCCCTTGGCCCGGGAGAGCTTGGCGGAGAGCGGCGAGAGCAGCATCATGACCACGCCCGCGGGGGCCATCCACAGGCCCGCGGCGACCATCGACTGGCCGAGGCCGTAGCCGGTGGCGGTGGGCATCTGCAGCAGCTGCGGGGAGACCAGGCTCATCGCGTACATCGCGAAGCCGATCACCACGGAGGCGAGGTTGGTCATCAGCACCTGGCGGCGGGCGCTGGTGCGCAGGTCGACCAGCGGCTGCTGGGCGCGCAGCTCCCACCAGCCCCAGACCGGGAGGATCACGACGGCGGCGGCGAGCGTGCCCAGGGTGGTGCCGGAGCCCCAGCCCCAGTCGCTGCCCTTGGAGATGGTGAGCAGCAGGGCGACCAGGCCCGCGGTGAGTCCGAGCGCGCCGACGGTGTCGAAGCGGCCGCCGGAGCGGACGGGGGACTCGGGGACGAGGAAGAGGACGCAGGCGGCGACCACCGCGCCGAGCGCGGCGGAGATCCAGAACAGCGCGTGCCAGCTGGCGTGCTGGGCGATGACGGCGGACAGCGGGAGGCCGAACGCGCCGCCGATGCCGAGCGAGGAGCTCATCAGCGCCATGGAGGAGCCGAGCTTCTGCGGCGGCAGTTCGTCGCGCATGATGCTGATGCCGAGCGGGATGACGCCCGCGGAGACGCCCTGCAGGGCGCGGCCGACCACCAGCGGGGCGAGCGAGCTGCTGAAGCCGCAGATCAGCGAGCCGATGACGAGCATGGTGAGGCTGGCGAGCAGGATCCGGCGCTTGCCGTACATGTCGCCGAGCCGGCCGAGCACCGGGGTGGCGACGGCGCCGGCCAGCAGGGTGGCGGTGATCGCCCAGGACGCGTTGGCGGCCGAGGTGTGGAGCAGGTTCGGCAGGTCCGGGATCAGCGGGACGACCAGGGTCTGCATCAGCGAGACCACGATGCCCGCCCCGGCGAGCACTCCGACGACGGGGCCGGTGCGTGCCTGACTCATGGGGTACTTCCATCTCTCTAGCTACATATGCATGATGCACACAATGTGTACCATACACATGACACCCCTGCGGGATATGCTGCCGAAAAGTGACCCGCGGGACCGCTCCGGACGGACAGGACGGACAGGACGGACAGGACGGAGGAGCATGCAGCGCCACGAGGAACTCGCCCTGATCGAACGCGAGATGATGCTGCTCGCCCGTCACCAGGTACTGGCCACCGCCCGCACCAACGGCGGCCCCGACGCCCTGGAGCGCAGCGCGTACACCCTGCTCAGCCGGATCGAGACCGAGGGCCCGCTGACCATCGGCCAGCTCGCCGAAGCCTTCGGGCTCGACACCTCCACCGTCAACCGGCAGACCGCCGCGATGCTGCGGGCCGGCCTGGTCGACCGCATCCCGGACCCGGACGGCGGCGTGGCCCGCAAGCTGCGGATCACCGAGGAGGGCCTGCGCCGCCTGCACCAGGACCGCGACTGGTCGATCCAGGGCCTGGCCAAGGTGGTCGGCGACTGGACGGCCGCCGACCTGGCCGGCTTCGCCGAGGTGCTGGAGCGCTTCAACCGCGACATCGAACGGGTCCAGGGCCGCCCCTGGCCGCGCGGCTGACGGCACGACCCGGGCCCGCCCGCCCCGACCGCCGAGCACCCGCCGAGCACCCGCCGCACGCCCGTCCCCGGCCGCCGCGCACCCGTCAACGCCCGCCACCCACCGCTCCCCCGGCGGGTGTTGCGCCGAGCGGGTGGCCCTCGTGACGCCCGTCCGCGACCTGACGGGTAAAACCTGTCGCCCGGCCGCGGCCGCCACCCCCGGCCGAAACGATCAGGCCCTACGATCACCCCCAGAAGCGGACACCGGCCCCGGAACGGCCCCGGAACGGGCCCGGTCCCGGCCCGGAACGGGTCGCGTGCGGAAGGGCGGACGAGGAGGAGAAGTGGCCGACGCGGTGATCGATCTCAATGCGGACCTCGGCGAGGGCTTCGGACGCTGGAGCCTGACCGACGACGAGGCCCTGCTCTCGGTGGTCACCAGTGCCAACGTCGCCTGCGGCTTCCACGCGGGCGACCCGTCCACGATGCGCCGGGTCTGCTCGCTGGCCGCCGAGCGCGGCGTGCGGATCGGCGCCCAGGTCTCCTACCGCGACCTCGCCGGGTTCGGCCGCCGCGCCATGGACGTCCCGCCGGAGGAACTGGCCGACGAGATCGCCTACCAGATCGGCGCGCTCCAGGTGTTCGCCCGCGCGGCGGGCTCCCGGGTCTCCTACGTCAAGCCGCACGGCGCGCTCTACAACCGGGTGGTGCACGACAACGAGCAGGCGGAGGCGGTGGTCTCGGGCGTGCTGCGGGCCGGTGCGGTCTGCGACGGCCCGCTGCCGCTGCTCGGCCTGCCCGGCTCCCGGCTGCTGGCGGTCGCCGAGGGCGTCGGCCTGCCCGTGGTCACCGAGGCGTTCGCCGACCGCGCCTACACCTGGGCCGGGACCCTCGTCCCGCGCCGCGACCCGGAGGCCGTCGTCCACGACCCCGAGGCGGTGATCGCCCGCGCCGTCGGCATCGCCCGGGACGCCACCGTCACCGCCGTCGGCGGCGAGCCGATCGCCGTCCAGGCCCGCTCCCTCTGCGTCCACGGCGACACCCCGGGCGCCGCCCAACTCGCCTGGCGGGTACGGGGCGCGCTGGCCTCTGCGGGCGTCCGGGTCGAGGCGTTCGCCTGATCCTCCCGACGCCCCGTCACGCCCCGGAAAATTCCTGGAATTCCCGCCCCGCCGCCCGCCCGGAAAGGCCCCTTCCCGGCCCTGCGCCGCACCGCCGCGCCCCCGGCCCCCACCTCCCGGTGCGTGGCGGTCACCCGGCCGCGCAACCCCTCGCCGCGGGCCGCACAGCCCTTCGACACATAGCCGCTGACCTGGTGTTTTCCCGTTTTTCCCCTAGGGTTGGCGGCACTGCGGACCATGTCGGAGGGGACACGTGATGACCGAATACAACGCTGCGCACATCCAGGTACTGGAGGGGGCGGCCGTCGCCCGGAAACGGCCCGGGATGTACATCGGCTCGACCGGCGCGAGCGGCCTGCACCAACTGCTGTACGAGGCACTGGACCCGGCGGCGGAGGCCGCCCTGCGGGGCCGGGCGAGCCGGATCGAGGTCACCCTGACCGTCGACGGCGGCGCCCGGGTCGGCCACGACGGCCGCCCCGACGAGAACCTGCCGGAGCAGCTGGCCCGCTTCTGGACGCCCCCGCGCCAGGCCGGCCCCCGGGTCTACCTCACCCGCTTCGGCACCGGCCTCTTCACCGTCAACGCGCTCTCCACCCGGCTGGTCGCCGAGCAGCACCGCGACGGCGCGGCCGTCCACCACGCCTACGCCCGGGGCGAGTTACTCGCCCCGCCCACCGAGACCGGCGCCACTGACCGCACCGGCACGACGATCACCTTCCACCCGGATCCGGAGATCTTCGAGACGGTCGCCTTCGACTACCCCACCCTGGCCGACCACCTGCGCGAACTTTCCCTGCTCAACCGGGAGTTGGACTTCACCCTGACCGACGAGCGCAGCACCCCGCCGCGCACCGAGCGCTTCCACCACCCGGCCGGCCTGGTCGACTTCACCACCCGCCTCGGCGGCGACCCCGCCCAGACCCTCACCGTCGTGACCGAGGACGAACGGATGGGCGGCGCCCTCGAGTTCGCCCTCTCCTGGACAGGCCGCGGCGGCGTCCACTGCTACGCCAACAGTCGCCGCACCGGCGAGGGCACCCACCTCACCGGTTTCCGGGCCGGCCTGCGGGCCGCCCTGCTCCCCCGCCTGGGCCGGCACGCCCTGCGCGCCCTGTCCGGCGAACTGACGGCAGTGGTCTCGGTCAAGCTGGACGACCCGGACTACCAGGGCTGCATCCGCGACGTGCTCGGCAACCACCCCGTCCACGCCTGCACCGCCGAGGCCGTGCGACACGCGGTGGAAGCCTGGCTCGGCGAACACCCCGAGCGCGCCGCCGAGTTGGCGGGGGCGGGCCGGTGAGCGAGTACGACGCCAGCGCGATCGTGGTCCTGGAGTGGCCGGAGTCGGTGCGCAAGCGGCCCGGCATGTACATCGGCTCGATCGGCGAACGCGGGCTGCACACCATCGTGCACGACACGGTGGAGGCGGCGGCGAACGAGGTGCTGTCCGGACGGGCGACCCGCGTCGACGTCGCGCTGACGGCCGACGGCGGGGTGCGGGTGGGCCACGACGGCACCCACCCCCTCGACTTGACCCGCGTGCTGACCGTGATCGCGGCCGGCTACGGCTGCGGCCTGGATCGCCGGCAGATCGCCTGGGGCGGCACCTGCCTGGCCGTCACCAACGCGCTCTCCACCCGCCTGGAGGTGCGGGAGCAGCGCGACGGCACGACCGTCCACCACGCCTACGCCCGGGGCGAGCGGATCACCCCGCCCGTCGACAGCGGCCCGGTCGACGGCACCGTGATCACCTTCCACCCCGATCCGGAGATCTTCGAGACCGTCGCCCTCCGCTACCACCTGCTGGCCGATCACCTGCGCGAATTGGCCCTGCTCAACCGGGAGTTGGACTTCACCCTGACCGACGAGCGCAGCACCCCGCCGCGCACCGAGCGCTTCCACCACCCGGCCGGCCTGGTCGACTTCACCACCCGCCTCGGCGGCGACCCCGCCGAGACGCTCACCGTCGAGACCGAGGACGACCGGATGGGCGGCACCCTCGACCTCGCCCTCTCCTGGACGGGCGGTGGCGGCGTCCACTGCTACGCCAACAGCCGCCCGCTGGACGGCGGCACCCAACTGGTGGGCTTCCGCGAGGGGTTGGCCGCCGCACTCGGCCGCGCCGACCTGCCCGACGGGCTGATCGAAGGGCTGACCGCCGTCCTCTCGGTCAAGCTCGACGAGTTGGAACTGGAGGGCGCCACCCTGCGCACGCTCGGCAACACCCCCGCCCGGGCCTGCACCGCCGAGGCAGTGCAGCGCGCGGTGGAAGCCTGGCTGGCCGAACACCCGCACCGGGCCGCCGAGTTGGCGGGCGACTGACACCTCAGCCGAGGTACCGCACCGCGACCTGCTCGCTGTGCGGTGCCAGCAGGGCGCGCAACTCCTCGGCGGGCCCGGCGAGTTCCGCGCCGTCCATGGTCTCCAGCACGAACAGCACGTCCGTCGCCCGTTCGGTGACGCGGGTGCGGTGGGCGTCGCGGTGGTTCCAGTGCCGGGTGAGGACGCCCGCCGCGTCGGCGTAGACCACCTCGCCGGGCCTGGGGTGCTCGACGGTGTCGGGCGCGCCGAGCGGGGTGAACTCCTCGGTGCCGTCGGCGAACCGGATCTCGATCGGGCCGTCGACCGCCGCCAGGTCGAACGCCCCGGCCGGGTGGGCGTGCCGGACGGAGACGGCGTTGTACGAGTCGACGGCGGGGTTGATCCGGGGCAGCGCGCCCTGCTTGGCGAGGCGGCGGCCGAGCGCGTCCACGCTGGGGCGGACCCGGCGCGGGTTGCTGCCGAAGGCGCGGTAGGCGGTGTGCCAGGCGGCGATCCGCGGGTCGTGCTCGTCGGCGGGGTGCCAACCGCCTCGGGACGCCAGGGTTTCCAGCCGGGCGAGCGCGGCCTCGGTGGCGGGCCAGGGCCGGTCGGCGCGGACGCCGTGGGCGGTGAGGACGGCGATCCGGGCGGCGGGGAAGGCCGCGGCGACGTCGGGGTGCAGGCGGGGAAGGGTCATGGTGGGTCTCCGGAGGGGTCAGGTCAGGGCCAGCAGGCCGACCGCGAGGGCGGCCGCGCCGAGGCCGGCCAGCTGGCCGCGGTGGATGCGTTCGGCCAGGACGGCGCGGGCCAGCAGCACGGTGCCGGCCGGGTAGAGCGCGGTGATCACCGCGACCACGGCCAGGTCGCCGCTGCGGGCGGCGAGCAGGAACAGCACCCCGGCCAGCGAGTCGAGCACCCCGGCGGCGGCCGCCAGGGCGTACGCGGGGCGCTCGGGGCCGAGCCGACGGCGCCACAGCACGGCGGCGCCCAGGGTGAGCGCGGAGGTGACGGCGCGGCCGACGATCAGCGGGGCGACGCCGCTGCCGGACGGGGCCTGGTGCAGGCAGACCAGCTGGACGGCGATCGCGCCGCCCGCGCCCAGTGCCAGCAGCAGCGCGTGGCGGCTCACCCCGGCCCGGCCGCCGCCCGGGCCGGCGCTGACCAGCACCACCGCGAACAGCGCCAGCGGCAGGCCGAGCAGCCCGGCGGCGCCCAGCCGCTCGCCCTGGAGCAGGCCGACCAGGACCGGCAGCATCGCCGAGACCAGCGCCGTCACCGGCGAGAGCACGTTCATCGGGCCGATCGCCAGCGTCCGGTAGAGCAGGGCGAACGCCGCCGCCGAGGCCACGCCGGAGGCCGCGCCCCAGCCGACCGCCCCGGCCTCGAACCGGGCGCCGAGCAGCGGCCAGAGCAGCAGCTCGACGGCCAGGCTGGCGGGCGCGGCGACCAGCACGGTGCGCAGCACGTGCGCGCGGCGGGCGCCGAGGCCGCCGAGGAAGTCGGCGCAGCCGTAGGCGAGGGAGCAGCCGAGAGCGAGCAGCAGAGCGAGCATCACACTTCCCCGATGGTGAGGCGGAACGGTTCGACCGTACAACAGAGTGAACGAAACAGACCAACAGAGTGATCGGCGCCCGCATTCCCCACTCCGCCCCCTCCCCCGGAAAAGCGCTTGCCGCTCCCCCGACCCCGGTGCTCTGCTCGCCCGGTGACCACCCTCCGCCTGCGCACCGAGCGGCTCGCCCTGCGCCGCCTCACCCCCGCCGACCTGCCCGCCGTCACCGCCCTGTGCGGCGACCCGGAGGTGATGCGGTACATCGACGACGGCCGCCCCGTCCCGCCCGCCCGGGTCGCGGACGAGCTGCTGCCCGGCCTGCTGCGCGAGTACGCCGAACTGCCGGACGGGCTGGGCTGCTGGGCGCTGGAGGCGGACGGGCGCTTCCTGGGGTGGGCGGCGCTGCGCCCGCCCGCCTCGGTCGGCCTGGCGGAGGCGGACGGCCTGGAGCTGGGCTACCGGCTGCTGCCCGCCGCCCGGGGCCGGGGGTACGCCACCGAGGCGGTGTCCGCGCTGGTCGGCGCCGCGTTCGCGGAGCTGGGCGCCGAGCGGGTGGCGGCCACCACGATGGCGGTGAACACGGCCTCCCGGCGCGTCCTGGAGCGGTCCGGGCTGCGCCACGTGCGGACGTTCCACTTCGACTGGCCGGACCCGCTCCCGGGCAGCGAGCAGGGCGACGTGGTCTACGCGCTGACCCGCGCCGAGCGGGAGGCGTCCGCGCGCTGAGGCCGCCGGTGCGAATGGTCCGGTCCGTCCGGATCTGCACCTTTGCGATCTTCAGTACATCCGGACCCCTTATCATCTGCCCGCACCGGACCGCGCCCGGCCGCCGGACCACCCACGAACGAACAGGAAACCGCCATGCTGAGCCTCCGAGAGATATCCACGGCGGGTGTCCGGTGACCGAGTGGTTCCACGCCGCCGTGCTCGGCCTGGTGCAGGGGCTGACCGAGTTCCTGCCGGTCTCCTCCAGCGCCCACCTGCGGGTCTTCTCCGCCCTGGCCGGCTGGGACGACCCGGGCGCGGCGTTCACGGCGGTGACGCAGCTGGGCACCGAGTCCGCGGTGCTGATCTACTTCCGGCGCGACATCGGCGCGATCGTCAGGGCCTGGACGCTGTCGCTGTTCCGGGCTGAGTGGCGGCGCGACCAGAACGCGAAGCTCGGCTGGTACGTGATCGTCGGCACGCTGCCGATCGGCATCCTCGGCAAGCTGTTCCAGGACACCATCGAGACCACCCTGCGCGACCTGCGCCTGATCGGCACCACGCTGATCGTCTTCGGCGTGGTCCTGGCGGTCGCCGACCGCTCCCGCGCCGTCCGCAACGCCCGTCCGATCGGCGCGCTGAACTTCCGGCACGCGCTGATCTACGGCGGCGCCCAGTCACTGGCGCTGATCCCGGGCGTCTCCCGCTCCGGCGGCACGATCAGCGCGGGCCTGTTCCTCGGCTACAGCCGGGAGGCGGCCGCCCGCTACTCCTTCCTGCTCGCCATCCCGGCGGTGCTGGCCTCCGGCGGCCTGGAGCTGCTCAAGATCGGTGACGGCCCGGCGCCCGCCTGGGGTCCGACGATCCTGGCCACCCTGATCGCCTTCGCGGTCGGCTACGCGGCGATCGCCTGGTTCCTGAAGTACATCTCGCACAACAGCTTCACGCCGTTCGTGGTCTACCGGATCCTGCTCGGCATCACCATCATCGCCCTGGTCACCGCGGGCACCCTCGACCCGAACGCGGGCGCCGTGCACTGACGCCCTCGCACCGCCCCGCGGGGACGGTCCGCCGGAGCCCCGGCCGGACCGTCCCCGTGGCCGTTCCCGCTCCCGCCGTCACCCCGTCGCGGGGCGACGCGCCGGGACGCCGAAGATCGTTGCCGTTCGATCTGATGTGCGATTAAATCCCTTGGCATGACGCTCACTTGGAAAATTGTCGTGGACAGCCGGGACTCCGCCGAGCTCGCCGAGTTCTGGGCCGCCGCCCTCGAGTACGAGGTCGAGGACCCGACCGCGCTGATCGACGACCTGCTCGCCGCCGGCCGGCTCCCCGCCGCCGCGGTCCGCGAACACGGGGGCCGCAAGCTGTTCCGCGGCTACGCGGCCGTCCGCCACCCCGAGGACCCGTACGACCCGGCGAGCGGCGTCGGCAAGGGCCGCCGGATCCTCTTCCAGGACGTCCCCGAGACCAAGCAGGGCAAGAACCGGCTGCACATCGACGTCCACTCCGACGGCGAACTCGACGCCGTGGTGGCCCGGTTGGAGAAGCTCGGCGCCACCCGGGTCGAGGAGCAGGACCAGGGCCCGGCCGGCCACTGGTGGGTGATGCGCGACCCCGAGGGCAACGAGTTCTGCGTCGCCTGAACCGGTCGCCCGGACGCCCGACCTCAACCGGACGCCCGGCCTCAACCAGGCGTCCGGCCTCAGCGGGCGCCCGGCCCCGCCACCAGCCGGTCGCCCAGCTCCGTGCGGTGGTAGAGCACCCGGCGGCCCACCCTGGTCCGGTCGACCAGGCCGCTGTCGCGCAGGATCGCCAGGTGCCCGCCGACCGTGCCCACCGACTGGGCCAGCAGCAGGGCGAGTTCGCTGGTGGTGGCGGGCGTCTCCAGGTTCCGCAGGATCTGCGCCCGCCCGCCGCCGAGCAGCCGGGCCAGCGCCCGCCCGTCCCCCGGCCGGTCGCCGCCGCCGTCCTCCCCCGTCCCGCGGGCCGGGTACACCATCGCGTACGGGCGGCCCGGCGCCTCGCACAGCCAGGAGCTGCGCTGCGCCGTGACCGGGACGAACAGCATCCCGTCCGGCCCGACCAGCCGGTCCGGCCCGGGGCGGTCGCTGAACCGGATCGCGTCCGCGCCGACCCAGGCGCTGGTCCGGTTCATCAGGTGCAGGGCCCGCGGCCAGCCGTGCGCGGCCAGCAGCCCGGCCCGGTGGGTGACGTCGCGCTGCAGGGCGGCCCGCCGGGCGGGCCAGTCCGCGGCCAGGTGCGCGTCCCAGACCTCGCGGAACAGCGCGGCGGCGCGGGCGCCGTGGCCGCGGCCGGTGAGCCCGTCCAGTCGCTGGCCCGCCCAGGCGTGCGCCTGCGAGGTGCGCAGTCCCGCCTCCGCCACCTCGTCCGGCACCCGCGCCACCTCGGCGAGTTCGGACTCCAGCGTGGTCTCCATGCCGCCGCCCGGCGGCAGCGTCAGGTGGTCCGGCAGGTACTTGGTCGCCGCGATCAGCTCCACCAGCGCCCGCGCGTACCCGTCCCCCGCCAGCCGGGCCAGGAACGCCGGACGGTGCCGCTCCCGCCAGGCCGCGGCCCACGGCTCGGTGTGCGGACGGGCCAGTTGGACGACCGCCGCCAGCGTCTCCGCGAACGGCGACAGCGCGAACCGGGACCGCGACAGCGCGAGCGAGTCCAGCCGCAGCACGACCACGGCACCGCCCTCCCCCCTCGATGGCCTTTCGGCGGATCCCGAAACGATAGAGGCAGCGGCCCGCGGCCTCCCACACTCTGCGGGTGCTTCCACCACTCCTTCACCACCCCGGTTTCCGCCGCTTCCTGCTGGGCCGGACGGTCTCCCTGCTGGGCAGCGCGACGGCCCCGGTGGCCCTGGCCTTCGCCGTCCTCGACGCCGCCGCCGGACGGGCCGCCGACCTGGGCGCCGTGCTGGCCGTCCGGACGGTGCCGCTGCTGGGCCTGCTGCTGCTCGGCGGCGCGGTCGCCGACCGGTTCCCGCGGCGCACCGTCCTGGTCACCACCCACCTCGGCGCGGGCCTCAGCCAGGGCGCGGCCGCCGCCCTGCTGCTCACCGGCCACTACGCGCTCGGGCCGTTCGCCGCCCTGGAGTTCTGCAACGGCGCGCTGACCGCCTTCACCTCGCCCGCGCTGCGCGGCGTGCTGCCCGAACTCGTCCCGCCCGGGCAGCTCCGGCCCGCCAACGCCCTGCTGGGCCTCGCCGACAACGCCGGGAAACTGCTCGGTCCGCCGCTGGCCGGACTGCTGGTCGCCGGGGCCGGGCCCGGCTGGGCGGTCGCCCTCGACGCGGCGAGCTACCTGCCCGCCGCGTACCTCCTGGCCCGGCTCCCGGTCGGGGCCGCCCGCCCCCGACCGGCCGGGCTGCGCCGGGAGCTGCGCGCGGGCTGGACGGTCCTGCGCCGCACCCGCTGGCTCTGGTGGACCACCTGGTCCTGCTGCGTCACCAACCTGCTGCTGGTCGGGCCCTGGCAGGTCCTCGGCCCGCAGCTGGCCGGGCCCGCCCGGTGGGGCGTCCTGCTCGCCGCCCGCGGCGCCGGGCTGCTGCTGGCGGGCACCGCCGCCTACCGGCTGGCCCCGCGCCGCCTGCTCGCCACCGGCCAGCTCGCCGGGCTGCTGCTCCCGCTGCCCCTGCTCGCCCTCGGCCGGCACGGCCCCGTCCCCTGGCTGCTGGCCGCGGCGTTCGCCTCCGGCCTGGGCCTGGCGCTGTCCGCCACCGCCTGGGACACCTCGCTCCAGGAGCACCTGCCGAACGAGGTCCTCTCCCGGGTGTCGGCCAACGCCGACGTCCTCTCCTACCTGGCGATCCCGCTCGGCCAGCTCGCCTGCGGACCGCTCACCGGCCGTTTCGGCGCCCCGGCCGTGGCCACCGCCGCCGCGACGGCCCAGGCCGCCCTCGTCCTGCTCCCGCTGCTCTCCCCCGCCGTCCGCCGCCTGCCGCACGCCGCCCCGGCCCCGGCCTGAGCACGGCCGGGTGACCGGGCCGACGGGTCAGGCGGAGGGGGACTTCCGGCGGCGCAGCACCAGGACGACCAGCGCGCCGAGGACGGCGACGCCCGCGATGCTGCCGAGCACGACCGCGGTGGTGCTGGTGCCGTCCGCGCCGTCCTCCGGGGCCGCGGCCGCCACGGAGGGCGCGGCGGACGGGCTGGACGGCGCGCTCGCCGAAGCCGAAGCCGGTGCTGAGGCCGAGGCCGAGGCCGAGGCCGAGGCCGCGGCGGACGCCGGGGCGCTCGCACCGACCCCCGCGAGCGGGGTCGCCCCGGGGGCGGCCGGGCGCAGGGCGAGCGTCGGGGCGGGGTGCTCCGGCTTGCTGCCGTTCTGCGGGAGCTCGATCCAGCGGTCGGTGTGGCCGTCGGAGTAGTCGACCAGGGTCTTGAAGACCAGCGAGTCGGTGTCGGGCAGCTGCCGGACCTTGACCGTCCACTCGGCGGCCGCGCCGGGCGCAAGGGACGGTCCGGCCACCGCGTAGCCGTCGGCGGTGGGCGTCAGGGCCCAGCCGTCGGGGGCCTTGACCAGGGTGACGTCGGCGGGGGCGAGCCCGCCGGGCAGCACGACCTTGACGTCGGCGATGCCCGCCGTGGAGGACTCGCCCTCGGCGGAGAAGGCCACCTGGGCGTCGACCGCGAGGGCCTGTGCGGTCGAGGAGTCGACCTCGACGTGCGCCGCCGCGGCCCCGGCCGCGCCGAGCACCAGGCCCAGCGCGAGGGCGGCGGGTACGACGGACCGGCGGAGCGCTCGTGATCGCTGCATGGCCGAACAGCTTACCGGTCGCGGGCCGTCAGGCGGCCGCGGACGGCGGCGTGCACCTCGGCCTCCTCGGCCGGGTCGGCGGCGAGCCGGCGCAGGCGTTCGAGGACGCGGACGTCACCGGTGGTGACGTGGGTGGCGGCGAGCTCGCGGGTGGACTCCTCGCAGTCCCAGAGGCACTCGACGGCCGGTCCGGCCCCGAAGTTGGGGTCGGTGACGGCGAGCGCCTGGGCGGCGCGGCCGCGCAGCTCGGAGGAGGCGGCTTCGCCGTAGACGTGCCGCAGGGCGGGGACGGCGGCGGTGGCGTGCAGTCGGCCGACGCCGTCGACCAGGCTGCCGAGGGCGGCGCCGGTGACGCCGTTCAGCGAGATCCACTGGTGCAGTCCGGCGACGACCAGCGGGGCGTCGCAGGCTTCGCCCGCGTCGGCGAGGAGGCGGACGGCGGCCTGGGCGAGGGCGCTGTCCGCGCCGCCGGTCGCCGGGTCGGCCCAGCGGCGGGCGTGCGCGAGCGCCTCGGGACCTCGCATCCGGCCGAGCAGCTCCAGCGAGGCCCGGACCACCCGGTGGTCCAGGTCCGCGGCGGCGGTCTCGATCAGGGCGGCGGCGGCCGGGTCGCGCTGCTCGACGAGGTGCCGGAGCGCGGCGCAGCGGGCGCCGGCCGGTCCGTGCGCGGCGGCGTCGTGCAGCAGCGGCGCGTCCTCGGGGCGGACGACGGCGGTGAGGCAGCGGGCGGCCGCGGCGGCGCGGCGGGCGAGGGCGTCGGGTGCGGCGCTGTCGCCCTGGTCGGCCCAGGCGAGCACGTCGGCGGTGGACCAGCCGGGGGTGACGCCGGGGCGGTTCAGTTGCCGTTGCCACAGGTCGAACGGCGACTGCTCGGCGGCGGCGGCGACCCGCGGGTGGTGGGCGGCCCACAGCCGCCACACCCGGGGCTCGTACGCGGCGCGGACGGCTTCGCGCAGTTCGGCGTCGCCCTCCGGGTCGGCCGGGAAGCGGGCGAGGACGGCGGGGGCGAGGGCGAGCAGGGCCTCGTCGGTGTCGCGCAGGGCGAGCTCGTCGAGGGCCCAGGCCCAGTTGGTTCCGGTGGTGGTGTAGGCGCGCAGCAGGTCGAGGGCGTCGCGGCGGCCGTAGCCGGCGAGGTGGCCCAGGACGGCGAGGGCGAGGCCGGTGCGGGCCTCGTCGGTGTCGAGGCTGTCCTCGGGCGAGTGCAGGTGGAGCTCGATGCCGGTGAGGGGGGCTTCGAGCTCCATGTAGAGGCGTGCGTAGTACAGGGAGCGGTTCTCGACCTGCCAGTCGGCGCGGGGGTCGTTGGTGACGCAGGTCTCGACGGCGGCGATCGCCTCGTCGCGGTCTGCGGCCAACGCATGCAGCTGCCCGTCTCCGCGGCCTCTCTGCAGGAGGCCGAGGAGGCTGGCGCTGGGCGCTATCACTGGCTCGAACATGAGGTCAGCATCCGTTGCGGCGGTCGTCGTGGCAACGGGATTTCCGTCGCCGGGGTCGGTTGGCACAGCTCAGGCGCCCGGGCGCCGGAATCACCGAAGGTTACCGCCTGGGTGGCCGGTCTGCACACAGGGCAACGGATTTCCCCGGCGTGACCGTGGCAAACCGGGTCCGTCCGTACCGGATCGACCCCTTCCGCAACGGGACGTGCGTTCGAGCACGAATCGGATCGGCCCGCAGCTGGGAAAGGGCTCCGGGCCGACGGGCCGTCAGACCGTCCGGGGGCCCCGCGGCGCGGGGAGGGCCGCGTGGATCTGCTCCCGGAGTTCGGCGACCGCGGGCAGCCCCTGGTAGCGGGTGGAGAGGCGGTACATCTCGCGCAGCCGGTCCCAGGTGCGCTTGGAGGAGGTGTCGTTGATCGAGGCGAGGGCCAGCTTGGCCTGCACCTGGGCCTCGTCGGGTTCGCCGGAGATCCAGTGGATGGAGGCCAGGTTGATCCGGTCGAGCAGCGCGGAGCGCTCCCGGCCGGTGGCCTGGCGCAGCCGGATCGCGGTCTGGGCGTGCCGGAGGGCGAGCGGGACGGCGCCGGGGTCGTGCTCGGCGAGGGTGCGGTAGACCAGGGCCTGCATGCCGTGCAGCTCGGCCTCGTTGAACAGCTGCATCCAGCTGGGGGCGGGTTCGGCGGCGTCCTGGACGAAGAGCTCCTCGGCCTCGCCGAGCACCCGGCGGGTGGCCTCGGAGCGGCCGAGCGCGGCCTGCGCCCAGGCCTCGACGGTGTGCAGCATGGCCCGGGTGCGCGGCTGGGTGCCCTCCTTCGGCCCGGCGCTGGCGTTGGCGAGCTGCATGAGTTCGAGGGCGTCGTCGGCCCGGCCGAGGTGGAGCATCTGGCGGGCGGCCCGGGAGATCGCCTCCCCGGCCCGGGGGCGGTCGTCGGCCTCCCGGGCGGCCTGCGCGGCGATCACGAAGTAGCGCTGGGCGGTGGGTTCGAGGCCGACGTCGTGGGACATCCAGCCGGCCAGCACCGCGAGGTTGGCGGCGACCGTCCAGAGCCTGCGCTCCAGCGCGGGCGGGTGGCCGTGGGTGAGCAGGCCGCCGACCTCGTTGAGCTGGCCGACCACGGCCTTGCGCTGGAGCCCGCCGCCGCGCGAGGCGTCCCAGGCCCGGAACACCTCGACGGCGCGTTCCAGGGCGGCGACCTCCTCGTTGCCGACCGGTCCGGGTTCGTAGACGTCGAGGACGGGCCGGGGCCCGCCCCGGGCGGGGACGTGGCGGGGGCCGGGACGGGCGGCCGCCGCGGCGACGGCGCCGCCGGTCAGCCAGTCGTGCAGGTTGTCGGCGATGACCGCGCCCGCCGCGAGGGCGGCCGAGGCGCCGACCAGTCCGCGTCTGTTCAGCATGAGGTCCATTCCCGTGAACTCGGTGAGGACCGCGGCCGTCCGATCCGGTGCCCAGGGCTCCTTCGGCGGTACTGCGCTGCTGCCGGACCTGGTGGGCCGGTGTCGTTCGAGACCTAGGTCCTCGGTGGTGACGACACGGCCGAGCCGCTCCGTGAACACGGCGGCCAGCACCCTCGGCACCGGGTCGCGCGGGATCTCTCCCTGCTCGATCCAGCGCCGGACCCGGGAGGTGTCGGTGGACAGCTGCTGCTCGCCCAGCGCGGCACCCCGCCGGTTGACCAGCCGGGCCAGCTCGCCCTTGGACCATCCGGTCAGGGCGAAGTGGTCGGCCAGTCTGGTGTTCGGCCCCTTGCTCAACTGAAGCCCCCAGGATCCTCGGCTGGTCACCGACCCTAGTGGCTCTGTCACATGCCAGGCGACCATTCGCCAGGGTTCGCCAGGGTGCGCTACGTGGTGTGCCAGTGCCGTCGGGGTGTCAGGTAGGTATGCGCCACCCCGGCTTCGCACCGGAACGGCCCCCGACCGGCTCGGACTCCACTTCCGACGGTACGTCAGGCGGCCGTCCGGGAGCGGCGTTCCGGGGGGTGGCGCGACCGGGTGGCGCGGGGGCGCCGGGCAGGGCGCGGTGCACGTCGGAGCGGTCGCACTCCCCAGGGTGCGGGCGGTTCCGGGGCACCGTCGGCCGTGCCCGGCGCCCGCGCCCCACCCGGCGGCCCGGCCCGGTAAGGACCCGGGCCCGCGCGTCTCCCAGCTCCACCTGCTTTCCGCTGTGCCGCCGGTCAAGGAAGGACCCTCACCAGCCCATGTACTCCACAGCCAGCACCGGTACCCGTTCGTCGTCCCCGACCGGGGCGGACGCCGCGACCGTACGCCAGTCACGCTCCCCCCTGCGCCCCCCGACCGCCGGTGCGGGCCGTCCCGCGCCGCGCGGCGCCGAACTGCGCGACCCGCGCGGGCGCACCACCCTGGTGACCCGGCCGCTGGTCGACCAGGCCGGGCGGCTGGGCCGTCCCGGCGCGGGCCGGGCCCCGGAGGCGTTCGTGGACCGGGTGGACCCGGCCGCCCTGCAGACCCCGGCGGTGCGGGCGGTGCTGGCCAACGTCGCGCGGATATGTCCGGCGTTCCTGCCGCGTCAGGTGCTGCGCGAGGGCAGCCGGCACATCCTGATCGCGGGCACCATCGGCCGGGCCCCGGTGGTGGCGAAGTGCCTGGCCCCGGCGGCGCTGCGCGGGGAGCGGGCGGAGCAGCTGATCGAGCGCTTCCACCACGAGGTGGCGGTGTACCGGGCGTTCGTGCGGCACCGTCCGCCGGTGCGGCTGCCGCGGCTGGTGGCGGCCGACCACGACCGCTGCGTGCTGGTGCTGGAGCGGGTGCCGGGCCGTCCGGCGGCCCGCGAGCGGCACCCGGTGAACGCGCCGACGCCGGGCGAGGTGCGCGCGGTGCTGGGCGCGGTGCGCACGCTGAACCTGTGGCGCCCGCCGACGGACGTGTTCGGCAAGCCGATGGACTACCAGACCGAGATCGCCCGGTTCCACTCGCTGGGCCTGCTGACCGACCGGGACGCGGGCGACCTGCGCGGTCTGCTGCACGGCCTGTCCTCGGTGGCGTGGCAGCTCAACCACGGCGACGCGCTGCTGGGCAACGTGCTGCTGGCCCCGTCCGGCCCGGTCCTGCTGGACTGGGAGCAGGCGGGCTGGTACCTGCCGGGCTACGACCTGGCGGTGCTGTGGAGCGTGCTGTCGGGCGACACCGCGGCCCGCCGCCAGATCAGCCAACTCGCCCAGTCCGGCGGCACGCTGGCCCGGGACGCCTTCCTGGTGAACCTGGTGCTGGTGCTGATGCGGGAGCTGCGGCTGCACGACGTCCCGGGCGCGGGCGAGGAGCAGCGGATCATGATCCGCCGGCTGTACGACGACGCGGCGCTGGCCCGCCGCGCGGTCCGCGCGGCGGTCGGCACCCGCTGAGTCTCAGCCGTCCAGCAGGGCTTCGCCGAGGGCGTCCAGCACGGCGTCCTCGGCGGGCAGTTGGGTGCGCAGGCTGAGGGTGTCGCGCAGGTGGCGCTCCAGCGGGTGGCGCCGGTCGAGGCCGGTGCTGCCGGTGAGGGTGAGGGCCCGCTGCACGGTGTCGCCCGCGGTGCGGGCGGCGAGCAGTTGGACGGCGGGGGCCCGGGTGGCGGCGGCCGGGTCGGCGTCGGTGCGGGCGGCGAGGCCGTGCACGAGCTCCTCGGCGCCGGTGAGCGCGGCGGCGAGTTCGCCGAGCGGGCGGCGGTGGGTGGCGGCGGCGCCGCGCAGCCGTCCGGCGGACCAGTCGAGGGCGGCCCGGGCGGTGCCCAGCAGGACGGCGGCGAGGGAGAGTTGGTGCCAGGCCGCGGCGACCGGGTCGGGGGCGAGGGCGGCACCGCGGGGCAGCAGGGCGGCGTCGGTGCCGATCCGGGCGTCCTCCAGCAGGACGTCGTGTCCGGCGGCGGCGCGCAGGCCGAGCTGGTCGGCGGCGGGGTCGATCTCCAGTCCGGGGCTGTCGGCGCGGACCAGGAAGAGCCCGGTGCGGGGCTGCGCCTCGGCGGTGCGGGCCTCGACGACCAGCCAGGCGAGCGCCTCGGCGCCGGGGCAGTGCGGGGCGCGGCCGTCGAGCCGCCAGGCGTTGCCGTGCCAGTGCGCGGTGACCGCGGGGGGCCGTCCGGCCGGGGCGCGCAGGGTGCCGACCAGGGCGGGGCCGCGGCGGGACTCGGTGAGCAGCCGCCGGTACAGCGCGGCGGGCCAGGGCGCGGTGCGGGCCTGTTCGGCGTGGTGCAGCAGGGTGTGCGCGGTGAGCAGGGCGACGGAGGCGTCGCCGCGGCCGAGCCGGGCCAGCACCCGGACGGTGTCGGCGAGCCCGGCGCCCGGCCCGCCGTGGCGGCGGCCGACGGTGAGGGTGAGCAGTCCGGCCTCGTGGACGGTCTCGACGCCCTGGTAGGGGAAGGTGCCGTCGCGGTCGTGCTCGGCGGCGCGGGCCGCGAGCAGGTCGACCACCCGGGGCAGCCGGGCGAGTGCGCGCTCGACGGCCCCGTCGGCGGGGTCGCCGGTGGTCGCGGGGGTGGGGACGGTCGGCTGCGCTGCGGTGCGGGTCATGGCGGTGGCCTCCGGGCCGGGCGGCGTGGGGTGTCGGGCGGTCCTTGACTTGGGGGTCGTCAGGGGGCCGGACAGGCCGCGCCGGCGGTGCGCCGGAGGTCCACGTGCAGGCGTCGGGTGAGCAGCAGCGGCCGGGGCATCTCGCTAGCCCTGCTGGAACATCTCCGCCGGAAGCGGCTTGAGGAGCTGGTAGAGATCGTCCGAAATCGGCCGGTCCCAGGAGGCGATGGTGACCTGGACGCCGTCGCTGCGGCCGAACTGGGAGCAGTAGAGCCGCTCCTCGGTGACCTTGACCTTGCGGACGATCAGCAGGTCGTCGCCGAGCATGACCGGGAAGTCCTCGGCCGAGACGAACTCGACCTCCTCCTCGTTCTCCAGCGAGGCGAGCAGTTCGCGGGCCTCCAGCGGCACGCCGTCCTCGCTCTCGCGGGCGGGGGACTCCTGCGGGACGTTGCCGATCAGCATGGCCGGGCCGCGGCCGCCGAGCAGGTCGTACCGCAGGAAGATGCCTTGGCAGGATCCGTCCTGACCAGCCAGGATCATGGCGCCGAAGTCGCCGGGCCAGTCGCCCGGATCCATGGCCAGTACGTCGAAGTCCGGGCCCGCGGGCTGGCCGGAGCGTCGGCGGAGAAATGACATGGGCCCATCGTACGTGCCCGGTGGGCGGGGCCCGGTGAGCGGGTCCGCGATCAGGCCGAGATCTACGCTCAGGGACCAATGTTGACTCTGAGCAACCGTCCGGGCTACGTTCGGTTCAGCACGACGGCCGCTCCGGGGCGAGATCCACAGGGAGCGGGTTGTCGCAGCGTGCCTTGCGCGCATTCCCTCACTGCGCACGCGGTCGTGTGAACTCCGAGCACCATTTGCTGATTCAATGGTCCTTAGACTGTTCCTGAGCCTGCGGGTGATTCCGGCCGGCTCCGGGCGGTCGACGCACCGTCGGATCGGTGTCGTCAGTACCACCGAGAACCACCCAACACGAACCACATAACACCCAGAGCCAGGTTCGCGGGGCCCCGTGCCGTCGCGTCCGCGAACCTCGCCCGGATCACCGCCGCGTGGGGGCGTGCGGAATCCGGGTACCGGCCCACCCGGGGAGTCGCTCTTCCCGGGGAGGCCAATCCCGTTGCGACGGCTGCCGCACCCTGTGCGGCAGGGGTCGGGAAGCCCGTCATCGGCGCCGTTGACGGGCAGCAGAAGCGGGCGCCGTGCCTATACCGCGTGGGGGCGGTAGGCACGGCGTCTGCCTGCTCTTACTGTGCTGGCAGGCTTGTCGAACAGTCAACAAGATTCGGTCCATCAGAACTCTTTTGTAACCTCGACGTATGCCCACTCGTCACCTGCGCGCGGGCCCGACCGCGGGCCGCCGTGCTGCGCGGACGCCGGTCCGGCCCGTTGCGGGGCGGTGAACGCGGGGCGAACCGGCCCGGTGCGGCGCCGCTGCGGACCGGCCGGTTCCGGCACCGTCCGCGGGGGCCCTACCGCCCCTGCGGCCCCTGGCCGTCCTGGTTCTCCAGGTCGAACTCGCCGTCCCGGGCGCCCAGGACGAAGGCCCGCCACTCGGCCGGGGTGAAGACCAGCGCCGGGCCGTCGGGCTCCGCGCCGTTGCGCATCGCGATGTACCCGTCGACGAAGGCGACCTGCACGCCCTCCTCCTCGCCGGGCGCGTACTGCCACTCCGCCCCGCTGACGTCCAGCTCGATCTTGCGCCGCTCGTCCGCCGCCCGGGCCGCCTCTGCCGGCGTCATCCGCACCCCTCCCGCTGGGAACCGCTCCTCTGGTCGAGCCACCACCCTAGCCACCCTCCCCCGCCCGTTCCGGCGGATCGCCCCGGCACGCCCGCCCGGGGGCACGACTGGGCCGATCCGGCCCTCCGGCGGCGACACCTGTGCTAATGGCCTCGGTCCGGACGCCGCGCGGGGCGAGGATGGGGCGACGAGCAGTCAGCCACGCACCCGGGAGCAGCCGATGGACCAGCGGGACGGCAGCCGCGCCGACGTCATCCCGATCACCACCGCGCCCTCGGCCCCGCCGGTGGGGGCCGCGCGGGGGACGGTGACCGCACCGGCGCCGTCCGTGCCGCGCCCCTCCCGGCCGGCCGGGCACGGGCGGGTGGGGCTGGTGCTGGTGTCGCACAGCCAGGAACTGGCGGACGCGGTGCGGGCGCTGGCGCTGGCGGTGGTGGAGGCGGACGATCCGGCTCCGGTCGCGACGGCGGGCGGCTCGCTCGCGGACGGGCCGGGCACCAGCGCGGTGCTGGTGGCCGCGGCGGCCCGCCGGGTCGACCAGGGGCACGGCGTCGCGGTGCTGTGCGACCTGGACGGGCCGGTGCGCACGGTGCTGACCGTGCTGGCCGCCGCGGACGAGCACGGCCTGCCCTTCCCGACCCGCTTCGCGGACGCCCCGTTCGTGGAGGGCGCGGTGGCCGCGGTGGCGACCGCGACCGCGGGCGGCGACCTGGCGGCGGTGCTGGACGCGGCGGAGGAGACCGCGCGCCGGCCGAAGCGCTGACCGGCGGCTCCCCCCGCCCGCCCCGTCCGCCTGTCCGCCGTCCGTCCGCCGTCCGTCGGACGAGATGTGTCCGATGGGTTGGTTTGGTCGCGACTGTGCGGATTTCGTGTACGCCGGGCACCGGTCCGCCGCTAGAGTCGGCCGCACCGGCCCGGTGGGGGGAGTCCCCGGGCCCGAGCGAGGGGTGGTGCGCGGCGATGCGCGTGGTGGTCACCGGCGGTTCGGGGTTCATCGGGGCCAATCTGGCCAGGGAGTTGACGTCCCGTCCGGAGGTGTCGGAGGTCCGGGTGGTGGACGACCTGTCCACCGGCAGCAAGTCCAACCTGGCCGGGCTGGACGTCGCCTTCTTCGAGGGCAGCATCCTCGACCCGGCCCTGCTGGACGCCGCGTTCGCCGGCGCCGACGCGGTGGTGCACCTGGCGGCGCTGCCGTCCGTGCCGCGCTCGATCGCCGCCCCGCTGGCCAGCCACCGGGTCAACGCCACCGGCACCCTGGAGGTCCTGGAGGCGGCCCGCCGCGCGGGCGACCTGTACGTCGCGGCCGCGTCCTCCTCCTCGGTGTACGGCGCCAACCGGGAGCTGCCCAAGCGCGAGACGATGCGCACGGTGCCGATGAGCCCGTACGCGGTTTCCAAGCTCGCCACCGAGTCCTACCTCGGCGCGTACCACCACTGCTACGGCCTGGGCGTGCTGCCGCTGCGCTTCTTCAACGTCTTCGGCCCGCTGCAGACGGCCGGGCACGCGTACGCGGCCGTGGTCCCCGCGTTCCTGGACGCGGCGCTGGCCGGGCGGCCGGTGACGGTGCACGGGGACGGGCAGCAGAGCCGCGACTTCACCTACGTCGGCACGGTCACCCGGGTGCTCGCCGAGGCGGTGCTGCGCCGGGTCGTCTCCGCGGACCCGGTCAACCTCGCCTTCGGGACGCGCACCTCGTTGCTGGAGCTGATCGGCCTGCTGGGCGAGGTGCTGGGCGGGCCGGTCGCCGCCGAGCACGTCGACCCGCGGCCGGGGGACGTGCGGGACTCGCAGGCCGACAACGCGAGGCTGCGCGAGCTGTTCCCGGACATCGTGCCCGTCCCGCTGGAGCAGGGCCTGCGGCGCACCGCGGACTGGTTCCGGACGCTCTGAGCCCCGCGGGCGGGGGCGCGCGCCGGGCGCGCACCCCCGCCGTGCTAACGCTCCGTCAGCTCGAAGTGCGCCTCGTCCTTGCCGGCCAGCGCGCGGGCGATGTGCTCCCGCGCGCGGTCGCCCAGCTCGGGCAGGGCGTCCGGGTGGAACCAGCCGACCTCCAGTGACTCGTCGTCGTTGACCCGGGCCTCGCCGGACAGCGGGCGGCAGCGGAAGACCAGGTCGAGGTACTGGCTGCGGTCCCCGTTCGGGTACTCGATGACCGGGGTGACGCTCACCGCGACCAGCCGTTCGGGTAGCACCGTCACGCCGGTCTCCTCCCGGCACTCGCGCACCACGGTGTCCGCGGGCTGCTCACCGGGGTCGATGATCCCGCCGATCAGCGCCCACCGCCCGGTGTCCACCCGCCGCCCGAGCAGCACCCGCCCCTCCTCGTCCACCACCACCGCCGACACCCCGGACAACCACAGCAGCCGGTGCCCGACCACCTCGCGCAGTTCCGCCAGAAACGCAGGAATTCCCATGCCCGGGAGCCTATGCGCTGCACCGGGCCGGACGGCGGGGGCGGCGGGAGCGGGGGCGGGGGTCAGTGGGGCCCGGGGCGGGCGGGGGTGCCGATGACGGTGGTGGCGGGGGGGACGTCGCGGGTGACGGTGGCGGCGGCGCCGACGAAGGCGGCGCGGCCGACGGTGCGGCCCTGGAGGACCACGGCGCCGGAGCCGACCGTGCTGTCGTCGTCCAGGTGGACGGCGCCGGAGACGTTCGCGCCCGGGTAGACGGTGACGCGGGCGCCGAGCCGGGCGTCGTGGCCGACGGTGGCGTTGTAGTGGACCTGGCTGTGCGGGCCGAGCCGGACGCTGCTGGAGACGTGCGCGCCGCCCATCACCAGGCAGCCGGGGGCGAGTTCGGTCTCGGGGGCGATGATCGCCCGGGGGTGGACCAGGGTGACGGGGTGTCCGCCCGCCGCGTCCAGCAGTCCGGCCAGCCGGGCCCGTGCCGCCGGGTCCGCGATGCCGATCACGTACGGTGCGCCGGGCGGTAGTTCGGCGGGCTTGCGGACGGGCAGGCCGCGCACCTCTCCCCCGGCCAGCCGGTCGTCCAGGAAGCCGGACACCGGCACGCCCGCGGCGAGCGCCACGTCCAGCGCCTCCCGTCCGACCCCGCCCGCGCCCGCGATCCACACCATGCGCCGTTCTCCGTCCTTCGTGGGTGTCCTGCCGGTCCGTCACCGGCAAGGTACCGGCCGGGCGGCTGCGGTCGCCCGCTGCCGCCCGGCCGTGCGGTGAGGAAACGTCACTCCCGGGTCAGCCGCGCAGTTCCTCCCGGGCGAGCCGGGGCGCGGTGGCGGTGGCCTGCCGGGGCAGCACGATCCTGGCGGTCGCCGGGGCGGGCGCCTCGGCCGGGACCGGGAAGCCGGGGTTGACGCCGCCGGCGGCGGTGATGCCGGTGGGGCGGAGCAGCATCCTCGCGGTGAGGGCGAGGATGCGCAGGTCGAGGGCGAGGCTCCGGTGCTCGATGTACCAGAGGTCGAGTTCGATGCGTTCGGGCCAGGTGATGGAGTTGCGGCCGCGGACCTGGGCCCAGCCGGTGAGGCCGGGGCGCACGGCGAGGCGGCCGCGCTGGCGGTCGGAGTAGTGGGCGACCTGTTCGGGCAGGGTGGGGCGCGGGCCGATGACGCCCATGTCGCCGCGGACGACGTTCCACAGCTGCGGGAGCTCGTCCAGGCTGGTCTTGCGCAGCAGCGCGCCGAGGCGGGTGATGCGCGGGGCGTCGGGCTCGTCCTCGTAGTGCTTGTCGCGCATGGTGCGGAACTTGAGGATGCGGAACTCCTGGCCGTGCCGGCCGGAGCGGGTCTGTCGGAAGATCACCGGTCCGCCCATGGTGGCGCGGATCAGGAGGGCGATCAGCAGGCCGAGCGGGACGGCGATGATCCCGGCCAGCACGGTGACCGCGAGGTCCCCCCCTCGCTTCATTTCTCCCCCAACTGGGTTGGTGCGTTGTGGTGTTGTGGGTGCGCCGGGGCTGCCCGGCGCGCGGTGGTGCGGTGCTCCCGCGATGGCGCGGTGCTCTCGCGGTGGTGCGGTGGTGCGGTGGCGCGGTGCTCTCGCGGTGGTGGCGGTGTCAGTCGGTGGTCCAGCGCAGCCCGCGGCGGCGGGCGACGGCGGCGTAGGTCTCCAGCGAGACCCGGGCGACCGCGCGCTGGTCGAACCGGTCGAGGGCGCGGCGGCGGGCCGCCGCGCCCAGGCGTATCCGCAGCCCGGGGTCGGTGAGGAGCCGGTCGAGCGCGGTGGTCAGGGCGGCGGCGTCGGCCGCCGGGGACAGCAGCAGGTGCCGGTCGTGGGTGCCGATCTCGCGGCAGCCGCGGATGTCGCTGAGCAGCAGGGGCAGGCCGCTGGCGGCGGCCTCCATGCCGGAGCGGGAGAAGCCCTCCCGGTAGGAGGGGAGGACGAAGACGTCGAGGGCGGCGTACACGGCGGGCATGTCGTCGCGGGGGCCGAGGAACTCGAGGCCGGCCTCGGCGGCGCGCAGGGCGTCGGGCTTGTCGGGGTCGTCGGGGCCGATCCACACGAAGCGGGCCTTGCCGGCCAGCGCGCGGGCGGCTTCGGCGTACTCGCGGATGCCCTTCTCGGCGACCCGGCGGCCGACGCCGCCGACCAGCAACTCGTCCTCGGCGAGGCCGAGTTCGGTGCGCAGTCGGGCGCGCAGGGCGTCCCGGGCCGGGCCGGGGGCGGGGAAGCGGTCGAGGTCGACGCCGTTGCCGACCACGCGCGAACGCCCGGCGGGGACGCCCCACTTGGCGAGCGTGGCGTGGTCCTCGGCGTTCTGGTAGAGCTCGGCGTGCGAGAAGCGGGCGGCGAGCGCCTCGGCGCCGAGCACGGCGAGCCGTTTGGCGAGCGGGTCGTGGGCCTGCGCCCACAGGCCGTGGCAGGTGTTGACGACCACGGGGACGCGGGCGAGCCGGCCCAGGACCCGTCCCAGGACGCCGGTCTTCGGGTTGTGGGTGTGCAGCACGTCGGGCCGGATCTCGCGCAGTGCGGCGAGCAGTTCGCGGGCGGCGGCGAGGTCGGCGCGCGGCTGCCAGGCGCGGGTGAGCGAGGGCAGCGGCCGGTGCCGGACGCCGAGCTGCTCGATCCGCTCCCGGTAGGGGCCGGGGGCGCTGATGCCGTAGGTGCGCAGGCCGTGCTCGACGTCGACGGTCAGTTCGGTGGCGAGCAGCAGGTGCAGCGACATGTCGACGGTGGTGAGGTGGGCGACCCGCAGCGGGCGGCCGCCCTCGCCGCGCAGGCGCAGGGGCAGGGCGGGCTGTTCAGGCACCGGCGCCCACCGCCTTCGCGGTGGCGACGATCCGGGCGTAGGCGCGCTCCGGGAGGAGGCGGCCGTACAGCTTGGCCCGGAAGAAGTCGATCGGGTCGGTGCGCCGGACGGGGACGCGGTGGAAGCGGACCGGGTCGTGGCCGGGCAGGTTCCGGCCGACCCGGCCGGTGGCGGCGGTGCGGAAGCGGGCGCGCAGCGCGGCGTCCATGTGCGGGACGGGGCGGCCCCAGGTGTAGGCGAAGTGCCGGGGGCGGGTGCCGAGGTGCTCCTCGACGTCGTCGCCGCAGGCGTCGAGCTCGGCGGTGGTGAGCAGTTCGGGGCGGGCGTGGCTGCGGGTGTGGTTGGCGACGGTGCACAGCCCGGAGGCGGTCATCTCGCGCAGTTGCTCCCAGCTGAGGCCGGTGGCGGGGGCGCCCTTGGCGGTGGAGCCCTCCCAGCGCATCGGGGCGCCGACCAGGCCGCTGGCCAGGTAGACCGTGAACGGCAGGCCGCGCTCCCTGAGCAGCGGCCAGGCGGTCTCGTAGGTGTCGGCGAAGCCGTCGTCGAAGGTGAGGACGGTGCTGGGGGTGCGCAGGCCCGCGTCGAGGCGGTCGGCGGCGGTGTCCAGGGAGACCACCCGGCCGGGCGGGAGCTCGGCGAGCAGGTCGACCTGGGCGGTGAAGTCGGCGGTGGCGAGGTCGAGCTCGTCGACGGTGCCGCCGCCGACCCGGTGGTAGATGAGGACGGTGGCGCCCTCGCCGGGCACCCGTCCCGCCGCGCGGGCCAGCTGCTGCTTGACCTTCGACCGGATGCCCCCGGCCTGGGCGGCGCTGCTCGCCATGGATCCCCCTCGCGGTGCCCCCGCACCGGACCTGTGACTCCCCCGGCCCGCGGCTGCCGCGGGCGATGCGCATCACAGTAGGGGGAAGTGTGGGGTTGCTGCCCCCGAAACGTGAAAGAAGTGCGTAGGTAGGCCGAAAATCAGCCGGTCCGACCGGTCCTGTCCCATTGGTGGACGTTTTCCGGTCAGCGGGGGGTCAGAGGGGTCAGCGGGGTGTCGTCCGGACGGCGGCCGGGTCGGGGGCCGGGGCCGCCCGCTGCTTCAGGAGGTGGCGCCGCCGCGCGGGCGGAGCAGGCCGAGGCCGATCCGGACCAGCAGCAGCACCCCGGCGGCCAGGCAGCCCGCCACCGCCATCACCCAGGCCGGGCCGTCGGTCTCCGGGACCAGCACCGCCACCGCGATGCCCGTCCCGACGCAGACCAGGCCGACCAGGGCCAGCAGCAGCTGGTGGCGGCGCAGCGCGCAGCCGCCGAACAGGGCGGACCAGCGGGTAGCGGCGCGGTCACTTCGGGTGTCTGCCATGCCTTCCACGGTAACCCGGCGCCGGGGAGCGGGCCACAGTCCTCCGGCCCTTGCGCGACCCCGCCCGACCGCCCCGCGGCCCCCGCCCGCAAGGGCGTCCGGGCTCCTTCCGGGCCCCTCCCGGACCGCCCGCGAAATCTCGCCGTCCGGCGTACAACCATCCCGGGACGTCGTGGGTCTCCACTACATTGAGCGATCCAGGAGCCGTCCGACGAGCGGAATCGGGAGTGTCCGCCGCGGGCTAGATCACTCGGGTGCGGAGCCGCCGCGCCCGGGGTCGGAGGCCGGGCTCCGCCTGCCGACGGTACCGCCACGCCGCTTGTCGGCGACCGAGGGGGGAACCGTGTCGTACGCCACCACTGCCGCTGCCGTCTGCGCCCCGCCCCAGCCCGTCGTCCCGTCGTCCAGCGCGGCCGCCCCGCACCGCTCCCGGGAGCGGGACCGGGGCAGTTGGCTGCGCTTCAGCCCGGCCCAGCCGCTGTTCCGGGCCCGCGCCGCGCAGCGCCTGGCCGTGCTGGCGTACCACGGGATCACCGACCCGGCCTCGTTCGGCGCCCAGCTGGACCGGCTGCGGCGGCTGGCCACCCCGGTGTCGGTGCAGGACGTGGAGCGGGCGCTGGCCGAGGGGCGGCCGCTGCCGCCGCGCTCGGTGCTGGTGACCTTCGACGACCCGGACCGCACCGTGCTGCGGCACGCCCTGCCGGAGCTGGTGGCCCGGCGGGTCCCGGCGGCCGCGTTCGTGATCGCCGAGCTGGTCGGCACCGAGAAGCCGTTCTGGTGGCACGAGGCCGCGTTCCTGGCCCGGCACGGCGGCCGGGCCAGGATGCTGCCCGGCGGCGCCGACCCCGGCCGGGTGCTGGCCCTGCTCAAGGCCATGCCCGACCCGGACCGCCGCCGCAGCCTGGCCGAGCTGCGGGTCTCCGCGCACCGCCGCCCCCCGGTGCAGGAGCAGCTGCGCCCCGAGGACCTGTGCACCCTGCGGGACGCGGACGTCGCGGTCGGCAACCACACCCTGGGGCACCCCTCGCTGCGGCGCTGCGACGAGGCGACCGTGCACGCGGAGATCACCGGCGCGCACCGGGCGCTGACCCGCTGGCTGGGCGAGGCCCCGTCCGCGTTCGCCTACCCGGACGGCGGCTTCGACGAGCGGGCGGACGCGGTGCTGCGCCGCCTCGGCTACCGGCTCGGCTTCCTCTCCGACCACCGGCTGGGCCCGCGGCTGCCCGCCCACCCGCTGCGGATCAGCCGGCTGCAGGTCGACTCGACCACCTCGACGCGGCGCTTCGACACCATCCTGTCCGGCCTGGAGCCGGCGGTGCAGCGCCTGCTGGGGGCGCAGGCGTAGCGCTGCCGCGGACGGCACCGAGGCCCGCGCCCCCTGGTGCCCGGGGGTGCGGGCCTCGTGCCGTCCGGGGCGGCGGACGGTCAGTCGGCGGCGGTGGGGCGGATGCCGCGCATCCGGCCGATCGCGTAGACGGAGCCGGCCAGGGCCAGGTCGGAGAGCAACATGAACCCGATCGAGTAGCTGCCCTTGGCGCTGTAGATCGCGCCCATCACCAGCGGCGGGACGAAGCCGCCCAGGCCGCCGATCGCGCCGACGATGCCGGTCACCGAGCCGACCTGGGCGACCGGCGTGACCTGGGCGACCAGCGCGAACACCGAACCGCTGGTGGTGCCGAGGCCGGCCGCCATCACCAGGAAGGCGATGGTGCCGATCGGGCTGAGGTCCGGGTCGAAGGCCTGGACGATCGCGAACAGCGCGGTGACCGCCAGCGCCCAGCAGGTCACCACGGCCGGGTGGACCCGGTCCGACAGCCAGCCGCCGAACGGCCGGAAGACGACCGTGACCAGCGCGAACCCGGCGGCCTTGGTGCCCGCGTCGGTCGCCGACAGCTCGTACCAGGTCTTCAGGTACGTCGGCAGGTAGACGCCGAACGCGACGATGCCGCCGAACCCGATCGCGTACAGCGCCGACAGCTCCCACGTCACCCGCAGCCTCCCGGCCCGGCCGAGCCGGGAGGCCAGCGAGGCGGTCGGCACCACCCGGTCGGGGCGGTCGCGCAGCAGGAAGAAGGAGACCACGGTGTACGCGGCCAGGGCGATCGCCATCACCCAGAACGGCAGGTCGTGGCCGTGCTTCCACAGCCGCGGCGTGAAGTACCCGGAGAGCGCGACGCCGCCCATGCCCATGCCGAACACGCCGACGCCCAGGCCGCGCTTGTGCGGCGGGAACCAGGAGTTCACCAGCGGCACGCCGATCGCGAAGGTGGTGCCGCCGAGCCCGAGGAGGAACCCGACCACCAGCAGCGCCCCGTACGAGCTGCGGGCCGGGATCAGCAGCAGCACCGGGACGATGGTGAGCGCCGACATCAGCGGGAACATCAGCCGCGCCCCGAAGCGGTCGGTCAGCGCGCCGACCGGGACGCGGCCCAGCGAGCCGACGATCACCGGCACCGCGACCAGGAAGGACTGGGCGAAGGACGACATGTGCAGCGTCTTGTCGAACTCGCCCGCCAGCGGGGCGATCAGGTTCCACGCCCAGAAGGTCAGCGCGAAGCCGACGGTGGCGACCACCAGGTTGGTGTAGGCCGTTCCCGACACCTTGTCGTCGGCCGGCACCCGCTCGTTCGATGCTGTCAGCTGTCCCATGGGACCAACCCTGGGCGGGCGTGGTGCCGGGGGGCGGGAACGCGCCCGCGCGCTGGTCGTACCGTCAGTCGGACGGAGCAGGCCGGAGGCCCCTGCCGCACGTCCCGCCCGGAGGGCACGGGGTAGAGTCGGTGCTCGTGAAGATCGCCCTCGTGGACTCCGGAATCGGACTGCTCGCCGCCGCCGCCGCGATCCGCCGGGCCCGGCCCGACGCGGACCTGGTCGTCTCCTGCGACCCCGACGGCATGCCCTGGGGGCCGCGGACGCCCGAGGACATCACCGCGCACGCCCTCGCCTGCGCCCGGGCCGCGGTCGAGCACCGGCCGGAGGCGCTGGTGGTGGCCTGCAACACCGCCACGGTGCACGCGCTGGCCCGGCTGCGGACCGAGTTCGAGCCCGGCCTGCCGGTGATCGGGACGGTGCCCGCGATCAAGCCGGCCGCGGCGGCCGGCGGGGTGGTGGCGATCTGGGCGACCTCGCGGACCACCGGCAGCGCGTACCAGCGCGGGCTGATCACCGAGTTCGGCGGGGGCGCGGAGGTCCACGAGGTGGCCTGCCCGGGGCTGGCCGAGGCCGTGGAACGGGCCGACGAGGCCGCGATCGCCGCCGCCGTCGCCTCGGCCGCCGCCCGCACCCCCGCCGGGACCACCGACGTGGTCCTCGGCTGCACCCACTACGAGCTCATCGACGACCGGATCGCCGCCGCCCTCACCGGCCCCGTCCGGCTGCACGGCTCGGCCGACGCGATCGCCGCCCAGACCCTGCGCCGCCTCGACCCCGGCACGCCCCCCGGCGGCGGCACCCTGACCGTGCTGCACTCGGGCCGCCCGTCCGCCCTGCAGGCCGAGGCGCTCGCCTACCCGCAGGGCGCCCTGCTGACGGCCGCCCGGGTCTGACGCCCGGCCGCGGCCGCACCCGGACCGCCCCGGGCCGTCGTGCCTCGGGGTCGGCCGGGGCCGGATCGGGCAGACTGCCCGGGTGACGGTCCTGTGGTGGGTCTCGGTGGCGGCGTTGCTGGTGTGGGTGTGGCTGGCGCTGGGCCACGGCGGGTTCTGGCGCACCGACCAGCGGCTGCCGCGCGGGGGCGGCCGGCCCGCCCGGTGGCCTCCGGTGGTGGTGCTGGTGCCGGCCCGGGACGAGGCGGAGGTGCTGCCGCTCTCGTTGCCGAGCCTGCTCGCCCAGGAGTACCCGGGGCGGGCCCGGGTGGTGCTGGTGGACGACCACAGCACGGACGGCACCGGCGAGCTCGCCCGGGAGCTGGCGCGGCGCACCGCCGGGCTGGAGCTGGCGGTCACCACTCCCCCGCCGCTGCCCGAGGGGTGGACCGGCAAGCTGTGGGCGCTGCGGCACGGGGTCGAGCAGGCGGCGGACGCCGAGTGGCTGCTGCTGACGGACGCCGACATCGCGCACCGGCCGGGCTCGCTGCGGGCGCTGGTCGCGGCTGGTGAGGGCGGCGGCCTGGACCTGGTCTCGCAGATGGCCCGGCTGCGGGTCGCCACCCGCTGGGAGAAGCTGATCGTCCCCGCGTTCGTGTACTTCTTCGCCCAGCTGTACCCCTTCCGCCGTTCCAACCGCCCCCGTTCCCGGACGGCCGCCGCGGCCGGCGGCTGCTCGCTGGTGCGGCGCTCCGCGCTGGAGCGGGCGGGCGGGGTCGCGGCGATCCGCGGCGCGGTCATCGACGACGTGTCGCTGGCCCGGGCGGTCAAGCGCACCGGCGGCCGGACCTGGCTCGGCCTCGCGGACCTGGTCGACTCCGTCCGCCCGTACCCCGGCCTCGGGCCGCTGTGGCGGATGGTCTCGCGCAGCGCGTACGCCCAACTCCGGTACTCTCCGCTGCTGTTGGTGGGGACGGTGGCGGGTCTGGCGCTGGTCTACCTGGTGCCGCCGGTGGCCGCGCTGGCCGGGGCCGCGGCCGGGGCGTGGTGGACCGCCGGGGCGGGGCTGGCGGCGTGGGCGGTGATGGCCGGGACGTACCTGCCGGTGCTCCGCTACTACGGGCAGCCCGCGGCGGCGGCCCCGCTGCTGCCGTTCACCGCGCTGCTGTACCTGCTGATGACCGTCGACTCCGCCGTCCAGCACTGGCGCGGCCGCGGCGCCGCCTGGAAGGGCCGCACCTACCCGCAGCCGCAGCGCGCCGAATAGGCCCCGGCCGGGACGGGCAGGATCCCACGATGGAGCGTCACGAGATCTCGCGGGTCGCGCACCGCGACCACCCGATCGCCGCCCCGCTCTCCGACGGGTCGGTGCGGGAGCTGCTGGAGCGCCTGCTGCGCGGCCGGTCCGAGGGGCGGCTACTCGACCTGGGCTGTGGTGAAGCCCCGTGGCTGGTACGGGCGTTGGCCGCGCACCCCGCGCTGCGCGCGGTCGGCGTGGACACCGACCCGGACGCGCTGCGCGCCGCCCTGCGCAGCGCGCAGCAGCTCGGCGTCGAGCGGCGGATCGGCCTGCACCACCGGGACGTCCGGGAGTTCACCACCGTCGACCCCTTCGACGCCGTGCTCTGCGTGGGCGCGGCGCACGCCTTCGGCGGGCTCGGCCCGGCGCTGGCCGCGATCGGCCCGCTGCTGGCGCCGGGCGGTGCGGTGCTGCTCGGCGAGGCCTACTGGGAGGGCGAACCGACGCCGTCGGCCGGGGAGTTGTTCGGCGAGGGGGTCCGCGACCTGGCCGGGACGGTCGCCGCGGTCCGGGAAGCCGGCTGGCTGCCGGTCGCCGGGCACACCTCCAGCCGGGCCGAACTCGACGCCTACGAGTGGGCCTGGACCGGCTCCCTCACCGACTGGGCCCTGGACCGGCCCCCGGGCCCCGACCGCGAGCAGGCCCTCCGGGCGGCGGCCGAGCACCGCGAGCAGTGGCTGGGCGGCTACCGGGACGGCTTCGGCTTCGTCACGCTGGTGCTGCGCCGGAGCTCCTGACCGGCCGGGGGCGGCCGCGCCCCGGCCGACGCGGCGTCAGCGGCCCAGCAGGCGGCGGGCGGTGGGCTTGACGAACTCGTAGCGGGTCATCTGTTCGAGGTCGCGGAGCCAGGCGGTGCGGCCGGGGGGCCGACGGACGAGCTCGCGGTAGATCTCCTCGAAGGCGGTGGAGACGTGGCCGAGGGAGAAGCGGCCCACCACCCAGTCGCGGCCCCAACGGCCCAGCTCGGCGCGGCGGTCGGGGGCGTCGGCGAGGGCGCGGATCTGGGCGGCGAGGGCCTTGGCGTCGGCGGGGTGGTCGCCGTGGCCGTACATGCAGCGGGAGGCGTGCGGCTCGACCAGCGGGCCGGGTTCGTGGACGGCGGTGTAGCCGGCCGCGCCGTGGACGACGACGGGTTTGCCGAAGGCGAGGCCGCGCAGGGCGGAGCCGCCCATGCCCAGGACCAGGTCGGCGGCCTGGTAGGCGGGGCGGGGGTCGGCGCGCTGGCCGGTGAGGACGACGGCCCGGCGGCCGAGCTCCTCGTTCACGGCGGCGGCCTCGGCGCGCAGGCGCTCCTCGCTGGGGCCGCCGCCGACCACGGCGAGGACGAGGTTCGGGTCGTCGAGCAGGCGCAGGGCGGCGATGGTGCGGGAGACGCCCGCGTCCTTCTCCAGGCCGGAGACCAGGCGGGTGACGATGCAGAGCAGGAGCTGGTCGTCCCGGGCGCCGACCTCGGCGCGGAAGTCGGCGCCGGAGACGGCGCCGGGCGCGTCGGCGTCGGTGTCGACGGGGGGTTCGATCAGCCGCAGGTCGCGGTGGCCGAAGGCGCGGCCGTCCGGCATCAGGGCGCCCAGGCCCAGGACCAGGGGCTGGTGGCGGGGCATCCCGCGGAGCATCCGGATGCCGTAGAAGGTGGTGACGACCGGGATCCGGCCCTGGCGGCCCGGGCCGAAGTAGGCGTTGCGGGCGGCCCGGACCTCCCAGGCGTGGACGACCTGGGAGCCGTGCTCGGCGGCGAGCCTGGACAGCCGGGCCCGGACGACCGCGTGCGGGGTGGTCGGGTCGCCCGCGACGACCAGGTCGAGGCCGTGCCCGGCGGCCAGGTCGACCAGTGGGGCGGGCCCGTCGACGCCCTGGGCGAAGAGCACCGGCTGGTGGCCGCGGTCGCGCAGGGTGCGGGCGATGTCGACGGCGTTGAGCTGGGCGCCGCCGAGGGCGAGGTTGTTGAGGTGGACCAGGACCCGGACGGAACGCATGCTCAGTCCTCCCACTGGTGCGGGACGAAGACGGGGGCGGCCATCACGACGGCGCGCGGCGGGGTGTCGAGCATCGGGCCGAAGACGTCGAACTGCCCGGCGGAGTGCCAGCTCATCAGCGTCCCGCCGTCGGTCTTGCCGATCGAGTAGACGCCCGTCCACAGGGTGTAGCGGCCGCGCGGCAGCGGCAGCCGCGGGATGACGCAGGCGACCCGGTGGTCGCCGCCGGTCAGCCGGATCTCGTGGCTGATCTGGAAGATCGGGCTGGAGGTGCCCTCGCTGACGCCCAGGTGCAGGGTGGCGTCGCCGCGGTAGTCGCCGCCGAGGGTGAGCTCGACGGTGACCGGCTCGTCGGTGTGCAGGGTGGTGTCGTCGCCGTCCTCGCCGCGCACCTCGTACTTGAGCAGTTGCAGGGGTTCGCCGACCCGGGCGCTCGCCTCGGACTGGGCCTCGATGGAGTCGCGGTAGCCCGCCAGCGCGTCCTTGATCCCGGCGTCGACCCGGACGGTGCCCTGTTCGAGCCAGACGCCGCGGCGGCAGATGGACTGCACGGCGGGCAGGTCGTGCGAGACGAAGACGATGGTGGTGCCCTGCTCGGCGACCTCGCGCATCCGGTCCAGGCAGCGCTGCTGGAAGACCGCGTCGCCGACCGCGAGCACCTCGTCGACCAGCAGGACGTGCGGCTCCAGGTAGGCGGCGACCGCGAAGCCCAGGCGCATCTGCATGCCGGAGGAGTAGAACTTGACCTGGCGGTCGATCGCGCCGCCGAGGCGGGCGAACTCGACGATGTCGTCGAAGCGCCCGGCGACCTCGCGGCGCTTGAGGCCGAGCAGCGCGCCGAACAGGTAGATGTTCTCCCGGCCGGTCAGGTCCGGGTGGATGCCGGCCCGGATCTCGATCAGGGCGCCGATCCGGCCGCGCACGTCGATCACGCCCGCGTACGGGTACATGACCCGGGTGAGCATCTTCAGCAGCGTCGACTTGCCGGAGCCGTTGGAGCCGATCAGGCCGACCGACTCGCCGGGCTCGATGTGCAGGTTGACGTCGCGCAGCGCCCAGCGCCAGTCCTCGCCGCGGTCGCCGCGCAGGCGGCGGGCGGCCTGCTCGACCCGGTCGCGCAGCAGCATGCGCTGCTGGTCGGCGCGGAACCGCTTCCAGACCTGCTCGGTGCGGATGGTGCCGAGAGGGTAGTCACGCGACATCGGCGATCCCCGTTTCCAGCTTCTTGAAGACCAGGTACCCGCCGACCAGGAAGACCAGCGAACTGGCCGCGGCGATCAGCGTCATCCGGGCGTCGGGGGCCTCGCCGTACAGCAGCGCCTTGCGGTAGCCCTCGATGACCGCGCCGAGCGGGTTGACGCCGACGTAGACCTCCTGCAGCCGGTGCGGGATCTTGGCCAGCGGGTAGGCGACGGGGGTGGCGAAGACGCCCATCTGCGTGATGATCGGCAGCAGGTGGCGGACGTCGCGCAGGTAGACCACGGCCACCGAGAGGATCAGCGCGACGCCGTAGGTGAAGGCGAACTGGACGGCCAGCAGCGGCACCGCCCACAGGAAGGTCGCGGCGGGGGCCGTCCAGAACACCAGGAACATCAGGCCCAGCACGCCGACGCCGATCACCATGTCCACGGTGGCGACCAGCATGGTGGCGAGCGGGAACACCTCGCGCGGGCAGTACACCTTGTTCAGCAGGCTCAGGTTGTTGGCCAGGCTGAGCGCGCCCTGGTTCATCGTGTTGGAGAAGAACTGCCAGACGATCAGGCCCACGTAGGCGAACAGCGTGTACGGGGCGGCACCGGTCTCGATCTTGACGGCGCGGTGGAACACCAGGGTGAAGATCGCGCACAGCGCCAGCGGGGTGAGCACCGCCCAGGCGAAGCCGAGCACCGCCTGCTTGTACCGGGCGCGCAGGTCGCGTTCGGCCAGTGCCCGCACCAACTCCCGTGCGGCCCACAGCTCGTGGGCCACCTGGACGGGTCGCAGCCGGCGTTTGAAGACCAGTTCGGGCGGCGGTCCGACCGGGGCCGGGGCGCCGGGCGGGGCGGCCCGGCCCTGCTGCTCGTCGATGACCTGTGCGCGCTGTCCCCCCACGGACTCCCGCCCTCCCCGGAGGCGGTGCCCGCCCCTGGTGCCTGTGCCGTCTGCCTGCCGTCCCCGGTGACCGGGCCCGACTCGCGGACCACAATGACACAGAGTGTGCGGGCCGCGGGCGGGTTCGGTGAAGATTGCGGCAGCTCAGCCCGGTACGGGACGGTTCCGGACCGAACCGCCCTTTCCGGCCGGGGAGTTGGCGAGCAGGGGGATCGGGGGCGGATCAGCGGGCGGGCGGTCCGGCCGGCTGTTCGGCGACCAGCTGGTCGAGGGCGGCGGGCATGCCGTCCACGCCGCCGGCCCGGGTGGGCGAGGTGCGGCCGGTGCCGTCCACCACCACGGTGGGCAGCTCGGTGACCTGGTTCTGCGCGAACAGCTTCGGCGCGTCCTCGACGGCCCGGTCCACCTCCGCGGAGCGGTACGCGGCCCGGAACTCCGCCGCGTCGACGCCCTGCCCGGCCACCCAGTCGGCGGCCGCCCGCTCGGTGGTCAGGTCGGTGTGCTGCTCGCGGACGGCCCGGAACACCGCGGCCTGCAGCCGGTCGACCTCACCGAGCCGCTCCAGGGCGTAGAACAGCCGCGCGTGCGCCCGCTGTTCGGCCTCGTCGGGGCTGCCGGTCCAGATCGCCGGGACGCGGCGCAGCGTCACGTCCGCCTGGTGCCTGGCGGCCCAGCGGGTGAGCGGCTGCTCCAGCAGGGCGGAGTGCGAGCAGTTGTACCAGAAGAACTCGACGGCCTCGTGGGCCCGTTGGGCCTTCGGCGCGGACGCGGGCGACGCGGTGGAACCGAGCGGCGCGGCGGGCTCCAGCGGGCGGGTGGCGGGCACCGGCGCGTGCTGGTGGGTGGGCCCGGACGGCTGGAGGGCGGCGAGCGGGCGGCCGGGCGTCGGCAGCTGCTGCCCGTTCGGACCCGGCGGCAGCTTCGGGAGGCCGGGCGCGGCCTCGGCGACGGCCGGGGCGGCCAGCAGACCTCCGGCCACGGCGAGCAGGACAGTGGTTCCGAGCAGCGACTTCACCCGGGCAGCCTGGCAGGAGCGGTGCGCGGCGTTCCAGGCGGGCGGGCCGCGGTCGGGGTAATTCGCCGGATCGGAGCAGTGCGGCACCGGTGCGGGTCGAACGCCGGTCCGGGGTTCGACGTCCCGTCCGCCCGCCGCCGTCCGCCTGCTGTCCGTCCGCCGCCTTGCCCGGCAGGGGCGTCGTGCTCCCCCGCGGCCCCGGTGGGCGGGCGCGTCCCCGCTGCTGCGCCCACCTGCGGCCCCGGCGGGCGGCGGGCTACTTGCCGTCGTGCTTCCACTGGGCGCGGGCCTCGGCCTCGCTGGTCTTCGGGACGCCGACCTGGATCTGGTCGGAACCCTCCTCGGCGACCGGGCAGTAGCGGCCGTCCTTGACGTCCATGGTCAGGGTCAGCACCTGCTCGTTGCGCACCAGCTCCAGCACCTCGCCGGTGGTGCAGGTGGCGTTGGCGGCGACCGGCGGCGAGGCCAGCCAGCTGACGGCCTGGTAGACCGGGGCGTTCGGGCGCAGCACGGTGCCGTGGGCCTTGTCGGTGGCGAAGCTGCCGGTGCCGAGGACGCCGCTCTTCAGCTTCGTGAACTCGTTGGGCACGTGGTTGGTGCGCAGGTCGGGGCCGCCGTAGACGACGCAGTCGTGGCCGCTGGTGTTGGTCAGCTTGATCACGCCGTTGATCCGCGGGTTCGCGCTCCGGTCGAGGGTCAGCTCGGCCTTGACGTCGCTCTCCTTCTCGGAGTTGCCGCAGATCGGGACGTCGGCGCCGACGGTGCCACCGGTGCCGCCGCCGGTCGCGGCCTTGCTGGCGGTCGCCCCGGCCGTGGCGGGCGGGGCGGCGGCCGGGGCGCTCGCGGCGGTGGTGGCGCCCGACGCGGCGGAACCGGCGTCCTCGGGGTCGCAGGCGGTCAGTGCGAGGACCGCGCAGGCGGTGAGGGCGGCGAGGGCGGCGGGCTTGCGGACGTTCATCTCGGCTCCGTGGTCCGGTGCGGTGGGCCGCCGGTCGGCGGCAAGCATCACCACGGCGTCCGGCCACCGGACGGTTGCGGGGGTGAACGTCCGGTACAGCGCTGTTACGCACGCTGTTACACGGGGACGCCGGACGGCCGGTCAACTCCGCTCCGGGTACGACTGGTTCGTGCACCGGACGGTTCCCGGCCGTGACACACCGCGGCTCCCCTACGGTGGGGTCCATGACGAACCGTGAGTTCCTGGTGGTGACCACCACCCACGACGACGAGGGCGCGGCCCGCGAACTGGCCGCCGCCGCGGTGCGCGAGCGCTTGGCGGCCTGCGCCCAGGTGTACCCCGTCCGGTCGGTGTACTGGTGGGACGGCGAGGTGCGGGACGGCGCCGAGTGGCGCGTCGACCTCAAGACCCGGGCCGCGCTGGCGGACCGGCTGACCGCGTTCCTGGTCGAGCGGCACTCGTACGACACCCCGGAGGTGGTCGGGGTGCCGGTGGCCGCCGGTTCGGCGGCCTACCTGGACTGGATCGCGACCGAGACCACCGGCGACTGAGCGGCTCCCGTCCCCGTGGCCGTCCCCGGATTCCGGTGCGCGAGGGCCTAGGGTCGGCGGATGGACGCACCCCCGCAGCAGAAGCAGTCGCCACCGCCCGGTCCGGACCGGCGCCGTCCCCGCCGCTGGCGGGAGGTCTCCCCCACCCGCCGCGGCCTGGTGCTGGCGTGGTGGGGCTTCACCCTGACCTTCGGCTTCCTGCGACTGCTGACCTGGCTGATCCACGTCGACGCCGCCGGGGTGGGGAACGTCTCGGCGGGCGGCGTCCACCTCCACCACTACGTGTGGGGCATCCTCGTCCTGATGGTCGTCGGCGCCCTCGGCCTGGTCGAACGCTCGCCGCGCTGGCGGACCTGGATGGGCCTGGCCTACGGCATCGGCACCGCGCTGGTCGTCGACGAGACCGCCAACCTCATCCATCTGAGCGACGTCTACTGGGAGCACGCCGGTGGGACCAGCATCGCCGTCGCGCTGATCGCCATCGGCGTCGTGGGCGGCGCCCTGGCCTTCACCCACCGGGACGGCACGGGGAAGTCCGGTACGGAGGACGGGTCCTAGGCGGCGCGTTCCCGCGTGCGGGCGACCTCGCGCAGCAGGTGCTGCCAGGCGGTGGTGACGGCGGCGAGGTCGAAGTGGGCGAGGGCGTGCGAGCGGGCCGCGGTCGCGTACGGGGTGCGGTCGGTGGTGAGCAGGGTGCGCAGGGCCCCGGCGAGGGCGGCCGGGTCGCCGGGCGGGACCAGCAGGCCGCCCTCCCCGGGGCGGACCACGTCCGCGACCCAGCCGACGTCGGTGGCGACGGCGGGGAGGGCGGCCAGGGCGGCCTCGATCAGGACGCCGGGGACGCCCTCCGAGTCACTGGTGAGCAGCAGCAGGTCGGCGGCCCGGTACAGCGGGGCCGGGTCGTCCAGCGGGCCCAGCAGGTGGGTGCGCGGGCCGGGGGCGAGGGCGGCCCGCAGGGGGCCCTCGCCGGCCAGCGCGAGGTGGACGTCCGGGGGGAGCAGGGCGTGCGCGGCGAGGGCCAGGTCGGGGCGCTTCTCGGGGCTGAGCGCGCCGACCCAGGCGATCAGCGGGACGTCGGCGGGCAGGCCCAGCTCGGTGCGGGCGGCGGCCTTCGCGGCGGGGTCGGCGGCGGGCCGGAAGCGGTCGGCGGGGCGGGCGTTGGGGAGGGTGTGCAGGCGGCGGGCGGGCAGCCGGAAGCGGGTGCGCAGGACGTCCACGGCGTGCGGGGAGATCGCGGCGACGGCGGCGGCCCGGTGCAGGAGGGCGCCCACCCGCAGTCGGCGCAGCGGGTCGGCGGTCCAGTGCCTCGGGTCGCCGATGTTGACGTACACGAAGGGCGTCCGGGCGGCGAACAGGCCCAGTGCGCACGCCTGGAGGGTGGAGGAGCCGTGCGCGACCACCACGTCGGCGCGGGCCGCGAGCGTGCGCAGGGCGCGCAGGGTGGCGGGGTGGTGCCGGGAGGGGCCGAGCACGGGGACGGCCGCGTCGGGGGCGGCGTCGGGGTGCGGGTGCAGGGCTGCCAGTTCGGAGGGCTGGCCGCGCCGCAGCAGTTCCCGGTGCAGGTCGCGGGCGAGGCGCTGGGCGCCGCGGGCCCTGGGGTCGGTGATGACGTGGAGTACCCGCGGGTCGGCCATGGCGCCGAGAGTAGCGGGGCGGGGGCGGGTCGGGTGGCGAAATCAGGGGGCCGGGGAACGGCGGGGCCGTGCTGCTTCGGGCCGCCCGAACAGAACCCGAAGCCGATGCGCGCACCGGCGGTGCGCCGGCGGCAGACCCGTGCCCGCCGTTCCCCGGGCCCCTGATCGCGCGTCCCACCGGACCCCTGATTCCGCTTTCGGCGGACGGGGGGCAGGTTCGGCTGGGATGCTGATCCGCGGTTCAGGGGGTGGCCCGGCGAGGGGGTTGGCGCGGTGCGCGTGGTGTACGTGATCGACAGTGTGAGCCGGGTGGGCGGCGCGGAGCAGGGGCTGGTGGCGATGGCTCCGTTGCTGGTGCGTTCGGGCGTGGAGTTGCACGTGGCCTTCCTGAAGGAGTCGCCGGGCGGCTTCCAGGAGGAGTTGCGGGCGGCGGGCGCGCAGGTGCACCCGGTGCTGCGCGGGTCGCGGCGGGCGCGGGTGGCGGCGTTGCGGGCGGAGTTCCGGCGGCTGCGTCCGGACCTGGTGCACACGACGCTGTACGAGTCGGACGTGCTGGGCCGGTCGGCGGCCTTCGCGGCGCGGGTGCCGGTGGTGTCGAGCCTGGTGAACTCCGCGTACGGGCCGGAGCACCTGCACGCGCGGGGGTTGAGCCCGTGGAAGGTGCGGGCGGCGCAGGCGGTGGACGCGGTGACGGCGCAGGGGGTGCGGCGGTTCCACGCGTTGACGGAGCACGTGGCGGGGGTGATGGCGGCGCGGTTGCGGGTGGCGCGGGGGCGGATCGACGTGGTGCCGCGGGGGCGGGACCCGCTGGTGCTGGGGCGGGTGGGGGCCGAGCGGCGGGCCCGGGTGCGGGCGGGGCTGGGGGTGGGCGAGGAGGTGCCGGTGGTGCTGGCGGCGGCCCGGCAGCAGTACCAGAAGGGCCTGGACGTGCTGGTGTCGGCGTGGCCGCGGGTGCGGGAGGCGCGGCCGGACGCGGTGCTGCTGCTGGCCGGGAGCCGGGGGGCGGAGACGGGGCGGTTGGAGGAGTTGGCGGCGGCGACGGGGGGCGTGCGGTTCCTGGGGCCGCGGGACGACGTGTTCGACCTGATGGCGGCGGCGGAGGTGTTCGCGGTGCCCTCGCGCTGGGAGGGGTTGGGGAGCGCGGCGATGGAGGCGATGGGGGTGGGGGTGCCGCTGGTGTGCGCGGACGTGGCGGCGTTGCGGGAGACGGTGGGCGGTTCCGGGGAGTGTGCGCTGCTGGTGCCGCCGGAGCGGCCGGAGGCGCTGGCGGGGGCGCTGCTGCGGGTGCTGGAGGAGCCCGGGGAGGCGCTGGTGCGGGCGAAGGCGGCGCGGGCGCGCTTCCTGTCGGGGTACACGCTGGAGCGGGTGTCGGCGCGGATGGTGGAGTTCTACGGGCGCGCACTGGCCTGACCCCGTACGGGCGGGCGGTGGCCGAACGGACCGGCGGGGGCCCGGAGCGCTTTTGATGACGTTGCGTCAGTTCGGGTGCGTGCGTCCGGAATCCGACCGGTGGCAGGTGTCAGTATGGCCAAAGTGCTTGCGCCGCAGGTCCGGGGCGGGAAGCATCGGTCGCAGGGGAGGACCGTGGGGGCGGTCTGGGACGTTCGCTTTTCCGCTAGCCGCTGCCGGGGGTGCACGCGGCCCGGCCGTACCGATGCGCGCCGCCCGTAGGGGCGGGTGCGGCTGTTGGGGCGCGTGTGCACCGTGACGAGGCGAGGGGAACCAACCGGTGGAACCGGCAAATCTGTTCACCGTTCTGCGGCGGTACTGGCGGCTGCTGGCCGCCTGCACGGCGGCCGCGCTGGTCGTGGGTTTCCTGCTGACGCCGGCGGGCGACGCCGTGGACAACGGGAAGTGGCAGTGCAAGGTCGCGATCACGCCGGTCGCGGGCGCGGCGGACACCGTGCGCGCCGACCAGGTGCTGTCGTACGCGCAGGGCTCGGCGGTGACGACGGCGGCGGCGCAGAAGCTGAACGTCAAGGACGTGGCGGCGCTGACCGCGCGCCGGACGGTGGCGGCGGAGTCGACGCAGATGCTGCTGTTCACCACCACGGGCCCGACCCAGGCGGACTGCACGGGGCTGGCGCAGGCGCTGTCGGAGGCGACGATCACCGGCTACGCGCAGGAGTCGAAGAAGAGCGCCGACGAGTCGATCAAGCGGTTGCGGGCCCAGGCGGACGCCCAGCAGGCGCAGTTGGACGAGCTGCAGAAGTCGGTGAGCCGGGCCAACGCGAGCGATCAGGCCAAGCTGCAGCCGCAGTTGTCGACGGCGACGGCGGCGCTGACCAAGACCCTCGGGGCGATCGCCGACCTGCAGAACTACAGCCAGACCGACGCGATCCAGCAGTGGGGCTCGATCGACGCGAAGGAGCTCGGCGGCAGTCTGCTGTCCTCGCCCTCGCGCGGGGTGCGGCTGACGCTGGCGGTGGTGCTGGGCCTGTCGCTGGGCGTGGTGGCGGCGCTGATGCTGTCCCGGATGGACACCCGGCTGCGTTCCCGGGACGGCGCCGAGGAGGCGTTCAACCTGCCGGTGATCGGGGAGATCCCCCGGCTGTCGCGGCGGCTGCGGCGGCTGCACGAGCCGCTGGTGACGGCCCGTCCGGCGGACCCGGCGACCGAGGCGTTCCGTTCGCTGCGCTCGACGCTGCTGCTGACCGGCCCGGAGTCGCTGTCCGCGCAGTTGGGGCAGGGCGGCCTGGACCCGGACGAGCGGCGGGTGCGGCGGGCGGTGGGACCGGCGCCGGTGGTGCTGGTGATGTCGGGGCGTTCGGGCGACGGGCGGACCACGACGGTGGCGAACCTGGCGGCGGCGCTGGGCGAGACGGGCCGTCACGTGCTGGTGCTGGACTGCGACTTCCGGCAGCCGGAGCTGAACGCCCACTTCGGGATGGACGAGGGCCCGGGCATGGCGGAGCTGCTGTCGGGCGAGCGGTTGGACGACCTGGCGGACCTGATCCGGCCGACCCGGGTGCCGAACGTGTCGCTGATCGCGGGCGGCCACGCCACCGCGTACCCGGCGGCGCTGGTGCTGCGCGCCGGGGAGGTGCTGGCGCTGGCCCGGCGGTACGCGGACGTGGTGCTGATCGACTCCTCGCCGCTGCTGAACGCGAACGACGCGTACGACCTGGTGCAGCACGCGGACGCGGTGCTGGTGACGCTGATGGCGGGCAACGTCCGCCCGGAGGAGGCGGACCGGGTCGCGGAGCTGCTGGCCCGCACCGGGGTGCCGGTGGCGGGGGTGGCGCTGCTGGGGGCGGAGGTCGCGACCGGGCGGCGGCACCGCGGGCTGCGGCTGCCGGGGCGCCTGGGCGGCCGGCCGGAGCCGGAGCCGGCCCGGGCGGCGCTGCCGCGTCCGGTGGCCGCCGCGCCGGCCCGGCCGGAGCCGCGCCCGGAGCCGCACGCCGAGCCGCGGCGGCCGGATCACCGGCGTCCCGAGCACCAGCGGGCGGCCGACGGCCGTCGCGAGCCGGTGTACGGGGTCGGGGAGGGTGCGGGCCGCCGGGACGGGACGACGAGCTGGGGCCGCCGCCCGGCGGAGCTGCCGCCGGAGGAGCCGGTGGAGACGACCATGCAGCTGCGGCTGGGCGAGGACCGGTGACCGGGCCGCGGGCCAGGGTGCTCTGGCTGGCCAAGGGCCTGGGCCGGGGCGGCGCGGAGCAGCTGCTGCTCAACTGCGTGCGCCACGCGGACCGTTCGCGCTACGCGATCGAGGTGGCGTACGTGCTGCCGCACAAGGACGCGCTGGTCCCGGCGCTGGCGGCGGCGGGCGTGCCGGTGCACTGCCTGGGCGGCGCGCCGGGGCGGCGCTGGCCGCTGCGGCTGCGGGCGCTGCTGGCGGAGCGCCGCTACGACCTGGTGCACACCCACATGCCGGTGCCCGCGGTCGCGGCGCGGCTGCTGACGCTGGGGCGGGGCGGGCCGCGGCTGGTGCACACCGAGCACAACCTGTGGGAGCGCTACCGGCTGCCGACCCGTTGGGCGAACGCGCTCACCTACCGGCGCAACGACGCGGTGGTCGCGGTGTCGCACGCGGTGGCGGACGGGATCGCGGCGGGCGGCGGGCGGCACCGGGCGGGCGAGTGGCTGACGGTGGTGCACCACGGGCCGGACCTGGGCGACGCCCCGTCGGGCCCGGCGGCGCGGCGCGCGGCGCGGGAGGAACTCGGGCTGCCGCAGGACGCGTTGGTGGTCGGCACGGTCGGCAACCTGACGGCGAAGAAGGACCAGGCGTCCCTGCTGGCGGCGTTCGCGCTGCTGCGCGGGCACCGGCCGGAGGCCCGGCTGGTGCTGGTCGGGTCGGGGCCGCTGGAGGCCGAGTTGCGGTCGCGGGCGGGCGAGGGGGTGCTGTTCGCGGGCATGCGCGCGGACGTGCCCGCGCTGCTGCCGGGCTGGGACGTGTTCTGCCTCAGCTCGCGCCAGGAGGGCCTGCCGGTGGCGCTGATGGAGGCGATGGCCTCGGGCCTGCCCTCGGTGGTGACCCGGGTCGGCGGCGTCCCGGAGATCGTGGACGACGGCGTGGAGGGCCGCCTGGTGGCGCCGGGCGATCCGGCCGGACTGGCGTCCGCCCTGGTCGAGTTGGCCGATCCGGGCCTGCGGGCGCGGATGGGCGCGGCGGCCCGCGAGCGGTCGAGGTCCTTCGACGTGGCGGGGGCGCAGCAGGCGGTGGAGCGGGTGTACGCGCGGGTCCTGGCGAACTGAACGGGTGGGGCGGAGCACGACGTGGGTGGCGAACTGACGTACCGCGGGCTGGAGTCGGGGGACGTTCCGGCGGTGCTGGAGCTGTTGACGGCCTCGCTGGCGGGCGGTCCGACCGGGCGGCGCAGTGCCGGTTTCTTCGACTGGAAGCACCGGGCGAACCCGTTCGGGTCGAGTCCGGGCCTGGTCGCGGTGGCGGCGGACGGGCGGGTGGTGGGGGTGCGGCTGTTCCTGCGCTGGTCCTGGCGCGGGGAGGGCGGCCGCGAGGTGCGGGCGGTGCGTCCGGTGGACACCGCGACGCACCCGGACTTCCGGGGGCGCGGGATCTTCCGCCGCCTGACCACCGAGCTGCTCGAACGGGTCGCCGGCGAGGCCGAGTTGGTGTTCAACACGCCGAACGGGAACAGCCTGCCGGGCTACCTGAAGATGGGCTGGCGGGAGCTGGGCCGCGTCCCGGTGGCGCTGCGGGTGGCCCGGCCGGTGTCCTTCGCCCGCGGGGCCCGGGCGGCGCTGGCCCGGCGGCCCGGCCCCTCGGGGCCGCTGCGCTGCGAACTGCCGTCCGCCGCCGAGTGGCTGGCCGCGCCGGACGCCCGGCGGGCGGCCCAGCTGGCCGAGCTGCTGGCCGAGCGCGAGCGGGCGGACGCGGCCGAGAGGCGGCTGCACACGGTGCGCACCGCCGCCTACCTGGAGTGGCGGTACGGGGCGGCGCCGGGCCTGGACTACCGGGTGGTGACGGTCGAACGGGGCGGTGAGCTGGTCGGGTTGGCGTTCGGGCGGCCGCGGCGGCGCGGCCCGCTGGCCGAGTTCACGCTGGCCGAGCTGATCGTCCGCCCGGGCGACCGGGTCGCGGCGGCGCAGCTGCTGCGCCTGGCCGCGTCCTGCGGCTGCGACCACGCGGCCACCCACCTGGCCCCCGGCACCGAGGCGGCCGCGGCCGGGCTGCGGGCGGGCTGCGTGCGGGCGCCGCGCACCGGCATGGTGCTGGCGGCCCGCACCCCGACCGGCCCGCTGCCCCGGGGGCGCACCCTCGCCGACTGGCGGTTCAGCCTCGGCGACCTGGAGGTCTTCTGATGGCGGTGCTGACCGCCGCGCGCCCCGCCCGTCGGCGGGCGCGCCCGCTGGCCCGGCTGTCCGGGGCGGTGCGGCGCGGGCGGCTGACCGCGCTGGCCTGGCTGCTGGTGCTGGGCTACGTGACGGTGTTCGTGCTGGCCATGGTGCACACCTCGTACGACACCTGGGGGGCGCTGCTGGTGGCGCCCGCGCTGATGGCGGTCGGGACGCCGGTCCTGGCGCGGGTCGCGGCGGGCAACCCGGAGCGCGGGGTGTTCAAGCTGCTGATGGTGGCGATGGCGGCGAAGCTGGCCTGCGCCTTCCCGCGGTACCTGATGGCGTTCGTGCTCTACGGCGGCGCGGCGGACGCCAAGATGTACCACCAGAAGGGCTCCGAGCTGGCCCGCTACCTGACCACCGCCGACCTGTCCGCGGGCCTGCACTACGACCTGGGGATGAAGGTCGCGGGCACCGGTTTCGTGATCATCGTGACCGGGGTGGTGTACGCGGTGACCGGGCCGACCCTGGTCGGCGGGTTCCTGGTGTTCTCCTGGCTGGGTTTCTGGGGGCTGCTGTTCTTCTGGCGGGCGCTGCAGATCGCCTTCCCGGAGGCCGACTCGCGCCGCTACGCGAAGCTGGTGTTCTTCCTGCCCTCGCTGCTGTTCTGGCCGTCCAGCATCGGCAAGGACGCCTGGATGATGTTCTGCCTGGGCCTGACCACGTACGGGGTGGCGCGGCTGCTGGACCGGCGGTTCGGGGCGTTCGCCTGCATCGCGCTGGGGTCGCTGGGGACGGCGATGGTGCGGCCGCACGTGACGGTGCTGGCGGGTGCGGGCCTGAGCGTGGCGTACCTGCTGCGCAGGCGGCCGCAGCAGGTGTCGGCGCTGGGGCCGCTGCGGACGGTGCTGACGGCGGCGGTGCTGGGCGTGGGCGTGATGCTGATGCTGCAGCAGGTGTCGGCCTTCTTCGGCACCAACGGCACCGGCGGGGACGCGGTCAACCAGGTGCTGTCGGAGACCTCGCGGCGCACCTCGCAGGGCGACTCGGTGATCAACGCGGCGACCGCGGACGAACCGGCGCCCGCGTTCAGCCTGAACCCGCTGAAGCTGCCGGTGTCGGTGGTGAGCGTGCTGTTCCGGCCGTTCCCGTTCGAGGCGTCGAACCTCCAGAACCTGATCCAGTCGGTGGAGTGCTTCGCGCTGCTGGTGATGTTCGTGCGGGCCTGGCCGCAGTTGGCGCGCGTCCCGAAGCTGTTCGTGCAGCGCTCGTACGTGGCCTTCACCGCGGTGTACACGCTGCTGTTCTGCTGGGCGTTCTCGACCATCAACAACATGGGCATCCTGTCCCGCGAGCGGGTGCAGGTGCTGCCGCTGGTCCTGGTGCTGCTGGCGATCCCGCGGCCGGCCCCGGCCCGTCCGGCGCGCAGCCGCCGCCCGCCGCTGTGGCGGGTCCAGCCGGGCCAGTGGGGCGCCGCGCGCCAGGGCCCAGAGCCTCCGGTCGCCGTCGGCGCACCGGATCCGTCACGAACCCAGGGGGGCTCGACCTCATGACGACCGACCAGAACCGCCCCGCCGTCCTCGGCGGTGCGCCCGCCTTCCCCGACGGCCTGCCGCTGACCCGCGTCCGGGTGCCCGACCGGGAGGGGCTGCTCGGGCGGCTGGCCGGGGTGCTGGACTCCGGGATGCTGACCAACGGGCCGACCGTGCGCCAACTGGAGGAGCGGGCGGCCGAGTTGATGCAGGTGCCGCACGTGGTGGCGGTGTCCAACTGCACGGCCGGGCTGATGCTGGTGCTGCAGGCCGCGGGGGTGGACGGGCGGCGGCCGGTGCTGATGCCGGGCTTCACCTTCTCGGCGACCGCGCACGCCGCGCACTGGGCGGGCGGCAGCCCGCTGTTCGCGGAGGCCCGGGAGCAGGACATCACCCTGGACCCGGCCGACGCGGAGGCCCGGCTGAAGGCGGCCGACTCCCCCGCCGCGGTGATGGCCACCCACGTGTACGGCACGCCCTGCCAGGTCGAGGAGCTGCAGCGGATCGCCGACGCGGCGGGGGTGCCGCTGGTGTACGACGCGGCGCACGGCCTGGGGTCGAAGCGGCGCGACGTGCCGGTGGGCAACTTCGGCCTGGCCGAGGTGTTCTCGATGAGCCCGACCAAGGTCGCGGTGGCAGGCGAGGGCGGCCTGGTCGCCACCCGGGACGCCGCGCTCGCCGAGACCCTGCGCACCGCCCGCGACTACGGCAACCCGGGTGACTACGACACCCTGTTCCCCGGCCTGAACGCCCGGATGAGCGAGCTGCACGCCGCGGTCGGCCTGACCTGGCTGGCCGGGCTGCCCGAGCGGGTGGCCCACCGCGGCGCGCTGGTCGCCGAGTTCGCCCGGGCCGCGGCGGGCGTGCCGGGCCTGCGCCTGGCCCTGCCGGAGGAGGGCGACACCTCGACCTTCAAGGACCTCACGCTGGTCCTGGACACCGGGGCGTTCGGCCTGGACAACCGGCAGCTGGCCGCGGCGCTGAAGACGGAGGGCATCGACACCCGCCGCTACTTCTTCCCGCCGGTCCACCGGCAGAAGTCGTACGCCCACCTCGGGCAGGCTGAGGAGCTACCGCGCACCGACCGGCTGGCGGCCTCGGTGCTGACCGTCCCGCTGTGGTCGCACATGGACGCGGCGACGGTGCGCCGGGTCGCCGACGCGGTGGTGCGTGTCCAGCCCTTCTCGGCGGAGGTCGCGGCCGCGGTCGGGCGCGTCTGAGCGATCCTCGCAAGGCGGTTCGGCCGTTAGTCGGATCAGGTGAACTCGGTTGGACCGCAGGGAGGTTGGACCGTCAGGATGGCCGTCATGTTCAAGGGATTCCGCAGCTTCCTGCTGCGCGGCAACGTCGTCGACCTCGCGGTCGGCATCGTCATCGGCGCGGCCTTCACCGCCGTCGTCACCGGCTTCGTGGCAGCCTTCCTGACCCCGCTGATCGGCATCGCCTCCGGTGCGGTCGGCGACTTCAGCAAGGAGTCGTTCACCGCCGCCGGGGTGACCTTCCCGTACGGCGCGTTCCTGCAGGCCCTGATCAGCTTCGTGCTGGTCGCCGCGGTGATCTACTTCGCGGTGGTGCTGCCCGTCGGCAAGCTGCAGAACCGTTTCAACCCGGTCAAGGACACCCCGGTGGCCAAGGCCGACTGCCCCGAGTGCCTCAGCACCGTCCCGGCCGCGGCGACCCGCTGCGCGCACTGCACCAGCGAGTTGGCCGGGCGTCCGGGCTTCCCGGCCCAGTCCGCGGCCGCGGCCGCCCGCTGAGCACCCTCCCGCACCGCCCCGGCCCGGACGGCTCCCCGCCGTCCGGGCCGGACCCTTTTCGGCGGTCTGGACCACCGCGGGCTTAACGGAGCCTTTCCCCGACCCGAGCGGGGGCTTTCGTTCCGCCCCCGGTGAGCGGGTGGTGCACGGACGATGGACCCGGGATGACCGAAACGGGACCTCGCTTCGCCCGACTAAGTCCGACATTGTCCGATTTAAGCGAGCGAAGAGTCTGTAAACAGTTGAACTCCAGGCCGTTCCGCTCTCCTCAGCAGGCGTGTTGTGGGCTTACGGTATGCCCCATGACCTCGCCCCGCTCCTACGACGGAGTCGGCTACCCCTCTCCGTCCTTCTCCTCCGGCACGCCCATCTACGACAGCCTGGTCGCAGAGCGCGGCATCCCGCAGATCGCACCCATCAACGTGCCCCCGGCCCTCCCGGCCTCCTCCTGGTCCTCCGCCTACGGCAGCGGTTTCGGCACCGGCCTCGACTCCCCCCAGTCGAACCTGCCCGCCCTGCCCCCGGCCCGGCTCGCGCTCGGCCCCGGCCCCAGCAGCGCCCCGGCCCCGACGCCGTACATCCCGACCCAGCCGGGGTACGCGAACGCGCCGGTCCCCCCGCAGCCCACCTACGCGGGCGCCCCGCAGGGCTTCCTGCCCGGCCAGCGCCCGGCCGCCCCGTTCCAGCCGCAGCCCGCGCAGGCGTACCAGGCCCCGCAGGCCCCGGCGGGCGGTTACGCCGCCGCCCCGCAGAGCTTCGCGCCGTCCTTCCAGGCGCAGCAGTTCGGCGCCCAGCCCGTCCAGCAGCAGCAGTCGTTCGGCGACCAGTCGTTCGGCGGCAACACCCTGCGCCCGGCCGCGGCCCCGCAGCAGTACCCGCAGTACCGGCAGTACCCGCAGGCCGGCTGAGAACCCTCCGGGGGGCAAGGTCACCACGCAACGACGCGTCAATCACTCCCCACCGGCCGCCCTCGGGCGGCTCCGCACCACCGCGCATCCCCGCGTCCCGCCAGGGCCGCGGGGATGCGCGCACCCGGGCACCGGGCCCCGCACCACGGGCCGCCGCCCGCCTGGCAGGATGGACCGCATGCCGCGTCTCGCCTCGCTCCACCTGTACCCGGTCAAGTCGATGTACCGCCTCAGCCCGCCGTCCGCCGCCGTGCAGCCCTGGGGCCTGCTGGGCGACCGCCGCTGGATGCTGGTGGACGCCGACGGCACCGCCCTCACCCAGCGCGACGAGCCCGCGATCGGGCAGTTCCGCCCCGTCCCGTCCGCCGACGGCGCCGCGCTCACCCTGACCGGTCCGGACGGGGACGTCCACGTGCTGACCGCGCCGACGCTCGCCGACGGCGCCCCCGAGACCACCGTCAACGTGTTCGGCACGCACTTCTCCGCCGTCGAGGCGGGCAAGGACACCACCGCCTGGCTGGCCGGGCGGCTGCCCGCCGAGCTCGGCGAGGTCCGCCTGGTGCACCTCGACCGCCCCGCCACCAGCCGCCCGATCAACCCGGAGTACGCCGCCCCGGACGAGACCGTCTCGATGGCCGACGGCTTCCCGCTGCTGCTGACCACCACCGCCTCGCTGGACGAGCTGAACGCCCGGATCGCCGACGACCACCCCGACGACCCGGTCAAGGGCGCGCCGCTGCCGATGGAGCGCTTCCGCCCCAACCTGGTGGTCTCCGGCACCGCCGCCTGGGCCGAGGACGGCTGGCGCCGCGTCCGGATCGGCGGCCTGGAGTTCCGGGTGGCCAAGCCGTGCGGCCGCTGCGTGGTCACCACCACCGACCAGGAGACCGGCGAGCGGCGCGGCCCCGAGCCGCTGCGGGCGCTGGGGCGCCACCACCGCTTCGGCCAGAAGCTGGTGTTCGGCCAGAACCTCGTCCCGGTCCGCGCCACCTCCGCCGAGGTGCTGGGGACGCTGTCGGTGGGCGACGACGTGGAGGTGCTGGAGGAGGTCCCGGCGCCGCGGCCGGACCACCGCTGACCGTCCCACCTGCGGCGCCGTCAGCTCCGTGCACCCGGAACCACCCCCGGCCGCGCTCGTTGAACCGGGCGCCGGACCAGGACGGCGGTCCGCCTGGTCCGCCCCGCGCGCTACGGTGGGGCGGTCGCGCAGCGTCTCGACGCAACCGACGTAACCGACGAAGGCGGGGATGACAGATCGCCATGGGTGAGCTCAGGGTCCGGGTCACGCAGGACAGCGCCTCGCGGTGGCGGCGGCGCGGCGGGGAGTACGCGACGCTCCGCGAGGCCCTGGAGGTCGCCGAGCCCGGCGACACCCTGACGGTCCGCGCGGGGACGTTCCGCGAGGCGGTGCTGGTCGACAAGCCGGTGACGCTGGTCGCCGAGCAGGGCCCCGGCAGCGTGCGGATCTCGCCCCCGGAGAGCGCGGTGCGCGGCGGCACGGCGCTGACCGTGACGGCCGCCGCCACCGTCCGCGGCCTGGTCGTGGACGGCTCGGACCGCTCCGCCCCCGCGGTGCTGCTGGCCGGGGCGGACGGCGCGGTGCTGGCCGACTGCCGGGTCGAGGCGTCCTCCTCGGTGGGCGTGGAGCTGGCCGACGGCGCCCGCGCCCAACTGGTCGGCTGCACGGTGGAGAACCCGTCCGGCCTCGGGGTGCGGCTGCGCGCCCGGGCGCAGGCCGAGCTGCTGGACTGCGAGGTCGCCGCGGCCGGGCAGAGCGGGGTCGCGGTGCTGGCCGGCTCCCGGCTGCGCGCCGAGCGGCTGAAGGTGCGGCGGACCGGCGGGGCGGGCGTCCTGCTGGCCGACCCGGGGACGCTGGCGGAGCTGACCGGCTGCGAGGTCTCCGAGGTCCGCGGCTCGGGCGTGCAGGCCGAGGCGCAGGCGGTGGGCCGGCTGACCGACTGCACGGTGCACCGGGTCTCCGGCAACGGCCTGAGCCTGGACACCGGCGCCGAACTGGAACTCTCCTCCGGCCGGATCCACGACGTCCCGGAGAACGCCGCCGACCTGCGCGGCGGCGCGAAACTGACGCTGCGCCAGGTCACCGTGCACGGCTTCGGCCGGGGCGCGCTCTCGATCTGGGACGGCGGCACGAAGGTGCTGGCCGAGGGCTGCCGCTTCCACTCCGCGCAGGGCGACTACCCGGCGCTGTGGGTCAGCGACGGCGCCGCCCTGGAGCTGGCCGACTGCGCCCTGGACGACCTGCCCGACGCCCTGTTCGTCCTCGACCAGGGCTCCTCCGCGGCCGTCCGGGACTGCTCGTTCAGCGCGATCCGCTCCTCCGCGGTCTCGGTCAGCGGCGGCGCCGGCGCGGACCTGGCGCGCTGCCGGATCCAGGGCGCGGGCACCGGCCTGTGGTTCCGCGACCACGGCTCCGGCGGCCTGCTCACCGACTGCGAGATCGCGGACGTCGCGACCGGCGTGATCGTCACCAAGGGCGCCGACCCGGTGCTGCGCGAGTGCACGGTGCGCGGCGCGAGCGAGTCCGGGGTGTACGTGTCGGCGCAGGGCCGCGGCGAGTTCGAGGGGGTGCGGGTCTCGCAGGGCGGCGGCTTCGGCTTCCACGTGATCGACGGCTGCCGGACGAAGCTGGTGCGCTGCCGGGCCGAGCGCAACGCCCGGGCCGGTTTCGAGTTCTCCGAGCCCGGACCGGTCGCCGAGGGCTGCACCTCCGACGACGCGGCGCCGCTGCCGCCGCCGACCGCCGTCCCGGCGCCCGCCCTCGCCCCCGCCCCGCCGACCGCTCCCCCGTTGGCGACCCTGGTGCCCGCCGTGCAGACCACGGCGCCCGCCCTCGCCGCTCCCGTGATCGCCCCGATCCCGGACTGCCGCCCCGCGGAGGTGGCCCTGGCCGAACTCGACGCGCTGGTCGGCCTGGCCACCGTCAAGCAGGAGGTCCGCACCCTGATCGACCTGATCTCGGTCGGCCGGGCCCGGCAGCGCGCCGGGCTCAAGGCCCCCTCCCCGCGCCGCCACCTGGTCTTCACCGGCGCCCCCGGCACCGGCAAGACCACCGTCGCCCGGCTGTACGGCGAGATCCTCGCCTCGCTGGGCGTCCTGCAGCGCGGGCACCTGGTCGAGGTCGCCCGGCTCGACCTGGTCGGCGAGCACGTCGGCTCCACCGCGATCCGCACCGCCGCCGCCTTCGACCGGGCCCGCGGCGGCGTGCTCTTCATCGACGAGGCGTACGCGCTGGCCCCCGAGGACGCCGGGCGGGACTTCGGCCGCGAGGCGATCGACACCCTGGTCAAGCTGATGGAGGACCACCGCGACGAGGTCGTGGTCATCGTGGCGGGCTACACCGCCGAGATGGAGCGCTTCCTCGCCGCCAACCCCGGCCTCTCCTCCCGCTTCTCCCGCACCGTCACCTTCCCCGACTACACCGCCGACGAGCTCCTCGACATCGCCCGCGCCCAGGCCGCCGAACACGAGTACCGCCTCGCCGAGGCCACCGAGGCCGCCCTGCTCGGCCACTTCACCGCGATCGACCGCAGCACCGGCTTCGGCAACGGCCGCACCGCCCGCCAGGTCTTCGAGACCATGGTCGAACGCCACGCCTCCCGGGTCGCCCACCTCCCCTCCCCCACCACCGAGGACCTCCAACTCCTCGTCCCCGCCGACCTGCCGGGCAGCTGACCCGGGCGTCAGACCAGACGGCCGCCGCCGTCCACGTGCAGGACGGTGCCGGTGACGTACGGGTTGTCGATCACGTGCAGGACGGCCTTGACCAGGTCGTCCGGGGTGCCGACCCGGCGGGCGGGGTTGCGGGCGGCGACGGCGCGCAGGAATTCCTCCTTGTCGGCGCCCAGGCCGTCCCAGGAGCCGGTGTCGACGATGCCGGGGGAGACCGCGTTGACCCTCAGGGGGGCGATCTCGACGGCCAGGGCCCGGACGAGGAAGGCCAGGGCGCCGTTGGTGGTGGCCATCACGGTGCGGGCGGGGGCGGGGCGCCAGGCGGCGACGCCGGAGAAGAAGGTGAACGAGCCGTCCTCGGCGGCGTGCGGGGCGAGGTGCTTGGCGAGCAGCAGCGGGCCGATCACCTTGGCGTCGAACGCCCGCCGCACGTCGGCGAGTTGCAGGTCGGCGAGCGGTCCGTTGGCGGGCAGCCCGGCGGTGGAGACCAGGTGGTCGAAGCGGCCCAGCCGGGCGGCGAACGCGGCGATCGAGGACTCGTCGGTCAGGTCGACGGGCAGCACGGTGGACGGGCCGGCCAGTTCGCCCGCCGTCCACTCCAGCTTGCGCGGGTCGGGGCCGGCCAGCACCAGCTCCGCCCCGGCGGCGGAGGCGGCGCGGGCCAGGTGGCGGCCGGTGCGGGAACCGGCACCGATGACGGCCAGGCGGCGGCCGGAGAGCGGAACGGACGGCGGAACGGACAGCGGAACGGACACGGGGATCTCCTCCTTCGGCGGCCGGGAGGTGTTCCCGGCCCGGAGACCACCCTGCTTCCACCTGCACGGATAGGTCCAAGGCTTGTTTTCGACCGGATCGATAGACTCCGTGCATGGCAACGCTCCGACAGCTCGAGTACCTGGTCACCGTGGTCGACACCGGCTCCTTCACCCGGGCCGCCGAGCGGCTGCACGTCACCCAGCCCGCCCTGTCCCACCAGGTCCGCGCCCTGGAGGGCGCGCTCGGCGGCCCGCTGCTGGAGCGCCTGCCGCGCGCCGTCCGGCTCACCCCGCTCGGCCGGGCCGTCCTCCCGCACGCCCGCGCCGTCCTGGCCGACGCCGAGCGCCTGCACGCGGCGGCCCGGCGCGCCACCGGCCTGGAGGAGGGCGAGTTGGAGGTCGCCGCCGTCCACTCGGTCGCGCTCGGTCTGCTGCCGCCGGTGCTCAGGGCCTGGCGGGCCCGCCACCCCGGGGTGCGGATCCGGCTGCGCGAGTACCCGCACGAGGAGCTGCTGCGCGCCGCGACGGCCGCCGGGCGGGCCGACCTCGCGGTGGGCCCGCTGCCGGACGACTGGGACGGCCCGGTACGGGAGTTGGGCGTCGAGGAGTTCGCGCTCGTGCTCCCCGCCGACGACCCGCTGGCCGCCGCTCCCGGCGGCGTCCTGCCGCTCGCCGCCCTCGCCGACCGCGACTGGGTGCACTACGCCCCCGGGCACGGCCTCGCCGAGGTCCTGGACGCCGCCTGCGCCCGGGCCGGGTTCCTCCCCCGCGCGGCCGTCCGCACCGAGCAGACCTCCGCCGCCCCCGTCCTGGCCGCCGCCGGGCTCGGCCCCGCCCTCGTGCCCGCGGGCATCCTCCCGCCCGCCCTGGACGCCGCCGTCCTCCGCCCCGACCCCCCGGTCCGCCGCCCGCTCGCCGCCTACACCCGCACCCGTCCCGACCGCCTCACCACCGCCTTCGCCGACCTCCTCGCCGGGACGCTGCGCCTGTGAGGCGCCGGGCGCCCGGGGCCGGGGCTCCGGTCCGGGGCCCCGGCCCCGGGTCGGGCCCCGGAGTCAGAAGACCGCGGTGAAGGCGTCGATGCGGGGCTGGTCGAGGTCGGGACGCAGGCGGCCGTTGCGGGCGAGGGTGACCATGCCGTGCAGGGCGGACCAGGCGAGTTCGGTGTAGCCGCCGGGGTCGTGGCCGGAGACCTTGGCGCTGCGGGTGGCGGGTTCGGCGATGGCGGCGAAGGCGGCGTGCAGGGGTGCGGGGGCGTCGGGGGTGCCGAAGGGGAGGGTGCTGGGGAGGGTGAAGATCGCGTCGTAGAGGGCGGGGTTGGCCTCGGCGAAGTCGAGGTAGGCGCGGGCGACGGCGGCGAACGCCTCGCGCGGGTCGGCGACGTCCGCGGCGGCGGCGCGCAGCAGGGTGGCGAGTTCGGCGCAGCCCTCGACCGCGACGGCGGCGACGATGGCGTCCTTGCCGCTGAAGTGGCTGTACAGGACGGGCTGGCTGTACTCGATGCGTTCGGCGAGGCGGCGGGTGGTGACGGCGTCCCAGCCCTCGGCCTCGGCGAGTTCGCGGGCGGCCCGGACGATCAGCTGTTCGCGTTCGGCGCGTTCGCGCGCCCTGCGTTCTTTGATAGCCATGAACGAAATCCTAGCACCGCTAGACATCTGACGGGCCGTCGGTCTAGCATCATTCTCGTTGCTAGCGCCGCTAACCAGACGGCGGCGCACACCACTTCGCACCGCCCACACCAGCAGGGGGAACCACCATGTCCGCGCTCACCGCCACCGCCACCGCCACCACCGCCACCGCCACCGCCACCCCGAAGGCCAGCAGCCGCCTGCGCGTCAACCTCGCCACCGTGTTCACGGTCCTGGTCGCGCTGGGCATCGGCTACGTCGGCGTCAGCTACCTGTTCGCCCCGGAGCACACCGCCTCCGGCTTCGGCATGCCGGTGTGGCCGCAGGGCGAGGCCGCCGACTTCCTCACCGTCAAGGGCTTCCGGGACATCGTCTCCGGCCTCGTCCCGCTGGCCCTGCTGCTGACCGGCCACCGCCGGGCGCTCGGCTGGGCCCTGCTCGCCGAGTCGGTCACCCCGTTCGGCGACGCCACCACCATCCTGGTGCACCACGGCAGCACCGCCATCGCCTTCGGGGTGCACTTCGCCACCGCCGCCTTCGTGGTGGTCACCGCCGCCCTGCTGCTCACCGAGCGGACCGGCGAGGCCGACTGACCGGCCCTCAGCCCTCCGCCCAGTCGCCGCCCGCGAGGAACTCCTCGAGGGCGGCGCGGTGCGGTCGGGGGTCGATCCGCTCGGCGGCCAGCCACGCGTCCGAGTAGTACTTGTCGAGGTACCGGTCGCCCGGGTCGCAGATCAGCGTGACGACGCTGCCGCTGCGGCCCTCGCGGCGCATCTCGGCGACGATCCGCAGGGCGCTCCACAGGCCGGTGCCGGTGGAGGCACCGGCCTTCTTGCCGAGGACGTCGGCGAGCAGGTGGACGGCGGCGATCGAGGCCGCGTCGGGGACCTTCATCATCCGGTCGATCGCGCCGGGCACGAAGGAGGGCTCCATCCGGGGGCGGCCGATGCCCTCGATCCGGGAGCCGCTGGGGCAGTGCGCGTCGGGGTCGTGGTGCACCCAGCCCTCGAAGAAGCAGGAGTTCTCCGGGTCGGCGACGCAGATCCGGGTGTCGTACTGCATGTAGTGGACGTACCGGGCGATGGTCGCGGAGGTGCCGCCGGTGCCCGCGGTGGCGACGATCCAGGCGGGTTCGGGGTGGGGCTCCAGCTTCAGCTGGGCGAAGACCGACTCGGCGATGTTGTTGTTGCCGCGCCAGTCGGTGGCCCGCTCGGCGTAGGTGAACTGGTCCATGTAGTGGCCGCCGGTCTCGGCGGCGAGCGCGGCGGCCGCGGCGTAGACCTCGCCCGCGTTGTCGACCAGGTGACATCGCCCGCCGTGGAACTCGATCAGCTCGATCTTGGCGCGGCTGGTGCTGCGGGCCATCACGGCGACGAACGGGACGCCGATCAACTGGGCGAAGTACGCCTCGGAGACGGCGGTGGAGCCGCTGGACGCCTCGATGACCGGGGCGCCGGGCCGGATCCAGCCGTTGCACAGCCCGTACAGGAACAGCGAGCGGGCCAGCCGGTGCTTCAGGCTCCCGGTGGGGTGCGTCGACTCGTCCTTGAGGTACAGGTCGACGCCCCAGTCGGCGGGGAGCGGGAAGCGCAGCAGGTGGGTGTCGGCGGAGCGGTTGGCGTCGGCCTGCACCCGGCGGACGGCCTCCTTCAGCCAGGCCCGGTACTCGGGGTCGGTCCGGTCCACGTCCTGGGTCTGATCGCTCATCGCGCCACTCTCCTCACCACCGCCGGTACGCCACCGAGTGTAACAGGCAACTACGATAAGTGACGGTTACGGAGGCCCCAGCTTCCCCTTATGCGTACGGGTGCGCACGGGTGGGGAAGCCGGGGCCGGCGGGGCGTCAGTCGCTCGCCACCGCCCGCAGGACGTCCAGCTTCGCCGCCCGCGCGGCGGGCCGCAGCCCGGCCAGCGCCCCGGCGGCCAGCCCGACCAGGGCGATCACGGCCAGCCGTCCGGCGGGCAGCGCGAAGGAGCCCGTCCCGGCGCCGTCGGAGGCCCGGGTGAGCGCCCAGCCGAGCAGCGCGCCGAGGACCAGCCCGCCCGCCGTGCCGAACGCGGCGACCAGCACCGACTCCCAGCGCACCATGGCCCGCAGTTGGGCCCTGCTCTGCCCGACGGCGCGCAGCAGGCCGAGCTCGCGGGTGCGCTCGTGGACGGCGAGGGTCAGCGTGTTGGCGATGCCGAGCAGCGCGATCAGCACGGCGAGCGCGAGCAGCGCGTAGACCACCGAGAGCATCATGTCGACGCCCGAGGCGGAGCTCTCCGCGTACTCGGCCCGGGTCTGCACCTGCGGGTTGCCGTACGCGGCGGCGAGCTGCCCGATCGCGGCCCGGCCCTGCTCGACCGTGACCCCGGGCCGCAGGGCGACGGCGACCAGCGTGTCGGCGTCCTGGACGCGGTGCGGCTCCCACGCCTGACGGCTGATCAGGTAGTCCCCGGCGACGCCGCCGCCCGCGTAGAGGGCGCGGACGGTGAAGGCGGCGGTGGTGTCGGTGAACCGCAGCTGCACGGTCGAGCCGACCCGCCAGCCGTGCGCCTGCGCCTCGGGGCGGGAGACGGCCAGGCCGTCGGTGCCGAGGTCGGCGAGCGAGCCGTCGACCCGGCCGAGGTCGGTGACCTGCGCCAGCGCGAGCGGGTCGGCGACGCCCAACTGGGCGCCGTGGCCGTCGACCTGGGCGAGGCCGCGGCCGAGGCCGACCGCGGCGCGGACCTCGGGGAGGGCGGCGACGGCGGGGGCGAGCTTCGGCGAGACGCCGCTGCCCCCGGCCCCGGTCGCGGGGGCGGTGACGGCGAGGTCGCCCGCGAAGGAGCGGGAGACGGTGTCGTCCAGGGTCGCCTTGACCGAGGCGCCGAACACGGTGAACAGGGTGACCACGGCGACGCCGACCATCAGCGCGGTCGCGGTGGCGGCCGTCCGCCCGGGGTTGCGGGCGGCGTTGCGGCGGGCCAGCGCGCCGGTGACGCCGCGCAGCCGGGGCAGCGGCGCGCCCAGCACCCGGACGGCGAGCACCGCGGCGACCGGCCCGAGCACGACCGTCCCGGCGAGCAGGGCCAGCGCCCCGCCGACGGTCAGCGCCAGCGAGGGGCCGCGGGTCGCACCGACCACCACGGCGGGCAGCCCGCCGACCAGCAGCAGCGCGCCGAGCGTCCGGCGCACCAGGGCGCTGCGGCCCTGCGCCGAGGCGTCCACGGCGGTGTCGCGCAGGGCGGCGAGCGGGGCGGTGCGGGCGGCGCGCAGGGCGGGGGCCAGCGCGGAGGCGGCGGCGACCAGGGTGCCGGTGAGCAGCGGCAGCAGGATCGTCGCGGGGTGCACCACGGTGCCGCCGGTGGGCAGGGTGAACCCGATCGCGGCGAACAGCGCCTTCAGCCCGGCGGCGACGCCGAAGCCGCCGAGCAGGCCGAGCGCGGAGGCGAGCACGCCGAGGGCGAGCGCCTCGCCGAGGGTGGTGCCGAGCACCTGGCCGCGGCCGGCGCCGAGGGCGCGCAGCAGGGCGTTCTCCCGGGTGCGCTGGGCGGTGACGATGGCGAAGGTGTTGTGGATGGTGAAGGTCGCGACCAGCAGGGCGACCCCGGCGAACACCAGCAGCAGGGTGGTGAACAGGCTCAGGAAGCGGCCGGAGACGTCGGCGGTGGACTGCGCGGTGGCGTCCGCGCCGGTCAGCGCCTCCACCCCGTCCGGCAGCAACGGGCCGATCTCGTCGACCAGTTGGCGCTGGCTGAGGGTGTCCGAGCGCAGCCGGACCGTGGACACCTGCCCGGTGCCCCTCGGCGTCAGGTGGGCCTGGGCGTCGGCGAGGGTCAGCGCGGTGAAGGTGCTGGGGCCCATGCCGTCGGCGTCGGCGCCGAAGGTCGCGATGCCGACCACGGTGATCCGCACCGGGTCGGGGGTGCGCAGCACCGTGCTGTCGCCGACCTTCAGCCCGCCCGCCTTCGCCGCGCCCCGGTTGACCACCGCCTCCCCGGGCGCGGCGGGGGCGCGACCCTCGGCGAGCCGGTACGGGTTGAGCTTCGGGTCGTCGATCCAGTTCCCGGCCAGGGTGGGCGGGCCCTGCCCGCCGACCGGCCTGCCGTCGGCGCCGATCAGCTGGCCCGCGCCCTGCACCGAGGGTTCGGCGGCGCTCACGCCGGGCGCCGCGCGCAGCTTCGCGGTCAGCGACTCCTCCAGCGGGGCCCGGACCCCGCCGGGGACGTTGGGCGCGTCCAGCACCCGGGCGCTGCGGACGACCGCGTCGGTGCCCGCGTCGGCGTCCGCGAACAGGGTGTCGAAGTTGGCCCGCAGGGTGTCGCCCAGCACCATCGTGCCGGTCAGGAACGCCACGCCCAGGACGATCGACAGCACGGTGCCCAGCAGTCGGCGCCGGTGGGCGAGCAGCGAACGCACCCCGATCCGCACGCTCGCGTTCACCGGGCCGCCGCCTTGCCGCGACGGCCGTCGAAGGCCTTCATCCGGTCCAGCACCCGGTCGGCGGTGGGCTGCTGCATGGTGTCGACCAGGCGGCCGTCGGCGAGGAACAGCACCGTGTCGGCGTGCGCGGCGGCCGCCGGGTCGTGGGTGACCATCACCACCGACTGCCGCATGGTGTCCACCGCGGAGCGCAGCAGGCCCAGCACCTCGCCGCCGCTGCGGGAGTCCAGGTTGCCGGTCGGCTCGTCGGCGAACACCACCGCGGGCCGCCCCGCCAGCGCCCGGGCCACCGCGACGCGCTGCTGCTGGCCGCCGGAGAGCTGGCTCGGCCGGTGCTGCAGGCGGTCGCCGAGGCCGACCACGTCGATCAGCGCGTCCAGCCACTCCCGGTCGGGGGCGGCGCCGCCGAGGTCCAGCGGCAGGGTGATGTTCTCCCGGACGGTGAGCGTCGGCAGCAGGTTGAACGCCTGGAAGACGAAACCGATCCGCTCCCGGCGCAGCAGCGTCAACTCCCGGTCGCCGAGCCCCGACAGCTCGGTCTCCCCCAGCCAGGCCCGGCCGCCGCTCAGGGTGTCCAGGCCCGCCGCGCAGTGCATCAGCGTGGACTTCCCCGAACCGGACGGCCCCATCACGGCCGTGAACCGGGCCGCCGCGAACTCCACGCTGACGCCGTCCAGCGCCCGCACCCGGGTCTCCCCCGCGCCGTACTCCTTCACGGCCTCCTCGACCCGGGCCGCGGCCGTCACCGCCCGCCCCCGGCCGCGCGGTGCTCCTCGGTCAGGACGGCCCGGCGCTCCCGGTACTCCGCCTCGTCGATCTCCCCCTGCGCGTACCGGCGCCCCAGCACCGCGAGCGGAGCGTGCTCCCCGCCGCACCACCCGCGCCGCCGCCACCCGGCCCGCCGCAGGAGCGTCACCGCCAGCACCACCACCAGCAGCCAGAACACCGGGAACACCAGCACCCACGGTCCGGGCCCGTGCCACCCGTCGGCCAGCAGCGCCACCATCACCACTCATCCCCTTCGGTCGAGAACCCGGCTCCTCACCGGCCCCTCCACCGTCCCCCCGCACCCCCGCCCGGCACGTCCCCCACCGGGCGGCACCCGCCCTACTCCCGGTGGAGCAGGGCCGCCCCGGTCACCCCAGCCACCCGGGTCGGACCAGGCCCGACTCGTAGGCCAGCACCACCAGTTGGGCCCGGTCGCGGGCGCCGAGCTTCACCATCGTCCGGCTGACGTGGGTCTTGGCGGTGAGCGGGCTGACCACCAGGCGGCGGGCGATGTCCTCGTTGGTGAGTCCGAGGCCGACCAGGGCGAGGACCTCGCGCTCGCGCTCGGTGAGGACGTCGAGGCGGGCGGTGGCGGGCTCCTTGGAGCGGGCGGCGAACTCGCCGATCAGGCGGCGGGTGACGCCCGGGGAGAGCAGGGCGTCGCCCGCGGCGGCGACCCGGACGGCGCGCAGCAGGTCACCGGGTTCGGTGTCCTTGACCAGGAACCCGGCGGCGCCCGCCCGCAGTGCCTCGAAGACGTACTCGTCGAGTTCGAAGGTGGTGAGCACCACCACCCGGACGTCGGCGAGTTCCGGGTCGGCGCAGATCCGCCGGGTCGCGGCCAGGCCGTCCAGGCGGGGCATCCGGATGTCCATCAGCACCACGTCCGGGCGCAGTTCGCGGGCCAGCGCGAGGGCCCGTTCGCCGTCCTCGGCCTCGCCGACGGCCCGCAGGTCGGGCTGGGCGTCGATCAGGGCCCGGAAACCGGCCCGGACGAGGGTCTGGTCGTCGGCCAGCAACACCCTGATCACGTCGTCCCCCCGCTCTCGGAACCGTTCCCGGGGCCGTTCCGGCGGTCGTTCCCCGCCAGCGGCAGCCGGGCCCGGACCCGCCAGCCGCCGGCCGCGTCCGGTCCGGCCCCGGCGCTGCCGCCGAGCGCGGCGGCGCGTTCGCGCACGCCGGTCAGTCCGCTGCCGCTGCCGCCCGCGTCGCCGCCGCCGGGCGGGCCGGGATCGGTGACGGTGACGGTGAGCGCGGCGCGGTCCCAGGCGAGTTCGACGGTGGCGGTGCGGGCGGTGGAGTGCCGCAGCACGTTGGTCAGCGCCTCCTGGACGATCCGGAACGCGGCCAGTTCCAGCCCCGCCCCCGCCCGGGCCGCCCGGCCGCGCCGCTCGACGGTGACCGCCAGCCCGGCGTGCCCGGCCTGTTCGACGAGTTCGTCGAGGCGTTCCAGCCCGGGGGCGGGGGTGCGGGGGGCGGCCGCACCGGGGCCGCGGAGGGTGCCCAGCACCTGACGGACCTCGCCGAGCGCCTCCTTGCTGGTCGCCTTGATGGTGGTCAGGGCGTCGCGGGCCTGCTCGGGGCGGGCGTCCAGGAGTTCCAGGGCGACCCCGGCCTGCACGTGGATCAGCGAGATCGAGTGGGCCAGGATGTCGTGCAGCTCGCGGGCCGTCCGCAGCCGTTCCTCGTCGTTGCGGCGGGCCCGGGCCTCCTCCTCGGCGGCCCGCACCGCGGCGATCCGCTCCTGCCGGAACCTGGCCAGCTCCGCCCCGGCGAAGACCAGCAGCAGCCAGGCCGTGACGCCGAGCTCCTGCCAGCCCTGCACGCCGTGCTCCGCGGCCCGCTGCCAGCCGTCCGGCAGCACGTAGCCCACCAGCAGGTGCACCAGGTAGAAGGCCCCGCCGCTCAGCCACGCGGCCCGCCGGTGCCCGTGCCGCACCGCGCCGAAGAACGCCACCACCATCGCCAGGAATGACGGCCCGTACGGGTAACCGGCCCACAGGTACCCGGCGGTGACGGCCGTGACCGCCGCCACCGTCCCCGCGGGCCACCTGCGCCGCAGCACCAGCAGCGCGGGCCCGACCACCAGCAGCAGGTAGCCCCACCCGTCCAGCGGCACCCGCCCGTCCTGGTGCCGCCCCGCCGCCGTCGTCCCCGCCACCTGCAGCACCGCCACCACCGCGGCCCCCGCCACCGGCCACCCGGCCTTCGCCGCCCGCACCCACGGTGGCACCCACAGCAGCTGCGATTCACCCATACCCGAAGGCTAACCACACCCCCGCGGCCCACCATCGTCCCGCCGGAGCAGACACGCCTACTCCCCCCGGAGTACCGGGGGCCCCTTTCGGCAGGCGAAGGGGGACGAACCAGGAGCTCGGGCAGGACGGCGGGATGCGCAATCAGGGGCTCGGGGAACGGCGAGTCCGAGCTGCTGCCGGCCGGAGCCCACCGGAGGTCCGTGCTGCTTCGGGCCGCCCGAACAGAACCCGAAGCCACCGCACGCAACGGCAGTGCACCGTCAGCAGACCCGTGCCCGCCGTTCCCCGGGCCCCTGATGGTGCATGCCCGGGTGCCCGACAGTTCCCCGGGCCCTGATGGTGCATCCCGCCGTTCTCCCCCGTCCCCTGCGGAGCTACATGCGCACCGCCCGCCCCGTGACCCGGACCCGGCTGTCGCCCTCGGTGAGGTCGACGGTGAGCACGCCCGGACGGCCGAGGTCCTCGCCCTGGTGGAGGGTGAGGCGGGCGGTGGTGAGGCCGCGCAGCTCGCGGAGGTAGGCGCCGAAGGCGGCGGCGGCCGCGCCGGTGGCGGGGTCCTCGACGATCCCGCCGACCGGGAAGGGGTCGCGGACGTGGTAGGTGGTGGCGTCCTGCTCCCAGACCAGTTGGAGGGTGGTCAGGTCGAGCCGCCGCATCAGCGCGGCGAGCGCGTCGAAGTCGTAGTCGAGGTCGGCGAGCCGGGCCCGGGTGGCGGCCGCGAGGACGAGGTGGCGGGCCCCGGCGTGGGCGATCCGGGGCGGGAGGCGGGGGTCGAGCTCCTCGGGCCGCCAGCGCAGGGCGGTCAGGGCCTCGGCGACGTCCTGCGGTTCGGCGTCCGCGACGGTGGCGGGGACGCTGGTGAGGGTGGCCCGGTAGCCGGTGGCGGCGTCACCCGTGACGGTGACGGGGACGGGCCCGGCCTGGGTGGTGAAGTGGAACTCCCCGGGGCCGTGCCGTTCGGCGAGGGCGACCGCGGCGGCGATGGTCGCGTGGCCGCAGAACGACACCTCGGCGAGCGGGCTGAAGTAGCGGACGGCGTGGGCCCGCGGCCGGTCGGGGTCGGCGGTGAGGAAGGCGGTCTCGGAGTGTCCGAGCCGGGCGGCGACGGCGAGTTGCCGGTCGTCGTCGAGCCCGGTGGCGTCCAGGACGACTCCGGCGGGATTGCCGCCCGCGGGGTCGGCGGTGAAGGCGGCGTACTCCAGCGGTTCGGCGCCGGGGGACGGTGCGGTGTGGGTCATGCCTGCTGAACGGACGGGCCCGGGGCCGGATTCCCGAGGTGCCCGCGGGCGGCGAGGGGAACCCCGTGGGACGGACGTAACGGGAGAAACGCTAGACTGCCGCATCCGGCTGGTACGGCATCTAGGAAAGAAAAACATGGCTGAGGCCCACCCGAAGGTCGTCGTGGTTGTTCCGACCTACAACGAACGGGAGAACCTGCCGATCCTGGTCGGCCGACTGGCCGACCTCGGCATGGAGAACCTTCACGTCCTGGTCGTCGACGACAACTCCCCGGACGGCACCGGCGAGGTCGCGGACAAGCTGGCGGCCGACTCGGACGGCACCGTCTCGGTACTGCACCGCACGGAGAAGGACGGTCTGGGCCGGGCGTACGTGGCGGGCATGTCGCGGGCGCTGGAGGACGGCGCCGACATCGTCGTGCAGATGGACGCCGACCTGTCGCACCCGCACACCGCCATCCCGGAGATGGTGGCGAAGCTGACCGGCACCGACGCCTCGGTCGTGCTGGGCTCGCGCTACGTGCCGGGCGGGTCGACCGCCTCGGAGTGGCCGTGGCACCGCAAGGCGCTCTCGGCGTGGGCGAACTTCTACGTCAACGCGATCCTGCAGCTGAAGGTGAAGGACGCCACGGCCGGTTTCAAGGCGTGGGAGGCCCAGGCGCTGCGCGCGGTCGACCTGCCGTCGGTGCGCTCCAACGGCTACTCGTTCCAGGTGGAGATGAACTACCGCGTGGTCAAGCGCGGCATGCGGATCTCCGAGGTGCCGATCCGCTTCGAGGAGCGGGTCGAGGGCATGTCGAAGATGAGCCTGGGCGTGCAGCTGGAGTCGGCGGTCGCCCCCTGGAAGCTGCGCTTCGGCAAGAGCTGACCGCCCCACGGGCACTCCGGACGGCGCGGGTTGACGGTTCGTCACCCGCGCCGTTCCGCGTTCCCGGCGCCCCCCGAGGAGGGGGTCAGGGCGCCGCGACCGCCTGCGGGTCGTCCAGGTAGGGCTCCCAGGCGAGTTCCGCGGCGCCGACCAGTCCGGCGTGCCCGACCTGGGCGGGGACGATCGGGATGCGGCCGCTGCGGCCCCACAGGCAGCGGTCGGCGACCACCGCGGCGAGGCGCTCGGGGGCGGCGGCGAGCAGGTCGAGGTGGAGGCCGCTGAGCACGATCCGGTCGGGGTTGAGGATGTTGACCAGTCCGGCGAGGCCGAGGCCGAGCCGGTCGACGACGTGGTCGAGGGCGTCGGCGGCGTCCGGGTCGTGGGCGAGGGCGCGGGCCTGCGGGAGCAGCGGGCGTTCGGGGTCGGGGCGGCGCTTCGCGGCGGCGAACAGCGCGTCGGTGTCGGTCTCGGCGTTGAGGCAGCCGCGGTTGCCGCAGGCGCAGGGGCGGCCGAGCGGATCGACGGTGACGTGGCCGACCTCCAGGGCGAGGCCGGAGCTGCCGGTGTGCAGGCGGCCGTCGATGACCAGGGCACCGCCGACGCCGCGGTGGCCGGAGGTGACCAGCAGCAGGTGGCGGGCGCCGCGCCCGGCGCCGTGCCGGTGTTCGGCGAGGGCGGCCAGGTTGGCGTCGTTGGCGACGGCGGTGGGCAGGGGGGTGCGGGCGCGCGGGCCGGGGTCGGTGCGGGCGACGGCGGCGGCGAACAGCGCGTCGACGGGGGTGCCGGGCGGCCAGGCGAAGTGCAGGGACGAGGGGACGGTGCCGTCGGGTTCGGTGACGGGGTTGGGCAGGGCGAGGGCGAAGCCGAGGACCCGGCGGCGGCTGTCGCGGGCGAGCCGGGCCCCGGCCCCGGCGACGGCGTCGAGCAGGGCGGTGGGGGAGGTGTCGGCGGGCAGCGGCAGGTGGACGGGGTCGTGGAGGCGTCCGCCGAGTCCGGCGAGGGTGACGGAGATGCCGTCGGCGTGCAGTTGGGCGGCGAGGACGGCGGGACCGGGGTCGGCGAGGGCGAGCCGGTGCGAGGGGCGGCCGCGGCCGCCCCCGGCGGGGCGGGAGTCGACGGTGATCAGGCCGAGCGCCTCCAGTTCGCCGGTGACGGCGCCCGCGGTGGCGCGGGTGACGTCGAGGGCGCCGGTGAGGGCGGAGCGGGTGGGGGCCTGTCCGGTGTGGACCAGGCGCAGGGCCGGTCCCAGCAGGGCGCGGCCGCGGTCGGGCGCGGCCCGCTTGGCGGCCCCCGGCTGCGGACGCGGGGTCAGGCCCGGATTCTGGCCGGGATTCGGGCTTGTAGGTGTGTGCGGCACTCCTCTATTCTGACTTTGTGCCGCTACTGAACAAAACAGAAGCCCGCTCCTCCCTCCTCTCCGCTGCCCCTACGAACCCTCCGTCCGGCCGCAGCTCCTCCTGGTCGGCGGCACGCCTCGCCCTCACCGCCTTCTTCACCGTCGACGGCTTCCTGTTCGCCTCCTGGGTGGTCCGGATCCCGGACGTCCGCGCCCAGGTCTCCGCCTCGCACAGCGCCCTGGGCCTGGCCCTGCTGTGCATCTCGGCCGGCGCGGTCGCCACCATGGCCCTGATCGGACGGCTGTGCCTGCGGTACGGCTCGCGCCGGGTCACCATCGCCTCGGTCGCCGTGTTCGCGCTCGCCGCGGCGCTGCCCGCGCACACCCACTCGGTGCTCGCGCTCGGCGCGGTGCTGCTGCTGTTCGGCGCGGGCTACGGCGCGGCCAACGTGGCGATGAACAGCGCCGCGGTCGACCTGGTCGCCGAGCTCCGACGGCCCGTCATGCCGAGCTTCCACGCGGGCTACAGCCTCGGCGGCCTGCTCGGCGCCGCGGTCGGCGGCCTGCTCGCGGGCCGGATCAGCGCCGCCTGGTCGCTGGCCGCGGCCGCCGCGCTCGGCCTGGCCGTGACCGCCGTCGCGGGCACCGCCCTGCTGCGCGCCCCGGCCGCGCTCCCCCGCCCCTCCACCGCCGCCACCGCCACCACCGCTCCCGCCGCCCGCCCGTCCCGGCACGCCCGGCTGCTGGTGGTGCTGCTCGGCCTGACCGCCCTGTGCACCGCGTACGGCGAGGGCGCCCTGGCCGACTGGGCCACCCTGCACCTGACCGACGACGTGCACGCGAGCGCCGCGACGGCCGCCGCCGGGTACGCCTCCTTCGCCTTCGCGATGACGGCGGGACGGCTCTCCGGCACCTGGCTCTCCGAGCGGCTCGGCCAGACCAGGGTGATGCTGCTGGGCGGCCTGACCGCCTGCGCGGGCATGGCGACCGCGGCCCTGGCACCGTCCGTGCCGCTGGCGCTGGCGGGCTTCGTCCTGGTCGGCCTCGGCCTGGCCAACGTCTTCCCGCTGGCGATCGCCCAGGCCGGTGCGGCCGCCGGGCCGCAGGGCGTGGCCACCGCCTCCACTCTCGGCTACGCGGGCATGCTGATCGGCCCGCCGGTGATCGGCTTCCTGGCCGACGCCCTCTCGCTGCCCGCCGCCCTGCTCACCGTCGCCGCCAGCTCCGCACTGGCCGGCCTGCTCGCCCTCACCGTCCGCCGCCACCGCGCGGCCTGACCGCCCCTCCCCTCCCGCCCGCGGAACGACGACGGCGGCCCGGACGCCCCCACGCGTCCGGGCCGCCGTCCCGCCGTCCGCGGTCACGGACGGCGGGTCCTCACGGCCGGTGCGGCCTCACGGGCGGTACAGCTGGGTGATGCTGAGCACCTTGCCCTGGGCGCCGAGCTTCACCTCGTACTGGTTGCCGAAGCAGCGGTACGGCGCGGCGGGCTCGGCGTTCTTCAGGCAGGCCTCCTGCACCTTCATGAAGGCGGTCAGGTCGACGCCCCTGGGCTTCAGCTCGTCGTCCAGCAGGTAGCTCTTCACGGCGTTGTCGAACTCGTAGACCCGGGCGTCGCCCTGCGGCTCCCAGTAGCCGTCGTTGGGCACCTCGGGGCCGCAGACGAACCTGGTCGACCTGGCGCGCATCCAGACGTGCGTCGAGTAGGCGTTCTCGGTGGCCTCCAGCACCGTCGTGCCGTTGGCGCCAGCGGTGCAGTCAGCGGCCGGCGTGGTGGCCTTCCCGCTCGCCGCGGCGGTGGGCTTTCCCGTGCCGGCGGGCGGCTTCGGACTGGCGGGCGCGGCGGTCGGGGCGGCGGTGACGGTGGCAGCCGGGGCGGAGGCCCCGTCGGAGCCGGAGCCGTCCGGGTCGCAGGCGGTGAGGGCGAGGGCGGAGGCAGCCAGGACGGCGGCCACGGCGAGACGGTTGAGGCGCATGACGGGAATCCCCCCAGGGCTGACGGACGGACGGGTGGAGCGGACCGGGCCGTGTTCTCGTCGACACGCCCGCGGCCCGGCCCTCACTTCCGAGCTCCGTCGGACGGACGTCCTGTCCGGTCCGACAGAGCCCACCACGCCGGTCCGCCCCGCCCGGTTGCCGCGGTTGCGCAGCTGTGACAGTCGTTGCAGGGACGCGACGTCCGGCCCGGCGCTCCGCCCGCCCGCCGGGCCGGACGGGCCGTCAGTCGCCCACCGCCGGGCGGGCTACGGCGCGGGGGGCCGTTCGGCCTCGCCGGGCAGGCGGAGGTCCCAGCCGACCAGGGCGCGCAGCTGTTCGGCGGTGACGCCGTCGGGGACGGGGCGGGGCGGGTCGTGGCGGATGGGGGGCTGCCAGCCCTGCTCGGGGTCCCAGGTGCGGACCTGGCGGGCGGGGGCCCCGGCGACCACGGCGTAGTCGGGGACCTCTCCGGCGACCACGGAGTTGGCGGCGACCACGACGTTGCGGCCGATCCGGGCGCCGGGGAGGATCACCGCGCCGGTGCCGATCCAGGAGCCCGCGCCGATCGAGACCGGCTCGTTGCGGGGCCACTGCTTGCCGATCGGCAGCTCGGTGTCGCGGTACTCGTGGGCCTGGTCGGTGATGTAGACGTCGGGGCCGGTCCACACGTCGTCGCCGAGTTCGATCCGCTGGTGGCCGACGATGTGGCTGCCGCGGCCGATGACGCAGCCGCCGCCGATCCGGACGATCGGCTCGGGGCCGAGGTCGAGCCCGGGCAGGAAGCCGGCCGACAGGGTCACGCGTTCGCCGATGATGGAGAACGGGCCGATGGTGATCCAGCGCTCGTTGAAGACGGTGCCGAGCGGGAAGGCCAGCTTGGTGCCGTCACCGAGCTCCCCGAACCGGTACGGGCCGGGGTTGCGGTTGCTGACCGCCCCGGCGTCCTGGGCCCAGCGCCAGCCGCGGTGCACGGCGCGCCCGGCCGCCCGGCGCGCGTTCTCGCGGACCGGCCCGAGCAGCCTGCGGACGATCGACATGCGCTCACCGTAGCGGCCGGTGCGCCCCCGCGGCCCGCAACGGGACCAAACTCACACCGGCCGGTAACTTCCGCCGAAAGCCGAGGTCACCCCGGCCGGGCCGGCCCCGGCCGGGGTGACGGCGCGGCCGTCAGCGCGCCCAGCGCGGGGGCCGCTTGGCCAGGAAGGCCCGCATGCCCTCCTGCGCCTCCTCCGAGCCGAACAGCTTCGCCGACAGCGCGACCAACTCCTCGCTGTACCGGTCGAAGGACTCCCGGACGGCGGCGTTGGCGAGCAGCTTGGACTCGGCCAGGCCCTGCGGCGAGCAGAGCCGGACGGCGTCCAGGATCGTGCGCAGGGCGGCGGCGGAGTCGTCGGCGGCCTCGGTGACCAGGCCGATCCGGGCGGCCTCGGCGGAGTCGAAGGTCTCGCCGGTGAGGTAGTAGCGGGCGGCGGCGCGCGGGTCGAGCTTGGGGCGCAGCGGCAGCGAGATGACGGCCGGGGCGAGGCCGAGCCGGGACTCGGTGAACGCGAAGGTGGCGTCGGGCCCGGCGACGGCGAGGTCGCAGGAGCCGACCAGGCCGAGCCCGCCGGCCCGGACGTGGCCGTCGACCAGGGCGACGACCGGCTTGGGGCAGTCGACGATCGCGCGCTGCAGGGCGACCAGGCCGCGCGGCCCGACGGTGGGGTCGTCGCCGGTGGCCTCGGAGAGGTCGGCGCCCGCGCAGAACACCCGGCCGGTGTGGCCGAGGACGACGGCGCGCACCTCCGGGTCGGCGGCGGCAGCGGCGAGGCCGGCGGTGAGTTCGGCCATCAGCCGGGTGGAGAGGGCGTTGCGGTTGTGCGGGGAGTCGAGTTCGAGGGTGGTGACGGCGTCGGCGGTGGTGGAGCGGACGAGGGGGGCTTCGAGGGTCATCGGGCCTGGTCTGCCTTCCGGCTGAGGGTGGGTCGGACGGGGCGTCGTCTGCACCCTGGCACACGGCGGCCCTACTGACCAGTACCCGATCTTGTGCCCGCCGCGCCGCCCGTCGCACTGCCCGAAACTCCGTACACGCCCTCAATTCCCTTAAGGTCTAGACCTATTGACAGTTAACGGACAAGGTCGCTTGAGTGCTGCCACACCGCTCGTCCCCCACCAGGAGTGGCCGAATGTCCCACGCCCGCACCCCCCGCACCACCCACCGGCCGGCGCACCGCGCCCGCCCCCGCTCCCGCCGCGGCAAGGTCGCCGCGCTGCTGACCGGCGCGCTGGCCGCGACCGGCCTGGCCGTCATGGTGCCCACCACCTCGACCGCCGCGACCGCCTGCACCACCCCGTACTCGGCGACCCAGGTGTACACCGGCGGCACGTCCGCCTCGTACAACGGGCACAACTGGAACGCCAAGTGGTGGACCCAGGGCGAGGCGCCGAGCACCGGCGGCTCCGGCGTCTGGGCCGACCAGGGCGCCTGCGGCGGCGGCAGCAGCCCGAGCCCCAGCAGCCCGAGCCCCAGCGGCTCGACCGCCGGCCCGAGCCCGAGCAGCACCCCCCGGGACTGCAACCTGCCGGTCTGGGTGGCCGGTACGCAGTACACCACCGGCACGGTCGTGAAGTACGCGCCCAACGGCCGGTACTACGTCGCCACCCACGACAACCCGGGCTACGACCCGACCGTCTCCACCTGGTACTGGAGCCCCACCACCTGCACCGGCAGCGACACCCCGACCCCGAGCCCGTCGGTGACCACCCCCGACCCGGGCGGGTTCGTGGTCTCCGAGGCGCAGTTCAACCAGATGTTCCCGAACCGGAACTCCTTCTACACCTACGCCGGGCTGGTCAACGCGCTGAGCGCCTACCCGGCGTTCGCGGGCACCGGCTCGGACACGGTGAAGAAGCAGGAGGTGGCGGCGTTCCTGGCCAACGTCAGCCACGAGACCGGCGGCCTGGTGTACGTCGTCGAGCAGAACACCGCCAACTACCCGCACTACTGCGACACCACGCAGTCCTACGGCTGCCCGGCCGGGCAGGCC
>NZ_BSSA01000025.1 GCF_030268885.1 Kitasatospora phosalacinea
AACCGCCTCAAGCGCCACCGCGCGGTCGCCACGAGGTACGACAAACTCGCCGTTCGCTACGAAGCGACCGTGCTGGTCGCAGCCATCAACGAATGGCTGTGACCAGCACTTTCGAAACACCCCCTAGCCCGAGGCCGGGCTGATCGGGTTCACCAGGTCGCTGGCCAGGGAACTTGGCCCGGAGGGAATCTGCGTGAACACTATCCTCCCCGGGGCCATCCAGGTCGAGGCGGAGAACGACCTGCCCGCGCATCACCGCGCCCGGCCCGAGGACCAGATCCGCCGCCAGTGCGTCCAGCGCCGGGGCCGCCCCGAGGAGGTCGCCGCCGTAGCGGCCTTCCTCGCCGGCCCGAGCGCGTCCTTCATCACCGGCCAGTCGTTGCACGTCGACGGCGGCTGGATCCTCCACTGACCGCCCACCCGACCCACTGAGCCAGGAAGAGACCATCATGCAGCACCGCGTCCGAGCCGTCCTCCTCACCCCGAACAACACCACGCTGCTGATCAAGCGCATCCGCCCCGGCATCGACCCGTACTGGGTGATCGTCGGCGGCAAGATCGAACCGACCGACGCCAGCCCCGAGGACGCTCTGCAGCGCGAGGTCCGCGAGGAGGTCGCCGGTGAGGCCGAGATCGTCAGCCTCCTCCACACCATCGAGACCGACACCGACCACGAGGACTTCTACCTCGCCACCATCGACAAGTGGAGCTTCGAGGACCGCACCGGCCCCGAGTTTAGCCAGGAAGGCCGAGGCGAGTACCTCCTGGAGGAAATCCCTCTCACCACCGAAGCCCTCGACGCGATCAACCTCCTGCCCCAGGAGATCGCCTCCGTCCTCCGCGAGGCCGTTGAGCGGGGGGAACTCTTCGCAAGCAGGTAGCGCGAAGCGGGATGCGCGCTCGGCCGGACGCCTGCGAGGTGTCTGGCCGACCACGCTGGCGTCGCCGTGGACCGGCCCGAGGATGCTTGCTCGTCCAGGTGCGCACAAGCTTCATCTGCCCCATCCAAACTCGGCAGTGCGGAAGGATGGATGGATGAGTGACTGGGAGTTCGTGAAGGACAGAACCGCTACCGAGGGCGCGGTGTGGCGGTCAGCCGACGGCCTGCGTTACAAGCGGACCGGTGGCGAGGACCTACGGGCGGAGAGCGAGTTCCAGCAGCTGGCCGCCGGCCTCGGCTACCCGGTGCCGGAGATCGTCGACAGTGGCTCGGAGGACGGGCGCTACTTCGTCGTCGAGTGCGCCATCGGCGACACGTCGCTACACGAGGAGGCGCTGGCCGAAGCCGGGCGGGGCGGTCAGGTCAGCTACCAGGTCATCAGTACGGCGGCTGCCGTCGCGTCGAAGCTCCTGCAGGCCCAGGCTGGGCATCCCCTCCCCGCCACGCCGTGGTTCGATAAGGCGGCCTTCGCGGCAGAGGTGTTCGAGGAGAACCCGGACTTCGACACCCCGCGGGTCCATGAGGCGGTCAACCACGCCCTCGACCGGCTGGCCCGTCTCCCGATGGTGCACGGGCACCTGGACTACGGCCTGCCCAACGTCCTTCAGGCCGGCGTCATCGACTGGCAGCATCACGGACCGGTCCCGCTCGGCTACGACGTCTACCCCGCGCTCGACATCGTGGCGTTCAAGGGCGGCGGCAAGGGCTACAGCATCACCCCGGAACAACGCGCCGCCTACACCGCCGCCCTCGACGAGACCACCGCATCCCTGATCGGGCAGCGGGTGAGCGAGCACCTGGGCGACTTCCTGCTCGTCAAGTGCTTCTTCTTTCTCGCCCGCATGCGGCCTGCCGACCCCAGCCTGCACGACAAGCACATCAAGTGGCAGTACCGCCGTACCCTCTTCACGATGGGACTTGATCAGTATGAGTCGTCCGACAGGATCGACACTGGCACGTTCCCCACTCTGGAACGGTTCACCGCTGAACACCGGTAGGCGGGTACCCCCGCGACCGCGACTACTTGATGTGTCCTGAAGCGCCTCTTGAGCGCCCGACCATGAGGAGGCTGCCGCCCGTGGGCAGGATTGAGTACTACAACGATCCGAATTCGCCGAAGGCCAACACGCTCATCCCGGCCAGCAACCTGCTCGTTGTCGACGCCCAAGGCGCCATCCTGCTCCAGCGACGCCGCGACACCGGCCAGTGGGCCTTGCCTGGCGGGGCCCAGGACATCGGCGAGACCGCCGCCCAGTGCGCCGTGCGCGAGTGCCTGGAGGAGACCGGCGTCGTCGCCGAGATCACCGGCTTCCTCGGCGTCTACACCAACCCGAACCACATCGTCGCCTATACCGACGGCGAGATCCGCCAACAGTACGAGAACACCTACATCGGCCGACCCATCGGCGGCCAACCGACCATCAACGACGAGGCCGACGGAGTCCGCTTCATCCAGCCCGCCGACCTCGCCCAGTACGACATCCACCCCAGCATGCGCCAGCAGATCGGCGACTACCTCGCCGGCACCTACCCCTACCTCGGCTGATCGGCCAAAACGTGATTCGACGTTGGCACCGCGAACTACCCTTGCGGCCATGGATTGGTTCGAACGCGTGGCGAAGCTGAGGCGGTGGACGAACAACGAAGTCCGGGCTCCGCACAAGCCGTTGCTGCTGCTCTATGCGCTCGGCAGCTATCAGCAGGACGCCGACAGCGAACTGCGGTACAGCGTGATTGAGGAGGACCTCAAGCGACTGCTCGCCGAGTACGGACCGTCGCACCCAACGACCCCTGCCTATCCCTTCCACCATCTGGTCAGCGACGGGGTATGGGAAGTCAGGACTGACCAGGGGCAGGGGAGTCCCGGCAGCGCAGTCAGGATCCTTCGCTCCAGCGGAGCCACTGGCAGGCTTGCGCCAGCTTTGCGGGCCGCGCTCGCCAAGGAGCCGTCCTTGCTGGGCCGGCTGGTCAGGGTGCTTCTGGACACCCACTTTCCGCCATCCCTGCACATCGACCTGTGCGAAGCCGTTGGGCTCGACCTGGAACTCGCCGAGACCGCAGCTGTGAACGGCTCTGATGCCAGGGCTCGCCGGCAACGTGATCGACGGATGCGTGAACTCATACTCACGGCCTACGAGTTCCAGTGCGCCTTCTGCGGGTACGACGGGACGCTCGGCGCAAGCACGGTCGGACTGGAGGCCGCACACGTGCGCTGGTGGTCGCACGACGGGCCGGACGATGTCGACAACGGCCTGTGCCTGTGCTCACTGCACCACAAGCTCTTCGACAAGGGTGTACTGGGCCTTGGAGACGACCATCGAATCCTGGTCTCTCAACGTTTCGTCGGCCGCAGCCAGGCCAGCCGACAGCACGTGCTGGCTCTCGCTGGTCAGCCGGTCATTGGCCCGCAACTGGGCGTCCCGCCGGTCGCGCGGCAGCACCGCGAGTGGCACACACGGCAGGTCTTCCACGGCGCACCCCGCACGCCCGTCGCGCAGCCTGAGCGCTCACGTTGACAGCACGCTATCTCAGTTCGTCTCGGAGATCGCGCGCCTCCGTTATTACTTTTCGCTCAATGTCAGATCCTAGATGGAGGAACGAATCAAGATCAGGCCAGTCGAGGACTTCATTGAGCAATGCGACGGCGCGCATATCTCCAGATGCGAGGCCGACGGCACAGGCATAGCAGACGTTGCGAATCAAATCGAGGATGGAGGTGCGAAAGAGGCGGGGCGCGTCGTGGCTTTCCTTCCAGTAGCGCACTTCATCGATCGCCTGATCCCACTTCGCTTGCAAGGCCAGAGCCTCAATGAGTCGACGCCGTACCTCCGGGTCGACGGACCCTGAATGCTTTTCGCTGAGAAGCTCTCGACAGCACTGCTCTGCCTCGGCGTACCGATGCTGCCGGAGAAGATTCTCTGCCCTCTCGATGGTCCCGAAGGTGATGGAGTACGCGGTCGGAGCAATCCTCGACTCCAGATCGGTGAAGGCATCTCCGAGTAGCGTAAGCCTCGTTGACTCGGGCGCTGGAAAGTCTGAATTGCGAATAAGCGTCCGTCCATCGATTGCGAACTTGAGGGCCGCCTTGGGGTATTCATCCGCCCAAAGCCTCGCTTGATGCAGGACATACTCAAGATGTCGCACTGCTTCGTCGAATGTGGTTGTCAGTCTCGTATGTTGCGCAGTGCTGATATCTTGGGTCTGCAGGAATATTGTGGCCAGGGCGAATCGCGTCTGGGCGACGAGTGCGAGATTCGTGGGTTGCAGTCGAGCCAAGTGATCCAACTCGCGTAGCATTAGTTCTTCGGCGCGCAGGGCGTTGCCCTGAAGATAGTACGGGGAGGCGAGATTCCCATACATGAGGGCAACGCGCTCGCTCGTGAAGCCGTTTTTCTCGATGTGCCCGAGAAGAGTCTCGGCGTGAGATTGAAGAATCTGGACCCGCTCAAGTTCTCCCAGCTCCGAAGCTCCGCGCAGCCAGCGTTCGACATGCCCAGTCAACTGGTTCATGGCGCCTGGAAGCGCGGGATGGCCGTTGAGGCGATCCCGGATCAATGCCTGACTCACCGTATTGACGGTGATGGTTCGCTCAGCGCCCGGCAGGCTTTCGCCGTACGAGGGCGGGAGCGGAAGATCGTTCTTGATGAGAGAGAATCGATAGAGCTCGCGAAGGGCCTCGCCGAGGTTGGCCGTTCCAGTCGGCACCAGGACTGGGCCATGATGCCCGGGCTCAAGGGCTTCGATATCAGCAATTGCCGCCGCCAGAAGCAGGTGTGTGGGCATCTGGTGCGATGCCAGAAACGCGGACGCGAATAGCATCTGCAGGGCCACGGAAGGCGAGTCAGCTAGTACTTCGGGTCGGGTTCGAGCCTCAAGGCGATCGATGCAGAGGTTGAGCGCCGCGGCAAGCGTACGGGGATACCCGGGAGGGACCGAATCCTCGTCGGAGAACGAGCGGACTTTCAGCTCTTGCAGATAATGATCAGTGTAGTCGAGTCCCAGTCCCGTGCTATAGAGATAACCGGCCCCAAGCTCCAGTGCCAGCGGCCAGTCCCCCAATTCCTCGGCCAGGCGCTTCAGCGATGGCTGCCAGAATTCCCGCTCGTCTTCGGTGAGGTGAAGACGTCGGCTCAGTAGCTCAACGGACTCACCACGGCCCATCACTGAGACGTGAACGACGTCGCCGTTCCCCAGGTGGGATGCCGCGTTGAGGGTGGTGATGAGGGCATCGCCGCCTACCTTCGGGATCCACGGGTTGATCTCACGTGCAGAGTTCGCGTTGTCGCAGACCAAGAGCCAGCGGCCGGGCAGTTGGCCGAGCTCGCGTTGCACTGCCTGGAGGAGATCTTCGACCTGGGCCTCCGGCTGTTTGGCCGGCGAGTTCGGGTTGAGAGCGGCCACTGCGCGCTGGAAGGAAGCGCGCGTTGAGTACTCCGTCTCACAGTCGATCCAACCGACGAAGTCGTACGCGTCGGCACGGGCAGAGATGAAGAGAGTCGCGGCACTCGACTTCCCAATGCCGGACGGCCCGACCATCGTGGCCCGACGAGTCACTTGACTCTTCTTCAAGGGGAAGGATGCAAGCAAGCGGCCCAGAAGCTCAGGCCGGTCTACATCAGGGACTGTGGGAACCGGGCCCGCCATGGCTCCCCAGTCGCGCATCCCGATCGAACGCGCCAACGTTTCCCCGTCAACCAACACGAGCCTGCGTAGCTCTGCGACCGAGAAGCTCGCCCGCCGACCGCTGACGTCGGCGGCCCGGTCCAGGATCTCGGAGATCAGATAGCCGGTGAGCAGGCCAGCAGACTTCTCTCCTAACCCCTGGTGCGCATGGTTGCGGATGGTGCGGAGGGACTCGCGAAGCTGCTCGCGAATCTCGCCATCGTCGCGCGCGTCGTACTCCACCCTGCAACGTCCCAACCGCGCGAGACCGTTCTCGTTGAGTCCCTCCAGCTGGCTCCTTCGCTGAGGCGCATCGCGGAACAACTCCATGAGCCTGTCCCGCAACACCTGCGGCCCAGGCGTAGAGGCCAAGATCTCGTCAAGCTGGTCAGACTTGGGCCCGGGGCGCCCATTCGTCAGAAGACAGTAGGTACCCGCCTCGTGGTCGCCGTTGATCATCTCTAGAAGGATGCCCAGCGCGACTGCGGCGCTCATGGAGCCACCTGCAGCGCGGCTCTTGACCTGGGCCGCCAATCGAACGGCCCCCTCCAGATCAACCACGTCGAAGTCGACCTGATCTACCGCGCCCTCGCTTGCCGGAGGACCTTCCACGCGAACGCAGTCGATCCCCGGCTCGTCGAGCACCGTAACCAGCTGCTCGAGCGTGCGAAGGTACTGGTACTGAAACCCGCGTGCCGCTACGCGTCCCCCGTCCAAGGCCTCTCCCATCCGCCCCACCCAACGGAAGCCACTCTCACTCTGGGGTACAACCTTCCACACCTCGAGCCGATGCAACCCGCATACCGTGAAGATCGGGAGTGGGGACCCACCGCGGCTCGTGGTCGATCCGCCACCGCCCAGTGCGGAGCGGTCTTCGGCCGGCACCTCGACGAGCTGATGGCCGACCGACGCCGCTGTTTGTGTGATGCGGGCTTGGACGCCAGTCAGGAGGAAGGTCTGCGCGAGCGGACGGCGCAACACGTGCCGGTTCGAGCAAGATCGCGAATCACAAACCAGCGATCTGACCTGCGGTTTCATCGCCACGTGATCGATGCTGGCGCCAGCCATCATGATCACTCTCATGCTCGTGATGCGTAGGTTGCGGGTTCGAGTCCCGAAGCAAGGACAACGGAACCCGACAACACGGGCTCCCGGTTTGTCCAATCCGAAACTCCGATGGCGGGAGTGTGGGTGCCGGCCGACGGCAGCGCCCGGTGGTTCGTGGTCCCGCACGGGACGGACCAGCGGCTGCTGGTGGAGCGGCGGATCCAGCACGCGTTGCCCGCGTACGTGCCCGGCACGCTGACCCGCGCCCGCTCGACCCTGGTGCGCGACCCGGCGCTCGCCACCAACACCGAAGCCCGGCTGGTTTAGTCGATTCCCGGAGAGCAGCGCGCCCACGAGCAGCGGCAAGCCGAGCTGCATCTGCACCTCGACGCGTTGCGGGATGTGGCCGATGCGCTGCGCGGCGCCCTGCTGTTCGGCACCGGCCCGCCCGCTGGAGGACGCGGTGCACGATGTCTTTGTGGTGGCCGGTGCCGCGGTGACCCGCCTCGACGATGTGTACGGCACCGAGTCGGCGGACCTGCTGGCCGAGTACGGCGGCCGCCGAGTCCTTGTCGGGGTGAAGTCGGCGAACAACCGACTGCCGCACAGCCTGCCTGACAAGCTGCTCAAGCAGCTGAACACTTGGCCCCACCTGACCGACACCGAGCCCGTGGACGGCGGCATCTTGGTGGTCAACCGCCAGAGCAAGCTCCCGGCAGCGCGGCGGGACGCTGAGCTTTACACCGACCGGGTGTTCGCCGAGGCCCTGACCGTGCCGGTGATCGGAAGCACCTGTCCGTTCGGCTGGTAGCGCCGGGAGGAGTGAGAGGCCATCCGACGCGTCGTCTTCGGCGGCACCGACGAGGTGCAGCCCGCCGATGGCGCAGCCCCGGAAGTGGCGCGAAGCCGTCCGGGCCGTCCGGCTTGTTCGTGCGCCTGCGCGGATAGCCGGCGGCCGCCGGAGCGCGGCGGGCCTGTCAGTCCTGCTTCGACGTAGGCGACGTCACTGCCAGGCGTGCTCGGCTGCCGCTACCCATTGCGTCAGCTTGTCGGCGTCGACGGCCTCCTCCCAGCGGACTTCCCGGCCGGGGTGGGCGCCGCACTCCAGCCGGGCGAGGAAGCCTCCTTCTGGCAGCTGCTCCAGTCCGGCCGAGGGCTCGGCTGCGCAGCGGTCGTGCCGCGTAGTGGCGCGGATCCGGGCGGCGGCCAGCGCGGACAGGTGCCGGGGCGGAAGGGTGGTGGTGCGGCGGCTGTTGCACTCCAGCAGGTTTCGCACCGCCGCCCGTCGTTCCAGAAGGTCCGCCAGAGCCCGTGCTGCGAGCGTTCGGCCTGGTTGCAGCTCGCGCACACTGGCCGCGGACAAAGTTGTGTGCGGGCTCGACATCACGTCCAGCGTGGACGTTGTCGGCCGGACTACCTCCCCGCGCTTCCCGACCACCCACAACGACACCCGATCGCGCTGTCCGAGTCTGCTGCCACGTTTCATCGGAACGAGTGTGCGGCCTCTGGTGTTTCGACGGCCAGGCACTAACATGAGTATTCCTCATGTTTAAGGAGAGGGTGTGGCAAGGTGTCGAATCGGCGTGATTTTCCGGCGGGCTTCCGGTGGGGTGTCTCCACGGCGGCGTACCAGATCGAGGGAGCGGTGGAGGAGGACGGGCGTGGGCTGTCCGTTTGGGACGTGTTCGCGGCTCGGCCCGGGGCTGTCCTGGACGGCCAGAGCGGGAGGGTCGCCTGCGACCACTATCACCGCTATCCCGAGGACATCGCTCTGATGAAGGACCTCGGCCTGGACGGCTACCGCTTCTCGATCGCCTGGCCCAGGATCCAGCCCGAGGGCACCGGCCCAGCCAACCCCGTCGGACTCGCTTTCTATGACCGGCTGGTGGACGCCCTGCTCGCCGCAGGCATCACCCCGATGCCCACTCTCTTCCACTGGGACCTGCCCCAAGGCCTCGAAGATCGCGGCGGCTGGCTCGACCGGGACACGGCGTACCGGTTCGCCGAGTACGCCGAGCTGGTGGTGGACCGGCTGGGCGACCGGGTGCCGGCCTGGATCACGCTCAACGAGCCGTTTGTTCACATGGTTTACGGTTACGCGCTCGGCATTCACGCGCCCGGCCGTACCCTGATGCTCGATGCCTTGCCCGTAGCCCACCACCAGCTGTTCGGGCACGGGCTCGCGGCCGCTGTACTGCGCGAGCGCGGTCGGGAGGTGCTCATCGCCAACAACCTCACCCCGGTCTGGCCGGCGAGCTCCTCGGAAGCCGACCAGGCGGCCGCCGTCGCGTACGACGCCCTGCACAACCGGCTGTTCACCGATCCGCTGCTGTTGGGGCGCTACCCGGACCTGAGTGCGTACGGGGTTGGCGAGGACCTCGGCGGGAGTGTCCGTCCAGGCGACCTGAAGCTGATCGCCGGTCCGGGCCTGGACGGGCTTGGTGTCAACTACTACAACCCGACCCGCATCGCCGCTCCCACCGACCCCGGGCTCCCCTTCGCGGAGGCCGAGATCGAAGGCGTCCCGCGAACCGCCTTCGGCTGGCCCGTCGTTCCGGACGGCCTGCGCGAACTCCTCGTCGGCCTTCAGCAGCGCTACGGTGCCGCGCTGCCGCCGATCACCATCACCGAGAACGGCTGCTCCGTCACGGACGAACCTGGCCCCGACGGAGCCATCCTCGACCAGTCGCGGATCGACTTCTTGTCCGGCCACCTCGACGCCCTCGCCGCAGCGTCCACCCAGGGTGTGGATGTTCGTGGCTACTACACCTGGTCTTTGATCGACAACTTCGAGTGGGCTCAGGGATTCGAACAGAGATTCGGTCTGGTATATGTCGACTTCGCGACCCAGCGCCGGATTCCCAAGGCGTCGTACGCCTGGTATCGGGAGCTAATTTCCTCCCAACGAGCATGATTCAGCGGGTAGTTGGGCCACCATTGGAGGTGAGGTTGCTTGATCGGGATAGAATGACAGGGTGTTCGATGGGCTGAGGGCTACAGCCAGCGCTTCGGCCTGGTCCACGTCGACTTCGAAACGCAGCGGCGCACCCCGCGCGCCTCGTTCGCCTGGTACCGCGACCTGATCGCCGCCCACCGGTCTTCCCGCGCCGGGTGACGGCCGTCAGTCCTCGGCGGTGCGGACGATCACGACGGGGCAGGGCGAGTGCTGCACGCAGTACTGTCCGACGGAGCCCAGCAGGGCGCCTTCGAAGCCGCCGAGGCCGCGGTGCCCGACGACCAGCAGGGACGCCCGCTCCCGGGCGGCCGACAGCAGGACCCAGGCGGGAGTGCCCTCCTCGACCCTGAGCCTGACGTCCACCGGCGGCCGCGAACCCACCGCCTTCTCGACGTTCTCGGCCAGGACCTTCCGTGCGGCCCGTGACAGGTGCGCCTCCTCGCCGACCGGCACCGCGCTGCCCCACCCGGAGAACGGCGGCTCCCAGGCCATGACCGCCTCCACCACGCCGTGGGTGAGCTCGGCCTGCCGCACCGCCCAGCGCAGCGCCCTCCTGGACTGCTCCGATCCGTCCACTCCGACGACGACCTTGCCGCCGAGGGTCAGTTCTTCGGTCATGGTTCCGTCCTTCCGGTCAGGGTCGGCGGCGACGCCCGGAGGCGGCCGTTCGGCGAGAGCCCGTTCTGCCGTCCCGGGCCAGGTCGCCCCGGACTCCTCCTCAGGTGGCGTCGGCGACCTCCACTGCGTGCGGCTCTCGTCCTTCTTCCCCGCGGTGCGCTCGGCCTTCACCCGCAGCACGCCGTCCTCCACGCACTCCTCGACGCGGATCACGTGATCACCCGAGGACGGGCGGAGGTCGAACGGGAGGTCTTCCCCCAGCCTCGCGGTCGAGGCACCGAGCGGGCATGAGCCTCCCGGGGGCCGGCGCATGGGCCGATGGGCCCTGGCTGTGCGGGAACGGGGGCGCGGCGCGAGGGCTGCGGAACGTCCTCGACCCGCCGCCCCACCGTGAGCGGCCGATGTCGCAGGACGTCCCGCAGGCCGGGCGGGGTCAGTCGCAGGGGACCACGGCGAGCGGGCCGCGGACGTGGTGGACCGCTGCCTGGGTGACCGGCCCCAGGAGGGGGCCGGGCAGCGTGCCGCGGGTACGACGGCCGACGACCAGGCGGTCCGGGCGGTCCGCGGCCTCGACGAGGGTCCCGGCGGCACCGCCCCGGAGGAGGGAGGGCACCACCTCGACGCCGGGGTACTCCTCCCGCCACGGGTCGAGCGTGCCGGTGAAGCGCTGCACGGCTTCGGCAGCGGCGACCCGGACGAGGCTCGCGGTCACCGCCGGGACCAAGCCGCTGCCCCTCGGCGGCCGCCAGGCGTGGACCACCCGCAGCGGCGCCGCGCGCAGGGCGGCCGCCTCGAACGCGAAGCGGAGCGCCGCGTCGCAGCAGTGGTCGAGGTCCAGCCCGAGGACGACCTCGCGGGCGGGGCGCGACGCCTCCTCGTCGGCGCGGACCAGGACCACCGGACAGGCGGCCCGGCCGAGGACGTCCCGGCCGACCGCACCGACGAAGTAGCCGTGGAGCGCGCCCAGGCCCCGGGAACCCAGGGCCAGGACCACGGAGCGCTCCGCCGCCGCGAGGAGCACGTCCCGGGCGGGGCCCGACCGGTGCACGGCGGTCACGTCGACGCCGGGCGACCGGGCCCGCAGCCCGGCCTCCTGCCGCGCGAGCCACCTCCGGCTCTCGGCCACGGCGTCCGGGGTGCCGAGCAGGTGGGGGGCGGTCCACGGCCAGGCGAGCAGGAGCTCCACCCGCAGGCCCCGGAGGCCGGCCTCGCGGGAGGCCCACCGCGCGGCCGCGGCGCTTCCGGGCGTTCCGTCGTACCCGACGGTGATCAGGCCGTTCACGGTGACCTCCGAGAGACTCCGGGCAGTGACCCCGTTCCCCATCCTCGCCCGCTCCCGGTCGCTGCTCCCCGTGCCGACCGGCACCGGTCGGAGGACCGGGTGCGCCGTGCCGGGGAGCCCGGCCCGGGGCCGCGGGCCAGGCCTCAGGACAGGGGCGTGCGGAGGACGAGGACGGGGCACGTGGCGTGGTGGACGCAGTGGTTGCCGACCGAGCCCAGGAGCATGCCCGAGAAGGCGCCGCGGCCGTGGCTGCCGACCACCAGCAGGTCGGCGCCCCGGGCTTCCTCGGTCAGGACCGCCGCCGGGTGCCCCTGGACGACCCGCGGCACCACCTCCACGCCGGGGCGCTCGCCGAGGGCCTCGGTGACGCTGTCCTCCAGGACCCCGCGGGCCTGCCCCGCGAAGTCCGTGTCGGAGAAGTCCACGGGCATTCCGTAGGCGGGCGGCAGCTGCCACGCCAGCACCGGGCGCAGGGGCGCGCCGGTCAGCTCCGCCTGGCGGGCCGCCCAGCGCAGCGCCCGCTTGCTGGCGGCCGATCCGTCCACTCCCACCACGATCGGGCGGGAACCGCTCCCGGCGCCCATCACCGCTCACCTCCGTGCGCGGCGCCCGGTGCCGGGGCGTCCGGCCGGGCGGTGACGTCGACCGCGCCGACCCCCGGGACGGTGCGGACCAGGCGGGCCGCCTCGGCCGCTCCGAGGCCGGGCGGCAGCCGCCCGTCCAGGACGACCCGTCCCCCGTCGGCCCGGACGGACAGCCGGGAGAAGGCCTCCGGGTGCACGGCGGCCAGCAGGGCGAAGCGGACCCGGTCGGCGAGGTCGGCGGCGTCGCGGCCGACGGCGGCGAGCAGGTCCGCCCGGTGGACCGATCCGACGAGGCGGTCCTCGGCGTCGACCACGGGCAGCCGCCGCAGGTGGCGGTTGACGGCCAGGCGAGCGGCGTCGGCGAGGGCGGTGCCCGGGCGGACGGTGAGGGCCGGTGCCGTCATCAGCCGACGGGCCGTCAGGTGCGGGGGATCCCCGGTCACCCGGGGGTCCTGGGCGCGCAGCAGGTCCGCTTCGGAGACCACGCCGACCACCCGGCCGTCCCCGGCCAGCACCGGGACGGAACCGGTGCGCCAACGCCGCAGGAGGTCGACGACCTCCCGGAACGGGGCGTCCGCCCCGACGGCCACCAGGGCCCGGCCCATCACGTCGCCGACCACGGGGGAGTCCGGTCCGCCCGGGACCGGGGCGGAAGGGGAAGGGACGGAAGGGGCGGGGGAGCGGAAGCCGCGCCCGCCGTCCTCGCGCAGGACGCTGCCCGACACCGGCGCCAGCAGGTCGGCGAAGCGGCGCAGCGCGTCGATCAGCAGGTCGTCCACCGACAGCACGCCGACCGGGCGTCCGTCCCGCAGGACCGGCAGGCGGCGCACGCCCGTGCGGCGGAACAGCCGGTACGCGTCGTCCACGGTGCCGTCCGCGTCCACCGTCACGGCCGGAGCGGACATCACGGCGGCCACCTCGGCGGGCGGATCCCCGCCGGGGGCCGCCCGGCGCACCGCGAGGTCCCGGTCGGTGACCACGCCGAGCAGGTGCCCGTCGGAGGCGACCACGGGGAGGCAGCCCACGCCGGTGTCGGCCATCAGCCGCGCGGCCTCCGGGAGCGGGGCGTCCGGTGCGACGGTGACCGCAGGGGCGGACATCAAGGTGGTGAGCCTCACGGCGAGACCTCCCAGAGGGCAGCGTTCGCCTGCTCGGTCAGCAGGGTCGCCAGGCGCAGGGCCTGGGCCGGGGTCAGGACCGCCCACGGCTCCGTCACGTCGTACGGCGGGCCCGCCGCGCCCAGGGCGATCGCGGGGGTCCCGGAGGGGAAAGCCCGGTGGGCGAGTCGGGAGACGGTCAGGGCGCGGCCGCGTCCGGTGTGCAGCATGCGCTGGGCGTCCAGTGGTGTTCGCGGTGTCATGGCCGCCTCCCGGGAATCGGTTCGGCCCCCGGTTCCAGGACAGCGGACGGCGCCTGCGGTGCACAGGGCTCGGCGGGCCCCGGCGGGGGGCCGGACGGCCCCTCCGTCCCGGGCCGACCGGTGCCCGGCCCGTGCGGCGGGGAGCGCCGCCGGGCTCAGCCCTCCCGGGCGAGGAGCATGCTGCCGGTGGTCGCGCCGCCGTCGACGACGAACTCCGACCCGGTCGAGTAGGTGGCCTCGGCGGCGACGAACAGCACCATCGCGGCGACCTCCTCGGGCCGGCCGTAGCGCGGGATCGGCTGGTCGGCGGTCAGCGACTCGTCCATGCCCTCGGTCATCGGCGTGCGGATCGGCCCGGGGTGCACGGAGCACACCCGCACGCCGTCGGCGGCCATCTCCAGCGCGGCGGTCTTGGTCAGGCCGCGCAGGCCCCACTTGCTGGCCGTGTACGCGCCGAGGTTCGCGTAGCCCATCAGCCCGGCCGTCGAGGAGACGTTCACCACGGCCCCGCCGCCCGCCCGTCGCAGCGACGGCGCCACCGCGCGCAACCCCAGCCAGGCGCCGAACAGGTTGACGTCCAGCACGCGGCGGAACGCCTCCGGTGCCTGCTCCCCGATCGGGCCGACGTCCAGCACCCCCGCGTTGTTCACCAGCACCGACACCGGACCGAAGGCCTCCTCGGCACCCGCCACGGCGGTGGCCCACTCCTCCTCGCGCGTCACGTCCAGGCGTTCGAACCGGGCGGCGGTGCCGAGCCCGGTCGCCAGCTCCGCGCCGTCCCGGTCGAGGACGTCCGCGACGGTGACCGTCGCGCCCTGCTCGACGAACAGCCGGGCGACGGCGGCCCCGATGCCCCGGGCCCCGCCCGTCACGATGGTGTTCCTTCCCGTCAGCCGTCCCATCACGACGGCCCTCCTTCCGGTGTGCGCAGCAGCACGCCCACCCCGTCGGCGAGCGGCAGTTCGACGCGGGGGACGACGACCAGTTCGGCGCCGCCGCCGACCATCGCGCGCACGAGCGCGGCCCCCGTCTCCTCCGACCAGCCGGAGACGACTCCGTGCGCGGCCAGCTCGCGCTGCGTGAGGGCGATCTGCCGGGGCGTCACCCCGACGTGCAGCGGCAGGTGCGGGTCGAACAGCTCGTTGACGAGGACGGCGGCGACGCGCCCGTCCCGCAGCGCCGCGACGGTCGCGGCCAGGCCCTCGGCCGCGCCGTTCCGGCGGGCGCGCGAGGTGAGGAAGCGCCTCACCACCGCCCGGTCCGCCTCGGCCAGGCGCCCGCCGAGCAGGTAGTCGAGTTCGTCCTCCAGCAGGGTGCGTTCGTCCCGCGGGCTCCAGTCGTTGCCGCGGTGGATCCGGGCGGTGCGCCCGCGCAGCCGCGGGGGCAGTTCCCGGGCGATCGTGTCGCGGGCCCACCGGTCGCCGGACAGGACGATGACCTCGGCCCCGGTGCGGTCGGACAGTTCGGTCAGGTGCCGGGCCACCGTCGTGGCGGCCCGCCCCCGCTCGTCGGCCGGGACGCGCCGCCGCCTGCTGTTCCCGTCCGCGACCCGGGTGGCGGGCCAGCGGCCCGCCTGCCACGTGACCTCCATCCCGCGCCCGCCCGCACCGGTGTGCCGCACCGCTGCCGCCAGGTACGGGATGTCCGGCGCGCGTTGCAGGGCGAGCGGCATCACGTCGGGCAGCATGGTGAAGCGGGCGCTGTCCCGTCGCGGCGGCCGGGGCAGGGCCGCGGTCAGGGCCAGCCGCCCGTGCGCGGCGAAGACGGCGCGGCCCTGGTCGCCGGACGGGTCGAGGTCACCTCCGACCGCGCGGGACACCGCCCCGATGGTGGCGGGGTCGGCGCCCTGGGCGGCGAGGTCGGCCCGCAGGCGGGAGCGGCGCCGTTCGACGGCGCGGTCGGGGTCGTCGAGGTCGCGGGAGGTGTCGAGGTAGGCACACGCGTATGGACCCTGCCGGGCGTACAGCGGGCCCAGGAAACCCAGTTTCACGGCTGCTCCTCGGAGTTCGGCGTCGGGGGCGCGGAGTCGTCCGGAGGCCACCGGTAGCCGCCCAGGAGGGTGTCGTCCCAGGTGAAGGCGAGCGACTGCCGGACCTCGACGACGCCGTCCAGCGAGCGGCACATGGTCTCGACGAGCGGAACGAGGCTGCGGCGCTCGACCGTGCCGGTGAGCGTCACCACCCCGTCCCGGACGGCGACCCGCACCGCGTGGGCGGGCAGCCACAGGGAACCGAGCAGGACGTCGTCGACGATCTCCCGGCGGATCTCCTCGTCGTCGCGCAGCATCGGGCGCAGCAGGTCGGAGCGGCTGACGACGCCGGTCAGCCGACCGTCGCCGTCGACCACGGGCAGGTGCTTGAGCCGCCCGTGGTGCATGACCCGGGCGGTCTCGACCAGGCCCCAGTCGGGGCGGGCGGTGACGACGGGGCTGCTCATCAGCTGCTGGGCGGACCCGGTGCCGGCCCGCGCACGTCCGCCGCGGCGGGCGTGGAGCCCCGCCTCCTCGCGGACCAGGTCGGCCTCGGAGACGATGCCGACGGGCCGGTGCTGCTCGTCGACCACCGGGACGGCGCCGACGCGGTGGTGCAGCAGCAGTTCGGTGATCTCCTGGAACGTCGTGTCACGGTGCGCGGTGACCACGTCGCGGGTCATCACTTCGCGTACGGTGCGCGGTTGCACGGCGGGCTCCGGCTCAGCCGTGCAGGGCGGGTTCGTTCGCGGCGGCGTCGGCCGTGCCCGAGCCGATCAGCCGGCGGCCGAGGTCGACCAGGGCGCGGCCGGCGGCGTACTCGTCGCCGATCTCGGGCACCTGCGGGTCGTGCGGGTTGCGGCGGGACTCGGCGCGGCTCTCCAGCCGGTTGTCCCCCGTGTCGAGGACCGCGTGCACCTTGGTGGTGTCGCCCTCCTCGAACAGGTCCAGCCGGAGCGTCCACCGCTTGGTGCGCGGCTGCCGCGGGGTGGTGTTCTCGTCCATGGTCCGGGACCTCGGTCTCCGGCGGATCCGTGCGGGACCGGACCCGGCGGCCTCCGTCGTGCCCGCCGGGCGGGTCGGTTCTGCCCACCAGTCTCGTCCTGCCGAGGAGCGCCGCACCGGGGCCGATCGGCCCCGGTGCGTGGTCCGGGGGACCCCGTCGGTCGCCGCGGTCAGTCGGTCCGCACGACGACCACCGGGCAGCGCGCGTGGTGGACGCAGTGCTGGCTGACCGAGCCGAGCAGCGTTCCGGCGAACCCGCCGCGGCCGCGGTTGCCGACCACGAGCAGCTCCGCGCCGTCGGCGGCGGCCAGCAGCGCGGTCGCCGGGTGGTCCTGGACGACGCGCTGCCGGATCTCCACGCCCCCGTGCCGGGTCGCCACCGCCTCCACCGCCTCGGCCAGCGCCTGCCCGGCGGCGGCGGCGAAGTCGAACGACTGCAGCACCGGGGCGGGCCACCCGTAACCCGCCGGGTACTGCCAGGCGGTCACCGCGTCCACCGCGGCCCCGGTCAGTTCGGCCTGCCGCACCGCCCAGGCCAGTGCCGCCCGGGAGGAGGGCGATCCGTCCACGCCCGCCACGATCCGCGCCGGTCCTTCGTTCTCCGTGCCCATGCCGTCCTCCGGTTCTCGTGCCCCCGCACCACCATCCGCACCCCACCCGCGCCGGTCCACCGGAGGCGGTCCGGCGGGCGAGCGGGAGGAGGGCGTGCCGACCGGCGCGGGCCGCGGCGGGCGGGGCGGCGTCGGCGCGAGGGGACCGGTGGCTCCGGGGCCACCCGGCCCAGGGGAACGGGCCCGACCGGGTGGGAGGACGGACCGCTTGGCCCCGGGGGCGGACGGCGGGACGGCGGGAGCATGGAGGCGGCGCCCCGCTGGAGAGGGCGGCCGTGACACGCGTCCGGATCGCGGGGCGCTCGCCCCCGCCGGACCTGCGGACGCCGTGCCGACCGCGGGACGGGCGGCGGTCCGGCAGGGCGCCGGGCGGGTGGGGCGAGCGGAGGAGGCACCGATGGACGCGCCGATCGTGGTCGGTTTCGACGGCACGGACGAGAGCGCGGCGGCCGCCCTGTGGGCCGCCCGCGAAGCGGAACGGCGCGGCCTGCCGCTGGAACTCCTCCAGGCCTGGCCGTGGCGCGGCCCCCACGTCCTCGGCACCCCGGACGCCCAGCGGTGGGCGCGGCAGCGCCTGGCCAGACAAGAGGTCGAACTGCGGGCCGGGCGCTCGGGCGTCGAGGTGTCCGCCGTCCACGTCCCCGAGGACCCGGTATGGGCCCTGGAGACGGCGGGTCGCACCGCCGCGATGCTGGTGCTCGGGTCCCGGGCGCTGGGAGCGGTGCGCGGGTTCGTGCCCGGGTCGGTGGGCCTCGCCGTCGCGGGGCGCGCGGCGTGCCCGACCGTCGTGGTCCGCACCGCCGACCCGGCGGGCGGCGGGACGGCCGTCGACGGGCCGGGGCCGGTCGTCCTCGCCGCCGACCTGCGCCCCGGGGCCGCCCCGGCCGTCGACTTCGCCCTGGAGTGCGCGGCGCTGCGCTCCGCCCGGCTGCACGCGGTCCGGGCCTGGGAGCCGCCGACCGGCGCGGAGTACCTCGGCCCGGTCGAACTCGCGGAACTGGAGATCACGGAGCGGCGGCGGCTCACCGAGGCCCTGGAGCCGGGGTGCCGGCTCCACCCCGGCGTCCGGGTGACGGCGGAGACCGTCAGCGGACCGAGGACCCGGGCCGTCGTCGAGGCCGCTGACGGGGCGCAGCTCCTGGTGATCGGGCGGCGCTCCCGCCGGCTCCCGGTGGGTCCGCACCTCGGAGCCGTCGCCCACGCCGCGCTGCACCACGCGCACTGCCCGGTCGCCGTCGTCCCCTGCGACTGACGGGGGACGGGCCGACCGCGACCGGCTCCCGGCTCCTCGGTCCGGCGGTTCGGGCGCGGGCCCGGTGACGCCTCCTGAACGCGTGCGAGGGCCGGGACGTCGAGGGAGCCGCTCCCACCGAATTCGAATGCTGCGCGCGGGCCCGCGCCCGCCCGTTCCGGCTCCGTGCCGGCCGCATCTCCCGGCGGAGATTTCCGGGTGGTCGCGGTGGGCCGTCGTGCCACCGACATGCCTGGTGGAGTAGCGTGTCGCCCGCGTCGAGGGCACCGGGGGAGCGGGGCGGAAAAGCGAGGTTCCCGGGAGGCGGCGGTGAAATACCCGTCGCGGAACGCATCGGCCTGCTAGAGTCGTCCGTAGTTGCAGTAGTGGTTCCCATGAAATTTGTGTGCGCCTGCTGGTGTGTCGCAGGCGCATTTTGTTTTCCGGTTCTCTTCCGGATGGGTCATCATCGCGGCACTCGGAGTCCGCACGGTGCGGACTCCGGACAGCCCCTTGAAGGAGATTCGTTTATGACTAATGGCACTGTGAAGTGGTTCAACGCGGAAAAGGGCTTCGGCTTCATCGAGCAGGAGGGCGGCGGTCCGGACGTGTTCGCCCACTACTCGAACATCAACGCCAACGGCTTCCGCGAACTGCTCGAGGGCCAGAAGGTCGAGTTCGACGTCACGCAGGGCCCGAAGGGCCCGCAGGCCGAGAACATCCGCCCGCTCTAGTTTTCCTGCCACGGCACCCCGCCCGGCAGCGAGGGGCCCGCACCGCGTACACGCTCGGTGCGGGCCCCTCGGTCTTGTGCCACGACGCACACCCCGGCCGGTTCAGGCCCCCCTGGTTCCGCCACCGGCGGCCATCCCCGCCCGTTGCACTTCCGGCCCGTTCCTCGTGGTCTCCGCCCGGCGCCCCGCGCTGCGGAGCCTTCCCCGTGACGTGCCGCGCCGAGGAAGGTTTCCCGCATGAACCGCTCCAGTCGCTCCTCCTACCGGAGCACCGACCCCCGCCCCGCCGCAGGCTCCCGCTCCGGCCGCCGCACCCGTCAGGGACCCCCCGTGCAGGGCGAGTTCGCGCTGCCGGTGGGCACCACTCCGGCGCTGCCGGCCGTCGAGTCCTTCGGCGAGCTGGACATGCCGAAGGCGCTGCTGGCGACGCTGACCCGCCAGGGCGTCACCACGCCGTTCCCGATCCAGGCCGCGACGCTGCCGAACGCGCTGGCCGGCCGCGACGTGCTGGGGCGGGGGCGCACCGGCTCCGGCAAGACGCTCGCGTTCGGCCTCGCCGTGCTGGCGCGCACCGCGGGCCGGAAGGCCGAGCCCGGCCGACCGCTGGCACTGGTCCTGGTCCCCACCCGCGAGCTGGCCCAACAGGTCACCGAGGCGCTCACCCCCTACGCCCACGCGGTGCGCCTGCGCCTGGCCACGGTGGTCGGCGGGGTGTCGATCGGGCGCCAGGCCCAGACGCTCGGCCGCGGCGCCGAGGTCGTGGTCGCCACTCCCGGGCGGTTGGCGGACCTGGTGCAGCGCGGCGACTGCCGACTGGACTCGGTCGCCGTCACCGTCCTCGACGAGGCCGACCAGATGTCCGACGTGGGCTTCCTCCCGCAGGTCGTCCAGCTCCTCGACCAGGTCGCCGAGGGCGGCCAGAGGATGCTGTTCTCCGCCACCCTGGACCGCAACGTCGACCGCCTGGTCCGCCGCTTCCTGACGGACCCGGTCACGCACTCGGTGGACCCGTCCGCGGGCGCGGTCAGCACCATGGAGCACCACGTGCTGCACGTGCAGAGCTCCGACAAGGCCGCCACGATCGCGCACATCGCCTCCCGCGAGGGCGGCGTGATCATGTTCACCGACACCAAGCACGGTGCCGACCGCCTGGTGCGGAGCCTGCTCGCCGACGGCGTGAAGGCCGCCGCCCTGCACGGCGGCAAGTCCCAGCCGCAGCGCACCCGCACCCTGGAGCAGTTCCGCACCGGCCAGGTCACCGCGCTGGTCGCCACCAACGTCGCCGCCCGCGGCATCCACGTCGACGGCCTCGACCTGGTCGTCAACCTCGACCCGCCCGCCGACCACAAGGACTACCTGCACCGCGGCGGCCGCACCGCCCGGGCCGGTGAGTCCGGCACCGTCGTCACCCTGGTCCTGCCCGAGCAGCGGCGGGGGGCGGCCCGCATGATGGCCACCGCCGCCATCACCCCCGTCACCACCCGCGTCAGCGCCGGGGACGAGGAACTCGCCCGCATCACGGGCGCCCGCGTCCCCACCGGCGTGCCCGTCGCGATCCCCGACCTGGTCGTCGAACGCCCGCGCCGCAGCACCTCCACGAGCCGCAACCGGCGCCGTCGAGCCCTGCGTGCGGGCACTGCACGGGGCCTCGCGGACTCCCGCGGCACGGCACCCGGGCGCACCGCCCTCGCCGGCTAGCCGGCGAGGAGACCCGCAGGCCCGGACCGCGACACGGCCTGCCCGCCGCTGGTCCGGGCCCCGGCTTCCACGAACCACGGCCCCACCGCACGATCCGCGAGTCGGTGCTGGCCCGCGCCGGCAGACGCCGTCAGCCCGCCCCACCCGTGCCCGGAGCGCCGCCACCACCGGCGGCAACGACCCGAAGGACCACGCCCGTGACCATCAGCCTCGAACGCCCCGCGACCGCCACCACGGTCGGCGACCTCATGAAACACCCGGAACTGCAGATCAGCGACGACGTCACCGCCGACACCGCGATGGACATCCTGCACAGCTCCGGCGCGGACCACGTCCTGGTCCGCGCCGACGACGGCCGCTGCGCCGGGCTGCTGACCCGTCTCCACCTCGCACCGTTCCAGGCCCGCTCCTGGTACACCGAACGCACTCCCGTCCGTGACATCGCCCTCGACCGCGCCCCGTTCGCCACCGCCGACATGCCGGCCGCCGACGCCCTCGCCGCCATGCGCGCCCGCGGACTGGACACGTGGCCGGTGGTGGACCACGACGGCCACGCCATCGGCCTCCTCGACTTCTAGCGGGCGCATCTGGTCGTGATCAAGGGGTGGGCTCGTTGAGGCCTTCGATCCCGGTCATCGCGCCGCCAAGCCGGAGGCCGGCCAGGTGGCCCTCGGGCTTCTCGTCGTGGCGTGCGGCGATGCCTCGCCGGGCCCTCGGTCCGTTGATCAGGCGTTCGACGGTGCCGCGGTTCCTGCAGAGCTCGCGTCAGGCTTCCGGGGTCCCGGGTGCGGCCGGTGGCGGGAGGTGGCGCAGGGCGGCGGTGAGACCGGGGTGGACGGTGAACCAGTCGGCGAGCCCGGTGACGGCCAGGCGCTGGCTCAGGGAGGGGAGAGGGGGCCGATCAGTTCGGCGCCGTGCCGGTGGGCGTCGATCAGCAGGGCGAGGAACTCCTGGCTGCCGTGGTGGAGGGCGGCGAGGTCGACGAGCACGGGCAGGCCGGAGGCGGCGGCGCGGGCGAAGTCGGCGTCGAGGCCGTCGGCGGTGTTGTCGGCCGCGCCGCGCAGCAGCAGGACGTAGGCGCGGTCGAAGACGGCGTGCAGGACCAGCAGGTCCTGCTCGTCGTGGGGTTCCGGCGCACCGTGCGGGTGCGCGCTGTTCACGTCGTCGTACCGCGCCGTCCCGGGCCGGGGTTCAGACGGTCGTACGGTCGTCGAACGCGTCGGCTGCGCGGGCGGGAGGGTCGGCCGGGGCTCCGGGGCCGGTGCGGCGGCGCGGCTGGGCCACTGCCTCGGTGGCGTCGACGGCGCTGTGCACGATCGCCCCCTTCCTGGGGGCCGTGAGTCCGACGGGGTCGGTGCCCGCGCAGGGCGGGGCACCGACGGCGAAGGCGGACGTCGGGTGCCCGTGTGGGGGGGCGATTCCCGAGACCGGTGGACCGCCGCCGGGACGGGCTGCGGTCCACCTCTTGTCCGGTCATCCTCCCATGCTCCGGCCGCCCCGTACACAGGCCCCGGCACAGGAGTCGCCAGTGACTGGGGAGGCCGGTGAGCGCCGCGACACACCCACCTGAACACCGAGACCCACCCGCCGCAGCCACCGGGCCGCGTTCAGAGCAAGTTGACAGGTGCGCCTGCCAGGACGGCGCGCGTTCGGTCCGCGGTCGGCGCGGACCTCCCCGGACCGGAAGGAGCCCCGGTGAGCACGGTCAACGGGCTGCCCGCGCACGTCCTGCCGGTGCACGTCGTCCTGGTGCTCGCCCCCTTGACGGCGCTCGCCCTGGTCGTCCGCGCTCTCCGGCCCGCGGCCGCCCGGCGTCTCGGGGTGCTGCTCCCGGCGCTCGCCCCGGTCCCGCCGGCGTCCGTCCCACTGACCACGGACGCGGGGGAGTGGCTGGAGCGCCACGTCGAGAGCGGGCCGCTGGTGCGCCGCCACGCCGAACTCGGCGACGGCCTGACGCCCTGGGCGTTCGGACTGCTGGTCCTCGCCGCCCTGCTGCGGTGGACGGCACGCCGCGCGGCCACCGGGCAGCAGTCGCGCCTGACGGCGCTCCCGGCCCGGACCGTGGTGGCGGTGCTGTGCGTGGTGGTGGGCGCGGGCGCGGTCGTCGACGTCTACCAGATCGGCGACTCCGGGGCGAAGGCCGCCTGGCAGCACGGTTTCAGCAGCACCCCGGTGGGCCAGGACGACGCGCACTGACACCGCCGCCCCCGCGGTGCCCGTCGCCGTGGAAGCGGTGCCGGCGCCGTCACGCAGGACCCGTGGACGGTGCGGTCCCGCCCGGCAGGCTGAGCACCTCCGTCGGGGCCGGGGCGCGAACAGCGGGCGGCGGCCCACCGTCCGGGCCCCGGGCCGAGGGGCCGCCCGGCAGGGCCGGGTTCACGCCGACGGGCGGGCGCGACGCAGGACCGCTCCCGGACGGGCGCCGGTGAGTTCGCCGTCGAGGAGCACCGGTTCGCCCGCGACCAGCACGTGGGCGACGCCCGCCGCGTACCGCAGGGGGTGCTCGTAGGTGGCGCGGTCGGTGACGGTGCGGGGGTCGAAGGCCATCAGGTCGGCCACCCGGCCGACCGCCACCCTGCCGCGGTCGGCCAGGCCGATCCGGTCGGCGGGCAGCCCGGTCATCCGGTGGACCGCCTGCGGCAGCGTCAGCGGCCCCTCGCCGCGGGCCGCCGCGCCGAGGACCCGGGCGAAGGTGCCGAAGTGCCGGGGGTGAGGGTGGCCCCCGCAGGAGGCGTCGAGCTCCCAGCCGTCACTGGCCACCGCGGTGTGCGGACCGGCCAGCACCGCCGCGACGTCCGCCTCCGCCATCGCGTGGTTGACGATCAGCACCTCGCCGTGTCCCGCGAGCACCCGCAGGGCGGCCTCCGCGCCGCCGACGCCCTCCGCCAGTGCCACCTCGCGCAGTGTCGCACCGGTGTACCGGTCGTACGGCCCCGGAGCCATCGCCGCCAGCACGGTGCCCTCCGGGAGGAAGGTCCGGCCCTCCTTCACCGCCAACTCCCGTCCGATGCGCTCCCGTTGGACCGGATCGGCGAGCCGGGCCAGCAGCTCCGGGGTGCCGCCGTCCAGCGCCCAGCCGGGCAGCCGCGAGCTCAGCCGGGTCGAGGAGGCCGCGTACGGGTAGACGTCGGTCGCCACGTCCACGCCCGCCGCGCGGGCCGCGTCGATCAGCGCCAGCGCCTCGTGGACCTTGCCGTGGTTGGCGGGGCCCATCGCCTTCAGGTGGGAGACCTGCAGCCGCACGCCGGTCGCCCGGGCGGTGTCCAGCGCTTCGGTGAGGGCCGGCAGCAGCGCGTCGCCCTCGTCGCGCAGGTGCGTGCTGTACAGCAGCCCGTGCCGGTGCGCCTCGGCGGCCAGCGCCCGGACCTCGGCCGCGTCCGCGAACGAGCCCGGCGCGTAGATCAGGCCGGTGGAGAACCCGAAGGCGCCCTGCCGGGCGGCCCGGCCCAGCAGCTCGCACATCGCGGCCAGCTCGTCCGCCGAGGCCCGGCGCAGCGCGCTGCCGAGCACCGCCGCGCGGAGCGTCCCGTGGCCGACCTGGGCGGCCAGGTTGACCGCCGGGCGGGCGGCGGTGACCGCGGCGGCGAACGCGTCCAGGTCGACCGGCGGCGGGGCGTCCGGGCCCGGGCCGGGCAGGACGCCCGGGCCCGCCGCCGGGTCGACCGGGAACGGGGACATCCCGCAGTTGCCCGTCACCACGGTGGTCACCCCCTGCCGCAGGCAGCCCTCCGCCTGCGGGGCGCCGGCCAGGGTCAGGTCGGCGTGCGAGTGGAGGTCGACCAGCCCGGGCGCCAGCACCAGCCCGCGGGCGTCCACCTCCCGCCGGGCCCGCCCCACCAGGTCGCCGACCCCGGCGATCCGGCCGGAGCGGACGGCGACGTCGGCGCGGACGGCCGGCGCCCCGGTGCCGTCGAGCACCTCGGCGCCGCGGACGACCAGGTCGTAGGGGAGGGGGCTGGGGTCGTGCCGGGACATGGCGATCGGGCTCTCTCGGGAGTCGGGGCGGGGGAGGGGACGGCGTGCGGCCGGTCAGGTCAGTACGGTGAGCAGGAGGAAGTAGACCGCGGCGGCCGGCAGGAGCACGGACCAGCCGAGGAGCACCAGCACGCGCAGGCGGCGCGCTCCGGCGAAGCCGTGGGCGGCCAGCATGTTGGGATTGGGGAACGGGCCGTAGGTGTCGGCCTTGGAGCCCCACAGGTAGGTGACCGTCCAGGCGGCCGGGCTCAGGCCCAGGGAGTCGCCGAGCGGCCCGAACACCTTGTGCAGCAGCACCACGTGCGCGGCGGTGGCGCCCGGTACGGCCAGCCAGCCGAGCAGCGCGACCACCACGGCGAAGCCCAGCGGCGGGAGCTGGGCCGCGTGACCGCCGAAACGCTCCATCAGCACGTCGTACGGGCGCAGGAGTTCCACGGCGCGGAAGAACGCGGCCAGGGCGAGGAAGAGGACCAGGGTCGGCAGGCCCCGGCGGGCGCCGACGGCGAACCGGCGCGCCGCCGCCCCCGGCCGCAGTCCGCCGCCGAGCGCCGTGGCCGCGGCCATCAGCGGGAGCGCCGCCAGCGGGAACAGCGCCCCGGTGCGGGTGACGGCGGCGCCGACCACGCAGACCCCGAGCGCCGTGGCGAACGCGGTCGCGGCCCACCGCTCGCGCCCGCCCCCCGGAGAGGACGCGGGGGCGGACGGTGCCGGTGCGGCGTGCGCGGAGGACGCGGGGGCGGGCGGCACCGGGTAGTGCTCGTCGGGGCGGCGGTCGGTCCGGCGCTGGATCAGCGGCAGGGCGACGCGGGCCACCGCCAGGGAGACCGCGGTGAGCGGCAGGGCGCCGACCAGGAGGTAGCCGCCGTAGCTCGTCCCGGCGGCGTCCAGGACGGCGACGTTGGAGCCGGCGAACGGCGCCAGGGCGAGACCGGAGCAGCCGCCGAGGAACATGGCCGCGGCGGTGGTGGACCGGGTCAGGCCGGCCCGCGCGGCGACCGGGACGACCAGGGGCGCGGCCACCGCGAGGGCGCCGGCCAGGGTGCCGAGGGCGAAGACCAGGACCAGGCAGGTGCCCCAGACGGCGAGGGGGAGCACCCGGGGACCGCGCCCGGCCAGCGGGCGCAGCACCGCGCCGACCAGGGCCCCGGCTGCCCCCGTCGCGGCGAGCACCTCGCCGAGCGCCGTGCCGAGCAGGGCGACCAGGCCGATGAGGGCGACCTGGTCGGCGAGGCTGTGCAGGCCGAGGGAGAGCAGTTCGCCCGGCGTCGGACGGGCCATCAGCAGGGCGGCCACCAGGGCGGCCCCGGTCGCCCGGGCCATGGGCGTGCCGGCCAGCGCCAGCACCGCGTACAGCACGATCGGCAGCAGGCCCCATACCGTCGGCGGGCGCACGGCGAGACCCGCGGCTCCTGCGGCGAGCGCCCCGACGACGGCCGCCGCGGTGGTCCAGCGGCGCGCCGGGGCGCCGTGGGAAGCGGTCGGCGGCGCCGCCTCCGGCCGCCCCGGGACGACGGCGCTCACCGGGCCGCGCCCCCGTCCCGCACGTCGCGGCCGAGACCGACCAGGGCGTCGGCGTGCGCCCCGCCCGCCTCGGCGACGATCTCCGCCAGGGTCTGCTCGCGGCGCACCTCGGCGAACCGCACCCGGCCGTCCACGACGGTGGTGAAAGCGTGCACGGCCGGCCGCGGGACGCTGTTGTAGGCCCAGGGAGCGGAGGTGTAGTAGCCGCCGGTGTCCGGCAGCACCACCAGGTCCGCCGCTTCGATCCGCGGCAGCAGCCGCTCGCGCGCCACCAGGTCGCCCGCGAAGCAGAGCGGGCCCGCGACGTCGTGCACCACCGGCTCGGCGGTGCTCGGCGTGCCGTCCGGGCGTAGCACCTCCACCCGCAGCGGCCAGGAGTCGGGCATCAGGACCGTGCGGGTGGCGAGGTGCCCGCCCGCGTGGGTCAGGGCGACGCGGCGGCCGCCGACCTCCTTGGCGTACTCGACGCGGGCCGCCGTGAAGCCGTTCTTCGCCACCACCGAGCGGCCGAACTCGGTCACCAGCGCGTACGACCCGTCGAACAGGCCGGGGACGGCGGCGCGCAGGCCACGGGCGTAGCCGGCGAAGTCCGGGGACACCTCGTCGCTGCCGAAGTCGACGGGCAGACCGCCGCCGAGGTCGATGCTGGTGACCTGCCGCCGTCCGGCCCGGGCGTTGACCTCCTCCGCCAGCTCCCACGCCGCGCGCACGCCCGCCGCCATCAGGTCCGGCGGGCAGCCCTGCGACCCCACGTGCACGTGCAGGCGGGTCAGCCACGGGTGACGGTCGAACGCCGCCAGCACCCGTTCCCGGGCCCCCGGGTCCCGCAGCGGCGCACCGAACTTGGAGTGCGCGGAGGCCGTGCTCATCGCCCCGATCGTGCCCGCGCCGACCTGCGGATTGACCCGCAGTCCCAGGACCGAGGAGGTCGTCCGGGCGGCCCGCAGCGCGGCGATCCGGTCCAGCTCCGCCAGGTTGTCGGCGTTGACGGCGACACCCAGCTCCAGCGCCCGGGACAGCTCCCCGCCGGTCTTCGCCGGGGAGTCCAGCACGATCCGGTCGGCCGGCACCCCGGCCGCCAGCGCCAGTGCCAACTCGCCCGGGCTGGCCACCTCGCAGCCCATCCCCGCGTCCGCGACCAGCCGCAGCACCGGCACCAGCGCGCACGCCTTCACCGCGAAGGCGTGCAGCACCGGCGCGTCCCCGCCGAAGGCCGCCCGCAACGAGGCCACCGTGCGCCGCACGCCGTCCACGTCCAGGAAGCCCGCCGCCACCCGCCGCTCGCCGACCAGTCCGGCCGCCACCGCCGCCCGCACCACCTCGGCGCGCCGTTCCACACCCGTCGCCTGCACCGCCCACCCGCCTCTCGCTCGTCCTGTCCGACCAGCATCGGCAGGTCGGACCCCGGAGCGGACCCGCCGCCCGATACCGTCACGATGGAGCCCCACCGGCGCCTCATCCGCAGGAGCCGTGCGGCAGACTGGCGGAATGCCGCCCGAATCCGTCGACGAACTCGACCTGGAACTGCTCAACGCGCTCCAGATCACCCCCCGCGCCCCGTGGTCCCGGCTCGGCCGCGCCCTCGGCGTCGACCCCGCCACCGCGGCCCGCCGCTGGGAACGCCTGCGCACCCACGGCCTCGCCTGGACCACCTGCGCGCTCGGACCGGCCTACCACCACGCGTTCTGCCTCGCCTACGTCCGGCTGCGCCCGCTCCCCGGCGCGCTCGACACCCTCCTCGCCCACCTCACCGCCCGCCCCGAGGTGCTGTACCTCCACCAGCTCACCGGCCGCTGGCCGTTGCTCGCCGTGGTCGCCGCCCGCTCGCCCGAGGACCTCGCCGCCGTCCTGGCCACCGCCGTCGAGCACGCTCCCGGCCTCGCCCGCCACCGGGCGGACCTGCGCACCGCGGGCCACGGCGAACCCACCCGGTGGCGGTTGCGCGCCCTCGGACCCGCCCAGCGCCAGGCCCTCCAGCCACCGGCCGGCCCCGCCGCCGACCCGGCCCCGCCGCGACCCCATCCGCTCGACGAGCCGCTGTACGCCCTGCTCCGCGAGGACGGCCGCACGCCCCTCGCCGAACTCGCCGCCCGCACCGGCGCTAGCGAACCCACCGTCCGGCGCCGCCTCGGTCTGCTCACCGCCACCGACGCGTTGCGGGTGCGCTGCGAGGTCGCCCAGTCCGTCACCGGCTGGCCGGTCACCGCCGTGCTGCGTTGCAGCGTGCCCGCCGCCGAACTCGACCGCACCGCACGCGCCTTGGCCGTTCTCCCCGACGTCCGCCTCAGCTGCGCGCTCACCGGCCGGGCCAATCTGCTGCTGATGCTCTGGCTGCGCTCTCTGGACCAACTCCCTTCGCAGGAAGCGATTTTGGCGTCACGCCACCCCGAAGTGCGGATCGAGGAGCGCGAGGTGTGCCTGCGCACCGTCAAACAGCTCGGCAGGCTGCTCGGGCCGGGCGGCCGTGCCGTCGGCCACGCGGACGCGGGCCCCGCCGTGCCGTGACCGGTGGGTGCACCGCCCGGCGCGGGACGCCGGACCGTTGTGAGAAGGGTTGACTGTGCATGCGCAAGTGATGCAGGCTGCGGCCGTCGCCCTTGAGGCGTCCCGCCTGCACGGGGGAGCGTCTCCGCGTGATTGTTAGCGCTAACATGCCTGGCGGTCATCGGCCCCCACCCCTGGCCGGCCTTCGCGCACCGGGCGGCGTCCACCCGCGCGCAACACCGAGGTTCCGTCCCCGCTCGAACGGACCGTTTCAACCGACCCGCGGACGACCCGCAGGTCGGAGCCCTGAACTCCTGTCCACCCACAGTGAAGGAAGAGCCCGTGAAACGCAGTTCCCTGTTCACCCGTGCGTTGGCCCCGGTGGTGGTCGCCCTGGCGGCGTTCGGCACGGCGCTGAGCACCGGCCCCGGTGCGGCCGCCGCTCCGGGCACGGCTGCCGCGCAGGTCACCGCCACCGCGGCCAGCAGCGGCTGCGGCAAGGCGCCGCTGACGAGCGGCGCCCGCACGATCACCAGCAGCGGCCAGACCCGCAGCTACATCCTGCGGGTCCCCGCCAACTACGACCCGAACCGCGCCTACCGGTTGGTCTTCGGGTTCCACTGGCGGGGCGGCACCGCCAACGACGTCGACTCGGGCGGCACCGACGGGTACAACTGGTCCTACTACGGCCTGCGGCGGCTGGCGGACGCCGACAACAACGGCACCGTCTTCGTCGCGCCGCAGGGCTTCGACAACGGCTGGGCCAACACCAACGGCCAGGACGTCACCTTCGTCGACGACCTGACCGGGCAGCTCGAAGCCGGCCTGTGCATCGACACGACGCGGCTGTTCGCCGCCGGTTTCAGCTACGGCGGCGGGATGAGCTACGCGCTCGCCTGCAGCCGGGCGACGGTCTTCCGCGCGGTCGCGGTCTACGCCGGGGCGAACCTCAGCGGGTGCAACGGCGGTACGCAGCCGATCGCCTACATGGGGCTGCACGGCCTCCGCGACGACGTCCTGCCGATCTCCCTGGGCAGGGGACTGCGCGACCAGTTCGTCAGGAACAACGGCTGCACCCCGCAGACCCCGCCCGAGCCGGCCCCCGGCAGCCTGACGCACGTCGTCACCGCCTACTCCGGGTGCAAGGCCGGCTACCCGGTCGTCTGGGCCGCGTTCGACGGGGCGGGCCACGACCCCGGCCCGATCGACGGGTGCACCTGCGACGGCTGGCGCACCTGGACGTCCGGTGAGGTCTGGAAGTTCTTCGGCCAGTTCGGCTCCGGCACCTCCACTCCGCCGAGCACCGGCCAGGAGATCGTGGGCCAGGCCTCGGGCCGTTGCCTCGACGTCCCGGGCTCCGCCACGAGCAACGGCACCCAGACCCAACTGTGGGACTGCCACGGCGGCACCAACCAGCGGTGGACCTACACGGCGAACAAGCAGCTGGTGGTCTACGGCAACAAGTGCCTGGACGCCTCGGGCCAGGGGACCGGCAACGGCACCGCCGTCGTGATCTGGGACTGCAACGGGCAGAGCAACCAGCAGTGGAACGTCAACGCCAACGGCACCGTCACCGGAGTGCAGTCGGGCCTGTGCCTGGACGCCGCCGGCACGGGCACGGCGAACGGGACGAAGGTCCAGCTGTGGGCCTGCTCGGGCGCGGGCAACCAGCAGTGGAGCCTGCGCAACTGACCGGCCCCGAACCGCCCCGCCCCGCCCCGTCCCCGGCGTCGAGCCGGGGGCGGGGCTCCGCCAACTTTTACCAACTTCCTTCACTGTATTGGATTTTGACCTTTCGTTACGCCCCGCCCCTTCACGCCGTCCGTCGCGATCCGGGAGGCTTCGGCTGATTCTCGGCCGAGGCGCCCGGACCGGGTGCCCGGCCCTCCTGGGAGGAACCCGCACCGTGCCCGACAGGCAACGACGCAGACTGCTCGTGTGTGCCGTCATGCTGACCACACTCGGTCTGACCACCAGCCAGGCGCTCGCCGCCCCCACGCCCGGCGCGAAGCCGTGGCAGGTCCGCCACCTGACCGAGACCGGCCACCGGCACGCCGAGCGGATCGCGTCCGGTCCGACCGCCGCCGCCGCCGAGGGCGGCGGCGAGGACGAGGGCGACGAGGCGGAGAACTCCGCCGAGGCGACCGAGCAGTTCACCGAGGCGCGCACGGCGCCCGGCGTGGTCGCCCCCGGTGCGTACGGCGCCGCCTGGGCGCAGCTGCAGTCGATGCCGCACACCGGCGGCAGCTGGGACCACGTCACCGGCCTGCGGTACGACTCGGACGACCCGCGCTACCGCGACGTCGACTCGAACTCCAGCGGCGGCTCCGGCCTGGTGACCGGCCGGATCACCGGCATCGCGGCGGACGACGACGGCTACGTGTACGCGGGCGGCGCCAACGGCGGCGTCTTCCGCTCGTCCACCGGCGGCGGCCACTGGCGGGCCGTCTCCGACCAGCTGCCCTCGCTGTCCACCGGCGCGCTGAGCCTCGACGGCTCGGGCCGGCTCTGGTACGCCACCGGCGAGTCGAACACCGGTGCCACCTCGTACGTCGGCACCGGCGTCTACGTGCTGGCCGACCCGCGGAACGGCGAGTTCCGGCCCGGCGACCGGATCGGCGGGCCGGAGCTGGAGTCCACCACCATCCACGCCCTGCGCTTCGCGGGCGACCGGGTGTGGGCCGCCACCAGCCGCGGCGTGTGGAGCCACTCCACCACGGACCTGTCCGGCCCGTGGACGCTGGAGTTCGCCCCGAACCCCGGCTACCTGCCCGGCGGCGCCGACGCCAAGGCGCCCAACGCCCCGTACAAGAACATCGCCAACGACATCGCCGTCGACCCGAAGGACCCCTCCAAGGTCGTGGTCGCGGTCGGCTGGCGCGGTGGTGACACCTACAACGGCTTCTACAGCCGTGCGGCGGACGGCAGTTGGCAGCGGGTGACCTCGCTCGGCGAGATGCCGGCCGGCGCCGGTGACGTCGGGAACGTCACCTTCGCCCGCTCGAAGGACGGCTCGCGCTACTACGCGGTCCAGCAGTCGCCGACCAGGACGGCCACCGACCCGGACAGCGGCCTGCAGGGCGTGTACGTCTCCAAGTCCGGCTCCCCGTTCGGCCCGTGGACGTCGATCGCCGACACGGACAAGCTGATGGCCTCCGGCTCCGCGCTCCAGGACGAGGGCTACCGGCCCGGCATCCAGTCCTGGTACAACCAGTTCCTCCAGGTCGACCCGAACGACGCCGACCACGTCTACCTCGGTCTGGAGGAGGTCTTCGAGACCGAGGACGGCGGCGCCCACTGGACCACCCCCGGCCCGTACTGGAACTTCGGCTTCGCCTGCTGGTCCATCGACCCGGCCCGGCAGACCGGCGACTGCTCGCCCACCACCCACTCCGACCAGCACGCGGTGGCCGTCGGCAGCCGCGGCGGCAAGCCGTACGTCCTCGTCGGCAACGACGGCGGCATCTACAGCCGCCCGCTCAACGGCACGCTGGACGCCTACGGCCACGCCAAGGACTGGAAGTCCCTCAACGACGGCACCATCGACACCCTGCAGTACTACTCGGTGGGCGTCGGCAAGGACCCGGCCGACCCCTCCGGCCGGGGCGTCGTGGTCAGCGGCGGCCTGCAGGACAACGGGCAGTCCGTGCTGCGCTCCCACGACAGGGTGATGGGCTCGAACTTCGGCGGCGACGGCGCCGACACCATCGTCGACCCGGACAACGGCTGCAACATCGCCGAGGAGTACGTCTACCTCGCGGTCCAGATCACCCGGAACTGCGCCGTCAACGACGGCTCCTGGATCGACGACCCCGCCAAGGCCACCAGCTACTCGGTCGCCCCGCCCGACAACGAGACCGGCGCCGCCCGCTTCATCGCGCCGATCACCACCGACCAGAAGGACGCCAGGAGCTGGGTCGCCGGCGGGCAGCACGTCTGGGTGCAGCACAAGGGCTTCGCCATCCGCAGCGGCGAGGAGTGGACCTCCGCCTACGACCTCGGCGCCGGTCACGTCGCCACCGCCCTCGCCTCCTCCGGCGGCCGGGTGTACGCGGGCTGGTGCGGCCCGTGCAACAACAGCGGCTTCACCCGGGGCATCGCGGTGGGCAACGCCGACGGCACCGGCTGGCACCAGCTCGACCTCCCCGTCGGCGGCGCCCTCCCCAACCGCTACGTGTCCTCGCTCGCGGTCGACCCGGCCGACGCGCAGCACGTGTTCGTCGCCTTCAGCGGCTTCTCCCGGGCCTGGACCGAGGGCCCCGGCGCGGGCGTCGGCCACGTCTTCGAGAGCCGGGACGGCGGCACCACCTGGGTCGACGTCTCCGTCAACCTGCCGGACGTCCCGGCCGACTCGCTGCGGCTGCTGCCGGACGGCGGCCTCGCGCTCGGGACCGACCTCGCCGCCTTCCACCGCGCGCCGGGGGAGAAGGACTGGAAGGTGCTCGGCAGCAACCTGCCCACCACCACGGTGATGCAGCTGAGGTCCGGCCCCGACGGGAAGCTCTACGCCGCCACCCACGGCCGCGGCATCTGGTCCGTCGACCCGCGCCGCCTCGACGCCCGGGGCTGACGGAGTCCGCTGCCACGGAGCGCAGGTGCCCGGTCCGCCCGACGAGCGGACCGGGCACCTGCGGTGGGGCGGGTGGCTCAGTGGTCGGCGGCGCCGCGGGTGGCCAGCTGGTGGAGCAGGTCGACGGTCTCCCGCGCGTGCGAGGCGAAGGCGCCGTGGTCGCTGGGCCAGGTGAGCGCGCGGGTCGCGCGGGCGGCGAACCGGCGTTGCAGCTCGGGGTGCACGGCCCGGTCCTCGGTGCAGACGACGTAGGTGCTGGGGCGCCGGCGCCAGGCGGCGGCGGTCGTCGGCTGGTGGCCGGGGGCCATCGTCTGGGGGACGAGCCGGGCGGTGTGGTGGGCGCGCTCCCCTGCGTCGAGCCGGCCGTGGAAGAGCTCTCCCGCGACCTGCGGGTCGATCGTCGTGGTGCCGGCCGGGTCACCGACCATGCCGGACGCCAGGGCGGTGGGCGGCGCACCGGCGAGCAGGCCGAGGACGGTCTCGCCGCGGTCGGGCATCATCGCGGCGAGGTACACGAGGTGGTCGACCTTGTGCGGCGGGAGGCCGGTGATGACGGCGCCCCCGTAGGAGTGGCCGCACGCGACGACCGGGCCGTCACCGCCCAGTCCGTCCAGGGCGGCTTCGGCCGCGGCCGTGTCGGCGGCCAGCGACCCGCGGTGCAGTTCGGCGACGGCCACGGCCACCCCGCGCGCCCGCAGTCCGGCCGCGACGCCGTCCCAGGCGCGGCCGGTGTGCCAGGCGCCGTGCACCAGCAGCACCCCTCGGGGCGGGACGGAGGGCGGGGAAACGGTCACGAGGGGCTCCCGGGGTTCGGGCGGTGCGCCGACTGCGCAGCCGCTCGACCACAAGAGCCGCTGGAGCGGGAAAAGGATTCAGCCCGCGCGGGGGGACGAGGTCGGCGAGGTCACTGCATGACCTCGAGGTGCGGGTGGTCGAAGGAGGCGGGGCAGACGTAGATCTGCATGTCGTAGCCCCGGCCGATCTCCACCATGGGCGGGTTGGAGGGGCGGCGCAGGCCGGTGCGCTCCGGAGGGACGCGGTCCTCGAGGGGGATCCAGCTGCCGCTCCCGCCGTCCCACTCCCCGCTGCTGACGGTCAGCAGGGGCCGGTACGCGGTGCCGCAGCTCGGGCAGGGCATGGGCCACGGGTCGCGGAAGCTCCACGGACCCCAGCCGCCGACCTTCCAGCCGGGGGCGACCGAGAGCTCGTACTGGTAGGAGGCGCCGCCGTGGCCCTGCTCCTGCTCCTCTCCCCAGTCGTGGAGGCGGTCGGCGAGTTCCTCCGGGAGTTCGTGCGGCGCGGGGTGCTCCGTGACGACCTCGGGGTGCAGGACGCAGGGTTCGGGAACGTAGTGGCCGTAGTGCTCGACGTCGGCGGGCTCCGGCGGGTCGGTGAGCAACGCGCCGACGTCCGCGGCGTTCCGCCAGACCAGGCGGGCCGCGGGGAGCACTTCGCCGTCGTGGTGGAGGGGGCACCAGAGCACCTGCAGGAGGTCGGCCCCCTCCGGGCCCGTCAGCCCGGGGACGTCGCGGAAGTAGAGCTGGGCGACCGGCAGCAGGGCGTTCGGCCCGGTGTGGGGCGGGTGCCCGGCCTTGAGCCCGTCGAGGTGGGCACGCTGCTCGGGGGTGAGGAGGTTCTCGCCCGGCTCGCGGTGGCGGAGCCAGGCGGCTTCGAGTAGCGCCCGCCCGCGGCGGACGTCGTCGAGGGAGACCGGCGGCTCCCAGTGGTGGTGCTCCTGCGGGCAGGTCGGCCACTCCTCGTCGGCGGGCCACAGCAGCGGCCCGCCGACGGAGCTGTCGTGGACGGACGGCAGGCCCGCGCGGGGGTGGAGGCGGACGGCCTGCCGGGCCAGCGGCGCCAACTCCGGGAACAGGGAAGCGATGTCCACGGGGCGGGGCGGGGTGGTTCTCGGCATCGTGCTCCTCCGGCGGCCGACTGCGGGTTTCCGGCGGACCCTACTCGCGGGTGGTGACAGCCCCGGAGGTCCGCTTGCTCCGGGCTCCCTCCGGCGGCGTCAACTCCCTTGCCTGTAGCGGAAGCCGGCCGCCGTGCGGTGGCGCGCGGGGCTCCGGCGGGTGCGGTCCTTCCGCAGATTCCCGGTGCAAGGGGGTTGACCCCCGGTCAGGTCGTACCCAAAGGTGGCTCCGAAACATAAAGGTAACGTTTCGAAATTTTCGAAACCTCGGCCGTCGGGAGAGCCGTCATGAACCGACCAGCACCGCAGTTCACCACCGGGCGCCGGGCCGCCCTCGGCATGGGGCTGGGGCTCGGCCTCGCCGCCACCCCGCTCGGCGGGGCCCTCGGCCTGAGCGCCGAGGCCTGGGCCGCCGCCTCCTCCTCCGGCAGCAGCGACGGCAACCCGGAGGGCGGCGACGGCAGCGGCCCGCGGACCACCGATCCGGGCGGCTGGATCTCCTTCACCCCGCGCCCGGGCAGCCTCCCGCTGGTCGAGGACGGCCGCGCCGCCCCGCTCGTGGTCAGCGGCGCGGACCACCCCGGCGTGGTGCGCGTGGTCGGCGACCTGGCGGCCGACCTGGAACGCGTCACCGGCGTCCGCCCCGCGGTGGTGCGCGACAGCGTCCCGGCCGGCCGCACCGCGGTGATCGTCGGCACGATCGGCCGCAGCCCGCTGGTCGACCAGCTGGTGGCCGCCGGACGGCTCGACGTGAGCGGCGTCGCCGGCCGCTGGGAGACCTCGCTGCAGGCGGTCGTCGAGCACCCGCTGCCGGGGGTCGACCGCGCCCTGGTGATCGCGGGCAGCGACCAGCGCGGCACGATCTACGGCGCGTACGACGCCTCCCGCGGCATGGGCGTCTCGCCCTGGTACTGGTGGGACGACGTCCCCCCGCAGCACCGCGACGCGGTGTACGCGCTGCCGGGCCGGCACAGCCAGGGCACGCCCGCGGTGAAGTACCGCGGCGTGTTCATCAACGACGAGAACCCGGCGCTCGGCACCTGGGCGCCCGCGTTCTTCGGCCCCGGCAAGGCGCCCGGCTTCCCCGGCGGCTTCAACGCCGACTTCTACGCCAAGGTCTTCGAGGTGATGCTGCGGCTGCGCGCCAACTACCTGTGGCCCGCCGTCTGGGGCCGCGCCTTCGCCGAGGACGACCCGCTCAACCACGCCACCGCCACCGCGTACGGCATCGTCATGGGCACCTCGCACGAGGCCCCGATGATGCGCGGCATCGAGGAGTGGAACCGGCACGCCACGCCCGCCGTCCGCGACGCCGCGGGCAACGTCACCACCCCCGGGCGCGACCCGTACGGCGGCACCGGCGAGTGGTCGTTCCGCCGCAACGCCGAAGCGGTGAAGGCGTACTGGCGGGACGGCGTGCGGCGGATGGTCGAGCAGGGCATCGAGGGCGTGGTCACCCTCGGGATGCGCGGCAACGGCGACGTCAGCCTGCCCGACGGCGACGGGATCGAGCTGATGACGGAGATCATCGCCGCCCAGCGGAGCATCCTCGCCGAGGTCACCGGCCGCGACCCGGCCACGATCCCGCAGGTCTGGACGCTCTACAAGGAGGTCCAGCGCTACTGGGACCGCGGCCTGCGGGTGCCGGACGACGTCACGGTGGTGCTCACCGACGACAACTGGGGCAACGTCCGCAAGCTGCCCGCCCCGGCCGAGGGCGCCCGCGGCGGCGGGTACGGCCTCTACTACCACTTCGACTACGTCGGCGTGGGCCGCAACTACAAGTGGGTCGACACCACCTGCCTGCCCAACCTCTGGGAGCAGCTCCACCAGTCGTACGCCTACGGCAACCGCACGCTCTGGGTCGCCAACGTCGGCGACCTGAAGGGCAACGAGCTGCCCACCCAGTTCTTCCTCGACTACGCCTGGCAGCCGGAGAGTTGGCCGCTGGAGCGGCTCACCGACTGGGAGGCCGAGTACGCCCGGCAGAACTTCGGCCCGGCCCAGGCCCGGCAGATCGCCGAACTCCTGTCCAGCTACGGCCAGTTGCAGTCGATCCGCAAGCCCGAGCTGCTCAACCGCAGGATCACCGTCGACCCGGCGAAGGACCCGGCCACCGACCCGTCCGCCATCCGCTACGACGACCGGGCCACCCCCTTCTCCCTCACCGACTACCGGGAGCTGGAGACGGTCACCGCCCGCTGGCAGGAGCTGGCCGCGGACGCCGAACGGATCGGCCGCCGCCTGCCCGCCGCCGTCCAGGACGCCTGGTACGAACTCGTCGGCTACGAGGTCGCCGCCACCGCCAACCTGTACGCGCTGCGCTCCGCGCAGTTCACCAACCTGCACTACGCGCCGCAGGGCCGGGCCCTGACCAACGACCTCGCCACCGCGGCCGAGGCCCGGCTCGCCGACGACTTCGCGCTCGCCGAACGCTTCAACACCCGCGTCGCGGGCGGCAAGTGGAACGGCTTCCAGACCCAGCCGCACATCGACTACGGCGACGTCGACCGCTACGGCCCCAACGCGCCCTGGCAGCAGCCGGAACGCGACAACGTCGCCATCCCCGACGTGCTGTTCCCCGCCGTCGCCCGGATCGAGCTGCCCGACACCGCCGAGCTGGGCGTCGCCGTCGACGGCTCCGACGCCTGGTGGCCCCACGAGCAGACCCCCGCCGTGCTGCCGGAGTTCAGCCCCTACCAGAGCCAACCCGCGCAGTACGTCGAGGTGTTCAACCGCGGCAGGCGGCCCTTCGACTACCGGGTCACCACCGGGGCGCCCTGGCTCACCGCCGACCGGCCGACCGGGCGGATCGACAAGCAGCAGCGGGTGGTCCTCACCGTCGACTGGGCCCGCGCCCCGTACGGCACCACCGAGGTGCCCGTCACCGTCACCGGGCCGGACGGCGCGAGCGTGGTCGTCAAGGCCGTGGTCAACCGTCCGAAACTTTCGAAGAGCATCCGGGTCGGGCACGTCGAGGCCAACGGCTACGTCGCGATCGACGCCGAGCACCACACCCGGGCCGTCTCCGCGGGCGGCGTCTCCTGGCAGACCGTCCCCGGCATCGGCCGCACCACCGCGGGCGTGACCCCGGTGCCCGTCACTGCGCCCCGGCAGGTGCCCGGCGGGTCCGGGCCGCGCCTGGAGTACCAGGTGACCCTGTTCACCACCGGCCCGGTCACCGTCTGGGCCTACCTCTCCCCGCGCAACGACGCCCTCGCCACCGGCGGCCCGGCCTACGCGGTCTCCTTCGACGACCAGCCCCCGCAGACCGTCGAGACGACGGCCCGCAGCGGCGCCGACTCCGGCACCATGAACGTCCAGTGGGCCTACGGCACCTCCGACAACGTCCGCCGCAGCGCCACCGTGCACACCCTCACCACCCCCGGCCGGCACCGCCTCACCTTCTGGATGGTCGACCCCACCGTCGTCCTCCAGCGCCTGGTGATCGACACCGGCGGCCTGCGCCCGAGCCTGCTCGGCCCGCCGGAGAGCCACCGCCTCGGCTGACGCCCGCCGGGGAGCACCGGCCCGGCCGCGGGGGTCGCCGGTCCGGCCGCGGGGACGCCGTCCGGCCGTTCCCCGCAGCCGGGCCGGCGGATTGCGTCGACCCGGGGAACTGGCGCACGACGTTCCGATAGGGTTTTCCCCGTGGTGGTCTGACGTGGCGTCAGGCGTTCGCCGGACCTTGGGTTCCTGGGGGTGCACGGGTGAGTGACGCTGTCGCGTGGCCGTCGGCCGTCGAGGGGTGGGCGGCCTCGATCGCCGCCGACGGCCCCGGGGAGCGGGGGCTCGCGACCGTCGCCGCCCCGGTCGCGGTGGTGGTGGCGCGGGAGGCGATCTTCCACGCGCACGCGGTGGCGCCGGAGAAGTCGCTCGCGGTGGGGCACGTCGAGTCGCTGGCCAACGCGTTCACCGCCGCCGACCCCGACGGGGTGGGGGCGCTGCTCGACTTCTGGCACTTCGCCTGGACGGGCCGGTTCGCCACCGGGGCGTTCCTCTCCGACGAGGCGCTGCCGCACGCGTTGAAGCTGCTGCTGCAGCCGATCGTCTCGGCGGGCGGCCGACCGGCCCTGCAGGCGGCGCAGAGCGGGCTGCTGCACGAGGCGCGGCGCCGGCTCACCGCGGAGGTGCAGGAGGCGGCGGCGGCCAACCGCGTGATGGGGCGGGAGCTGTTCCTGCGGCCGCTGCAGGCGTTCACGGAGGAGGGGCCCGAGAGCTGCCTGCTGCTGGTCAGGTCGCCCGCCGACGCGGTCAAGTCGATCAACAACGCCCTGCTGAAGCCGCTGACCATGGGCGGCGTCCGCTACCAGCAGACCATCGACACCGCCGCCCGGGTCGCCGCCCGGATGCGCGAGGTGGTGGACCTGACCGACCTGGTGCGGCAGTCCCCGCCCCCGGCGGCGGTCCGTCCCGGCGCCGACGAGACGGACCGACTCCCCTCGCCCGCCCGCGCGTTGCTGCCCCTGGTGCTGCTCGACCTGGCCGAGGGGGAGCCCGTCCCCTTCGACGTCCAGCCGGTGCTGGACCTGCTGGAGGAGCACCTGGCGCCGCTGGACACCGAGGAGGCGCTCCGTCCCGCGCTGGCCCTGGGCGAGACCGGCCGCACCGGCGGCGTGGTGGCCGAGGCGCAGACCCACCTGGCGTCGATCCGCAGCCGCCTCGACGGCGTCGCCCGGCACGTCGGGGACAGCCCCGAACTGCTGGAACTCCTCGAGGAGGTCCGGGCCGAGGTCGTCCGCGGCCGGACCGGGCAGGTCGAGTCGTTCCTCGAACTCGCCCGCCCGCTGGTGCAGCGCGGCCGCCGCCTGGAACGGACCAGGGCCCTCAACGAACGGCTCGCCGAACTGGGCGCGGGCGGTGCCGAGCCCGACGACGAGGAGCAGGGCGGCGAGGCGGGCGCCGCGGCGGCCCGCCTGGCGGCGATCGTCGACACCGCGCAGCGCACCCCGGACGAGGAGGCCGCCTCCCAACTGCTGGACATGGTCGAGGAGATGGTCCAGCAGCTGGCCCCGGTGCGCAGCGCCCGCCGCCCCGCCGCGGGCGGCGCCGCCTCCTTCAAGGTGCCGCCCGTCGTGCTGCAGGTGGAACTGCTGGAGGACCCGTGGCACCCGATGCTGGCCCGGGCCCTGCGCAGCGCCGCCGACCCGAGGCGGGCCGCCGAACTCTTCGAGGAACTGGCCGCCACCGGCTCCGGACCGGTGCACCGGGCCGGAGCGGTGTGCGCCCTGGGCTGGTCGGTCCTCGACGGGCGCCCCGAGGACGCCCTCCGGCAGCACGGCCGGTTCGCCGGGCTGCTCGGCCGCTCGGCCGCCTCGTACTGGAACGAGGGCTGCGCCCGCGCCGCCCTGGGCGACCTCGACGGGGCGGTGGCCGCCTTCGACGCCGTCGCCCGGCTGGGGGACAGCCCGCCGCACCTGGCCGTGCAGCCCGTCCTGGACCTCTACCGGGCCGCCGGGCACCCCTGCCCGTTCCGCCCGCCGCCCAAGGGCGGGACCCCGCCGGACGTCCGGATCGACGTGCTCACCGCGCAGCGCTTCGAGGTCACCGCCAAGCAGCTGAGGCTCAACGGCCGCACCCCCGACGCCGAACTCCTCCTGGAGGCCCTCACCGAGGTGGCGCCGATGGCGCCCGGCCGTTCGCTGCTGATGAAGATCTACCGGGAGGAGCACCGCCTGGGCGACGCCGAGCGCTTCGTGGCCCGGATGAGCGCCCGCGGCGCCGTCGACTGGATGCTCGAGTTCGACCTCGCCCTGGTCGCCGTCGACAGCGGCGACACCCGCCGGGTCGAGGAACTGCGCGCCCAGCTGGCCCGCTCCGGAGCCCCCGCCCAGCACCTGCAGCAGCTCGACCGCCGGATCGCGAACTCCGGACGCCCCGCGAGCGCCCCCGTCCCGCCGCCCCGGAGCGGGCCCGCCCGCGCGCAGGACCCCGCCCTGCCGCCGGTCCTGCTGCACGAGGACCTGCTGCTGCCGGCCTCCGACACCCTGCCGGAGGGGCTGCGGGCCGCCCTGGTCCGCACCGACAGCCCGCTGGAGGCCGCGCACGCCTTCGCCGCCTGGTCCGCGGACGCCCCCGGCCCCGCGGCCCGGGCCGCCGCCGCGGCGTGCGCCGTCGGCTGGGCCTGCCGGGCGGGCGGCGCGGACCTGGCCGTCGACTGGGCGGACACCCTGCTGCCCCCCGACCCGTCCGGCTGGATGCTGTGGAACCGGGCCTGCGCCCTCGCCCTGTCCCAGGACGCGGAGGGGGCCGCCCGGGTCCTGGAACAGGCCCTCGACGGCGGTGACCAACCGCCCGCGGCCGTGTGGCCGCTGGCGGCGAAGTTCCTCGCCGCGGCCGGCCGCCCGGTGCCGCCGCCCGCCCACGGCGCCACCGCCTCCGGCCCCCGCCCGCTGGTCCGGATCGCCAGCAGCACCGTCCAGCAGTACGAGTCGCTGGCGAAGAAGCTGCACACGGCCGACCGCCGGGCCGACGCGGAGGCACTGCTGCGCGCCCTGGTGGAGGCGGCCCCCCGGGCCCCGGGCCGACTGCTCCTCATGCGGATCTGGCGCGAGGCCCGCCGCCTGGACGACGCGCTCGACCTGGTCGCCCGGCGCCGCGCCCTCGGCGAGGAGGACTGGCGGCTGTGCTACGAGGCGGGCCTGGTCGCCGTCGCGGCCGGACGGCAGAGCACCGCCCTGGACATGCGCCGGCGGGCCGTCCTGCTCGGCGGCCCCGTCGACTGGATCGCCCAGCTGGACCGGCGGATCGGCGTCCCGGGCGGCCGCCCGGTCGCCCCGCCGACCGCCGGCAGCCACACCCCGTCGCCGGAGCAGCGCGTCGTCCAGTACGCCCTCAACGGCCCGCAGTACAAGGCCGCGCTGCTCGAAGCGGTCCGACGGCTGCTCGACGAGCAGGGACCGGCCGCCCTGCTGCGGGTGGCCCGGCAGTTGGAGCAGACCGCCCCGTGGGCCTGCCTGACCCTCCTCGGCCTGGTGGTCGACCGGGTCGCCGAGCAGCCCGACCACGAACTCCCGGCCGGACTCGTCGAACAGACCCTGGCCGGCGGGGACGCCAAACTGGCCGAGCGCCTGGCCGCCGTCCTGGAGGAGCTCGGCGACCACGCGGAGGCCGCCAGGCTGCTGACCGAGGCCGCCGAGTGGTGCCGCCCCGCCCAGCTCCCGCGGATCTGGCACCGGGTGGTCGGGCTGCTGCGCGCCGCCGGACAGCACGGGGAGGCGGAACGGCTGGCCGCCGCCACCAGGCCCCCGCTGCCCGACCTGCCGGTGCGGCCCGCCCCGGACCGGTCGGTGCCGCTCCGGCCGCGGCTCACCCACCTCGTGCCGTCCGCACCCGCGGACGGCGGGACGTCCGCGCTGCACCGGGCGCAGGAGAGCGAGCAACTGCTCGGCCCCGCCGGGGCCGCCGACGCCTGGTGCGCCGCCGTGGAAGCGGGGCACGTGGTCGCCTACCCGCACGCCCTGGGGGCCCTGGTGCTCGGCGAGCGGGCCGAAGAGGCCCTGGAGCTCTACCGGCGCCACGCGGACCGGCTCTGGATCGGGGCCGCGTCGGCCTGGAACGTCGCGGCCGCCTACGCCCGGCTGGGGCTGCTGGAGGCGGCGGCGGACACGCTGGAGCTGCAGGCCAGGATCAGCCACTGGACGGCCCCCGACCCCGAGGAGAAGGCCCAGCTGGAGCAGATCTTCCGCGCCCTGGGGCGGCCCTCGCCCGGCGGCCTGATCGCCGGGCGCAACGCCTCCACCCCGGTCGGCACCGCCCCGCCCGCGGCGCCCCGCCCGCCGGTCCGGGAGAGTCCGGAGCGGCCCGCGGACCCGCCCGCCGGCCCGCCCGCGGACCCGCTCGCCGACCCGGCCCGGGAGGCGCCCGCCGCCCCCGCCGCCCTGCCGCCCCGGGTCAAACCCGGCGAGTGGGAGGACCGCGCCACGGCCGAGGCCCTGCGCAGGAGACTGGTGCTCAGCGGCCCCGGATCGCCGGGCTTCGCGGAGCTGATCCGGGACGTGCGCACGCTCTGCTCCCCGCTGGTCGACGGCCTGGCCGGTGAGGCCGAGCGGTTCGTCCACCCCGCCGTGCGGTCGATCACCCCCGAGCACCTCGACCGGACGGTCCCCGCCGCCCGGGCCGCGTTCGTCGCGGGCCTGGAGGCGGCCGGGGCGGGGCGCTGGCACGAGGCGGAACGGGCCTGGCGCACGGCGTACGACGCGCAGCCGCGCAACGAGGTGATCGCGGCCGACCTCGCGCTGGCCCTGCTCCGCACCGGCCAGCCCGGCCTCGCCCGGCAGCTCGTCGACGGCTTCCTGTTCAGCACCGTCTTCATCCGCCCCCGCACCGCGACCGCCCACGCCCTCGGCGGCAGCACGGCCGCCGTCGAGGAACTCGCCCGGATGCGCACCGAGGACCTCGGCCTGGGCCGGACCGAACTGGCGCTGGCCCAGGCCGGACTCGAACTCCACCACCTGGAGGACCCGGGCGCCGCCGCCCGCACCCTGCTGTCCGTCGCCACCGAGCGCCCGCCCGGCCTCGGCCGGATGTTCGCGGTGGTGGCCCTGCTGCTCGGGCACGACGCCGGCGACGGCCCCCTGGTCGAGCAGGCGCACCGGTGCCTGGTCCGCCAGATGCCGCACGTCAACGAGATCGTGCACCACGCGCTGCAGGCCCGCCGCCCCGACCACCTGATGCTGGTCCCCGGCCTGCTGCGCGGCGCCCACCTCGACAAGGTGGCCAACGCCCGCTCCGAGGAACTGCGCCGCGACCAGCCCTCGCACCGCCGGCTGCGACTGATGCGCTCCCTGCTCGAACAGCGCCGGGGCACCTCGCCGGAGGCCCGCTGGCTGTACGCCCGGATGCTCTGGCAGGACGGGGACAGCCAGCAGGCCGCGCAGGCCTACCGGGAGGTGGCACTGGAACTGTCGGTGCGGCCCGGCCGGCCGAGGCTGGCCACCGCCGTGGAGGAGTGGATCCAGGCGGCCCGCGGCAGCGGCGACCCGGCGGCGCACCGGGACGCCCTGGGCACCAAGCAGGACCTCGGCCTGCCCATGCGCACCCGGGAGCTGGAGATCCTGCGCGGCGACGACGTCGCCCACGAGAGCCTGCTGCTCGACCTGAACGCGGAGGTGGCCGCCCTGGAGGCCGCCGACGTGGTGCAGGCGCCGCTGGAGACGGGGCACCGCCTGGAGCGGGTCGCGGAGTCGCTGCGCTCGGTGGCCCACGGCGGTCAGGACGTGGGGAACGTCGACCGGCTCGTCGAGGTCTGGAACCACCAGCTCGCCCAGGACATCACCGACGAGGAGGGCCGGGGCCGGCTGATGGCCCTGCGCCGACAGGCCCTCGACCTGTGCGGCCGGGTCGGCGACCCGACGCTGCGCGAGGTGGTGCGGCGGGTCAGCAAGGTCACCTACCGGCTGTGGGAGGAGTCCGGCCGCCTGCTGCTGCCGGCCCGGGTCGAGGCCGCGTTCACGGTCTCCGAGGCCGAGCTGTGGCGTCACGGCGAGGGCCCGCTGCACGTCCGCCTGACGGTGGAGCTGCAGGAGGACCACGGCCTGCTGCGGATCGACTGGAACGGTTCGCTGGACGTCGAGGTGGAGCTGCTCCGCGGCCGGCAGCAGGTCGTCTTCCGGGTCGACGAGCTGTGCGGCGTCGACCGGGTGGAGCTCGACCTCGCGCTCTTCCGCCCCGGCGAGGACGCCCCGGAGAGCCTCAAGGTCGCGTACCCGGTGGAGGTCCGCTCGGAGCGGGGGCTGGGCGAGCACGGGTTCCATCCCAGCATCCCCGCCGACGAGCGGATGCACGTCCCCCGGGAGAGCGAGCTCGCCGAACTGCGCAACAACTACAGCAACCGGCGGGCCGCGACGGTGCGGTTCCTGCACGGGCCGCGGCAGGTCGGCAAGACCACGCTGGCCCGCTCGCTGACGGCCCACCCGCTCCCGGCCGACCCGGCCGAGTGGCCGCTGCCCGGCGTCGTCGCCGTGGACGTCAACGGGGAACTGTGGATCCCCGGCGAGAGCCCCCCGCTGTGGACGTGGCTCGCCGAGGTGATCGCCGACCAGCTGGAGAAGTCCTGGCCGGCGGGCGTCCACCGCCCCGAGCGGCTGCCCGACAGCGGCCACGGCTTCCGCAAGTGGCTGACCGGGATCCGGTTCGAGGGCGTGGCCGAGTGGCGGCTGCTGCTGATGATCGACGAGTTCCAGCGGCTGCTCGACCGGGTGAAGGAGGCGGGGAAGTCGATCGCGCACCTGGGCGACCAGCTGCGGGGGATGGCGGCCGACCCCGCCGTGCCGTTGCTGCTGCTGACCCTGGGCTCCTGCAGCTTCGAGAGCCTCAAGGCCAGGCTGGTGCCCCACGACAGCACCCTCACCGACGAGATCAAGGCGTTCGCCGTCGGGTTCATGGAGCCCGACCAGGCCCGGATGATCTTCCGGCGCGGCTTCGACGACAGCATCCTCATCCAGCAGGCCGCGGTGGAGCGCCTGGTGGCGTACACCGGCGGCTACCCCTTCCACGTGCACTGCATGGGCGAGCGGCTGGCGACCCAGCTCGCCCACCGCAGGGCCTCCATCCTCACCCCGGAGGACGTGGAGTTCGCGGCCCGGCTGCTGCTGGAGGACCCCGACGTCATCCGGCCGATCGCGGACCTGCAGGGCGAGCCCGGCATCGAGCGGGCCGTCTCCCACCTGCTGGAGCACGAGACCGTCCCGGACGAACCCACCATCGGCGACGACGCCGTGGAGATGGACACCGACCCGGAGGTCGACCGCGGCCTCGACCGGATCAAGGAACTCGGCCTGATCCGGCGCGACGGGCACAGCGACTGGGTGTGGTCCAACCTCCTGATCTACCGGTGGCTCAAGGAACGGCACGCCCGCCAGCAGCTCAGGGCCCGCCGCCGCGCCGCCGAACCGCCCGGCCCCGGCACCGCGCCGGAGCCGGAACCGCACCGGGACGAGGACCCGGCCGAGGCCCTGCGCCGGGCCGGTTTCGTCCTGGGCGAGGCGCTCGGGCACCAACTGGTCGACGGCTTCGCCGCCGCCCGGAAGGTGACCCTGAACGGCCGCGCCGCGGTGGCCAAACTGCTCAACCCCACCGGCGACCCGGACACCCGCGAGGCCCTGCAGGCCAGGTTCGACGCCCTGCAGGAGAGCGTGAGCAGCGGCGTGCCCCGGCTCCTGCGCGAGTGCGGCACGGTGCACGACAGGTGGTTCGTCTTCGAGTGGACGGAGGGCACCACCCTCGGCGACCGCGTCCGGCAGTACGACCGCCTGCGCTACGAGTGGCGGCAGGCCGTGGGCTGGGTGGTCGAGGCCGCGGACATCGTCGCCCGCGCCTACCGCGAGGGCGGCCTCACCCACGGCGACCTCAAGCCGGACAACCTCGTCCTGGCCCCCGACGGCCGGGTGACGGTGCTGGACTGGGGCGGCGGCAACCTCGGCGGCCGGGTCAGCCCGGTCTTCGCCACCCAGTCCTGCGACGAGAACTACGCCTCCCCCGAACAGCGGACCCTCGACCTGGGCGAGCCGCGGGGCGTGCTCGCCGCGGACGACGCGTACCTGCTGGCCGCCACCCTGTTCGAACTCGTGCACCCCGAGCGCAGGCGGTTCAGCCACTGCCGGGACGAGCCCCCGGACCCGTTCGAGCCGGACGGGCGCCCCCCGCTGGACGACCACTTCCGGGCCATCCGGCGGAACGCCGCACTGTCCCTGTCCGCGATCCTGCGCGAGGCGTTGAGCCCCGTCCCGGCCCACCGCTTCGACAGCGCCGAGGAGTTGGCCGCCGAACTGAGGAGCGTGCTCCGGACATGACCGCCCCCGCCCCCCGCCCGCTGCCGGGTCCCCGCCCCGGCGCCGGGGCGGGCACCGGCTGGCCGGCCCGCCTCGCCGCGGCCCTGCCGCCCGCCCCCGACCGGATCGTGCTGCCCCACCACTCGCCGTCCGGCGATCACGAGTCCTACGCGTACCCGACCGAGGACGACGCCGTCGTGCTGCTGCCCGGCCTCGCCGTCGTCGTCCACCTGCTGCCGGCCTCCGGCGGCCGGGTGCTGGGCCACTCCGCCGCCTACCACTGGCACCACGAACGGGACGCCGTCCGCACCGTGGTGCCCAACCCGTTCGCCCGGATCCGGCACAAGCAGTCGGTGCTGCACAGCCGACTGGGACGGCAGGTCGAGACCCGCGGCGTGGTGGTCCACTACGAGGACGCCGACGTCACCCCGGTGCGGCTCGGCGCCCGGGACGCCCTGGTGCCGCTGGGCGCGCTCGGCCGCTGGCTGGCGGGCCTGGTCCCGGTCCGGCCGACCCCGCACCCGCGGGAGGTCCGACACCGGTTGAACCCGCGGCTGCCCAGGACCTGGCCGGAGAACGGTTACCGGCAGGGCCGGGTGCTCACCTACCAGGACAGCTGGGTCGTGCACGAGGGCGTCCACACCGACCCCGCCGGGCACCGGCAGCGGGTCGCGCTGCTCATCGGGCCGGTCGGCGCCGGGACCGCCCGCGACCACGACGTCGCGCACCGCACCTCCCGCGGACCGCTGCTCGCCCCGTTCACCGTCGAGAACGGCACCCGCCTCGTCGTCCCGTCGCCCCTGCCGCCCGGCGACAGCCTCGCCGCCCGCCTGCGCACCGGCCCGGGCACCGACGAGGCGCTGCGGCACTCCCTGGCGCTGCTGCGCACCCTCGCCGACCGGCACGCCCTGGGCGTCGTGCACCAGTCGATCCGGCCCGAACTGGTCTTCCCCGACGAGGACGGCCGCACGGTCACCCTGGTCGGCGCCGTCCACGCCCGGATCGGCGGCCGCAGCGGCGGGACGGACCTGCTGCGCACCGAGGTCCACAACGCCCACGTCGCCCCCGAGATCCGGCAGGGCCGGGAGCGCACCGTCCCGCAGGCCGCCGACATCTGGTCCTGGGCCTCGGTCACCACCGCCCTGCTGCGCGGCAGCGACCCCGAGGAGCACCCGCCGACCGCCCCCGCGCCCCTGCCCGCCGACCTCCCCGACCGCTGGCGCCGGGCCCTGCAGCGTGCGCTCGGCGACCAGCGGCAGCGCCCCACCGCGGCCGCCCTGCTGGCGGCCCTCGACGGCGGGCCCGCGGCCCCCACCGCCGCCGCGACCCCGCAGGTCCCGCCCCTCCCCGTCGCCCCGCCCGTCCCGGCCGCACCGACGGTGTCCGCCGCCGCGCCCGCCCCGCGCGGCGCCAGGCTCCACCAACTGGGCCCCTACCGCACCGAACAGGAGCGCCGGGTCGCCCACACCCTGGCCAAGGGCCTCGACCCGGCGGACGCCGTCATCGTCGCCGCCCGCGCCGACCGCCGGGGCCGGGACACCGACGTCGACTGCGTGGTCCTGCGCGGTGACCTGCTGATCGCCGTCGAGTGCAAGAACTGGCAGCTCCCCGAAGGGCTCGACCCGGCCGCCGACACCTGGCCGCCCGGCCCCGGCGTCACCCGCGCCTACACCACCCACTCGCCGCTGCCCCTGCTGCGCCAACTGGCCCCCGCCCTGCAGCGGCAGATCGGCTGGCCCGGGCGCAGCGCCTGCCTGCTGGTCGTCCCCCGGGTCCCCGCGCTCACCGGTCCGACCTCGGACGCCGCCGCGACCCTGGTCTCCCAGGAGCCGCGGGAGCTGCTGGCGCGCGTCCGCGCCCTCGCCCCCGGGAACGACCGGCCGCCGGAGTTCGAGGCGTGCCTGCGGCGCCTGGTCGGGGAGATCGCCACCCCCGAGGTCCTCTCCGGCTTCCGGCTGGAGGCGCTGCACGCCATCGGCGACGGCTGGCAGGCGTACCGGGCCGAGGCCAACGGCCTGCCGTACCACCTCAAGGTCATCGGCGAGAACATGACCACCCTGCCGCGGGACGAGGCGGTCCGGCTGCGCGGGGCACTGAGCGAACGCACCCACACCGTGGCCCGGACGCTCGCCGACCGCCCCGCCCTGGCCGCCAGGGTCTTCCGGCCGGTCCGGCTGCCCCGGGACACCTCCGAGGTCGAACCGCACCTGCTGATCGCCTACGCTTGGGAGCACGACCACCCGCTGCGCCGCCTGCCCGCCCCGCTGCCCGCCGCCGGGGCCGTCGGCCCGCTCACCGCGCTCGCCGCCGCGGTGACCGAGCTCCACGGCGCCGACGTGGTGCTGCGCCACCTCTCGCCCGACTCCGCGTACCTGTGCCCGCCGCCGCCCGGCGCCCCGCCGGGGCCCTACGTCAAGGTGTCGATGCTGGAGTGGATGCGGGTGCCCGGGGCGACCACCGCCGCGGTCTCCCGGCTGTTCTCGCACGACCCCTCGCCGTACGTGGCGCCGGAGATCCGCTCCGGCGACACCCGGCGCAGCCGCGCCGCGGACCTCTACTCCCTCGGCGCGGTCGCCCACTGGCTGCTCACCGGGCAGGACCCGACCCACCTGCGGGCGCACGAGCGGGCCGCCCCCCTGCTCCTGGAGCACGGCGCGGGCCGGGGGCTCGCCGCCCTGGTCGCCGCCGCGCTGCGTCCGTGGGAGGCGCGGCCCGGGTGGAGCGCCGCCGAGTTCGCGCGCCGGGTCGCGGCGGCGGTCGGCTGAACGCACCGCCGCCCGGCCGGAGGGGTCCGGCCGGGCGGCGGTGGCGGTGGCGCTCCTGCGGAGGTCAGGCGGCCGCGGGGAGGTCGAGGCCGCGGGTGGTGACCAGGTGGGCGGTGCCGTCGACGAGGCGGTAGGAGAGGCCCACCACGGCGGCGGTGCCCGCGGCGACCGCGGCGGCGATGGTGTGGGAGCGGTCGAGCAGCAGGGCGACGGTGTGCCGTATGTGCTCGTCGATGAAGTCGGAGTTCTCGGTGTAGCCGGCCGCGTTGGCGGCCAGCACGCTCGGGGTGACCCGCTCGATCACGTCGCGGACGAAGCCCTCGCCGCTGGCGCCGACCGCCACCGCCTCCCGGGTCGCGCCGACCGCGCCGCAGGAGTCGTGGCCCAGGACGATCACCAGCGGGGTGCCGAGCACGCTCACGCCGTACTCGATGCTGCCGAGCACCTCGGGGCCGAGCACGTGACCGGCGGTGCGGACCACGAACAGGTCGCCGAGGCCCTGGTCGAAGATGATCTCGGCGGCGAGCCGGGAGTCGGAGCAGCCGAACAGTACGGCGAACGGGGTCTGGGAGGGGGCGGTCTGGGCGCGGCGGGCGGCGTCCTGGTTCGGGTGCTGCGGAGTACCGGCGACGAACCTGCCGTTGCCCGCCAACAGCATCTCGAAGGCGGCCTGGGGAGTGAGGTGTGCGGCGTCAGTCATGCTCGCAGATTACGTGCCCGGGCTGCCGCCGGTCGCGCCCGGGCCACCCCCTGGACCCTCCGGCACCGGCAGCAAGCCATGATCAAACGGGTGATAGCGGCCGAAACCGTCCGGTTGCCGGTGCCCGGAGGTCGATAACCGCACCGATTCCGGGCAGCTGGTACGAATACCACCGACCCGGGTCGCCCGCCGGACGGCCGTTGACCGGCGAGGGGGAGCAGCGGGGACGGCCGTCCGGCGGTGGCCCGGGGGCGGTCAGTAGCAGCGGTACTCGCGCGCCGGCAGGGTGGACTTGACGCCCGCCGAGTTGTGGAAGACCACGCTGTAGTCGCCGTACTGGAGCCCGTTGGGAGCGACGAACTTCTTGATCAGGGTCTGGGTGTACGTGCCGCCGTCGGCGAGGTTGCTGTAGGAGGACGGGCAGCCCTTGCCGGTGAGTGGGGGGAGCCGGTGGCAGAGGGGTCGGGAGTGGACGTGGCCGCTCCGTCCCCGGCACGAGTGATCCTCCGTCCACGGCCCGATCACCGTCAATGGTCTAGGCCAATCGCGGGCAATCATGGCCGGATCCCGCCCGCCCGACCCGCGTCCGAACGGCCCCGATGACACCCCGTCACGGCCGGATGGCCGGATCCGCGCCCGCTGACCGCACATGCGACGCATCGTCGGAAAGCAGTGGCAAGAGGGCGATCGGTGCAATCAGGGGACGCACCGGACGGCGGCCGTGCCAGGATCGGGTGCGGCCGGGTCCGAGCGGCCCGGGCGGAACGGTCGGAGCGGGCGGCGGAGGCGTGCGTGGTCGAGGGCGGCTGGCAGTGGGACGAGACGCTGTTCCAGGGGGCGGCCCCGCACTACGCCCGCGGCCGCCTCCCGTACGCGCCCGGGCTGGCCGAGGCGCTCGCCGTGGCGCTGCGGCTCGACGGCACCGGGCGGCTGCTCGACGTCGGCTGCGGGCCCGGGACGCTCGCGCTGGAGCTCGCCGACCGGTTCGCCGAGACCGTCGGCGTCGACGCGGACGCCGGGATGATCGAGGAGGCCGCCCGGGCCGCCGCCCGCACCGGCCTCGCCGGGCGGACCCGCTGGCTGCACGCCCGCGCCGAGCAACTCCCGCTCGGCCTCGGCACGTTCGACGTCGTCGCGTTCGCCCAGTCCTTCCACTGGATGGACCGCGACCCGGTCGCCGCCACCGTCCGCGCCATGCTGCGCCCCGGCGGCACGCTGGTGCACCTGTCCGACCGGAAGGACGAGCCCCGCCCCACCGGCCCGCTCCCGTACCCGCCGGTGCCGCAGGCCGGGATCGACGCCCTGGTGCGCCGCCACCTCGGCCCGGTCCGCCGGGCCGGGCGCGGCGTCCTGCCGCACGGCACCCTCGGCGGGGAGTCGCTGGTCTACGCCCGGGCCGGGCTGCTCGGCCCCGAGAAGCTGGTCGTCCCCGGCGGCGGCCTGCTGGAGCGCGGCACGGACGAGGTGGTGGCCGGGGTGCTGTCGATGTCCTCCTCCGCGCCGCACCTGTTCGGCGCCGACCTGCCCGCCTTCGAGGCCGAACTGCGCGCCCTGCTGCACCGAACCTCGCCCACCGGCCGGTTCTCGGTCCGGCAGCCCGGCAGCGAGGCCGTCCTGTGGCGCCGCCCGGACGCGGCCCGCCCGGACGCCGCCCGCCCCGACGCCGGCCGCTCCGACGGCAGTTGACCCGGCGTCCGATCGCGGCGGCGGCGCACCACCGCCCGGAGCCGGAGCCGTCGCCGAGGCCCGGCGGCGCCCGGCTCAGTCGCGGTGGAGCGCCGCGGTCGCGCCCGTGAGCGCGGCCGCGGCGACCAGCGCCCAGCCGGTCTGCCGGTGCAGCACCAGCACCGCGCCGGGCACCACCCCGGCCAGCATGGTGAGCGCGGCCAGCACGCGGCGCCGCCGACGGGGCGAGCGGGGCTCGGCGGCGAGGCCGGTGAGCGTCATGGTCAGGACGGTGGTGGTCAGGTCCGGCACGCCGAGGCTGCGGACCGTCGCGTTGCGCAGGCCCATCGCCAGGGCCAGCAGCCCGATCACCCCGTACTGGACGGCCCCGCCGGTGCCGACCGCGCCGGTGCCGACCCCGAACACCACGGCCGCCGCCGCGAGGTGCAGCACGCCCTCCGCGACCAGCGCGGGCCGCAGCCGACCGGCGGTCAGCCGCCCGGCGAGGGCCGCACCGAGCAGGAACGCCGCCAGCGCGGTGGTCGACCCGAGGACGGAGAAGCCGGGCGCACCGGCCAGGCCGAAGCCGATGACGACGACGTTGCCGGTCATGTTGGCGGCGAAGACGTGCCCGAGCCCGAGGTAGCTGACGGCGTCGATCAGCCCGCTCACCACGGTCAGCCCGAACAGGGCGAGCGCCAACGGGTCGCCGTCCCCGGGGTCCGCCCCGACGGCCTTCGGTGTGCTCACGGCGCTCCTCCCGGACGGCTGCTGACGCCTGTACGGCAGTGTGCCGGACCCGCCGCGGTGGCGGCGGGTCCGGCGGGGCCGGGCGGGGTCCGACCGGGTCGGGCGCGGCGGCGGGCGCGGGCCCGGCGTCAGCAGCGGTGCGGTGCCGGTGCCGGCGCCGCTGGCAGCCCGATGGCGTGCCGGGCCTGGGCGAGGGCGCTGCCCCAGTCACCGGTGAAGCGGACGGCCCGGTCGTCGATGTAGACGGCGGCGCCGAGCTTCTTGTTGGTCACCAGCAGGCAGTCGCCCTGCCAGTAGGCGCGCTCGGGGTCCTCGTCGACGAGCGTCTCCAGACCGGAGTGCTCGCGCAGCCAGCCCGCCACCGCGGGGTGGAAGCGGCGCGGGCGGGCGGTCATGATGAACACCGAACGGACCCGCTTCAGCGCGTGCAGCGACTCGATCGCCCCCGGGACGGGCTTGCCGTAGATCCGGCCGTCCTGCCAGCCCTCGTCGTGGGCGACCAGGGTCTGGTCGAAGTCGATGCCGACGGCGTGCGAGGCGGGCGAGGCGGGGTCGAGCGGTACGACGGTCATGGAACGGTTCCCTTCGGGTGCGGCGGCCTGGTTCCGGCCGGCTCGCAGGAGGGGAGTCGCCCGGGCCGCCGCGCTTACCCGCTTTCGCCGCACTCCGTGATCAATGCACTCCATGGGGTGACGGTGCGGGCGGCTCCGGGGTGAGCGCGATCAGCGCGACGTCGTCGGCCAGGTGGTGGCTCCAGTCGCGCACGTCCCGCTCCAGGAAGGCCAGCACCTCCGCCGGGGAACCCGGACCGGCCGGGCCGAACGCCGCCGACAGCCGCTCCGCCGCCGGGTAGAACTCGCGCGAGGCGTTGCGGGCCTCGGTCAGCCCGTCCGTGTGCAGCAGCAGCACCTCCCCGGCGGGCAGCGGCACCCGCCGCGGCACCGGCACGTCCCCGCCCAGCACGCCGAAGCCCAGCGGCAGCAGCGCCGGGGCCGCCACCTCGCGGGCCCCCGCGGGGGCCGGACCCAGCGCCAGCGGCTCCAGGTGGCCGCAGTTCACCACCTCGACGTACCCGTCCGGGACCCGGTGCTGCAGCAGCAGGGCCGTCGCGAACAGCTCCTCGTCGCCGCGGGCCGCCGCGCTGCGCGCCGTGTGCCGGTCCAGCCGGGCCGCCAGCTCGCCCAGGTCGTCCGTCTCGTGCGCCTGCGAGCGGAAGCACCCCAGCAGGTCGGTCACCGTCTGCACCGCCTGCAGGCCCTTGCCCCGGACGTCCCCGATCAGCACCCGCGTCCCGTGCGGGGTCTGCACCGCCTCCAGGAAGTCCCCGCCGATGCCCGTCCCCGCCGTGGCCGCCTGGTAGCGGGACGCCAGCCGCAGGCCGCCCAGGCGCTCCGGGATCGGGTGCAGCACCGCCTCCTGCAGCGCCGCCGCACTGGCCCGGCTCGCCGCCAGCCGCTCGCTCCGCTGCCGCCGCCCCCACACCGCGAGCCCCGTCACCACCCCCACCGCCAGCGCCGAACCCTGCGCCAGCGGACGCTGCGCCAGCTCCGGACCGGCCAGCACCCGCACCAGCAGCCACTCGCCCGCCGCCGCCCCCACCACCCCCAGCACCACCACCGGCAGCCCCGCGATCAGCGCGCCCGCCGCCACCACCGCGGCCGCCACCCACAGCACGTTCTCCGCCTGCCGCCCGCTCGCCCCCAGGCTCACCGCCGAGGTGGCCGGCAGCGCCTGCGCCGCCGCCGTCCCCAGCAGCACCGACACCGGGTGGAACGCCGACGCCGTCCCCAGCCGGCCGCGCGGCAGCGCCGACAGGAACCACGCCATCTGCGGCACCTGCGCCATCATCACGCCCAGCCCCGTCAGCACCGCCGCCACCGTGCCCAGCAGCATCCCGGTCGCGGTGCCCGTCGGCAGCACGTGGCACAGCGCCAGCCCGGTCACCGCCAGCGGCAGGCCCAGCGAGCAGCCCGTCACCGGCGAGATCCGCCGCCCCCGCACCAGCAGGCAGCCCGCCACCCCGCCCGCCCCGTACGCCGAGACCATCAGCGCCGTCGCCGCCACCCCGATCCCGGACGCCGCGGTCAGCACCGGCAGCGCCAGCAGCAGCGCGACCTGGGTGAACCCCACCGCCACGCCCGTCGCCAGCGCCATCGAGGCGATCCGCCGCGGCATCGTGAACCGGTGCCGCCGCCGGCGCCGACCCGCCACCGCGGCCGCCACCGGCAGCAGCGCCAGCAGCGCCACCGTGCGCGGATCGGCCCAGCCCCACACCGGGCCGACCTGCAGCGCCGCCACCGCCGCGGCCAGCGCCACCGCCAGCGCGCCCAGGAACAGCCGGTCCAGCGGCGCCGGCGGATCGGCCGCCTCCGGCAGCCGCCGCAGCACCGCCACCAGCAGCCCCACCGCGACCACCGCCCCCAGGCCCGCGCTCACCCGCAGGCCCGGCATCGACGGCGCCCGCGGGATCAGGTTGGCCGCCGCGAAAAACGCCGCCGACATCACCGCCAGCCACCCGCCCAGCGCCTGCGGCATCCGGCCCGGCGGGTTCAGCGCCGCCACCGAGGCCAGGCAGCCCGCGAACACCGCCGAGACCCCGACGACCACCACCGTCCGGCCCAGCAGGTACGACCAGTCCGAGAAGGCCGCCGTCTCGACCGCCAGCCCCGCCGCCAGCACCCCCAGCGACCAGGCCAGCACCCGGCGCCGCCCCCACGCGTCCCCCGCCCGGCCCGCGGCGAACAGCGACAGCACCGTCAGCGCGCCGCCGCCCACCTTCATCGCCACCACCTGCTGCGGGCCCAGCCCGAACCGCACCCGCACCGCCGGGAGCGCCGCGCCCTGCAGCACCGGCGACACCACGTAGAACACCGCGGCCGCCGCCAGCAGCACCCCCACCGCCCGTCCGCCCCCCACCCGCCCGAGGGCGGACGGGGTGCCCACGGGCACGGGCGCGGAGGACGGGGACGGGGAGGGGGAGGCCGTGGGGTTCGCGGCCATCGGGAACCTCGATCTGCTCGGCGGGCGGGAGGACCACCCCACTGTGCCAGGTCGAACCGGGCAAACCCGAACACATCGGGACGGAAGCCCCGGCGCGGGAGCGCCGGGGCCAACCGCGCCGACCGGCGCCCTACCCCGCCGGACGCCCCGCCGGGTGCCCCGCCGGACCGAACCAGCGCGCCAGCGCCTCCTCCAGGCCCTCCCCGGCCCCCGGCTCCTCGCCCACCCACGCCACGTGCCCGTCCGGACGCAGCAGCACCGCCGCGGCGCCCAGCTCCGGGCAGCCGTCCACCAGCACGTCCACCCGGTCCTCCCGACCCGCCGCGGACAGCAGCCCCGAGCGGTCCAGCAGCAGGCCCCGCCCCGCGTGCATCCGCCCGTACAGCCGCCCCGGCGGCGGGGCGTCGACCAGCTGCACGTCCCGCTGGCGGCGGCCCAGCAGGGCCGGGCCCGGGCCGAAGTCGTACCGGACGTCCACGCCCGAGATCACGCCCGTGACGTACCGGTTGACGTCCGGGAAGTCCATCAGCCGGGCGAACACCCCGCGCAGCGCCACCGCGCCCGGGGAGGTGCCCAGCAGCGTCATCTGCGCCCGGGTGTGCGCGATCACCGCCGCACCCACCGGGTGCCGCTCCGCGTGGTACGTGTCCAGCAGGCCCGGCGGGGCCCAGCCGGCCACCTCGGCGGCCAGCTTCCAGCCCAGGTTGAACGCGTCCTGCACGCCCAGGTTCAGGCCCTGGCCGCCCGTCGGCGGATGGACGTGCGCCGCGTCGCCCGCCAGCAGCACCCGGCCCGCCCGGTACCGCTCCGCCTGGCGCGTCGCGTCCCCGAAGCGGGACAGCCAGCGCGGCGAGTGCACCCCGAAGTCGGTGCCCGCCACCGCGCGCAGCCGGGACCGGAACTCCTCCAGCGTCGGCGCCGCGCGGTCCTCCGACACGCCCTCCGCCGGAACGATCACCCGGTACACCCCGCCGCCCTCGTGGTGCAGCCCGAACCGCAGCTCCGTGCGCCGGACCTCCGCCACCACCTCGGCGATCCGCACCGGATCCTCCGTGGCCTCCATCTGCCCCAGCAGCGTCTGCACCGTCGCCGGTTCGCCCGGGAACGCCACGCCCGCCAGCCGGCGCACCGTGCTGCGCCCGCCGTCGCACCCCACCAGCCAGCGCGCCCGCAACCGCGAGCCGTCCGCCAGCTCCGCCGCCACCCCCTCCTCGTCCTGGAGCAGGCCCACCACCTCGCAGCCGCGCCGCAGTTGCGCGCCCAACTCCTCGGCCCGCTCCCACAGCAACTGCTCCGTCACCGGCTGCGGCGTCGCCAGCCCGTACGGATGCGCCGTGTCCATCCCCTCCGGCCACTCCCGGGCCTCGCCCGCGAACAGCCCGCCGACCCGGAACTCCTTGCTCACCGCCCGGAACCGCTCCAACAGCCCGCGCTGGTCCATCACCTCCACGCTGCGCGCGTGCAACCCCTGCCCCCGGGACTCCCCGGTCGGTGCCGTCAACCGCTCGAGGACCACCACCTCCACCCCGTGCAGCCGCAGCTCGCACGCCAGCATCAACCCGGTCGGCCCGCCGCCGACCACCAGTACGTCGATCATCAACCCTCCGAAAACGCCCGAAAAGTGATTTTCCGTCAGCTTGCGGGCGAATGACCCGCAAAGCTCCCGTTCACGCCTCCGAGCGGACATTCTGGGCCACCGACCGGCCCTTGCGGCAAGGCCCCCGGGGCGCGCTACCTTGGAAGTGGCGGGAGGGGCGGGCCGGGGGCGGAAAAGCAGTCGCCTCCCGCCCGGAGGAACCCCGGGACGGGAGGCGGGTGCGACGGGTCCGGCTCAGCGGACCACGTCGAAGACGTTCTTCTGCACGCCGTTGGAGTACGCCTCGGACTCGACCAGTTCGAGCTTCTGCGCGTCCTTGTCGGTGTCGCTGAACAGGCGCTTGCCCGCGCCCAGCAGCAGCGGGAACACCAGCAGGTGGTAGCGGTCGACCAGGCCCGCGTCCGACAGCGCGTGGTTCAGCCGCGCGCTGCCGTGCACGATGATCGGGCCGCCCTCGGTCTCCTTCAGCGCGGCCACCTCGTCCACCGAGCGCAGGATCGTGGTCGGCCCCCAGTCGGAGACCAGGTCGTCCTCGCCGAAGGTGGTCGACACCACGTACTTCGGCAGGTCCTTGTACCGGGCGAACTCCACCATCCCCGGCCACACCGGGCTGAACGCCTGGTAGCTGACCCGGCCCAGCAGCATCGCGGCGGCCTCCTCCTGCTCCCGGCCCTTGATCTCGAACGCCTCGGGGACGAACGCGACGTCCTTGAACGTCCAGCCGGAGTTGCGGTAGCCCGGCTCGCCGCCGGGGGCCTCCATCACGCCGTCCAGGGAGACGAAGGCGGAGCTGATCAACGTGCGCATCGGTGGTACCTCGTTCTGTGGGAAGGGACGGAAGACGGCTCGGGTCAGGAGACGGAAGCGGCCAGGGCGGACAGCCAGTGCTGCCAGGCGGCTTCGGGCGCGGCGGGGGACCGTTCGGTGAACAGGTGGTGGAACAGCAGCACCACGCCCGCCGGGTGCAGGAAGGAGTACAGGCCGTCGGCGGTGCGAACGGCGAAACGATCTTCGTCCGACCATACCAACTCGCCGTCCAGCGGGGGAAGTCCGGCCAGGTCGGCGCGCACCCGGGTGCCGACCGGCGGGTCGGACGGGAGGGCGAGGGCGGCGGTCAGCGCGGCCCGGACCCGGTCGGCGGGCAGGCCGGCGGTCGGCTGCACGGCGAACACCGGGACGCCGGTGCGGCCCGCGAAGTGCGTCAGGTACTCGCGCAGCGTGTGCAGGTGGAACGGCCAGCCGCGGCGCAGCGCGTCGTACTCGTCCGCCCAGTCGTCGCCCAGCATGCCGCTGTGCACCACCCGCAGCACGGTGCTGCCGCCGTCGCGACCCTCGATCAGGTACTCGAAGGCCATGAAGCGGCCGTCCCCGCCCGGCTCGGTGCGGGTCGCGAAGCGCTTGCCCGGCTCGTAGGCGGTGACGGTGGAGGTCTCCCGGTGGCCGCCGGTCTCCATCGAGGCCGACCCGCCGACCTGCGGGTCGACCTCGTTGCGGCCCATGAACCAGGAGTCGATGCCCGGGCCGGTGGCGATCGCCTCCCAGACCTGCTCCGGGTCGGCCGGCAGGGCCAGCTCGAATTCCAGCTCGAAGGGGTGCGGCATGGCGTCAGTTCTCCTGCGGGGCGGGGGAGTCGGTGGGGGGACGGGGGGTGTCGGGGTCGTCGGGGTCGTCGGGGGAGGGGGGTGGGGCGGTGGGGATCTGGTGCAGGCCGACCACCAGCCGGTGGTCGCGGCCCTGCGGGGCGGACTCGTCGTGGTAGCGGCTGACCAGGGCGGCGACCGCCTGCGAGAGCTCCTCGGCGAACGCCGCCCGGTCGGCCGCCGAGGCGAAGCGGATCCGGGCGTCGATCCCGAACGAGGCCACCCGCTGCCGGGCCCGGGCCGCGCCGGTCAGCAGCGACCCGACCTCCTGCACCAGCCGGGCACCCAGCGCCAGCAGCCAGCGCGCCGAGAGCTGGTCCGGCGAACGGGACGGGTCCGGGCTGACCGCGGCGAGCGCGGCGGGCGAGATCACGTACGAGGCCGCCGTCGCCCGGTACACCCGCTCCGTCATGTTCCCCTTCCGGCGCTCCTCGGCCAGTTCGACCAGGCCGTGCCGTTCCAGCTCCTTCAGGTGGTAGTTGACCTTCTGCCGGGGCAGCCCCAGCCGGGCGGCCAGCGCGGCGGCCGAGCCGGGCTCGGCCAGGGCGGCGAGGAGGCGGGCCCGCATGGGGTCCAACGAGGCCTCGGCGGCGGCGGGTTCTTCGATCACGGCAACGTCCAGCACCCCTCCAGGATGGCGCCGACAACTTTTCCTGTCAAGGAGGAAGAATTTGTCCGTGTGGTACCGGAGGGGTGCTGGACGGGAGCGGCGGGTGCGGGACGGGCGGGTGCGGGGCGGGCGGGGTGCCAGGCGGCCGGGTCAGAGCGCCGTGCGGGCCACCCGGCGGAAGGTGAGGTAGAGCGCGACCCCGGCGACGGCGGCCAGCAGCGCGGTCTCCACCAACTGCATCGGGAGCAGGTGCGAGACGGGGTGGACCCGGGCCCAGGTGGGGTAGAGGGTGGTGCGGCTGTTGCAGTCCATCCCGGCCAGGCAGACGGTGTTGGCCACCCGGCTGCCGTCGGGCAGGACGTAGCCGCCCTCCACCACCCAGGAGCCGGAGGGCTGCACGAACTGCATGCTCCAGGAGGTCTTCCAGGAGGGCGCGTCGGTGAGCGGGAGGAAGTGCACCCGCACCGCGTGCACCAGCACCTGGCTCAGGCCCACGACGACACCGGTGACCGGCACCGCCAGCACGGTGCGGCGCAGGAACTGGCCGATCGCCGCGCCGACGGCCAGGGCGTACAGCGACCAGGCGACCGGGGCCAGGCCGAGCGCCGGGTAGGTCATCCCCTGGAACGCCGGGTCGGACGGCGGGTCGAGCCGGTAGACGTCCCAGTACCAGAGCGAGGTGGACACGGCCGCCAGTGCGCCGACCGACACCAGCACCAGCAGCGCGGGAACGGCCAGCCGGGTCCGCAGCCAGCGGGTCGGGGACACCGACTGGACGCGGACCAGCCGGATCGTGCCCTGCTCGTGCTCCTGGGACAGCAGCGGCGCACCGATGAACATGCCGATCAGGACCGGCAGGACGAAGATCGCCGGTTCCACCTGGTCCGTGAAGTGGGCGAGCAGGCCGATGCGCAGCAGCGCGCTGTCGGGGTCGATCGCACCCAGCGTGCTCCGGAACACGAAGTGGCCGACCAGCAGGACGAGGACGGCGAGGAGCACCGTTGCGCCGAGCGTCCGGGCGGCGGTGCGGCTCTGCCGCCAGGCCAGCCAGGTCAGGCCGCTCGGGCGGAACGGGCGCAGCGGGGAGCGGCGTCCGGAGGAGTCCGCCCCGGCCTCGGCGGTGCCGGGGGAGGCGGGGGCCGGGCCGGACAGTTGTGCGGTGCTCATGAGGCGGCCTCGCTGGTGACGGGGGACGGACGGTCGGTGGTGGGGGCGCCGGTGTCGGCGTTCTGGGCGTGCCCGGCGGCGGCGCCGCGCAGGTGGGCGAGCAGCAGCTCGTCCAGGCGCGGGCGCTCCTGCGTCCAGGGCGCGGGGGGCGGGGCCGGGTCGGGGTGGTGCAGCAGTCCCGTGGCCCGGCGGCCGGTGACGCGCCACTCGACGGCCTCGCCCGGCGGGCGCTCCAGGTCAGCGGGGCCGGAGACCAGGCGGTGGGCGTCCAGCAGTTCGTCCACCCCGCCCGCCAGTCGCACCCGGCCGGAGTGGAGCAGCAGGACGTGGTCCACGACCTCCTCCAGCTCCGTCAGGGTGTGCGAGGAGATCAGCACGGTGGTCCCGCGGTCGGCGGCGTCCGACAGCAGGACGCCCAGCAGGTCGTGCCGGACCAGTGGGTCCAGATCGGCCAACGGCTCGTCCAGCAGCAGCAGTTCGGGCTGCTTGCCGATGGCGAGGGCCAGGGCGAGCCGACTGCGCTGGCCGCCGGAGAGCGATCCGACCTTCGCGTCCTGCTTCAACTCGGCCAGCCGGAGCACGCGTTCGGCGAGGGCCTGGTTCCAGGACGGGTTGAGCTCGCGGCCCATCCGCAGGGTGTCGGCCACCGTGAAGGACCGGTACAGCGGCTTGTCCTGCGCCGCGAAGCCGATCCGGGCCCGCAGTCCGTCCCCGTCCCCGCGTCCGTCCGGGGTCAACGGACTGCCGAACAGCCGGAGTTCACCCTCCGACGGTGCGCAGAGCATGGCCGCCAGGGCGAACAGTGTGCTCTTGCCCGCCCCGTTCGGCCCCATCACGCCGCAGATCCGCCCGGTCGGCACCGCGAAGTCGCAGTGGCGCAGCGCCCACGGCCCGGTCGCACCGCCGAACCTCTTCCCCAACCCCACTGCCTGCACGGCGAACTGATCGTCCGTCAATTTCTCCACTGCTCCCCCTCGTCTGTCGGGTCACCCTGTCGCGTCCGGCGCCGGGCCGGGGCGGAGACCGGTCGCGAAGCGCTGGTCCAGCACGGAGGCCACCAGCGCGGCGACGTCCTCCCGGTCGAGTCCGGCGCCCCGGGCCCGGTCCACCCAGGCGGTCAACTCGGCGCGCAACGGCCCGTCCTCGGCGGCCTCCGGCCGGGCCAGCGAGCGGAGGACGAACGTCCCCAGTCCCGGCCGGGGTGCCACCAGGCCCGCGCGCTCCAGCTCCCGGTACGCCTTGAGCACGGTGTTGGGATTGACCGCCGTGAGCTCCACCACCTCACGGGCCGTGGGGAGCTTGTCCCCCGGCCGCAGCACGCCGAGCCGCAGGGCCTGTTCGGTCTGCTGCACGATCTGCTGGTAGGTCGGGACGCCGCTGCGCCGGTCGAGGCGGTACTCGATCACACCACCATCGCCCTTCCACTAATTGATTAGTGGAATAGTGATGCAGGGCTGACGGAACGTCAAATCGGTTCGGGAGGAGGCGGGCCGGGGCCTTCCGGCGGAAACTCGCGTGCGGGTGCCGCGCCCGCGACCTAGGCTGCGCCCTCGGGGGGCGGCTGCCCCTGGTTGACCGGAGGAGGACGGGGCATGACCAGTCGACTGTTCGCGATCTGCTGCGACGCGACCCGACCGGCGGACCTGGCGCGCTTCTGGTCCGGGGTCCTGGGGTGGGAGTCGGTCGGCGGCTCGGAGGGGGAGGCCGTCATCCTGCCTCCGGGCCCGGGCGCCGCCGGGTTCCGCATCCGGTTCCGGCCGAACGGGAAGCCGAAGACGGGGCCGAACCGGGCCCACTTCGACCTGACGAGCGCCTCTCCGGAGGACCAGCAGCAGATCGTGGCCAGGGCGTTGGGGCTCGGCGGGAAGCACGTCGACGTGGGCCAGCGCCCGGAGGAGGGGCACGTGGTGCTCGCCGATCCGGACGGCAACGAGTTCTGCGTCATCGCGGCCGGGAACGCGTTCCTCGCCGACACCGACGTCATCGGTGCGCTGGCCTGCGACGGCACCCGCGAGGTCGGCCACTTCTGGAGCGGGGCGCTGGGGTGGCCGCTGGTCTGGGACCAGGGCGAGGAGACCGCGATCCAGTCACCGGACGGCGGTACGAAGATCACCTGGGGTGGTCCCCCGGTGGCGCCGAAGACGGGCCCGAACAGGCTGCAGTTCGAGCTGGCGCTCCCCGTCGGCGCCGACCGGGAGGCGGAGGTCGACCGCCTGGTCGCGCTCGGCGCGACGCGCGGCGGCGCCGGCCCCGGGGAAGGCGGCCGGGTGCTGATGCTCGACCCCGACGGCAACGAGTTCTCCGTGGGGACGCCCCGGTAGGGGACCGCCGTCGGGCGGCGTCCCCCGGGGCGTCCCGTCGGGCGGCGTCCTACCGGGTGCCGGTGGCGTAGCGGTTGGCCGGACGGGGGAGGCGGAGCAGGCCGCGGAGGGTGTCGGCCTCGTAGGCGGTGCGGAAGGCGTGGCGGCGGCGGAGCTCGGGGACGAGGCCGGTGGTGATCGCGGTGAGGTCGTGGGGGAGGGCGCCGGGGCGCAGGCGGAAGCCGTCCAGGCCCGCCCCGCGCCAGTCGAGCAGCAGGTCGGCGAGTTCGCCGGGGGTGCCGGTGAAGACCTCGGCGTCGGAGGCGTACGGGGCGCCGTCCAGGTCGTCGAGGCGGCGCTTGCGGGCGGCGGCCCGGCCGGGTCGCTCGTCCAGGAACACCACCAGGTCGGCGAAGACCTTCAGCGGCTGCGGGAGCGGGCGGGGGTGGGTGGCGGAGGCGGCGGCGAGGGCGTCGAGGCGGGCGGTGGTGTCGGCGCGCGAGTGCGGGGTCAGGTAGACCAGGTCGGCCGCGGCGGCGGCGAGTCCGTACGGCGTGCTCGCGTGGGCGAGGACGGTCACCAGGGGCTGGCCCTGCGGCGGGCGCGGGGTGATGGACGGGCCGCGGACGGAGAAGTGCGCGCCGGTGAAGTCGACGTGGTGCAGTTTGGCGGCGTCCAGGTAGCGGCCGGTCGCGGTGTCGCGGATCACCGCGTCGTCCTCCCAGCTGTCCCAGAGCCGGCGGACGGCCTCGGCCACCTCGTGGGCCTCGTCGAAGAGTTCGCGCAGCCGGGCGGCGATCAGTTCGGAGTCGCGGACGTCGGCGTCGGTGAGCTGCGGGGTGGTGCGGCGGCCGAAGTGGGCGGCGTCGGCGGCGCGGGAGGTGATCTGCGGGCGCCAGCCCGCGCGTCCCCGGCTGGCGTGGTCGAGCGAGGCGATGCCGGTGGCCAGGTGGAACGGCTCGGTGTGGGTGACGTTGGTGGTCGGGACCAGGCCGATGCGCGAGGTCAGCGGGGCGAGCGCGGCCGCCAGCAGGACGGCGTCCAGGCGGCCGCGGACCTGGTCGGTGCGGTCGTCGGGGTGGTGGGGGGCGGCGGACTGGAGGGCGAGCGCGTCCTCGAAGGTGACGAAGTCGAGCAGGCCGCGTTCGGCCTCGCGGACCAGGTCGGCCCAGTAGCGGGCGGTGAGGACCTCGGCGGGCCGGGCGTCCGGCTCCCGCCAGGCGGCGGGGTGCCAGCCGGTGCCGTCCAGGGCGACGGCCAGGTGCAGGCGGGGCGTCACGGGGTCTCCTCGAAGGGGCGGCGGGCGGGCTTCAGCCCGAGGTGGTCGCGGAGCGTGGTGCCGGTGTAGTCGGCGCGGTGGACGCCCAGCTCCTGGAGCAGCGGCACCACCCGGTCGACGAACTCGTCCAGCCCGCCGGGCACCGTGTGCGGGGAGAGGACGAAGCCGTCGGCGGCGTCGCCCTGCACGAACGCGTTCATGGCGTCGGCCACCTGGCGCGGCGTGCCGACGAAGGTGGGCCGGGCGGTGAGCTCGGTGACCAGGCCCCGGGTGCTCAGCCCGCGCTCCTCGGCGACCTCGCGCCAGAGTCGGACGGTCTCCTCGCGGCCCCGGCTGCGGTACTGGGTGTGCCCCCGGGTGACGACGCCCTCCGGCACCGGGTCGACCTCCGGCAGCGGGCCGTCCGGGTCGTGGCCGGACAGGTCGCGGCCCCAGACCGCCTCGACCAGCATTAGCGCGGTCTGCGGGCTCACCTGCGCGCGGGCGACCTGCTCCGCGCGCTCGGCGGCCTCCGCGGGGGTGTCGCCCAGGACGTAGCTCACCGACGGGATGATCTTCAGGTCGGCCGGGGAGCGCCCGTACGTCGCCAGCCGCGCCTTGACGTCCCGGTAGAAGGCCCGGCCGCCCGCCGGGTCGGCGTGCCGGCTGAAGATGACGTCGGCGTCGGCGGCCGCGAACTCGCGGCCCTCGGCGGAGTCGCCCGCCTGGATGATCACCGGGTGCCCCTGCGGGCCGGGCGGGGTGCTGAACCGGCCGGAGACGTCGAAGTGCCGCCCCCGGTGGGCGAACCGGCCCGCCCCGGCCCGGGCGAACTCGCCGGAGGCGGCGTCCGCCCGGAGGTCACCCGGCCGCCAGCTGTCCCACAACTCCCGTGCGGTGTGCAGGAACTCGACGGCCCGGGAGTAGCGGTCGGCCTCGTCGAGGAAGCCGCCGCGGCGGAAGTTCTCGCCGGTGAAGGCGTCGTGGCTGGTCACCACGTTCCAGGCGGCCCGGCCGCCGCTCAGGTGGTCCAGGGTGGCCAGCCGCCGGGCCACCTCGTACGGCTCGTTGAAGGTGGAGTTGACCGTCGCGGCCAGCCCGAGGTGCGTGGTGACGGCGGACAGCGCGCTGAGCACGGTCAGCGACTCGGGCCGCCCCGCCACGTCCAGGTCGTGCACCCGGCCCTTGTGCTCGCGCAGCCGCAGGCCCTCGGAGAGGAAGAGGAAGTCGAACCGGCCGCGTTCGGCGGTCCGGGCGAGGTGGGCGAAGGAGTCGAAGTCGATCTGGCTCCCGGCGGCCGGGTCGGACCAGACGACGGTGTGCTGGACGCTCGGGAACTGGGCGGCGAGGTGGACCTGCTTGAGGGGGCGGGCGGACACGGGACGACCTCCGGAGGGGGTGGGGACGGGTTCAGGCGCGGCGGGCGGGGAAGCCGTGCGCGCGGGCGCCGAGCACCACGGCCAGCACCGGGGCCAGCAGGGCCAGTACGCTCCAGGGCAGCGACGCGGCGCCCGCGGCGTCCAGCAGCACCCCGCCCAGGACGCCGCCGCCCGCCATCGCCGCGTTCCAGAGCGTGACCAGCATCGCCTGCGCCGCGTCCGCCCGTTCGCCCCCGGCGTCGCCGACCGCGGTCTGCAGCAGCGTCGGCACGCCGCCCCAGCCCAGGCCCCACAGCGCCGCTGCCGCGTACACCAGCGCGGGCACGTCCGAGAGCAGCCCCAGCACGGCGGCCGCGACGGCCACCAGCACGGCACCGGCGACGGTCAGCACCCGCAGCCGGCCGTGGATCAGCGCCCCGGTGACCCAGACGCCCACCAGCGAGGCGACGCCGAACACCAGCAGCACCAGGTCGGTCGAACCGCCCATCCCCAGGTCGTCCAGGTAGCTCGCCACGTACGCGTACAGCACGGTGTGCGCCAGCACGAACACCAGCGTCACGAACAGCACCGGCACCACCCCCGGGACGGCCAGCGCCCCCAGGATCCGCTCCCGCCGCTCCGGCGGCTGCCCCGGCAGGTCCGGCACCGCCGCCGCGGTCCAGCCGAGGACCACCAGCGCGAGCGCCGTCATCGCCAGGAACGCCACCCGCCAGTCGGTGGCCCCGGCCAGGAACGTCCCCGCGGGCACGCCCAGCGAGAGCGCCACCGGGATGCCCGTCATCACGACCGCGATCGCCCGGCCCTGCAGGTGGACGGGCGCCAACCGGCGGGCGTACCCCGCCAGCAGCGCCCAGGCCAGGCCCGCCGCCACCCCCGCCAGGAAGCGCGCCGCGAGGGTCAGCGGGTAGGAGGAGGACAGCGCGGTGACGGTGTTGGCGACGGCGAAGGCGCCCGTGGCCGACAGCAGCAGCCGCTTGCGGCGCCAGGCCGCGGTGGCGGCGGTCAGCGGGATCGCGGTCAGCGCGGTGCCCACCGCGTACACCGTCACCGCCTGGCCCGCCGCCGACTCGCCGACCCCCAGGTCGGCGCCCAGCGCGGGCAGCACGCCCGCGGGCAGCGTCTCGGTCAGGCTGGTCACGAACACCGCCGTGGCCAGCGCCAGCAGCGCCGACAGCGGCAGGCCGTCGCGGCGAACTCGCTGGCGGGGAAGGGTCTCTGAGGGATCGTGGACTGGTGACCGGGTGCTCATGGCGGCTATGGTGAAACCCTCACACCAGTGTGAGGGTCAACGCGGCTCGACGTGAGGTGGATCACAGTGGGAAGCCTGCGCATCGGTCAGCTGTCGGAGCGCACCAACACCTCCCGGCGGCTGCTGCGCTACTACGAGGAACAGCAGCTGATCGTCTCCACCCGGGCCGCCAACGGCTACCGCGAGTACGACGAGCGGCTGGCCGACCGCGTGCTGCAGATCCGCGGACTGCTCGACGCCGGGCTGCCCACCCGGATCATCAGACAGATCCTGCCCTGCCTCGACAAGCCCCGCACCATCCACTTCTCCGACGCCACCCCCGAGATGATCGCCACCCTGACCGAGGAGCGCGACCGGATCACCCAGCGGATCAACTGCCTGGTCCGCAACCGGGACGCGATGAACGAGTACCTGGAGGTGGTCACCGGCGGCGACCCGGCGGCCACCGGCTGAACCTCACCCGGGCCGTCCGGGCCGGAGCCTCACCCGTCCGGCCGATCGGCCTTGCGGGCGGCGGCCGGGGGCGGAAGCGTCCGTTCGGGGGCCCTTCCGGCCCCCGGTCCGGACGCGAGGGAGCGCACCACCATGATGTCGGACGACCTGCGGACGCTCGCCCACGAGGCGTACGTGTACCTCTACCCGCTGGTGACCATGGACGTCACCCGCCACCAGTCGGTCTCCGCGCCCCCGGGGACCAAACCGCTCTTCGGACCGCCCAACGAGTTCCACCACCTGCGGGAGTTCCCGTCCGCGGAGTTCCGCTCGGTGGTGCGGCCCAACTTCGACACCCTGTACTCCTCCGCCTGGCTGGACCTGCGGGAAGGCCCGGTGCAGCTGCACGTCTCGGACACCGGCGGCCGCTACTTCATGGTCCCGCTGCTGGACATGTGGACCGACGTGTTCGCCACCCTCGGCCCGCGCACCACCGGCTCCGGCGACCAGGACTACCTGGTGGTCGGCCCCGACCACCGGGGCGAACTCCCGGTCGGGGCCAGGGTGCTGCGCTCGCCCACCCCGTACGCGTGGGTGATCGGGCGGATCCAGACCAACGGGCCCGCCGACTACGAGAAGGTCCGGCGGATCCAGGACGGCCTCGTGGCGAAGGCCCTCCACCCGGTCGAGCACCGGGTCGACCCGACGGTGGACGCCGTCAGCGACCCGCTGGCCACCGTCAACGGGTTCGGCGCCGTCGAGTTCTTCACCCGCGCCGCCCGCGCCCTGGCCGTCAACCCGCCGCACCCCACGGACTTCTCCGTGCTGGCCCGCATCGCCGCCCTCGGCATCGTCCCCGGCCGGGAGTTCGACCCCGCCCGGTTCTCCGACGCCGAGACCGCGGCGCTGGAGGCCGGGGCCCGTTCCGCCCGGGAGGCGATCATGGCCTCCCCCGCCACCATCGGCAGCCCCGTCAACGGCTGGCGCGTCACCGTCGAGACCATGGGCGTCTACGGCAACGCCTACTTCAAGCGGGCCGCCGTCGCCGCGATCGGACTGGGCGCCAACCCGCCGGAGGACGCGATCTACCCCGTCCTGACCGTCGACGCGGACGGCCGCCCCGTCACCGGCGAGCACGACTACCTGCTGCACTTCCCCGCGGACGGCCTGCCGCCCGTCCAGGCGTTCTGGTCGGTGACGATGTACGACGCCCAGGGCTTCCAGGTCGCCAACGAGATCGACCGCTTCGCCCTGGGCGACCGCGACCCGCTCGCCTACAACGCCGACGGCTCGCTCGACCTGCTGGTCTCCCACCGCGACCCCGGCCCCGAACGCCGGTCCAACTGGCTGCCCGCGCCGAACGGACCGCTCGGCCTCACCCTGCGCCTGTACGCGCCCCGGCCGGAGGCCCTCGACGGGCGCTGGAGCCCGCCCGCCGTCCGCCGGATCGGCTGAGACCACCGGCCCCGGCTAGAACTCCGGGGCGAGGCGGGTCGCGGTCTCCAGCAGCAGGGCGTGGACGAAGGACTGCGGGAGGTTGCCGCGCAGTTGGCGCTGGGCGACGTCGTACTCCTCGGCGTAGAGACCGGCCGGGCCGCAGGCGGCGCGGTTGCGCTCGTACCAGCGCAGCGCCTCCGGCAGGCGACCCTGGGCCAGCAGCGACAGGGAGACCAGGAACCCGCAGAGCAGGAACGCGCCCTCGGCCTCGGCGAGCGGGCCGGGGCCGTGGCGGAAGCGGTAGCAGTGGTGGTCCTCGGCCAGCTCGGCGAGGACCGCCTCCAGGGTGGCCCGGCTGGGGCGGGCCCGGGGCGGGACGGCGCCGCGCAGGGCGGGCAGCAGCAGGGCCGCGTCCACCGCCGGGTCGGTCGGGGAGCGCTGCCAACGCCCGCTCGGGTGCAGGGAGTCGGTGAGCGCGGTGGCGGTCAGGCGCTCGGCCAGCGGCAGCCAGTCCGGGCGGTGCAGGGCCTCCGAGGCGGCCCGCAGACCGGCCGCGCAGGTCAGGCGGCTGTGCGTCCAGTGGTCGGGGCCGAGCTCCCAGATGCCGCTGTCCGGGTCGCGGTGCCGGGCGGCGATCGCCTCGACCGCGACCTTGGCGGCCCGGCGCCCGTCCGCGTCCAACTGGTCGTGCCGGGCGGCGGCGGACAGCAGCAGCAGCGCCTCGCCGAACCCGTCGAGCTGGAACTGCCGCCGCACCCGGTTCCCCGCCACGTCGAACCCGCCCGGGTAGCCCGGCAGTTCGAGCCTGCGCAGGTCCGGCACCGGCCTGCCGTCGACGGTGTACGCGGGCGCCAGGCGCGGCCCGTCCGCGAGCAGCCGGGCCGCCACGAAGCGCGCCGAACCCGCCAGCAGCGGGTGCGGGCCGCGGGCCGCGACCGCCTGGCCGATGTACGCCTGGTCGCGGATCCACACGTACCGGTAGTCGTAGTTGCGGCCCTGCTCGGCCCGCTCGGGCAGGCTGGTGGTGGCCGCGGCCACGGTGCCGCCGTCCGGGCCGGTCAGGCCGGTCAGCACGGCGTGCGCGTGCCGGACGTCGCGCGCACCCGGCAGGCCCGCCAGCTCGGCCGGGGCCGGGACGTCCGCCGCCCAGGCCGCCTCCGTCTCCGCCCAGGCCCGGTCCGGGGTGGGCGGGGCGGCGTCGAACGGGCGGTCGGCCAGCTCCAGCACCAGGTCGTGCGCGGCCCCCGCGTCGACGCGCAGCACCGCGTGCAGGCCGCCGCAGCGCCCCGGACGGGCCTCGGGCAGACCGGTCAGCCGGACGTGCAGCGGGCCGGTGCGCAGCGACCAGACGCCCGCCTCGTCCCGGACCGGCTCGGAGGTGCGGGCGGTGCCGAAACCGGCCGCCGGGTGCAGCGACACCTCCAGCTCGGCCGGACCGTCCACCGCCAGGACCCGGCGCAGCAGCACCGTGCGGTGCGCCTGCGCCGGACGGGCCAGCGCCTCCCGGCACTCCACCACCCCGCCCCTGGTCACCCAGCGGCTGCGGTACACCAGCCCGCCGTCCTCGTACCGCCCGCCCGGCACGTACGCCCCGGTCGGCGTCAGGCCGTACCAGCCCGGGCCGCCGATCAGCGCCGACAGCACCGCGTCGCTGTCCCAGCGCGGCGCGCACAGCCAGCTCACCACGCCGTCCGGGCCGAGCAGGGCGCCGCGCCGACCGTCCGCGAGCAGCGCGTACTCGCGCAGCACGTGCGGGGGCGGCGGGGCGCAGGGGCGGGACGCGGCGGGCAGGGCGGGCACGGGCGGCCTCCGGGGATCGGGTGGGGGCTCTCCGGGCGCGGCTTTCCGGCCCGGTGGCGCGGAAACCTCCCCGCCCGGGGCCCGTCCGGTCCGGGGCCCGTCCGGTTCGGGGCCGGTTTCCGTCGCAGGTGGGCGGGCACACGCCTCGGCGCACGCGCCGACCCCCGGTGGGGGCGGCGGAACCCGACCGGAGGAGACGGCGATGGGACGGCAGGGACGTCCGCTGCACGACATGGGCGGGGCGACCGGCCCCGCGGACACCGGGGGGCGACCGGACGCGACGCCCGAGGAGGACGGCACGCAGCGCCGCCCCGCGCCGATCGGCAAGGGCGGCACGGCCAACGTCGCGGGCAACGACGAACAGCAGCCCGAGATCGCCGAGGGCCCGGTGGCGGGCGTCCAGCCCGGGGAGGGAGAGGAACGGACGTCCGGCCACGGGGTGACCCGCGAACTGGACCCGCCCGGACCGCCCCGCACCCCCGACCGCCCGGTGCCCCCCGACGCGGTCGAGGACGCCCCCGCCGCGCTCGACCCCGAACGCGCCCGCCCCGCCGACCCGGCGGCCGACCCCGAGGACGAGGGCCTCCCCGACCTGGCGGACGGCTCACCCGCCGCCGAACAGGCCGCCGACCCGCAACGCCCGCCCGTCCCCGGCGACCGGCCGGTGGCCGCCGAGTCCTTCGGGGTGACGGGTGCGGAACAGGCCGAGGGCGAGTCGCTGGACGACCGACTGGCGGCGGAGCGGCCCGAGGTCTGGGAGGGCGGCCGCGACGAGGAGGAGGAGCGCCCCGGGCAGTCGGCGGAGGAGGCCGCGATGCGGGAGGAGGAGGGGTAGGGGAGGGCGACGGAGGGTCAGCTCGGGTCGTCGGGGCGGTGGGGAGCCGGGCGGCACCGTTCGTCAGCGGTGTCGACTCCCGCTGCCGGACTCACTGCCGGGGGTGCGAGCCGTCCACGATCGCGGGGTCGACCGTGTCGAAGCACACCCGGTCCGTGGCAGGAGCCAGGTGGAATCTGCCCGGGTAGCGGGCGCCGGTGATGCGGCTGTCGTAGCCGGCGCCGGCCAGCCACCCGGCGTGCTCGGGCAGGAACGCCGCCAGCTCCTTCGGCGGCCGGGCCGGGGCGGAGGGCTCGAAGGCGTACCCCGGGGTGCTGACGATCGACCTGACCGCACCTGCGGGCAGCCGGGCGGTGCCGACCACGCGGATCCGCGGGTCCTGGTCCGGGATCGGTTCGCGGCCCGAGTCGTTCGGGTCGTAGCCCAGCCAGTGGGGGTCGGACAAGCTGCCGATCCCCGGGAACCGGCGCTGCAGCGGCTCGACGTCCGTCCGCACCTTCTGGTGCCCCGGGCCGGCGTCGACCGTGGCCGCGCACGCGCCGGGCGGCCGACCGCTGACGGCGCTCCGGTGCTCCGGGGCCCGCTGGTGCTCCGGGCGGGGAACGCCTCGGCCGGAGCGGGAGTTGTCGGAGGGCGGAACGGTGACGGCGGAGCGGGAAGGCGGTGGGGCGGATGGTGCGCGCGGTGTGGAACGGTGCGGTGCTGGCCGAGTCCGAGGAGACGGTGCTGGTGGAGGGCAACCACTACTTCCCGGCGGAGGCGTTGAACCGGGAGTTCTTCGTTCCCAGTGACACCACGACGGTCTGCTCCTGGAAGGGCACCGCCCACTACTGGACGGTCTCGGTGGGCGGTGCCGAGAACCCGGACGCCGCCTGGTACTACCCGGAGCCGAAGCCGGAAGCCGAGCACGTCCGCGGCCGGGTCGCCTTCTGGCGCGGGGTGGACGTCACCGCGGCCGAGTAGGGGAGTTCCGGCTGCGGGGGCGCCCTGGCGGCGGGTGTCGCGGTCCGGTTTTCCGCGGGAGCGCCCGGGTAGGCGCGGGGGCCAGGAGAGGGGGAGCAGGAGCAGCACAGGGGGGACCGGAAGGAAGCGCCGTCATGGACACCCCTCGTCACCTGATCCCCATCCCCGCGGGGCCGGTCGGCATCGCGGGCCGGTCGCGGCCGAGGCCGGTGCGCTCGCCGCACCGTGCGGAGCGGTCCGCCCCGGCGGAGCACTCCGCGCAGCCCGTGCGGTCCACCGAGGCGGCCGTTCCCGCGGACGTGGAACTGTACGCCGTGCTGGGGGAGGACTGACGGTGGTGGTCGTGCGGACGCCGCAGCGGTGGCGGAAGCGCCAACAGCACTGCACGCCGGAGGAGTTGTGGCTCGGTCAGCTCTACGCCGCACTCCGGCTGGACGGCCGCGGACCCACCCCGGAGGAGCTGCGGGCGGTCGGCGGCCTCGACCCGGAGCGGATCGCCCGCGCCGTGCGGCGCGGGCGGGCGTGGTTCCGGTCCGGGGCGGGGGAGGAGCCGTACGCCGCGGACTGAGGACGGGGAAGGAACGGACTCGGGCCCCCGGCCGCCGGACGACGGCGGCCGGGGGCCCGACCGCGGGGGGATGCGCGGGAAGGGCCGGCGGGGGCGGGAAGGGGTTTGAGGTGGGCGGGCCCGGTCAGCCGCTGGGTATGGAGTTCACGCCGGAGTACCTGGAGCCGCTGCCCACCACGGAGGTCCGCTCGGGCGGTGGGGAACGCCCGTCCGGGCCGTGGGTGGTGACGCCGGGACTCACGGGGCGGCGGACGGCGGGGGACGGCGCCGGGACGGCGGTGCTGCTCGACCGGGACGGGGTGCTGGTGGCGGACATCGCGTACAACGGCGACCCCGGCCGGGTCTACCCCCGCCCCGGCGCCCGGGCGGCGGTCGACGAACTGCGGTCGCTGGGAGTGCGGTTGGGGGTGCTCACCGAACAACCCGGGGTCGCCCGGGGAATCCTGACCAGGAGCCGGATCGAGACGGTACACCACCGGATCGCGGAACTGTTCGGACCGTTCGACGTGTGGGCCGTCTGCCCGCACGCCCCCGCCGACCACTGCGGCTGCCGCAAGCCCGCCCCCGGCCTCGTCCTCGCCGCGACCCGGGCGCTGCGGGTGCCGCCGGAACGCACCACGGTCATCGGCGGCACCGGAGCCGACCTGGTCGCCGCGGCCGAGGCCGGAGCGCACGGCCTCCTCGTCCCCACCGCAGCCACCCGCCCCGGCGAGGTCGCCGCCGCGGGCCGCCGCCACGCCGCGGACCTGGCGGGCGCCGTCCGGCTGCTGCGCGCGGGCGGGGCGGTGCCGGTGGGCGGGGGCTGAGGGGGCCGGGGGCCGAGGGGGCGGAGCGAGGAGCAGGACCGTGGGGCAGGGGCAAGGGCAGGGGCAGGGGCAGGGGCGGGCAGGGTGGCGGGGCGGGGCCGCGGGGTTGGGCGAACGCCCCCGGGGTATGCGCGGGCGGGGCGAGACTTGGTGAGGTGGAGTGATGGACGGGCCGCACGGTTACCGGATCGTCGTCCCCGGGCGACCGGGGGCGCACGCGCCGCAGGTGATGGTGGTGGTGTACCGCTCGGCGGAGACCACCCCGGAGGGGCTGGCCGTGTACGCGGGGGCGGACGGGCTGCGGGTGACGGTGCACGGGGAGGTGGCGTGCTTCCTGGAGCCGTACCCGTCCGGCCTCGCCCACCCCTACGGTTACGCCTACCCGCTGGCCGCCGCCTGACGGCCCGACCGGGCGGCTGTGCCTGCCCGTCGGCCCCGTGGGCCGCGGCCCGACCGCCCGACGGCCCGGTTGTGCGGTTGCGCCCGCGCGTTGGCCGTGGCCCGGCGGTGCGGCGGCCCCACTGCGGGGAGCCGGGGCGTTGCGGCGGTGTTGTCAGGCTGCGGCGAAGGCGGTGACCAGGGCGCGGTCGAAGGACGGGAGGTCGTCCGGCTTGCGGCTGGAGACCAGGGTGTTGGGGCCGTTGGTGCAGACCACCACCTCGCGGTCGACCCAGTGCGCGCCCGCGTTGCCCAGGTCGGTGCGGAGGCTGGGCCAGGAGGTGATGGTGCGGTCGCGGACCACGTCGGCCTCGATCAGGGTCCACGGCCCGTGGCAGATCACCGCGACGGGCTTGCCCCGGGCGAAGAACCCGGCGACGAACTCCACCGCGCGCGAGTCGGTGCGCAGGAAGTCCGGGTTGGCGACGCCGCCCGGCAGGACCAGGGCGTCGAAGTCGGCGGCGGAGACGTCCGCGACGGCCGCGTCCACCATGAACGCGTCGCCCCGGTCGAGGTGGTGGAAGGCCCGGATCTCGCCGAGTTCGGTGGAGACCAGGCGCGGGGTGCCGCCGTGGTCCAGGACGGTCTGCCACGGCGAGTTCAGTTCGACCTGCTCGGTGCCCTCGGGGGCGACCAGGAAGGCCACGGTCGTGCCGTCCAGCTCGGTCCGCCCGCTCGGCTCGTACGGCTCGTTCGAGGCGGTCGGCTGGTGGGGTTCGCTCGGTGCGCTCATGGCGGCTCTCCGTTCCTGGAGGGGGTGGGCGTGTCCGCGGGAGGTCCCCGCAGGGCGCGTCTCACCGGGAGCGAAGGGTGGCAAACCACCGTGAAAGGTGCACGGCGGCATAGGGTGGAGGCGGAACCGAGGAGGCGGTGGACAGGGTGGACGGGGAACGGGCCGAGCTGGAGGCCACGGTCGACCGGCTGCGCACCGAACTGGAGGGCCTGCGCACCGCGATGCGCACCCGGGCCGTGATCGAGCAGGCCAAGGGCGTGCTGGTCGGCCGGTTCGGCTACGCGCCCGAGCGGGCGTTCGACGAACTGGTGCGTCGCTCGCAGGACGGGAACCGCAAGCTGGCGCAGATCGCCGCCGACCTGGTCGCCGCGGCCGCCCCGCCCCCCGCCGCCCGGGAAGCCCCGGCACCCGCGGCCCCCGCACCACCCGCGGCCCCCGCACCACCTGCGGCCCCCGACGCGCCGCAGCCCGCACAGCACGTACAGCCCGCGCAGCACGTACAGCCCGGGCAGCCGTCGGGCGGGGAGGAGGAGGGGAACGGGCCCGGGCTGGCGGCCCGGTTCCACCTGGCCGCCGCCGCGCTCGCCACCGCCGCCGACCCCGACGAGCTCGCCGAACACCTGCACCGGACCGCCCTCGACCCGCTCGGCGCGCAGGCGCTGGTCCTCGCCGTGCGCGAACCGGACGGCGCGCTGCGACTAGTCGGCGCCCACGGGGTGCCCGCCCGCCAGCTCAGCCAGTGGCAGCGCATCCCGCCGCTCACCCGGGTGCCGCTCACCGAGGCCGTCCGCACCGGCCGACCGGTGTGGGTGGCCGACCGGCGCGAGTTCGCCGCCCGCTACCCCGAACTGGGCGGCGACGACCTGGTGCCCGGCACCACCGTCTGCGCCCTCCCGCTGCACGCCGACGGGCGGCTGCTCGGCGCGCTCAAGATCGGCTGGGCGGAGCGGCTGGACCCGGACCCGGCCGTCCGGGCGCACCTGGCCGCGCTCGCCGACCTCACCGCCGACGCGCTGCTGCGCCTGCCCGGAGCCGCACCGTCCGCCCCGGCCACCCCGTCCGCCGCGCCCGGTGCGGTCGGCCCGGCCGGGGTGACCGCACCGCTCGACCCGGCGGGCGCCCCGTGGTTCCGGGCGGTGCTGGACGGGCTGCTGGACCCGGTGCTGCTGCTGCGCGCCGTCCACGACGAGGACGGGAAGGTCACCGACCTGCGGGTCGAGCACGCCAACGCGCCCACCGTCGACCTCGCCGGACGGGACGCCGCCGAACTGCGCGGGCGACGGCTGACCGAGCTGTACCCCGGCATGGTCGCCTCCGGCACCTTCGACCGCCTGCGCACCGCCGCCGCCGACGGCATCCCCTACCTGGGCGAGACGGAACGGTACGTCGAGACCGTCGGCGGCAGCGCCCGGGCCAGCGCCATGACCGTGCACGCCGTCCCGTTCCAGGACGGCCTGCTGCTCACCTGGCGGACCCACGACGAACGCGACCGGCGGATCGCCCAACTCGCCCAGACCGCCCGCCTGACCCGGGCCGGAACCTGGGAGTGGCACCCCGGCGACCGCCGGATCACCTGCTCCGACAACGTCCCGCCGCTCTTCGGCGCCGCCGACGCCACCGGCGACCTCGACCCGCGCGCGGCCCTCGACGCGGTCGTCCCCGCCGACCGCGAGGCCGTCCGCGCCGCCGCCCGGGCCCTGCTGGACGGCCGGGCCTCCGTCACCGCCGAGTTCGCCGTCCGCGCCGCCGACGGACAGCGCAACCTGCGGGCCCTCGGCGAGGCCGCCCGCGCCGACGACGGCCGCCTGCTCGCGCTCACCGGCGTCGTCCAGGACGTCACCCCCTGGCGGCGCGCCGAACGGGCCCTCAACGACACCCGCGACCGCCTCGCCGACCAGCGCCGCCGCACCGGCGACGAGCAGCGCGCCGTCCGCGCCCTCCAGCAGGCCCTGATGCGCGCCCCCGCCGGACGCCCCGTCCCCGGACTCGACAGCGCCGCCCGCTACCTGCCCGCCGAACGCGAACGCAAGGTCGGCGGCGACTGGTACGAACTGCTCGACCTGCCCGACGGCACCGTCCTGCTCGCCGTCGGCGACGTCTCCGGACACGGCCTGCCCGCCGCCATCGTGATGTCCCAACTCCGGTACGCCCTCAGGGGGTTCGCCTACGACGGCGCTCCGCCCGGGCAGCTCCTGGACCGTCTCGACCGGATGCTCTGCCACCAGCGCGCCGACCACATCGCCGCCGTCACCGTCGCCCGCCTCGACCCCCGCACCGGACACCTCGCCTGGGCCCGGGCCGGACACCTGCCACCCGTCCTCCTCCACGACGGCACCGCCCGCACCCTCGACCCGCCCCCCGGCCTGGTCCTCGGCGTCACCACCCGCGCCCGCCGCCCCACCGCCGAACTCAAGCTCGCACCCGGCGACACCCTGCTGCTCTACACCGACGGCCTGATCGAGCGCCGCAGCACCGCGGCCGGTGCCGGTGCCGGTGCCGGTGCCGGCACCGACCCCGACGCGGGCGTCCACCGGCTGCTGCGCGCCTGCACCGACTACCGGGCCGCCCCCGGCTCCGCCGGGCTCCTCGACCACCTGCTGCGCCGCTTCGGCGCGCCCAACCCGTCCGACGACATCTGCCTGCTCGCCGTCCGCCGCCAGGACTGAACGGCGCCAGGACCGAGCGGTGCCGCGTCCGGACGGCGGTGTTCGGAGGGGGTCAGTCCTCGCTGGAGTCGCCGAAGCGGAAGCGCCGGTGCATCCGCTCGCGCCAGGGCAGCTCCGGGGCCACCAGCTCGTCCGGCGGCGCCTGCGCCCCCGGGCCCGGCCGGGGCATCGCGGAGGCCGCCGCCTCGGTGGCCCGCAGCTGAGCGCCCATCGCCGTCAGCCGCACCGGGGCGGTGTGCTCGCGCACGGTCGGGAACAGCCGGGCCTCCTCCAGGCCGAAGTGCCCGGTGGCCGCCTCGACCAGCCGGGCCACCAGGCGGTCGAACTCGGCCGTGCCCGCCGTCGTGTCCGCCGCCGCCTCCCGCAGCTCCCGCACCAGGGCCCGCAGCGCGGCGTGCGCCTGCAGACCGTGGTCGACCGCGTCGTCGCCCGGCGGGCGGCCGTGCCGGGCGATCGGGTACAGGTGCTCCTCCTCGGCCGTCAGGTGCCGCACCAGGGCGTCGGCCGCGACCGCCGCCAGCCGGCGGCGCCGCGGGTCGCCCAGCGGCAGCCCCGCGAGTTCGCTGAAGCGCACCCGCAGCACCTCGTGGTCGGTCGTCAACTGCTCCAGCAGGTCCGGTTCGCGATCGGCGGCCATGCCCGTACGCCTCCTCCGGTGGTCCTCCCCCGTCCTGCCGGGCGCCTGCCCTGCCGGTGCGAGGGGAAACACCAGGTCGGGGCCGGGGCCGGGGCGGGGGCAGGGACGGTGACGGCGGCCGACCCGGGCCCGCGGATTGGCGTCCGGCCCGGCGGGTAGGCGCGGTGACCACCGCCAGGTCGACCGGGTGGGGGAGAGGGACGAACGCCCCCACGGAGGAGGAGCCATGCCGCGAGGACGCACCACTGCGGCGACGCCCGCCGCACGCACCGCGCACGCCGTCCGCCGCCCGGGCCGCCGGGTGCCGCTCGCCCCGCGCGGGCAGTTCCGGTACCCCGAGCAGCTGTGCCGCCGCGCCCGGGCCCGCTACGCCTGCGGTGACCGGGGCGACCAGGGCGACCGCGGCGGGAGGGCCGGGAGGACGGTGGCGTGATCGGGCGGGGGCCGACGGGTCCGCCGCGGTCACTCCTCGTCGCTGGCGATCTCGATGCAGGCGAGGTCGATCTGGTCGGCGAGTTGGCGGACCAGGTCGGCGAGCGTGGCGGTGGTCGAGGGGTCGAGCCCGCTGTCCTCGTGGTCGGCCCACTCCTCCCACTCCTCGGGTAGGGCCCGCAGCAGTTCGACCACCTGCAGGGCCGGAATGGCCAGGCCGCCGGACAGTCCGCAGATCACCGGGACATTGAGTCGTCCCATGGCGTCCACCTCCTCCTGCGCGTGGGTACCGTTCGGGGTTCTGCGCTCATCCGGGCGTCTGCCCGGAGCCGTCCGGCGGAAACGACGGCGCGCCGGGGGCGGAGGCGGGGGCGGGACGGCGGTGGCCGCGGTGGCTGGTGTCGCACAGCGGGTAGCGGCGGCTGCGGCGGCAGGTGCAGACCGCGACGACCGGGCGGTCGCAGTGCAGCACCGTGCCGTCCGGCAGCAGCAGGTCCACCGGGCCGTCGACCAGCAGCGGGCCGCGGTCGGTCAGCCGGATCCGCGGCGGCGGGGGCGGCGGCGGGGAGGCGTCAGGCGCGGACACCGCGGATCACCACCAGCTCCTCGGTGCGCACGCCGGGCTCGATCAGCCCGGTGCGCTCGAACCACGGGGCGCGGGCGGTCATCAGCGGGCCGAAACCCTGCAGCCGCCGGGCCACGACGGACGTCCGTAGACCGGCGGCCCGCAACTGCCGCACCGTCGCCTCGGGCCGGGCCAGCGAGGACTGCACCAGCAGCAGCACCCCGCCCGGCGCGAGCAGCGGGGCCACCCGGCGGCACAGCCGGTCCAGCAGCAGCCGCCCGTCCGGCCCGGCGTCCCAGGCCCGGGCGGGCCCGCGCGGGGCCGGGCCCGGGTGCGGGGCCGGGACGTACGGGGGGTTGCTCAGCACCAGGTCGTACCGGCCGCCGTCCGGGGTGGACGGGGTGGACGGGGCGGACGGGACGTCGGCGGGGGTGTCCGGGGTGAGGTCGCCGTGCCGCACGCGCAGCGGGAGGCGGCGCAGGCGGGCGTTCAGCCAGGCGGTGGCGAGCGACAGCCGGGACAGGTCGACGGCGGTCACCCGGCAGCCGCGCCGGGCGGCGGCCAGGGCGAGCGCGCCGGAGCCGGTGCCGACGTCCAGGCAGCGTGCGCCGGGTCGCAGCGGTTCGCGGCCGAGGGCTTCCAGCAGCAGGGCGGTGTCCCCCTGGGCGGGGTACACGCCGGGCGGTCGTAGCAGCAGCATGGGGCCGCGTATGCCCGGCAGCCGGCGGACCACACGTCCGGCGGGCTCCGGAGAGCGCGGTGGAGGCAGGGTTCAGGGCGCCGGGGTGGTGGCGGCGGTGCGGTGGGCGAGGTCGTCGACGACGGCGGTGAGGCGGCCGTGGCGGGTGAGGGCGGCGCGTTGCCGGTCGGCGCCGCAGCCGGTGGTGAGCAGGCGGGCGGAGAGGTGGCGGGCGAGTCCGAGTTCGTGGGTGCGCAGCAGGGCCGGTGCGGTGAACTCGACCAGTTCGGTCAGGAGTTGGCGGGCCGACTGGAGACGGCCGGTGAGCGGGTCGGGCAGCCGGGCGTCGAGGGCGGCGGACGCGGCGCGGCGGTGGGCCTGCCGCAGCGGACCGTCGGGGACCGGCCGCGGGCGGGCCCGGGTGCGGGGGTCGAGCAGGGTGTGGGCGAGGGCGCGCAGCAGGACGGCCAGCAGCACGACGGTGTCCAGGTCGGCGCAGCTGTCGGCGACCCGCACCTCCAGGGTGGGCAGGTGCTCGGACGGCCGGGCGAACCAGTACAGCATCCGGCGGTCGAGGATCACCCCGTCCGCGAGCAGCCGCTCCAGGGCGGTGCGGTAGCCGGTCTCGTCCAGCACCGGGGCCGGGCCGAAGGTCGGCCAACGGGCGTACCGGTCGGGCCGGTTGGACGCGGTGCCGTGGTCGGTGCCCTCGCAGAACGGGGAGTTGGCGCAGAACGCCTGGAACAGCGGCAGCCAGCCGCGCATCCGGGCGCTGAGCCACAGGGCCTGACGGTGGGTCAGGTCGCCCAGGTGGACGTGGCAGCCGCACACTTCGGCGCCGACCTGGTCGGCGACGCCGTCGATCCGCTCGGCCAGCAGCAGGTAGCGGGGCTTCGGGGTGACGGTCAGCGGGTGGTGGCTGGGCAGGACCGGGGTGCCGCTGGCGACGAGTCGGCAGTGGGCGCGGTCGGCGGCCGCCAGCAACGCGGCGCGGGTGTCGGCGAGTTCGGCGCGCAGCTCGGCGGCGGTGCCGACCGGCCGGGTGCAGCCCTCCACCTGGGTGGCCAGGAACTCGTGCTGGGCGCGCGGCCCGAGCGTCCGGGCGGCGTCCGCGACCACCGCCTCGGCGGCGGGCACGGTGACCCGGCTGCGCGGGCCGGTCAGCAGGAACTCCTCCTCGACGCCGAAGCGCAGCAGCGGCGGGCCCGGACTGCGTGGACGCGGCGGGCTGTTCACGCCGGGTGTCCCGCGTCGAGGGCGGCGACGTCCCGCAGGGTGAGCACCGCGGGCGGTGGCGGGTCGGCCCCGCCGCCCGCCAGCGGGTCGAGCAGGAACGCGGTGTGGTCCCCGCCCTCGACCCGGCCGACCACCCGCCCGGCGAACCAGGCCGTGGCGTCCGTGAGCACCGGCACCCCGGCCGGGCCCGGACGCCAGCTCACCCGGGCGAACTTGTCGGTGTCGTCGCCGGTCTGCTCGCCGAACAGCCGGGCCAGCGCCCGGCCCGCGTCGTCCGGCGGCAGCAGGTGGACGGCCAGCGCCGTCGCGCGCGAGGCCACCCGGTGGGTGCGGTTGCCGTGCGACAGCCAGACGGCGAACCGCTCCGGGTGGATCGAGCACTGCGAGCCGAAGCCGACCAGGCAGCCGGCCCTGGTGCCCCGGGCCTCGGCGGTGACGACGTACACGGGCGGGTCGAGCAGGGGCAGGAACGCCCCCGCCCCGCTCACCGGCCCGCCGGTCGATCCGCTCACCGGCCCGCCGGTCGCCCCGCCGGTGGCTCCGGTTCCGGTCGTCGGGTTCATGCTCCGGCTCCTTCCGGGGGCCGCTCCGCGGGCAGCGGGACGCGCAGCGAGGGGGCGCCGGAGCGCCAGGCGGTCAGCAGGTGGTCGGCGAGCCGGTCCTCGGCCCGGGCGTAGGCCAGGGCGCCGAAGGCGATCTCCGGGGCGGGGCAGTCCGACGGCCCGGAGAGCAGCGGTTCGATCACGGTGCGCCGCACCAGCTGCTCGTGGACGGCGTCGGCGAGGACGTGCTCGCGGTAGAAGAACGTCCCGCGCGGCGAGGCGCCGAGCCGTTCGAACGCGGCGGCGAGCCGGGCCGCACCGGGCGGGGAGGTGATCTCCACGGCGGCGAACTGCCCGACCAGGGCGGCCCGCAGGGAGCGGTGCAGGCCGAACAGCGACATCGTGTTGACCACGGCGAGGGCGGGCGCGGGCACCGCGTCCAGGTAGGCCCCGTACGCCGGGTCGAGCCCGAAGTCGGCCATCATCGCGGCGAACAGTTCGGCGTGCGCCCGCTCCGGCCGGCCCGCGCCGTACTCGTCGTACTGCACGGCGACCAGGGCCGCCTTCGCCGGGTTCGGCAGCCGGGGCACCGCCCACATCTGCGGATCGGCCTCCTTCAGGTGGTACAGCGAGCGGTGCGCCAGGTACTCGCGGGCCTGCTGCCGGGTGCCCGTCGTCAGCAGGTGGTGCGAAGGGCCGTCGCCGTCCGGGGGTTTGACCAGCAGGTCGGCCAACACGTCCTCCAGCGGCGGCGGTTGGCCCACCTCCTGGCGCAGTGCGGCCAGGAACGTCCGCTCCAGCCGCCCGCGCAGCGCGAGCAGCGGGGGCGACCACTCCCAGGAGTCGTCGACGCCCGCGAAGCCGCGGTAGTGCAGCTCGTAGCAGACGTACAGGGCGAGTTGGAGGTCCTCGCCCCACGGGTCCGGCGGGTCGGCCGACGGCGGGGGCGAGAGCGGCGCGGGGGCGGAGTGGTGCAGCGCGGCGAGGACCGCGGCCGAGAGCGGGCCGCGGGCCGTGGGCAGCGGCGGTGCGCCGGGGTCGGTGCGGGGTGCGGTCCGTACGGTGTCCACCTCGGTCAAGTCCCCTTCTGCTCAGGTCGGTTCGTCGTGGGAGCCCCGGCGCGTTCCGAACGGAGCTCCAGGACGCAGCACTTGGGGCCGCCGCCGGCCTTCCGCAGCTCCGTGAGATCGACCGGCACCGGGACGTAACCCGCCGCCCGCAGCCGCCCGGCCAGGCCCCGGGCGGCTGCGGGCAGCACCACGTGGCGGCCGTCGCTGATGGCGTTCAGGCCGAACGCGGCGGCGTCCGGCGCGGTGGCCAGGATCGCGTCCGGGTAGAGGCGGCGCAGCTCCCGGCGGGCGCCCGGGGCGAACGCGTCCGGGTAGTACATCACCCGGGTGTCGTCCAGCACGGCCAGCGCGGTGTCCAGGTGGTAGTAGCGCGGATCGGTCAACTCCAGTGACACCACCGGCAGTCCGAGCACCCGCTGGGCCTCCCGGTGGGCGGCGGTGGTGGTGCGGAAACCACTGGCCGCGAGGATCCGCCGCCCGGCCACCAGCAGGTCGCCCTCGCCCTCGTTGACCTCGGCTGCGGTGCGGACCTGCCGGAACCGCGCGGCCGCGAACCAGCGCCGGTGCGCCGCCGACTCGCCCGCGCGCTGCCGGTGCCGGAAGTTCGCGACCAGCACCCGGCCGCCCACCACGGTGGCCCCGTTGGCGGTGAACACCATGTCGGGCAGGCCCGGTTCCGGCGCCAGCAGGTCGACCCGGTGGCCGAGCGAGCGCAGCACCGCCGCCAGCTCCCGCCACTGCCGCAGCGCCACCGCCCGGTCCACCGGCCGGTCCGGGTCCATCCACGGGTTGATCGCGTACTCCACCGCGAAGTGCTCGGGCGGGCAGAGCAGGTAGCGCCGCCGCCGCACCCCAGGTCCGGGACGGGGGCGGGCGGGGGCGGCAGGAGCGGTGACCGTGTCCATGCGCCGCGTCTGTCCGCCGCCGCCCACCGCGAAACGGCCCCGACGGGATGCGGGTGGCGGGGGTGGAACGGCGGCCACCGGGCAGACGGTACGGCCGGAGGTGGTGGTGCCGTGGAACCGGGAGCCGAACGCCGGAGGGACGGTCGAGGCGGACGCGCGGGGAACACCGCCCGCCGGGCGCGGGCACTGGGGGCGCGAGCACGCAGGGCCCGGTCGGGTCCGGTGCGCCCCGGTGCGGTGCGGGCGCCCGCGGTGCGGTCGTACGGGCGGCCGGACGACCGGCGGGGGAGCGCGCTGGAACGGGCGGCGGGCCGGGCCTGGCGGCTGCTGGTGGTGGCCGCCGCCGGGTACGCGGGCTACCTGCTGGTCAGCAAGCTGATCCTGCCGGTGGTGGCGCTGTTCGTCGCCCTGGTGATCACGGCCGTGCTGCGGCCCCCCGTCGACCTGCTGGCCCGCCGGATGCCGCGCGCCCTGGCCGTGCTGCTGACGCTGCTGAGCGCGCTGGCGCTGATCGTGGGGCTGGGGCTGCTGGTCACGATGGTGGTCCGGGCGCAGACCGGGCAGCTCGGCGGGCAGGTGCGCAGCGGCGTCGACCGGCTGGAGCACTGGCTGGAGGGCCCGCCGCTGCACGCCAGGACCGGCACCCTGTCCGACCTGCGGCACCGGCTGGCCGACCTGATCGGCAGCCACCGGCAGGCCGTGCTGTCCACCGCCGTCACCAGCGCCGGGTGGCTGGTCGAGGCGGGCGCGGTGCTCGCGCTCGCGGTCTTCTGCGCCGTGTTCCTGACCCACTCCGGGGAGCGGATGTGGCACTGGGCGACCGACCTGCTGCCGCAGCGGACGGCCTCCGTCTGGCACCGGGCCGGGCACGCCGCCTGGCGCACCTTCGCCGGGTACACCCGCGGTCTGTTCCTGGTCGCGGGCACCAACGCCGTCCTGGTCGGCGTGGCGCTGGCGGTGCTGGGCGTGCCGCTGGCGCTGCCGCTCGCCGGGCTGGAGTTCCTGGCCGCGCTGATCCCCCTGGTCGGCTCGCCGATCGCGCTGGCCGTCGCCTCCCTGGTCGCCCTCGCCACCCGCGGCCCGGTGACCGCCCTGCTGGTGCTGGCCCTGATCGTGCTGATCGGCCAGCTGGAGGGCCACGTCCTGCACCCCCTGGTGATGGGCTGGGCCGTCCGGCTGCACCCCGTCGCGGTCGCCCTGGCCGTGGCCGTCGGCGGCACCCTCGGCGGGATCGTCGGCGCGGCCGTCGCGGTGCCGGTGCTGTCGGTGGGCTGGGCGGTGTTCCGCGAACTGCGGGACGGGGAGGCGCCGGACGGGGGTGGAAGGGGCGGCCCGGCCTCACGGTAGGTGCGGGCGGCGACGCCCGGGGCCGCCGGGGGACGGGCGGACGGCGCGGGCCGCCGTGGCCGCCAGCAGCACCAGACCGGCCCGGGTCAGTCGGAGCGCCTCCGCCACCGCCGCCGCCAGCACCAGCAGCGCGGCCAGCAGGGCCCGGCAGGGCGGGCCGAGCAGGGCCCGGACCTGGTGGTGGCGCATGGTGCGCAGGCGCAGGTCGAGTTCGACGTCCACCCGCAGTTCGGCCTCCAGGGCCGCCAGCAGGTGGCGCTCCCGGGGGGAGAGCGTCGCGCCGTCCACCGTCCTCACCGCCAGTCGTCAGTCGTCAGTCGTCAGTCGTCCGTGATCGTGATCGTGGCCGTGGCCGGGCCCAGTAGCGCGCACAGGGTGCACAGGGCCGTCCAGGACACCGTGCGGGTGCGGTAGCCCAGGTGGCGGGCCACCCGGCCGAGGCGGCCGCCCGGCGTGCGCGTTCCGCTCACCGTTCACCCGCCGCGGGGTGCGCCAGCGCGCTGCGGTCGAGACGCTCCAGCAGCGCGCCGACCGAGGGGTGCACCTCGACGGCGCCGGTGCCGCGCAGCTCCGCGGCGGCGAACCCGCCGGTCTCCACCCCCACGCACGGCGTCCCGGCCCGGCCCGCCGCCTGGACGTCCCAGACGCTGTCGCCGACGAACACCGAGCGCTCCGCCGCCGCGCCCGCCTGCTCCAGCGCCCGCTGCACCAGGTCCGGGGCGGGCTTCGAGGCGTCCACCCCGTCCGAGTCGGTCACCGCGTACACGGCGTCGTCGGCGTCCAGCACCCGTCGCAGCACGTCGAGTTCGCGCCCCGAGGCGGAGGTCGACAGCACCACCCGCCAGCCCCGCCGGTCGCACTCCCGCAGCAGGTCGCCCGCCCCCGGGAAGGCCCGCAGACCGGGCCAGTGCTGGGCGTACAGCGCGAGGTGCGCGGCGTCGAGCGCGTCGTCCTCGGAGCGGTCCCGGTCCTCGCCGAGCAGGTGGTCGAGCAGGTGGTCGCTGCCCATGCCGATGGCCCGGTGGATCCGGGCCGCGTCCACCTCGTGCCCGTACTGCGCCAGCGCCTGCCACCAGGCGAGCGTGTGCAGGTAGACGGTGTCCACCAGGGTGCCGTCCACGTCGAACAGTGCGGCCGCGACGTCCGTTGCCATGCCGTCGCCTCCTCCCGACCAGGGCCCGTCGGCCCGTACCTCTTCCGGTGCGAGCCCCCGTCTACCCCGGCCGCACCGCTCCACACCCCCGTTTTCCGCCGCACCCGGACGGACAGACGCCGGGGGAGGAGAGGCCGCGACCATGTCCGAAGTGCACCTGGGCCGGAACGAGACCCCGAACGAGCGTGCGGACCGGCGCTGGACCGAACTCCTCCAGGAGGTCCGGGTCGCCCAGACCGGCGCGCAGATCCTGTTCGGCTTCCTGCTGAGCGTGGTCTTCACGCCGCGCTTCACCGCCCTCGACGCCTTCGAACGCGGCCTGTACGTGGTCACCGTCGTCCTCGGCGCCCTCGCCACCGGCGCGCTGATCGCCCCCGTCGCCTACCACCGGCTGCTCGCCGGGCGCCGCCTCAAGCCCCAGCTCGTCGACGCCACCGCCCGGGTGGTCACCCTCGGCGTCGTGCTGCTCGCCCTCACCGTCGGCTCCGCGCTGCTGATGCTGCTGCACCTGGCCACCGGCGGCAGCCCGCTCGCCTGGCTGATCGTCGCCGCCGTGATGGGCTGGTTCGTGCTGTGGTGGCTGGTGCTGCCCTGGCTGCTGCTGCGCCGCAACGGCAACGGCAACGGGGACGGAGACGGGGACGGGGACGGGGACGGGGGGCGTTGAAGCCGGGGGAGCGGTTTCCGTTCCGGCGAGGGCGGCCAGACGCCTGCCATGGCACCCACCGAACCCCGAACCGTCGTCGTCACCGGCGCCTCCGCAGGCGTCGGCCGCGCCGTGGCCCGCGCGTTCGCCGCCCGCGGCGACCGCGTCGCCCTGCTGGCCCGGGGCCGGGCCGGCCTGGACGCCGCCCTGGAGGAGGCCCGGAGCGCGGGGGCCCGCGCGATGGCCGTCACCGTCGACCTCGCCGACCCCGACGCCGTCGAACGCGCCGCCGAGAGCGTCGAGCGCACCCTCGGCCCGATCGACGTCTGGGTCAACGCGGCCCTCGCCTCCGTCTTCGCCCCCTTCACCGAGGTCACCCCCGCCGACTTCCGCCGCGTCACCGAGGTCACCTACCTCGGCTACGTCTACGCCACCCGCGCCGCGCTGCGCCGGATGCTGCCGCGCGACCGCGGCTGCGTCGTCCAGGTCGGCTCGGCGATCGCGTACCGCGGCGTCCCGCTGCAGAGCGCCTACAGCGGCGCCAAGCACGCCCTGCAGGGCTGGAACGAGGCGGTGCGCTGCGAACTGCTGCACCAGGGCACGGCGGTGCGCACCACGATGGTGCAACTGCCCGCCGTCAACACCCCGCAGTTCGACTGGGTGCGCTCCCGGCTGCCCCGCGAGGGCCGCCCCCTCGGACCCGTCTACCAGCCCGAGCCGATCGCCCGCGCCGTCGTGCACGCCGCCGACCACCCCGGCCGCCGGGAGTACCGGGTCGGCGCCTCCACCGTCGCCACCCTGCTGGCCAACGCGCTCGCGCCCGGCCTGTTCGACCGCTACCTCGCCCGCACCGGCTTCGACGGCCAGCAGACCGACACCCCGCGCCCGCCCGACCAGCCCGACAACCTGTGGGCCCCGCTCGACGACCACCGCGACCACGGCGCCCACGGCCGCTTCGACGCCGAGGCCCGCTCCCGCTCCTTCCAGGCCTGGGCCGACCGCCACCGCGCCCCGCTCGCGGCGGCCGCCGGCGCCCTGCTCACCGCCGGAGCCCTCGCCCGCGGGCAGCGGCGCTGAGCTCCGGACGGCAACGGCCGGGCCCGTCCGGCGAACGGTTCCGCACCACTCGCCGGACGGGCCCGGCCGTCTGACCGGGGCCCGTCGTCAGTGCGTGAAGCGGTGGCGCGGGCGGCCGGTCGGGCGCTGGGCGGCGGTGGAGCCGCCGGTGGTGGTGCGGTCGGTGGCGGTCGGGTCGGTGGCGCGGTCGGCCGGGTCGGCGGTGCGGTCCAGGGGCACGGGGGCGTCCTGGGTGGCGGGCGTCCGGTAGCGGCGGCGCCAGCGCAGACCGCCGGCCATCAGGGCCAGTCCGGCGCAGAACAGCAGGGCGAGGGCCAGTCCGGCCAGGAAGGCGCCCAGGGTGCTCATGGTGGCGATCTGGTGGCCGAGCACGTCGACGCCGGTCTCGGGGCCGCCACCGAGGTTGTCGGCGATCAGCAGGCCGGCGAACGCGCCGGACGCGGCGAACAGCAGGATTCCGAGCAGCAGCATGGTTCAGGTCCTTTCGCTTGCTCCGTTGCTCCCGGTCGGCGGGCGTCTGCCCAGGAGGTACCGGGACGAATCAGCACCGGTCAGGCGTCCACCAGGTAGGGCGCGGCGCGTCCCTCGGCGAGGGTCAGGCCGTGGCCGGGGGCGCCGTCCGCGCCGGGGGTGACGGTGCCGCCCGCCGGGTCGAGGGTGCCGTCGAAGAGCAGCGACTCGATCCGGACGTGGTCGTGGAACCACTCCAGGTGCCGGACGGTGGCGGCCCGGGCGGCCGCCGCGTGGGCGTGCGCGTGCGGGGAGCAGTGCCCGGAGAGCTGGACGCCGGACGCCTCGGCGACGGCCGCGGCGCGCAGGAAGCCGGTCGGGCCGCCGCAGCGGGTGGCGTCCGCCTGCAGGCAGTCCACGGCGGGGGCGAGGCGGGCGAAGTAGCGGGCGTCGTCGCCGTACTCGCCGGCCGCGACGTCGGGGGCGACGGCGGCGCGGACGGCCGCCAGGGCGGCCGGGTCGTCGGAGGGGACGGGCTCCTCGAACCAGGTCACCCCGTCGTCGGCGAACGCCGCGGCCAGCCGGATCGCCCGCTTCGCGGTGAACGCACCGTTCGCGTCCACGTACAGCGCCGCGTCCGGGCCGATCGCGGCGCGGGCCACGGCGATCCGCTCCAGGTCGCGCTCGGGGCGGCCGCCCCAGGACTCGCCGATCTTGATCTTGACGCGCGGGATGCCCTGCTCCTCGACCCAGCCGCGCAGTTGGCGCTCCAGCACCCGGTCCGGGTACGTGGTGAACCCGCCGCTGCCGTACACCGCCACCGGCCGGGGCCGCCCGCCCAGCAGCCCCACCAGCGGCACGTCCAGCAGCCGCGCCGCGAGGTCCCACAGCGCCAGGTCGACGGCGGACAGCGCGTACGTGCCCAGGCCCGGGCGGCCCGCGTTGCGCAGCGCCCGCCGCATTGCCTCGTGGGCGCCCGCGGTGTCGAGCGCGTCGCGGCCCAGCACCGCCGGGCCGAGCTGCTCGCGCACCAGCGAGGCGGCGGCCGACGGGCCGTACGTCCAGCCCAGCCCGGTGACCGGGCCGCTGCCCGCCTCGACCAGGACCAGGGTGGTGGCGTCCCAGGCGAAGGTGCCGTCGGCCTCGGGACGGTCGGTCGGCACGGTGTACACCCGCGCCGTCAGCCATTCGATCGGACGGTCGGTCCACACGACGGTCACCTCAGCTCTCTCGCGTCGGGGTGCGCAGGCCCCGGCGGGCCCCGGCGGCGAGCACGCCCGCCGCCCGGTCGACCACGGCCATGATGGTCAGCGCCGGGTTGGCGGCGCCCTGGGTCGGCAGCACGCTGCCGTCGGTGATCAGCAGGTTCGGCACCGCGAAGGAGCGCAGGTCCCGGTCGACCACGCCGTCCTCGGGCCGGGCCGCCATCCGGCAGCCGCCGACCAGGTGCGCGTACCGGTCGATGGCGATCACCTCACTGGCGCCCGCCGCGGTCAGGACCGCCTCCATGGCGCCGCGCGCCGCCGCGATCAGCTGCCGGTCGTTGTCGCACTGCGAGTAGGAGAAGTGCGCGACCGGCAGCCCGTGCCGGTCCTTCTCCTCGGCCAGCGTGACCCGGTTGTCGGCCTGCGGCAGCAGCTCGGCCAGCCCGCCGAGGGTCGCCCAGTGCACGTAGTCGGACAGGTAGCGGCGCAGGTTCGCGCCCCAGTGGCCCTGGGCGACCACGTGCTCGGCCCAGGTGATCGGCATCGGCGAGACGGTCTGGATGCTGAAGCCCCGCCGGTACGGCTTGGCCGGGTCGGTCTCGTAGAACGCCTCCGTCGACACCTCCGGCGGCGGCGCCTTGTACGCCCGCACCTCCTGCTCGAAGCGGCCGGAGACCTGCGGCGCACCCTGCACCATCACGTACCGGCCGACCAGGTCGAAGTCGTTGCACAGGCCGTCCGGGAAGCGCGCGTTCGCCGAGTTGAGCAGCAGTCGGGGCGTCTCGATCGCGTACCCGGCGACCGCCACCGTCCGGGCCCGCTGCAGGTGCTCGCGCCCGCCGCGCAGGTAGCGCACGCCGCGGGCCAGCCCGTCCGGGCCGAGCTCGACCGCGCAGGCCATCGCGTCGGCGCGGACCTCCACCCCGTGCGCCAGCGCGTCCGGCAGGTGGGTGATCAGCGGCGAGGCCTTCGCGTTGACCTTGCAGCCCTGCAGGCAGAACCCCCGGTACACGCAGTGCGGGCGCCGCCCGAACCGGCCGTTGGAGATCGCCACCGGCCCGACCCGGGCCTCCAGCCCGAGCGCCGCCGCCCCGCGCAGGAACACCTCGCCGTTGCCGCCGACCGGGTGCGCCGCGTGCGGGTAGGCGTGCGGCTCCCCCCACGGCCAGTACTGGCCCGCGACCGGCAGCTCCGCCTCCAGCCGCTGGTACGAGGGGCGCAGGTCGTCGTACGACAGCGGCCAGTCGGCGCCCACCCCGTCGCGGCTGCGGGTGGCGAAGTCGGACGGGTGGAAGCGCGGCGCGTACCCGGCGAAGTGCACCATCGAACCGCCCACCCCGCGCCCGGAGTTGTTCGACCCCATCGGCACCGGGTCGGAGCCGGACAGCACCCGCGGCTCGGTCCAGTACAGCTGGTGCGCGCCGTACTCGTCGCTCACCCAGTCCCGCAGCGGGTCCCAGAACGGGCCCGCCTCCAGCACCACCACCGACCAGCCCGCCCGGGCCATCCGCTGCGCCAGCACAGTGCCGCCCGCGCCGCAGCCGACGACGACCAGGTCGACCTCGTCCTCGTCCCGGTGGCGGCGCATCCGCTCGACCAGCCGCCGGTCGAAACCCAGGCCGCCCGGCGGCAGCAGCCACGCGGAGGCGTTGCGCCGCCGCACCGACCGCTGGCGGCGGGTGGTCTGCCGCAGGGTGGCCAGCGCGGCCCGCGCCTCGCCGTGGCGGCCCGGGTCGGTGACGGCGGGCAGCGGCGGCGGCGCGGGCCGCTCGGCGTCCGGCTGCTGCTCGGGGCGCGCGTCGGCGACCTCCCACGGCTCGCGCCGCCCCAGGCCGAGCCGGGCGTAGCCGGACGGGAAGGCCGGGCCGCCGAAGCCGATCTCGTCCCAGGCCGCCGGGTGGGCGTAGTACGCGGTGCACGCGTAGCGCGTCCACAGGCTCCACACGTGCTTCGCGGGCCAGCCGTGCCAGCGCTCCGCCCGGCGCACCTCCTCGATCAGGCCGTCCTGCTGCCGGTCCGTCAGCTCGGCGAAGGCGGGGCGGCCCGGCAGCGCCCGGGCGTCCTCGTCCAGCGCCCGCATCGTCTCGGGCCAGGCCCGGTCGTCCGGCGGCAGGTCCGCGTAGTGCCAGCCGTCGGTCTCCTGCTCGGCCAGCCGGGCGTCGATCACCGGCAGCAGGTCGACCGGCGGGTGGTCGAGCAGCCGCTCCAGCAGGGCCCGGGCGACCGCCTCCTCGGCGGGCGCGAACAGCCGCAGCGGCGGCTGCGGGCCCGCCACCCGGGAGGTCACCACGGCGGCGGTCACCTCGTCCCAGTGCGGGCGGCGGTCCAGCGAACGGTAGCCGGGGAACCGGTCGCGGTACTCCGGCCGATCCGCGCTCACGAGCACCCCTCGCGCCGCAGCACCGCCGCGACCAGGCCCATCCCGCCGACCATGCCCAGCAGCAGCGGCGCGAACACCGGCGGGCCGGTCTCCAGGTTGAACCGGGCCATCCGCCAGCCGCCCGGCTTCTGGGCCACCCCGCGCACGTGCAGCCAGAACCCCTGCAGGCCGTTCGCGGCGATCGCCGCCGAGGCCAGCGGCAGCAGCGTCCGGGCCGCCCGCGCGTCCAGCGCGCCCGCCAGGCCCGCCGCCGCGCCGACCGGGCCCAGCACCACCGGCCACCACATCATCCGGTTGCCGAACCCGGCCCGGTCGTGCTCCAGGTAGATCTCGGCGGCCGCCACCACCGAACCCGCGCCGGTGGCCAGCGCCAGCGAGCGCTGGAACCGGCCCTCGCGGACGGCTTGGAGCGGGCCGGTCACGACCTGCTCCGGTGCGGCAGCAGCTCGGCCAGCTTGGCCCGCAGCCCGCGCTTGACCACGTTGGCCCGGTCGCTGTCGCCGCGGAGCACCGACTCCGCCGCGTCCTTGATCTGCGACCAGTCGGCGTGCGGCGGGACCGGCGGCACCGCCGGGTCGGTGCGCACGTCCAGCACGCACGGCCGGTCCGCGCCCAGCGCCCACTCCCAGGCCGCCCGCACCTTGCCCGGCTCCTCGACCCGCAGCCCGCGCAGGCCCACCGACTCGGCGAAGTCCGCGTACCGGACGTCCGGCAGCTGCTGCGAGGGCAGGAAGCTCGGCGCGCCCTGCATCGCCCGCATCTCCCAGGTCACCTGGTTCAGGTCGTGGTTGTTCAGCACGCACACCACCAGCCGCGGGTCGCTCCAGCGCTCCCGGTAGCGGGCGACGGTGACCAGCTCGGCCAGCCCGTTCATCTGCATCGCGCCGTCGCCGACCAGCGCCACCACCGGCCGGTCCGGGTGCGCGAACTTCGCGCCGATCGCGTACGGCACGCCCGGGCCCATGGTCGCCAGCGTGCCCGACAGCGAGCCGCGCATCGTGCCGCGCATCCGCAGGTGCCGGGCGTACCAGTTGGCCGCCGACCCGGAGTCGGCCGTCACGATCGCGTTCTCGGGCAGCAGCGCGTCCAGCGCGTGCACCAGGTACTCCGGGTTCACCGGGTCGGCGGGCACCTTCGCCCGCTCCTCCATCACGTCCCACCAGCGCGCGGTGTTCTTCTCCACCTGCTTGCGCCAGCTGCGGTCCTTCTTGCGGTGCAGCATCGGCAGCAGCCGGTCCAGCGTCGCCGCCGCGTCGCCCACCAGGTTCACCTCGTACGGGTAGCGCAGCCCCACCATGAACGGGTCCGCGTCGATCTGCACCGCCCGCGCCTGGTCGAACTCCGGCAGGAACTGGGTGTACGGGAAGCTGGAGCCGACCGTCAGCAGCGTGTCGCAGTCCCGCATCAGCTCGTACGAGGGCCGGGTGCCCAGCAGACCGATCGACCCCGTCACGTACGGCAGGGTGTCCGGCAGCACGTCCTTGCCGAGCAGCGCCTTCGCCACCCCCGCGCCCAGCAACTCGGCCACCTGCTCGACCTGCTGACGCGCGCCCCGGGCGCCCTGGCCGACCAGCATCGCCACCTTGCCGCCCGCGTTCAGCACCTCGGCCGCCCGCAGCAGCTCGGCGTCGTCCGGCACGGGGTGCGACTTCGGCAGCCCCAGGCTGGAGGGCACCATCTTGAACGCGTGCTCCGGCGCCTGCTCGGGCAGCTCCTGCACGTCCGCCGGAATGATCACGGCGGTCACCGTGCGGTACGCCGCGGCCGTCCGGAACGCCCGGTCCAGCACGTTCGGCAGCTGCTGAGGGACGGTCACCATCTGGCAGTACGCCGAGGCCACGTCCTTGTACAGGCTCAGCAGGTCCACCTCCTGCTGGTACGAGCCGCCCATCGCGCTGCGGTCGGTCTGCCCGACGATCGCCACCACCGGCACGTGGTCCAGCTTGGCGTCGTACAGCCCGTTCAGCAGGTGGATCGCGCCCGGCCCGGACGTCGCCGCGCACACCCCCACCTTCCCGGAGAACTTGGCGTAGCCCACCGCCTCGAAGGCCGCCATCTCCTCGTGCCTGGCCTGCACGAAGGAGGGCTGGTCGTCCGCCCGCCCCCACGCGGCCAGCAACCCGTTGATCCCGTCCCCCGGGTACCCGAACACCTGCTCCACGCCCCACTCGCGCAAACGGGCCAGCACCTGATCCGCGACAGTCCTGGACACGGGACATCCCTCCTTCACGCACGACGACACCACTCCCCGGCGTCTGACCGCCCCCGCCGGAACGGAAACACCGGGAGGCGGTGCCGACGTGCGCGCCCGGTCCCGCCCGCCGCCGCGGGCGGGACCGGGCCCGGCGGTCAGTGCGCGGGCACGTGCACCGGGCTGTTGTGGTACGCGGCGATCAGCCAGCGCTCCTCGCGCTTCTCCAGCACCCAGGTCGCGTAGACCTTCCGGTCCTCGGGGGCCTCGCTCGCGCCGCCGAACAGGATGCCCGACTCGTTGACCACGATCGCGGCGTCCCGGCCCAGGAAGCGCACGCCCAGGGTGCGGTTCCAGGTCGAGGTGGACTTCAGCGGGCCGGCGAAGGACCGCGCCATGTTCGCCCGGACGGCCTCGCGGCCGTCGCGCAGCGAACCCGGCAGGATCGCGGTGGCGTCCACCGTGTAGTCGGCCACCATCGCCTCGGCGTCACCGGCCTCCCACGCCTCGTAGGACGCGGCCAGCACCGTCTGGATCGCGGCGAGGTCCGCCGCACGTTCGTCCGTCATCGGACGTCTCCCTTGCGCCCGTTCCGGTCCGCCCCGCCGGGTCCGGGGGGCTCACCGGTACGTACCGGCGGCGGGCCGGAGACTCATCGCGGCTCCGGGGAGGAATTCCTCCGGAGCCGCGGTGGACGGGGCGGGACGGCCGGTCAGAGCTGCTCGATCCGGGCCTTGAGCAGGCAGAAGACGTTGCCCTCCGGGTCGGCGAGGACGTGCCAGGACTCCTCACCGGTCTGCCCGACGTCGGCCGGGCGCGCCCCGAGCGCGAGCAGGCGCTCCAACTCGGCGTCCTGGTCGCGGTCGGTGGCGCTGACGTCGACGTGCAGGCGCGGCAGGCCCGGGTGCGGCTCGGCCTCGGGGCTCAGGACCAGCGTCGGCCGGGCGCCGCCGAAGCCCTCCCGCGGGCCGATCTCGATGCTGCCGTCCTCCTCGCGGCCGAGCACCACGAAGTCCAGGACCTCGCACCAGAACCGCGCCAGCACCTCGGGCTCGCGGCAACCCAGGACGAGTTCGCTGATCCGACACGCCATCGGCGGAACCTGCTTCCGTCAGGAGGGAGCTGGGGAGCACGGGACGGTCGGTCCCGCGCCCGGCGCAGACCGTACCCGGTGGAGCGGGGCGGCGCGAAGGGTTTCGCCCCGCCGCGTGCCGCCCGCACCGAGGCCGTGCGGGGGCCCGCCGTCAGGACAGCGCGGCGATCGGCCCGCCGTTCACCGGGCCTCACCCGCCCGGCGCAACGGCCACGGGTGCTCCGGCGCGAGCGGCACCTCGTCGTCACGACGGGGTCGTCACGGGACCGGGCTCGGCTGCGGGGTGGGTTCGGGGTGCGGCTCGGGCCGGAACGGCGGGCCGTGGCGGTCCGGCGGCTCGGGGGAGGGCGCCGGGTCGGGCGGGGCCGGGTCCGGGCCCGGACGCGGTGGCTGCGGGTCGTGCGGGACGGGCGGGGCCACCGGCGGGTCCGGGTCGGGCGGCAGCGGGCCGGGACCGAGCGGGTCCGGCGGATCGGTCGGCCGGGGCGGCGCGTCCGGCGGCTCGGGCGGTCGGACGTCCGGGTCGACGGGCATCGGAACGGTCATCGCGGCCATCGGCCTCACCGCCCCAGCGCGTGCGCGAGCTGGCCCTTGTTCATCTTCGAGCGGCCCTTGATGCCGCGCTGCCGCGCCTCGTTGTACAGCTGCTCGTACGTCGGGCCCCCGGCCCCCTGGTGCGAGCGCTTGCCGCCCCGGTGCCCGGAGGAGACGTCGTGGGTGGAACTGCGGCTCGCCGTGCGGCTCTCGCCGTGCCGGGCGCGTTCCTTGTTAACGGTGCGGGCGGCGATCTCCGCGGCGCGCTTCTCGCCTACGCCGCGCTTCAGCTCGCCCTCCTTGATGTGCTCGTACTGGCGCTCCCGCTTGGGGCTCGATCCGGCGGGCATGGTCGGACTCCTTTCGTCGCCAAACGGTCACGGCGCGCCTACCCGTCGCGGCGCGAACCAACCGGGCGACCGGAAAACGGGACGAGAGGGAAGAATCCGGCGAATCGGGTTTGCGGTCGGCGAACGGGGTAGAAGTTAGGGCGCCACGTCGAGCGCGCACCGCCCGGCGCGGCTGACCCCCAGGGGTCGCAGTGTCACCCCGTGTGACACGTCACGGTATGTGAGCCGAGATCGCGAGCAGAAGTCGCGAACCGCGCGCCGCGTGCCGGGAGCCGTCGCCTGAAGAAGCCGGGTTTCCACGGTTCTCCGCCCGCCCCGCCGCCGTCCCGACGCCGTGCGGCCCGCCGAGTCACGGACGGCCTCGGTCGTCAGGTGCCCCGGCGTGCCGCCACTGGCCGGACTGCCGGGGCAGGTCCCACCGTACCCGGGAGATGACTCCCCGTGACCAGAATCTCCACGCTGCGCAGCACGCCCACCACGCCGCCTGCTGCCCCCCACGTCACCCTCGCCCCCGCCACCACCGCGCCCCCCGCTCCGGACACCGGGACGGCCGGGACGGAGGCGGCCGGGCCCGACCCGATGCACCGCCCCACCCGGCGCGAGATGCGCGCCATGGGCAAGTACGAGGCCCGCCGCCTCGGCGACGCGCTGTTCCGGCGGCTCGCCGAGCTACCGCCCGAGGACCCGGCCCACAGCTACGTCCGGGGCACCCTGATCGAGCTGAACATGCCACTGGTGCGGTTCGTCGCCGCCCGGTTCCGGCACCGCCCCGAGGACCTGGACGACATCGTCCAGGTCGGCACCGTCGGACTGATCAAGGCCGTCGACGGCTTCGACCCGGAGCGCGGCGTCGAGTTCGTCACGTACGCGATCCCCACCATCTCCGGCGAGATCAAACGGTTCTTCCGCGACACCTCCTGGCCCCTGCGCGTCCCGCGCAGCGTGCAGGAGCGCTACCTGGCGGCCGTGCACGCCTCCGACCGGCTCGAACAGTCCCTCGGACGGCTGCCCGACACCACCGAGATCGCCGAGGAGCTCCACGTCACCGAGGAACAGGCCGCCGAAGGGCTGGAGGCCGGGCGGCTGTGCCGCTGCGACTCGCTCGACTCGCTGCGCGACGAGGACTCCGACGACACCGGCAGCGCCCTGGTCAACCGGCTCGGCGCCTGCGACCCCGAACTGGAGGTCGCCGAACTCCGGGTGATGGCCAAACCCTTCCTCAACCGGCTGCCCGAGCGGGAGCGCACCGTCCTGCTGCTGCGGTTCTGGGGCGGACTGACCCAGAGCGAGATCGCCACCGAGATCGGCGTCTCCCAGATGCACGTCTCCCGCATCCTGGCCGCCACCCTCGCCGGGCTGCGCCGGCAGATCGAGGGCGGGAGGGACGAGGAGGGCGAGGGGCCGTCGGCCGCTGATTGAGTTCCGACCGGTCGGGTAGCCGCGGGGCGCCGACCGCCCCAGGGTGGGAGGACCCGGGTGGAAGGACCCGACACCGTACGGCAGGAGGTGTTCGAGCCGTGGACGCACAGCCAGGTGCAGGTCCCGGCGCTCCACTCACCGTCGCGCTGCGGCACCCGCCCGACGCGCTGGTGGTGCGGCCCGAGGGGGAACTCGACCACGACAGCGTCGGCCCGCTGCGCGAAGCCCTGGAGGGGGCCGTCGCCGACCCGCCCGGACGGCTGGTGGTGGACTGCGGCGGCCTCGACTTCTGCGACTCCACCGGCCTCAACCTGCTGCTGCGTGCGCACGCCGCCGCCGTGCACGTCGGCCTCCCGCTGCTGCTGGCCGCGCCCGGGGCGGTGGTCGCCCGCATGCTGGCGATCACCGGCGCCGACGAGGTGCTGGAGGTCCACCCCACCGTCGAGGACGCGCTCGCGGCGGGCCCGGGCGCAGCAGCGGGGTCGGTGGACGGCTCGTCGGTGGACGGCTCGGTGACGGGTCCGCTGGACGACTCGATCGGGGCGCCGTGATGGCCGCCCGCCCGACCCGTCCCACGGACCCCGACCGCCCCCTCCGCGGCAGCACGGACCGGCGCAGCCTGCCGCTGACCGCCGCACCCGGCACGGTCGCCCGCGGACGCGAGTTCACCCGTACGGCGCTGCGGGCCTGGGGCTGGCTGCCCGCACCGGACGCCGAGGCCCGGGCCGCCGCCGAGGACGTGCTGCTGATGACCAGCGAACTGGTCACCAACGCCTGCCAGCACGCCACCGGCCCCTACCTGCTCGAACTGACCCGGCACGGGCCGCTGCTGCGGATCTCGGTCAGCGACACCGACGACCGGATGCCGGTGCTGCGCCCGCCCCGGGTGCCCGCCCGCCCCGGCGGCTACGGGCTCCGGGTGGTCGACCGGCTGGCCACCGCCTGGGGCAGCGAACCGCTGCCGGGCGGAGGCAAGACGGTGTGGCTGGAGGTGGTCCGGCCTCCGGCGGAACCCTGACCGCGGAAGTGCCACAGTGGGAACAGGAAGCGGTCCCGACCACCGGGCCCGTGCCGTGACCCCGGAGCCGAGGTGATGGTCGCGTGGAGAGCACACCGGACCCCGGACGGCCGCACCGGCAGCCGCCGCCGCAGCAGCCGCCACCGGACGGCGGCGGGAGCCCGGAGCACGCGCGGGCGGACGACCTCCGCGGGGCCCTGCCCACCGGGGCCGCCGCGCTGGCGGCCGCCGACGCCGACGGCGTCGCGCTGCGCCGCCTGCTGGCGGGGCTGACCGCCGTCCGGGACGGCGACCTCACGCTGCGGCTGCCGGACGCGCCGGGGGTGCTCGGCGAGATCTCGGGCGTGTACAACGACATGGCGGAGCGGCTGGCCCGGCTGAACGCCGAGGTGACCCGGGTGGCCCGGGAGGTCGGCACCGAGGGCATGCTCGGCGGCCAGGCGGAGGTGCCGCAGGCGCACGGGGCGTGGCGGGAGCTGGCCGACTCGGTGAACGCGATGGCGGGCAACCTGACCTCGCAGGTGCGCAACATCGCGCAGGTGACCACGGCGGTGGCCCGGGGCGACCTGACCCGCACGATCGACGTGGACGCCCGGGGCGAGATCCTGGAGCTGAAGAACACCGTCAACACCATGGTGGAGCAGCTGAGTTCGTTCGCCGCCGAGGTCACCCGGGTGGCCCGCGAGGTGGGCACCGAGGGCATCCTCGGCGGGCAGGCGGATGTCCGGGGCGTCTCCGGGACGTGGCGCGACCTGACCGACAGCGTCAACTTCATGGCGGGCAACCTGACCGCGCAGGTCCGCTCGATCGCGCAGGTCGCCACCGCGGTGGCCCGCGGCGACCTGACCAGGAAGACCGACGTGGTGGCGCGGGGCGAGATCCTGGAGCTGAAGAGCACCGTCAACACGATGGTGGAGCAGCTGAGTTCGTTCGCGGGCGAGGTGACCAGGGTGGCCCGCGAGGTGGGGACGGAGGGCATCCTGGGCGGGCAGGCGGACGTCCGGGGCGTCTCCGGGACGTGGCGCGACCTGACCGACAACGTCAACGTGATGGCGTCCAACCTGACCGGCCAGGTCCGCTCGATCGCGCAGGTCGCCACCGCGGTGGCCCGCGGCGACCTGTCGCAGCGGGTCACCGTCGAGGCGGAGGGCGAGGTCGCCGCGCTGGCCGGGGCGTTGAACACCATGGTGGACACCCTCTCGGCGTTCGCCGCCGAGGTCACCCGCGTCGCCCGCGAGGTCGGTACGGACGGCACGCTCGGCGGGCAGGCCCGGGTGCCGAACGTGGCGGGCACCTGGAAGGACCTCACCGACAGCGTCAACTTCATGGCGCACAACCTGACCTCGCAGGTGCGCAACATCGCGCAGGTGACCACGGCGGTGGCCCGGGGCGACCTGACCCGCAAGATCGACGTGGACGCGCGCGGCGAGATCCTGGAGCTGAAGAACACCATCAACACCATGGTGGAGCAGCTGAGTTCGTTCGCCGCCGAGGTCACCCGGGTCGCCCGCGAGGTGGGCACCGAGGGGCGCCTGGGCGGCCAGGCCGAGGTGGAGGGCGTCTCGGGCACCTGGAAGCGGCTGACCGAGAACGTCAACGAGCTGGCCGGGAACCTGACCCGGCAGGTCCGGGCGATCGCCGAGGTGACCAGCGCCGTCACCGCGGGCGACCTGACCCGCTCGATCACCGTGGACGCCTCCGGCGAGGTCGCCGAGCTGAAGGACAACATCAACGTGATGGTCGGCTCGCTGCGCGAGACCACCCGCGCCAACGAGGAGCAGGACTGGCTGAAGACCCACCTGGCCCGGCTCACCGCCCTCATCCAGGGACGGCGCGAACCGGCCGCGGTGGCCGAACTGCTGATGGACGAGCTGTGCCCGCTGCTGGACGCCCAGTACGGCACCTGCTACCTCGCCGAGGACACCGACGACGGCGTGGTGCTGGTCCGCGCCGCCGCCTACGGCCACCACCACGCCGACACCCCGCGCCGCTTCGGCCTCGGCGAGTCGCTGATCGGCCAGGCCGGACGCAGCCGCCGGGCCATCGCGATCAGCGAACTCCCGCCCGGCTACGCCGAGATAGCCTCCGGCCTCGGCTCGGCCACGCCCCGCGAACTGCTGATCCAGCCGATCGCCATGGAGGACCGGCTGCTCGGCGTGGTCGAGGTCGCCACCCTGCACCACTTCACCGACCTGCACCGGGACTTCCTGGAGCGCCTGGCCCAGGACATCGGCACCACACTCGCCACCCTGCTGGCCAACGCCCGGACCGACGAACTGCTCCGCGAGTCCCGTCGGCTCACCGCCGAACTCCGGGCCCGGTCCGAACAGCTGGTCGACGGGCAGGAGGAGCTGCGGCGCTCCAACGCCGAACTCGGCGAGAAGGCCGAACTGCTCGCCGCCCAGAACCGCGACATCGAGGCGAAGAACCTGCAGATCGAACAGGCCCGCCGCGAACTGGAGGAACGGGCGCGCCAGTTGACCAGGACGTCGATGTACAAGTCGGAGTTCCTGGCCAACATGAGCCACGAACTGCGCACCCCGCTGAACAGCCTGCTCATCCTGGCCCAGCTGCTCGCCCAGAACAGCGAGGGCAACCTGACCGGCAAGCAGGTCGAGTACGCCGAGGTGATCCGCTCCGCCGGGTCCGACCTGCTGCAACTGATCAACGACATCCTCGACCTGTCGAAGGTCGAAGCGGGCAAGCTCGACGTCACCGTCGAACCGTTCGAGCTGCGCGAACTCCTCGACTACGTGGACACCACCTTCCGCCCGCTCGCCGCCGAGAAGGGCCTCGACTTCCGGATCACCACCGCACCCGGCGCCCCCGAACACCTGCACACCGACCAGGCCCGGCTGCGGCAGATCCTGCGCAACCTGCTCTCCAACGCGGTGAAGTTCACCGACCGGGGCTTCATCGAACTCGCCGTCGAACCCGCCCGCCCCGGCGAACTCCCCACCGAGCGCCGCGAACTGACCGCCGTCGCGTTCCGCGTCCAGGACTCCGGCATCGGCATCGGCGCCGACCACCTGGAATCCATCTTCGGCGCCTTCCAGCAGGCCGACGGCACCACCAGCCGCAAGTACGGCGGCACCGGCCTCGGACTCTCCATCAGCCGCGAACTCGCCCGCCTGCTCGGCGGCGTGGTCAGCGCCGAATCCGTACCGGGGGAGGGGAGCTGCTTCACCCTGCTGCTGCCCGCCGCGTACGCCGAACCGGAGGCCGAGGGCGGGCCCCGGGCGGCGGAGGGGGAGCCGCGACCGGCCGGACAGCGCCGCATCCTGGTGGTCGAACCCGACCCGCCCGGACTGCTCACCCTGCTCACCCGCAGCGGCGTCACCGGCCGCGACCCCGCCACCACCGTCGACAGCGCGGGCGACCCCGACAGCGCCCTCGCCGCCCTCGACCGCGCCCCCCACGACCTGCTCGTCCTCGACCTCGGACTGCCCGAGGACGGCGCCCGCACCCTGCTCGCCGCCCTCGAACGGCGCGCCGACCCCCTCCCCGTCCTCGGCCACACCGGCGGCGCCGAGCCGTCCGTCCCCGCCGCCGACCGGCTGGAGGTCGCCACCGGCCTGGACGAACTGCGCGAACGCATCGCCAAGGCCACCACCGCGGACCCCGCCCCGGCCGCCGACGCGACCGACCGGCCCGGGCCCCCGGCCAGGTCGGGGCGGCTCGCCGGGCGCACCGTGCTGGTCATCGACGACGACCCGCGCAACGTCTACGCCCTCAGCACCGCACTCGAACTCGAGGGCGCCACCGCCCTGCACGCCGCCAACGGCCGCACCGGCCTCGCCCTGCTGCGCGCCCACCCCGAGACCGACCTGGTGCTGATGGACCTGATGATGCCCGAGCTCGACGGCTACGCCGCCACCGCCGCCATCCGCGAGAGCACCGACCGGGCCACCGTCCCCATCGTCGCCGTCACCGCCAAGGCCATGCCGGACGACCGCGCCCGCAGCCTCGCCGCCGGGGCCGACGACCACCTCACCAAACCCGTCGACGCCGCCGAGCTGATCGCCACCGTGCAGCGCTGGGTGGAGGGTTGACGGCATGAACGAGCCGACGCCGAGTTCCGGGCCGACGCCGCCTGTGCCACCGCACCCGTCGCCCTCGCAGCAGGCCGGGGCCGAGGCGGTCGGGTCCGCGCCGCGTCCGGGCGTCCACGACCTGCTCGCCCTGCGGCTGCGCGACGCCCAGCAGGAGGTCAGCGAACTGCGCGCCGCGCTCGCCACCCGCCCGCTCACCGCCCTGGCCACCGGCGTCCTCGCCGAACGGCTCGGCTGCGGACCGGCCGAGGCCGGGGCCCAACTGCTCGCGCTCGCCGAACGCGCCCGCCTCGGCCCGCAGGAGCTCGCCGCCGACATCCTCACCACCCTGCCCGCCACCGCCAGCGGCGCCACCACCGGGCCCGGCCCCGCCCCGCCCGCACCCCCGGCACCCCCGCCCGGGCGGCCGCCACCCGTCGTCGAGGCCGCGCTCACCCAGGCCGCCGACCTGCTCGGAGCCCCCGCCGCCGTGCTCTGGACCGTCCAGCCCGGCGGCGCCCTGCACCCCGTCGTCGCGCCCGGCTTCACCGAGGCCGAACGGACCGCCTGGCGGCACGTCCCGCCCGGCCTGCCCACCCCCGCCCAGCAGGCCCTGGCCCGCGGCTCCGAGGTCGGCCCCGCCGGTCCGGTCACCGCCACCCTCGGGGCCGACCGCGCCCCCTACCGCCTCGCCGTCCCGCTGCACCGCGCCGACGCCCCCGCCGCCGTGCTCGAACTCGCCTGGGAGAGCCGCCCGGCCGACCCCACCCCCGCCGAACGGCGCCGCCTGCGCGCCGTCGCCGAGGTCTGCGCCCTCGCCCTGACCGACCGCCCCGACCCCGTCGTCGCGGACACCGCCCCCGACACCGCCGCCCTCGACGCCGCCCTCACCCCCGCCCTGCTGCTGGCCCCCGAACCCGCCACCGGCCCGCCCGCCGACTTCCGCGTCCTGCGCGTCAACGCCGCCTACACCGACCCGGCCGGCCGCCCCCCGCACCGCATCGAGGGCCGCCCCCTCACCACCGCCTACCCGCAGGCCTGCGCCGACGGCCTGCTCGACCTGCTGCTGCGGGTGCACGCCACCGGCCGCCCGCACCACGCCGACGGCCTCGCCCTGAACTTCCTCCGCGGCCAGACCCCCGTCCCCGTCCTGCTGGAGTTCGCCGCCGCCCGCCTCGCCCACCCGCCCGGCCACCTGCTGGTCAGCTGGCAGCCCACCGGCGCCGACGACCGCACCGACCGGATGCTGCGCACCGCCCAGCGCCTCAGCCACCTCACCGGGTTCGAGGAGGACCTGCGCAGCGGCGAGGTCCACTGGACGCCGGGCACCGCCGACCTGCTGGGCCTGCCCGCCGACACCGCCCCCGTCCCGCTCGCCGCCCTGCCCGCCCACGTCCACCCCGACGACGAGCAGGCCGTCCGCAGGGTCGTCAACTCGGCCGTCGACAACGGGCGTTCGGACTCCACGGTGTTCCGGATGCGGCACCTCAGCAGCTACACCCACTACGTCCGGATGGTCGCCGAACCCGTCCCCGACCCGACCGGGCGCACCGCCGCCGTCCGCGGCGCCTTCCAGGACGTCTCCGCCCAGCACTGGACCGAGACCGCGCTCGCCGCCACCACCGAGAGCCTCGCCTCCACCCGGCAGGAGGCCGCCGAGCGCCACCTGCTCGCCCTGCGCCTGCAACAGGCCATCCTGCCGCCCGCCCCGCCCCCGCTGGAGAGCGCCGGACTGCGCGCCGCCGTCCGGTACCGGCCCTCCTCGCAGCGCGACCGGGTCGGCGGCGACTGGTACGACACCACCCTGCTGCCCGACCGCACCGCCCTGCTGGTCGTCGGCGACATGGCCGGACACGGCGTCGAGGCCGCCACCGGCATGGTCGCGCTGCGCAACGCGCTGCGCGGCCTCGCCTACACCGGCGCCGGGCCCGGCCGCCTGCTCGGCTGGCTCAACCAGGCCGCCGCCGACCTCACCGGTGCCGCCACCGCCACCGCGATCTGCGCCCGCTACCACCCCGGCACCCGCACCCTGCACTGGGCCCGGGCCGGCCACCTCCCGCCCCTCCTGCTGCGCGACGGCACCGCCCGCCCGCTCCCGCTCCCGCACGGCATCCTGCTCGGCGCCGCCGAGGCCCCCGAGTACCAGGAGCAGCACCTCGCCATGCGCCCCGGCGACGTCCTGCTGCTCTACACCGACGGCCTGGTCGAACGCCGCGACCGGGCCGTCGAGGAACCGCTCGACCACCTCGCCCGCGCCCTCGCCGGACCCGCCACCGACCTCGACGCGCTGCTCGACCGCGCCCTGGCCGCCAGCACCGCCGACACCGACGACGACACCTGCCTGATCGCCGTCGAAGTCCTCCCGGACGGCCCTCCCGGAAGTCCGGACCGTTCCGGACCGGGCGAAAGCGTTTGATCCGGGGCGAACCGGTCAGACGCCCGTCAGACCCCCAGCGGGTTCGCGGCCACCGACCGTCCCCCCCTCGGCGACCGCCCGTGGAACGAGGAGGTGCGACCGCCGTGCTCGCGATGCTGTTGGTGCTGCTACTGATCGTCATCCTGTTCGGAGCCGGTTTCGCCGCGCACGTGCTGTGGTGGATCGCGATCGCCGTGCTGGTCCTGTGGCTGATCGGCTTCGTCGCCCGGGGCGCCGGAACCGGTGGCGGCCGCTCCCGCTGGTACCGATGGTGACCCTGGTGACCCACCAGGTCCTCACCGGCCCGTGAACGAAACGGAGGAGAACGCATGAGCATGGTCCAGGAGACCATCGAGGTGAACGTCCCCCTGCACACCGCGTACGACCAGTGGACGCAGTTCGAGGACTTCCCCCGGTTCATGGACGGCGTCGAGGAGGTCGTGCAGATCGACGAGCGCCACAACCACTGGCGCACCAAGATCGCCGGAGTGACCCGGGAGTTCGACACCGAGATCGTCGACCAGCTGCCCGACCAGAAGATCGCTTGGCGGACCGTCGGCGGCGACGTCCAGCAGATGGGCGTGGTCAGCTTCGCCCGGCTGGACGACGCGCGCTGCGAGGTGCGCCTGGCCATGGACTACGACCCCCAGGGCATGGCCGAACACGCCGCCGACGCCATGGGCATGATCGACCGTCGGGTCCGCGGGGACCTCGACCGCTTCAAGTCCTTCATCGAGGAACGCGGTGTGGAGAGCGGCGGCTGGCGCGGGCGGATCTCCCCCGCCTGACCCGCGCCACCGCACCACCGCGCCACCGCGCCGCCCCGCACCGTTCAGCGGGGCGGCGCGGTGCTGCGCGCGGGCCCGTGCGGTGTTCGCCGCCCGTCGGGCGGGTGTCTGCCGTCCGCCGGGCAGGTGTTTGCCGTCCGCCGGGGCGGGACAGCCGCGGGTCATGGATGCCTACCACGCCCTCGCCGACCGGATGGACGCCCCCGCGGGCTGGACGTTCCTCGACCCGGTCGCGGAACGGATCGCCGCCCTCGTCCAGCGCCTCCCGCTCGGCCCCGCCCGGGACGCGCTGCACGGGGTCTGGCTCGGACACCCGTTGCACCCGGCACTGGCCCAGGTGCCGGTCGGCTGCTGGACGGCCGCCACCCTGCTGGAGGCGACCGGCGGGGACGACCGGGCCGTGCGCCGCCTCACCACCGCCGGACTGGCCGTCCTGCCCCCGGTGCTGCTGGCGGGCTGGGTCGACTGGTCCCGGCTGCCGCCCACCCACCGCCGGATCGGACTGGTGCACGCCGCCGGAGCCGTCACCGCCGCCCTCCTGCACGCCGCCTCGCTGCGCGCCCGCTGCACCGGGCACCCCGCCCGGGGACGGCTGCTCGGCCTGGCCGGGACCGGTACCGTCGGCCTGGCCGCCGCGCTCGGCGGACACCTCGCCTACCACCGGGCCGCGGGCGCCGCCCACGCCGAGGCCGAACCCCGGCTCGCCCCGTCCGACTGGCACTCCCTCGGAGCGACCGCCGACATCCCCGAGGACACCCCCGTCCGCCGTCAACTCGGGGACGTCCCCGTCGTGGTGGTCCGCACCGCCGAGGACGGGTGGACGGTGCTCGCCGACCGCTGCACCCACATGGCGGCCTCCCTCGCCGGGGGCGAGGTCGTCGACGGCTGCCTGGAGTGCCCCCTGCACCACTCCCGCTTCCGGCTCTCCGACGGCCGCCCGGCCCGCGGCCCGGCCACCGCGGCCCAACCGCGCTTCGAGACCCGCGTGCTGGCCGACCACCTGGAGGCCCGGCCCGTGAACCCGTGAGGACCGGCCCGGTACCCGGGCGCCCGTGAACCCGTGAGGCCCGGCGCGGCGTCCGAACGGTCGGGCCCGGTCGGGAAGCGGCGGCGAGCGGTCGGGAAGCGGCCGGTCCCGGCGTTCCCGGCGCCCCGCCGGGCGGCGGCCGGTACGCTCGTCGTCCCGGTCGTCGGCGGGGCGGCGGGGCCGACCCCGTCGCGCCCCCGGCCGGGCGGACGCCGAGACGCACCGAGACGTACCGGGAGACGCCGTGGACCGTCGCAGTTTCGTGGGGTTCGGCGCGGCCTCACTGGCCGCACTCGCCGTACCGGGCGGCGCCACCGAACCGGGGCGGCTGGCCGCCCTGCTCGGCGGGACGCGGGTGGACGAGGAGTTCGTCGACTGGCTGGAACGCGGCGGCCACGGACTGGCCGCCCTCCCCACCGAACGGCGCGCCCACGCCCACCGCCTGGTGGACGCCCAACTCGCCACCGTGCGCGCCCTGATCACCGGGGGCCGCTACGACGGACGCACCGGACGGCGCCTGCACCGCCTCGCCGCCGCCCTCGCCACCACCAGCGGCTGGCACCGTTTCGACCAGGGCCGCCACCCCGCCGCCGCACGCCTGTGGGAACTCGCCCTGCAGTCCGCCCACGCCGCGGGCGACCGCGACCGGTGCGCCGGGGTCCTCGCCGACGCCGCCTACCAGTCCACCTGGCTCGGCCGCCCCCGGACCGCCGCCGCCCGCCTCGACTACGCGCTCGCCGGCACCCGCCACCCCACCGCCCGCGCCCTGCTGCTGCTCCGCCGGGCCCGCGCCCACGCCGCCCTCGGCGACCCCGCGGCCTGCCGGCACGACGTGGCCGCCGCCGAACTGTCGCTGTCCGCCCCCGCCCCCGACCCGGCCCCCGCCTGGTGCGGCTGGATGGGCCCCGCCGACCTCGCCGTCGACTCCGGCCGCTGCCTGCTCGACCTCGGCCGCCCCGCCGCCGCCCGCGCCCGGATCGCCGAAGGACTCGCCCAGCTCCCGCCCGCCCGGGCCAAGACCCGCGGCCTCTTCCTTGCCTACCAGGCCCGCGCCCACCTGCGCACCGGCGAGGTCGAACAGGCCCTCGCCGCCGCCACCGAGTCCCTCGACCTGGCCGCCCGGATCGGCGCCCCGCGCTGCGCCGCCCCGGCCCGCGGCCTGGCCCCCGCCTTCGCCCCGCACCGCCGCCTGGCGGGCGTACCGGAACTGCTCGCCCGCCTCCGCGGCCCCGACCCGGCCTGAACGGACGTATGGTCCGGCCCCGGCTGGGCAGACGCGCCCCCGGTACGTCCGGAGGGGCCGGGCGTACGACCGGATGACGGAGGTCGTGATGTCCGCACCGCAACACCGCACCGTCGGGGCCGGAGGCGATCCGGCAGTCATCGAGACCGACGTCCCCGCGAGACTCGACCGGCTGCCGTGGTCACCCTGGCACTGGCGGATCCTGATCGGCCTGGGCACCGTCTGGATCCTGGACGGCCTGGAAGTCACCGTGGTCGGCAACCTCGCCGCCCGCCTCGCCGAACCCGGCAGCGGCATCGCGATCAGCACCGCCCAGGTCACCACCGTCGCCGCCGCGCTCTACGTGGCGGGCGCCTGCTGCGGCGCGCTGTTCTTCGGCTGGCTGACCGACCGGCTGGGCCGCAAGAAGCTGTTCATGCTGACCCTCGCCGTCTACCTCCTCGCGACCGGCGTCACCGCGCTGTCCTGGACGCCCTGGTTCTTCTTCGTCTGCCGGTTCTTCACCGGCTTCGGCATCGGCGGCGAGTACGCGGCCATCAACTCGGCGATCGACGAACTGATCCCGGCCCGGGTCCGCGGCCGGGTCGACCTGATCGTCAACGGCAGCTTCTGGATCGGCGCGGCGCTCGGCGCGTTCGCCTCCATCGCGCTGCTGAACACCTCGCTGTTCGCCACCGACGTCGGCTGGCGGCTGGCCTTCGGCATCGGTGTGGTGCTCGGCCTGGTCATCCTGCTGGTGCGGCGGCACGTCCCGGAGAGCCCGCGCTGGCTGTTCACCCACGGCAAGGGCGCCGAGGCGGAGGAGATCGTCCGCGAGGCGGAGGCGATCGTCGAGAAGGAGACCGGCAAGCCCCTGCCGCCGGTGGACGAACCGCCGATCGCGATCCGCGAGCGCGGCCCGATCGGCTTCGTCACCATCGCGCGCACCCTGGTCTCCACCTACCCGCGCCGCACCGTCCTGGGCCTGTCGCTGTTCATCGGCCAGTCCTTCCTCTACAACTCGATCACCTTCGGGTACGCGGCGATCCTCACCCAGTTCTTCGACGTCCCCGCGGGCGACACCGGCTACTACTTCGCGGTGATCGCGGTCGGCAACTTCCTCGGCCCGGTGCTGCTCGGCCCGCTCTTCGACTCGGTCGGCCGCAAGCCGATGATCGCGGGCAGCTACATCGGCTCCGGCGTCCTGCTGTTCGGCACCGCCTGGCTGTTCCAGCACGGCTCGCTGAGCGCCGTCGGGATGACGGCCTGTTGGACGGCCGTGCTGTTCTTCGCCTCCGCCGGGGCCAGCGCCGCGTACCTGACCGTCAGCGAGATCTTCCCGCTGGAGACCCGCGCCCTGTGCATCGCCTTCTTCTACGCGGTCGGCACGGCGGCGGGCGGCATCTCCGGTCCGCTGCTCTTCAACGGCCTGGTCAGCAGCGGCGAGGTCGGCGACGCCACCCTCGCGTTCTGCATCGGCGCGGCCCTGATGACGGCCGCGGGCCTGGTCGAGTCCTTCCTCGGCGTCCGGGCCGAACGCCGCAGCCTGGAGTCGCTGGCCGCCCCGCTCAGCCAGGTCGAACGCGCCGGGACGGCGCCGTCCTGACGGTCGTCCGGACGGCGCCGTCCGGGTGAACGGGCGGCAAAGGGACGGTCATCGGACGTCAATCGAAGGTTTATCGCGACGGCGCACAGTGGTGGCACGGCCGCAGGAAAGTCCGCGGCCGGTCAAGGGGGGAACCACCAGCCATGCGCACGCACCACAAGATCGCCGGGACGCTGACCGCCACCGCCGCCCTCACCCTCGTCCTCGCGGGCACGGCCACCGCCGCGCCCGCGGGGGCGAGCAGCCCGGCCGCGACCACCAGCGCCATCGCGGCCCGCAGCACCGTGGTCAAGCTGAACAACTGGACCGGCTGCACCCTCACCCGGGAGGGCTGGTCGCTGGCCCACGGCATCTGGAGCCTGGAGCCCCCGGTGCGGATCGCCGACCAGCAGCAGGGCTTCTGGGCCTCGGAGTCCAACGGCTTCGCCACCGGCACCGAGGGCACCGTCCGGTTCTTCTCGGAGAACTGCGCGAACCCGGTGCTGAACGGCCGGATCGTCCAACTGCACTGGAACAACCCGTACGTGGGCTCCAACAGCTACGACTCCAACGGCACCGACCTGAAGTTCTACGTGCCGAAGCCGTCCGGGGGCAGCGGCAACAACGCGGTGGTCGAGTTCTCCGCCTGGGGCCGGTAGGCCACCGGCGGGAGGGGCGCCCCGGACGGGGGAGGGGCGCCCCGCGCTCCACCTGGCGGACCGTCAGGAGAAGGTGAACCAGTTGAGGTTGACGAAGTCGGCGGGCTGGCCGCTGCTGAAGGTCAGGTAGACGTCCCGGACGCCGGTGATCCGGCTCAGGTCGGCCGGGACGGTCCGCCAGGACTGCCAGCCGCCGGTGTTGGCGACGGCGAAGCTGCCGACGGGGGTCGCGGTGGGGCTGCCCAGCCGGACCTGGACCAGGCCGCTGACCCCGGCGGCCGCGCCGGACGCCACCCGGGCGTCGATCCGGGTCGCGCCCGTGGTGCCGAAGTCCAGGGTGTAGCGCAGCCAGTCGCCGTTGGCCAGCCAGCCGACGTCCGTGCCGCCGCCGCTGTCGGAGCACGCCTCGGTCTGCGCCCCCGACTGCGCGACGAACGACTCCGCCTGCACGGTGGCGAACGCGCTGCCGCCGCCGCTCGGCGGCGGGGTGGTGCTGCCGCCACCGCCGCTGCCCGCCAGGCCGCCGACGGTGATCACCCAGCGGGTGGGCGCGCCGGACTGCACCTTGCCCTCGAAGTCGACGCCCGCCGGGTGGACGTCGTCGTACGGGAAGGCGTAGCCGAGGCCGTCGGGCGTGGTGGAGTGCAGGATCCGGGCGTAGTGGTTGGTGCGGGCCTGGGTGTAGAAGGCGGCCGGGTTCTCGTTGGTGGGCTGGACGGGGTTGCTGAGCAGTGTGGTGCGGTTGAACGCGGCGGCCAGCCGGGCGCTCAGGTTGCCCATCAGGTCGTTGCCGGTGGTGAACGGCGCGTCGCTGCAGGAGAAGATCGCCAGCGTGGACGGCTTGGCGAACGACCCGGCACCGGGGAAGTTCAGCGTGCCGCCGCTGACCCGGCCGGTGAAGGTCCCCCAGGTGTACTGGGTGTCGATCCGCAGGTCGGTGCTCGCGTACTTGCTCCACACCTGGTCGACGTACGGCTCGAAGTAGCCGCTGAACAGGGCGCTGTTGCCGCGGATCGCCAGGTTGGGCGCCAGCACCCGCAGGTCGGCGCCGGACCGGTTGACCACCAGCCTGCTCCAGTCCGAACCGTCGACGCCCGACTGGGCGCGCAGCGCGGACGCGACCCGGGCCAGGCCGTCGGAGGGCAGGCCGCGCACCGTCTGGGTGGCGCCGCCGGAGACCTCCAGCTGGAAGGCGATCGGCAGGCAGACCATGTCGACGAAGGTGATGTTGCCGAACAACTGGTCGTTGTTGAAGGTGAACTCGCAGAAGTCGTGCCGGACGTCGATGTTCGGGTCGGACGGGTTGACCACCGAGGGCAGCGCCAGCCCGCCGCCGCGGTTCATCAGGAAGGTCAGCTTGGCGCCGACCGAGAAGTAGATCCGCCCGCTGTCCAGGTGCGGCAGCGTCACCCGGCGCGGCGACGCCCCGGAGGCGTTCAGCGCGATCGCGCAGTCCACGCCCAGCGGCGTCTGGTCGTTGGCCGGGTTCGGCGGGTGGTACAGGCTGGAGCCGTCCGCCTGCAGGAAGGCCCAACCGCCGCCGGCCGCCGGGTCGCGGCCGACCACGTACGCGTAGACGGTGTTGCTGCCGGTGGTGTTGGCCAGGTCGAGCGGCAGGGTCGCGGGCGTCTGCGCCTGGGCCTGCCCGCCGACCGCCAGGTAGCTCGCGGGCAGGGCGAGCGCGGCGGCGGTCAGCAGGGCGCGGCGGGAGAGCTTCGCCGGGGGGCGGGGCGTCATGGCGTGGGGGAGTCCTCTCGGGTGGGGAGGCGGTGCGGGTGCGGGGGCGCGGCCGACCGGAGGTGGGTGCGAGGGACGGTCGGCCGCGCCGGGGAGGGGCCGGTGGGGGCGGCCCGTGGCCGGTGCCGGTGCCGGTGCCGCGTCAGCGCGGGTCGCGTTCGGCGGCGTGGCGTCGTGCCGTCAGCCGAAGTACCACTTCTGCGCGCCGGTGCCGTTGCAGGTCCACAGCTGGAGCTTCGTCCCGTCGGCCGCGGAGCCGTTCGGGGAGTCCAGGCACTTGCCGGAGCCGGGGTTGAGGAAGTCGTTGCCGGAGCGGTGCGTCCACTGCTGGGCGCTGGTGCCGTTGCAGGTGTAGAGCTGGATGACCGCGCCGTCGTTGTGGGAGGCGGCGGCGACGTCCAGGCACTTGCCGAGGGCGCGGACGGTGCCGTCGGTGCCGACCGTCCACTGCTGGGCGGCGTTGCCGGTGCAGTTGTGCAGCTGGATCGGGGTGCTGTCGGCGCTGGAGCCGCCCGCCACGTCCATGCACATGCCGCCGGGGCCGGTGATCCGCCCGGTGTAGGTGCCGGTGCTGCCGCCCCAGGTGGTGGTGTGGACGTAGTCGACGGTCATGGTCTGCGGGTAGGTGGAGGAGCCGTCGGGGCTGCCGGGCCAGTCGCCGCCGACCGCGAGGTTGAGGATCACGAAGAACGGGTGGTCGAACACCCAGCGGTTGCCGCCCAGGTCGGCGGGGGTGCGGGTCTGGTAGGCGGTGCCGTCCACCGACCAGGTGATGGCGGTGGGGCTCCAGTCGACCGCGAAGGTGTGGAAGGCGTCGGCGAAGGACTGCCCGGCGGGCAGGCTGTACGGCGCGCCGATCCCGCCCGCGCCGGAGTAGCCGGGGCCGTGGATGGTGCCGTGCACGGTGCCGGGTTCGCGGCCGATGTTCTCCATGACGTCGATCTCGCCGCTGTTGGGCCAGCCGACGGTGGAGAGGTCGTTGCCGAGCATCCAGAACGCGGGCCAGATGCCCTGCCCGCGCGGGATCTTGATCCGGGACTCGAAGTGCCCGTACGCCTGGGCGAAGGTGCGCGCGGTGTTCAGCCGGGCGGAGGTGTACTGGCAGGTGCCGTACCAACAGGACAGCCCGGCGTCGGTGTTGCGCTTGGCGGTGATGACCAGGTGGCCCTGGCCGTCCAGCGCGGCGTTCGCGGCGCCCGCCGTGTAGTACTGCAGCTCGTGGTTGCCGTTGCCCGAACCGCCGGTCTCCATCGTCCACTTGGCGGGGTCGACGGCCGAACCGGCCGGTCCGTCGAAGTCGTCGCCCCAGCTGCTGGCGGCCACCGGCGCGGCGGCCAGCGGTGCGACGGCGGCGGGGGCGGTGCCGGTGGGGGAGGAGCCGAACGGCGCGGCGGCCGCCAGGGCGGCGGTCAGGAGGAGCACGAATCCGCCGAGGGGCCAACGGCGCGTGCGTGGGGCAGCAGCCATGGTGGAATCCTTTGTCTGAGAGCGCTCTCTGCGGCGGGGCGCCTCCGCCGGTTGGCCTGAATCGTACGGACGGGATATCGCCATGGCAATGTCAAAGAACGGGGGATTTCTCGGACCTTTGGCCGCAACTCCCCTTCAGATCTTGAAAGCTGATGCCGGAGCGACCCGCGGTGTTCGTGAGAGCGCTCTCTGCACGGGTGGCGCGCCCGGCCGCCCGTCGGCAGCGGCCGCCACGGCCGGGCCGGTCGCCCGGCCGTGGCGACACGTCACCTGACGGACCGTCGACTCACCTGCTGGCCGAGGGGGAAGAGCTCGGCGGACAGGAACGCCACCGCGTCGGCGATCAGCCCCTCGGTGTCCGGGTACTCGCCGAAGCAGTGCCCGGCCCCCTCGACCGGCACCAGGACGGAACGGGCGCCCGCCGCGAGCAGGCGCTCGTGCAGGGCCTCGGACTGGGACAGCGGCACCAGGTCGTCCTGGACGCCGTGCACCAGCAGGAACGGCGGCGCGGCGGAGCTGACGTGCGAGACGGGGCTGGCCTGGTCGGCCTCCGCGACCAGCTCGGACGAGCAGCCGCCCAGCAGCTGGGTGACCGGGGAGTCCGGCCCGTGGTGGCCCAGGGCGGCCAGGTCGGTGGGCGGGTACCAGCAGACGGCGGCCGTGACCGCGTCGGTGGTCAGCGCCGCGAGCGCGGCCAGCGTCCCGCCCGCGGACTCGCCCCACACCCCGAGCCGGCCGGCGTCCAGGCCGAGTTCCCCGGCGTACTCCTGCAGGTAGCGCACCGCGGCCGTCACGTCGTCGAGTTGGGCCGGGTAGTGGGCCTCGCCGGAGAGCCGGTAGTCGACCGTGGCGACCGCGAGGCCCGCCGCCACCAGCGCCTCGAACACCGAACCGGGCCGCAGCGTGCTCGGCAGGTAGCGCCGGTCGCCCTCCCGGAACGCGCCGCCGTGCAGCCACACCACCACCGGGAACGGCCCCTCCCCGGCCGGTACGTGCAGGTCCAGCAGCAGCGGGCGGAAACCGGTGCGCAGCGCGTAGCTGACACCGTGGCGGGAGAGGCCGCCGTACGGCGACGGGACGGGGGCGACCGGGGGCAGAGAGAGATCCATGACGGCCCCGAGCACCCGCCTCCCGCCGTTCATTCCCACCCGGCGGGACGTCTCACGGGCCGAACGGCCGGGCGGCCCGCGGTGGCAGGACCGGGGCCGTGGACGGCACGGGGACCAAGGGGTTCGACCGGGCACCGCCGGTCGGCCGCGAACGGCACGGGACGCCCTGCCGGAGCGGCGCCACCGCCCTGACCCCGCCACCTCCGAGCGCGGTCCACCGCGCCCTAGACTGCCGCCGTGAACCTCGACGGCGTCCGGCCGTCGGTGCCCTGCGGGAGGACATCGCATGCACGACCCTGCGGACTCGACCGGAACCACCGAGCCCCGGGGGAGCGGTGGCACCGACGCGGCGCAGGACGCGCTACCCGTTCCAGCGGTGTCGGAGCAGGACGCGGCACCCGCCCCGGAGCAGGACGCGGCACCCGCCCCGGCCGTGCTGGCGGAGGTGCTGCCGGGCATCGCGGTGGTCTTCGGCGACCTCCCGCTGGAACTCGCCCCCGGCCTGGTCGACTTCGGGCTGGTACCGACCGCCGGCCGGGCACGGCTCACCACGGCCCTCGCCGCGGTGGGCGGCGTGGCGACGGCGGCGGGCACGCTGGGGAGGGCCCTGCCCGCGGCGCAGGGGCTCTACCGCCTGAGCGAGGCGACGCAGGCCCTGCTGAAGGCGGGCGGGACGCTCGCCGTCAAGGACGGGGCGCACCTCGGCGCGGTGTTCAACGGCGGCCGGATCGTGGGGCAGGCCAGGCTGGTCCCGGTGAGCGTGGTGGGCGCCTCGGGCACGGCGGGCGTGGTGCAGAGCGCCGCGAACCTCGGACCGGTGCTGTCCTCGATCGCCCTGCAGATGCAGCTGAACGAGATCACCGGCCTGCTCAGGACCAGCGTCGCGTTGACCACGAAGGTGCTCGCCACCGTGCGCGACGAGCAGTGGGCCGAACTGACGGGCCTGGTCGCCGCCATCGACCGCGCCGTCGAACAGGCGAAGGAGGTCGGGGCGGTCCCGGCGTCCCTGTGGAACGGCCTCGCGGGCAGCGAGACGCTGCTGCGCAAGCAGCTCGACCTGTACCGGGGCAACGTCCGCACCCACGTCGGGGAGCTCGACCGGCCCGGCGCGCAGCGCCGCGAGTACCTGCGGACGAACGCCGAGGCGATCGCCTTCGACGCCCACGCCCTGCTGTCCGTCGTGAAGGCGTGGACCGGCTACCAGGCGCTGCGCGCCGGGCGGGCGAGCGCGGCGGGGCACGGGGACGCCGACGAGGCGCGGTACGCCGAGGTCGTCGTCCGCGACACCCGGGCCGGGCTCGACGCGGCGCTCGCCGGGGCGACCGGCCTGCTCGACGCGCTGACCAGGGAGCTGCGGATCCTCGCCGAACTCCCCGGTCCGGACGGCCTGTCGCTGCCGGGGCGGCGCAAGGACGCCAAGGCGGTGCGGGAGACCTCCGCCCGGCTCCTGGAGGCGGTCGAGCCGCTCGCGGACGCCCTGCGTCCGGCGCCCCCGGTGCTGACGGTCCCGGAGGTGCTCTGCGCGCCCGGGGCCCTGGAGCCCGAGCCCTACCTGCGGCTGCTGCGCTGGGTCCTGGAGAGCGGCGAGACGCTGCGGGTGCTCGCCTTCCCCGACCAACTGGACGCCCTGGGCCCGATCTCGGCGATCCTCGGCGGGGCGAAGGAGAAACTGGCGGCGGCGATGGACAGGAGCACCACGCGGACGCTGGTCGCCGTCACGGACCGCCGCATCGTCACCGCCCGGACGGGCGCGTTCCTCGAACAGGGCGAGGTCCGGCAGGTCATCCCGCTGGACCTGGTCCGCTACGTCCGGGCGGCGACCGCGGGGGAGGCGAGCGAGCGCCCCGCGATCGACCTGATCACCCGGGACGAGAGCATCCGGTGGGTCTTCCGCCCCGACGGCGACAACGCCCCGGTGGACGCGCTGGCCGCCGTCCTCGCCGAGTCGATGGCGATCCCGGAGGACGAGCGCCAGGTACTGCTGGGACGGCCCCGGGCCGTCCCGGAGAAGGCCCCCGCCGCCGGGTGACCCCGCGCGCCGCACCGGCGGGGGCGGCCTCACAGCACCGGCGGCCGCCCCAGCCCGGTCATCCGGGCGACCGTGCGCCAGCGCATCGGGCGGCGGGGCGGGCACGGGGTGCGGACGCCCTCGGCGAAGCCGGCCGCCCAGGCGCGCAGGGCGGCGCGGGGCGGGCGGCGCAGGACGGTGATGGCGAGCCAGGCGCCGAGGTGGAGCGGGACGAGCGGGGCGGGCAGGTGGCGCTTGGCGAGCCAGACCCGGTTGCGGGCGGTGCGGCGGTAGTAGGTGGCGTGCCGGGCCGGGTCGGTGCGGGGGTGCTGGAGCAGCAGGTCGGCCCGGTAGTCGATGCGCCAGCCGGCGTCCAGGGCGCGCCAGGCGAAGTCGGTCTCCTCGTGGGCGTAGAAGAACTCGGCCGGGAACGGGCCGACCCGGTCGATCACCGACATCCGGATGGCGTGGCCCCCGCCGAGGAAGGTGGTGACCGGCCCGGAGCGCATCGGGTCGGCGTTGCCCGGCCGCGGCACGTGGCGGCGCTGGGTGAACCCGGTCTCGTCGGCGATCCGGAACGCCAGGACGCCGAGCCCCGGGTCGGCGGCGAACGCCTCGCGCACCAGCCGGAAGGTGTCGGTGCGCGGCAGCAGCCCGTCGTCGTCGAGCACCACCAGCACGTCGGTGCCGCCGAGTTCGCGCAGCCGCTCGATGCCCGCGTTGCGGCCGCCGGGGATGCCCAGGTTCTCCGGCAGCTCGATCACGTCCACCCAGTCGGGCTGCGGCGGCAGCGGGACCCCCTGCCCCAGCAGCACCGTCCGCACCCCGTGCCCCGCCCCCTCCTGGGCGGCCACCGAGGCCAGCAGTGCGGCGAGTTCGGCGGGCCGGTCGCCCATGGTCAGTACCACCACGCCGAGTGTCGGTTCCATGCGATCGTGCCCCTTCGCGCGCCCGTCGGTCCGGCCCACCGTAGCGGTCGCCGGGCGCACCGCGGCGACCGCCCGCCGGGGCCGCCCGGCATTGCGGCCCGCCCCGTCCGCGGGGACGCTTGATCCAGCGGGCGGGCGCCCGTCCGCTGGAGCCGAGGAGGCCACCGGTGAGGTTCATCCAGATCATCGAGTACCGGACCGGGCGGATCGACGAGTTCAACGAACTGCTGGACGAGTGGGTCGCCAAGAACGAGGGCCACCGCCTCGCCGTGCGCGCCCTGCAGACCAGGGACCGCGACGGCACCGACACCTACCTGAACATCGTCGAGTTCCCCTCGTACGAGGTGGCGATGGAGAACTCGCAGCGCCCCGAGACCGCCGAGTTCGCGGCCCGCGCCGCCGCGCTGTGCGACGGCCCGCCGACCTACCGCAACCTGGACGTGATCGGCGACCGCACGCTGTCGGACTGAGCGCCGCACCGGATCGCGGGAGGGACTGGTCAGCGCGGCCCCGGGTGCGGAGCATGGGTACCCGCCGGTACCACCCGCTCCCAGGAGGCCCCCTTGTCCCGTGACCAGCTCAGCCACTCCTCCGGTCCGACCGGCACGCCGCTGCTCGACGACACGATCGGCGCCAACCTCGACCGGGCGGTGCGCGCCTTCCCGGAGCGGGAGGCGCTGGTCGAGTGCGCCACCGGCCGCCGCTGGACGTACGCCGAGTTCGCCGCCGAGGTGGACGCGGTGGCGCTCGGGCTGCGGGCGCGGGGCGTCGGCCGCGGCGACCGGGTCGGCATCTGGGCGCCCAACCGGGCCGAGTGGACGCTCACCCAGTACGCCACCGCCCGGCTCGGCGCGGTGCTGGTGACGATCAACCCGGCGTACCGCGCCCACGAGTTGGCGTACGTGCTGGGCCAGGCGGGCGTGCGGCTGCTGGTGGCGGCCGAGCGGTTCAGGAGCTCCGACTACGCGGCGATGATCGCCGAGGTGCGCCCGCACTGCCCCGACCTGCGGGACGTGGTGCTGCTGGACGGCCCGGACTGGCCGGAGCTGACCGCGGCCGGGAGGGCCGGAGACCGGGAGGAACTCGCTGCCATGGGGCGGGAGTTGAGCCCCGATGACCCGATCAACATCCAGTACACCTCGGGCACCACCGGCTTCCCCAAGGGCGCGACCCTCTCGCACCGCAACATCCTGAACAACGGCTACTTCGTCGGCGAGCTGTGCGGCTACACCGAGCGCGACCGGATCTGCCTCCCGGTGCCGTTCTACCACTGCTTCGGCATGGTGATGGGCAACCTCGCGGCCACCTCGCACGGCGCCTGCACGGTGATCCCCGCCCCGGCCTTCGACGCCGCCGCCACCCTCGCCGCGGTGGCCGCCGAGCGCTGCACCTCGCTGTACGGGGTGCCGACCATGTTCATCGCCGAGCTGGCCGACCCGGGCTTCGACGGGTACGACCTGTCCAGCCTGCGCACCGGCATCATGGCGGGCGCCCTGTGCCCGACCGAGGTGATGAAGGGCGTGATGGAGCGGATGGGCATGGCGGAGGTGTCGATCTGCTACGGCATGACGGAGACCTCCCCGGTCTCCACCCAGACCCGGGCGGACGACCCGGTGGAACGCCGGGTCTCCACCGTCGGCCGGGTCGGCCCGCACCTGGAGGTCAAGGTGGTCGACCCGGAGACCGGCCGCACCCTGCCGCGCGGCGAGCCCGGCGAACTGTGCACCCGCGGCTACTCGGTGATGCTCGGCTACTGGGCCGAGCCGGAGAGGACCGCCGAGGCGGTCGACCCGGACGGCTGGATGCACACCGGCGACCTGGCGGTGATGGACGCGGAGGGCTACCTGTCGATCACCGGCCGGATCAAGGACATGGTGATCCGCGGCGGCGAGAACGTGTACCCGCGCGAGATCGAGGAGTTCCTGCACACCCACCCCGACGTGCTCGACGTCCAGGTGATCGGGGTGCCCGACGCCCGGTACGGCGAGGAGCTGATGGCCTGGGTGCGGATGCGCGAGGGCGCGCCGCCGCTGACGGCCGAGGCGGTGCGCGCGTTCTGCGCCGGCCGGCTGGCCCGCTTCAAGGTCCCGCGGTACGTGCACGTGGTCGAGGAGTTCCCGATGACCGTCACCGGCAAGGTCCGCAAGGTCGAGATGCGCGAGCTGGCGGCCGCCCTCCTCGCGGAGCCCGCGGAGGAGGACACCGCCGGGCGCTGACGCGCGTCGACCCGCGCTGACCAGCAGTTCCACCGCGGCCGGACCCCGCCGGGGGTCCGGCCGCCGCTCGGGATGCCCGGCACGGAAGCTGTCACAGGTCTTGACGCCCACTTTTCTCATACGTTAAATCTCGGCGTGAAGTAAGCGGCCCGGTTCCGCGGCTGACGTGCGGTCAGCACGCCGTCCCGCCCCCGGCCGCCGTCCCCCGGATCCCACCAGACGGGTGTGCACCCCCATGAACCGAGCTCCCCGGTCCCGCCGCTACGGCCTCGCGGCAGCCGCCGCCACCGCCCTGGTCGCGGCCCTCGTCGCCCCCACCACCCAGGCCGCCGCGGCCCCCGTGCCGCCCGGCGGCGGCAGCCTCGGCGAGAACGTGATCGTCCTCGACCCGAGCATGCCCAAGGCCCAGGTCCAGGACCGCCTGAACGCCCTCGCCCGGGCCCAGGCCGGCAACGAGTTCGGCCCCCAGCGCTACGCGATCCTGTTCCGGCCCGGCACCTACGGCACCGCCGCCGACCCGCTGGTCTTCCCGGTCGGCTTCTACGAGAGCGTCGCGGGCCTCGGCCGCAGCCCCGGCGACGTGGTGATCAACGGCTCCGTCGACGTCTACAACCAGTGCGTCGGCGGCGACCAGTCGCAGTGCTACGCCACCACCAACTTCTGGCGCTCGCTGAGCAACCTCACCGTCAACGTCGCGGGCCAGAGCGGCTGCTACGGCAACACCGACTTCTGGGCGGTCTCCCAGGCCGCCCCGCTGCGCCGGGTCCAGCTGAACGGCAACGTGACGCTGATGGACTACTGCACCGGCTCGCCCGCCTGGGCCAGCGGCGGCTTCATCGCCGACTCCAAGTTCACCGGCGGCACCGTGATCAACGGCTCCCAGCAGCAGTTCTTCACCCGCACCAGCAACCTGGACGGCTGGACCAACGCCGTCTGGAACCAGGTGTTCTGCGGCACCGAGGGCGCCCCCGCCCAGTCCTTCTCCACCGAGCAGGGCGCCGCCCCGTACACCACCCTCGACACCTGCCCGGTCACCCGTGAGGCCCCCTACCTGTACCTGGACGACCAGGGCCGCTACCGGGTCCTGGTGCCCGCCGCGCAGCGCGACTCCCGCGGCACCAGCTGGGAGGACGGGCCCACCCCCGGCCGCTCGACCGCCCTGGACGACTTCTTCGTGGTCCGCCCCGGCGCCACCGTCCCGCAGATCAACGCCGCGCTCCGGGCGGGCCGCGACCTGCTGTTCACCCCCGGCGTGTACGAGCTGCCCGAGGCGATCAAGGTCACCCGCCCCGGCACCCAGGTGATTGGCCTCGGCTTCGCCACCCTCGTCCCGACCGGCGGCAACGCCGCGGTCAAGGTCGACGACGTGGACGGCGTCACCCTCTCCGGCCTGATCGTCGACGCCGGGGAGCAGAAGTCGCCGGTCCTGGTGCAGATCGGCAACCGCGGCAGCAAGGCCGCGCACCGGGCCGACCCGATCACGCTGTCCGACGTGTTCTTCCGGGTCGGCGGCGCGCTGAACGGCGCGGCCGACACCGCCCTGGAGGTCAACAGCGACGACACCCTGATCGACGACGCCTGGATCTGGCGCGCCGACCACGGCACCGGCGGCGGCAACTGGAGCAGCGCCCGCAGCGACACCGGACTGGTCGTCAACGGCGACCGGGTCACCGCCACCGGCCTCGCCGTCGAGCACTTCCAGAAGACCGAGGTGCAGTGGAACGGCGAGCAGGGCCGGGTGGTGTTCTTCCAGAACGAGAACCCCTACGACGTGCCCAACCAGGCCGCCTGGATGGCGAGCCCGCAGCAGAAGGGCTACCCGGCGTTCGCCGTCGGCCCGAAGGTGAAGACCTTCGAGGGCTGGGGCATGGGCAGCTACTCCTACTTCAACCAGGGCGTCGACATCCGCAACTCCATGGCCTTCCAGGCGCCCACCACCCCCGGCGTGAAGTTCCACGACCTGCTGACCGTCTTCCTCAACGGCTCCGGCGGCATCGACTCGGTGATCAACGGCACCGGCCGCCCCGTCGACCCCGCCTTCGGCGGCCCCAGCAACGTCGTCTCCTACCCCGTGGCCACCCCCTGACGGCCCCCTGACCGTCCACCCCCCGACACGGCCCGCCGCGCACTCCGGCCCGAGCACGCGGCGGGCCGCACCGCGTACCGGCCCCCGAACCCAACTCCGGGGCCCGTACCAGCAGTTCACCCCACCCACCCCCCCACCGCAGCGGAGTCCCCATGACCGAGCTCAGCCGTCGCAACGCCCTGCTCCTGGCCGCCCTCACGGCCGGCGCCACCGGCCTCACCCTGACCGGCCCCGCCACCCCCGCCCGGGCCGCCGCCCCCGGCGGCCTCGCCTGGGACGCCGACTGGGCGGCCGCCGCGTACGCCGCCGACCCCGCCGCCGCCACCGCCTCCGGCACCGAGGGCGGCCCGTTCGGCCCCGGCGCGGCCTTCGACAACAACGCCGGCTCCCGCTTCTCCAGCAACTTCGCCGACGACGCCTGGATCCGGATCGACCTCGGCAGCGTCATCCGGATCACCCAGGTCGTCCTGGTCTGGGAGGCCGCCTACGGCCTCAAGTACGTGGTCGAGGTCTCCCGCGACGGCGTCGCCTGGCAGTCGGTCTACACCGAGAACGCCGGCACCGGCGGCACCACGACCGTCCACACCCACCCGCAGCCCGCCCTCGGCCGCTACGTCCGGATGCGCGGCCTGCAGCGCGCCACCCCGTACGGCTACTCGCTGTACGCCTTCCAGGTCTACGGCGGCGCCCCCGCCCCCGCGTCCACCACCACCGCCGACCTGGCGCTCAACCACCCCGGGTACAGCAACTACTACCAGGACGCCGGACACACCCCGCTGCACGCCTTCGACGGCGGCGTCCCCGCCGGGCTGACCGGCGACGCCACCCGGTGGGCCAGCGACTGGAACGACCACCGCTGGATCGCCGTCGACCTCGGCGCCACCGCCCGGATCACCGCCGTCGACCTGCACTGGGAGTCCGCCTACGCGGTCGACTACCAGATCCAGGTCTCCGACGACAACCAGAACTGGCGCACCGTGTACCAGCCCACCGCCGCCCAGGTCGCCGCCCGCGACGCCAACATCGGCACCCCCGGCAGCTCGGCGGGCCTGCACGACGCCATCACCCTGGCCGCCCCCGCCACCGGGCGCTACGTCCGGATGCTCGGCCTGCGCCGCCGCCGCTTCTACAACCCGGCCCCCGCCACCGCCCAGTTCGGCTACTCGCTCTACGAGTTCCAGGTCTGGGGCACCGGCGGCAGCGCCGCCGCCGAGTACCCGGCGCCGCCCGTCGAGAGCACCGGCGCCTACCGCACCGTCTTCTTCGACGACTTCGCGGGCACCAACCTCGACCGCAGCAAGTGGCGGGTCGTCGTCACCGGCACCACCATGGGCTCGGTCAACGGCGAGTCCCAGGCCTACGTCGACGACCCCAGCACCCTGAAGGTCGCCGACAGCCAACTGCTCATCACCCCCCGCTACCTGCCCGGCGGCTACAACGCCCCCGGCGGCGGGAACTACAAGTTCACCTCCGCCCGGATCGACACCAGCACCGCCGTCAACTTCACCTACGGCCGGGTCAGCGCCCGGATCAAGATGCCCGCCGGGCTCGGCCTGTGGCCCGCCTTCTGGCTGCTCGGCTCCAACGTCGACGACCCCGACGTGTCCTGGCCCAACTGCGGCGAGACCGACATCATGGAGAACATCGGCTACGCCGACTGGACCAGCAGCGCCCTGCACGGCCCCGGCTACTCCGCCGACGGCAACATCGGCGCCCTGCAGCACTTCCCGGCCGGACAGGACGTCACCGGCTGGCACGTGTACGCCGTCGAGTGGACGCCCACCGCCATGCGGTTCAGCGTCGACGGCACCCAGACCCTGGAGGTGCCCCGGCAGAAGACGCTCGCCACCCGCGGCGCCTGGGCGTTCGACCACAACCAGTACGTGATCATCAACTTCGCCCTCGGCGGCGCCTACCCCGCGGGCTGGAACAAGGTCACCACCCCGTTCTGGGGCCTGCCGCAGTCCACCGTCGACCAGGTCGCGGCCGGCGCGGCCACCCTCGCCGTGGACTGGGTCCGGGTCGAGCAGCGGGCCTGACGGCCCGTCGGGCCGGGCGGCGGAATTCTCAGGAAATACTCAGGAATGCCGTCGTTCGGCCCAATACCCCGATCTACGACCTGACGGATGGTCAGGTTGGTGTGCCCTCCCATCAGGGCAGATGACCATCCGTCAGAGGAGATCACGCCTTGTCCCGTCCCCGCCCCACTCGGCGAACCCTGACCGCCACCGCCGCGTTCGTCGCCGCTGCGAGCGCCCTGGCCGTCCCCGCCGCGCACTCCACCGACAGCCGCCCCACCGCGTCCCGAGACCGGATCGCCGCGGCGACCACCATCACCGAGAACCGGCTGCCGTTCACCACCCGGTTCGAGGGCGACTTCCACGGCGGCATCACCCACATCGGCAACACCCTGATGACCTGCGACGAGACCCAGCCGCCGGTCGACCCCGCACAGGCCCCCTGCGAGCAGGCCCGCAACGGCGACGGGCCCCGCCCGATCAACAACAACTTCCCGATGAAGTACATCAACATCGACGGCCCCGGCCACATCGGTCCGCTCGGCGACCCGATCTACTCCTCCAGCTCCGCCGACCTGCAGATCCCCGAGGACGCCACCGTCAAGTTCGCCCGCCTCTACTGGGGCGGCACCCGCGGCATCGGCGACACCGTCCTGCCCGAGAGCCAGATCGACGAGATCTACTTCAAGTTCCCCGGCGACGTCCAGTACACCAACATCGCCAACCAGCAGCCCTCCATCGGCTACATCACCACCAACGAGGAGAGCAGCTACCAGGCCTCCGCCGACATCACCGAGCAGGTCCGCAACCACGGCTCCGGCACCTACGAGGCCGCCGACATGGACTCCGTCGTCAAGGCGCACAGCTGGGGCGGCTGGACGGTCGTCGTCGCCTACGAGCGCGCCTGCGAACCCCTGCGCCACCTGCACGTCTGGGACGGATTCCAGCCCGAGCTCCCCAACAGCCCCGCCCTCACCGGCACCCTGAGCGGCATCAAGACCCCCGCCACCGGCCCCGTCACCGGCCACCTCGGCTGGGTCGTCTACGACGGCGACCACAAGTGGACCGGCGACACCATGGACATGAAGTCCACCAACGGCCCGCTCACCCGCTTCAGCGACGCCCTCCACCCCGCCGACGACGCCTTCACCTCCAACCTCGACAACGCCGACCCGGCCCAGCGCTTCCCGCGCAACCCCGCCTACCCCAACACCTTCGGCTACGACGCCAACCGCTGGGACGTCTCCCCGTACCTGCGCAACGGCGACACCGACATCAGCGTCACCGTCAACACCCAGGGCGACGGCTACAACCTCGGCGTCTTCTACGCGGACGTCGACATCGACCCGGCCACCCTGCGCACCGCCAAGGCGCAGCCCCGCTCCGCCTGGAGCGGCCAGCAGTAACCCGGCCCGCCCCGACCGGCCCGCCGCAGGCAACCCGCCCGCGGCGGGCCGTCGCCGTGCGCGGGAGGCGTCGCCGTTCACGGGGGTCCTTCCGACCCGTCGGGGTTTCGGCTGCTCGGGGGCCGGGGAACCGATGGCGGATGGACGTGCTCGCTGTGGTGTTTGCGGTGCTCGGAGCCGCCTCCAACGCCGCCGGTACCGCCTTCCAGCGGAAGGCGGCCGCCCGGCTCGACCGGGGCGGAGGGCTGCGGTTCCTGCTGGTGCTGGCCCGCGACCCGGCGTGGGTCGCGGGCATCGCCGGGGTGGTCGGGGCGGCGCTGTTCCAGGCGCTGGCGCTCGCCTTCGGACCGCTCGCCCTGGTGCAGCCGGTGTTCGTCCTGGAACTGCCGTTCGCCCTGCTGATCGCCGCCCCGCTGCTGCACCGCCGGATGCCCGCCGCCGGATGGGCGGGCGTCGCGGCGGTGGTCGGCGGCCTCGCGCTGTTCCTCGGCTGCGCCGCCCCCTCCGGCGCCGAGGACCAGGCGCCGATGAGCCGCTGGGCCCCCGTCCTGACCGGCTGCCTCGGGGCGATGGCCCTGTGCGTCGCGGCCGCCCGCGACCGCCACCGCAGCCCGCTGTTCCGCGCCGCGGCCCTCGGCACCGCCGCCGCGATCGGCAACGCGCTCACCGCGGCCCTGCTCAAGTCCGCCACCGGCACCCTCTCCGACCGCGGCCTGTCCGCCTTCCTCGCCACCTGGCAGACGTACGGCTTCGCCCTCACCGGCGTCGCCGCCGTCCTCCTGCTGGAGAACGCCCTCCAGGCGGGCCCGCTGGTGGCCTCCCAACCCGCCCTGACCATCGGCGACGCCGCCGTCAGCCTGCTGCTGGGCGTGGTGCTGTTCGACGAGACGGTCCGCACCGGCTGGCTGCTGGTCCCCGAACTCCTCGCCGTCGCCCTGGTGGTCGGCGGCGTGGTCACCCTGGTCCGGACCGTCCCGCAGATCCGCGAGACCGCGTACTGACGTCCCGTCCGCCGCAGCGGCGCGGTGCCGGGGGAACTGCGGCGGGCGGACGGCCGTCCTTCCCGACGGCGGCCGGATGATCACGGTCGCCGGTCGACGCCCTGGGAGGAGCGCCGTGACGGACGGTACGGAGAGCACGCCGGAGGACGGGGCGCCCGCGGGGCACCGGAGCCGCCGGCGGGTGGCGGCGCTGGCGGGCTGCGCGGTGCTGCTGGCGGGCCCGGCCGTGCTCGCCGTCGTGCGGCTGTTCGGGTGGGACGACGGCACCTGGTGGGCGCTGCCGATGTCCGGGCTGCCGTACGCGGCGCTGCTGTGCGTGCTGCTGCTGGGCGCCGCCGCGGCGCTGCGCGAGAAGTGGCTGGGCGCGGCCGCGGCCGTCCTGGTGCTGCTGCAGCTGTGGTGGCTGGCGCCCCGGTTCCTCCCGGACGGGACGGACGCCCCGGCCGGGGCGCCCCGGCTGCGGGTGGCGACCAGCAACAACTTCATGGGGCAGATCTCGCCGAAGGCCCTGGTCGACCTGGTGCGCGAGCAGCGGATCGACGTGCTCGCCGTCGAGGAGCAGAGCGACTCCGCCGCCGCCGCGCTGGACGCCGCAGGCATCCGCGACCTGCTCCCGCACCGCGAGCGCCCCGCGGGCGACGACACCGCGCTCTACACCCGGCTGCCCGTCAGCTCCGCCGCCGACCCCGCCTGGCCGTACCCCAACCTGACCGTCGACGTCTCCGGGCACCCGGTGCAACTGGTCGCCGTGCACACCTACTACCCGCTCGGCGACACCCGCCGCTGGGCCGAGGGCCTGCACCGGCTGGCCGCCGCCGCGCCCGGGCGCACCCGCAACGCCGTCCTGCTGGGCGACTTCAACGCCACCCTCGACCACAAGCCGATGCGCGACCTGATCGACACCGGACTGGCCGACACCCACGAGGAACTCGGCGCCGGACTGTTCCCGACCTGGCCGGAGGACCACCCGGACTTCCGGGGCGTCCCGCCGGTGATCCAGATCGACCACGTCCTGCACGGCTCCGCGCTGACCGCCGTCGACGTCTCCGAGCACGCCCTGCCGCGCACCGACCACCGCGCCGTGGTCGCCGAACTCGCCGTCCGGGGGTAGCCGTCCGGGGGCGGGGGTCAGTCGTCCGCGCGGTGGGCCCCGCCCCGGTGGTCGGCCCCGCCCCGGTGGTCGGCCTCGCCCCGGTGCTCCCTGCGGCGGCTGCGGACGTGGTGCACCAGCAGGGCGAGGAGGACGACCGCGGCCGCGGCCACCGCCACGGAACGGCCGACGGTGCCCTCCACCTTGGAGTACGCCGCGCCCGCGAAGTAGCCCAGCAGCACGCAGCCGACGCCCCACAGCAGGCCGCCGAGCGCGTTGAAGAGCAGGAAACGGCGGTACGGCATCCGCGAGACGCCCGCCAGCGCGGGCATCAGGGCACGGAAGAAGGCCACGAACCGGCCCAGCAGCACCGCCGCCGGGCCCCGACGGCGGATCAGCTCCTGTGCCCGGCCGATCCGGTCCGCATGACGGCGCATCGACCCGGTCTCCAGCACCCGCGGGCCGAGCCGGCTCCCCACCTCGTAGCCGACCGAGTCGCCCAGCACCGCCGCCGCCACCACCGTCAGCAGCATCCAGCCCAGCGAGACGCTGCCCTGGTGGGCCAGCACCCCGCCGAGCACCGCCGCGGTCTCGCCGGGCAGCACGAAACCGAAGAACAGCGCGTCCTCGGCGAACACCAGCGCTCCCACCACCGCGTACACCACCGGCCCGGACAGCCCGCCCAGCCAGTCGGTCACCGCGCCCATCCGACCACCCAGCTTCCTCGTCGCCCCCGCCCACCGTAACCCGCGGGCCCGGAGGGGAGGGGCTGGACGGCGGGGCACGGAGGGGAGGGCCGGGTGGTGGGGGCTGGGTGCCCCCGCAGCGGGCAGACTGGGGAGGTGACCGCGACTCCCCTCGCCAAGGGCGCCAACCTGCCGATCGCCGCCACCGCCGTCCGGGCCGAACTCGCCCGGCCGACCGGGCCCGGCACTCCCGCGGTGCGCACCGCCGCGCTGCTGCTGGGTGCGGACGGCGGCCCGCGGCTGCTGCGCGAACGCGAGCGCGCCCCCGGCGTCGTGGTCGGGCCCGACGCGACGGAGCTCGACCTGGACGCCCTGCCGCCCGGCGTCCAGCGGGTGCTGCTGCTGGCCCTCACCGCGGACGGGAGCGGCCTCGGCGCCGCCCCCGGGCTGTCGCTGCTGCTCGGTGACGCCCGCACCGGGGCCGCGCTGGCCCGCTTCGACCCCGCGGCGGGCGCGGAGAGCGCGCTGGTCTGCGGCGAGCTGTACCGGCGCGACGGCCGCTGGAAGTTCCGCGCGGTCGGCCAGGGGTGGACGGACGGCCTGGCCGGTCTCGCCGTCGCGCACGGGTTCACCCCGGTCGAGCCCGCGCCGGAGCCCGAGCCCGAGCCGGAGCCCGTGGTGGAGACTGCGCCCGCGCCGGAGCCCGGGCCCGCGGTGGGGACCGCGGAGTCGGCGGAGGAGCGGGCGCTGCCCGTCGACATGCGCAAGCGGCTCACCCTGCGCAAGCAGCAGGTCGCGGTCAGCCTGCGCAAGCACGGCGCCCAGCAGCTCACCGCCCGGGTGATCCTGGTGCTGGACGCCTCCGGCTCGATGAGCACCCTCTACCACCGGGGCGTCGTCGCCGACGTGGTCGAACGGATGGCCGCCGTCGCCGCCCAGCTCGACGACGACGGCACCATGCAGGCCTGGACCTTCGCCACCCAGCCCGCCCGCCTCCCCGACCTGCGGCTGGCCGGCCTCCCCGAGTGGCTGCGGCTGCACGTCCGGGTCGGCGAGATGTCGCTGTTCGGGCGCCGCCGGATCCGCCCGCCGATGCCCGACGGGCGGGTCGACATGAAGGCCGTCGGCATCCAGAACGAGGAGCAGAAGGTCATCGCCCAGGTCCGCGACCACGTCCGCGAGAACCCGGCGGACGCGCCGACCCTGGTGCTGTTCTTCTCCGACGGCGGGGTCTACCGCAACGCCGAGATCGAGCGCGAACTGCGCGCCGCGGTCGAGGAACCCGTCTTCTGGCAGTTCGTCGGCCTCGGCCACGGCGACTACGGCGTGCTGGAGCACTTCGGTTCCCTCCCGGGCCGCCGCGTCGACAACGTCGGCTTCTTCGCGGTCGACGACATCAGCACCCTCCCGGACCCGGAGCTCTACGACCGCCTGCTGTCGGAGTTCCCGCGGTGGGTGGCGGCGGCCCGCCGGGCGGGGATCGTGGGGTAGGAGGGCTGCGGCGCGTCCGGGGCGGTGTCGGCCGGGGCGGTGCCGAGCATGGCGCGGTGGACACCGTTGCCCTTGAGGCGGCAGTCGCGCAGGATCCTCCAGGTCTTCATCCGGGCGGAGGCGTGCTCCACTGACCCGTCGCCGTGGTCTCGTGCCGTGGCCAACGAATATGCGGCATCCGACGCCTTCAAGAACCGATGCACGAATGCAGCACGGAGACTGCAGTCCTGCATCAGTTACTCCATCGAGCGCATCTCGTCGGACGAGTCCCGCGCGGACCGCAAGGAGAACACGCTGGACGTGTGGCTGCGCGAGGGACCGCAGAAGCCCGACGTGGTGGTCTCGCTGTCCGGCCTCTACTCGGTCCGCCCGTGGGAACCCGCACTGGTCCCCGTCTTCATCGACGGGATCTCGCTGATCCACCTACCGGAGTCGCCGGCGCCCTGGCCTGCCGAGGCCGTGGCCCGACTCGAACGCTCCGATGACCTGCCCGAACTGGTCTGGCTGAGGATCACCGGACCGCTCGAAGTCGATGCCGTCGCCTCGATCGTGACCGTCTACCAGGCCCAGAGCGACGATGCGGCCTCCGTACTCCCATGGCAGTCCGAAGGCGTTGAACAGGCTCAGACGGCTGCCGAAAACCTCGGCGGGACGGGTCAACCGGGTCTGTACGGTCTTCGGTGCCACTCCTGATCAAGGAAGCAACACCTGAGGAGCGACGTTACCGTCTCGGTCGAGGCGGTTGAGGTCGGCCCCGTCCGGATCGAGGTCCCGCGCGACCGTGAGGGGCAGCTTCGAACCGCAGATCGTCAAGAAGCGCCACGACGCCTGACAGTGAGGATGTGACGTGGTGCTGTTGCCGGCGGGTCTGACCCTCCGCCTGACTGACGTTCTGACTGTCCTGTTTGGGATTTGTCGGCCCGCCGGGCATCACCACGCACGCGGCCGGACG
>NZ_BSSA01000026.1 GCF_030268885.1 Kitasatospora phosalacinea
GGCCGCGTGCGTGATGGCCTGCTGATGAGCCGACAAATCCCAAACAGGACAGCCCGAGGCGTCAGTCAGGGGGCGGGTCAGGCTCATCAGCAGAACCACCAGTCACATCATCACTGTCAGGGGGTGAGCGTGGGGGCGAACAGCCGGTGCATCGCCTCCGGGAGGTCGTCGGGGTGGTCGACCGGGCGGTGGAAGTCGAAGCGGGCGTCCAGGGTGCGGCTGCCGAGGAGCAGGCGCACGCGCAGGCCGCGGCGGTCGAGGGCGACCGGGCGGACCGCGTGCAGGCGGTCGGGGGTGGGGCGGTGGTGGTCCAGGGCCCTCGCGCCCAGCAGCAGGAGCTGGTCGGCGTGGGCGGCGGCCAGGTGCTGGAGCAGGCCGGCCTCCTCGGCGGCGACCGGGTCGGGGGCCGCGGCGGCCGTCTCGTCGGGGTCGACGCAGCACTCGGAGCCCCACAGGTCGTCCAGCGCCAGGTGCTCGGGGGCCAGCCGGAGCAGCACGCCGCCGCCGTGGTCGTGGTGGGGGAACAGCGCGGCGGCGCTCTCGCCGGGGAGCGGGTGAGCAGGCCGCGGACCAGGAGGCGGCCGCGGACGCGGTGGGGGACGGCGACGGGGGCGACGTCCACGCAGTCGAGTTCGGCGGTGAGCGGGGTGCGGGCGAGGGCGGTGATCCGGTGCAGGGCCGACTCGCGGCCGACCAGGACCGCCACCGAGCCGTCGGGCCGCAGCGCGCGGGCGACCTGCGGGGGCAAGCCGGGGCGGGCGGTGAGGTCGGCGCCCCGGACGTCCAGGACCGCGGAGGAGGCGTGCTCCAGCAGGGTGCGGGCGCGTTCGGCGGCGGACGGGCGGCGGGCGGGCTGGGGCAGCACGGGGAGCCTCCTTTTGATTAGGTGAGGCTAACCTAACTATGAAGGGGGTCGGAGTCCAGCGGCCGGTGCGGTCAGTCGCCGACCCGCTCGGGCGGGGCGCCCAGCATCCGCAGCACCAGCTGGCCGTACCGCCGCCCCAGCTCCTCCGGGGACTCGCTGCTGCGCTCGGTGTACCAGCGCGAGACGTCGATGCCGAGCGAGGTGACGGCGCGGGCCGCGGTGCGCTGGTCGGGGACGCGGAACAGGCCCCGGGCGACCCCGTCCGCGATGATCCGCAGCACCGTCTCCTCGATCCGGATCCGCAGCTCGGCGACGGCCGCGAAGTCCTCCTCGGGCAGGGCGTGCAGCTCGTGGTTGACGATCCGGCCGACGGTGTGGCCGCGGGCGTGCCAGGTGGTGAAGGACTCCGCGAGGGCGCGCATCCGCTCCACCGGGTCCGTTCCGGCGGCCTCGGCGCGCTCGACCAGCTCCAGGGTGGCCCGGTGGCCGGTGCGGGAGATCTCGGCGAGCAGCGCCGCCTTCGACGGGTAGTGGATGTACAGCGCGGCCGGGCTCATCCCGGCGGCGGTGGCGATGTCCCGGGTGGTGGTGGCGTGGTAGCCGCGGCGGGCGAAGGAGTCCACGGCGGCCAGCAGCAGCCGCCGGGCGGCCTCGGTGCGCTCCCCGGGCCAGAGGTCGGCGGTCGCTGGGTCGGTCATGGGGCAATCCTCCCAGACGGCTCCGGCCCGCCCCGGCGGGTCGGGCTGTTGACAGTGTCGCCCGCCGCCAAGATGCTAAGCAAGCGCTTAGTCACATCCGCTCGGAGAGGTGCGAGGTACGAGGATGGCAGTGTCGTTCGAGGGCAAGGTGGCCGTGGTCACCGGCGCGAGCCGGGGCATCGGGTTCGGCATCGCCCGGGAGCTGGTCCGGCGCGGGGCGAAGGTCTGCCTCACCGCCCGCACCGCGGAGACCCTGGAGCAGGCCGCGAAGGAGCTGGGCGGGCCGGAGCACGCGATCGCCGTCGCCGGGAAGTCCGACGACGCCGCGCACCAGGAGGAGACCGTCGCCCGCGTCATGGACGCCTACGGCCGCCTCGACCTGCTGGTCAACAACACCGGCATCAACCCGGTCTACGGCCCGGTCCTGGACACCGACCCGGCCGCCGCCGCCAAGATCCTCGCCGTCAACGTGCTCGCCCCGCTGGCCTGGACCCGCCGCGCCCACGCCGCCTGGATGGCCGAGCACGGCGGCGCCGTGGTCAACGTCGCCTCCATCGCGGGCATCCGGGCCTCCAACGGCATCGGCATGTACGGCGTCTCCAAGGCCGCGCTGATCCGCCTCACCACGGAACTCGCCTCCGAGCTCGGCCCCGGCGTCCGGGTCAACGCGGTGGCCCCCGCCGTGGTCAAGACCAAGTTCGCCGAGGCCCTCTACGAGGGCCGCGAGGAGAAGGTGGCCCGCGCCTACCCCCTCGGCCGCCTCGGCCTGCCCGAGGACGTCGCCGGGGCCGTCGCCTTCCTGCTCTCCGAGGACGCCGCCTGGATCACCGGCCAGACCCTGGTCGTCGACGGCGGCGTCACCCTCGGCGGCGGGCTGTGAGCGACCTCCGCGCCGCCCCCGCGGGTGCGGGCTTCGTCGGGGTCGGCGCCGTGGTCACCGGGGCCGGGCGCGGCATCGGCGCCGCCCTCGCCCGCGCGCTGGCCGCCGCCGGGGCCCGGGTGGTGGTCAACGACCTGGACGCCGACGCGGCCCGCGCCGTCGCCGCCGAGACCGGCGGGCACGCCGTCCCCGGCGACGCCGCGGGCGAGGACGGCGTCGCCGCCCTGGTCGCCGCGGCCCGCGACCACCTCGGCGCGATCGACCTCTACTGCGCCAACGCGGGCGTCGCCACCACCGGCGGCCCCGACGCCGCACCCGAGGCCTGGGAACTGGCCTGGCAGGTCAACGTCCTCGCCCACGTCCGGGCCAGCCGCCTGCTGCTGCCCGACTGGCTGGAGCGCGGCACCGGCCGCTACCTGGCCACCGTCTCCGCCGCCGGGCTGCTCACCATGCTCGGCTCCGCCCCGTACGCCGTCACCAAGCACGGCGCCCTCGCGTACGCCGAGTGGCTCGCCGCCACCTACCGGCACCGCGGCCTGAAGGTGCACGCGCTGTGCCCGCAGGGCGTGCGGACCCGGATGCTCGACGGCACCGGCGTCCACGGGGACGTGCTGCTCGCCCCCACCGCGATCGAGCCCGCCGCGGCCGCGGCCGCCGCCCTGCGCGGGATGGCCGCCGACGAGTTCCTGATCCTCCCGCACCCCGAGACCGCCGGGCAGTACGCGGCCCGCGCCACCACCCCCGACCGCTGGCTGCGCGGCATGAACCGCCTCCAGCAGGAGATCGAGAGCCGATGAGAGCCTGGCGGATCACCCGAACCGGCGCCCCGCTGGACGTGATGGAACTCGTCCCGGACGCCGACCTGCCCGTCCCCGGACCGGGCCAGCTCCTGGTCCGGGTCCGGGCCGCGGCCGTGAACTTCCCCGACGCGCTGATGGCCGCCGGGCAGTACCAGGTCCGTCCGCCGCTGCCGTTCACGCCCGGCGTGGAGCTCTGCGGCGAGGTCGTCGAGGGCCCGCGGGCCGGTCAACGCCTGATCGGCACCGCGGAGTTGCCCGCCGGGGCGTTCGCCGAGCACGCCCTGATGAACGCCGCCACCGCGCTGCCCGCCCCCGGCCACCTGGACGACGCCGAGGCCGCCGGCTTCCACATCGCCTACCAGACGGCCTGGTTCGCCCTGCACCGGCGCGCCCGCCTCGCCCCCGGCGAGACCCTGCTGGTGCACGCCGCGGCCGGGGGCGTCGGCAGCGCCGCCGTCCAACTGGGCAAGGCCGCCGGGGCGTTCGTCATCGCCGTGGTCGGCGGACCGGAGAAAGCCGCAGTCGCGGCCGGGTTGGGCGCGGACGTGGTGGTCGACCGGCGCGCCGGGGACTTCGTCGCCGCCGTCAAGGAGGCCACCGGCGGCCGCGGCGCCGACGTGGTCTTCGACCCGGTCGGCGGCCCCGCCTTCACCGGCTCCACCAGGTGCGTCGCCTTCGAGGGCCGGATCGTCGTGGTCGGCTTCGCCTCCGGGGAGATCCCCGCCCCGCCGCTGGGCCACGCGCTGGTGAAGAACTACTCGCTGCTCGGCCTGCACTGGGGCCTCTACGTCACCCGCGACCCCGCCGCCGTCCGGGCCTGCCACGCGGCCCTCACCGCCCTCGCCCCCCGCCCCCTGGTCTCCGCCCGCCTCCCCCTGGAGGCGGCCGCCACCGCCGTCCACGACCTCGCCGCCGGGACCACCACCGGCCGCCTCGCGATCGTCCCCTGACCCGCCGGGGCGGGGGGAGACCCCCGCCCCGGCCCCCTCAGCGGTACTTGCGCAGCTCGCGACGGGCGAGCGAGCGCTTGTGGACCTCGTCGGGGCCGTCGGCGAGGCGCAGGGTCCGGTTGCCGGCCCAGAGCTGGGCGAGGGGGGTGTCCTGGCTGACGCCCGCGGCCCCGTGGGCCTGGACGGCCTTGTCGAGGATCCACTCGACGGTGGACGGGACGGCGATCTTGATCGCCTGGATCTCGGTGTGGGCGCCGCGGTTGCCGACGGTGTCCATCAGCCAGGCGGTCTTCAGGACGAGCAGGCGGGCCTGTTCGATCCGGACCCGCGCCTCGGCGATCCAGTCCTGCACGACGCCCTGGTCGGCGAGCGGACGGCCGAACGCCACCCGGGAGTTGACCCGGCGGCAGGTCAGTTCGAGGGCGCGTTCGGCGATGCCCAGGGCGCGCATGCAGTGGTGGATGCGGCCGGGGCCGAGGCGGGCCTGGGCGATGGCGAAGCCGCCGCCCTCCTCGCCGACCAGGTTCGCGACGGGGACGCGGACGTCCTCGAAGAGGATCTCGGCGTGGCCGCCGTGGTCCTCGTCCGGGTAGCCGAACACCTGCATGCCGCGCAGCACCCGGACGCCCGGGGTGTCGCGCGGGACGAGGACCATCGACTGCTGGCGGTGGGGCTCGGCGGCGGGGTCGGTCTTGCCCATCACGACCAGGACCTTGCAGTCGGGGTTCATCGCGCCGGTGATGTACCACTTGCGGCCGTTGACGACGTACTCGTCGCCGTCGCGCTCGATCCGGGTGGTGATGTTGGTGGCGTCCGAGGAGGCGACGTCCGGCTCGGTCATCGCGAAGGCGGAGCGGATCTCGCCGTCGAGCAGCGGCCGCAGCCAGCGTTCGCGCTGGGCCGGAGTGCCGAACTGGGCGAGCAGCTCCATGTTCCCGGTGTCGGGCGCCGCGCAGTTGAGCGCGGGCGGCGCCAACAGGATGGAGCGGCCGGTGAGTTCGGCCAGCGGCGCGTACTGCAGGTTGGTCAGCCCGGCGCCGAACTCGCCCGGGAAGAAGAGGTTCCACAGGCCGCGGGCCTTCGCCGCGGCCCGCAACTCGCCGACCACCGGCGGGACCGACCACGGTTCGCGGTCCGGGTCGGCGAGCTGGTCGGCCAGCACCGGTTCGGCGGGGTAGACGAACTCGTCCATGAAGGAGGTGAGTTCGGCGATCAGCTCGGTGGTCCGGGCGTCGTGGGAGAAGTCCATGGGGTCAGCCCTCCAGCGATTCGGTGCCGAACTCGACGAACAGCGGCACGAGTTCGCCCACCCGGTCGAAGCCCGGGCCGACGGTGCCGCCCCGGGTGTAGCGGTAGTGGATGCCCTCCAGCACGACCGCGAGCTTGAAGGAGGCGAAGGCGACGTACCAGCCGAGGCCGGAGACGTCCCGGCCGGAGGCCTGCGCGTAGTGGCGGACGAGTTCGGCGGGGGACGGGAAGCCGGGGGCGAGGGCGGCGCCGGGGAGCAACCCGTCGAAGCGGCGGGCGAGTTCGGTGTACATCACCAGCAGGCCGAGGTCGGTGAGCGGGTCGCCGACGGTGGACATCTCCCAGTCCAGGACGGCGGTGATCCGGTCCTCGGCGTCGACCAGGACGTTGTCCAGCCGGTAGTCGCCGTGCACCAGGGCGGGCGCGGGGGAGGACGGCAGGGTGTCGGCGAGGCGGCGGTGCAGGTCGTCCGCGCCCGGCACCTCGCGGCTCCGCGAGGCGTCCAACTGCTTGGCCCAGCGGCGCAGTTGGCGCTCCAGGAAACCCTCGGGACGGCCGAAGCCGGCCAGACCGACCGCGTCCGGGTCCAGGGCGTGCAGGGCGACCAGGGTCTCCACCAGGCGCCCGCCCAGGGCGTGCACCCGCTCTTCGCCGAGCGCGGCCAGCGCCTTCGCGTCCCGGTGGGCGGTGCCCGGGACGTGCTCCATCAGGTAGAACGGCGCGCCGATCACGTCGGTGTCCTCGACCAGCAGCACCGGCCGCGGCACCGGTACGGCGGTGCCCGTCAGGGCGCCCAGCACCCGGTACTCGCGGCCCATGTCGTGCGCGGTGGCCAGCACGTGCCCGAGCGGCGGACGGCGCAGCACCCAGCGGGCGGCGCCGTCCTCGACCAGGTAGGTCAGGTTCGACCGGCCGCCCTCGAACAACCGGGCCGTCAGCGGCCCGGCGACGGGGGTCGGCAGGGCGGCGTCCAGGTGGGCGCGCAGCCTCTCCAGGTCCAGTCCGGGCGGAGCGGCGGTGGTCATCGGTGCACCTCGCAGGGGTCGGGGCGTGCTGACTAAGCGCTTGCTTAGGATCGGCCCGACGGGAGGACTTGTCAACGAGCGCCGCCCGCCCGGAACGGCGTCCCGGGCGGGCGGGCGGTCGGGCGGGCGACCGGTCGGTTCGGCGTCGGCTCAGAACCCGGGCGCCGCGTACCCGTTCAGGAACCACAGCGCAGCCGTCCACCACAGCACCCCCACCGCGCAGAACAGCGCCCCGCCCGCCGCCGGCAGCACCCACCCGCGCAGCCCGCCGTGCCGCACCAGCAGCACCTTCGCCGCGAACGCCCCGTACAGGAAGCAGCCCGCCGCCGAGTGCAGGCCCACCCGGACGTCCGTGAAGCGCACCCCGTACGCCAGCAGGCAGTGCTGGGCGATCGGCAGCGACAGCGCGAACGCCAGCCAGCCGCCCACCCGGTGCGCCGTCCGCACCGGGCGGGCCGCCGGGCCCCGCCGGTACATCGCCAGCGCCAGCACCACCTGCAGCAGCGCCAGGGCGAACAGCGCCGAACCCAGCCAGGACTTCAGCCGCAGCGCGTCCTCGCCGGACGCCCCGAACAGGCTCCGCCCCGGGTCCGGCACGTGCACCCGCCCGAACCACAGCAGCCCCAGCGCGAGCGCCACCGGCGCGAGCGCCGCCAGCAGCGTCGGCAGCCGACCGGCGACCGACCCGCCCGGACGGCGGCCGGGCGCCACCTCAGTGCTCCTGCGAGCCGTCGTCGGCCGCGGCGCCGGAGCCGGAGCCCGAACCGTCGGCCGGGGCCTCCTCCGCCGGGGCCTGGGCGGGCGCCTGGGCCGGGGGCACCTCGACCGGGGCCTGGGCGGGCTGTTGGGCGGCGGGCTCGGGCGTCTGGGCGGGCGTCTGGGCGGGCTGCTGGGCGGGCGGTTGGGTTGCCGGAGCGTTCGGGTCGGCGGCGTTCGGGTCCGCGGCCGGGGCATCCGGGGACGCGCTCGCGCCCGCCGAAGCACCGGCCGAGGCACCGGCCGAAGCGCCGGCCGAGGCGCCCGCGCCCGGCACCGCGCCGCCCGCCCCGCGCAGCGTCGCGATGTCGACGCCCACCGGGTCGCCCAGCGAGGTCACCGCGTAGAAGGTGCCGTGCGGGTCGGCCACCGTGTGCCCGGTGGCCTCGCCCGGGCCGTGGTCACCCGCGTAGCGGTACAGCGGGTGGCCCTTGTACAGCACCTGCGCCGTCCCGTCCGGCAGCGCCGCCGCGCCCAGCAGCCCGTCGTCCACGCTGGGCCCGGCCAGCGGGAAGCCGGGGGTGGTGACCGGCGGCCAGGACTTCGCGCACTCGTCCAGGCAGCTCGCGTGCACCGAGGTGTCGGCGCCGTACAGGTACAGGGTGCGGCCCTGCGCGTCCACCAGGACCGGGCCCAGGCTGCCCACGCTGGCCAGCGCCACCCGGGTGCCCACCGAGGTCGCGAACGCCGACACCGACGGGCCGGAGCTCGGGGACGGCGAGGCCGCGGACGGGGAGTCGGCGGCGGGCGGGGCGTTCAGGTCGGCGGGCGCCGAGCAGCCCGCGGCGGAGAGCAGGGCGGACAGGGCGGTCAGCGACAGCGCCGCGGCAGCGGCGGCACGACGGGTACGGGGCATCGGGGCTCCAGGGGACGGCGCGGCACTGGAACACCATCCACTCCCGCCGCCCGCCGCCCGGCCACTCCAGAGCCGGGCCGCTCCGCACCAGGGGGGATCCGGTTGCCCCGGAAGGACCACCCGGCACCGGCGGGCGGACACTGGAGGAGCACCGCCCGTCCGAGGGGGCACGCCGATGACCGCCGAGTCCGCGACCACCCAGCCCGCCGCCGCCCGACCCGCGATCCGGGTCGAGGGCCTCGGCAAGCGCTTCAAGGACCTCGTCGCCCTGGACGGCGTCGACTTCGCCGTCCCGCCCGGGACCGTGTTCGGCCTGCTCGGGCCCAACGGCGCGGGCAAGACCACCACGATCCGGATCCTCACCACCATCGTCCGGCCCAGTGCGGGCCGCGCCGAGGTGCTCGGCACCGACGTCGTCGCCCGGCCCGCCGCCGTCCGCCGCCTGATCGGGCTCGCCGGGCAGTACGCCGCCGTCGACCCCAACCTGACCGCCCGGGAGAACCTCCGGCTGATCGGCCGCCTCACCCAGCTGCCCCGCCACCGCCGCGACCCGCGCGCCGCCGACCTGCTGGCCCGCTTCGACCTGGCGGCCGCCGCCGACCGGCCGGTGCGCACCTACTCCGGCGGCATGCGCCGCCGCCTCGACGTCGCGGCCGCGCTCGTCCCCGAACCGCCCGTGCTGTTCCTCGACGAACCCACCACCGGGCTCGATCCGCAGAGCCGCACCGCGCTGTGGGAGCTGATCCGCGAACTCGTCGCCGAGGGCACCACCGTCCTGCTCACCACCCAGTACCTGGAGGAGGCCGACCGGCTCGCCCAGCGCGTCGCCGTCCTCGCCGAGGGCCGGGTGGTCGCCGACGACACCCCGCACAACCTGAAGGCCCGCCTCGGCACCACCGTCCTGGAGCTCGGCATGGGCGAGGACCCGCGGGCCGCCCGCGCCGCCGCCCTGCTCACCGACCGCCTGCGGCAGCGCCCCGAACGCGACGGCGCCCTGCTGCGGCTGCCCAGCCCGGACGGCTCGCTGCTGCTGATGGACGTCCTGCACGCGCTGGAGGCCGAACGGCTCACCCCGCGCACCATCGCCGTCCGCGAGTCCAGCCTCGACGACGTCTACCTCGCCCTCACCGGCCACCGCACCGATGACCGCGCCCCCGACCCCGGCACCACCCTGGAAGGCCCGCCGTCATGACCACCGCCACCCCGCTGGAACAGCCGCGGGAACAGCCGACGGTCGACCGCCTGCTCGCCCCCGTCCGGGACGGGCTGGCCGTCGCCGGGCGCAACCTGATCGCGCTGCGCCGGGTGCCCCGGCTGCTGATCTTCTCCACGGTGCAGCCGATCGTCTTCGTGCTGATGTTCCGCTACGTGTTCGGCGGGGTGGTCGGCGCGGCGCTGCACGGCGTCTCGTACGTCGACTACCTGATGCCCGGCGTGTTCGTGCAGGTCGTCGTGTTCGGCGCGGTCAACACCGCGATCGGCCTGGCCGGCGACCTGCAGACCGGGCTGATGGAGCGCTTCCGCTCGCTGCCGATGGCCCGCTCCGCGGTGCTCTCCGGGCGGACCACCGCCGACCTGGCCCGGAACGTGTTCGTGGTCGCGCTGATGACCGGCGTCGGCTTCCTGGTCGGCTTCCGGATCCACAACGGCGTCCCGGCGTTCCTGGCGGGCGGGCTGCTGGTGCTGGCCTTCGGGTTCGCGATGTCCTGGGTGTTCGCGGTGGTCGGCCTCGCCGTCGGCGACCCGGAGACCGCGACCGCCGCCGCGTTCCCCGTCCTCGCCCCGCTGGTCTTCGCGTCCTCCGCGTTCGTCCCCACCGCGACGATGCCGGGCTGGCTGCAGGTCTTCGCCGACCACCAGCCGGTCACCATCACCGCCGGGGCGGTCCGCACCCTGATGATCGGCGGCCCGCTGGGCACCCAGGTCTGGCAGGCCCTCGCCTGGGACGCGGGCATCGTCGCGGTCTTCGCCCCGCTCGGCGTCTGGCTCTACCGCCGCGCGGTCTAGGCCGCCGGGGGCTCCCACACGGTGCGGTCGCCGCCGCGCCAGGCCACCAGGTCCGGGTCGTCCAGGTCCGGTTCGGCGACGCCCGCGTGCCGGATCAGCTCCACCACGTCCTCGGGCCCGGTCGCCCGGCCCACCGTCCGTCCGTAGATCTCCACCCGCCGGTACGGCCGCTGCCCGCGGGTCGGCGGGCGGACCACGACCGGCGGGTGGAATATGTCTCCGGACTCGCTCATGCCTCCAGTGTCCCGCGCCCCGCGCGCAACGGCCCGTCGATCTCACCCTCGGTGCCCGCCCCGACGCGTATCGTGGTCGTCCGTGCGCGCCACTCGACCCGTCACCGCCCCCGGCGGGGTGCCGCTGCTGGGGCACCTGCCCGCGCTGCTCACCCGGCCGCTGGCCTTCCTCGACACGCTGCCCGACTGCGGCGACCCGGTGCGGGTGCGGGTCGGGCCACGGGAGATGTACGTGGTCAGCGAGCCGGAGCTGGTGCAGCGGGTGCTGGCCGACCGGGTGGCGTTCGACCGGACGGGGCCGCTGTACGCGAAGATCCGGGCGTTCCTCGGCAACGGGCTGGCCTCCTGCCCGCACGCCGACCACCGCAGGCTCCGCCGGATCGTGCAGCCCGCCTTCCACCGCGCGCTGCTGCCGCACTACGCCGCGGCGATGACGGAGAAGGCCGCGGCGCTCACCGCCGGGTGGCGGGCCGGGCAGGTCGTCGACGTCACCCGCGAGGCGTTCCGGCTCACCACCGCCGTCGCCGTGCGCACCCTGTTCTCGGCCGGGCTGCCGCCGCGGGCCGCGGAGGAACTGCGCGCCGCCCTGGACGTGCTGCTGCGCGGGCTCTACCTGCGGGTGGTGCTGCCCGCGGCCGACCTGCTGCCCACCCCGGCGCGGCGCGGCTACCGGCGGGCGCTGGCGACCTGGCACGCCGGAGTGGCGGCGATCGTCGCCGACCACCGGGCCCGCGGGATCGACCGCGGCGACGTGCTCGCGCTGCTGCTCGCGGCCCGTGACGAGGACGGCCGGCCGCTCGATGGACGCGAACTCGCCGACCAGGTCGCCACCCTGGTGCTGGCCGGGGCCGAGACCACCTCCTCGGCGCTGGCCTGGTCGCTCCGCCTGGTGGCCGAACACCCGGACGTGGAACGGGCGTTGCACGCCGAACTGGACGCCGGACCGGCCGGGGCCCCGGCCCGCTGGCAGGACCTGCCGCACCTCCCGTACACCGCACGGGTGATCAGCGAGACGCTGCGGCTCTACCCGCCCGCCTGGGCGATCAGCCGCACCACCACCCGGCCCACCGAGCTCGGCGGGGCCCGCCTGCCCGCCGGGGCGCTGGTGGTGTGCTGCCTCTACCTGCTGCAGCGCAGGCCCGAACTCTTCCCCGACCCGCAGCGCTTCGACCCCGACCGGTTCGCGGGGGAGCTGCCGCGGGGCGGCTACCTGCCGTTCGGCTCCGGGGCGACGAAGTGCCTGGGCGACCGCTTCGGGCTGACCGAGGCGGCGCTGGCCCTGGCCACCGTCGCGGGCCGGTGGCGGCTGCGCCCGGCGGGTCCGGGCCCGGTGCGGCCGGTGCCGCGGCTGGTGCTGTCGCCCGGGCCGCAGCCGATGCTGCTGAGCGAACGGGGCGGCGGGCCGAGCAGGTGGAGCGGGCCGGTCAGCGGGCCAGCAGGTTGACCGCGGCGCCGAAGACCGGCGGGAGGGCGGCGGCCAGCGGGACGACGCGCGGGCCCAGCCAGGGGTGGTGGCGGGCGGCGAGCAGGGCGGAGGTCAGCAGGCGGTACGGGCGGGTCGCGCGGTGCCAGGCCCGCTCGTAGGCGGCGGGGCGGTCGGCGGCCAGGCAGCGGACCGCGGCCTCGGCGGAGGCCAGGGCCAGCGCGACGCCCTCGCCGGTCAGGGCGTCCAGGTAGCCCGCCGCGTCGCCGACCAGCAGCACCCGGCCCCGCACCCGGGCGGCCGCCCGCTGCCGCAGCGGGCCCGCGCCCCGCACCGGACCGGCCTGCGCACCGTCCAGGCGTGCCGACAGGGCCGGGAAGGCGTCGAGTTGGCGGTCGAACGGGAGCCGCTCGCTGCCCAGCACCGCCACCCCGACCGTCCCGTCCGCGACCGGCGTGACGTACGCCTCCGCGCGCCGCGACCAGTAGACCTCGACCAGGTCGCTCCACGGCTCCACCGCGAAGTGCCGCCGCTGCCCGTACCGGGCCGGGAGCCGCGCCGGGGCGGGCCGGTGCAGGCCGAGGGCGCGGCGGACGGGGGAGTGCAGGCCGTCCGCCGCGACCAGGTGGCGGGCGGTCAGCCCGGCGGCGGTGACGGCGTGCCGGGTCAGCTGCAGGCCGTCGGCGCGGGCGGTCAGGCGGCGGACGCCGAGCTCCTCGGCGCGGGCGGCCAGCGCGGCGTGCAGGGCGGTGCGGCGCACGCCCAGGCCGTGGCCGGAGCGGAACCGGGCCTCGGCGGTGCGGGCGCCGTCCGCGGACAGGTAGCGGACGCCCGCGAACGGGCGTCCCTCGACCTCGACGCCCAGCCGCTCCAGGGCCCGCACCGCGCCCGGCATCAGTCCCTCCCCGCAGGCCTTGTCGATCGGCGTCGCCCGCGGCTCCAGCACCGTCGCGGACAGGCCCGCCCGGGCGGCGTGGATCGCGGCGGCCAGCCCGGCCGGACCGCCGCCCACCACCAGCAGGTCGATCACGCCGGCACCCGGCAGCGCAGCAGCGCGGCGTCCTCGCAGCGCAGCCGGGTGGCCAGCAGCCAGGCGTCCAGCGCCGTGAAGCACAGTGCGGTCACCCAGGCGGTGTGCACCAGCGGTAGCGCGAGGCCCTCCACCACCACCGCCAGGTAGTTGGGGTGCCGCAGCCACCGGTACGGCCCGCCGACCACCAGCGGCAGGCCCGGCACCACGATCACCCGGGTGTTCCAGCGCGGCCCCAGCGTCCGGATGCACCACCAGCGCAGCCCCTGCGCGCCCAGCGCCAGCGCCAGCATCGGCCAGCCCAGCGCCGGGACGAACGGCCTTGCCGCGTAGTGGACTTCGAGCAGGCAGCCGAGCAGCAGCCCGGTGTGCAGCGCCACCATCGCCGGGTAGTGCCCCCGCCCGTGCTCGACCCCGCCCCGGGCCAGGCTCCAGGCGGCGTTGCGGCGGGCGACCAGCAGCTCGGCCAGCCGCTCCAGGGCGACCAGCAGGATCAGGACGGTGTAGGCGGTCATCGGCACCTACCAGCGCAGGAGGACGAGTTCGGATGCGAAACCGGGGCCCAGCGCCAGCACCAGCCCGTACGAGCCGGGCGGCGGCGGGGGGTCGGCCGCCAGCACGTCCCGCAGGATGTGCAGCACCGAGGCCGAGGAGAGGTTGCCGCAGCGCGCCAGCGAGGCCCGGCTCGGGGCCAGCGCGGCGGCGGGCAGGCCGAGTTCGGTCTGCAGGGCGTCCAACACCCGCGGCCCGCCCGGATGGCAGACCCAGGCCGTCAGGTCGCCCGGCTTGAGGTCGTGCGCGGCCAGGAAGGAGGACACCTCCTCGCCGACGAACAGCCGTACCAGCTCCGGGAGTTCGGCCCCCAGCAGGATCCGGAACCCCGAGTCGCCGACCTCCCAGCCGAGCAGCCGCTCGGTGCCCGGGTACAGCCGGCTGCGGGTCGCCACCACCTCCGGGCCGGAGCGGTCGACGCCGTCGCCGACCGCGACCAGCGCGCCCGCGCCGTCCCCGAACAGGGCGGTGGCCAGCAGGTTCGCCGCCGAGGCGTCGGAGCGCTGCAGCGTCAGCGAGCACAGCTCGGTCGCCAGCAGCAGCGCCACCCCGTCCGGGCGGCCCGCCAGCAGGTCGGCCAGGGTCGCCAGGCCCGCCGCGCCGCCCGCGCAGCCCAGGCCGAACAGCGGCAGCCGCCGCACGTCCTCGCGCAGGCCCAACCGGGGCGCCAGCCGGGCCTCCAGCGAGGGCACGGCGATGCCCGTGACGGTGGTGGAGACGATGAAGTCCACGCGCTCGGGCGGGAGTTCGGCCTCCGTCAGGGCTGCGGTGGCGGCCCGCCCGGCGAGTTCGGCCGCCGCCGTCAGCCAGGCGTCGTTGGCGCGGCCGAAGCCGTCCAGCTCCGGGTAGCGCTCCAGCGGGAACGCCAGGTGCCGGAACTCGACGCCCGCGCCCGCCGCGAACCGCTCCGCGAGCGCCCGCGCGGGCCCGTCGCCGCCCGGGCGCAGCGCCGCCACCGCTCCGGTCAACTCCCGCTGCCCGTAGCGGTGGGCCGGGAGCACCCCGTGCACAGCCGCGATCCGCGTCACCGGCCCAGGATAGGGAACAATCCTCCCGAACCGGGCAATTCGCCCGTCCGGGCGCGTCCCGGGGTGGTGACGGAGCGTCAGGAGGGTTCGCCGATCAGGATCGGCCTGCCGTCCGGGCCCATCAGGTAGTACTGCGACCGGTGCGGTCGGGCCGCGGCCGCCGCCCTCGGTGCTGCGCCCGGTTCGCCCACCAGGTAAGGCAGCATCCCGGTCTCCTCCACGTCCGCGGGGTGGCCCTCGGCGTTGAAGCCGAACAGGGCGTGCAGCGCGTCCTCGCCGAGGCTCAGCGGGTGGAACGGCAGCGGGTAGAGCTGGCCGCCCTCGTCCTCCGGCAGCGGCTCGACCGGGTGCTCGCCCGCCCAGTACGGGAGTTCGAACGGCAGCGGGTCGCCGAGGTCCTCGATCACGCCGTCGTCCGGCGTGACGCTCAGCGAGCGGACCAGCCGCCCGTCCTCCCAGAGGGCGAACGCCAGCCAGTCGACCACGCTGTGCATCGCGTGCAGCACCGTCCGGCGGCCCGGGCCGGTCGCGAGCAGGTCGGCCGGGAGCTGCGAGGGCCGGTCGAGCATGAAGCGCCGGTCGCACAGCACGTCCACGCCCGGCCAACTCCCCGCGAACGCCTCGCCCGGCGCCGGGTACACCACCTCGAACAGGGCGCGGGACCGGCCGCCCGGCTCGACCGTCCAGCCCCGGTAGAGCCGGTCCATCAGCGCGCCCGTCCGCTCCCGGTCCGGGGCGGCGCCGACCGCCTGCCGGAGCAGGGCGGGCCCGTCGCCGTCGGCGTGGGCGAGCAGGGCGGTCTTGGCTCCCATGGGCGAACTCCGGAGTGGGGAAGGGGGTTCGGGCTCCCCGCACCCTAGGCGCCGCCACCGTCAGCCGCCGCCACCGTCAGGCGGTCACAGGCGCAGGGTGTTCCAGCCGCGGGTGATCTCCGTGCGGAGGTCCTCCTGCGGGGCGTCGGTGAGCAGGGCCAGCAGGGCCGCGCCGTCGGCGGGGCGGGCGGACGGGTCGGGGGTGAGGGCGCGGGTGACGACGGCGGCCAGCGCCGGGTCGAGGGCGTGCACGGCGGCCAGGGCGGACGGTTCGGGGCCGGTGTCGACGATGCGGCGGATCACGCCGCCGGTGCTGGTCGCCGCGAACGGGCTGGCGCCGTGCGCCGCGCACACCACGCAGCAGGCCCAGGCCCAGACGTCCGCCGCGGTGCCGACCCGCTCCTCGCCGAACTGCTCGGGCGCCATGTAGGTGAGCGTGCCGGGGCCCGCGCCGGTCATGGTCAGGCGGGTGCCGTCGACCAGCGCGGCGATGCCGAAGTCGAGCAGCCGGGGCCCCGCCGAGGTGAGCATGATGTTGGCGGGCTTGAGGTCGCGGTGCACCAGCCCGAGCCGGTGCACGCCCGAGAGCGCCACGGCCAGGGCCAGCGCCAGCGCCCGCAGCGCCTCCGGCGAGCGCACCGGGCCGAGCTCGCGCAGGTGCGCGTCCAGCGGGCGCCCGTCCAGCAGTTCCATCGCCAGGAACGGGCGGCCCGCGTCCACGCCGGTGTCCAGCACCCGGGCGGTGTACGCGCCCGGCACCATCGCCAGCACCTCCGACTCGCGCTGGAAGCGGCGCAGCAGGTCGGGGTCGTCCAGCAGTTCCAGGTTGATCGTCTTCAGCGCCACCTCGGTCGCCGCCCCCTCCCGGCGCGCCAGGTACACGGTGCCCATCCCGCCCGCGCCGATCCGGCCCAGCAGCAGGTAGCCGCCGATGCGGCGCGGCTCGTGCCCGTTCAGCGGCTGGTGCGGCACCCGGGCCGTGGCGGGTGCGGGCGCCGGGGCGCCGTCGGGGACGTACGCGGTGGCCGGGGCGGTCGCGGGCGGGGGCGGGGCGGCCTGCGCGGACGCGGACGGGGCGACCTGCTCGGACGCGGGGGCGGTGAAGAAGGGGTCGGGGCCAGGGGCGGGAACGTACGGGTCCGCCGGGCCCGGGTGCGACGGGACGGCGGCCGGGTCGGCGGGCCCGGTCGGCCCGGTCGGCGCGGGCAGGCGGCGGGCGGAGAGCAGCGCGACCGCCTGGAACACCGCCCCGGCCAGCAGCACGCCCATCGGCAGCACGAGCGCCCCGACGAGTGCGAACAGGCCCAGCCGGAGCAGGTTCTGCCGACGGACCCGCCCGTCCGCGGCCACCGCGGGCGGCATCCCGACGGAGAGCAGCGCACGCCGCGACAGGTGGGCGAACAGCAGCCAGAGCACCAGCAGCAACGCCCCGACGGTCAGCGCGCGGACCGCCGCGTCGGCCGAGCTCAGGCCGAGGGCCCTCGACATGCCCCCGGTGTCCGCGAACGCCACCTGGCTGCGCAGGAGTTCGAAGCCGTAGTGGGGGATGCCGGACATCACGGATTCGAGCCCGGCCGCGAACAGCACGCACGCCACGACCTCGGCCACCACCGGTCCGGTGCCCGGCGCCGCCGCGCCGGACACCGAGGCCGCCGCCCGCTCCCGGGCCGCCTGCTGGGCGCGGCGCAGCAGCGGCAGCGACAGCAGCCGGACGACCAGCGCGAGCAGCACGACCAGCGACAGGTCCACGGCGAGCTCGCCGTAGTCGGCGGACCAGCTCGCGGACTCCGCGGCGAGCACCGAGGCGAGCGGCTGGTCAGCGGCGAGACCGAGGAGCGGCACCGTGGGCTCCTCCTTCCGTGGGCGGCGGGTCCGGGCCGGGGGGAGTATACGGCGGGAAGGGGCGCGCCGGGCGAGCGAACTCCTCTTCCTGCCAAGGATCTTGACGGTTCGTCCAGCTCCTCGGCGGCGATCGGCCGCGCACCGCCTAGCCTGGCGGGATGAGCAGCGCAGCGGTGGTGGACCGGGTCCGGATCGGCGTCCTGCTGCGGGCCTGCCATCCGGCCCCGGCGGCCGCCGTGACCGGACTGGCCGCCGTGATGGCGGTGGCGGCCGGGCGCGGCCCGCTCGGTGCGGCGCTCACCACCGGGGCGGTCGCCGCCGGGCAGTTGTCGATCGGCTGGAGCAACGACCTGGTCGACCGGCGGCGCGACGCGGCGGCCGGGCGGGGCGACAAGCCGCTCGCCGCGGGGGAGTTGACGGCCGGGCGGCTCGCCGCCGCCACCCGCTGGGCGGTGGTCTGCTGCGTGCTGCTCTCGGCGGCCTGCGGGGTGGCCGCGGCGACGGCGCACCTGGTGGCGGTGGGGGCGGGCTGGGCGTACAACCTGCGGCTCAAGGGGACCGCGTGGTCCTGGCTGCCGTACGCGGTGGCGTTCGCGCTGCTGCCCGCGTTCGTGACGCTCGCGCTGCCCGGACGGCCCTGGCCCGCCCCGCAGGTGCTGGGTGCGGGTGCGCTGATCGGGGTCGCCGCGCACTTCGCCAACGTCCTGCCCGACCTGGCCGCGGACCGCGCCGCGGGCGTCCGCGGCCTGCCGCAGCGGCTGGGCCGCCGGGCCTCGGCCGCGACGGCCGTCCTCGCCGCGGGCGCGGCCGCCCTGCTGCTGGCCCCCGGCTGGCCCGTCCTCGTCGTCACCGCCCCGCCCGCCCTCACCGCCCTGCTCGCCCCGCCCCGCAGCCGGGCCCCCTTCCTGGCGGTGATCGCGGCGGCGGGGCTGGCGCTCGCGGTGCTGCTGCTGGGCGGCGGGCTGCGGGGCTGAGCGGGGCGCCGCCGGTGGGTGCAGGCCGGGCGGGGCGCCGGACTACCGTGCGGTCAGGCGCACTTCATGTCGGGGTCGACGAGGGCGAGGCCGCTGACCTGCTCGCCGTCGACGGTGAACTCGTAGGCCCAGCCCGGCTTCCCGTCGACGGGCACGCGGTACCGGCCGTTCGCGGCCAGGGCGAGGCCGTGGGAGTCGTAGGCCTGCTTGAGCTGCGCGAGGGTGGACCCGGCGCCGACGCCCGCGGCCGTCCGCGCGGCGGCCGGAACGGCGAGTTCGCGCAACCCGGCGGCGCCGAAGGAGACCCGGCCCTGCGCCAGGAACGCCCTGTCCCGGTCCTCGCGCAGCTTCATGACGTCGGCCTGGGCCTGGGCCGCGTCCGCGATGACCCTGGTGTCGGCCGCCGCCTGCTGGGCCGACTCCGCCGCGCGCCTGGCGAACTCCAGGGACTCCGCCGCGGAGGCGTTCGGCCGCAGGGACGGCAGCGGGGTCGGCGTGGCGCCGGCCACCTGGTCCGCCTTCGCGTCGAGCTCCTTGAGCTTCGCGTCGGCCGCGGCCTCCGCCGCCATCCGGGAGGCGTCCTGGGCGGGCCGGTCGGTGGCCGACCCCGCGAAGGTGAAGTCGGTGCAGCCGCCGAGCAGCGAGATCGCCGTCGGCTCCAGTGCGCCGCCGGCCAGTGCGGCGTCCTTGCTCATGCCCGGCGTCAGGCCGCGGTAGCCGTTCTCCGTGAGCACGTCGGCCTTCGCCGCGGACGGGCCGCTCCCGCCGTCCGAGGAGCAGGCCGCCGTGCCGGCGGTCAGCACGAGGGCCGTCAGTCCGGCGCAGGCTATCCGGACGGCGCGGGTGCCGGTCGGCAGGGGTCGGGTCACGTTCGTCATCTCTCTCCAGGTGGGGCCCGTCGACGACCGTGCGGTGGCCCGGTGTGCGGTGGCCCGGTGCGCGGCGGCCCGGCCGGGGGTGCGACCGGTGCGGAGGATCGACGGACCGGCCCCCTCGCAGCACGTGCGAGGGGGCGCGGCGGGTCTCGGCGTACCGGCAGGTCATTCGTGCACGGCGCGAGCAACCTAGCAGAAAAGGTGGTCGCGGTCCGCTGGATTGACGGTGCGTGAGGGGCTCCGCCCTGCGCCCCCCGTCGACCTCGTGGACCTGGGGAACCGGGCGCGGTCAGACCGAGAAGCCGCCGTCGACGGGCACCACCGCCCCTGTGACGTACCCGGCCTCGGGCCCGGCCAGGTGGGCGACCACGGCGGCGATCTCGGCGGGCGCGGCGTAGCGGCCGAGCGCGGTGAGGGCGCCGATCGCCGGGGCGTTCGGGCCGTCGGCGGGGTTGGCGTCGGTGTCGGTCGGGCCGGGGTGCACCAGGTTGACGGTGATGCCGCGCGGGCCCAGCTCGCGGGCCAGGCCCTTGGTCAGGCCGACCAGCGCGGTCTTCGTCATCGCGTACAGGGCCAGGCCGGGGAACGGCACCCGGTCGGCGATGTTGCTGCCGATGCCGATGATCCGCCCGCCCTCCGGCAGGTGCGCCGCCGCGGCCCGGGCCAGCACGAACGGGGCGCGGACGTTGATGGCCAGGACGCGGTCGAGCTGCGCCGCGTCGACGTCCTCCAGCGGGCCGGACGGGAAGAGCGCCGCGTTGGCGACCAGCACGTCCAGCCGTCCGAGCGTCTCCACGGTGCGCCGCACCGCCCCGGTCAGCGCCGCCTCGTCCGCGCTGTCGGCCCGGAGCACCAGCGCCCGGCGGCCCAGCCCTTCGATCTTCCGGGCCACCTGCTGGGCTCGCTCGGCGTCCTGGCGGTAGGTCAGGGCGACGTCGGCGCCCTCCTCGGCCAGCCGCAGTGCCACGGCGGCGCCGATGCCCCGGCTGCCGCCGGTCACCAGGGCCACGCGTCCTTCGAATCGGTCGTCGTTCATGCCGTCGAGCTTCGTCCGGCCGGGCAGCGGGCGCTGGCGGCTATCGGTCGGTGCGTTGCGCGGCCCGGAGGGCGGGGAGGGGTCAGCGGCGGAGGAGGGTCAGCGGCGGAGGAGGGTCTCGGCGTCCAGGTCGAGGAGGAGGGCGGCCACGGCGCGGCCGAGCTTCTCGGGTTCGGCGGGGGTGCCGGAGAGGCGGGCCTCGATCTGGTGGGTGCCGCGGGGGGCGGTGACCTGGCCGTGGAGGGTGAGGACGCCGTCGGCGGTGGTGGCGAGGGCGCCGACCGGGACGGAGCAGCCGCCGTGGAGTTCGGCGAGCATCGCGCGTTCGGCGCGCACCTCGGCGTCGGTGCCGGGGTCGCCGGTGCCGGCCAGGAGCTCGCGGGCCGTGGCGTCGTCGGCGCGGACCTGGATGCCGAGGGCGCCCTGGCCGGGGCTGGGCGGGAAGCGGTCCAGCGGGAGGTGCTCGGTGATCTCGGCGGTCCGGCCGAGGCGGTGCAGGCCCGCGGCGGCCAGCACGACCGCGTCCAGGGTGCGCAGCCGGGCCAGCCGGGTGGGGACGTTGCCGCGGATCCGCTCGGGCGCCAGGTCGGGCCGGGCGTACAGGAGTTGGGCGATCCGGCGGGCGGCGGAGGTGCCGATCCGGGCACCGGCGGGGAGGGCGGCGAGGGTGGACCCGCAGAGGGCGTCGCGGACGTCGGCGCGGGGCGGGGGCGGGAGCAGCAGCAGGCCGTCCGGGTCGGCGGTGGGCAGGTCCTTGAGCGAGTGGACGACGACGTCCACCTCGCCGGCGAGCAGGGCGGCGGCCTGCCGTCCGGCGAACGCGGAGCCGCCGCCGCGCTCGGAGACCTCGCGCAGGTCGGACTTCCGGTCGAGGTCGCCGTCCTCCATGATCACCCGGTGCCGGAAGGCGACCTCGGGGAAGCGGGCGCGCAGCGGGGCGAGGAACTCCTTCACCTGGGACCGCGCCAGCTGGCTGGCCCGCGACCCCACCACCAGTTCGACCATCGTCAACTCCCGTCCGTGCGAGCCACCCTGACGGTATGTTAGCGCCGCGCGGACGGTCCGGTTTCCGACGGAATGTCGGGAACCGCGGCGGACGGGCGTTCGAGCCGGAGCAGGCCGGGGACGGCGGCCAGCGAGACGGCGAGCAGCAGCAGCCAGGGCCAGGCCGGGCCGTGCGCGAACAGCAGGGTGAACAGGCCGGGGGAGAGCGCCTGGCCGACGTTCCAGGAGAGCTGGTTGACCGCCAGGTACCGGCCGCGCCGGGCCGGGTGGGCCAGCGCCACGCTCAACTCCTCGCGGCCGGGCGTGCCGACGGTCTCCGCCAGGTTGTACACCAGCACCGCCGCGACCAGCCCGGACAGCACCAGCCACCGCGGGCCGTCGCCGGGCAGCACGGCGAGCAGGCCGAATGCCGCCGCGTTGAGCAGCGCCCCCGCCGCGACGGTCCGGGTCGCCCGGTGGCCCTCCAGCAGGCGGGCGACCGGCCCCTGGGTCAGCACCACCTGCGCGCCGTTGAGCACCAGCAGCGCCCCCGCCAGCGGGGCGCCCAGGTGCAGCGCGGCCGTCACGTGCACGGCCAGCAGGACGCTCAGCACCATCGAGGCCAGCACGAAGGACAGGTTCACCGCCACCATCAGCAGGTAGCGGCGGTCGGCCAGCACCGCCCGGTAGCCGCCGCCCCCGGGCTCCGCGGCCGCCGCGGCGGGCGCCGGGGCGGGCCGCCAGCGGGCCAGCAGCACCGCCGCCGCCAGGTACGACAGCGCGTTCAGCGCCACCAGCAGCCGCAGCCCGCCCGTCCCGCCGTCGCCGACCAGCAGCGCGCCCGCCGCGCCGCCCAGGCCGAGCCCGGCGTTGCGCAGCGTCTGCACCAGGGCGAACCAGCGGGTGCGCTCCCCGGGGGACGGGGCGGCCAGCACCACCAGGCCGGTGCTGGCCGTCCAGTACGCGGCCTGCCCGGCCTGGGCGAGCAGGCAGACCAGCCCGATCGACCAGGGGCGGTCGGCGAGCAGGAAGGCGGCGTGGGCGAGGGCGGAGAGCGCGTTGGCGCAGGCCGCCGTCCGGCGGGCGCCGTACCGGTCGATCAGCGGGCCGACGACGGGCGCGACCGGCAGTGCCAGCAGCCGGGCGGCGGTGACGGCCGCGCCGACGGTGGTCAGCGGCAGGGCGGTGGTGCGGGTGAAGAACACCAGGGTGAAGGCGAGCACCAGTCCGGTGCCCAGGCTGTCGATCAGGTGGGCGCCGATCAGCGGGCGGTGGCGGTCCGCGGAGGCGGGCAGCCCGAGGCGGTCCCGGAGCGGGAGGGGGGTCGCGGTGGTCATGCTCCGAGGCTGCCTGCGATGATCGCTCCCGCCCACGGATTCGACCACGGTCGAATCCTCGCCGCCGCCGCGACCGGGAGGGTCCGTGCTGACCTGGGAGTTCTCCGCGCAGGACCTGGCCCGCACCAGGTTCGCCCGCTCGCCGCTGTGCGAGCTGACCACCAGCGTCGAGGTGCTCAAGGGCCCGGGCCGCCGGGCCGTCCACCTGCCCTGGGTGCGCCGGGCCCGCCGCGAACTCGCGGGCGTGCAGTGGGAGTTGCTCTCCCAGCTGGTGCGGCTGCCGACGGTGTACGTGCCGGACTTCCTCACCCCCGTACCGGCCGACAGCAGCCCGACGCTGGAGCGGCAACTGGCCGAACTGACCGCGCTCGACCCGGCCGCCGTCCGCCGCGACCTGGACCGGATCGGCGGCGAACTGCCGCCGCTGGTGGCCGAGTTGCACGCCGACCCGGAAGCCGGGACGCGGCGGCTGGCGGCCGAGGCGCGGGCGTACTGGCAGGCCGCGATCGCCCCGCACTGGGGGCGGATCGAACGGCTGGCCGAGGGCGAGATCCTGCGCCGGGCCCGCCAGTTGGCCGCGGGCGGCCCGGCCGGGCTGTTCACCGATCTGCACCCGTCGGTCAGTTGGGAGCGCGACCTGCTGCGGATCGGCCACCGGCACCTGGAGGAGCACCGCCGCCTCGACGGGGCGCGCGGACTCGTCCTGGTGCCCACCGTCTTCGCCTGGCCCGGGGTGTTCTCCCAGCTCAACCCGCCCTGGCAGCCCGGCCTGGTCTACCCGCCGCGCGGCGTCGCCACGCTCTGGGAGACCGCCGCACCCGCCCCCGACGGCCTGGCCCGGGTGCTCGGCCGGGCCCGGGCCCGGCTGCTCGCCGAGCTCGACGCCCCCGCCACCACCACCGAACTCGCCGCCCGCACCGGCCTGTCCGCGCCCACCGTCTCGCACCACCTGTCCGCCCTGCACGACGCGGGCCTCGCCGCCCGCCACCGCACCGGCCGCAGCGTGCTCTACCTGCGCACGGCCGCGGCCGAACTGCTCTGCGGGGAAGGCCGGTTCCTCCCGCCGTCCGGGCTCAGCGGGTGAACACCGCGTACGAGAATCCCTCCGCGCGCAGCACCGAGTGCGTCAGCGACACCCCGCGCCCGTGCAGCAGCCGGCCCGGCAGCTCGCGCTCCACCGGCAGGCAGGCGGGCGTGCGCCGCGGGTTGACCACCACCAGGTAGCGCTCGCCCCGCAGGTACGCCAACGGGTAGCCGCTGTGCAGCACTTCGACCGGCGCGTGCGGGCCCAGCCCGGGGTGCGCGCGGCGCAGCGCGATCAACTCCCGCACCTGGTGCAGCAGCGAGGTCTCGTCGGCGCGCTGGGAGGCGACGTCCGGACGGTCGGGGGCGGGGTCCAGCGGAAGGTAGAAGTTCTCGGCGGGCGCGGAGGAGAACCCGGCGTCGGCCGTCGCGTCCCACTGCATCGGGGTGCGCGAACCGGCCCGGTTGTAGTGCGGGCCCAGCACGCTGCCCTCGGTGTCGGGCAGGCCCGGGACGAAGCGCATGCCGATCTCGTCGCCGTAGTAGATCGCCGGGACGGTCGGCCAGGTCAGCTGGAACGCGAACGCCGCCGCCGACTGCTCGCGGGTGCGCGGGCCGCAGACCAGCCGGGAGAAGTCGTGGTTCGCGGTCGGCAGCGCGGCGAAGCCGTGCCCGGCCACGGCCTGCGCGGTGCGCTCCCACTCGGCGAGGAACGGGCGCATCGAGCCGCGCCCCTCGGCGTCGAAGTAGCAGGGCTCCGCCGGCCACTCCTCGTGCACCGTGCCCGCGCCGTTGTTCCACAGCGAGCGCAGCGCCGCGCCGTCGCCGGGGCCGCCGAACTGCAGGAAGAAGTCGCCGTGGAAGCCCATCGGCACCGAGCGGGCCGGGTCGCCCCACTCGGCGAGGAGGACCCGGTCGGGGTGGTGCGCGTCCATCCAGGCCCGCGTCTCGCGCCACAGCCGGCCGGTCTCCACGAAACCGGGGTCGTCCTTGACCAGCGAGGAGGCCATGTCGACCCGGAAACCCGCGACGCCCAGGGCGAACCAGTGCGCCATGATCTCGCGCAGCGCCGCCCGGTTGGCCCGCGGGCCCTCGGCGTCCACCGGCTGCCGCCACGGCTCGGCCGGGTCGGTGCGGGCGTGGCCGAAGTTCAGCGCGGGCTGGAAGTCGAAGAAGTTCGGCTTGTACCAGCCCGGGCGGCTGCCCGGCGAGGCGACGTACCCGGGCGCCGGACGGTCCGCCCACACGTACCGGTGGTCGTCCGGATCGGCGGCGGAGCGGACGAACCACGGGTGCCGGTCCGAGGTGTGGCCCGCCACCAGGTCGAGCAGGACGCGGATGCCGACCCGGCGGGCCGCGTCGGTGAACTTCGCCAGGTCCTCCGGCGTCCCGTAGCGGGGCGCGGTGGTCAGGAAGTCCGCCACGTCGTAGCCCGCGTCGCCGAACGGGGACGCGAAGCACGGGTTCAGCCAGACCGCGTCCACCCCCAGCCACTGCAGGTACTCCAGCCGCTCCGTCAGCCCCGCGAAGTCGCCGATCCCGTCGCCGTTCCCGTCCGCGAAGCTCTGCGGATAGATCTGGTACAGCACCGCGTCACTCGCCCACTCCGTACCCACCACGGCCCCTCTCGCCACGAACCGCCCCGCACACCGCTGTCCCCCAAGCCATGCCCCGCCCCGCCCCCGCGGAACCAACCGGGTCGGGGCGGCCGGTGACGCCGGGTCAGGGCCGCCGTCCGAGGAGTGAGAAGGGGGCAGCGCGGGGCGGGGCGCGGCCGCTAGGGTGCGGGGCATGACCCTGCTGGTGAGCCGCCGCCATGTCGACCATGGCCGTGCCACCACGACGGGTTGTCGCCGCGTCGGCTGACGCGGCCCCTCCGCCCCGCCTCGTGCCGAGGGCCGCTCACGCACTCCCGCCGAGCGGCCCCGTGCTCTCCCGTCCCCGGTTCCGGGTGCCGTCCGGCGTCCCTTTCCTTCCGCTCGCGGCGGAAGGACTCCGACTCCCGGAACAGGACCCCGCCATGCGCACCCGTCCGCTCCTCCCCGCCCTCGCCCTGGCCGCGGCGCTCGCCGCCACCGCCTTCGGCCCGCTGCCGCCGCAGAACCCGGCGACCGCACCGAACGGCAACGCCGGGATGCACGGCGACTCCGCCTCCAGCGACACCACCCCGTACGCCGGGCCCGGCACCGGCGCCGTCAACTGGAGCCGCACCGCGCTCGCCTCGGCCTGCCCCACCGTCACGGTCGGCCGGGACGGCTACCCGGTCGCGCTCTGCACCACGATCTTCGGCCAGACCCCGACCGTGCACCTGCTCGACCCGGCCAACGGCAACGACCTGGCCTCGTTGGAGCTCCCCAAGGGCGCCCTGTTCGGCGGCGTGTACGCCTACCTCGACCAGGACGACCGGCTGGTCGGCGTCGACGGCAACGACAACCTGCTGCGGATCGGCCACCACCGCAGCAGCAGCGGCGCCTGGCAGCTGACGGTCGACCGGAGCACCCCGCTGGCCGGTTCGGTACCGTCCGGCGACAACATCGTCGGCCTCAGCCCCGGCTGGGACGGCAAGGTCTGGTTCGCCACCGGCGGCGGCGTCATCGGCACCGCCGACACCACCACCGGCGCGATCCGCACCCTCGCCACCGGCGAGGGCGTCGCCAACAGCATCTCCACCGTCCCCGGCCACACCGCCGTCGCCACCGACCACGCCCTCTACCTGCTCGGCCAGACGGACGACGGCACGCCCGTCGTGCAGTGGCGCGCCCCGTACGACCGCGGCCCCGGCCGCAAGCCCGGCCAGCTCAGCTGGGGCACCGGCGCCACGCCCAGCTTCTTCGGACCCGACGGCGGCACCGAGTACGTCACCATCACCGACAACGCCGCGCCGCACGAGAACCTGCTGGTCTACCGGGTCGACGCCGGGCCGACCCCGGTCTGCACCACGCCGGTGCTCACCAAGTGGGCCGCCAGCGGCACCGAGGACGCGGTGATCGCCTCCGGCCGCAGCGTGTTCGTCACCAACACCTACGGCTACCCGTACCCGGCGCTGCCCGAGGGCGCGCCCGCCAGCGTCCCGTCCTCGGCCTCCTTCCAGGGCGGCCTGGCCCGGATCGACCTGAACGCGAGCGGCACCGGCTGCTCCACCGTGTGGGAGAGCGACGTCAAGTCGGCGGCGCTGCCCCGGCTCTCGCTCGGCGACAACCTGATCTACACCGTCACGGTCAGCGGCCCCACCGACTCGGTCGGCGCCCAGACCTTCGCCAGTTACGCGCACGCCGTCGTCGACCCGAACACCGGCGCCAAGGTCGCCGGGAGCACCTTCGGCATCGGGCTGCTGTACAACCCGCTGCAGATGACCGGCACCACCGCGCCCGACGGCACCCTCTACCAGGGCACCGAGACCGGCGTGCTGCGGATCACCCGGAAGTAGCACGCGCGGGAAGGGCCCCGGGGCGGAGTCCCCGGGGCCTTCGCACGTCCGTTCCCGAATTTCCCCCGTCGACGGGAAGTCCGCCCTACCTGCCGGGAACCCCGGCTTCCTAGATTCCTCGACGCGACGACGTCCTGACGACGCCGCGACAACCGGCCCTGGACCGAGCCGAGTTCACGAGGAGGAAAGTGTGGCTGACCTAGAGGTGGGCGTACTGGCGATCGGCGCCGGACCGGCGAACCTGGCCCTCGCCGCCGCGATCGAGGAGAGCGGATCGGCCGAACTGGCCGAGCGCACCCTGCTGCTGGAGCAGGCCCCGGACATCAAGTGGCAGCGCGACCTGCTGATGCCCTGGGCCCGCAGCCAGGTGTCCTTCCTGAAGGACCTGGTGACGCTGCGCGACCCGCGCAGCCGCTTCTCGTTCCTCAACTTCCTGCACCAGCACGACCGGCTCGACCAGTTCATCAACCTGGGCACCTTCCACCCGCACCGCTGGGAGTTCTCCGACTACCTCCAGTGGGTCGCCCACTCGCTGGAGAAGGTGCGCATCCGCTACGACGCCAAGGTCGTCGCCGCCGAACCGCGGCACGACGCCGACGGCCGGCTGGCCGGCTGGCAGGTCACCCTCGCCGACGGCGACACCATCCGCTGCCGCGACCTGGTCGTCGGCGCGGGCCGCGACATGCACATCCCGGCGGTCTTCGCCGACCTGCCCGCCGAGAAGGTCATCCACAGCGCCCGCTTCCGCGGCCGGATCAGCGCCGTCGACAAGGACGCCCCGCTGCGCACCGTGGTGATCGGCGGCGCGCAGAGCGCCGCCGAGATGTTCATGGCGCTGTACGAGAACCTGCCGAACTCCACCGTCACCATGCTGGTCCGCTCGATCGGCCTGCAGAACTACCAGACCAGCAAGTTCGTCAACGAGCTGTTCTACCCGTCCTTCGTCGACGAGTTCTTCGACGCCCCGGCCGAGACCCGCGCCCAGCTCCTCGACGAGATGCGGTTCACCAACTACGCGGCCCTCGCCCCGCCGTTCCTCGACGAGCTCTACATGCTGCTCTACCGGGAGAAGATGATCGGCACCGGCCGGGCCGAGGTCCGCCCGATGACCGAGGTGGTCGCCGCCCGCGAGGAGGACGGCGAGGTCGTCCTCGACCTGCGCGACCGGCGCACCGGCAAGGTCACCGAGCTGCGCTGCGACCTCGTCCTGCTCGGCACCGGCTACGACAGCCGGATGCCCTCCCTGGTACGGGAGTTGACCGGCAAGGCCGGGCTGGAGGAGATCACCGTCAGCCGCGACTACCGGGTCGACCTGGGCGCCGGGACGGACGCCGCGCTGTACCTGCAGGGCGTCAACGAGGCCACCCACGGCATCGCCGACTCGCTGATCAGCGTGCTCGCCCACCGGGCCCGCGACATCACCGGCGACCTGCTGGAGCGCCACGGCCTGGGCACCGTCGCGGCGGGCGGCCGCTGATGGCCGCGCTGCTGGTGGTCGCCCCCGGCCCCACCGCCAACGGGGACCTGCACCTGGGCCACCTGGCCGGCCCGTTCCTGTCCGCCGACGTGTGCGCCCGCTACGCCCGCGCCACCGGCCGCGACGCCCTGTTCGGCACCGGCGTGCACTTCACCCAGAACTACATCGTCACCACCGCCCGCCGCCTCGGCGAACAGCCCGAGGAGCTGCGGCTGCGCGCCGCCGAACAGGTCGAGGCCACCCTGGCCGCGGCCGGGATCGTCCCCGACGGCTTCGTCCGCTTCGACGAGCGCTACCTCAAGACCGTCCGCACCTTCTTCGAACGGCTGCACGGCGAAGGGCACCTGAGGCTGCGCCGGGTCGCCTTCCCGTACCTGCCCGCCACCGGCGAGTACCTCACCGACGCGTACGTCCGCGGCGGCTGCCCGGTCTGCCTGGCCGAGGGCTGCGCCGGGCTGTGCGAGAACTGCGGCCACTGGATCGCCTCCGGCGAACTGATCGACCCGCACTCCACCCGGCACCCCGAACTCCCGGTCGAACTGCGCGAGAAGGAGGTCCTGGTGCTCCCGCTGGAGGAGCACCGGCCCGCCCTGGCCAGCTACTTCGCCCGGCTCGCCCCCACCATGCGGCCCCGACTCGCCCAGCTCGTCGAGGAGTTGATGGCCCGGCGGCTGCCGGACTACCCGATCACCCTGCCCATCGACTGGGGCATCCCCGCCCCGTTCGCCGAGACCCCCGGCCAGGTGCTGTACTCCGACACCGAGACCGTCGCCTGGAGCCTGCACGCCATCGCGCTGGCCGCCGAGTCCCGCGGGGAGGTCCCCGGCGACGAGGAACGGCACTGGGCGCTGGAGGCCGGACCCGAGGTCGCGTACTTCTTCGGCTCCGACGCCAGCTTCGCCTTCGCGCTGGCCGGCACCGCCATGCTGCTCGCCCTCGGCGGACTCGCGCTGCCCGCGCACTTCGTCACCAACGAGTTCTACGAGCTCGACAGCGACAAGTTCTCCACCAGCCGCGGCCACGTCGTCACCGGACGCCAGCTCACCGCCGAGGTCCCGCGCGACCTGGCCCGCTACTACCTGGCCGCCACCGGCCCCGACTTCCAGCGCACCAACTTCACCCGCGCCGCCATGGACCGGGTCTGCGGACAGCGCCTGGTCGAACCCTGGAACCGGGTCGCCGCCAAGGCCGAGGCCCACCTCGACCGCGGCCCGCTGCCGGTCAGCGCCCGTTCCCGGCACGCCGCCGCCCTGATCGCCGAACGCTTCGCGGCCGCCCTGCGCCCGCGCCGCTTCAGCCTCAGCGCCGCCGCCTTCACCCTCACCGAACAGCTCGGCCGACTCGACCGCTGGGAGGTCACCGAGGCCGACGCGGGCGACTTCTGGCACGAACTCGACCTGTTCCTGCGCTGCGCCGCCCCGCTGCTGGTCGACCTCGCCGCCGAGGGACTGCCCGACGCCGCGATCCCCGCCGAGCACACCGCCACCACCGTCCGCCCCCGCCCGCTGCCCAGGCTGGCGACCAGGCTCCGCGGCGGCGGACGGTGAGCAGCACCACCGGGCTCGCGCCGACCGCCCCCGCGCGGTCGGCGGGCAGCGCCGCCGCGCACGTGGTGATGGTCGGCGCGGGCGTCACCGGCCTGCTCACCGCCGTCGCCTGCGCCCGGGCCGGGCACCGGGTCACCGTCCTGGAGCGCGGCCCGCTGCCCAACCCCGACGCCACCTCGCACGACCAGCACCGCGCCATCCGCACCCTGCTGCCCGGCGACCCCGACGGCACCGCCCGCCGGCTCGACGCGCACCGCCACTGGCAGGACCTGGAGGCCCTGTTCGGCACCCCGCTGTACCGCCGGGTCGGCACGCTCACCGCCCACCCCGAGGGCGGCCTCGACGACCTGCTCGCCGAGGCCGACAAGGCGGGCGTCCCGGTCGACCTGCCCGCGGCGGACGCCCTCCCGCCGCTGGGCCTGCCGCCCGGCACCGTCGGGGTGCGCGAGCGCACCGGCGGCGTGCTGCTCGCCGACCGGGTGCTGCACGCCGCGGCCCGCTGGCTGGCCACCCGGCCGGGCGTGGTGCTGCGCCCGCACAGCACCGTCCGCTCGGTGTTCACCGGCTCCGGGCGGATCGTGCTGGACACCGGCGAGGTGCTCCGCGGCGACCTCGCCCTGCTGGCGGGCGGCCCCTGGACCCGCCGCCTCGCCGACAGCCCCGTCGCCCTGCACCGGCAGACCATGCTCTACCTCGGCCGGCCCGCGGGCGGCGACCGCTGGGACGAGGCGCCCGCCGCGGGCGGCCTCGGCCGCGCGGGCCGCGGCTGGGTGCTGCCGCCCGGCGTCGGGACCCTGCTCAAGCTCAGCTCCGACACGGTGTGCCGCCCCGTCGCGGACACCGACAGCAGCGGAGAGGACCAGCGGCCGTACCTGGAGCGGCTCGCCGCCGAGGGCATCCTGCCGGACCTCGACCGCTACCCCGTGGCAGGCGTCCGGGTCTGCCACTACACCGCGGACACCGCCACCGGCGGCCCGCTGCTCACCCGGGTCTCCCCGGGCCTGTGGACCCGCGCCGCGTGCGGCGGCAGCGGGTTCTCCACCGCTCCGCTGGTCGCGGAACGCATCGCCAAGGCAGTGAAGGAGGCGGCATGACCGACGACGACAGGCCACCGATCGGCGTGCTCGACACGCTCCGGGCCACCCCGACCACCGTCCGCTACCTGCTCGGCGGCGTCCTGGTCAACCAGCTCGGCGCGTTCGTCCAGACCTTCCTGGTGCTCTACCTGACGCACAAGGAGATGTCGGACGGCGCCGCGGGCCTCGCGCTCGGCGCCTACAGCCTGGGCACCGCCGTCGGCACCGTGCTCGGCGGCGAGGCCACCCACCGGCTCGGCGCCCGCACCACCATCGTGGTCGCGATGACCGGCTCGGCGCCGCTGGTGGCCCTGCTGCCGCTGCTGGCCCGGCCCGGACTGCTGGTGCCGCTGCTGCTCGCCGTCGCCGGGGCCGGGCTGTTCGCCCAGGCGTATCGGCCCGCCGCGTCGGTGCTGCTCAGCGACCTGATGCCGGACCGCTACCACGTGATGGCGTTCTCGATGATGCGGATCGCCCTCAACGTCGGCGCCGCGCTCGCCCCGCTGATCGCCGCCGGGGTGATCCTGCTCGACTGGGACCTGCTGTTCTGGATCGACGGCGCCACCACCCTGGCCTACGCCGCCCTCGCCTTCCGGCTGCTGCCGCGGCACGCCGTGCCCGAGCCGGAGGCCGTCCCCGACACCGAGCGCCGGGCCACCGGCCGGGCCGCGTACGCGGCGATGCTCCGCGACCGCGCCTACCTGGCGTACCTGGCCGCGATCACGCTCGGCACGCTCACCTACGTGCAGTCCTCGGTCTCGCTGCCGCTGGAGATCGTCGACGACGGCTACCCGACCTGGCTGTACAGCGCGGTGCTGGCCACCTCCTCGGTCATCCTGATCACCTGCGAGCTGAAGATCACCGCGTACATCACCCGGATCCCCACCTACCTGGCGGTCGGCCTGGGCCACGGACTGAACGCGGTCGGGCTGGCGGTGTACGGGCTGGCGGTGCACTCCGGCGCGTTCGTGCTGCTCGGCGCGGTGGTCTACGTGGCCGGGCTGATGACGGCGGCGCCCAGCATGTTCGCCCACCCGGCGACCTTCCCCTCCCACCTCAAGGCCCGCTACCTGGCCGCCATGCACGCCGTCACCGGCCTGGCCGGAGCGGTCGCGCCGCTGTTCGGCGTCTACCTGTGGGAGCGGTTCGGCCAGGGCTTCTGGGCGATGGCCGGGCTGACGGCCGCACTGGCCGGTGCGCTCGCGGTGTACGGCATCAAGCGGGACGCGGACCGGCGGGCCGCCGGGGCCGCCGCCGCCGACCTGGTCGAGCCGGTCGGGGGGAAGGCATGAGCGGGCAGGGCACGGGCGGGCAGGGCACGAGCGGGCGCCCCGTGCTGGTGGTCGGCTACGTGGCCTTCGCGGTGCCCGCGCTGGCCGCCTTCCAGCAGGCCGACTCGGTGGTCTACGTCGAGGAGCCGGACGTCGCCCGCAAGCGGCACCTCGCCGAGACGGTGCAAGGCATCGACTACGCCCGCGGGTTGATCGAGTGGGAGTACCACCTGCCGGGCCGCGCCGACGCCTTCTTCGCCGCCCACCCCGGGCTCGACCCGGTCGCGGTGGTCCCCGCCGTCGAGTACGCGGTGCCGTTCGCGGCCCGGCTCGCCGAACGCTACGGGCTGCCCGGGGCCGGCCTGGGCGCCGCCCAACTGCTGCGCGACAAGCACCAGTTGAGGGTGGTCGCGGCCGCCGCCGGAATCGCCAACCCGGCCTCCGAGCCGGTCGCCGACGCCGCCGCGCTGGCCGCCTTCATGGCCCGGCACCCCGGCCCGGTGGTGCTCAAGCCCGCCAACCGGCAGGCCTCGGTCGGCACCCGGGTGGTGCACGCCCCCGAGGAGGTCGCGGCGGCCTGGGCGTTCGGGCAGGCGCAGGACGAGGGCGTGTTCGTCCCGGACCGGCCGATCCCGCCCGCCATGCTGGCCGAACAGTACGTCTCCGGGCCGGAGTTCAGCGTCGAGATGCTGGTCGCCGACGGCCGCCCGGTGTTCGCCAACACCACCGGCAAACTGCTCTACCCCGGCCCGTACCCGATCGAGGCCGGGCACACCGTACCGGCCGAACTGCCGCCGGAGACCCACGAGTTGCTGGCCGCCGAGACCGAACGGCTGGCTGCCGCGGTCGGCTTCGGCACCGGCGTGCTGCACTGCGAGTGGATCCTGGCCGACGGCGTGCCCGTCCTGGTGGAGTGCGCCGGCCGACTGCCCGGCGACTCCATCACCGACCTGATCGAGGCCGCCTACCCGGTCGAACTCACCCGCGCCTACTACGCCCTGATGCGCGGCGAGCCGACCGGCGAGCTGCCCGCCAAGGCCGAACGCGCCACCGCCGCCGCCTTCCTGGCCCCCGACCGGCCCGGCACCGTCACCGCCGTGCACGGCCTGGACGCGGCCGCCGCCGCCGAGGGCGTGCAGCTCGCCGTCGTCGGCATCGCCCCCGGCCACCGCAGCGCCGGACTGCGCAGCTCCTGGGACCGGGTCGGCATCGTCACCACCCGCGCCGACACCCCCGCCGAGGCCCGCCGACTGGCCGATGCGGCCGCCGCGCTGGTCCGGTTCGACCTCGACCCCCTCGCGGAGGAGGAATCATGACGCAACACCGGGAAGCCGGACCCGGCACCCTGCTGGTGATCGGCAGCGGTCTGAAGGAGTACCGCGAGTACCTGGTCGGCCCGATGAGCCGCCGGGCCCGCGCCGCCGGGCTGGAACTGCTGCTGGTCAACAACCTGCGGCCGACCTGGCAGCGCGAGTACTTCGACGAGATCGTGGTCGCCGACGTCTTCGACACCGCGACGATGAACGCCACCGTCCGGGAGATCGCCGCCCGCAAGCACGTCGTCGGCCTGCTCTGCTGGGACGAGCCGCTGGTGCTGGACGCGGGCCTGCTGGCCGCCGAACTCGGCGTCCCCGGCCTGTCCGAGCGAGGCGTGCGCGGCGTGCGCGACAAGGAGCGCACCCGCACCGTGCTCACCGCCGCGGGCCTGCGCCAGCCCGGCTTCGCGCTCACCACCGACATCGACGAGGCCCGCGCCGCCGCCGCCCGGATCGGCTACCCGGTGGTGCTCAAGCCGCGCGCCATGGGCGCCAGCATCGGCGTGGTCTTCGCCGCCGACGAGCAGGAGCTCGACGAGGCGTTCCGCACCGCGCTCTCCGCGAGCGAGGTCGACCCCGGGCCGTACCGGGCCAGCGTGATCGTCGAGGAGTACGCGGGCGGCCCGGAGATCAGCGTCGACGGCGCCGTCCACAAGGGCGAGTACCGGCCGCTGTTCCTGGCCCGCAAGTACAGCAGCGACGAGCCGTACTTCGAGGAGGTCGGCCACGTCGTCGACGCCGCCGACCCGCTGCTCGCCGACCCCGCCCTGCTGGCCCACCTGGCCGACGCGCACCGGGCGCTCGGCGTCGAGGACGGCATCACCCACACCGAGCTGCGGCTCACCCCGCGCGGACCGCTGATCGTCGAGGTCAACGGCCGGCTCGGCGGCGACCTGATCCCGCTGCTCGGCCGGATCGCCACCGGGATCGAACCCGGCGAGGTGCTGTTCGACGTCGCCGTCGGCCGCCGCCCGGAGATCGCCCCGACCCGCGCCGCGGTCGCCGGGATCAGCTTCGGCTGCCCCGAACGGGACTGCCGCCTGGACGGGTTGACCCTCCCGCAGCCCGGCGACGCCCCCGGCCTGCTGCACGCCGCCCCGATGGCCCCGCCCGGCACCGTGCTGCGGCTGCCCCCCGGCGGCTACCTGGCCCGGCACTCCTTCGTGATCTGCGAGGCCGACAGCGTCGCCGCCTGCGAACAGCGCCTGGCCGACGCCGCCGCGCTGGTGCGCACCGTCACCTCCGAGGTCGAACCCGCCGACCCGCACGCCCCGTTCGCCATGCCCGCCGGACTCCTGGATGTGGACCGATGACCGAGAGCTCGAACACCACCGACACCCCGCTGGACGGCGCCGAGATCCTGCGCCGCGCCCGCGAGCTGGCGCCCGTCCTGCGCAAGCGGGCCGCCGAGATCGAGGACAACCGCACGCTGCCCGCCGACGTCGTCGAACTGCTGCGCGCCACCGGCGTGTTCCGGATCGGCCACGGCCCGGCGACCGGCGGCCCGGGCCTGACCTCGGTGGAGCAGCTGGAGGTGGTCGAGGCGCTCGCGTACGGCGACGCCTCGGCCGGCTGGTGCGCCGGGATCGGCGCGATGGGCGGCGCGATCACCAACTTCCTCACCCCGGAGGCGACCCGGGCCCTCTACACCGGCCCCGACCTGATCACCGCGGGCTCGCTGGTCCCGGCCGGCCGGGCCGAGCGCGTTCCCGGCGGCTACCTGCTCAGCGGCCACTGGCCGTTCGGCTCCGGCGTCCGGCACGCCGACCTGCTGACCTCCGGCGCGTTCGTCTACCAGGACGGCGAGCCCTGGGCCGCCCCCGACAGCCCGCACGAGCACGACTCGATGCAGTTCGTCGTCCGGGCCTCCGCCGCCGAGCCGGTCGACAACTGGGAGACCACCGGCCTGTGCGGCACCGGCAGCAGCGACTACGTCCTCAAGGACGTGTTCGTCCCCGAGGGCCACACCTTCTCGTTCTTCGAGCCGCGGGTCGCGCCCAACCCGATGGCCTGGTCCGACTCCTTCATGCGCGCCCTGCCCGGCGTCCCGCTCGGCATCACCCGGGCCGCGCTCGACCACGCCCGCGAGGTGGCGAGCACCCGCTACGACCGGATGGCCGGCCGCAGTTGGGCCGACAGCTGGCGGGTGCAGGTCGAACTGGCGCGCTGCGAGGCCGAGTTCAACGCCGCCCGGGAGGGCGTGTACGGGGCGACCCGTCGGCAGTGGGAGGTGCTGGCGGCGGGCGGCACGCTGGACGACCTCAGCCCGACCGAGCGCGGCGTCGTCCCGCTGTCCGGCCTGCACGCCGTGCACGTGGCCCGCTCGGTGGTGAACCGGCTCTACGACCTGCTGCAGACCTGGTCGATCGACCACGACTCCCCGATGGACCGCTGGCTGCGCGACACCGCGGTGCTGAGCCAGGGCCAGATCGGCCACGACGTCGTCCTGGAGTCGGTCGGCGCCTACCTGCTCGGCCGCCCGCCGAAGGTCCGGATCGGCCTCGGCCTCCACTGAGCACCGCCCACCACCCCCAGCAGAAGGAGAAGTGACCAGCATGACGACGGAGATCCTGCGTCGCGCCCGGGAGTTGGCGCCGGTGCTGCGGGAGAAGGCCGCGGAGATCGAGGCCAACCGCACACTGCCCGCCGACGTCCTCGAACTGCTGCGCGGCACCGGCGTGTTCGGCATGTGCTTCGGCCCCGAGTGGGGCGGGCCCGGCCTGACCTCGATGGAGCAGACCGAGGTGGTGGAGGCGCTCGCGTACGGCGACGCCTCGGCCGCCTGGTGCGCCGTGATCGGCGCCAACACCGGCATCTACGCCCAGTTCCTGGACCAGACCGTGGCCAAGGAGGTCTTCCCGCGCCTCGACCTGGTGGTGGCCGGCCTGCTCCAGCCCTCCGGCCGGGCCGAGCGCGTCCCCGGCGGCTTCCGGCTCAGCGGCCGCTGGTCGTTCGGCTCCGGGATCAAGCACGCCGACTGGGTGACCTCCGGCGCGTTCATCTACCAGGACGGCGAGCCCTGGGCCGCGCCCGGCAGCAAGCACCGGCACGACTCCCGGCAGTTCCTGGTGCGCCGCGAGCAGGTCGAGGTGATCGACAACTGGAACACCACCGGCCTGCGCGGCAGCGGCAGTTGCGACTACACGATGGACGGGGTGTTCGTCCCCGAGGAGCACACCTACACCTTCGCCACCCCGCAGGGCCGCCCCGGCCCGCTCACCCAGCCGGACTCCTTCACCCGGGCGATGTGCGGCGTCCCGCTCGGCGTGGCCCGGGCCGCGCTCGACCACGTCCGCCAGGTGGCGAGCACCCGCTACGACCGGATGGCCGGCCAGGGCTGGTCCGAGAGCTGGCGGGTGCAGACCGAGATCTCCCGGCTGGAGGGCCAGTTCAACGCCACCCGGGAGGGCGTCTACGGCGCGATGCGCCGCCAGTGGGAGGTGCTGGCGGCCGGCGGCACCCTGGACGACCTCGCCCCGGTCGAGCGCGCCGCCTCCCCGCTGTCCTGGCTGTACGCCTTCCGCAGCGCCCGGGAGATCGTCTCGCGCTCCTACGACCTGCTGCAGACCTGGTCGATCTACCGCAGCTCGCCGATGGACCGCTGGCTGCGCGACACCGCCGTGCTCGCCCAGCACCTGGTCGCCCAGGACCGCATCCTCCAGTCCGCCGGGGCCTACCTGCTGGGCTCCGAGCCCGAGTTCGGCATCAGCCTCGGCCTCGTCTGAGCGCCCGACACCCACTTCCAAGGGAGGCAACCCCGATGAGCAGACTCGTCCTGTTGGTCAACCCGAACAAGGTGCATCCGCCGATCGCCCCGTACGCCCTCGACGTGCTCACCACCGCACTGGAGGACGACGGCTTCGAGGTGGAGGTGCTCGACCTGACCTTCCGCCGCGACGACTGGAAGACCTGCCTGCACGAGTACTTCGCCGAGCGCTCCCCGATGCTGGTCGGGGTGACCGTCCGCAACACCGACACCGTGTACGCCTTCGAGCAGCGCCCGTTCGTCGGCGAGCACCGGGAGATCATCACCGAGATCCGGCGGCTCACCGACGCGCCCGTGGTCGGCGGTGGGATCGGCTTCTCCACCATGCCGTTCGCCCTGGTCGAGTACTTCGGCATCGACTACGGCGTGAAGGGCCCCGGCGAGAAGATCCTCTGCGAACTGGCCGCCGCGATCGCCGAGGGCCGCGACACCGGCACCATCCCCGGCCTGATCCGCAACACCGAGCGCGGCGCCGTCCGGGTCCCGCCCGCGGTGCTCACCGTCCGCCACGGGAAGCCCCAACCCGCCGAGCCCACCGGCCAGTTCGAGTCCCGGGTGTGGCAGGTCGACCGGCTCTCGGTCTACCGGCGGCGCTCCGGCGTGCCGCGCCGGGTCGACAACCTGGAGTACTACCGGCGCGGCGGCCTCGGCTCCATCCTGACCAAGAACGGCTGCGCCTACCGCTGCTCGCACTGCGTCGAGCCCGACGCCAAGGGCACCCGCTACGGGCAGCGCGAACTCGCCTCCGTGGTGGACGAGATGGAGTCGCTGGCGGCGCAGGGCATCCTGGACCAGCACACCACCGACAGCGAGTTCAACCTCTCCGTGGTGCACGCCAAGAACCTGCTGCGCGAGATCGTCCGCCGCCGGCACGCCGACCCGGCCAACCCGCTGAACCAGCTGCGGCTCTGGGTCTACTGCCAACCCAGCCCGTTCGACGAGGAGTTCGCCGACCTGCTGGCCGCGGCGGGCTGCCGCGGCGTCAACGTCGGCAGCGACCACATCCGCCCCGAGGTGCTCAGCGGCTGGAAGGTCACCGAGAAGGGCGGCACCTACTACACCTTCGCCGACACCGAGCGGCTGGTGCGGCTGTGCCACGAACGCGGCATCCTCACCATGGTCGAGGCGCTGTTCGGCATGCCGGGGGAGACCCCCGAGACGGTCCGCGCCTGCGTGGACGCCTTCATGGCCCTGGACGCCACCGTCACCGGCTTCTCGCTCGGCCTGCGCCTGTTCCCGTACACCCCGATGGGCATCGACATCGCCGAGCAGTGCGCGGGCGTGCGCACCGTCCCCGGCCTGCAGTCCAACACCGCCGACGGCCCGATCGTGCTCAAGCCGCTGCGGATGTGCTCCTCCCCGGCCGAGTACGAGCGGCAGTTCATGTTCGACGAGCACGGCAACTTCCGGCTGGTCTGCTACTTCTCGCCCGGCCTGCTGCCCGACCCGGCCCGCGCCGCCGACCCGGCCGAGCGCTGGCACGGCGCCGTCACCGACCTGTGGGCGCTGATCGACCCGGCCGACCACCACCGGGTCATGCTGCCCACCGTCGAGGGCATGAGCGAGCACGACAACAACTACGCCGACAACCCCTTCCTCACCAGCCTCGGCGGCCTCGGCTACACCGGCGCCTTCTGGTCGCACTGGCGCGGCCGCGAGGAGATCATGCGCAAGGCCCGGGAAACCGCCGCCCAATCCTCACATCTGCCAACTCCTGCGTGACATTGCGCACTTGAGGTGGCGATTTGATCAGATCATGATGAGGTCACGGAATCATCACTACCGGTGACCAGTCCGTAGCCCACACCGCGCACCACCACACGCCGCGAGGGGACGATGAAACAGCACGGGACGACCACGCCGCTGACCGTGCTGCTCGCCGACGTCCAACCCGCCGTCCGGCAGGGCGTCCGCTCCATGGTGGAGGCCACGGACGCCGCCGCGGTGGTCGGCGAGGCCGGAACCACCGGTGAGGTCCTCGCCACCACCTCCCGGCACCGGCCCGACGTCCTGGTCCTCGACCCGCAGATGGACGACAGCACCGGCATGCGGATGATCAGCCAGGTCCTGCGCCTGGCCCCCGAGACCGGCGTCCTGGTGTTCAGCACCCTCGACGACGACAAGGCCGTCGCCGCCGCCTTCCACGCCGGAGCCCGCGGCTACCTGGTCAAACGCGCCACCGCCGACCAGATCGTCCGCGGCATCCACGCCGTCGGCGCGGGCGAGGCCATCCTCGACCGCACCATCGCCGCCCGGCTCGGCACCCTGATCGGCACCGGCCCGCGCCCGCGCAGCTACCCGTTCCCGCAGCTCAGCGACCGCGAACGCGAGGTCCTCGAACACCTCGCCGCCGGCCGCTCCAACACCGCCATCGCCCGGGAACTCGCCCTCGCCTCCAAGACCGTCAGCAACCGGATCTCCCACATCCTCGGCAAACTCGGCGTCGCCGACCGCGCCCAGGCCCTGGTCCTCGCCCGCGACGCCGGCCTGGGCCACGCCGCCGCCGCCCGCTGAGGCGACCGCCCCTCCTCGAACGGAGCCCCGCCATGCCCGAAACCGGCCCGCCGCCCGGCCTGGTGATCCGCCGCCAGGAACCCGAGCACCTCGAACGCGCCCACGGCCTCGACCTCCGCCTCCTCCACCCCTGGGGCGGGCTCACCACCCCCTTCCACGGCGCCTGGTGCGTCCTGCGCCCCGGCGACCTCACCGACACCCACCAGCACACCGAACGCGAACTCTTCATCTGCATCAGCGGCCGCGGCGAGGTCCGCACCGCCGACGCCAGCCACCCCATCGCCGCGGGCGACCTCGTCCTCCTCCCCGCCGACACCGACCACGCCGTCGCCAACCCGCACGACACCGACTTCGCCTACTACGCCATCTGGTGGCAGGCATGACCCCGCCGAACCTCCACCGCCTCGACTACGAGGGCCGCCGCTTCCACGCCCCCGACGGCGACCACCGCACCGTCGCCGTCTACCACCAGCAGGGCGACCTGGTCTGGGGCGAGGTCACCGGCGGCAGCATCCAGCGCGGCTGGACCGCGGGCACCCGCCAACCCGACGGCACCCTCGCCATGGGCTACACCTTCGTCCTCACCGACGGCCAGGTCGTCTGCGGCCGCACCCACAACACCCCCACCCTCACCCCCGACGGCCGCATCCGCCTCCACGAGACCTGGGAGCGCTACGGCCCCCACCCCACCACCGGCACCTCCACCATCGAAGAGGTCGCCCCGTGACCCCCGCCGACTGGGCACTGCTCGACAAGCACACCACCGGCCCCCTGCTGCGCCCCGACGACCCGGGCTTCCGCGAGTCCTCCGCCGCGTTCAACGAGCGCTGGGCGCACCGCGCGCCCGCCGCCGTGCTGCGGGCCGCCGACGACGCGGACGTGCTGCGCGCGATCGAGTGGGCGCGGGACCACGCGGTGCCGATCGTCCCGCGCGGGGGCGGCCACTCGTACGCCGGGCACTCGGTCAACTCCGGGCTGGTGGTGGACCTGCGGGCGCTGGACGCGATCGCCGTCGACCCCGCCACCGGGCGGGTCACCGTCGGCGGCGGCGTCCTGACCGGCGCGCTGTACGCGGCGCTGCGCCCGCACGGGCTCGCGCTGCCGCTGGGCAACGGCGCGGGCGTCGGGATCGCCGGGCTGGCGCTCGGCGGCGGCTCCGCCGCGACCTCGCGCCGGTTCGGGCTGACCGCCGACACGCTGCGCGCCACCACCCTGGCCACCGCCGCCGGGGAGGTCCTGACCTGCGACGCCGAGCAGAACGCGGACCTGTACTGGGCCTGCCGGGGCGGTGGCGGCGGCAACTTCGGGATCAACCTGGACCTGACCTTCCAGGCCGTGGCGGCCCCCGCCGCGTCCACCTGCCTGCTGCTCTGGGAGGGCGACCACGCCCTCGAAGTCCTCACCGCCGTCCAGCAGTTGATGCTCGCCGCGCCCGAGGAGACCTCGCTCCGCCTCGGCGTGGCCCGCTCCGGCGGCCGCACCCTGGTCTCCACCGTGGGCCTGCACCTCGGCCCCGCCGCCGAGCTGCGCGAACTGCTGGCCCCGGCGTTCGCCGCCGCTGCGCCGCTGCGCGCGGAGGTCGCCGACCGGGACTTCTGGGACGCGATGGACCACCTCCAGCACGAGACCAGCGGCGGGGCGTTCGCCGTCCGCACCCACTTCGCCGCCCGCCCGCTGCCTCCCGAGGCGCTGGCCGCCGCCCTGGCGCACCTCGCCGCCGCGCCGCCCAGCGGCAACGCCGACGGCTGCGGCCTGGCGCTGTTCGGCTGGGGCGGGGCGATCAACCGGGTCGACCCGGCGGCCACCGCCTTCGTGCACCGCGACGCCCAGTACCTGGTCAGCCTGGACACCTCCTGGCTGCCCGGCGAGGACCCGGCCCCGCACCTGGCCCACCTGGCCGGACTCGATCACCTGGTCGCCCCGCACGCGACCGGCGGCGCCTACCTGAACTTCACCGACCCGGACCTGCGGACCTGGCGCGAGGCCTACTACGGTGCGAACTACCCGCGGCTGGTCGCCACCAAGCGCCGCCACGACCCGGACGGACTCTTCGCCTTCCCGCAGTCCGTCGGCAGCTGAACGACACCAACCCCCATGCCACGGAACGGTACTGACCGACCGTCAGCCGCTCCGCCATGCCCGGAAGGAGACACCACCGTGTCGCCGCGAACCGCCACCCCCCGCCACTACCTGATGTGCCGGCCCGTGCACTTCACCGTCGACTACTCCATCAACCCGTGGATGGACCCGGCGAAGCCCACCGACACCGGCACCGCCCTCGCCCAGTGGGACCAGCTGTACGCGCTGTTCCAACGCCTGGGCCACACCGTGGAGCTGATCGAACCGCTGCCCGGTCTGCCGGACATGGTGTTCGCCGCCAACGGCGCCACCACGCTGGACGGCCGGGTGCTCGGCGCCCGCTTCCGCCACCCCGAGCGGGCCGCCGAGGGCCCCGCGTACGCCGACTGGTTCCGCGCCCGCGGCTGGCGGGTCAAGGACGCCGAGCACGTCAACGAGGGCGAGGGCGACCTGCTGGTGGCGGGCGAGCGGATCCTGGCGGGCACCGGGTTCCGCACCGAGACCGCCGCGCACGCCGAGGCCCGGGAGTTCCTCGGCCGGGAGGTGGTGCCGCTGCGGCTGGTCGACCCGCGCTACTACCACCTGGACACCGCGCTCGCGGTGCTCAGCGACACCGAGGTCATGTACCACCCGCCGGCCTTCGACGCCGCCTCCCGGGCGACCCTGGAGCGCCTCTACCCGGACGCGGTGCTGGCCGACGCCGACGACGCCCGGGTGTTCGGCCTGAACGCGGTCTCCGACGGCGCCAACGTCGTCCTCCCGGAGGCCGCCGTCCGCCTCGCCGACCGGCTGCGCGAGCGCGGCTTCACCCCGATCGGCGTCGACCTGACCGAGCTGCTCCGGGCCGGCGGCGCCGTCAAGTGCTGCACCCTGGAACTGCGCCACTGACACCGCACGGCGAGGGCCCGGACTCGTACGAGTCCGGGCCCTCACCGCTCCACGCTCACACCAGGTCGAAGCGGTCCAGCTCCATGACCTTGGTCCAGGCCGCGGCGAAGTCCTTGACGAACTTCTCCTTGGCGTCGTCCGAGGCGTACACCTCGGCCAGCGCCCGCAGCTCCGAGTTGGAGCCGAACACCAGGTCGGCCCGGGTGCCGGTCCACTTGACCGCGCCGGAGGCGTCCCGGCCCTCGTAGACCGTGTTGTCGGAGGCGACCGGGGCCCAGGTGGTGCCCAGGTCCAGCAGGTTGACGAAGAAGTCGTTGGACAGGGTGCCCGGACGGTCGGTGAACACGCCGTGCTGCGAGCCGCCGGTGTTGGCGCCCAGCACCCGCAGGCCGCCGACCAGCACGGTCAGCTCGGGCGCGGACAGGTTCAGCAGGTTGGCCCTGTCCACCAGCAGGTACTCGGCGGGGAGCCGGGTGCCCTTGCCCTGGTAGTTGCGGAACCCGTCGGCCTGCGGCTCCAGCGCGGCGAACGACTCGACGTCGGTCTTCTCCTGGGTGGCGTCCACCCGGCCGGGGCGGAAACCCACCTCGACCTCGACGCCGCCCTCCTTCGCGGCCCGCTCGACCGCCGCGGTGCCGCCCAGCACGATCAGGTCGGCCAGCGAGACCTGCTTGCCGCCCCGCGCGTTGAACTCCTGCTGCACGCCCTCCAGCACCCGCAGCACCTGCGCCAGCTGCTCCGGGTCGTTGACCTCCCAGCCGCGCTGCGGCTCCAGCCGGATGCGGGCGCCGTTCGCGCCGCCGCGCTTGTCACTGCCGCGGAAGGACGCCGCCGCGGCCCACGCGGTGGACACCAGCTGGGCGGTGGTCAGGCCGGAGCCGAGCAGCTCGGCCTTGAGCGCCGCCACGTCCGCCGCGTCGATCGGCTCGCCCTGGGGGGCGGGCAGCGGGTCCTGCCAGAGCAGCTCCTCGGTGGGCACCTCGGGGCCGAGGTAGCGGGAGACCGGGCCCATGTCGCGGTGGGTCAGCTTGAACCAGGCGCGGGCGAAGGCGTCCGCGAAGGCCGCCGGGTCGTTCAGGAAGCGGCGGGAGATCTGCTCGTACACCGGGTCGAAGCGCAGCGCCAGGTCGGTGGTGAGCATCTGCGGGGCGTGCTTCTTCGCCGGGTCGAAGGCGTCCGGCACGGTGCCCGCCCCGGCGCCGTCCTTCGGCTTCCACTGGTGCGCCCCGGCGGGCGACTTGGTCAGCTCCCACTCGTAGCCGAACAGGATCTCGAAGAAGGAGTTGTCCCAGGTGGTCGGCGTGTTGGTCCAGGTGACCTCCAGGCCGGAGGTGATCGCGTCGGCGCCCTTGCCGGAGCCGTACGCGCTCTTCCAGCCGAGGCCCTGCTCCTCCAGCGGCGCGCCCTCGGGGTCGGCGCCGACGTTGTCGGCCGGGCCCGCGCCGTGGGTCTTGCCGAAGGTGTGGCCGCCGGCGATGAGCGCGACGGTCTCCTCGTCGTTCATCGCCATCCGGCGGAAGGTCTCGCGGATGTCGCGGGCGGCCGCGACCGGGTCCGGGTTGCCGTTGGGGCCCTCCGGGTTGACGTAGATCAGGCCCATCTGGACGGCGCCCAGCGGCTCCTCCAGCTGGCGGTCGCCGGTGTAGCGCTCGTCGCCCAGCCAGGTGGTCTCCGGGCCCCAGTACACGTCCTCGTCGGCCTCCCAGACGTCCGCCCGGCCGCCGCCGAAGCCGAAGGTCTCGAAGCCCATCGACTCCAGCGCCACGTTGCCGGACAGGATCAGCAGGTCGGCCCAGGACAGCGCCTGGCCGTACTTCTGCTTCACCGGCCACAGCAGGCGGCGGGCCTTGTCCAGGTTGGCGTTGTCCGGCCAGGAGTTGAGCGGGGCGAAGCGCTGCTGCCCGGCGCCCGCGCCGCCGCGGCCGTCGGAGATCCGGTAGGTGCCGGCGCTGTGCCAGGCCATCCGGACGATCAGCGGGCCGTAGTGGCCGAAGTCGGCCGGCCACCAGTCCTGCGAGGTGGTGAGCACGGTCTCGATGTCGCGCTTGACGGCGGCCAGGTCGAGCGAGGCGAAGGCCGCCGGGTAGTCGAAGTCCGCCCCGAGCGGGTTCGCCACCGCGGGGTTCTTCGCCAGGATCTTCAGGTTCAGCCGCTCGGGCCACCACTGCCGGTTGCCACCGCCCTGCGTCGGGTGCGCGGCCCGGCCGTGCGCGACGGGGCAGCCGCCCGCACCCTCGGACTTGGGGTCGGTGACGATGGCGTCGTCGTTCTCGGGCATGGGAGTCCCTCCGGGGTCGGGCGGAATCGCACTCTGCAACGGACGTCTGGCTCTTCTTCGGAGTCGATCCTAAGATAGACCGAGTCTAAGTCAAGAAGACGGTCAAACGGGTGGTGGTCCCGCTCGAATCGGGCGACCGGGGACGTCCGCTGTACAGTTCGGGCGAATGTTGAGCTGATTGGGTGAACGAGATGAGTGATCTGCTGGAACGACTGCGGGCCCGCGGGTGGCGGCTGACCTCCCAGCGCCGGGTGGTCGCCGAGGTGCTGGACGGCGACCACGTCCACCTGACCGCGGACGAGGTGCACGCGCGCGCCGCCGACCGCCTGCCCGAGATCTCCCGCGCCACCGTCTACAACACCCTCGGCGAACTCGTCACCCTCGGTGAGGTGCTGGAGGTCGCCACCGACGGCCGCGCCAAGCGGTACGACCCCAACGCCCACCAGCCGCACCAGCACCTGGTCTGCTCCGACTGCGGCACCATCCGCGACGTCCACCCCACCGGCGACCCGCTCGCCGCCCTGCCCGCCGCCGAGCGCTTCGGCTTCGCCGTCGCCACCGCCGAGGTCACCTACCGCGGGCTCTGCCCCGACTGCGCCTGACGCCCCGCCTCCGGCCCCGTCCCCGCGCCCCCGCCCGCTCCCGCGCCGTCCGCCACCGCCGTCGGAACCGCCGCAGCCCCGGCTCCCGCCGCCGGAACCGCAGCCCCGGCCCCCGCAGCCGCCCCGCGCCGGGCGCCCGGCCCCACCGCCGCCAGCACCGCGATCAGCACCCCGGCCGCCAGCAGCAGCCACCACACCCCCCGCGCCGCCGCGACGAACCCCGCGCCGCCCGACCCGCCGCCCGGCGCGCCCTCCGCCGCCACCCCCGGCGACAGCAGGACGCCCGCCACCGCCACGCCCACCGCCGAACCGGTCTGCCGGGCCGCCGAGGCCAGCGCCGCGGCCAGCGAGGCCATCGACCCCGGCATCCCCGACACCGCGGTGTTGGTGATCGGCGGGTTCACCGTCCCCTGGAACACCCCCACCAGCGCGAACACCGCCAGCAGCACCCACACCGGCGTCCGCGGCCCCACCGCCACCAGCAGCAGCGCGCCCGCCAGCGCCAGCGCCGCGCCCGACACCAGCAGTGGCCCGCGCGGCCCGTACCGGCCCACCGCCCGCCCGGTCCGCGGCGACAGCACCAGGATCAGCACGCCCACCGGCGCCAGGCACAGCCCCGCCCGCAGCGCCGACATCTGGCGCACCCCCTGCAGGTACAGCGTCACCGCGAACAGGAACGCCGCGAACGCGCCCAGCGCCGCGAACGCCGCCACCAGCGCCGCCGCCAGCGGGCCGCGACGCAGCAGCCGCACCTCCAGCAGCGGGTCCGCCCGCCGCGCCTCGTACCACCCCAGCGCCGGGACGGCCGCCGCCGCCCCCGCCAGCGGCCCCCACACCGACGGCGCCGACCAGCCCGAACGCCCCGCCGAGATCAGCGCGAACACCGCCCCGCCCAGCAGCGCCACCACCAGCAGCTGCCCCACCGGGTCGAACCGCCGGGCCCGCTCCGCCCGGGACTCCGGCACCCAGCACAGCGCGCCCGCCACGCCCGCCGCCACCACCGGCAGGTTCACCCAGAACACCGCCCGCCAGCCCCAGCCGTCCACCAGCGCCCCGCCCAGCACCGGGCCGAGCGCCAGCGCCAGCCCCGACATCGACCCGAACACCCCGATCGCCCGGGCCCGTTCGGCGGGCCGCGGGAAGGCGGTCGCCACGATCCCCATCGCCACCGGGTTCAGCATCGTCCCGCCCACCGCCTGCACCGCCCGCGCGCCCACCAGCGCGCCGACCCCCGGCGCCAGCGCGCACAGCGCCGACCCCAGCCCGAACACCAGCAGCCCCAGCAGGAACACCCGCCGCCGCCCCCACCGGTCCGCCGCCGCCCCCGCGGGCAGCAGGAACGCCGCCAGCACCAGCGTGTACGCGTCCACCGTCCACTGCAGCGCCGACACCGACGCCCCCCACTCCCGGCGGACCGCGGGCAGCGCCGCGTTCACCACCGAGATGTCCAGCACCACCATCACGATGCTCACGCAGCACACCGCGAGCACCAACCGCTTGCGCCGGTCGTCCGGTTCGGACACCGTGTTCCCTCCGTCCGTCCCCGCCACGGGTGTCGGCCCTCCGCCAACCACGCCCCGTCCGGGCGACGGCACCGACGCTACGATTTCGAGCGTGCGCGAGATCAAGCCGGAACCACCCCCCGAGGGGCTGACCATCGCCGAGGCCGCCGAGTGGACGGGCGTCAGCGTCCACACCCTGCGCTACTACGAGCGGGCCGGCCTGGTGGTCACCGGGATCGACCGCACCCCGGGCGGCCGCCGCCGCTACCACCACCGCGACCTGCGCTGGATCGACGTCTGCACCCGGCTGCGCGCCACCGGCATGCCGATCCGCACCCTGCGCCGCTACGCCGACCTGGTCGCCGCCGGCGTCGGCAACGAACCCGAACGCCTCGCCCTGCTCGAGTCCCACCGCGCCGAGGTCGCCGAACGCCTCGCCGAACTCGGCGCCCACCTGGCGGCCATCGACCACAAGGTGACCACCTACCGGGCCCGCCTCGCCGAGGGCAGCGCCGAGGGCCTCTGGGCCCCGGCCCCCCTGGAGGCACCCCCGGAAGCACCCGTGGACGAACCCTTGAACAAGCCTTGACCTGCGGCTCGAACGCCGTTCCGGCCGCCCCGGAACCCCCGGGACACTGCGCTACAGTCTGGCCGCCCGACCGGTCGCGACCGCGACGGGTCCGAACGCCTGCACGGGGGATGCGCAGTGGCCGTCGACGACCTACCGGCACCGGTGGTGACGTTCCTCAACGTCATCGGGGTGCCCTGGCCCTACATCAACGAGGACGAGGTCCGTGCCTTCGCCGCCATGGTGCGGCAGTTCGGCCAGGCCGTGGAGCGGACGCACGCCGAGGCGACCCGGGCGATGGACTCCTTCGCCCAGGCGTACCAGGGCGCCGCCACCCGGCGGATGCAGTCCGGCTGGTCCGAGCTCTCCGAGCGGCACACCCGGGAGCTCGTGACGGGCTGCACCCTGCTCGCCGAGGCGCTGGAGGTCGGCGCCGAGGTGATCGTCGCCCAGAAGGTCGAGGCCCTGGTCGAACTGGGCGTCATGGCCGCCACCTTCATCGCCGACCAGGCCGCCGCGGTGGCCACCCTCGGGCTGGCCGAGGCCGCCGTGCCGGTGATCGTGGAGGCCGGGAAGAAACTCCTGGAGACGCTCAAGCAGCAGATCATCCAGTACGTCGTCGGCGAGATCATCGAGGCCGCGGCCAAACCGCTCTTCGCCAAGATCGAGCACGCCATGTCCGGCCTGGACTGGGGGCGGACCGCGGGCGCGGGCGGCGCCGCGGACGGCTTCAGCCTCGACGCCGAGCTGGCCGACCGGCACCTGAAGGCGATGCGCGCCCACACCGAGGCCTTCCGCGGCCACGCCCAGGAGCTGCGCGCCGGACTCGAAGGGCTGGCGTTCTGATGGGGGCCGGGGGAGAGGAGCAGGCGGTCTTCCGGGCGCTCAAGAACGACGCCGTGGAGTCGCTGCCGAAGATCGCCGAGAAGCACGCCGCCGTCGTCGAGGAGGCCGCCGAGAAGGGCGCCCGCAACCTCGCCGCCCACGCCGCCACCGAGGCGAGGATCGCCGAGGACCTCAAGGCGGTGGCCCCGCGGGACCTCGAGGTCGCGTCCCCGAAGGGCCTGGAGGCGGCCGGCCCGCGGCTGGCGGGCGAGGAGGGCGCCCTGGCCGGCGAGGCCGGCACCGTCCCGTCCCCGCGCACCGAGCCCGGCTCCGGAGCGCCCGAGTCCGAGCAGTACGGCAACGCGGCGCTCCGCGACGGCCCCGGCTACCAGCAGCAGATCGACCAGGAGCTGGCCCCCCGCGGCCTCGACCGCGCCGAGCACGACCGGCTCCGGCTCAGCCCCACCAACACCCTGACCGAGGAGCAGGCCCGCCAGGTCGTCCAGGTCCGCGACGCGATCAAGCTGGACGAGGGCCGGATGGTCACCAAGATCGTCAGGCCCGACGTGGCGGAGGCGTACCTGGAGAACTCCACCACGCTCGGCGGCCGCGCCTTCGACCCCGGCGAGTTCCGCGGCTCCATCGCGCGCGGCTCCGACACCGCCGACCTGCGCAGCATGGACGACCTGCGCAACGGCCTCGCCCTCGACGACGGCGGCGCGGGCTGGACCCCGGTCCCGCCCGGCGCCACCGAGGCGTACCAGCTGCGCTTCCCCGCCCCGCACGGCATGGAGGCCGACCCGACCCTCGGCGCGGTCAACGACCAGGCCCTGGCCGACCGGATCGCGGGCATGGCCGGGCAGAATGCAGGCAAGAACTGGGACGCACCGTTCCTGGGCACCGGCTACACCGGCGGCGGCGTCCCCGAGTGGGACGCCAGGCCCACCGGCTTCCCGCACGGTGCGGAGATCTGGCGGATGAACGCCGACGGGACGGAAGAGGCCGTCGGCCGCTTCGACAAGAGCGATGGGCTGTGGAAGTACTATGACAACTGACCCTTCGGGCCGTCACCACCAGCCGGTGAAGGGCGAGTTCGCGGTCCACCGCGGGGTGGTCCACCCGGCCCGCGCCGCCGTCGGCCAGTGGCCCCTGGTGGAACTGCTCCCCGCCCCCGGCACCCCCGCCCCCGAGGGCATCGACCCCCGGCTGGCCGCCGACGGCTCGGTGCTCGGCTACCCGCTGCCGCCCGAACGGCTCGACGCCTGGTACGCCGTGCACTGGACGTTCCACTGGCGCGGCGAGCCCTTCGAGTGCACCGACCGCGTCGACGCCACCGTCGCCGGCAACTACCTCGGCGAGGACCGGGAGTTCGCCCGGCAGCACCTCAAGCGCCGGGTCTCCGGCTACCGGGGCGTCTTCCCGCTCGCCGAGGTCACCGAGCCCGAGGAGCACCGGCGGGACCTGCTCGGCCCGCGCCTCGACCTGCTCCGGCGGCTGTCCGAGGCCGACCACTTCCGCCCCGGCTGCCACGCCGTCCTCGGCGGCACCACCCACCGGGCCGCCCCCGCGGTCGACCCGCAGGGCCTGGTCGTCCTCGCCGACGCCGGCGCCGTCCCCCCGGCCCGGCTCGACGCCTGGTACCGCACCCACTGGACGTTCCGGTGGCGGGGCGGCCCGTTCGAGGCCGTCGGCACGGTCGAGGGCCGGATCAAGGGCGTCTACACCGGCGGCAGCTGGGGCTTCGCCGACGCCAACCAGCTGGACGAGGAGACCGCCCCCGACGGCACCCACACCCGGTACACGGTGGAGGCCGACCTGGACGCCGTCACCGACCTCACCCCCCACCGCACCGACCTGCTCCCCCCGCGCTGACCCGGCCCCTGCCCGGTCCCGCCCGGCGGCCCCGCGGCCTCCGGGCAGGACCGGGGGGCCAGGCGGGGTGGGGCGGGGCAGCGGCGCTCCGGCCGGGAAAAGCAAGAAGACCCCCGCCGAAGCAGGGGTCTCCACTGGTGTCCGAGGGGGGACTTGAACCCCCACGCCCGATAAAGGGCACTAGCACCTCAAGCTAGCGCGTCTGCCATTCCGCCACCCGGACCGGGTGTTCACCTCGGGGCTTCCTCTCGGCTGCCCCCTGGCGACAGAGAGAACACTACCAGGCTCGGGGAGTGCTTCTCACCTGCGTTTTCGGCGCCCCGCGCGCCCGCCCCGCGCGCCCCGCGCGCCCGACCGGGACGGAACCGGACAACCCGGACGCCGGGGCGGCCGTCGCGGGGGTGATTGCGCTGGTCGCGGGGGGCGGCGACGATTTCGGACGGGCGTTCTGGCGGCAACAGTGGGCCGGTGGCGCGCCGCGACCGGCCAGGACGGCGCACAACACGCACCGAATCGGTCGGGAACCTTCACGACACGCGTAGTTCCAGTCCCGGTGCGGGTCATCGGCGGGTGCTCTCCTAGCCTCTGTGGACCAGGGAGCCTTGAGCGGAACGCCCGATTCCCGACAGCCGCCGCCGGCCGGACCCCGGCGCGGGAGCCTCCCGTCACCGCGTGAAGGGCGGCGTGCAGTGGAACAGACGGACAGGGCGGCCTTGGACACCGCGACCTGGTGGCCCGGCCGCGAGCCCGGACCGGGCCCGGAACCCGGCGTGTGGCGGTTCTCGGCGGTCTCGCACGAGGCGTCGGTCCCGCGCACCAGACACGCCGTGCGGGACCGGCTGCTCGCCCAGGGGATGGCGGGGGAGCGCTACCAGGAGCTGGTGGACGACCTCCTGCTGATCGTCTCCGAGCTGGTCTCCAACGCGGTCACGCACGCGGCGGTGCTCTCGCCCGAGGTGGTGTGCGAGCTCGCCATCACCCCCGACCGGGTGCGGATCTCGGTGGTGGACGGCCACCCGTACCGCCCCAAGGCGCAGGAGAACGACCCGGCCCGCCCGGGCGGGCGCGGGCTGCTGCTGGTCAAGAGCGTGACCCTCCAGGCGGGCGGCGAGTGCGACGTGGAGCGCACCGAGGACGGCGGCAAGGTGATCTGGGCCAGCCTGCCGCTGCCGGGCCCGGGTGCCGCCGGGGCCGGCCCGGGGGCCGACCCCGACGAGGACCCCGACTACTGAGGCGCCCGCCGGGCCGGGCCTACCAGTCGTGCCCGGCGATCTCCCGGATGCCCGGCAGCGCCGCCTCGAAGACGGTCTCGAACCACACCGAGAAGGGCTTCTCGGCCCGCAGCTCGCGCAGCTCGGCGGCGGTCACGAACCGGGTGTCCTCGATCTCGTCCGGGTCCGGCTCCAGGTCGGCGGTGACCAGCCCGACGAACAGGTGGTTCCACTCCCGCTCGATCAGCCCGGACGCCTCGTCCGGCAGGTCGTAGCGGACGGTGCCCGCCTCGCACAGCAGGGCCGGTGCGGCGCCGAGCTCCTCCGCGGTGCGGCGGGCGGCGGCGGTGAACGGCTGCTCGCCGGGGTAGGGGTGGCCGCAGCAGGTGTTCGACCAGACACCGGGCGAGTGGTATTTGCCGAGCGCCCGGCGCTGCAGCAGCAGCCGACCCTGGCGGTCGAACAGGAAGACCGAGAAGGCCCGGTGCAGTCGGCCGGGCTGCTGGTGGGCCCAGAGCTTCTCGCCGGTCCCGATGGTCACGCCGTCGTCGTCGACCAGTTCCAGCAGGATCTCGCCCGGCGCCGTCCCGGACGGGTCGGCGAGCTCCGGCGAGAGGGCTTCGGTCGGGCTGACAGCAGGGCTCATGGGCACAATGCCCCTTTCGGCAGGTGGACCGGGGCCGCCCGCCCGGTGTCGTGGGCTCCGGGCAGTCCGCCCCGCTCCTTGGGGTCGGCTGCGCACGCGTCGGCGGACCGGCCGGTCCGCCGACGGCGTTCGGGGCCCAAGTCTGCCGCATGGCCCGCCCGCCGCGGGGCCGCGACGCACACCCCGGGGACGGAGGCGGCCGTACTGGCAGAAGTGTTCGACCACCGGTCGGGCCCGGTCACCGGACGTTCACCGGACCGCCCGGAACGATCGGCGAACCGCCCGGGGCCGCGTTCTGGCAGGTCGCCGGGGTCGCCTACCATCAGTGGCACCGGGCGGTCCGCAGCGGCCGCCCGCTCGGCGCGCCGCAGCCGCGGCCGCGCCCAGGCCCGCACGGTACGACCTCCCCGGATCGGTGCCGCGCGGCACCGAGACCCCTTGGAGTCCCGCATGATCGGCCTCGTCCTGGCCGCCGGCGCCGGCCGCCGGCTCCGGCCCTACACCGACACCCTGCCCAAGGCGCTGGTGCCGGTCGACGGGGAGCGGACGGTCCTCGACCTGACCCTGGGGAACTTCGCCGAGGTCGGGCTGCGGGAGGCCGCGATCGTGGTCGGCTACCGCAAGGAGGCGGTGCACGAGCGCAAGGAGGCGCTGGAGCGGAAGTACGGCGTCAAGCTCACCCTGGTCGAGAACGACAAGGCCGAGGAGTGGAACAACGCCTACTCGCTGTGGTGCGCCCGCGAGCTGTTCGGCGAGGGCCTGCTGCTCGCCAACGGCGACACCGTGCACCCGGCCTCGGTGCAGCGCACCATGCTGGACGGCAACGACCGCCGGATCAAGGAGGGCCGGGCCCCCGGCGTCCTGCTCGCGCTGGACACCGTGAAGAAGCTCGCCGACGAGGAGATGAAGGTCGTCGTCGACCCCGAGCTGGGCGTGCGCCGGATCACCAAGCTGATGGACCCGCTGGACGCCACCGGCGAGTACATCGGCGTCACCGTGATCAACCCGTCCGCGGCCGACGCCCTGGCCGACGCGCTCCGGGCGGTCTTCGAGCGCGACCCGCAGCTGTACTACGAGGACGGCTACCAGGAGATGGTCGACCGCGGCCTGACCGTCGACGTGCAGCCGATCGGCGAGGTCTCCTGGGTCGAGGTCGACAACCACGACGACCTGGCCAAGGCCCGGGAGATCGCGTGCCGGTACTGACCCGCCTGGTGCCCTCGCCGCTCTTCGTGGAGATCCGCGCGGGCGCCCTCGACTCCCTCGGGGGCATCCTCGCCGACCAGCGGCTGTCCGCGGCCGGCCGGATCGCGGTGGCGATCAGCGGGGGCTCCGGAGCGGTGCTGCGCGAGCGCCTGGAGCCCGCGCTGCCCGGCGCGGACTGGTACCCGGTCGAGGACGGCACCCTGGACAGCGCGGTCCGGCTGACCGACGAGATCCGCCGCGGCCACTACGACGCCCTGGTCGGCCTCGGCGGCGGCAAGATCATCGACGTGGCGAAGTACGCCGCGGCGCGGGTCGGCCTGCCGGTGGTCGCGGTCGCCACCAACCTGGCCCACGACGGCATCTGCTCCCCGGTCTCCACCCTGGACAACGACGCCGGGCGCGGCTCCTACGGGGTGCCGGGCCCGATCGGCATCGTGGTCGACCTGGACGTCGTCACCAAGGCCCCGAAGCGCTTCGTGGCCGCCGGGATCGGCGACGCGGTCTCCAACATCTCCGCCTGCGCGGACTGGGAGCTCTCGCACGCGGTGACCGGCGAACCCGTCGACGGACTGGCCGTCGCGATGGCCCGCTCGGCCGGGGAGAACCTGCTCCGGCACCCGGGCACCCTGGAGGACCCGGACCTGCTGACCACGCTGGCGGAAGCCCTGGTACTGTCCGGCATCGCGATGAACATCGCGGGCAGCACCCGGCCCAGCTCGGGCGCCTGCCACGAGATCTCGCACGCCCTGGACGTGCTGTACCCCAAGCGGTCCGCGCAGCACGGCGAGCAGGTCGGCCTCGGCGCTGCCTTCGCCTGCCACCTGCGGGGCGAGCGGGAACTGGTCGGACTGATCGTGGAGCGCCTGCGCTTCCACGGCCTGCCGGTGACCGCCGACCAGATCGGCTTCACCGGTGCGGAGTTCACCGAAGCGGTGCACTACGCTCCGAACACCAGACCGGGACGCTTCACCATCCTCGAACACCTCGACCTCTCCGCCACAGACATCAGGGACGCGTACGCCGACTATGTCCAAGCCGTCAACAGCTGAACGCCCGCCGGTCGACCTCACCCGGCGCCCGTCGATCGAGGAACTGCGGGCGGTGATCCACCCGGAGGGCATGCTGCAGCGCCGGAGCGCCGAGCACTGGGCCGGCCGCCTCTACATGCGGCGGATCTCGCTGCGGATCACCCGGGTCCTGTCCACCGTCACGGTGATCACGCCCAACGGCCTGACGTACCTGATGATGCTCACCGGCGTCCTGGCGGGCATCGGGCTGGTGGTGCCCGGCCTGACCGGCGCGGTCCTCGGCGCCGTGCTGATCCAGGTCTACCTGCTGCTGGACTGCGTGGACGGCGAGGTGGCCCGCTGGCGGCGGCAGACCTCGCTCACCGGCGTCTACCTGGACCGGGTCGGCCACTACGTGTCCGAGGCCGCGCTGCTCACCGGCCTGGGCCTGCGCGCCGCCGACCTGTTCCACCGCGAGGGCGCGCACGCCGCCTGGCAGTGGGCCTTCCTCGGCACGCTGGCCGCGCTCGGCGCGATCCTGATCAAGTCCGAGACCGACCTGGTGGACGTGGCCCGGGCCCGCTCCGGCCTGACCGCCGTCGAGGACAGCGCCTCGGTGCCGCGCTCGACCGCGGTGGCCAAGGCCCGCCGGGCCGCCTCGCTGCTGAAGTTCCACCGCCTGGTCGGCGCGGTCGAGGCCTCGCTGTTCATCCTGGCCGCGGGCATCGCCGACGCGGTCCGCGGCGACCTGTTCTTCACCCGCCTCGCGGTCGTGGTGCTGGCCGCCATCGCGATGCTGCAGACCGTCCTGCACCTGCTGTCGATCGTGCTCTCCAGCAGGCTGCGATGAGCGACGACTTCCGCCTCGGCGCGGTGATCATCACCATGGGCAACCGGCCCGCCGAGCTGAACGCCCTGATCGAGTCGGTGCGCGCCCAGCAGGGCCCGCCGGTGGAGCTCGCCGTGGTCGGCAACGGCGCCCCGCTGCCCGCCCTGCCGGAGGGCGTGCGGAGCGTCGAGCTGCCGGAGAACCTCGGCATCCCGGGCGGCCGCAACGTCGGCATCGAACTGTTCGGCCCGGACGGCCGGGACGTCGACGCGGTGCTCTTCCTGGACGACGACGGCCTGCTGCCGAACACCGACTCGGCGCGGCTGCTGCGCGAGGCCTTCACCGCCGACCCGTCCCTGGGCATCGTCTCGTTCCGGATCGCCGACCCGGAGACCGGCGCCACCCAGCGCCGCCACGTGCCCCGGCTGCGCGCCAGCGACCCGATGCACGGCTCCCGGGTCACCACCTTCCTGGGCGGCGCCAGCGCGGTGCGCAGCGCGGTCTTCCCGCAGGCCGGACAGCTGCCCGCGGAGTTCTTCTACGCGCACGAGGAGACCGACCTGGCCTGGCGGGCGCTGGACGCCGGCTGGTCGATCGACTACCGCCCGGACGTGGTGCTGCACCACCCGGCGACCTCCCCGGCCCGGCACGCCGCGTACTTCCACAACGTGGCCCGCAACCGGGTCTGGCTGGCCCGGCGGAACCTCCCGGCTCCCCTGGTGCCCCTCTACCTGGGAACCTGGTTCCTGCTGACCGTGCTCCGCCGTCCCCCCAAGGAGGGGCTGCGGGCCTGGCTCGGCGGTTTCCGGGCCGGCTGGAGCGAGCCCTGCGGCCCGCGCCGACCGATGAAGTGGTCCACCGTCTGGCGCTTGACCAGGCTCGGCAGACCGCCAATCATCTGATCGCGGCCGGATCGGCCTCCCGAGCCGACCGCGAACGCACCAGAGCTCCGTGGTACGCCCCGGTCTCCCGCCCCGTCCCCCCGGGGCTGGGGATGACGACCCCCTGAAGGACGAATGTGTCGACACTGAGTGACCCGGTCAACCTCTCCGCGCCAAGGGGTTCCGATGCGGGTCTGACCCCGAAGCAGCTCGCGGACAAGTACGGGTTGTCCATCAGCGGCAAGCGGCCGAGCCTGCCGCAGTACGTCCGCCAGCTCTGGGCCCGGCGCAGCTTCATCAGCGCCTTCGCCACCGCCCGCCTGGTCGCGCAGTACACCACCGCGAAGCTCGGCCAGCTCTGGCAGGTGCTCACCCCGCTGCTGAACTGCGCGGTGTTCTACCTCGTCTTCGGTCTGATCATGAACAACCGGGACACCGTCCCGGCCTACATCGCCTGGCTGTGCATCGGCGTCTTCATCTTCCAGTTCTCGCAGAGCGCGATCCAGGCCGGCACCCGGTCGGTCTCCGACAACCTCGGCCTGATCCGCGCGCTGCACTTCCCGCGCGCCAGCCTCCCGATCGCCTTCACCATCATCCAGCTCCAGCAGCTGCTGATCTCGATGGTGGTGCTGGTCGTCATCGTGCTGCTGAACGGCATCACCCCGGGCATGACCTGGCTGTTGATCGTCCCGGCGCTGGTCTTCCAGTCGATGTTCAACACCGGCCTGGCCCTGGTGATGGCCCGGATCGGCTCCAAGACCTCCGACATCTCGCAGCTGATGCCGTTCCTGCTGCGCACCTGGATGTACGTCTCGGGCGTGATGTACAGCGTCTCCAGCTTCATCGAGAAGTGGCCGCCGATCTGGCAGACGCTCTACTCGTGGAACCCGGCGGTGGTCTACATGGACCTGATCCGCTACGCCTTCATGCCCGAGAGCTTCGACAAGAAGCTCTACCCCGGCGGCTACGACGCGGCCGGCCACGCGCTGCCGAAGGCCCTGATCCTCCCGGACCACATCTGGTTCATGGCCGCCACCTGGGGAGTCGTCGCCTTCGTCATCGGCTTCGTGTTCTTCTGGAAGGCGGAGGAGGAGTACGGCCGTGGCTGACGCAGCTCTCGACACCCTCAAGGAGGCCACCGCGGTGGACAACCAGGCCCGGGTCCCCACCGTGGTGGTGGACGACGTGCACATCGTCTACAAGGTGCACGGCGCCGGTTCCGGCAAGGGCAGCGCCACCTCGGCGCTGAGCCGGATCATCACCCGCAAGAAGTCGCCCGCGATCCGCGAGGTGCACGCGGTGCGCGGCATCAGCTTCACCGCCTACAAGGGCGAGGCGGTCGGCCTGATCGGCTCGAACGGCTCCGGCAAGTCGACCATGCTGGCGGCCATCGCCGGCCTGCTGCCGACCGCCAAGGGCGGCATCTACACGCACGGCCAGCCCTCGCTGCTGGGCGTCAACGCGGCGCTGATGAACGACCTCACCGGCGAGCGCAACGTGGTGCTGGGCTGCCTGGCGATGGGCATGTCCCCGGCCCAGGTGCGCGAGCGCTACCAGAGCATCGTCGACTTCTCGGGCATCAACGAGAAGGGCGACTTCATCTCGCTCCCGATGCGCACGTACTCCTCCGGCATGGGCGCCCGCCTGCGGTTCTCCATCGCGGCGGCGAAGACCCACGACGTGCTGCTGATCGACGAGGCCCTCGCCACCGGCGACCAGGGCTTCCAGCAGCGCTCCAAGGCCCGGATCAACGAGCTGCGCAAGGAGGCCGGCACGGTCTTCCTGGTCAGCCACGACAACAACGCGATCCGCGAGACCTGCGAGCGGACGATCTGGATCGAGCACGGCGAACTGATCATGGACGGGCACACCGACGAGGTGGTCCGCCGGTACGAGAAGGGCGACCGCCCCTGAACGGGAGCGGGTCGCGGGGTGCAGGGCCGGTGCGCGGGGAGCGGATCCCCGGGCACCGGCCCTGCGCCGTGCGGCGGGTGAAGGGGTGGCGACGGATGCGTGTCCGTGGCGCGGAGGCGGTGCGGCCCGGTGTAGAACGGGGGAGTGACGGCAGTGTCGGATTCAACTAAGTCGGATAACCAGACAATGGCGGCGACGCTGGACAAGGCCGACCTGGAGAACTTCCCGGTCGCCCCCGGCTTCCTGCCCGCCGCCTGGCGCGGCGACCTGATGGCGGTCTACGGCTACGCCCGCCTGGTCGACGACGCGGGCGACGGCGACCTCGCCGACCCGGCCGCCGTCGCCCGGCTGCTGGACGTCCCGGGCGGGCCCGACGACCCGGGCTTCCGGCTCGCCCTGCTGGACGGCCTGGAGCGCGACCTGGACCGCGCCTTCGCCACCGCCCTCGGCGACGACCCGGCCCCGCACGGCACCGTCCTGGGCACCGACCCCGGCGAGCCCCGGCACCCGCTGGTGCGCCGCCTCGTCCCGCTGATCGAGCGGCACGCCGTCACCCCCGAGCCGTTCCGCCGCCTGATCGAGGCCAACCGGGTGGACCAGACCACCACCCGCTACCCGACCTACGCGGACCTGCGCCACTACTGCACCCTCTCCGCCGACCCGGTCGGCCGCCTGGTGCTCGCCCTGGCCGGCCGCGCCACCCCCGACCGGATCGCGCTCTCCGACGCCGTCTGCACCGCGCTGCAGGTCGTCGAGCACCTGCAGGACGTCGCCGAGGACCTGCAGCGCGGCCGGATCTACCTCCCGCTGGAGGACCTCGCCTCCTTCGGCGTCACCGAGGACGACCTCGCCGCCGGCACCGCCTCCCGCGGCGTGCGCCAGCTGGTCGCCTGGGAGGCGAGCCGGGCCCGGACCCTGCTCGACCGCGGCGCACCGCTGGTGGGTACGGTTCACGGGAGGCTCCGACTGCTGCTGGCGGGATTCACCGCCGGCGGGTACGCGGCCCTGGACGCCATCGAGGCGGCCGGGTTCGACGTGCTCGCGCACCGGGCGAAGCCCGACAAGCGCCGCCTGGCCGGCCGGGCGGCGGCACTCTTCGCGAAGGGAAGGTGAGCGCCCGCGTGGGGGCATCACCACTGGCGTCCGCGCCGGTCATGGCGGCCTACCGGTACTGCGAGGCGGTCACCGCCCTGCAGGCCCGCAACTTCAGCTACGGCATCCGGCTGCTGCCCGAGGCCAAGCGGCTGGCGATGTCGGCGCTCTACGCGCTGGCCCGCCGGGTCGACGACATCGGCGACGGCGAGCTGCCCGCCGAACAGAAGGCCGAGGCGCTGGCCCGCACCCGCGCCCTGCTGGACGAGGTCCGCGCGGGGGCGGTCGGCGAGGACGACACCGACCCGATCAAGGTCGCCCTGGCGGACGCGGCCCGCCGCTTCCCGATCCCGCTCGGCGGCTTCGACGAGCTGATCGACGGCGTCGAGATGGACCTCAAGGGCGTCGAGTACGCCACCTTCGAGGAGCTCAAGGTCTACTGCCGCTGCGTGGCCGGCTCGATCGGACGGCTCTCGCTGGGCGTCTACGGCTGCGAGGACCGGGAGCGCGGCGCCGAGTACGCCGACACCCTGGGCCTGGCCCTGCAGCTCACCAACATCCTGCGCGACCTGCGCGAGGACGCCCTGAACGGCCGCACCTACCTGCCCACCGAGGACCTGGTCCGGTTCGGCTGCCAGCAGGGCTTCGCCCTCCCCACCCTCCCGGTGGGCGCCGACTTCACCGGCCTGGTCGCCTTCGAGGCCGAACGCGCCCGGGCCGCCTTCGAGGAGGGCCTGCGCCTGCTGCCGATGCTCGACCGCCGCAGCCGCGCCGCCACCGCCGCGATGGCCGGCATCTACCACCGCCTGCTCGGCCGGATCGCCGCCGACCCGCACTCGGTGCTCCGCGGCCGCGTCTCGCTGCCCGGCTGGGAGAAGGCGTACGTGGCGCTGTCCGGGCTCGCCGGAGGGCGTTCTTGATTCTCGCGCCAGTTCTGTCACGCTGTGTCAACGGGGAATCACGACGCATGCGCACGTTGTTGTGCCCACCGTCCACTGCCGTCCGGGAGGGCCGATGAGCACGCCGACCGCGCCGCGCGAGCGCACCGCCGTGGTGGTCGGCGGCGGCCTGGCCGGCATCACCGCCGCCCTCCGCCTCGCCGACGCCGGGGTGCGCACCACCCTGCTGGAGGCCCGTCCCCGGCTCGGCGGCCTGGCCTTCTCCTTCAAGCGCGGCGAACTGACGGTGGACAACGGCCAGCACGTCTACCTGCGCTGCTGCACCGCCTACCGCGGCCTGGTCGACCGGCTCGGCGCCGGCGGCCTGGTCGACCTGCAGCCCCGGCTGGACGTGCCGGTGCTCTCCGTCGCCGCCGACGGCACCCGCCGCCTCGGCCGGCTGCGCCGCGCCGACCTGCCCGTCCCGCTGCACCTGGCCGGCAGCCTCGCCACCTACCGGCACCTCTCCCCGGCCGACCGGCTGCGGGTGGTGCGCGGCGCGCTCGCCCTGCAGAAGCTCGACCTCGTCGACCCGGCGCTGGACGACCTCTCCTTCGGCGAGTGGCTGCGCCGGCACGGCCAGACCCCCGCCACGGTGGCCGCCGTCTGGGACCTCGTGGGCGTGGCCACCCTGAACGCCACCGCCGACCGCACCTCGATGGCGCTGGCCGCGATGGTCTTCAAGACCGGCCTGCTCTCCGAGGCGGGCGCCGCCGACATCGGCATGGCCAACGTCCCGCTCGGCGGGATCCACCACGACCGGGCCGCGGCCGAGCTGGAGCGGGCCGGGGTGCGGGTGCTGCTGCGCACCAGGGCCGTCGAGCTGAAGGCCGCCGAGCCGAACGCCGTCCGGCTGGAGGGCGGCGAGCTGCTCACCGCCGACACCGTGGTGCTGGCCGGCGCCCAGGACGCCGCGGCCGCCCTGCTGCCGCCCGGCGCCGTCCCCGGGCAGCACCGGCTGGCCGACTTCGGCACCGCCCCGATCCTCAACGTGCACGTGGTCTACGACCGGCCGCTGATCCGCCGTCCGTTCTTCGCGGCGCTCGGCTCCCCGGTGCAGTTCGTCTTCGACCGCACCCGGCACTCCGGCCTGGCCGTCCCCGGCGCCCAGTACCTGGCCGTCTCGCAGTCCGCCGTCGAGGACGAGATCGACCTGCCGGTCGCCGAGCTGCGCGCCCGCTACCTGCCGGAGCTGGAGCGGCTGCTGCCCGCCGCCCGCGGCGCCCGGGTGCTGGACTTCTTCGTCACCCGGGAGCGCACCGCGACCTTCGACCCGGCGCCCGGCACCGCCGCCCTGCGCCCCGGCGCACGCACCGGAGCCCCCGGAGTCCTGCTCGCCGGGTCCTGGACGGCCACCGGCTGGCCAGCGACCATGGAGGGTGCGGTGCGCAGCGGTCACGCGGCGGCTGACGCCGCCCTGGCCGGCCACGGCCGACTCCCGGTCGACCGGGGGGACGGACGGTGGCCCCGATGACGCCGGGCCCCCACTCCCCGACCACCGACACCACAACCGTCCGGCCGCCCGCCGCGGCCGGACGGACGCACCGAGAGGGAACGCACGTGGAGGCACGCACCGGCTCGACGGTCGAGGACACCCCGACCGTCCTCGACCTGCTGGCGCGCGGACGCACGCTCTGCACGCCGCCGATGCGTGCGGCCGTCGCCCGTTTGGCGGCACCGATGGACACCGTCGCCGCCTACCACTTCGGCTGGATCGACCGGGACGGCAAGCCCGCCGCGGGCGACGGCGGCAAGGCCGTGCGCCCGGCGCTGGCCCTGCTGTCGGCCGAAGCGGTGGGCGCGGACGCGCAGGCGGGCGTACCCGGCGGCGTGTCGGTCGAGCTGGTGCACAATTTCTCCCTCCTCCATGATGACCTGATGGACGGTGACGAGACGCGCAGGCACCGGGCCACCGCCTGGACGGTCTTCGGACCGGCGCAGGCCGTGCTGGTCGGCGACGCGCTGGCCACCCTCGGCACCGAGGTCCTGCTGGACGCCGCGGTGACCGGCGGGGCCGACCCGGCGGACGCCGCCCGCGCCGTCCGTCTGATCACCACCGCCACCCGGCGGCTGATCGACGGCCAGGCACTGGACGTCTCCTTCGAGCAGCGCGACGCGGTGACGGTCGAGGAGTGCCTGGCCATGGAGGGCGGCAAGACCGGCGCCCTGCTGGCGGCCTCGGCGGCGATCGGCGCAGTGCTGGCCGGCGCCGACGACCGGGTGTCCGACGCGCTCCAGCGGTACGGCTACCACCTGGGCCTCGCGTTCCAGGCGGTGGACGACCTGCTGGGCATCTGGGGCGCCACCGAAGTGACCGGAAAGCCGCACTGGAGCGACCTCCAGTCGCGGAAGAAGTCGCTGCCGGTGTGCGCCGCGCTGGCCGAGGGGGGCGCCGCCTCCCGCGAGCTGGCCGCACAGCTGGCCGACCCGACCGGCCGCGGCGAGGAGAGCGAGCAGGTGCTCGCCGCCCGCGCCGCGCTGATCGAGCAGGCCGGCGGCCGGGCCTGGACGCAGGAAGAGGCCCGCCGCCAGTACGACACCGCCCTCGCCGCCCTCGGCGAGGTGCCCATGGCCGACGAGGTGCGCGAGCACTTCGTCGCACTCGCCGAATTCGTGGTGGTCAGAGAGAGGTGACGTAAGAGTGACAGCAACCGCGGGTGGAAGGCTCGGACCCCAAACCTCAGTTGCAGTAGCACGATCTGACGATTCCTCACCAGCGGCGGCGCTCAGCCGCGCCACCGCACACCTGCTGTCACTCCAGCACGCCGACGGCTGGTGGAAGGGCGACCTGGAGACCAACGTCACCATGGACGCCGAAGACCTGCTGCTCAGGGAGTTCCTGGGCATCCGCACCGAGGAGCAGACCCGGGCCACCGCGGCCTGGATCCGCTCCCGGCAGCGGGAGGACGGCACCTGGGCCACCTTCCACGGCGGCCCGCCCGAGCTCTCCACCACCGTCGAGGCGTACGTGGCCCTCCGGCTCGCCGGGGACACCGCGGACGCCCCGCACATGCGGGCCGCCGCCGCGTTCGTCCGCGAGCGCGGCGGCATCGCCGCGAGCCGGGTGTTCACCCGGATCTGGCTCGCCCTGTTCGGCTGGTGGCCCTGGGAGCAGCTCCCCGAGCTGCCGCCCGAGGTGCTGTTCCTGCCCACCTGGGCGCCGCTGAACATCTACTCCTTCGGCCAGTGGGCCCGGCAGACCATCGTCCCGCTCACCGTGGTCTCCGCGCACCGCCCGGTCCGCCCCGCCCCGTTCGGCCTCGCCGAACTGCACACCGACCCGGCGAACCCGTACCCGCGGCGGCCGCTCGCCCCGCCGCACACCTGGGACGGCCTGTTCCAGCGGCTCGACCAGCTGATGCACCGCTACCACCGGCACGCCATCAAGCCGCTGCGCCGTCTGGCCCTGCGGCAGGCCGCCGCCTGGATCGTCGAACGGCAGGAGGCCGACGGCTGCTGGGGCGGCATCCAGCCGCCCGCCGTCTACTCGCTGATCGCGCTGCGGTTGCTCGGCTACCGGCTCGACCACCCCGTGATGAAGGCCGGACTCGCCGCCTTCGACTCCTTCACCGTCCACACCGAGGACGGCAAGCGCTGGCTGGAGGCCTGCCAGTCCCCGGTCTGGGACACCTGCCTGGCCGCCATCGCGCTGCGCGACGCCGGACTGCCCGGCGACCACCCGGCCCTGGTCCGGGCCGCCGACTGGATGCTCGGCGAGGAGGTCACCACCCGCGGCGACTGGGCCGTCAAGCGCCCCCGGCTGGCCCCCGGCGGCTGGGCCTTCGAGTTCGAGAACGACACCTACCCGGACGTCGACGACACCGCCGAGGTGGTCCTCGCGCTGCGCCGGATCGACCACCCCGACCGCGAGCGGCTGGAGGGGGCGGTCGAGCGGGCCGTCCGGTGGAACCTCGGCATGCAGTCCAAGGACGGCGCCTGGGGCGCGTTCGACGCCGACAACACCAGCAAGCTCCCCAACAAGCTGCCGTTCTGCGACTTCGGCGAGGTCATCGACCCGCCCTCGGCCGACGTCACCGCGCACGTGGTGGAGATGCTCGCCGGGACCGGCCGCCTCGGGGACCTGCGCACCCGGCGCGGCGTCGTCTGGCTGCTGCGCCACCAGGAGGCCGACGGCTCCTGGTTCGGCCGCTGGGGCACCAACTACATCTACGGCACCGGTTCGGTGGTGCCCGCGCTGATCGCCGCCGGGGTCAGCCGGAACCACTCCTCGATCCGCCGGGCCGTCGCCTGGCTGACCGACCGGCAGAACCCGGACGGCGGCTGGGGCGAGGACATGCGCTCCTACGAGGACCCGGCCACCTGGGCCGGACGCGGCGAGTCCACCGCCTCGCAGACCGCCTGGGCGCTGATGGCGCTGCTCGCCGCCGGGGAGCGCGACTCCGCGGCGGTCGAGCGCGGCGTCGGCTGGCTCACCGCCACCCAGCGCCCCGACGGGACGTGGGACGAACCGCAGTTCACCGGCACCGGCTTCCCCTGGGACTTCTCCATCAACTACCACCTGTACCGCCTGGTCTTCCCGGTCACCGCGCTCGGCCGCTACGTGCACGACGCCCCGCTCGGCCGGGGAGGCGAGCAGTGAACGGGCCGCTGCTGGTGCTGTGCGCGCTCGGGCCGGAGGCCTGGGCGCTGCGCGGCGGCGACTGGTCCGGCGCGGCGGGCGGACCGCCGGTGCTGGCCCGCACCGGGATGGGCCGCCGGGCCGCCGGGCAGAAGGCCGCCGCGCTGCTCGACGCGGGCGGCTACGGCGCCCTCCTGGTCGCCGGGTTCGGCGCCGCGCTCGGGCCCGGCGTGCGGCCCGGCGAGGTGATCGTCGCCGACCGGGTCACCGACGCCGAGGGCGGCGACCACCCGCTGCCCTCCGCGGCCGCGCTGGCCACCGCCCTGGAGGAGGCGGGCCTGCGGGCCCACCTGGGCACCCACCGCACCGCCGACCACGTGGTGCGCGGCCCCGAACGGGCCCGGCTGCACCGCGAGGGCGCGCTCGCCGTCGACATGGAGGCCGCCGCCGTCCTCGCCGCCCGCGCCGCGCACGCGCCCGACCTGCCCGCGGCCGTGCTGCGGGTGGTGGTCGACACCCCCGAACGGGAACTGATCCGCCCCGGCACCCTGCCGGCCGGGGTGCGCGCCTGGCGGGCCCTGCGTGCCGCCGTCCCCGCCCTCACCGCGTGGCACCGGCAGGTCTCCGCCACGCCCGCCCAGCTGACGACCCCACAGCCCTCGACGCTCCCCCAGGAGGCGAGCTAAGCCATGGCCATGCCGCTGCGTCAGACGATCCGCGTGTCCACCTACCTCATGCAGCAGAAGATCAGGGGGCGGAAGAAGTTCCCGCTCATCGTCGAGCTGGAGCCGCTGTTCGCCTGCAACCTCAAGTGCGAGGGCTGCGGGAAGATCCAGCACCCCGCGGGCGTCCTCAAGCAGCGGATGCCGGTCGCCCAGGCGGTCGGCGCGGTCCTGGAGTGCGGCGCCCCGATGGTCTCCATCGCCGGGGGCGAGCCGCTGATGCACCCCCAGATCGACGAGATCGTCCGCCAGCTGGTGGAGCGCCGCAAGTACGTCTTCCTGTGCACCAACGCCCTGCTGCTGCGCAAGAAGCTCGACAAGTTCACCCCTTCGCCGTACTTCACCTTCGCCGTCCACATCGACGGCCTGGAGGAGCGGCACGACGCCTCGGTGGCCAAGGAGGGGACGTTCGCGGAGGCCGTCGAGGCGATCAAGGAGGCCAAGCGGCGGGGCTTCCGGGTCACCACCAACTCGACCTTCTTCAACACCGACACCGCGCAGACCGTGGTCGAGGTGCTGGACTTCCTCAACGACGACCTCAAGGTCGACGAGATGATGATCTCCCCGGCCTACGCGTACGAGAAGGCTCCCGACCAGGAGCACTTCCTCGGCGTCGAGCAGACCCGCGAGCTGTTCCGCAAGGCCTTCGCCGGCGGCAACCGGCGGCGCTGGCGGCTCAACCACAGCCCGCTCTTCCTGGACTTCCTGGAGGGCAAGGTCGACTTCGAGTGCACCGCCTGGGGCATCCCCAACTACTCGCTGTTCGGCTGGCAGCGCCCCTGCTACCTGATGTCCGACGGCTACGTCCCCACCTACCGCGAGCTGATCGAGAAGACCGACTGGGACAAGTACGGCCGCGGCCGTGACCCGCGCTGCGACAACTGCATGGCCCACTGCGGGTACGAACCGACGGCGGTGCTCGCCACCATGGGCTCGCTCAAGGAGTCGATCCGCGCCGCCCGCGAGACCCTCGCCTCGCCCAAGGCGGTCTGACCGCACGTCAGGGCCCGGCGCGGGCGGCCCACGCCGACAGGCGACCGCGCCCGCCGGGCCGCAGGCTGGACACCTACGCACATCGAACCGGCCGTGAGGGGTACGCCATGCCACTGCTGAGCCAGATCACCGGGCCCGCCGACCTCAGACGACTGCACCCCGAGCAGTTGCCGCTGCTCGCCGACGAGATCCGCGACTTCCTGATCGACGCCGTCACCCGCACCGGCGGCCACCTCGGCCCCAACCTCGGCGTGGTCGAACTCAGCATCGCCCTGCACCGGGTCTTCGACTCCCCGCACGACCGCGTCCTGTGGGACACCGGCCACCAGGCCTACGTGCACAAGCTGCTCACCGGTCGGCAGGACTTCAGCCGGCTGCGGGCCAAGGACGGGCTCTCCGGCTACCCCTCGCGCGCCGAGTCCGAGCACGACCTGATCGAGAACTCGCACGCCTCCACCGCGCTCGGCTACGCCGACGGCATCGCCAAGGCCAACCAACTGCTCGGCGTGGACCGCTGCACCGTCGCCGTGATCGGCGACGGCGCGCTCACCGGCGGCATGGCCTGGGAGGCGCTCAACAACATCGCCGAGGCCGAGGACCGTCCGCTGGTCATCGTCGTCAACGACAACGAGCGCTCCTACGCGCCGACCATCGGCGGCCTCGCCCACCACCTCGCCACCCTGCGCACCACCCGCGGCTACGAGCGCTTCCTCGCCTGGGGCAAGGACGCCCTGCAGCGCACCCCCGTGGTCGGCCCGCCGCTGTTCGACGCGCTGCACGGCGCCAAGAAGGGCTTCAAGGACGCCTTCGCCCCGCAGGGCATGTTCGAGGACCTCGGCCTGAAGTACCTCGGCCCGATCGACGGCCACGACATCGCCGCCGTCGAGCAGGCGCTGCGCCAGGCCCGGCACTTCGGCGGGCCGGTCATCGTGCACTGCCTGACCGTCAAGGGCCGCGGCTACCGGCCCGCCGAGCAGGACGAGGCCGACCGCTTCCACGCGGTGGGCCCGATCGACCCGTACACCTGCCTGCCGGTCTCGCCGTCCGCGGGCGCCTCCTGGACGTCCGTGTTCAGCCAGGAGATGCTCGCCCTCGGCGCCGAGCGCCCCGACCTGGTCGCCGTGACCGCCGCGATGCTGCACCCCGTCGGGCTCGGCCCGTTCGCGGCGGCCCACCCCGGGCGGACCTTCGACGTCGGGATCGCCGAGCAGCACGCCGTCGCCTCCGCCGCGGGCCTGGCCACCGGGGGGCTGCACCCGGTCGTCGCGGTGTACGCGACCTTCCTGAACCGGGCCTTCGACCAGGTCCTGATGGACGTGGCGCTGCACCGGCTCGGCGTCACCTTCGTGCTCGACCGGGCCGGGGTCACCGGCAACGACGGGGCCTCGCACAACGGCATGTGGGACATGTCGATCCTGCAGGTCGTCCCCGGGTTGCGGCTGGCCGCCCCGCGCGACGCCGACCGGCTGCGCGAGCAGCTCCGGGAGGCCGTCGCCGTCGAGGACGCCCCCACCGTGGTGCGCTTCCCCAAGGGCGAGCTCGGCCCCGACGTCCCGGCGGTCGAACGGATCGGCGGCGTCGACGTGCTGGCCCGCACCGGGCCCAGCCCCGACGTGCTGCTGGTGGCCGTCGGCGCGATGGCGCCCGCCTGCCTGGACGCCGCCGCGCTGCTCGCCGCCGACGGCATCACCGCCACCGTCGTCGACCCGCGCTGGGTCAAGCCGGTCGACCCCGCGCTGGTCGGGCTGGCCGCCGCGCACCGGATGGTGGTCACCGTCGAGGACAACGGGCGGGCCGGCGGGGTCGGCTCGGCGATCGCCCAGGCCCTGCGGGACGCCGAGGTCGACACCCCGCTGCGCGACCTGGGCGTCCCGCAGGAGTTCCTGGCGCACGCCTCGCGCGGTGAGATCCTCGAGGAGGTCGGCCTCACCGGCACCGGCGTCGCCGCCCAGACCGCCGCCTACGCCCGCCGCCTGCTGCCCGGCACGCGGAGCGGCGCCCAGGAGTACCGGCCCAGGGTGCCGCGCAAGTAGTCACCGATTGGAGCGAACCAGCGTGACCCAGGCCGAACCGCTCGACCTCGCCGCCCTGCTCGCCGCCCGGGGCGGCGAGCGCTACGAGCTGCACGCCCGCTACCTCAACCCGCAGCTGCCCCGGATGCTGCACACCATCGGCTTCGACCGGTACTACGAACGGGCCGAGGGCCCGTACTTCTACGACGCCGAGGGCAACGAGTACCTCGACATGCTCGCCGGGTTCGGCATCTTCGCGCTCGGCCGCCACCACCCCGCCGTCCGGGCCGCGATCGAGCAGGTGATGGAGCTGGGGACGGCCGACCTGACCCGCTTCGACTGCTCCCCGCTGCCCGGCCTGCTCGCCGAGCAGCTGATCGCCCACGCCCCCGGCCTGGACCGGGTGTTCTTCGGCAACAGCGGCACCGAGGCGGTCGAGACGGCGCTGAAGTTCGCCCGCTACGCCACCGGCAGGCGCCGCGTCCTGTACTGCGACCACGCCTTCCACGGCCTCACCGCGGGCTCGCTCTCGGTCAACGGCGAGAGCGGCTTCCGCAAGGGCTTCGACCCGCTGCTGCCCGACACCGCGATCCCGCTCGGCGACCTGGACGCGCTGCGCAAGGAGCTGAAGAAGGGCGACGTGGCGGCGCTGATCGTCGAGCCGATCCAGGGCAAGGGCGTGCTCGCCCCGCCGCCCGGCTGGCTGGCCGCCGCCCAGGAGCTGCTGCACGCCCACAAGGCGCTGCTGATCTGCGACGAGGTGCAGACCGGCGTCGGCCGCACCGGCACCTTCTTCGCCTACCAGGCCGAGGAGGGCGTCCACCCCGACCTGGTGTGCGCGGCCAAGGCGCTCTCCGGCGGGTACGTGCCGATCGGGGCGACGCTCGGCAAGTCGTGGATCTTCGAGAAGGTGTACTCCTCGATGGACCGCGTCCTGGTGCACTCCGCCAGCTTCGGCTCCAACGCCCAGGCGATGGCCGCGGGCCTGGCCACCCTGCACGTGATGCGGCAGGAGGGCGTGGTGGAGAACGCCGCGAAGGTCGGCGAGCTGTTCCGGACCCGGCTGGCGGCGCTGACCGAGCGGTACGAGCTGCTCGCCGAGGTGCGCGGGCGCGGGCTGATGATCGGCATCGAGTTCGGCCGTCCCAAGTCGCTCAAGCTGCGCACCGGCTGGACGGCGCTGCAGGCCGCCCGCAAGGGCCTGTTCGCGCAGATGGTGGTCGTCCCGCTGCTGCAGCGGCACCGGATCCTCACCCAGGTCTCCGGCGACCACCTGGAGGTGATCAAGCTGATCCCGCCGCTGATCGTCACCGAGAAGGAGGTCGACCGCTTCGTGGACGCCTTCACCGAGGTGATGGACGACGCCCACCGCGGCAGCGGCCTGATGTGGGACTTCGGCCGCACCCTGGTCAAGCAGGCGGTCGGTTCGCGGTAGTCAGCCGCTCACAGCTCGGTGCGGCGGCGGCGCACCACCACCCACAGGTCCGCCGCCGCCACCAGGGTCAGCACCCCGCAGCCCACCGCGAACACCACCAGCGTCCCGCTGCTCGGCGCGCCGTCCGCGGGGGCCAGCGCGGCCCACACCGCGAAGCCCGCCGTGCACAGCGCGAAGAACGGCAGGAACAGCACCGACAGCAGGAACCGCAGCTTCAGGTCACTGCGCGCGGTGGCCGGCTCCGTCCCGCTCAGCCACACCTTCGGCGTCCTGGCGCGCCGCATACGCAACCGCCTCCCTCGTACCCTTTCCAGCCTAGGACTGTTCGGGCGCGGGGAGGCGGGCGATGGACGAACTGCACGGGGACCGGTTGGACGACTACCCGGGGCTGCCGGTGGAGCCGGCCCGGGCGCTGGCCGCCGAGCGGGGCTGGCGCACCGTGCGGGTGCTGGAACCGGAGGCGCTGCTGACCATGGAGTACCGCTCCGACCGGCTCAACCTGACGGTGCGGGACGGCGTGGTGGAACGGGCCTGGGCGGGCTGAGGGCGGGCCGGCAGCGGGCGCGCGGGCCACTGCGGGCGGGGCGCCGCCGCCGGGCGCGGCCGGGGTGCGGCGGCGGTCGGGCGGGCGAAGCGGCCCTCCCGGTGCCAGGCCGCCAGCACCCGCCGGTCCAGTGCGGCGACGGCCGGTTCGGCCAGCGGCAGCGAGAGCAGCACCAGCGCGCCCGCCGCCCAGCCCGCGAACACGTCCGAGATCCAGTGGGTGCCCAGGTAGACGGTGGTCAGCCCGATCGAGGCCGCGGTGAGCGCGGCCAGCGCGGCACCGGTGCGCCGCCAGCGGGTCGCCAGGTACGCCAGCACGCCCCAGGTGACCACGGCGTTCGCGGTGTGCCCGGAGGGGAAGATGCTGCCGCCGGAGAACAGCTCGGGCGAGCCCACGTAGTGCGCGTAGTGCGGCCCCAGCCGACCGGTCAGGATCTTCACCCCGCCGACCGTGACGTTCAGCAGCAGCAGTGCCATGCCCATCACCAGCAGCGGCCGCGCCGAGTGCGCGCGGTAGCAGCGCCAGCCCAGCCAGAGGCAGGCCGCGATCGCGGTCGGGCCGCGCTGCCCCGCGATCACCCAGATGTCCAGGTACGGCAGCGCACCGGGCCACTGCCGGTACGGGCGCAACTGCTGCAGCGACCAGTCCAGGTCGACCAGCGGGGAGTCGTACAGGATGGCCAGCACCACCGCCAGGTAGAGCAGTCCGACCAGGCCGAAGAGCAGGGCGTGCCGCCGACTGATCGAGGGGAGCACGGAATCGGTCGTTCCGGTGCGGGAATCGTGACCGGAACGGACCGGAACCGTGCACGGTTCGGTCGATATCTGCTGCTCGGAAGATTCGGGCTTGGCTGGCACGGCTTCGACATTACCGGTCCACCCCGGGACGCCCGGGCTATTCCGCGGATCTGTCACCCGCCGGTGACGTGTCGTCCCCGGTTTCTCCATAGGGGCAGTTCAGGGCGGGAACGGTGCCGCGGGGAAGGGGGCGGGGAGTGGGGGAAATCACGCCCCGGAGCGCCCCGGCGAGCCGCATTCCGGCGGCTTCTCCAATTGCCCCGAGGGTAGTGCGGGGACGAATGAGGCGGCCGATTTCCCGTGACCCGGGTCACTTCCGGGTCGCTCCGGGGAAATCGGCCGCCTCGTCCGCGGCCTCGTGCGGCCGTGGCGGCAGCCCGCCGGCCGGGCCCCTGTCGGCCCGGCCCCTCGGTCAGGGCAGCAGGCGTTCGACGGCTGCCGCGCCCTGTTCCTCCAGGTCCTTCCTGGCCTTCTCGACCAGCTCCGGGGTGGGGGTGCGCCCCGAGGCCATCACCAGGTCCTCGGGGTCGACGGGGTTCTCCGCCCCGGTGTGCAGCAGGCTGTCCGGGGTCGGCTTGGACTCGCTGTCCGTGGGATCGGTCATCAAGGTCCTCCGTGGGTGGAGCGCCGGAGTGCCCGGTCCGGCCCCTCCGGCGGGGCGCGCCCGCCGCCGGGCCGGCGGCGGGAGGTCTGCCATCGAGTCTGGACCCGGGTCCGGGGCTGCGCACCACGAACGCGGCGGCGGCGTGTCGCGGCCGCGGCGGCGGTCAGTCGAGCGGGCCGCCCGCGACGTAGATGACCTGGCCGGAGACGAAGCCCGCGCCCTCGGAGGCCAGGAAGGAGATGGTGTGCGCGATGTCCTCCGGCACGCCGACCCGCTGGACCGGGATGGCGGAGGCGGCGGCCTGCTTGAACGCCTCGAACTCCATGCCGACCCGGGCCGCGGTGGCCGCGGTCATGTCGGTGGCGATGAAGCCAGGGGCGACCGCGTTGGCGGTGACGCCGAACTTGCCGAGCTCGATGGCCAGGGTCTTGGTGAAGCCCTGCAGGCCGGCCTTGGCGGCGGAGTAGTTGGCCTGGCCGCGGTTGCCCTGGGCCGAGGACGAGGACAGGTTGACGATCCGTCCGAAACCGGCCGCCACCATGTGCTTCTGCACCGCGCGGGTCATCAGGAAAGCGCCCTTGAGGTGGACGGCCATCACGGTGTCCCAGTCCGACTCGGACATCTTGAAGAGCAGGTTGTCGCGCAGCACGCCCGCGTTGTTCACCAGCACCACCGGGGCGCCGAGCTCGGCGGCGATCCGCTCCACCGCGGCCTCCACCTGCTCCGCGTCCGACACGTCCGCGCCGACGGCCAGCGCGCGGCCGCCCGCGGCCTCGATCGCCTCGGCGGTGCCCTTGGCGGTGGACTCCTCCAGGTCGACCACGGCGACGGCGTAACCGTCCGCGGCCAGCCGGAGCGCGGTGGCCGCACCGATCCCGCGGGCCGCACCCGTCACCACGGCCACCCGGGCCGGAGCGGGGGCGGTCACGGACGTGCTCTGCTCGGTCATCTTCGTACTCGTCTCTCTCGAAGTCGGACGACGGGACCGGCGCGGGCCGGTGACCCGTTGGTGAGAAATAAATGAGTTGCGCAGGGCGCAGCGCGGCAACCTTACCGATGAGTAGGATTTCCGGCCAGAGGTAGCGCCGCAGGTGACAGAGGGTGAGGGCGAAAAGCGGCCGGGCGGGTGAACCAGGTTGGGCGTGGTCCCGACATACGGGGGAAATATGCCAACTTCGACGATCCTGCGACTACTCTGCGCCCCTACCTGCCGGTCCAGGCCGACCGTTTGTATAGTGTGCGCCAGCAGCCACCGGCTGCACGGCCGACGCGTCCTCTCTCACAGCGGGATGCTCACTCGCCGTTACTGCCCCGCTCGGGTGTCCCACACACACCCGGGCGTGACACCGGGACGGATTTCATGGTGCTGGGGGAGATCCCGACAACCCGCGTGCCCGGCCGACTGCAGCAGTCGCCCGGACACCTCATTCGCGTGGCCCAGCAGGTGCACACCCGCTTGTGGTCCGAATACGTCGGTACCGAGCTGACGGCTCCGCAGTTCGCGGTGCTGCTGGTACTGGCCCTGGAGCCCGGAGCCGACCAGCGCACGGTCGGCGAACGGGCCTCGCTCGACAAGGCGACGATGGCCGAGATGGTCGCCCGGCTGGTCCGACGGGGTCTGGTGCTCCGCCGCAGGGACCCGGCCGACGGTCGGCGCAAGCTGCTGGCGCTCTCGCAGAACGGTGCTCAGGCCGTCCGCGAGGCGACCGGCGGCGTGGTCCGGGTCCAGCGGACCCTGTTCGAGCCGCTGAGCCCGGACGAGCAGCTGGAGATCGTCCGGATCATGGCGCGGATAGCCCGGCTGGAGCCGGGAGCCGTCGCCGTGATGGCGGACGCCCGGCCCACGCTGGACGCCCAGCGCGCCATCGGCTACCTGATCCGGGTCGCCCAGCAGGTGCACACCAAGCTCTGGTCGGAGAAGGTCGGCACCGAGCTGACGGCTCCTCAGTACGCGGTGCTGGACGCGCTGGAGACCGAACCGGGCGCCGACCAGCGGACGGTCGGCGAGCTCGCCTCGCTCGACAAGGCGACGATGGCCGAGATGGTCAGCCGGCTGGTCCGGCGCGGCCTGGTGCTGCGCCGCCGCGACCCCTCGGACGGGCGCCGCAACCTGCTCTCGCTCTCCCCGACCGGCCAGGAGCTGCTGCACCGCTCCACCGCCGGGGTCCGCGAGGTCCAGGAGGCGCTGCTCGCTCCGCTGGAGCCGCACGAGCACGTGCAGGCGCTGGCGCTGCTCGCCAAGGCGGCCCGGCTGTAACGATTCTGCAAAGCGTCGCCCGTGCCCGGGCGGCGAACGCGCTCCGGCCGGTCAGCGGCGCCGGCGGACGCACGGGAAGGGGCCGACACCCACGCGGGTGTCGGCCCCTTCCCGTTCTGCTTCCGGAGCCCGGCCGGGGTGCTGACGGAGCGTCAACTCCCCTGTGCCGGACGGGCCCGGCGGGCGCGGAGGTCAGTTCCAGTCGAAGTCGGCCGGGTCCGGGCCGATCCGCCGGCCGGTGGCGATGCCCGCGACGGCCGCCAGGTCCTCGGCGTCCAGCTCGAAGCCCGTGATGTCCAGGTTCTCCCGGATCCGGGCGGGGGTGACCGACTTCGGGATGGCGATCACGCCGGACTGCAGGTGCCAGCGCAGCACCACCTGGGCCGCCGTGCGGCCGTGCTTGGCGGCGACGGCCAGCAGGGCGGGCTCGGCCAGCAGGTCCTTGCCCTGGCCCAGCGGGCTCCACGCCTCGGTGGCGATGCCGTGCTCGGCGTGCAGGGCGCGCAGCTCCTCCTGCGGGAAGTACGGGTGCAGCTCGATCTGGTTGAGGACCGGCTTCACCTCGGCCTCCGCCAGCAGCAGCTGCAGGTCCGGCACGCGGAAGTTGGAGACGCCGATCGCCCGGACCCGGCCCTCGGCGTGCAGCTGCTCGAAGGCGCGCCAGATGTTCAGGAAGGCGTTGCCGTGCATCGGGCGCGGCCAGTGGATCAGGTACAGGTCCAGCACGTCCAGGCCGAGGCGGCCGAGCGACTCGTCGAAGGTGCGCAGCACCCGGTCGCGGCCCTGCTCGCCGGACCAGTCGACGGTGCCCGAGTTCCACAGCTTGGTGGTCACGAACAGCTCGTCGCGGGCCACGCCGGACTCGGCGATCGCCTGGCCGGTGCCCTTCTCGTTCTCGTAGATCTCGGCGGTGTCGACCGAGCGGTAGCCGGCCTCCAGGGCCGTGCGCACCGCGGGGACGGCCTCCGCGTCCGGCACCTGCCAGACGCCGAAGCCGAGCTGCGGGATCCGCACGCCGTTGTTCAGCGTGATCGTGGGGACCGGGGGTGCTGCGGGGGTGCTGGTCACGGGAAGGGGTGCCCTTCGTTTGCGCTTCTGCTGCCGGTGGTTCTGGTGGTTCTGATGGCTCTGGTGCTTCCGGAGCGGTGGCAACGGTGGGGAACACCAACTTATTCCCGCGGCGGGGAAGTTCCCCGGAACGAATGAAAGCGGGTGGGGGCGGCGGCCGGATCGGGCCGATCCGCCGGAAAACCTGTTGCGTGCGTCACACCGCGGCGGTCAGGCTCGCCGCATGTGACGAGCCGACCGCACCCGCGCCGCGCACCTCCGACGCGCCGGGCCCCACCGGGCCCGGCCGACGCGCCCCGCCGTGCTCCGCCGCGTCCGGCGGACCGGGGCCGTCCCACCGTCCCCCCTGCCCCGTCCCATCCTGCAACGGAGCGACCATGCCGCTCGTCCCCCTGCCGCTGCCCGACCCCGGCAGCCCCGACCTCAGCTCCCCGCTCGGCTTCCTGCGCTGGCTGGGCCGCGCCCAGCGCCGCGGCCAGGTGCTCGCCACGCTGTGGAGCACGCTGGAGCTCGCCTCGATGGCCGCGCTCCCCGTCGCGATCGGCCGCGGCGTCCAGGCCGTCGTCGACCACGACACCCGCGGCCTGCTGACGGCCGGGCTGTTCGCCCTGCTGCTGGCCGCCGTGCAGACCACGATGACGGTGCTGGTGCACCGTCAGGTGGTGTGGAACTGGATCCAGGCGGCCTCCCAGGTCCGCCAGTTGGTGGCCCGTCAGGCCTCCGCGCTGGGCGGCGGGCTGAGCCGGCGGATCGCCACCGGCGAGATCGTCGCGGTCTCCAGCGGTGACGTCGAGAAGATCGGTTGGTACGTCGAGCTCACCGCCCGGCTGTACGGCGCGGTGCTGGCCTGGCTCGGCGTCAGCACCGTGGTGCTGTGGCGGCAGCCCGGCCTCGGCCTGGCCGTGCTGCTCGGCGTGCCGGTGCTGGCCGCCGCGGTGTGGCCGCTGCTCGGGCCGTTCGAACGGCGGTACACCGAGCAGCGGGCGCTCGGCGGCAAGGCTTCCGAGCTGGCGGCCGACACGGTGGCCGGGTTGCGGGTGCTGCGCGGCATCGGCGGCGAGGAACTGTTCCTGCGCCGGTACCGGGCCGCCTCCCAGCGGGTCCGCGCCGCGGCCGTCCGCACCGCCCGCACCTGGGCGGTGATGCAGGCCCAGGAGGTGCTGCTGCCGGGCCTGTTCGTCATCGGCGTCACCTGGTACGGCGCCCGGCTCGCCCTCGACGGGGCGATCGGCGTCGGCGAACTGATCGCCGTCTACGGCGCCACCGCCTTCCTCGCCGCCCCGCTGCGGGTCATCGGCGAGGCCGCGCACGCCTGGAGCGTCGCCCGGGTCTCCGCCGGGCGGGCCGTCAAGGTGCTCTCGCTGACCAGGGACGACCTCCCGGCGGAGGGCGTTCGGGTGGAGGGCCTGCAGGGGGAGGGCGCTGCTGCCGACGGGGCGGAGCTGGTGCGCCGGGCCTCCCGGTCGGACCTGCACGACCCGGTCAGCGGGCTGACCGCCCGGGCCGGTCGGCTGACCGCCGTGGTCTGCGGGGACCCGGACGCGGCGGGCGAGTTGGCGGCCCGGCTCGGCGGGTGGCCGGTGCTCGCCGAGGGGGAGGCGGCCAAACCCTCCGCCCGGCTCGGCGGGGTCGCCCTGGACGGGGTGCCGCTGGCCACCGCCCGGGCCGCGGTGCTGGTCCACGACAAGGAGCCGGTGCTGCTCTCCGGCACCCTCGCCGAACTGCTCGACGTCCCCCGCTCCGGCCGGGTCGACCCCGCCGAGGCGCTGGCCGCCGCCCGCGCGCAGGACGCGCTGGAGGCGCTCGTCGACGGCTCGCCCGAGTGCGCGGGAGACCCGATGGCGGCCCGGATCACCGAACGCGGCCGCTCGCTCTCCGGCGGTCAGCGCCAACGCCTGGCCCTGGCCCGGTCGTTGGTGGCCGACCCACCGGTGCTGGTGCTGGACGAGCCGACCAGCGCGGTCGACGCCCACACCGAGTCGCGGATCGCCGCCGGCCTGCGCGAACTGCGCTCCGGGCGCACCACGGTGGTCTTCGCCACCAGCCCGCTGCTGCTCGACCAGGCCGACACCGTCCTGCTGCTCCAGCAGGGCCGGGTCGCCGCGAGCGGCACCCACCGCGAGCTGATGACCGGCGAGCCGCGCTACCGGGCCGTCGTCACCCGGGACGAGAACGAGTCGGTGGCGGAGGCCGGTTCGGTGGTCCGCCCGGCCGCGGACCCGGTGGGTTCGGGGCTGGCGGGGGGTGCCGAGTGACCGGGCGCCCGCCCACCCGCCGGGGCGCCGAACCGGGTCCGGGTCCGGGCCCGAGCCGTGGCCGAAGTCGTCGCTGTCGTCGTAGTCGTCCTGGTCGTCGTCCCAGTCGTCGAAGGAGTGCGCTGTGAAGCCCCCGAAGATCCACGAGCAGGGGCCGGTCACCACGCTGCCGGTCGGCTCCACCGCGGCCGTGCGGGCCTACGGGCAGATGCTGCTGCGGCGACACCGCGGCGGACTGGCGGGGATGGTGGTCCTGCACGGGACGGCGACGGTGGCGGGGCTGGTCGGGCCCGCGGTGCTCGGGTCGCTGGTGGAGTCGCTGGCCACCGAGGGCGGCGGGCGGATCGCCGCCGCGATCGGGTGGTACCTGGCCGCGCTGGTGGTGCAGTCGGTGTTCACCGGGCTGTCGCTGCTGCGCGGCAGCGTGCTCGGCGAGGAGGTGCTGGCCGACCTGCGGGAGGACTTCCTGGTCCGCTCGGTGGCGCTGCCGCTCGGCGTGCTGGAGCGCGCCGGGACGGGCGACCTGGTCTCCCGGGGCACCACCGACATCGACCGGCTGGCCCGCTCGGTGCGCGACGCGGTGCCCGAACTGGTGGTCGCCGTGGTCTCGGTGGTCCTGGTGCTCGGCGCCCTGGTGGTGACCTCCCCGCTGCTGGCGGCCACCGCCGTCCTCGGCCTGCCGTTGCTGCTCCTCACCTCCCGGTGGTACTTCCGGCGGGCCCCGCAGTCCTACCGCAACGAGTCGGCCGGGTACGCGGCGGTCAACACCGTGCTCGCCGAGACGGTCGACGCCGGGCGGACGGTCGAGGCGCTGCGGCTCGGCGACCGGCGGGTGGAACTGACGGACCGGAAGATCCGCGAGTGGATCTCCTGGGAGCGGTACACCCTGTGGCTGCGCAGCGTCTGGTTCCCCACCGTGGACGGCACCTACGCGCTGGCCGTGCTCGGCACCCTGGTGCTGGGCGGCCTGTTCGCCCTGCACGGCTGGATCAGCCCGGGCCGGCTGACCACCGGCGTGCTGTACGCCCAGGCCCTGGTGCACCCGGTCACCCGGATCCTGCGCTGGTACGACGAACTGCAGATCGGGCAGACCTCGCTGGCCCGGCTGGTCGGCGTCCGCGAGGTCGCCGCACCGGAGACCGACGCGGCGCTGCGCCCGGACGGCCGCCGGGTCGAGGCCCGGCAGGTCAGCTTCGGCTACCGCGAAGGGGCGGACGTGCTGCGCGACATCACGCTGGACGTCGAGCCGGGCAGCCGGGTCGCCCTGGTCGGGCCGTCGGGGGCGGGCAAGTCGACGCTGGGGCGGCTGCTGGCGGGCATCTACGCGCCGGGCCGGGGCCGGGTCACGCTCGGCGGGGCGCAGCTGTCGCGGATGCCGGCCGAGCGGGTGCGCACCGAGGTCGCGCTGGTCAACCAGGAGCACCACGTCTTCGTCGGCACCCTGCGGGACAACCTGCACCTGGCCCGGGCGGAGGCCGACGACACCGAGCTGCGCGCCGCGCTCGCCGCGGTCGACGCCACGGAGTGGGTGGACGCGCTGCCCGACGGTCTGGACACCGAGGTCGGCTCCGGCGGCACCGCGCTGACGCCCGCCCAGGCCCAGCAGTTGGCGCTGGCCCGGCTGGTGCTGGCCGACCCGCACACCCTGGTGCTGGACGAGGCCACCTCGCTGCTCGACCCGCGGGCGGCCCGGCACCTGGAGCGCTCGCTCTCCCGGGTGCTGGCCGGCCGCACCGTGGTGGCGATCGCGCACCGGCTGCACACCGCGCACGACGCCGACGTGATCGCGGTGGTCGAGCAGGGCCGGATCACCGAGTACGGGTCGCACCCGGAGCTGGTGTCCTCCGGCGGTCCGTACGCGGCGCTCTGGCGCTCCTGGCGGGACGAGGGGTAGCCCCCGCGGGGCTCCGCGGGGGCCCGCCGCCCCGGCCGACCGCACGCGGCCGGGGCGGCGCCGGGCGGCGTCAGGCGGGCAGCTTGAAGGTGCCGACGATGGTGGTGGCCCCGAGGACGTACGGCCGGATGGCGTCGGTGACCTGCTCGTAGGTCAGTCCCGCGGACGGGAGGGTGGGGGTGGAGAGCGCGTACAGGGTGAAGACGTAGTGGTGGACCTGGCCGGTGGCGGGCGGGCAGGGGCCGCCCCAGCCGACCACCGGCATGCCGTTGGTGTCGAAGCTGTTGGCGCCCTGGGTGTACTGGAGGGTGCCGTGGCCGTCGACCCGGGTCGCGCTGCCGGGGATGTCGTAGAGCACCCAGTGGTGCCAGCCGCCCGCGAGCGGGGCGTCCGGGTCGTTCACCAGCAGGGCGTAGCCGAGCGTTCCGGCGGGGGCGTTGCGCCAGTTCAGCTGCGGGGCCAGGTTCCTGCCCTGGCAGGGGGCGCCCTCGGAGCCGGGGCCGCCGAACTCCGTCCACTGCGGCAGTTTGCCGCCGTCGCGGAAGTCCGGGCTGGTGAGGGTGAAGGGCGTGGGGCGGGAGGCCCCGGCGGCGTCCGCGGTGGCGGTCGGGGCGGCCGCGCCGATCAGCGTGCAGCTGACGGCCAGTGCGGCGGCGAGGGCGGCGACGTGGCGCCTGGGTCGGTGTGCTGCAATCAACTTGTCCCCCGTGCAATTGAGTTGACGTACCGCCACGGTGGCGGCGGACGACAGCCAAGCGGTGTTCCGGCGGGCGGTCAAGGGGGCGCAGGGGGCGGGGTGACGGTCCGCCGGGCGTGACGCGGACGGGTGAATGGGCGTCGGCGGCGGGGTGGCGAGCCGACCGGTGGACGGGGCGGGCGCAGACTGCGGGGGTGACCAAGACATCAGGTGGCTCCCCGTCGGGGAACCAGCGCAACGAGATCGCGGGCGTTCCGACCCGGTACATCGGCATCGGCGTCATCGTGGTGCTGGCGATCTGGTTCCTGTTCGCGAACCTGGACAAGGTGAAGATCCAGTTCTGGGTGTTCACCGTGACCTGCCCGCTGTGGATCGCCCTGCTGGCGACGCTGCTCGCCGGGACGGCGCTGGGCTGGCTGCTGAAGGGACGGCGCACCAGGTGACGGCCCCGGGGGAAGGCGCGGGGGAAGGCACGGGGACGGGCTCCGGGGCGGCCGCGGGGGCGCCGGTCGGGGAGCCGCTGATCGAACTGCGCGGGGTGAACAAGCACTTCGGTCAGTTGCACGTGCTGCAGGACATCGACCTCACGGTGGGCCGCGGCGAGGTCGTGGTGGTGATCGGCCCGTCCGGGTCGGGCAAGTCCACGCTGTGCCGGGCGATCAACCGGCTGGAGACGGTGGAGAGCGGCACCGTCCTGATCGAGGGACAGCCGCTGCCCGCGGAGGGCAAGGGGCTGGCGAAGCTGCGCGCCGAGGTGGGGATGGTGTTCCAGTCCTTCAACCTGTTCGCGCACAGGACGGTGCTGCAGAACGTCACGCTCGCGCAGGTCAAGGTCCGCAAGCGGGGGAAGGCCGAGGCCGAGGCCAAGGGCCGCCAACTGCTGGAGCGGGTCGGGCTGGCGGCGCACGCGGACAAGTACCCGGCGCAGCTGTCCGGCGGTCAGCAGCAGCGGGTGGCGATCGCCCGGGCGCTGGCGATGGACCCGAAGGCGCTGCTGTTCGACGAGCCGACCTCCGCGCTCGACCCCGAGATGATCAACGAGGTGCTGGAGGTCATGCGCACGCTGGCCGCCGAGGGCATGACCATGGTGGTGGTCACCCACGAGATGGGCTTCGCCCGCTCGGCCGCCAACCGCGTGGTGTTCATGGCGGACGGGCGGATCGTCGAGGACCGTGCCCCCGAGGAGTTCTTCGCGGACCCGCGCAGCGAGCGCGCCCGGGACTTCCTCTCCAAGATCCTGAAGCACTGAGGCGGCCCGGGTGAGGAGACACGTCGCGTCCCTGCTGGCGGTGCTCGCCGTGCTGGCCGGCCCGGCCGGCTGCGGCAAGGAGGGCACCCCGCCGCCGAAGGGCCCGCAGGCGAGCGCGCTGCCGAGCTACCAGGTGCGCAGCAGCGACACCGTCACCGGCTCGCCGACCCTGGACGCGGCCCGCTCGCGCGGCCACCTGGTGGTCGGCGCCAAGGAGGACCAGCCGTACCTGGGGCAGAAGAACCCGGCCACCGGCGAGTACGCCGGCTTCGACATCGAGATCGCCCGGATGGTCGGCGCCGACCTGGGCTTCGCCCCCGAGCAGATCGAGTTCCGCACCATCGCCTCCGCCAACCGCGAGACGGCGCTGCAGAACGGGCAGGTCGACTACTACGTGGGCACCTACACCATCAACGACAACCGCAAGAAGCTGGTCGGCTTCGCCGGGCCGTACTTCATCGCCGGGCAGTCCCTGCTGGTGCGCAAGAACGAGACGAAGATCGACGGCCCGCAGGACCTGGCCGGGCGGAAGGTCTGCTCGGCGGCCGGGTCGACCCCCTACCAGCGGATCCAGAAGGACTACCCGCAGGCGAAGTTGATCGGCTACGACACCTACTCGGCCTGCGTGGACAACCTGATCACCGGCCAGGTCGACGCGGTGACCACCGACAACGCGATCCTGCAGGGCTACGCGGCGAAGGTGCCCGAGGAGTTGAGGATCGCCGGGCAGCCGTTCTCCACCGAGCCGTACGGCATCGGCGTGCCGAGGGGCGACACCGTGCTGCGGCTGGCGCTGGACGACGCGCTGCAGCGGCACGAGCAGAACGGCGACTGGAAGAAGGCGTACGAGGCGACGCTCGGCCTGTCCGGGGTGCCCGCGCCCGAGCCACCGGCCATCGACCGGTACCAGTAGGAGGGAGGAGGACGGTGCACGTCCTGACCGACAATTGGTCCGCGTACTGGCACGGGTTCCTCGGCACGCTGTGGCTGACCCTGGTGAGCGCGGCGCTGGCGCTGGTGCTCGGGGTGGTGGTCGCGGGGTTCCGGGTGTCGCCGGTGAAGCCCTTGCGGGCGTTCGGGACCGGGTGGGTGACGGTGCTGCGGAACACGCCGCTGACGCTGCTGTTCTTCATCGTGGTGCTGGGGCTGCCCCGGTTCGACATCACGCTGCCGTTCTTCACCTTCGCGGTGCTGGCGCTGGGCTGCTACACCTCGGCCTTCGTCTGCGAGACGCTGCGCTCCGGGGTGAACACGGTGCCGGTCGGGCAGGGCGAGGCGGCCCGCAGCCTGGGGCTGACGTTCACCCAGACGCTGGGCCTGGTGGTCCTGCCGCAGGCCTACCGGGCGGTGGTGGCCCCGCTGGGCAGCGTGATGATCGCACTGGCGAAGAACACCGCGATCGCGGGCTCGTTCAGCGTGGTCGAACTGCTCGGCACCTACCGCACCCTCAACGAGCTGGGTTACGGCATCGTCTGGACCTTCGTCTGGATCGCGGTGGGCTACCTGGTCCTGACGCTGGCGATCAGCGCCCTGTTCAACCTGCTGGAGCGACGGGTGGCGGTGTCCCGATGACGGTGGAGTCCTCCGCGCTGTACGACGTGCCGGGCCCGAAGGCGCTGGCCCGGCACCGGCTGTACGGCTGGCTGGCGCTGCTGGTGATCGCCGCGGTGGTCGGCTGGGTGGTCTACATGCTGTTCCACACCCAGCAGTTCACGTACCAGAAGTGGACGCCCTTCCAGTACAAGGGCGTCCAGGAGCTGCTGCTGCGCGGCCTGGGCAACACCCTGAAGGCCTTCGGCTGGACGGTCCTGTTCGCGCTCCCCTTCGGCGCGCTGTTCGCCGCCGGGCGGCTCTCCGACCACCGGGCGGTGCGCTGGGTGTGCACGCTGGTGGTGGAGTTCTTCCGGGCGATGCCGCTGCTGGTGATGATCTTCTTCATCTTCGTGGCGCTCAAGGCCCCGCCGATGTGGGCGCTGGTCGCCGGGCTGACGCTGTACAACGGTTCGGTGCTGGCCGAGGTGTTCCGGGCCGGGGTGCTCGCGGTGCCCAAGGGGCAGAAGGAGGCGGCGTACGCGCTGGGGCTGCGCAAGACCCAGGTGATGGCGTACGTGCTGGTGCCGCAGGCGAACCGGGCGATGCTGCCGACCATCGTCAGCCAGCTGGTGGTGGCGCTGAAGGACACCTCGCTGGGGTTCCTGATCACCTACGAGGAGTTCCTGCACGCGGGGAAGCTGATCGCCACCAACCTCGACTACGACCTGCCGTTCATCCCGGTGGTGATGGTGATCGCCCCGGTCTACATCGGCATGTGTCTGCTGCTGTCCTGGTTCGCCAAGTGGCTCGAGCGGCGCGGGCGGCGCGACCCGAAGGTGAAGGGCGGGGCGCCGGTCGCCCCGGCCGGGCTGACGCCCGATCCGCAGGGGTAGCCGACGGTGACCGTCCGGGTCGGTTAGGGTCAGTGGGTCAACGACCGGTGTCGACCTTCCCAGGAGTTGCCGCATGTCCGTGGAGTCAGCAGGGGTCGTGCTGCCCGTGGAGCCCGCAGGGGCCGCGCTGCCCAGCCGTCAGGGCCTGGCCGGGGCCGAGGTGCTCGACCGCAGGGAGAGCGCGAGCGGCGAGGTGGTGCTGCGGCGGCGCGGGGAGCACTGCGAGGTCATCGTGAACGGCTGCTTCCTGATGGACACCGTCGACGGCCGCTCCGAACGGCTGCTGGTGCAGGCCGCGCTGGACGGGCTCGCGGCGGTGGAGCGGCCCAGCGTGCTGATCGGCGGGCTGGGCGTCGGCTTCTCGCTGGCGCACGCCGCCGCCGAACCGCGCTGGGCGCGGATCGCGGTGGTCGAGCGGGAGGCCGCGATCATCGACTGGCACCGCACCGGCCCGCTGGGCGCGTTCTCCGCCGGGGCGCTGGACGATCCGCGGGTGGAGGTGCTGCACACCGACCTGGTCGCGCACCTCGCGCAGGACGGCGAGCGGTACGACGCGCTCTGCCTCGACATCGACAACGGCCCGGACTGGACGGTCGACGCGGAGAACGACCGGCTGTACGGGCCGACCGGGCTGGCCCGCGCCGCCGCCCGGCTCAACTCCGGTGGGGTGCTGGCGGTGTGGAGCGCCCAGCCGTCCGCCGCCTTCGAACGGGCGCTGCGCGCGGCCGGGTTCACCGACGTGCGCACCGAGGAGATCCCGGTCGAGCGCGGCGCGCCCGACGTGGTCCACCTGGCACGCCGCGCCTGAACCCGTCCGCCGCTCCGGGCTCCCGGGGCCCGGTGACGTCGGAGGGCGGGGCCGGGTCATGGGAGGGCAATGGGCCCGGACCGCGGGGAAGTCGCCGGAACGGGAGGGGAACGGGCAGCTCCAGCGGTGGCGGGGCGCCCCGTGGCGGGTCGGTGACGGTCCGTCGGGTGGCGCCCGCGGGCGCCGGATCGCGGGGGAGAGGTGGGGGTGATGTGCGCAACACGCGTTTCCAACCGCCTTGCGGTGCGGCATGATCACTCCCATGCTCGAACGTGAGATCGAACTGTTGGGTCAACTCCTGGAGGAGTTCGGTGCCCTGCGGTTCCCCCCGGACTGGTACGACCGGGAACCCGGCGGCGAATCCCTCGTCACCCTGGCCACCACCCTCGCGGGCTGCACCGCCGCGACCCTCGACGGCCCGCTCGACACCCGCCACCGCGAACACCTGCGCCACCGCCGCGCCCTCCTCGCCGACCTGCTCCCCGCCGTCGCCGCGGACACGTACGCCACCGGCTACTTCGTCACGCTCTACCGGATGGCCGTCCTCGCGGAGGAGGTCGACGACCGGCGGGCGGCGGTGGTCCGGCCCGGCTAGGCCCTCCCCGGACCCGGCCGCGGCCGGGTCCGGCGGCGCCCCCCGGTGGCCGCCCGCACCGCGCAACTGCCGTGCCGGGCTTGATCTGGAGCTCGCTCCAGGTCGTAGCGTCGACGGCATGACCTTCACCGATCAGCAGCCGCTCGGTTCGCCCTTCTCCGCCGCGACCACCGCAGAACAGGCCGTGGCCGGTCACGATCTCTCCGGCCGGACCGCCGTCGTGACCGGGGGCTACTCCGGGCTCGGCCTGGAGACCACCCGCGCCCTGACGGCGGCCGGAGCCCGGGTCGTCGTCCCCGCCCGCCGACCCGACGTGGCACGGGCCGCGCTCCGGGGAGCGGCGGGCTGCGAGGTCGTCCCGATGGACCTGGCCGACCTCGACAGCGTCCGCTCGGCCGCCGCGCAGGTCGCCGACCGGTTCGGCCGGCTCGACCTGCTGCTGGCCGTCGCCGGGGTGATGGCCACCCCGGAGCGGCTGGTGGGGCCCGGCTGGGAGGGGCAGCTCGCCGCCAACCACTTCGGGCACTTCGCGCTCGCCTGCGAGCTCTACCCGCTGCTGGCCGCCGCGGGCGGTGCGCGCGTCGTCGTCAGCAGCTCCGCCGGGCACGCCCTGACCGGGATCCGCTGGCACGACCCGCACTTCCGCACCGGCTACGACAAGTGGCTGGCCTACGGGCAGTCGAAGACCGCCAACGCCCTGTTCGCCGTGCACCTGGACGCGCTCGGGCGGGAGGACGGGGTCCGCGCGTTCGCGCTCCACCCGGGAAAGATCATCACCGGCCTCCAGCGCGAGATGACCCTCCGGGAACAGATCGACCGCGGCTGGGTCGACGAGCACGGCAACGTGGTCGGCGCCGGTTTCAAGTCCCCCTCCCAGGGCGCCGCCACCGGCCTGTGGGCCGCCACCTCCCCGCTCCTCGACGGCCGCGGCGGGCTCTACCTGGAGGACTGCGACGTGGCCCGCGCCGCCGCCCCCGACACCCCGATGGACGACGGAGGCGTCCGCGCGCACGCCGTCGACCCCGAAGCGGCCGCCCGGCTCTGGGAGCTCTCCGTCGCCGCGACCGGGGCCACCCCGGTCGCGGCCGGTCCGCGGCGGAAGCTCCGGTGAGCACGGGGCCGTCGGTACGTCCGGGTCGGAACGGGGTCTCCTGGCCGGGTGGTCGGGGCCCGGGCCCGCGGAGGACGGCGTGCAGCCGCTCCGGGCCGACTGGCCGGGTCAGGAAGTCGGCGTAGCGGAACCACCCCCGGTCAGGTCGGGGTCGGGGCCGAGGACCCGGCGGGCCGCCCGGACCGCCCGGACCGCGAGCGGCCGCAGTTCGAGCAGCGGGCGGCGACCGGTGCGGCGGGAAACGACCGTTCCCCGGGCCCCTTGGTTGCGGGGCCCGGGGAACGGGGCGGGGCTGCGGCTCAGCCGAAGGGGCTGGCGGCCGGCGGGGGCGGCGGGGCCTGGGGCTGCGCCGGGGCGGGGGAGGTGGTCTGGGCGAAGGGGTTGAAGTCCGGCGGTGGGACCTTGACCAGGCGGCCCTTGGTGGGGTCGGCCTCCTCGGCTTCCTCGGCGGCGGTGGACGCGGCGGGTGCGGCGCTGGGGGCCGGGGGTGCGAAGGGGTTGAAGTCCGGCGGCGGGACCTTCACCAGGCGGCCCTTGGTCGGGTCGGCCTCCTCCGGCTCCGCCGCGGGGACGATCGGCGGGGCGCTCGGCCGGGGCGGGATGGCCGGGCTCGGGGCCGGGGCGCTCGCGGACGGGCTGGTCACGGTGCCGAACGGGTCGGACGGCTCGGAGGAGAGGGTCGTGCCGAACGGGTCCGCGGCGGCCGGGCGCGGGGCCGCGGCCGGAGTGGGCGCCGGAGCGACGGGTGCGGCCTGGGGCTGGGCGGGGGCGGGGGAGGTGGTCTGGGCGAAGGGGTTGAAGTCCGGCGGTGGGACCTTGACGAGGCGGCCCTTGGTGGGGTCGGCCTCTTCGGTTTCCTCGGCGGCGGTGGGCGCGGCGGGTGCGGCGCTGGGGGCCGGGGGTGCGAAGGGGTTGAAGTCCGGCGGCGGGACCTTCACCAGGCGGCCCTTGGGCTCCTCGTCCTGGGCCGCCCGTACGGGCTCCGGCGCAGGTGCGGGTGCGGGCGCAGGAGCGGGCACGGGCGCGGCGAACGCGTCGGCGGAGGCCAGCGTCGGGGAGCCGGTCGCCTGCGCGGGCAGGTCGCCGGGGGCCGGGGTGGCGAAGGGGTTGAAGTCGGAGGGCGGAACCCGCACCGCCGTCCCGGACGGGCTCTCGGGCGGCTCGGGCACCACGACCGGCGCCTGCACCGGCGGGGCGGGCGGTGCGGTCGGGGGAGCGGCCGGGGCCTGGGCGGGCACCGCCGCGGCGGCCTGCTGGGCCGGGACGGCCCGGCCGACCGGCACCGGCGCCGGGGCCACCGACACGCCGTCCCAGGCGAGTTGGACGGTGCAGAGCAGGTCCGCGAACACCTCGGTGTACGCGTCCCAGTCCTCGGCGTCCGAGGTGGAGAGCTGGACGGTCAGCACGGTGGCCCCGTCCGGCATCGGCAGGAACGCCTCGGCCACGGTGCTCACGACCCGGCCGCTCGGGCTCTCGTCCCGCAGTTCCTTCAGGGTCGGGACGGCCCGGGTCTCCACCAGCAGCGCGGCCGGGCCGGCCGGCAGCAGCACCGTCCACACCTCGGCGTACGGGCGCTCGGTGGAGAGGTCGACCGCCAGGTCCTGGATCGGCTGGGAGCAGCGGACGGTCGACACCACCAGCGACACCCGGGAGCGCCGGCCGTTCACCAGCAGGGCGCCGACGCCCGCGTAGGCGACGTCCGCTGCCGCGAACTGCTCGGCCAGCAGGGCCGCCACCACCGCGAAGTCGTTGCGCTCGGCGGGGGAGGCGCCGGAGAACACCTCCTCGGCGGTCTCCGCCAGGTGCGCGGACAGCGCGTTGCCCGAGCCGCGGACCGTCAGGGTGTGGAAGGCGGGCGGCACGACCAGCCGCGCCTCCACCCCCGAGCCGGTCGACAACTCGTCGGGGGCGACGGTGCTGCGCGGCTGCGCGAGCGCGGCGAGCGCCGGGGTGAACCCGGCCACGCCCTCGTCGTCCAGGCCGGTCGGCTCGACGGACAGGCGCAGTGCGGAGGCCGACGGCAGATCGGTCAGGCCGAGCGCCGAGGCGCCGAAACGGTGCGTCAGCACCGGGACGGCCTCGCGGCCGGCGGCGGCGTTCGGGCGGCGGAGGCTGGACACCTCGACGACGGTGCCGAGCTTCGGCACGGCCAGCAGACCGGGGCCGATCTGGCTGATCCGCAGGCCGAACAGGGCCTTGGCGGCGGGGTGTTCGGAGCGGCGGAAGGCGGTGAGCGCGTCGGCCTGGTAGTGGGTGGCGCGGCTGCCGAGAAGTGCGGCGCACGCCGCGTCCAGCGTGGCCGTGATCCGGTCTGCGGCGGCGAAGCCGTCCTGCGTCATTCGCCGAGCCCCCTCGTTCTCGGGTGTGGACAGTTCAGCCACTTTTTATCAGACCCGACCGGCGGGGGTCGGGGGGTCGGGGCCCGGGGCGGTGGGGCGGGGCGAAGGGCGACAGGTGCCGCGCGGGGTGGGGTGCGACCGGTGGGGGTCAGGGGGTGGGGGGAGCGGCGAGGTGGAGGAGGGAGGCGGTGAGGCCGGGGGTGGCGAGGGCGGCGGTGAGGTCGCGCAGGAGGAGGGCGGTCGGGCCGTCGGGGCGTTCGTCGGCGAAGAACCCGGCGAGCAGGGAGGCGAGTTCGGGGTCGCGGGCGGCGGCGACGGTGAGGGCGGCGACGAGCTCCTGGACGAGGTGGAGCTGCAGGGTCTCGACCGGGACGGGCTTGTCGGCGAGCCAGTCCAGCGAGCTGATCTCGGCGTTGGCGATCCAGGCGCGGACGGTGCGGCGCAGGGTCGGGCTGGGGTCGGGGACGCCGAGGTGGAGCAGGATCTGCTCCTGCGCGGCCCGCCGGACCTGGTCGATGACGGCGTCCGCGTCGGGGCTGGCGGCGACCGAGCCGCCGCGCAGCAGGGCGGTGAAGCCCGCCGCGTGGGACTGCACGAAGTCGAGGTAGCGGCCCATGACCCGGTGCAGGCGTTCGGAGAGCGGGCCCTCGCCGGGTTCCTCGAAGCGCCCGGCGAGTTCGCGTCCGGCCCGGCGCAGGGCCTCCTCGTACAGGGCCTGCTTGCCGGGGAAGTAGTGGTAGACCAGCGGGCGGGAGGCGCCCGCGGCGGCGGCGATGTCGTCGATCGAGACGTCCTCGGGGGCGCGGTCCGAGAACAGTTGGAGCGCCACCGCGATGAGCTGTTCGCGGCGCTCGTCGACGCTCAGCCGCCGCCGGGGCGAGCGGGCGGCGGCGGGGGGCCGTTCCTCGGCGCGGGGGGCCGCGGACGGCGTGCGGGAAGCCATGCGGCCCACCCTAGTACCGGGTGCCGGACGCCGGCGCGGGGCGGTGGTCGGCCCGCGGGGCGGTGGTCAGCCGGCGGCGCGCAGTTCCAGGTAGCGGCGGTAGGCCTCGCGGCCGTCGGGGACGAACTCCCAGCTGTCGAGGCGTTCGGCGAGCTGCTCCTCGGTGAGCCAGTCGTACCAGGCGACCTCGGACTCCTGCGGGTGCACCGGTCCGTCCCACTCGGCCTCGTGGACGTCGGACCACCAGCTGTAGCGGTCGCCGTCGGTGTAGAGGAAGCGGAACAGCGGGCGGGTGCGGATGCCGGTGACGCCCAGCTCCTCCTCGGCCTCCCGGACGGCGGCCTCGGGGTAGCCCTCGCCGGCGCCGACCACGCCGCCGACGAAGCAGTCGTGGGCGCCGGGGGCGAACGCCTTGGTGTCGGTGCGGCGGTGGGTGAAGATCCGGCCCCGCGGGTCGCGGACCAGGACGAAGACGCAGCGGTGGATCAGGCCGTCGCGGTAGACCTCGGAGCGGGGGGCGGTGCGCAGCACCCGGTCCTGCTCGTCGACCACGTCGAGGATCTCGTCGAGGTCGGCCGCGGGGGTCGCGGGGGTCGCGGGGGTCGTTGGGGTCTCGGGGGTCGCGGGGTTCTCCATGTCGGCCATTGTGGCGTGCGGCGGCGCACCGCGGCGGCGTCGGCCCGGTGTCACCCGAAAGAGTTGGTATACGTAGGGATCGGTCCGGGAATGACCCGGACGAACCGTCAGGAACCCTCCCGAGGAGCAGAGTTGAAGCACCGCACCGCCGTCCTCCCCGTCGCCGCCGCCGTCCTGGCCGCGCTCGCCACCGCGCTGCCCGCCGCGGCCGCGCCCGCCCCCGCCGCCAGGGCCGTCCGCTCGGGCCTGGACTGCACCACCTGGATCCACAACAACGACCCGCTGTACGGAGGCGTCGACTGCACCAACAACACCGGCGGCCCGATCACCTTCCACGCCGACATCGTCTGCGGCTGGGCGCCGGACGTCACGGGGAACTCGGTGACGGCCTGGCCGGGCCAGACCCAGGAGTCCTCCGGCCACTGCGCCATCTACTCCTCCGGCATCGGCCACATCGGGTGGACGGTGGAGTGACGACCAGGGGTGTCTAGGCTGGCGGGGTGGAGATCCAGCAGATCCAGGGGTACGTGGCGGACGGGTTCGAGCCGGTCCGGGAGGCGTTCGCGGGCAACTTCCGGCAGTACGGGGAGCTCGGCGCGGCCTTCGCGCTGTACCTGGACGGGCGGCGGGTGGTCGACCTGTGGGGCGGCGACGCCCGCCCGGAGGTCGGGGCCCGCCCCGCCCCGGCGGTCAGCTGGGCCGAGGGCACGGCGCAGGTGCTGCGCTCGGTCACCAAGGGCCTGACCGCCTCCGCCGCCCTGCACCTCGCGCAGCGCGGGCTGCTCGACCTGGACGCGCCGGTGGCCTCGTACTGGCCGGAGTTCGCGCAGGCCGGGAAGGGCCGCGTCCCGGTGCGCTGGCTGCTCTCGCACCAGGTCGGGCTGCCCGCGCTGGACGTGCCGCTGCGGATCGAGGACGTGCTGGCCTGGGAGCCCGCGGCCGCGGCCGTCGCCGCCCAGGCCCCCGCCTGGGAGCCCGGCACCGCGCACGGCTACCACCCGCTGACCTTCGGCTGGCTGGTCGGCGAGGTGGTCCGGCGGGCCGGGGGCCGCAGCGTGGGGCGGTACTTCGCGGAGGAGATCGCCGCCCCGCTCGGCCTGGACCTGTGGATCGGCCTGCCCGCCACCGCGGCCGGACGGGTCGGCCGCCTGGTCGACCTGCCCGCGCCGGAGGCCGCCCGGCTCGGGCCGGGCGGGATGCGGATGCGCCCCAAGCAGTCCGTGCTGGACGCCTACCGGGACCCGCGCTCGCTGACCGCCCGGTCCTTCGGCGCGGTGCGCAGCAGCGTCGACCTGAACGACCCGGCGGTGCAGGCCGTCGAGGTGCCCGGCGCGGGCGGGATCGGCACCGCCCGCTCGCTGGCCCGGTTCTACGCGGCGCTGGTCGGTCCGGTGGAGGCGTCCGGCGGGAACGGCCCGCGGCTGCCCGCGCTGTTCGAGCCCGGCACGCTGGCCGAGGCGGCCGGCCCCTCGGTGCAGGGGCCGGACCGGGTGCTGATCGTCAACACCGCCTTCGGCCAGGGCTTCTTCCGGCACGGCGGCACCTCGCCGATGGCCTCCCCGGCGAGCTTCGGCCACCCGGGCCGGGGCGGCTCGCTGGGCTTCGCCGACCCGGAGCTGGGCATCGGCTTCGGCTACGTCACCAACGGCATGCAGCCGGGCGTCACCGGGGACGTCCGCTCCCGGGCGCTGATCGCCGCCGTCCGGCAGTGCCTGGCGGCGCGCGGCTGACCCGGGGAGCGGAGCGGCGTCAGGCCTGGCCGGTCTCGAAGCGGCTGACCCGGCCGTCCGGGGCGACCGTGAAGCGCCAGGCGGTGCGCATCTCGCCCCAGGTGTCGTTGCGGTAGTCGGCGACCAGGGCCCGGCCGCCGGACTTCTCGGTCTGCACCTCGATGTGCCCGTGCGAGGAGAAGATCTCCCGGTCGACCCAGTCCGCCAGGTCGCGCTCGGCGCCGTCGTCGGACATCGTGGCGTCCTCGGTCAGGGCGGCGAAGAAGGCCTCCCGGTCGCCGGAGTTGACGGCGCCCACCAGGCGGCGGACGGCCGGGTCGGAGAGTTTGTCGACGGCGATGGTCATGGCGGTTGAACTCCTCGGTGCGGGTCGGACGGGCGCCGGGCGGGTGCCGGGCGCCGGCGTCGGACGGATCGGTGCTTCGACGGGACCACGGGCGGGCGCGGTCCGCCAGCCGCCGTGGGCCACCCGGAGCCCGTTCGGAGCCCGTCCGGGGCGCTGCGTGGCGGACCCCCGCCGTCGAGGCGGCCGCCGCCCTGGTCCGGCTGCGCGCCGCGGCCGGGGTCCGGGTGATCGACTCGCTGGTGGTGCTCCGGGACGCCGAGGGCGAGGTCACCTACGCGGAGCTCGCCGACCCGGAGCACCTGCAGGGCGTCGCGGGCCCGGACGGGGACGAGCTGCCGCTGATCGGGCCGGAGGACGCCCAGGAGGCCGCCGAACCGCTGGAGCCGGACGGCGCCCGGCGCTGATCGTGCTGATCGAGCACCTGTGGGCCGAGGAGGCGGCAGCGGCGCTGCGCGCGGCCGGCGGCCGGATCGCCTCCGGGGTGCGCACTCCGCCGCGGAACGTCGAAGAGGCCGTCCGCGCGGCCGAGGCGCGCGTCGCGGCCGGAGAGTGAGGGTGCCGTGTTCCGACCGATGAGGCCGATCCGGCCGGTCCGGGTGGTGCGCCCGGTGGGGCGGCCGCTCGCCCGCGGGCTGGTGGGCGGCGCCGCGTACGCCGCGGGCCGGGCCGGGGCCCGCCGGTTCGCCGGGCCGCCGGGCCGCCGACGAGCAGGACCAGAACCGGGCGATCGCCGAGAGCTGCAGGCCGAGCAGCGGGCCGCCCGGCAGCCGGTCCACGCCCCGCCGCCGCCCGCACCGGCGCCCGCGCCCAAGCCCGCACCGCCGCCCGCGCCCGCCGCGGGCGGCGCGGACGTGGCGAGCCGGTTGACGCAGCCGGCGCAGCTGCTCCAGCAGGGGCTGCTGATCCCGGAGGGGTTCGCGGCCGCCCAGGCCGGGCTGCTGGCCTGAGCGGAGGCGGCAGCGGTCGCGGTGCAGCGGGACGGCCCGTCGGGGCCGGTCGTCACCACAGCTGGTCCCACCACCAGGCGATCTCGGGGTAGGGCGGCGGGGTGAGCCGGCCGTCGGCGGGCCGTTCGGCGCGCTCGGCGGTCGGGACGCTGCCGGGGGTGCGCTCGGTGTAGCGGGCGGAGGTGAAGCCCCACTCCAGGTTGCCGCTCACCAGGTTGGACAACTGCGTGATGTAGCGCTGCAGTTCGGCCCCGGCGCGGCGGGAGGTGCGGTCGGAGAGGCGGAGGAACAGGCACATGGTGCGGTCGTGCAGGGCGGCGGCCTCCAGCAGCGCCTGCTCCTGGGAGCAGCCCAGGTGGCGCTGGAGCGCGTCCACGATGTTGCTCTCCAGGGCGCCGTGGTCGTCCTCGCGCCGGAAGGAGTAGACGTCGGCCGCGACCAGCACCAGGAACTTGGCGGCCTCGGTGAGGGCGTGCACCCGGGGGGAGTCCAGCTGGGACTGCGGGATGGCGGTGCGCTCGCAGACCTCGATGAGCTCGATGCAGGAGCGGCTGCCGCGGTCCAGCGGGCCGATCGTCAGGTACTCGGAGAGCGTCATCGGCCGGCGCTCGGTGCGGTAGGCGACGATGGTGGCGGCGCCCATGAAGGACTCCAGCTGGCTGTCCGCCCAGCGCTTGACGGAGAGCGCGGGGGCCCAGGCGCGGGCCCGGCCGAACACGTCGCGGACGGAGGCGACGTAGCGGTCGGTCTCGTTCGGGTGGGAGTTCGAGGAATTGATAACAGCCAGTAGCGTGGCTGCTATCGTGAGTACGCGGGCGGGGTCCCGGCTGAGTCGGCCGGTGTCCCACTCGTCGTCCAGGGTGAGCATGCTGCAGAGCCACTGGGAGGCCAGCTCCAACCCCGTGGTGCCCTCGGCGTCCCGGGCGATCCGGCAGACGAACTCGTGCGCGCCGATGGCGAGCAGGCGCTTGCGGCGTTCGGCGTCCTCGGTGAAACCCATGGCGTCGAGCCAGAGCTCGGTGCTCTTGCCGACGGCTTCGTGGTCCGGGTGCAGGCTGGACGGGATCGGGCAGAAGAGCGCGGGTATTGCAGCCAACGTGTCTCCAGAGCAGCCTGTTGCCGGTGTGGCGGGGAATCCGGGGGTGCGCGGATCCGGGCGATGGCCTTCCCCGGCGAAGATCGACTACACCCGTGTGGCCGGAAAGTTATCCGATCGGATCGTCAGATGTCATGACTGATAAGGCATTTGCCCCGGGCAACAGTGTCTGACACCGCGTCAAGCGTCCCTGCCTGCGCGAACGTCGCCCGCGGGGCCCGCGGCGGCGCTAAGGTCGGGAACGGAGTGCCGGACGGCGAGTCGGAGGGACGGGCGTGGCCGAGGAGCAGAACGGGCCGCAGGATCGGGCGGTCGGGGAAGGGCTGTGGGAGCGCGAGCAGGAACTGCGCTCCGCGCACCAGGCGGTGGACAAACTCTGCCGCGACTACGCCGCGGGCGGCCTGAAGATCGGCGAACTGCTGGTCTTCCACGGCGCCCCCGGCATCGGCAAGACCTCCGTCCTGGAGCAGGTCCGCCGGATCGCCGGAGCCCGCCAGGACTCCACCGTGCTGTTCGCCCGGGGCAGCGAGCGGCAGCGCAAGGAGCCGTTCCGGGTGCTGCGGCAACTGCTGCTCCCGGTGCTCGGCAGCCTGAACGAGGCCGAGCGCGAGGCGGTGTTCGGCAGCTGGCAGAACATCGTCGCCCCGGCCGTCGGCCTGGCCCCGCCGTCCGACGAGGTCGAGCGCCCGGACCCGCAGAGCGTCCGCGACGGCCTGGACTTCGTCATCACCCAACTCGCGCCCCGGCGGGCCCCCTTGGTGGTGATCGTCGACGACCTGCACGCCGTCGACCAGGAGTCGCTGACCTGGCTGGCGTCCTTCGCGGTGCGCGCCCGCGAGCTGCCCGTGCTGCTGGTCTTCGCCTACCGCGACGAGTTCGAGGACGAGGGCCGCCCGTTCGCCGCGCAGATCCAGGAACGGGCCGCCCGCGTCCACGAGTTGATGCCGCTCAACCCGGTGTCGGTGGCCGCCATCGTGCAGGGCGAGTTCGCCGAGGCCGACGACGGCTTCTGCCGCCAGGTCTGGGCGGTCACCGCCGGGCGCCCCTACGACACCGTCGCGCTGCTGCGCGAGGTCCGCGACCAGAACCTCGAACCGGTCGAGGAGAACTCGCCCCGGCTGCGCGACCTGGCGGCCGCCGCCCGCGGCGAGGGGCGCGACTACTGGCTCGACAAGCTCGGCACCAACGTCCTGCGGTTCGCCTGGGCCGCGGCCCTGCTCGGCACCGAGATCAAGGAGGACGTGGCCGCCGCGATCTCCGGCCAGGGCCCCGCGCAGGCCGCCGAGTCCGTCCAGGTGCTGCGCCGCAAGCGGGTCCTCACCAGCCAGCCCGACGGCAGGCTGGAGTTCGTCCACCCGCTGATCGCCACCTCGATCTACCAGTCGATCCCGCCCGCGGCCCGCACCGGCATGCACGGCCAGGCCGCCACCGTGATCGAGAACACCGGCGGCTCGCTGATCGAGGCCGCCCGCCACCTGCTGGAGACCCACCCCGGCGAGGGCGACGACGCCATGGTGCGCAAACTGCGCCGCGCCGCCGCCGAGAACCACGCGATCGGCGCGCCCGAAGCCGCCCGCCGCTGTCTGGAGCGCGCCCTGAACGAGCCGCCGGACGAGGACGACTACGCCGAGGTGCTGTACGAACTCGCCTGCGCCAGCCTGCTCACCGACCCCGAGGCCACCGCCAACCAGCTGCGCCGCGCCATCGACACGGAGGACGGCCTCAGCCCCGACCTGCGGGTCGAGGCGGTGTTCCGGCTCTCCGAGGTGATCGCCCACGGCGGCGACCTGGACGGTGCCGCCGCGCTCTGCCTGGACGAGTCGGAACGCGCCCCCGACGGCCCGGGCCGGCTCCGGCTGCTGGTCGCCCACCTGCTCTACACCGCCCTGCAGCGCGACGAGGAGAACGGGCCCGAGCGCGCCGAACGCGTCCGCCGGCTCGTCGAGGAGGTCGACCCGGACAGCGAGGCCGCCCGACCCGTCCGCGCCCTGCACGCCTGGGACCTCACCCTCCAGGGCGGCAGCACCGCGGAGGCGCTGCGGACGGCCGAGAGCGCCCTGGTGGACGGCAAGCTGCCCGCCAGCCTCGGCTGGACCAACACCACCTGGAACTTCGAACTGCCCGCGCTGCTCGGCCTGTGCTTCGCCTACAACGACGAACTCGCCCGCGCCGAGAAGCTGTTCAGCTCCGCCATCCTGGAGTTCGAGATCGCCGGGTGGAGCGGCGCCCACCGCGGCTTCGCCTACTTCCTGATGGGCTACGCCCGGCTGCGCCGCGGCTTCCTGCCGGAGGCCGAGGACTTCCTGCGCCGCGGCCTGCGGATCGCCGACCGGATGGGCGCCGGCCTGCCGCTGACCTGGAACCTGGTCGGCGCGCTGATCGACACCCTGCTGGCCCGCGGCCGCGACCACGAAGCCTGGGAGACCGCGGCCAAGTACCGCTTCCAGCCGCCCTACCACCAGACGGCGCTGCTGCTGCCCGACGTGGCCACCATCTACGGCAAGCTGTTGATCTCGCGCGGCGAGCACGCGAGGGCCGTCGAGGTGCTGGTGGAGACCGGCCACCGGCTGGACCGGCGCGGCTGGCGCTCCACCGTGCACGCCCCGTGGGCCGGACACCTGGCGGTCGCGATGGCGCACCAGGACCTGACGGCCGCCCGCAAGATCGGCGAGGACGCGGTGGCGCGGGCCAAGGAGTCCGGCTCGCCGTCGGCGATCGGCACCGCGCTGCGGCTGGCGGCCGAGGTCTGGGAGGGCGGGCACGCCGTCGAGCTCCTCCAGGAGGCGGTCGGCCTGCTGGGCCGCTCCCCGGCGAGCTACGAGCACGCGCACGCCCTGGTCGACCTGGGCGCCGCGCTGGTGGAGGTCGGCCGCAGCCTGGAGGCCGCGGAGCACCTGTACCAGGGCATGGACCTGGCCAAGCACTGCGGTGCCGACGGGCTGGAGGCGCGGGCCCGCGAGGTGCTCTCCTCGGCCGGGCTGCAGCCCAACCGCCCGGCGCTCCCCGCCAAGGACAGCCTGAACCAGAACGAGCTCGCGGTCGCCCGGCTCGCCGCCCGCTCGCTGCCGCCGCAGCGGATCGCCGAGGAGCTGAGGCTCCCGCTGGGTCTGGTCAAGCAGCGCCTGGCGGCCGTCCACCGCAAGCTCGGCGCCGGGCCCGAGGGCCTCGCGGACGCGCTCGGATTGCCCGTCGACGGCCCCGGGCAGGCTGACTGACGGCCAGGCCGATCCGGTCGGCGCGCGGGGCGGGTCTCCGGTCCGCGCGCCGGGTCGGGCTACGCTGACCCGGCAGGAAGATCACGAACCGAGGAGCAGCCCCATGACCGCGCCGGCCGAGCCCACCGAGGTGCACCGGGCACCCTACGACCACTCCGGCGCCGGAATGGGACTGGAGCGCTGGACGCTGCGGGCCGGGCCGATCGAGGCGACGGTGATCACCCTGGGGGCCGCGCTGCACACCCTGACCGCCCCGGACCGCTCCGGCACCCCCGCCCAACTGCTGCTCACCAGCGAGGACGTGGCCGCCCTGCTCGGCCCGGCCAAGCACTACGGGGTCACCGTCGGGCGGTACGCCAACCGGATCGGGGGCAGCCGGATCACCGTCGACGGCGAGGAGCACCCGCTGCTGCCCACCGGCAACGGCGTCACCCTGCACGGCGGCCCGGACTCCTTCTCGCACCGGGTGTGGGACGCCGAGGAGATCCCCGGCGGGGTGCGGATGCACCTGCACTCGCCGGACGGCGACCAGGGCTTCCCGGGCGCGCTGGACGTCTGGGTCGACTTCACCCTCGCCGGCTCCGACCTGGTCATCTCCTACCGGGCGGTGACCACCAAGCCGACGGTGCTCAACCTGACCAACCACGCCTACTTCAACCTGGCCGGGGAGGGCAGCGGCGACGTGCTCGGCCACCTGCTGACCGTCGACGCGGACGCGTACACCCCGGTCGACGAGCGGCAGATCCCGTACGGCCCGTACGAGCCGGTGGCGGGCACCCCGTTCGACTTCACCACCGCCCGGCCGATCGGCGAGCAGATCCACGACGGGCACCCGCAGCTGAAACTTTCACGCGGTTACGACCACAACTGGGTGCTGCGCGAGCGGCCCGCGGACGGGCCGCCGGTGCGGGCGGCGCTGCTGGCGGACCCGGGCAGCGGGCGGACGCTGGAGGTGCTGACCACCGAGCCGGGCATCCAGGTGTACACCGCGAACGGCTTCGACGGCGCGGTCACCGGCCCGTCCGGGGTGCCGTACGGCCCGCACGCCGGGGTGGCGCTGGAGACCCAGCACCACCCGGACTCGCCGCACCAGCCGTCCTACCCGTCGACCGAGCTGCGGCCGGGGCAGGAGTTCCGGTCCACCACCGTGCTGCGGCTGGGCACCGCGGGCTGACCCGCCGCCGACCGGAGGCCCCCGGGAGCGCTGCTCCCGGGGGCCTTTCCGTGCCCGCCGACTGCAAGGGGTTTCCGCAAGGCGACGGACGGTCAAGACGCGCGGCGGCAACTCTAAGGACACGTGGACGTAACGATCCCCGTCATCTTTCAGAAACTTGCTGCAAGGGCTTTCAGCAATGCTTGCCGCGCTGTTACGTTCCTGCTCAAGCCCGGCGGCCGCAACGGCGCAGTCGGCTTCGGACAGCCATTATGCGCCGTCCTCCTCCATCTCGGGCACCCCCACCTTTCTAGGAGTTTCCATGCGGCGTGGCATCGCGGCCTCCGCTCTCGTTGCGGCTCTGGCGGTCTCCATGGCGGCTTGCAGCAGCAGCGGCTCCGGCTCGGACGCCAAGGGCGACGGCGGACCGGTCACCATCACCTACTGGGACACCTCGAACGCGACCAACGAGGCCCCGAACTACCAGGAGCTGGTCAAGAAGTTCGAGGCCGCGAACCCGAACGTCAAGGTCAACTTCGTCAACGTGCCGTTCGACACGGCGCAGAACAAGCTGCAGACCGCGATGGGCGCCAAGGGCGCGCCGGACGTCTTCCGCGCCGAGGTCGGCTGGACCTCCGCCTTCGCCAAGGCCGGCTACCTGGAGCCGCTGGACGGCACCCCCGCGCTGACCGACGCCTCCGTCTTCCAGCCCTCGCTGATCCAGCAGGCCAAGTACTCGGGCAAGACCTACGGCGTCCCGCTGGTCACCGACACCCTCGCCCTGATGTACAACAAGGAGCTCTTCGCCAAGGCCGGCATCACCGCCGCCCCCACCACCTGGGACGAGCTCAAGGCCGACGCCGCGCAGCTGAAGGAGAAGGCCGGCGTCGACGGCTTTTGGCTGAAGGCCGGTGACGGCTACTACGCGATGCCGTTCCTGTACGGCGAGGGCACCAACATGGTGGACGCCGCGGGCAAGAAGATCACCATCAACTCGGCCGAGGCCGTCAAGGCCGTCGAGACCTACAAGTCGATGTTCACCTCGCCCGGCACCGCGAAGGCCGACGTCACCACCGACGCCTACGCGCACATGATGGACGCCTTCAACAACGGCAAGGTCGCGGCGATCATCCAGGGTCCCTGGGAGGTCACCAACGTCTACAAGGGCGCCGCGTTCGCCGACAAGAAGAACCTCGGCATCGCCGCCGTCCCGAACGGCTCCTCCGGCAAGGGCGGCGCCCCCACCGGCGGCCACAACGTCTCCGTCTACGCCGGCTCGGACAAGGCCCACAAGGAGGCCGCCGAGAAGCTCGCCGCCTTCCTGACCTCCGCCGAGAGCCAGACCTTCCTCGCGCTGAAGAACGGCACCCTGCCCACCCGCAGCGACGCCTACACCGCCGAGGTCAAGGCCAACCCGGGCATCGCCGACTTCCAGGCGATCCTGACCTCCGCCCAGCCGCGCCCCGAACTGCCCGAGTACGCCTCGCTGTTCGGCTCCTTCGGCACCAACCTCGGCAAGATCGTCCAGGACCAGTCCGACATCAAGGCCGGTCTGGACGCCACCGCGACCGACTACGCGAAGCTCCTCCCGGACTTCAGCAAGTAATCGGATCGGCCGCCCGGCCCACACCTGACGGTGGGCCGGGCGGACCCCGTGGGGCCCGCAGCAGGCCCCCCGTCAGACCCCCAGCAGTCGCCGAGGCAGGCGGCGGACCTCCCGGAGAAGGTGTCAACCCATGGCAGTTGCGGTCGCACAGCGCATCAGGCTGTCGTACTCGAAGTACTGGTACGCGTACGCGATGATCGCGCCGGTCGTGATCGTCCTCGGGGTGCTGGTCGGCTACCCGTTGGTCCGCGGCATCTACCTGACCCTGACCAACGCCACCAGCCTCAACGTCGGTCGGCAGATCGGCGTCAACCACATCCCCGACAGCTTCGACTTCATCGGGCTGGACAACTACGCGGACGTGCTGTGGGGGCCGACCGCGTACGACCGCTTCTGGTCGCACTTCATCTGGACCGTCGCCTGGACCGCGATCTGCGTGGTCCTGCACTACGGCATCGGCCTGGGCCTGGCGCTGCTGCTCAACCGCAAGATGCGCGGCCGCGGCCTGTACCGGCTGGTGCTGATCCTGCCGTGGGCGGTGCCGACCTTCGTCACCGTCTTCTCCTGGCGGCTGATGCTCGCCGACGGCGGCGCCGTCAACGGGCTGCTCTCCTTCCTGCACCTGCCCGAACCCGCCTGGCTCTCCGACCCGCTGGCGCAGAAGGCCGCCGCGATCCTGGTCAACACCTGGGTCGGCGTGCCGTTCATGATGATCTCGCTGCTCGGCGGGCTCCAGTCGATCCCGCAGGAGCTGTACGAGGCCGCCGAGATGGACGGCGCCAGCCCCTGGCAGCGCTTCCGCCACGTCACCCTGCCCGGCCTGCGCACCGTCTCCTCGACCGTCGTGCTGCTCGGCGTGATCTGGACCTTCAACCAGTTCGCGGTCATCTTCCTGCTGTTCGGCTCCGGCGCCCCCGACGCGCAGATCCTGGTCACCTGGGCCTACCGCCTCGGCTTCGGCCAGCAGCCCTCCGACTACGCGCAGTCCGCGACCTACGGAATCCTGCTGCTGTCGATCCTGATCGTCTTCACCACCTTCTACCGCCGCTGGCTGGCCCGGAACGAGAAGGCCAACGGATGAGCACCCAGACCGCCCACCAGACCGAGGAACCCGACCAGGCAGGCAGCCCCATGACACTCACCGCCGACCGCCCCGCCGCCGGAGCGGCCACCACCGAGCGCCCCGCCAAGATCCGCCGCCGCGGGCAGTCCTCGCCGCTGGCCACCGTGCTCTCGCACGGCACGCTGATCGTCGCCAGCCTGGTCGCGCTGTTCCCGGTGCTGTACATCGCGTACATCTCGCTCGGGCCGGACGACAACGACTACCTGCACCCGGCGAAGATCTTCGACAAGATGACCTTCGCCAACTACACCAAGGTCATGAACGACACCGGGTTCTTCACCTGGTTCGGCAACTCGGCGATCGTGGCCGGCGGCACCACCGTGATCGGCGTGCTGATCGCCGCCTCCACCGGCTACGCGGTCTCCCGGATGCGCTTCCCCGGTTACCGCCAGCTGATGTGGACCCTGCTGGTCACCCAGATGTTCCCGATCGCGGTGCTGATCGTCCCGATGTACTACATCCTGTCGAACCTCGGGATGCTGGACAGCTACACCGGCCTGATCCTGGTCTACTCGTCCACCACCGTGCCGTACTGCGCCTGGCTGCTCAAGGGCTACTTCGACACCATCCCGATGGAGATCGACGAGGCGGGCCGGGTCGACGGGCTCTCCCCGATCGGCACCTTCTGGCGGCTGATCCTGCCGCTGGCCCGCCCGGGCCTGGCGGTGGCCGCGTTCTACTCCTTCCTCACCGCCTGGGGCGAGGTCGCCTACGCCTCGACCTTCATGCTCTCGTCCGACAAGTACACGCTGGCGGTCGGCCTGTCCTCGTTCGTCAGCGAGCACGACCACCAGTGGCAGCTGATGGCCGCCACCTCGGTGCTCATCGCGCTCCCCGCCGCGGTCGTCTTCTACCTCGTGCAGCGCCACCTGGTCACCGGTCTGACGGCCGGCGCCGCGAAGTCCTGAACGTCCCGTCACTTCCACAGCCTTCAAGGGATGACTGTCCAATGACCCAGAACCTGGCCGACGCCTCCCGGCCCGCCGCCGTTCCCGCCGCTCGGACTGCTGCGAACACCGGGGCCTCCAGAGGCGGCTGGTGGCGGGACGCGGTCATCTACCAGGTGTACCCGCGCAGCTTCGCCGACGGCAACGGCGACGGCATGGGCGACCTGCCCGGCATCCGCAGCCGGCTGCCCTACCTGCGCGACCTGGGCGTGGACGCGGTGTGGCTCTCGCCGTTCTACGCCTCCCCGCAGGCCGACGCCGGGTACGACGTGGCCGACTACCGGGCCGTCGACCCGATGTTCGGCACCCTGCTGGACGCCGACGCGCTGATCCGCGACGCCCACGACCTGGGCCTGCGGATCATCGTCGACCTCGTCCCCAACCACTCCTCCGACCAGCACGAGTGGTTCCAGCGCGCGCTGCGCGAGGGCCCCGGCTCCCCGCTGCGCGAGCGCTACCACTTCCGCCCCGGCAAGGGGGAGAACGGCGAACTGCCGCCCAACGACTGGGAGTCCATCTTCGGCGGCCCGGCCTGGACCCGCACCACCGACCCGGACGGCACCCCCGGCGACTGGTACCTGCACCTGTTCGCCCCCGAGCAGCCCGACTTCAACTGGGACAACCCGGCCGTCGCCGACGAGTTCCGCTCCATCCTGCGGTTCTGGCTCGACATGGGCGTCGACGGCTTCCGGATCGACGTCGCCCACGGCCTGGTCAAGGCCCCCGGCCTGCCCGACCTCGGCAGCCACGACCAGCTCAAGCTGCTCGGCAACGACGTCATGCCGTTCTTCGACCAGGACGGCGTGCACGCCATCTACCGCAGCTGGCGGCAGATCCTCGACGAGTACCCGGGCGCCCGGATCGGCGTCGCCGAGGCCTGGACCCCGACCGTCCAGCGGACCGCGAACTACGTCCGCCCCGACGAGCTGCACCAGGCGTTCAACTTCCAGTACCTGGGCACCGGTTGGGACGCCGACGCGCTGCGCGAGGTGATCGACGTCTCGCTCGACTCGATGCGTCCGGTGGACGCCCCCACCACCTGGGTGCTCTCCAACCACGACGTCACCCGGCACGCCACCCGGTTCGCCAACCCGCCCGGCCTGGGCACCCAGATCCGCACCCCCGGCGACCGCGCCCTCGGCCTGCGCCGGGCCCGCGCCGCCACCCTGCTGATGCTCGCGCTGCCCGGCTCCGCGTACATCTACCAGGGCGAGGAGCTCGGCCTGCCCGACGTCACCGACCTGCCCGACGAGGTCCGCCAGGACCCGTCCTTCTTCCGGCAGGCCGGCCAGGACGGCTACCGCGACGGCTGCCGCGTCCCGATCCCGTGGTCCGGCACCGAGGCCCCGTACGGCTTCGGGCCGAACGTCGGCGGCCCCAGCTGGCTGCCGCAGCCCGCCGAGTGGGCCCAGCTGTCGGTGGAGGTCCAGACCGGCGACCCGACCTCCACGCTGGAGCTCTACCGCTCCGCGCTCGCCGTCCGCCGCGCGCAGCCCGCGCTCGGCGCCGGCACCGACGTCGAGTGGCTGCCCGCCCCCGCGGGCGTGCTGGTCTTCCGGCGCGACGCGCCCGAAGGGTCGTTCGTGTGCACGGTGAACACCACCGGCGAGCCTGTTCGGATCCCCGTCCCCGGCCGTATGCTGCTCTCCTCCGCCGAGGCTGTCGAGACGGAGGACGGCGTCGAACTCCCGGCCGACAGCACCGCATGGTGGGCGGTCTGACGTGGTTGCAATAGGCTCTGGGATCGTGACTACGGCGCGACTCTCCGACATCGCGGCGCAGGCGGGGGTCAGCGAAGCCACCGTCAGCCGCGTCCTCAACGGCAAGGCGGGCGTCTCCGCGACGACCAGGCAGACCGTACTGGCCGCGCTCGACGTGCTCGGCTACGAACGGCCGACCCGGCTGCGCCAGCGCAGCGCCGGGCTGATCGGCCTGATCACCCCGGAGCTCAGCAACCCGATCTTCCCCGCCCTGGCCCAGGTCATCGAACAGGTGCTCAGCCGGCACGGCTACACGCCGGTGCTGTGCACCCAGACCCCCGGCGGCTCCACCGAGGACGAACTGGTGGAGATGCTGGTCGAACGCGGCGTGGCCGGCATCGTGTTCGTCTCCGGACTGCACGCCGACACCACCGCCGACCACGACCGGTACGCCAAGCTCAGCGGTCGGCAGGTGCCGTTCGTGCTGATCAACGGCTACAGCGAGAAGATCGCCGCGCCGTTCATCTCCCCGGACGACCGGGCGGCCATGCAGATGGCCGTCCAGCACCTGGTCGAGCTCGGCCACGAGAAGATCGGCCTCGCGGTCGGCCAGAAGCGGTACGTGCCGGTGCTGCGCAAGATCGAGGGCTTCACCGCGGCCCTGCGGCAGCTCACCGGGCGCACCGCCGAACAGGCCGAGGAGCTCGTCCACCACACCCTGTTCAGCGTCGAGGGCGGGCACGCCGCCGCCCAGGCGCTGCTCGACAAGGGGTGCACGGCGATCGTCTGCGGCTCCGACATGATGGCGCTCGGCGCGATCCGGGCGGTGCGCCAGCGCGGGCTGACGGTGCCGCAGGACGTCTCGGTGGTCGGCTTCGACGACTCGCCGTTGATAGCGTTCACCGAACCGCCGCTGACCACCGTCCGCCAGCCGGTCGAGGCGATGGCCACCGCCGCCGTCGACGCCCTGCTGGAGGAGGTCGGCGGCAACCCGGCGCAGCGCTCGGAGTTCATGTTCCAGCCCGAACTGGTGATGCGCGGCTCCACGGGAGCGGGCCCGCGCAACGGCTGAGGTGCGGGCCCGCCCGTACGACGGCTGCGGGGCGGCCCCCGGGAGGTGTTCCTCCCGGGGGCCGTTCCGTCACGCGTAGAGCTGCTCGACGTCGCGGCGGTAGGCGGTGGTGACGGCCTGGCGGCGCACCTTCAGCGAGGGGGTCAGCAGGCCGCGCTCCTCGGTGAAGTCGCCCGCCACCACCCGGGCCCGGCGGATCGACTCGGCGCGCGAGACCGTCGAGTTGACGCCCCGCACCGCCTCGGCGAGCGCCGCCAGCACCGCGGGGTGCACCGGGACGGCAGCGGCGACCTCCACCCCGTCCGGGGCGGGTGCGGCGGGCGGGTCCGTGGCGAGGAAGCGCTCCACCGCCTCGGCGTCCAGGGTGAGCAGCGCGCCCACGTACGGGCGGCCGTTGCCGACCACCAGGGCCTGGCTGATCAGCGGGTGGCCGCGCAGCCGGTCCTCCAGCGGGCCGGGGGAGACGTTCTTGCCGCCGGAGGTCACCAGGACCTCCTTCTTGCGGCCGGTGATGGTCAGGTAGCCGTCCTCGTCCAGCCGCCCCAGGTCGCCGGTGGCGAACCAGTGCGGCCTGCGCGGCCGCGGTGCCCCCAACTCGTAGTAACCGTCGAAGAGCTGACTGCCGGACAGCAGCACCTCGCCGTCCTCGGCGATCCGCACCGCGCTGCCCGGCACCGGCTGCCCCACCGTGCCCGGACGCGGCCGCAGCGGCGGGTTCACCGTGGACGGGCCGCTGCTCTCGGTCAGCCCGTAGCCCTCGTGCACCAGCACGCCCGCGCCCGCGAAGAACAGCAGCAGCTCCGGGTCGATCGAGGAGCCGCCGCTGATCGCGTACCGCACCCGGCCGCCCATGGCCGCCCGCACCCGCCGGTACACCAGCGCGTCGTACAGGCCGTGCGCCAGCCGCAGCGCGAGCGGCACCGGCCGGCCGCCCGCCAGCGCCTCCAACTCGGCCCGGGCGTGGCGCACCGCCACCGCGGCCGCCCGGTCGAACACCTTCAGCGCGCCCTTCGCCTGCGCCTCGGCCCGGCCCAACTGGTGGACCTTCTCGAACAGGTAGGGCACGCCCACCAGGAAGGTCGCGCCGAAGGAGGCCAGGTCCGGCCGCAGGTCGGCCGGTTTCAGGGACGGGCTGTGGCCGATCCGGATCCGCCCGTACACGCAGGTCACCTGGATCATCCGGCCCAGCACGTGCGCCAGCGGCAGGAACAGCAGGGTGCACGGCGCCCGGCCGGTCGCCTCCTCGAACACCGGCTCCAGCAGGGCGTGGCAGTTCGCCGCCTCGGTGAGGAAGTTGGCGTGGGTGAGCAGGCAGCCCTTCGGGCGGCCGGTGGTGCCCGAGGTGTAGATCAGCGTCGCCTCGTCCGCCGGGCGCAGGGCCCGGCGGCGGCGGGTCAACTCCTCGGCCGGGACGGGGCGGCCGAGGGCGGTCAGTTCGCCGACGGCGTCCTCGTCCAGCCGCCACAGCGGGACCGTCCCGCCGGTGCGGGCGACCGCCACCGTCAGCACCTCGGCCGTCCCGGCGTCCTCCGCGAGCGCCAGCACCGCCCCCGAGTCCCGGAGGATCCACTCGGCCTGCTCGACCGAGGAGGTCGGGTACACCGGCACCACGCACGCGCCGGCCGCCCAGGCGGCGAAGTCCAGCAGCGTCCACTCGTACCTGGTCCGCGACATCAGCACGATCCGCGCGCCGGGACCGACCCCGACCGCGACCAGGCCGCGGGCCACCGCGGCGACCTGCTCGGCGAACTCCCGGGCCGTCACGTCCCGCCAGGAGCCGTCCGGTTGGCGGCGCGTCAGCACCACGGCCTCCGGTGCGGCCTCCGCGTTGCGGAACGGGAGGTCGCCCAGGCTGCCCTCCTCGGGCGGCGGCACCAGGGGCGCGGAGCGGGCCTCGACGACCCGGCCGCCGACGCGGAGCACCTCGACGGGCGGGCGGGGGGCGCGGGCGGCACGGGTGAGGGGGTGTGCCATGGCGAACTCCCTTGGGTGGGGTGGGGGTTCGCCCAGGGTAGGTACTCGCCGGTAAACTTACTAGACGGTAAGTTGCTTGACAGCGGCGGGAAGTGGGACATCAGGGGCCCGGGGAACGGCGGGGCCGTGGCTGCTCACGGTTCACTGCCGATGCGCGCCGTTGCTCCGGGTTCCGTTCCTACCGCCCGAAGCAGCACGGACACTCCGATGGGCTCCGGCCGGCAGCAGCTCGGACCCGCCGTTCCCCGAGCCCCTGGCGGGGCTCTCTGACGGGGCTCCCTGGTGGGGCTCCCTGGTGGGGCGTCAGCCCTCTTCGGCGGTGGGGGGCTTGGGGAGGAAGCGTTCGCCGTCGCGGGTGCCGCCGGTGCGGGCGACGGTGCGGCGGTCGGTGGCGAGGTAGTCGCGGACGACCAGTTCCACCGCGTCCTGGGGGCTGGTGACGCCGAGGCGCATCATCACCTCCAGGGCCAGGTCCGCGTCCAGCGTGATCGTCACCTTCGCCATGGTGCTGCTCCCCGGTCGTCGAGCGTCGAGCCTTCTCGGGCCGAGGATAGGCCGCTGCCCCCGGGGCCGACCAGGGTCCCCGGGGGCAGCGGCGGTCGTGCTCGCGATCAGACGCGGCCCGCGAAGTCGGGGGCCCAGTTCGCGATGGTCTCGGTGCGGACACCGGAGCGCGGGTTGGCGGCCTCGACGTACTTGCCGTCGCCCACGTACAGCGCGACGTGGTAGACGCCCGAATTGGCGCCGTTGTTGGACCAGAACAGCAGGTCGCCCGGCTGCAGGCTGTCCAGCGAGACGCGGGTCGAGTAGTCCGCCTGGTCGGCGGCGACGCGCGGCAGGCTGATGCCGGCCTGGCGGAAGGCGGCCTGGGTCAGGCCCGAGCAGTCCCAGCCGCCGTTGCCGGTGCCGCCGTAGACGTACGCCTGGCCGACCTTGGACAGCGCGAAGTCGATCGCCGCGGCCTTGGAACCGGTCGCCTTGGTGGCGGCGGTCGCGGTGGCGGTGGTGGTGGTCGCGGCCTTCGCGGTGCCGGTGGTCGCGGTGCTCGCGGTGCCGGTCGAGGACTTGGCGGCGGAGCGGCCGCTCTTCCAGGACGAGCCCTTGTACGAGGACGAGGACGAGGAGGACGAGGACTTGGCGGCCGGGGCGGACTGCTGCGCGGTGCTGCTGCCGCCGCCCAGCGAGAGCTGCTGACCCGGGTAGATCATGTCCGGGCCCTCGGTGAGGACCGAGCGGTTCAGGTCGTACAGCTTCTGCCAGCCGCCGTCCACGTGCTGGCTGTCCGCGATCGCGGACAGCCAGTCGCCCGCGACGACGGTGTAGGTGCCAGCGGACTGCTGGGTGCTCTGCTCGGCCTGCGGCTGGGCCTGGGTCCGGGCCTGCGACGAGTCCTGCGACCAGGAGTGCTGGGACCAGCTCTTGCTGCTGCCGGTCTGCGACTGGGTCCGGGGCTGGGTCTGGGCCTGGGGCTGGGCCTGGGACTGCGACTGGGTGGAGCCGCTGCCCGAGGTGGAGGTGGAGGTGTCGACCTGGGGGGCGGCGCCGCCCTTGGTCAGACCGGCCTGGACGGAGCAGACGGGCCAGGCGCCGGGGCCCTGGGAGGCCAGCACCTTCTCGGCGATGGCGATCTGCTGGTCCTTGGTGGCGAGGTCGGCGCGCGGGGCGTACGCGGTGCCGCCGAACTCGGCCCAGGTGGAGGAGGTGAACTGCAGGCCACCGTAGAAGCCGTTGCCGGTGTTGATGGACCAGTTGCCGCTGGACTCGCACTGGGCGACCTTGTCCCAGGTGGCGACGGTGGCGGCGGAGGCGGTGCCGGTGGTCAGGCAGGGGATGGTGAGACCGATGCCGACGACGCCGGTGGTGGCGATCAGGCGGCGGGCTCGCTTGGCGCTGATGGGCAGCATGAAGAAGCGTTCCTCTCCCACGCCTGCGAGGTGAGCTGTCGGATTCGGGCTGGAGTTGCCCGGCCGCGCGCACCGCGTGGTGCGCCCGGCTTCACCCCAAGCCCCGTACGGCCTCTCGGCCGCCCGGGGCGACTTACCTGGTTCCCCCGCCCCTGCCGTGGTGCGTTGTGCATGAGCCGACCCGCCCGGCGGCAGGACTCGGCGTTCCGGGTGGGCTGGGTCCGTGTGTCCACGAACGTGGGCAGGAGATTAAGCGGACTCAAGCGGAATTCGCAAATGCCTGTGATCGCCGTCACTCCGTTCGGAATGGGTGATCAAGGGAAATTCGGCGAACTTCCCGGACCGCGGCGGAGTCTGGCCGCGCGTCAGGCAATGGGTGATCTTGCGCCCCTTTTGATGTGTTATGCGGAACGGTGGGTCGATATTCGGCATATGTGGCGGATCGGGGCGGGGGGTTTGCGGCTTGTTCCCGTTTCGTCCGGTCCGGTCATGGTGGTCGAACAGGTGACTGACGGTACGTCAGGATGCTTAAGCGAAAGGGAAGATGCCGCTTTCCGGTGGACTTTCCGCCTATGCTGCCCCCGACGACTCGGGGCCCCGGGCCCCGGAAGGGCGGCCGAGGTGGAACAGCAGCGCGAGGGCGAACAGCCGCCGACGCGGCACCGGCGACCGCCGGTCGGGCGGCGCAGGGTGCTGACCTGGCTGGCGGCCGGAACGGTGGCGGCGCTCGGCGGGGGAGTGGTCCTGCGGCAGTCCCTGGCCGGGGCCGACGAGCCCGCCGCCCGACCCGCACCGGGCGGCGGCACCCCCGCGGGCCACCAGCACGGCACCGGCGCCCCGCCGTCCGCCTCCGGGAGCCCGCGGCAGCCCGCCGGGCCGCCCCCGCCGGTCGACCAGGGCGGCCGCAAGTGGTCGGACGCCAAGGGCTGGGGCGGCAAGGTGCCCGGCCCCGGCAGCGCGGTGCGGATCACCGACAAGGTGGTGCTGGACACCGACGCGCAGGTCGGCTCGCTGCTGGTGGAGAAGAACGGCTCGCTGGTGTTCGCCGCAGACCGGTCGCTGACCCTGTCCAGCACCGGGAACGTCGAGGTGCGCGGCGTCCTGGCGCTCGCCCCCGACGGCGCGCACACCCACACCCTGCGCTTCCCGGAGGTCGACGAGCGCCGCTTCGCCGGGGGCGGCATGACGGTCGTCGACACCGACACCGGCCTGTGGGTCACCGGCCAGGGCTACCTGCGCCTGGACGGCGCCCCCCGCACCGCCTGGGTGCGCGCCGCCACCGCCCTGGGGCCCGGCGACACCGCGATCAGGCTGGCCGCCGCCCCCGCGGGCTGGCAGCCCGGCGACGAACTGGCCGTCACCCCCACCGCGCCGCCCGACACCGACGGCTTCTCCACCTCGTACGACCTGGTGACCGTCAAGCAGGTGGACGGCGCCACCGTCACGCTGACCGGCCCGCTGCAGCACGCCCACCCGCGGGTCGCGGTCGGCGGCGGGGCGGCCTTCGGCGCCGAGGTGCTCAACCTCAGCCGCAACGTCCGGGTCGAGGGCACCGAGAACGGGCGGGCGCACGTCCACCTCACCTCCAGCCGCCCGGCCGACGTCCGGCACGCCGCGCTGCGCTGGCTCGGACCGCGGGCGGACGGCAAGGAGAGCTGGAACGGGAAGCCCGTCACCGAACCGGTGCTCGGCCGGTACGGGCTGCACTTCCACATGCTGCTGGACGCCTCGCGCGGCACCGTGGTCGAGGGCGTGGTCGTCCGCGACACCGGCAGCCACGCCTTCGTGCCGCACGCCAGCCACGGCATCACCTTCCGCGGCTGCATCTCCCACCACACCTGGGAGGACGCGTACTGGTGGGACGGCCCGATCGACACCCGCACCCCGCAGGGCCCCTCCGACGACATCGCCTACGAGGGCTGCGTCGCCTCCCTCACCGTCTACGAGCCCAACCCGCGCGGCTACCGGCTCACCGGGTTCAGCCTCGGTGCCGGGACGGGCTCCTCGGCCCGGGACTGCGTGGCCGTCGGCGTCCAGGGCGCCACCGGCGCCTCCGGCTACGAGTGGCCGGAGACCAGCGAGGGCGTCTGGACCTTCGAACGCTGCCTGGCGCACAACAACCTGGAGAACGGCGTCTTCGTCTGGCTCAACGCCGAGCACCACCACACCGTCACCCAGTACGCGGCCTACCACAACGGCGGCTGGGGCATCGAGCACGGCGCCTACCTGAACGACTTCGACTACACCGCCTCCGTGCTGTACGGCAACGCCGCGGGCGGCATCGCCGTGCACGCGCTCGGCCGCGACAAGGGCACCGTCTTCGACGGGCTGCTGATCGACGCCGCCGGGCAGTCCGACTACGCGGTCGCCACCCTCAAGCACCAGCTCGCCGGAGAGCCCGTCACCCTCAGCCGCAGCCGACTGACCGGCTACCGCAAGGCCGGGGTCGCGTTCCGGGCCACCGACGACGGCCGGCCCGACGACATCGCCGTGCTGGACTGCGAGTTCGGCGGCGCCAAGGGCAGCGAACTGTGGCTCGACCCGGAGGCGCCCGCCCCGAAGCAGATCCTGTTCCGCCCGGCCGGGCAGGCGCAGACCGTCTCGCTCACCAAGGGCGGGGGCCAGGGCCTGGCCGGCACGCCGTGGAACGCGGCCACCGCCCCCGCCGAGGCGCCCGTTCCGCCGCGGGCGGTGGCGCTGCCCGTGCTCGCCTTCACCGACAGCGGGCCGCGGACGGGGCGGGTCACCGCGGGCTGAGGGCCGGGGCGTCACCGCGGGCTGAGGGCCGGGGCGGTGGGCGCGGCGCGGGCCGCCGTGGGTCGGGCCATCGGGGGTCGGGCCGTCGGGGAAAAGCGCGACGGGCGGGAGCGCGCCGATTCGCTGCTCCTGCCCGTCGCGGTCCTCGGTCGGCGTCAGCGCGCCGCGTGCGCCCCCGGAGTGGTGCGCTGCTGCTCGGCGGCCGCCTCGGCGGCCTCCAGCTGCTCCTGGGTGGGCTCGGGGAGCGCCGCCAGGTAGGCGGAGGCGATCAGCTGGCCGACCGTCGGGTACGCGCCTATCGGGGCGGCGCTCGCGCAGCCGGTCTCCTCGGCGGCGGTGGCCAGCAGCTCGGGGTCGGCCTCCGGGCCGATCACCAGCGGGGCCAGCGCGGGGCGCTCGGAACCGGTGGCCTTCAGGTGCGCCACGGCCGCGGCGACCGAGCCCGGCACGTCCAGCGCGGCCGGGACCACGGGGACCGCCAGCCGGGAGGCCAGCAGGACGCCGGTGATGCCCGCCGAGGCGGCCGCCTCCTCGCCGCCGACCGTGGTCAGCACCACGCCGTCGGCGGCGGTGGCGATGGCGAACAGCCGGGCGCGGTCGGCGCGGGCCAGCCCGGCCTCGGACAGCCGCACGTGCACGGCCTCGGCCAGCAGCGGGTGCGGGCCCAGCGGGTCCAGCACCCGGGCGCCGGACTCGGCGGCCAGCTTGTGCAGCTCGGGCAGGAAGTCGTGCGGCCCGGGAACCAGCGGGAGGACCACCGGCGCGGGCTGCCCCGCGTCGGCCGCCGCCGCCAGCAGGTCGGCCACCGTCGGCGCGTCCTCACCGCCCAGGTAGGCCGCCGTCACCTCGATGCCCGACTGCTCGGTGCGAACGATGGACAGCAGCTCCTCGACGACCGGACGGCTCTCCGGCCCGGCGACAGCCGGGATCGCCAGCACCAGGGCGGGCGAACCGGCCATGATCTCGGGGCGCTCGGGACGGCGGTGGCGCCCCCGCGCACGGGAGCCTGGCGTACGGACGGGCAGTGGCGCGCCCGGGATGGCTGCGGTGCTCATGGGGCAGATCGTAGGACATCACCCCGCGCGCGTTGCAGCCGGATGCCGACAGCGGTCGGCTTTCCGCCGGGAAGTGACGGTCATCACAGTGCGCGTCGTGACTGCCTGTGAGCCGCGTGGTAGGAGGTGTTGATCAACAAAGCGCTGACGGCTGTGTGCGGACGGTCATGGAGTGGCTGGCGTTTCGCCCGCCTGTGTCCGCTTACGCCCCGTCAATTACGCTGCTGTGAAGGCTTGGTGTCGGCATCGGCACGTTCCTCTGCACGGGAAATTTCCCATGCTGATGCACGTGCAGGCGGGCTATCATCACGTCAAGTGAGGCATTCGCCAGGCTCTGGGGAGAAGACAATGCGTGAGGCGTACAACGGCATGGCGGCGACTGACCTGGACGGGGTGGTCTGGCAGAAGAGCCGTCACAGCAACTCGAAGGGCAACTGCGTGGAGTTCGCCGCGCTGCCGAACGGCGACGTGGCGATGCGCAACTCGCGCTTCCCGGACGGTCCGGCGCTCGTCTACACCCGGGCGGAGATCACCGCGATGCTGCTCGGCGTCAAGGACGGGGAGTTCGACCACCTGGGAGGCAATCCCTGACGGCGCGTCAACTGCCGTCCGTCCGGGCCGTCGTGGGGTCACCCCGCGACGGCCTTCGTGCTGTCGGCGGCCGGCCGCCCTGCCGGCGACCGGTCAAGACGGTCGGGGTCGACGGGAGTTGACCCCGGTAGTGCTTCCGGGGCGCCGGGCCGGGTCAGGCGGAGCGGCGGTGACGGCCGGAGCTCGACAGCTGCGCCGTGCCCGGGACGGCCGTGCGCACGTCGAACAGCGCCCAGACCACCTTGCCCGCGCCGGCCAGCGGGTGCCAGCCCCAGGAGCGGGAGAAGGAGTCGACCAGGTGCAGGCCGCGGCCGGACTCGGCCACGAAGTCGGCCTCCCGGGCGACCGGGCCGGTGCTGGACGGGTCGCTGACCGCGCAGACCACCTGCGGCGAGCGGTGCACCAGACTGATCCGGATCGGCAGCGCGTCGGCCGGGACCTGCGGGCCGCTCTGCGCCGGGACCCGGGACGGCTCGCACTGGCCGAGCGCGTGCCGCAGCGCGTTGGTCACCAGCTCTGAGGCCACCAGGGCGACGTCGTCGAAGATCTCCTCCAGGCCCCAGTCGTCCAGCGTCCGCCGGGTGAACTCCCGCGCGGTGCGCACCGCTTCGAAGCGGGGAGCGAGGGTGCAGCTGACCACATGAGGGTCGGTCGCCAGGACCGTACCGGTGCTCATGAAGAGCTCCTCCCATAAGGGGGCGGACGCGGCGGGACCCACCGGGGTCATGCCGGTCACCTCCGACTCGCTCGGCCGCCGGGCCGCCGGCCGACCCGTCCGCACACACAAGTACCCAGCGACGCGCGGGCGTTGCCGGGAGGTGTGCGGATTCGCGCTTGGGGTCGACGCGGAGCCCGCGGGATTGCCAGGGCGTGCAAGTGCACGTGCACCATGGTCCTCTGCGCTCACGGCAGATGCAAGAGTCGATTCACGTGCAGTCGTGCGATTGGCATATGCATGCTGCGGATGCACGTGCAAGATGGACCCCGGAGTGGCCGAAGCGGTATCCCGCTGCACCACTACCGACACTCAGTGCGCCCAACTGATGGCAGACTGTGCAACTGGTCCGTCCAAGTGGAGGTTTGGTCCGATGACCACAGTTCAGCCCGGCGGGGGCTCGATGGTGCGCCGCATCCTCCTCGGCTCGCAGCTCCGCCGACTCCGTGAGGGCTGCGCGATCACCCGTGAGGACGCCGGGTACGCGATCCGCGCCTCCGAGTCCAAGATCAGCCGGATGGAGCTCGGCCGGGTCTCCTTCAAGGAGCGCGACGTCGCCGACCTGCTCAGCCTCTACGGGCTCTCCGCCGGCCCCGACCGCGAGGCCCTGCTCGCGCTCGTCCGCGAGGCCAACAAGTCCGGCTGGTGGCACAGTTACAACGACGTGCTGCCCAACTGGTTCCAGACCTACATCGGCCTGGAGGAGGCCGCCGCCCTGATCCGCACCTACGAGGTGCAGTTCGTCCCCGGCCTGCTCCAGTGCGAGGAGTACGCCCGGGCGATCTTCGCGCAGAACCGGCCCGCCCTCGACGAGGAGGAGATCGACCGCCGGGTCGCCCTGCGCACCCGTCGGCAGAAGCTGCTCACCGAGGGCCGCGGCCCCAAGCTCTGGGCCGTCATCGACGAGGCCGCGCTGCGCCGCCCGGTCGGCGGCCCCGAGGTGATGCGGGCCCAGCTGGAGCACCTGGTGGAACTGGCCGACTACCCCAGCGTGGTCGTCCAGGTCATGCCGTTCCGGTTCGGCGCGCACGCCGGGGAGAGCGGGGCCTTCTCGGTGCTGCGCTTCCCCGAGCAGGACCTGCCCGACGTGGTCTACGTGGAGCAGCTCACCAGCGCCCTCTACCTGGACAAGCGCGACGACGTCGACGAGTACCTGCAGGTGATGGAGCGGCTGTGCGTGGACAGCCTGACCCCGCAGCAGACCCTCGACCTGCTGCACTCGATCCTCAAGAGCCAGTAGGGGCCGGAGCCGGAGGCACGGTGGCGGGCCCCGGAGCGGTGGGCCCCGGCGTGCGCCGGGGCCCGGGGGGCGTGCGGGTGGAGCGGGGCGTTCCGCCGACCTCCTTGACGCGGGCGGCAGTTCGGTACCGGCCCGGTCCGATGGATTGACCGTGGCCCGGCGAACTGTCATGGTGTCTGCTCCGAAGTCCGCACCGCCCCGTCCGGGCCCGGTGCGGACGGCGCACCGGCTCCACCAACACGGGGGTTTGGTGGAGCCGGGTTCCGACGCACCGGCGGAGCGCTTCGGGCGGCGAGGGGTCGACCGCCCGTGCTCTCCTCAGTGCCCCGACCGCACCTCCTCCGCCTCCTTCGCCCACGTCGTCGCTTCCTCCTGCGCCGCTGCTGCCCCCTGCCGGGCCGTCGTGGTGCGGGCCGAGCGCAGCGCACCCGCCAGCGCGATCAGCAGGCCGAGCGCGGTGGCGCCCGTCACCAGCAGCAACGCCGGCCGGTAGCCCGCCAGTTGGGCGTGCGCGTCGGTGCCGCCGCCGCTGCCCGCGGTGAGCACCGCCGTGGTCGCGGCCAGCACGATCGCGCCGCCGACCTGGAGCCCGGTGTTCACCAGGCCCGAGGCCAGGCCCTGCTCGTCGTCCGACACCCCGGAGGTCGCCGCCACGTTGATCGCCGGGAAGGCCAGGGCGAAGCCCGCGCCGATCAGCAGCATGCTCGGCAGCACCAGGCCGACGAAGCCGCTGTGCTCGTCCAGCCGCAGGAAGAGCGCGTAGCCGAGCAGCATGGAGGCCACGCCGACCGGCAGCACCCGGGCCGAGCCGAACCTGTCCAGCAGCCGGCCGACCGCGCCCGCCGAGAACGCCACCACCGCGCCGCCGGGCAGCAGCCCGAGCGCCGTCTCCAGCGCGGACCAGCCCAGCAGCCGCTGCAGGTACAGCGTGGCCACGAACTGGAAGCCCGCGTAACTGCCCATCAGCGTCAGCGCCGTGAGGTTGGCCCGGCGGACGCCCGGGTTGCGGAAGATGCCCAGCCGGACCAGCGGGTGGGCGGTGCGCGCCTCGACCAGCAGGAAGGCCGCGGCCAGCGCCACCACCAGCAGCAGCGAGCCGACGGTGCGCGGCGACAGCCAGCCCGCGCCCTGGGCCTCCGTCACCGTGAACACCAGCAGCAGCACCGCCGCGGTGCCGGTGACCGCGCCCACCAGGTCGTACCCGCCGGAGGCGCGGTGCTCGTCGCCGCGGCGGGGGAGCAGCCTGACGCCCGCGAACAGGGCGAGCAGGGCGACCGGGACGGGCATCAGGAACGTCAGCCGCCAGCCCGCCGACGTCAGCAGGCCACTGATCACCAGGCCGAGCGAGAAACCGGCCGCCGAGCAGGTGGTGTAGATGGACAGCGCCCGGTTGCGGGCCGGGCCCTCCGGGAACGTCGTCGTGATGATGGACAGGCCCGCCGGGGCGGTGAACGCCGCGCTGACGCCCTTGAGGAAGCGGGCGCCGATCAGCAGCGGCCCGCTGTCCACCAGCCCGCCGAGCAGGGAGGCCCCGGCGAACACGGCCAGCGCGACCAGGAACACCCGGCGGCGGCCCAGCAGGTCGGCCGCCCGGCCGCCGAGCAGCAGCAGCCCGCCGTACCCGAGGACGTAGCCGCTCACCACCCACTGCAGGGCGGAGTCGGACAGGTGCAGGTCGGCGCCGATGGAGGGCAGGGCGACGCCGACCATCGAGACGTCCAGCGCGTCCAGGAACATCGCGGCGCACAGCACCACCAGGGCGCCCCACAGGCGGGGGCTCCAGCGGGTGTCGGCCCCGGGCCCGGCGGGGGCGGGGGCGGGGTCGCGGGGGGAGGGCCGGTCGGTGACGGGCGCGGTCGGTGCGGAGGGGCCGGCCGCGGGCGTGTGGAGCACGGTCGTGTCGGTCATGGCACAGAACGCTACATGCATGTGCATGGGATGCAAGTGCATTTAATGTGGATGCAACAGATGCACGTGCATGTGCTATGGTGGCGGCGTGACCGACTTCGACCCAGACCACGACCCCGCCGCGGAGACGGCGCTCAGCGAGCAGTGGCGCGCCCTGCTGGCCCGCCACGCGCTCACGGCCTGCGCCATCGACCGCGAGCTGGGCGAGGCGTTCGGGCTCGGTGTCAGCGAGTTCGAACTGCTGGAGCGGTTGCAGGAGTTCGAGCAGGAGAAGCCCGGCGGCGGTGAGCGCGCCCAGGCCCTGGCCAACACGGTCCACCTCAGCCAGAGCGCGTTCTCCCGGCTGGTCGCCCGGATGGAGAAGGCCGGCCTGGTCCGGCGCACGCACTGCGTCGACGACCGGCGCGGCATCTACATCGCGCTCACCGAGGAGGGCCGCGAGCGCTACCGCAAGGCCCGCCCCGTGCACCGCCGGATCCTCGCCGAGACGCTCGGCCCCGAGGTCTGAGGGGCGGAGGAACAGGAGGGGGGCGAGACGGGCGGGGAGGGGCCGACCGGGCGTCGACCGCCCCGCCCGGCCGGGCTCAGAGCAGCGCGGACAGTCCCGGCGCCGCCGCCAGCAGGGCCGCGCCCAGCGGGGCGGCCAGGGCGGCCAGCGTCCAGCCGAGCCGGGCCGGGACGGGCAGCCGGGGCTCGCCCAGTAGCAGCCGGTCCACCCGGGCGGGGGACTGCGCCAGCTGGGCCGGCGGGCAGGAGGCGAACACCTCGCTGTTCAGCTCGGCCAGCGCCAGCGCCGTCGTCACCCGGCCGTGCCGCCGCGCCGCCCGGTCGTCCGCCGCCAGCTCCACCAGCACCGCGACCTGGTCGCGGAACGCGGAGAACACCCCCACCCCCGGGAAGCCGGTGGCCAGCGCCTGCGCGCACTGCCCCAGCCAGTGGTGCCGGGCCCGGACGTGGCCGCGCTCGTGGCTCAGCACCGCCGCCAGCTCCCGGTCCGACAACTGCTGCAGCGCCCCCGTGGTCACCACCAGCCGGGCCCGCGGCCCCGGCAGCGACCAGGCCTGCGGCCGGACGTTCTCCAGCACCACCAGCGGCTCCCGCACCCGGCGCCGACGCGGCAGCAGCGAACTCGGCAACTCCGGCGCCCGACGCACCAGTTGGGCGTGCCGGTGACCGCGCTCCGCACGCGCCGAGCGGACCTCCCGGGCCAGCGACACCGCCGTCCACACCCCGCCCGCCGCCAGCACCGCCGCCGCCAGCCGTCCCCAGCCCTCGCGGCCCGCCAGCCCGTACGCCTCCTCCACCCTGGCCGGGGCGTCCGCGAAGACCACGTCCCGCCAGGCGGGCAGGGCGGCCGCGCTCGCCAGCAGCAGGCTCAGCACGCAGCACAGCAGCACCGCGACCACCAGCATCTGCCACACCAGCAGGGCCAGCACCGGTTCGCGCTCCGGCCAGCGGGCCCGGGCCAGGCGGCTCGGCGCCACGGTGGCGAGCAGCAGTCCGAGCAGCAGCAGGCTCAGCAGTGCCGTCATGGCAGGGCTCCCCGGGGGAGGGGTGAGAGGCGCGGCGGTGCGCCTCCCCCAACCTATGCCGCCACACGTCCGGGCGGAACGCCGGGGCGGGTCCAGTGACCAAGACCACGCCCGGGCGCCGCCCCCGACGCCCCGTCAGCTCCCGTCGGCGCCCGTCGCCGTCCGTCGGCGGGGGCGCCCGACCGCGTTCACATCGACAGCAGCATCGCGAACATCCCGATCCCCATCGCCGCCCGGCAGGCCCGCGGCAGCGGCGCCGCCACCGCGCCCCCGCCCACCGCGAGCACCCGGCTGCCCTCCCACAGCGCGTACGCCCCGAAGTACACCAGCAGCGCCCCGGTCAGCACCGGCAGCCCGCCCGGCTGGGCGTGGTGCCCGGCGTGCCCGCCCGGGCCGCCGCCCCCGCCCGCCATCGCCAGGGCCATGTACGCCATCGCCAGCGCCCCGATCCCGTGGTGCAGCCGGTGCGCCCGCAGCCCCGCCCCGCGCCCGGCCAGCGCGCCGACCAGCAGCACCGCCGCCAGCAGGGCGTACGGCCACCCCCAGAACACCCCCGGCAGCAGCGCCATCCCGGCCATGCCCAGCCCCATCGCGGCCTCCAGCACGTCCGACTCCCGGCGGGCCCGGTGGTGCCCGCTGCAGGCCGGGTCGAGGCCCCCGCGGCGGACCCGCCAGCCGCAGTAGCCGCCGCTGCCCGCGGCCAGCGCCGCCAGCAGCCAGTTCACCAACGCCGGACCGTGCACCGCTTCCTCCCCCGCGCCGGAGCTGCCCGGATGCCGCAGCCCCTCCACGATCACCGACCCCGTCCGGGCGCAGTAGGGCGCGAACGGGGGCGCACCGAGGCGTGACCGGTCCGGCGCGCACCGTGGGCGCCCCGGTGGCGGGCCGGTGGGCCCCGGGGCATGGTCGGGGCTACCGGGCCTCCCGGCCCCGTCAGCGGTGGGCCCGTCCGTTTTCATCCACCGCGGCGGGGGCGAGGGGCGGCGGTACTACGAACTGGAGCGACTACCGTCAAACTGGCCTTGAGCCGGAGAACCTTTCGCATTTAACGTGGTCCTGTCGAAATAACTCCTGTCGAAGTGAGCCTGTGATGCAGAATCTTTCGCCGACGCTCGCGATCGCGGGCGACGCCCACGCCACGGATCCGGCCGCGGGCCCCGCCGCGAGCCCGGCCGACCACCCGGCCTGGACGCACCTCAAGGGCGCCGTCGAGGCCCTCCGGCCGCTGCAGTCCAAGGACGGCTCGATCGACCTCGCCGCTGTGCCGCGTTCCACCGTCGACCCGCTGGTCGAGGCCGTGCAGCAGGCCGTCGCCGAACTGGCCCCGCTCTTCCCGCACGACGCCGACTACCTGGCCGCCGTCCGCGCCGACCTGCGCAAGTGGGCCGACACCGGCTACCGCGAGCCCGACTTCCTCGACTCGCTGCTGGCCTTCCGCCCGGACGAGCACCGCGTCGACGGCACCGGCCACCTGGTCGTCTTCCCGATGTACACCCAGAACGGCAACCCGGACCGCAACCTGGAAGCCGTCCTGCTCAAGGTCGTCTGGCCCGACTGGATCGCCGAGCTGGAGCGCACCCGCTTCGACAACCCCGGCTACCTCGGCATCGCCTTCGAGGACTTCACCGCCGGGTACGACACCAACTCCGCCGTGCTCTTCCCCGAGACCGTGGCCGTCCGCGAAGCGCCGGAACGTTTCACCTGGGGCGGCATCTTCTGCGACCGCGAGGCCGCCCGCTTCCGCGCCGTCACCACCAGCGCCGTCCGCCAGCTCGGACTCGACATCCCCGCCGACGCCGCCGACCTGCTCCGCGACCAGGACCGCACCCAGCAGACCTTCGTCCTGTGGGACCTCGTCCACGACCGCACCCACAGCCACGGCGACCTGCCCTTCGACCCCTTCATGATCAAACAGCGCAGCCCGTTCTGGATGTACGGCCTCGAAGAGCTCCGCTGCGACCTCAACACCTTCAAGGAGTCGGTCCGCCTGGAGGCCGAGGGCCACCCGCAGGGCCGCGACGTCCAGTACGCCATCCTCTTCGACCGGCTGTTCCGCTTCCCGGTCACCGGCGACCGGGTCCGCAACTACGACGGCCTCGGCGGCCAGCTCCTCTTCGCCTACCTGCACAAGCACGACGCCCTGCGCTGGCGCGACAACCGCCTCACCATCGACTGGGAGCGCGTCGCGGAGGTCACCAACCAGCTCTGCGCCGAGATCGAGACCCTCTACCGCGAGGGCATCGACCGCCCCAAGACCGCCCACTGGATCGCCGCCTACCAGCTGGTCTCCCGCTACCTCACCCCGCACCCCGCCTCCACCTGGGCCAAGGGCCCCGAGGCGCTCCCGCTCGACCTCGCCGACGACAAGGCGCTGCGCAAGGCGCTGTGCGACGCCGTCCACCCCGACGAGTTCCCGCTCAGCATGTTCTACGAGGCCCTGTCCAAGAAGCTCGGCCGCGTCATCGCGGGCACCAAGGGCATCACCGGCACCAGCACCCAGGAGGTCGCCGCGTGAGCGCCACCACCGACACCCGCCCCCTCCGCGGCCAGGTCGTCGCCGTCGCCGGAGCCAGCGGCCCGGCCGGACAGGCCACCCTGCGCCGCCTCGCGTACGACGGCGCCACCGTCATCGGCGCCGACATCGACCAGCACCGCCTGGACGCGGCCCTCACCGCCGTCCGCACCGCGGTCCCCGGCGCGGACGTCCACGGCCAGGTCATCGACCTGCTCGACCCGCAGGAGGTCCACGACTGGGCCGACCACCTGGAGGCCGAGCACGGCCACGTCGACGGACTGTTCCACCTGGTCGGCGGCTGGCGCGGCAGCAAGACCTTCTTCGACACCCGCATCGACGACTGGGACTTCCTGCACGACACCGTCGTCCGCACCCTCCAGCACACCTCGCTGGCCTTCCAGCCCGCCCTGCTCCGCAGCCCCGCCGGGCGCTACGCCATGGTCTCCGCCGCCGCGGCGCACAAGCCCACCGCGGGCGGCGCCGCGTACGCCGCCGCCAAGGCCGCCACCGAGGCGTGGACCCTCGCGATGGCCGACTCCTTCCGCAAGGAGACCACCGCCCCCGACGGCGACCCCACCGCGGCCGCCGTCATCCTGGTCATCAAGGCCCTGGTCAGCCCCGAGATGCGGGCCGAGAAGCCCGACGCCAAGTTCGCCGGCTTCACCGACACCGCCGACCTGGCCGCCACCCTGGCGTCCCTCTGGGACCGCCCCGCAGCAGAACTGAACGGACAGCACCTGTGGCTGACAGCCCGATGAACCCCGTCGTCACCGGCCCCACCGACGCCGTGCGGCACCACGACCCCGCCGTCCGCGGCTTCGCCAGCGACAACTACGCCGGCATCCACCCCGAGGTGCTCGCCGCCATCGCCCTCGCCAACGACGGCCACCAGGTCGCCTACGGCGAGGACGCCTACACCGAGCACCTGCAGACCGTCTTCCGCCGCCACTTCGGCGACCGCGCCGAGGCGTACCCCGTCTTCAACGGCACCGGCGCCAACGTCGTCGCCCTCCAGGCGCTCCTCCCGCGCTGGGGCGCCGTGATCGCCGCCGAGAGCGCCCACATCAACGTCGACGAGTGCGGCGCCCCCGAGAAGCTCGCCGGGATCAAGATCCACACCGTCCCCACCCCCGACGGCAAGCTCACCCCCGCCCTGATCGACCAGCAGGCCTGGGGCTGGGGCGACGAGCACCGGGCCCAGCCGCTCGCCGTCTCGATCACCCAGTCCACCGAACTCGGCACCCTCTACACGGTCGACGAGATCCGGGCGATCTGCGAGCACGCCCACGAACGCGGCATGCTCGTCCACATGGACGGCTCCCGGCTCGCCAACGCGGCGGCCTCGCTCGGCGTCCCCTTCCGCGAGTTCACCACCGACGCCGGTGTGGACGTCCTCTCCTTCGGCGGCACCAAGAACGGCCTGCTGCTCGGCGAGGTCGTGGTCGTCCTCGACCCCGAGAAGGTCCGCAACCTCAAGTACCTGCGCAAGATGTCGATGCAGCTCGCCTCGAAGATGCGCTTCGTCTCCGTCCAGTTCGAAGCCCTCCTCACCGGCGACCTCTGGCTCCGCAACGCCGGCCACGCCAACGCGATGGCCCGCCGCCTCGAAGCCGCCGTCCGTGACATCCCCGGCGTCACCGTCGTCCGTCCCGTCCAGGCGAACGCGGTCTTCGCCCTCCTCCCGCGCGAGGTCAGCGAACGCCTGCAGAAGCGTTACCGCTTCTACTTCTGGGACGAGCACACCGGCGAGGTCCGCTGGATGGCCGCCTTCGACACCACCGAACAGGACATCGACGCCTTCGCCGCCGCCATCGCGGAGGAGATGGCCCGCCAGGCCTGACCGTCCCTCGCTCTGGACGCCGACCGGCGGCCGGGTGCCGTTTGCATCCGTCCGCCGGTCGGCGTAGTGTTGACTGGTCGCTCGGCAGGGAGCACCGGACACGCATCTGTGTGGACGGTCCCGGGGCGGCCAATCCCTTGGAAAACCAGCTAGCTGATCCGTGACGGGTCGCGTCCTTTTCGCGTCCCCGTTCGTATTTCGGTGTGCGGTTTTCCGGAGATTGCGGCCGATTCGCTTTCCGGAGCGGGGGTCGGCTAGAGTTTGAAACGTCGGACGGGCCGTCAGGGCGCGGAAGGCGAAAGCGAGTCGGGAAAGAGCACGAGCTCGGATCTGATAAGCTGGGAACACGGAAGAACGAAGCGCCCGGAGGGTCCGCAGGAATGCGGTCCGAAGGAAGCGTCCGTTCCTTGAGAACTCAACAGCGTGCCAAAAGTCAACGCCAGATATGTTGACATCCCCGGCCTCGGCGA
>NZ_BSSA01000027.1:0-50970 GCF_030268885.1 Kitasatospora phosalacinea
GACCCCGAACACCTCGTCCGGACGGTCAGGCGCGGCTTACGGAAGATCCAGTACCGCCCGCACCTCATCGACGGCTGCCTCGCCGCGACCGGGCTGATCACCGACATCGCGAGTTCAACCTGAGTAATAGCCGCGGGTCCCCGAGCGCCTGTCAGCTAGGAGCCCAGGATCCGGGCCTTGGCGCTCTCGTACTCCTGGGCGGACAGCGCTCCGGATTCCGCGAGTTGCTGGAGCTTGGTGAGTTCGTCGGCCAGCGAGTCCGTCGGCAGCGGCCGGTGTTGGCGGGCGATCGCTTCGTCGACGGCTTCTCGGAGCTCCTCGAACGCGGCGGCCTGGTTCTTCATGACGATCACGCTGTTCTCGTCGTGGATCGCGCTGTTCGTCTGGTTGCCGAATCCGGACCTGCGCTCGATGCCGCCCGGCACGGTGAACTGGATGAAACCGTTCACCAGCTTCCCGGGTGGTTTCCATTGGACGGCCGCGATCTGCGAGATGTGAATCCGTTTCTCGCCCTTGCCGACCGACGTCCGCGCCAGGAAACCCTTCCGGGTGATGGTGACGTACTCGCCGTCGAACGTGACCTGGCCGTTGTGTCCCTTGGCTTCGATCATGAGTCCAGGATCAGCAGACCTGCCGGTTCCCGCACCTCGCCGCGGTCCAGCGGCAACGGCGGTGCCCTGGAGCGGCCGCCTACGGGTGCCGCCCCACCAGGTCCAGCAGCCGGCGGCGTCGGGCTCGTAGAGCGGGCGCCCGCCCGGGTAGGCACGGGGGGACGAGATCAGCGCGGTGCCCGGGACAGGATCGCCGACCCGGACGGAGGCGCGCTCGCCGTCCATCGAACCGCCGCCCGGCTCGACCTGGAGCGGCCCCTTCGCCGTGCCCGGTACCGTACCGGCCGTGGCGGGTCGGCCTGGCTCAGCCTGGCCTGGAAGGCTTCCGCGAGCGCCCGCCGCAGTGGTCTCCTCGATCCGCTGCTGCACCTGCTCGATGCTCTCGCAGCGCACCGGGGCTGCGGCCGTGGAGGCGGCGGTGTGCGTGCCGAGTTCGGCGAGGCGCTCCAGCAGGGCGGTGCGGCCGCAGTCCTCGTCCAGGCCGATCACGCTGCGGGCGAAGAACGTCAGCTCGATCCGGTAGGGGCAGTCCTTGGCACGCAGCGGCCGGGCCGCGCCGCTGTGCGGGTGGAGGAACGGAGGCGCCTCGTGGGCGAGCCGGATCCGGTTCGCTTCCTCGAACTGGGCCGTCGTCCGCAGCACCTCGCCGCGCAACTCGGCGTTGACCGGTTGCGTCAGTACTGCGGGCAGGCCCGGCACGGCGTCGGCGGCGTGCTGGGCCTGCCCCGTCAGGCCGTCGCCGCGGGCCAGCACCTGCTGCCGGCTTCCCGCTCTGGTAGCGGACGGCGACCGCCAGGCCGTCCGGCTCCGGCTCCACGCACCACCCGGCCACCGGCCGGTCCAGGCGCCGCTCCAGGCCCGCTGCCCAGTCCGCGAGCTCCTGCCCGGAGAGCACGTTGTCCGGAGAGCACGTTGTCCGGCGACAACGTCGGCGCGCTGTGCGGCACGTCGCCCACCACCGTGCCACCCGCAACCTCCCCGGCCGGCGAGTCGGCCAGCACCTCCTGCGGGTGCGCCTTCTCGTAGGCCTCGAGGCCGCGGCCAGCGCGTCGTACTCGTCGTCGCTCAGCCGGGGAGCTGCCATCGGTGTAGTACGCCGCGGATGCCGCCGCGGAAGCGCTCACGGCGGCATCCGCAGCGGCGGCGTAATCGGCAGAAGTGGCCAGGTCAGCGGCAGGAGAGGTGTCATGCGACCGTGACCTTGCACGGCGCTGACGGCCTCGCCCGGGCCGTGACGGTTCACTGGGGCGGTTGCGGTCCGGCGGGAGCCGGGAGGGCGGTAACTCCCGCCTTCTTGCCGGCCCAGCAGTTCACACCGCCGCCCGACGCTCAGCTCGGCGGTCGGCCGGGTGCCGCCTGGGGTGCCGCGGCTTCCTCGTGCAGACCGGTTACTGATGCTGTGCGTACGCCTGGCTGGAGCCCATGCAGGCAACCGCGCACCAGGTCCTGTTCGAACGGCCGGTTTCCTCGGGAACGCCCTCTGCCGCACCCGGCCGCCGCTACTGTTGCCCCGTCAGTGAACACTGGTACTGGGGGTAGTGGGTGCGCGGGGGAGAGTCGAGCACTGCCCGGATTCTGCGGCGAGCTGGACAGCTCCGGTGCTCAGCCGTGCTCTTGGCCGTAGCGGCCGTGGCGGTAGCCGGCTGCAGCGGGCCGAAGGACCAAGCAGCGAACGAGGGCAGTCCGACAACGGTGAGTGCCCCGCCCCCGTCCACCGCGCCGCCTTCCCCGTCGGCGGATCCGAGCACGGCGGCTCGGCAGCAGGTCCTCGCCGTCTACCAGGCGTTCGAGGACTATCGGACCCAGGCGTACACCTCCGGGCACGGGGACGCGAACCTCCAGGGGCAGGTCGCGGTGGGCGAGGAGTACCAGCAGCTTTCTGCGCAACTGTTCGAGTTTCAGCAGAGCAGCTACCGGTTCAAGGGGGCCAGGGTGAATCACCCCGAGGTGACCCGGGTGGACCTGCAGGCCTCGCCGCCGACTGCCGAGATCAAGGAGCGTTTTCAGAGCGGTCACCGATCGGGTGACGGCCCACGGTCGTGGGGCAGGAAGAACGGACAGGGCTCCCCGGCAGTTGAGTGAGGTATCTGACGTCTCAACTCTGTTGCCGGGGAGCCCTGGTGGTTACCTATCCTGCCGCACTGGACCTGCCGCACGCCCTCGTCGAGTGGGTCACCATGCTGATCGTCACCCGGGAGGGTGACCGCCGCTGCAAGCTCCGCCCTTCGCAACGAGCCCTGGTCGCGCTGGTCTACCTGCGCAAGCACGACACCCTCGCCCAGATCGCCGCCGGCTTCCGGATCAGCGTCGGCACCGCCCACGCCTACGTCCACCAGGTCACCGACCTGCTGGCCCGGAAGGCGCCCGGCCTGACCCGAGCCCTGCACGAAGCCGACGCCGAGTACGTCCTGGTCGACGGCACCCTCGCCGAGTGCGACCGGGTCGGCGACGGCCGTGCCGACTACTCGGGAAAGCACCGCCGCCACGGCGTGAACCTGCAGGTCATCACCGATCCGACGGGCAGACTCGTGTGGATCTCCCGCGCTCTTCCCGGCCGCACCCACGACCTGACCGCCGCCCGCACCCACCGCATCGTCAAAACCTGCGCCAGGCTCCACGTCCCGGCCCTGGCTGACATGGCGTACACCGGCGCCGGCGGCACCTTCGCCGTGCCGACCAGACGTCCCGCCCGCAAGGAACTCAGCCCCGCGCAGCGGTCGTTGAACCGAGCTCACGCCCGGCTCCGCCACCCGGTCGAGCGCGGCGTGGCCACGCTCAAGCGCTGGCGAATCTTCCGACACGCACGCTGCAGCCCGAACTGGCTGACGTCAGCAGCCAAAGCAGTCCTCACCCTCGAGCTGCAACGCTGAAAAGGCTCAAGGATTGCGTGGACATCTCGAATTGGACGGTGTACTCCACTGCTCCCGGAGGAAGCGCCTCGAAAGCGCCTGGCACCCCGCCGCGGATCCCCGCGACGGCACAGGCCCAGAGGATGCCCGACGGTACTTGGCGCATCAGCAGCTACGACTCCTCTCCTATGACTGCCTGCTGAAGGACGTCTTCCGGCAGCGCTCTGTGCACGGCACGCCGCCTGCCCGGGCACCGGGGAGGCGTGCTTCACTCTCCTGGCCCGCCTCCAGCACGGCTCGAACAAGGCCGGGGTGAGCTGCTGGCCGATGCCGGTGACTGCGGGGGCGGTGGTCCAGTTGGTCTTGATGGCGCTGCGGGCGGCCGCCAGGGTGATCCGGCCGGAGCAGATCCGGACGGCTGTCGATGGCGCAGATGACCTGCTACAAGCCGGGCGAGCGGTCCCGACTGATCTACGCGGTCCGGGAGTACATCGGGCGCAGAGACCAGCCGAAGGGCTTCGGTTGGCGCGACTCCCGAGACCTGATCATCCGGGCCCGCATCCAGCTCGGCGGCCCGATCGTCCTGGCCTGGGACAACCTCCCCCTCCACTTGACGACAGGGATGCGGGAATTCATCACCACGAACGCCGACTGGCTCACAGTGTTCCAGCTGCCGACCCACGCCCCCGACCTCAATCCCACCGAAGGGATCTGGTCCCTGGTCAAACGCGACAAGCGCAGACTCAAGCGCATCCAGTACCACCCCGACGGTGGTCGACGGCTGCCTCGCCAGCACCGGCCTCACCCTGGACCGCTGACCGACATCACCCTTTCAAGTTCAGTACTGCCGTCAGACACCGCACAGGCCCCACCGGAAGGTTCCGGTGGGGCCTGTAGTTCGCTATCGCTCACAACGCGATCACGGGCAGAGAGCCAACCTCACTCCCCCTCTGGGCGCCAAGACCCCCAGTAGAAGAATTCCAGCTGCCATTCACCGCCACCCTCAGATTCGATCGTTTCTGTCGCATTCTGGAGATACCACGACGTGTTGACGAACAGGCGCAAATCCCGACCTGCAAGAACATCCGAGTTCAGAATCCCCACGATCAATCGGCGCGGCTTCTCCTGGAACTCGGCAGACAGCAAGTCGAAGAACCCATCCCAGCCACCACGAAAGTAGCCCGGGAAGTCAAGCTCTCGCCCAACAGATAGAGAGGCGTCACGCTCCGATTCGAAGCTTGAGGCATCGACGCATCGGACCTGGAATCCCTGACCCTCTACGCGACGTCTGACCTCGTCCCGGCCAGCTTCTGGAAGCAGATAGGGCGGGGCGGACATCCCTGGGATGACGCTAGAGATCGGTCGCCACTGCACGTTTCATCAACCTTTCGCCGACTCCTCATCGAAGCCGGATGAAATTGTCGTAGTGATTGGAGGTGTAGTACACCTCACCCTTCCGTCCGAATACGAGACGCTCCGCCCCTCGATTCCCCGTCCCGCTGCCGGACGGCCAAACATCGCTCTCCGTGTAGTAGCCGAGCGGCCTATCTGGGAGCTGCCCATTTCCGTTGCCATACTCTCCGGCAGGTCGGCCTCTCCTGCCGCCCTGATGCGTCATGGCAGGCGGTCGCCCGTTCATGTCGTAGAAGTCAACAACCTCTTGGATTCGGTTCTGGGTTGCGGCCTTGCTCTGGCCGAAAATCCCTTCCCTGAGCGGGGCACCGAAGAGGCAGTTGCTGTTGTGAACAAGAACGGGAGTCTCGCCCGCCAGTACATAGTACGTATGAACGCCATTTACTGTGAGGTTGTAGGCGGCCAGGAGCGTGGCGGAGTGGCGGGTAGCCACCACGCGGGAGATGGTTCCACTGCTCGTGCGGAGCGCTTCTCCGACCTGGACGTCCGATGCCTCGACCCAGCTCTTGCGGGTCTCCAGCCAGAACGGGTGGTGGTCCGTTGCCGTGATGGAGCCGGTGTCTTCGAGTGTCAGCGTGGTGAATCCGCGATCGTCAGGCGTCGCGATCGTGGCGTCGATCCTCTGTGGTGAGGTCTGACCAGTCTCGGGATCAGCAGCCAGGACGATGTCGCCGACCTTCAGGGTCTCGATCGGGGCAGTGGCCCCGTCGGCCAGGAGCACCTCGGTGCCAGCCGGAAAACTATTGAACTCGCATGTGGTGACCGCCCCTTGCTCCCGCGAAGACTCCTCTTTCTGGAGCTTCGAGGACTGGCCCTTGAATGTGCCGGCCGACCATCCCGAATTTCCGGTGTACGGCTTGGGTGTGCGGCTGTACCCCTCGGCGTTGAAGTTGCCGAACTGGCTCTGGAGCCAGCCTCCGCCGATGATGGCACCAGCGGTTACAGAGGCGTCGCAGCGACCGACGTCCATACAGGAGGCGTGGAATTTGGTGATCAGGAGTTGGCTGATGTTCGAGTCGTAGGCCTGGGATCCAGGCTGGGCGTTGGTGTTGGTGACGTCGTTGCAGCCGAATTCATGGTTCCAGCCGGCACAGTTCTTTGCGATCCGGTCGTACATGGCCTTGCGGATCTTGTCGAAGGCCGGGTTGTCGTTCCTGATGGCGACGCCGGGGTAGATGAGGGTATAGGTGCCGTTGTTGGGGAGGTCCTTGCGGTCGGTGTACCGCATCCTGCAGGACGCTCCCTCGCAGAGGTCGTCCTGGATAGTCCCGCCGCCTTCGGTCGCTCCCGCGTACTTCATGAGGCCGCTGGGGTCGCTGTAGGTGAGGGGGTTGTTGGTGCTGTAGGTGTAGCCGGCGAGTGCTTGCGGGTCGGTGGGTGACAGGAGCGGGTCGACGCTGATGAAGCGGCCGGTGGTGGGGTCGTAGTCGCGGGCTGCGAGGTGGGTGAGGCCCGTGGGTTCGGTGGTGCCACCGAGGAAGCCTCGGTTGCCGGCCCAGGTGGCGGGGCTGGTGCCGCGGGTGGCGCCGAAGGGGAGGGTGTGGCGCTGGTCGGTGGCTCCGGTGGTGGCGTCGATGTTGACTTCGGCGGTGCCGTGGTGGTCCGCGCTCTGGTAGGTGAGCTTGTTGTCGTCGGTGCGGACGGCGGTGGCGGAGCCGAGCGCGTAGTAGCGGGTGGCGGTGGCCTTGGTGGCGCCCTTGACCAGCTTGAGCTCGGTGTTGCCGAGGTACAGGGTCCAGTTCTCGGCCGCCGGGTCGGCGGTGTCGAGGGTGTGGCCGATGAGTCGGTTGCCCGAGGCGTCGTAGAGGTAGTCGGTGCTCCGGTTGGTGGTTGTGGTGGTGCTGCCGGTGGTGGTCTTGACGGTTGCGGCGAGTCGGCTGAGCCGGTTCTCGGTGTTCCAAGTCAGGGTTTCGTCGCTGCTGCGGTTTCCGGCGGGCTTGAGGTTGCGGGTGGTGGTGTTGCCGGCGCTGTCGTAGCCGTAGCTCTCGAGCACCGGTGTGCCGAGGGCCCCGGTGACGGTGCTGGTGCCGGTCAGGGCGTGGGGCCGGGCGGCGGTGGCGGCCGGGTAGGTGTAGGTGGTGGTGGCGTTATTGGCGGTGTTGCCCGCCGGGTCGTGCCGGGTCTCGGTGGCCCGGGTGCCGTTGGTGTTGTAGGTCCAGCTGGTCCAGTACGGGGCCGGTCCGCCGAGGGTGGTACCGGTCGGCGAGGTGGGGCAGGTGTCGGCGGTCGGGGTGTACGCCTCGGTGAGGCGTGCGAGGTGGTCGTAGGTGAAGCACTGCCGGTCGGTGCCGGAGCGCGAGGTGTCGGTGACCGAGGTGACGTTGCCGGCCTGGTCGTAGGTGTAGGCGGCGGCGCGGGCTGCGCCGGTGATGCCGTACTGGTCGGTGCGGCTGGAGGCCAGGCGCTGGGTGCCCCACTCGTAGGAGTCGGTGACCAGGATCCGCTTGTCGCCGGTGCCGTTGAGGGTGGTCTGCCAGGGCTTGTTGGTGGGGCTGTAGGTCTGGCCGGTCTGGTAGTCGCTCAGGCCGATGACCTGGGTGGGCCGGTGGAGGGAGTCGTAGGTGAAGGCGACGGGCTCGGCCGGGAGGTTCCCGGCGGCCGGGTAGGTGACGGTTTTGGTCTGGCCGTCGAGCCGGTAGGTGGCGCCGCTGATGTAGGTACCGGCGAGGGGTTCCTGGCCGGGGACGGAAGGGACGGTGACGGTGGTGCGGGTGGGCCGGGCCAGGGCGTCGAAGAGCGAGTAGGCGGTCTTGTACTGGTAGGTGGTCCCGCCGACGGTGGCGTGGCGGATGCTGGAGGACAGCTGTCCCTTGTTGCCCGCCGGGTCCCAGACCTGGGAGGTGAGCAGAGGGCCGGTGGGCGAGTCCTGGTGGGTCTCGGTGGGTCGGCCGAGGTTGTCGTAGACGGTGGCGATGGTGTTGCCGCGGCCGTCGGTGGTGCTGGTCAGTTCTCCGCGGTCGTTGTACGTGCTGGTGGCGGTGCCGCTGTCGGGGTCGACGGCCTTGGTCTGGTGACCGTGCTGGTCGTAGGTCCAGGTCCAGACGGTGCCGGCGGGGTCGGTGAGGCGGGTGAGGTGGCCGGCCGGGTCGTAGCGGTAGGTGGTGGCGTCGTAGGCCCCGGTCGGGGTCGCGGACTTGTACTGGCGCAGCTCGGTGGTGTGTCCGGCGGCGTCGGTGATGGTGGTGGTGGGGGTGCCGCCCTGCGGTGGGGTGATGGTGGTGCGGTCGCCGGCGTACTCGGTGAGGGTGCTGGACAGGGGGGTGCCGACGCCGTTGCCGGCGAGGAGGGTGGATTTGACGGGCCGTCCGAGGCCGTCGTAGGCCGTCGTGGTCTGGGTTTCGAGGTTGGTGGTGTCGTCGACGTTGCGCAGCGTGCTGGAGGGCGCGCCAGCGGTGTAGTAGGCGGCGTAGGCCAGGGCAGGGTTGCCGCGGTCGTCGTAGAAGGTGTCGGTGAGGATGCGGCCGCCGTCCGGGCCGGGGGTCTGACTCTGGCGGGGGCGGGCGAAGCCGTCGTAGAGGGTGTAAGCGGTCTGTTGGGAGCCGTCGTCGTCGAGGGTCTTCGTGGCGATCGCGCTGGGCTTGCCGTCGGCGATGGTGTAGGTGAACTCCTGGTCGGGAGTCTGCCCGCTGGACTTGGCCCGGTCGGGGAGCCAGACCTTGAGGGTCCGTCCGAGGGCGTCGTACTGGACGTCGGTGCGGCGGTTGTTGGCGTCGAGGGAGTCGACGGGCAGGCCGCGCAGCAGGTCGAAGTCGGTGGTGGTGGACTGTGAGGTGGCTGTGTTGCCGGCGGTGGCCGGCGGGGTGGTCTTCGTGAGGCGGGCGGTGCGTCCGGCGGCCGGGGTGTAGGTGCTGCTGGTGGTACGGGCGTCGGGCGAGGCGGTGGTGACCGGGCCGGTGCTCCCGGTGGTATCGAAGACGGTGGTGGACACCAGGTCGGTGGCGGTCAGGGGCCGGCCGTAGGTGTCGAAGGTGCCGCTGCTGTCCAGGTAGGTGGCGGTGGTGCCGGTCCGGTTCTTGAGGCTGTGAGCGAGGGTGACGTCGCCCTTGGTGGGCGGGGCGCCGTAGGCCTGGTTGTCGTAGCGGTAGCGGACGTCGGACAGGACGGCGGAGGTGCCGTCGGGCTGGGTGTCACGGTTGACGTTCGCGGAGCAGTTCGCGGCGACGGTCTCGATCTGGCTGACGCCGGCAAGGATCCAGGTGGTCGTGTTGTCGGTGTAGGTGGTGCGGGTGCACTTGTCGTCGGCGGGCTCGGTGGTGTCGCCGAGGTCCTCGAGTGCGGTGACGCGGCCGTAGCCGTCGTAGGTGGTGTTGGTGCGGGTCTCGCGCCAGGAGGCGCCGACGCCCTTGTCGAGGGAGGTGAAGGAGCGGGTGGCCGCGGTGCCGGTGAGGTTGGCGGTGGTGGTTCCCCAGGTGTTGCTGCGGGTGGCGGTCTGCTTCTTCCATGGGGTGCTGACCGTCTTGGAGAGGATGACTCCGCCGGGCTTGTCGAACTGCTCGGTGCGGTACTCGAAGCCGGCCCACGCCTGGTCGTCGGTGAGGGTAGTTCCCTCACCGTCGTTGACGGTGACGCTGCGCTTGGCGTTCTTGTCGGCGGGGTCGTTGCGGTCGCCGTCCATGCCGCGCAGGAACCAGTGGTCGGCCTGGGTGGACATGCCGGCGACGCCGCCGGTCTCGATCCGGGCGTGGGCGTAGCCGCGCCACTGGGACCAGGTCTTGAGCTTGTCCTTGGTCAGGCCGTCCTCGTCGTCGTAGTGCCAGGCCGCATCACCGAGGTAGCTGTAGTGGGTGACCATGTCGGGTGCGCCGCCGGTGCGGTCGGTGGCGATGACGGAGGCCACCACGTACTTGTTGAACCACTCGGTGATGATGGGAGAGGTGTCGGAGGCCTGGTACATCTGCGGGAAGCAGCGGGTGGTGTTGGTCTGCGGAGTGGGCAGGTTCGTCCAGTCACACACCGCGGCCGAGTAGTTGACGTCGATCTGGCCGCCGAGCTCGTCGGTGATGGTGCCTAGGCGCTGCTTGACGAACGGCAGGCGGCCGTCGCCGGTCTGGTCGAGGCGGTTGACCATCTGCTTGTAGGCGAAGGTGGTCTTCGGCATCACGACCGCCGGGGTCGCGGAGGATCCGGTGTGCTGGATGGAGTCCAACAGCAGTTGATAGTCGTAGTCCGCGGTGCCCCACTTGTGCTTCAGGTCCCAGGTGTCCACGGGCGTGTAGCTGCCGTCGGCCTGGAGGGTCTTGGCGACGACCTGGGTCAGCCGGGTGCGGGTGAAGAACGTCGGCGCCGGCTGCGGGCAGTCGGTGCCGTCCTTGCAGGTCTGGTCCCACGGGGTGTCGTACCAGTACTGCTTGTTGGCGTCGATGTTCGCCGGGTCGCAGGTGCCCGCCGTGCTCTCGAGGCAGCGCTCGCCCGTGCCGAAGTCGACGCGGGCCATGGGCTTCACGGTCGCGGAGTAGATGTCGGTCTGCTGCTGGCCGTACTCGATGTGGTCGAGGCGGCCGCCGCGCACGTAGGGGGTGCGGTCGGTGGGGGTGAGGTTGCGGCCGTAGTTGTTGGTCTCGGGGGTGTACCAGTACGTGATGTCGTTGCCGTGGGTGTCGACGACCAGATCGAGGTTCCACCGCCAGCCCTGCTGGCACCAGGACGAGGCGAAGTCGGCGCTGTTGCACGGCTCGCCTGTGTTGTTGCCGTAGACCGGCAGGGTGTAGACGGACTTGGTCTCGGGCTTGCCCGCGGTCCAGTTCGGCAGCCGGTTGTAGCCGAAGTAGTAGGTGGTGCCTTCGGGGGTGGTGGCGCGGAAGTACTCACCGTCGTTGTCGCCGTTGCCGCGGTTGGCGTCGCGCACGCGGACGACCTTGGTGCCGCTGTCGTTCTTGATCCGCCACTCGTCCGCGGAGACGGGGATCAGCTCGCCCGCGTGGCCGGCGAAGCTGATGGTGGCGTTGTCGGTTCCCCAGCACTGGTCGCCCGGACTGAGGGTGCCGGTCTTCGGTGCGCCGTCGTCCGCGCACGGCTTGTAGGAGCGCTCGACGAAGCCCGGGGAGTAGCTGAAGCCGTCACCGATCCAGGAGGCCTGGTTGTTGCTGTTGGAGGTGCGGCCGTCGATGGATCCGGAGTCGTAGTCAAGGCCGAGCTGGGGTGTGAGACCGCCCGGCATCGGGGTCAGCGGCATGTCGTACGACCAACTGAACGAGCCGCTGTTCAGCGAAGTGGACCAGGTCGAGGCGCTGGCCAGCGGCGTTGCCGTATAGGTGCCGTTCGGGCCGGCGGTTCCGGCGGTGGCGGCCAGGACCATGACACCCGAAGAGGTCTGGACGCGGGTAGATCCGGGGGGAGCGGCGGTCAGGGCGTCCGCCTTGACTGTCTGCGCCTCGGTATCGTTGCCGCCGGGCAGGGCCGTCTGGGTCCGACACTCGGCGAGTTGCGGAGTGGTCAGGGCGCAGGCGGGCAGGCGGACGAGCTTCAGGCGGGATCCGAACGCAGAGCCCGCGGCCTGGGCGAACGACGAGTAGTCGACGCTGACGCCGTTGTCCTCGTTCACACCGGAGACGGTGAACAGCAGGCCGGTCAGACCTGCCTTCGCTGTGGCGTCCTGGTCGAGGATCTCGACGTGGGCCGTGCTGGCCGTTCCGGCGGAGGTGACGGTGATCGGGAGCTTGCCGGCCTTGACCGTCTTGCCGCGCCCGGCGGGCACTTCGGCGGTGGCGTTGCCCTTGCCGGGGAGGGCTCCGTGTTTGTCGTCGGTCTTGCTGGTGGTGGTGTCGGTCTTGCGGGGCTTGGCCTTGGCGTCGGAGGTCTTGACCGGCTTCTCGCGGGAGACGGCGGAGGGCGGGACGTAGGGCTGGGCCGCCGCGCTGGCGGCCAGGGGCAGGGTCGGCAGCAGCGACCCGACGAGGGTGGCCGCGATCGCCGCGGCTGTCCTGGGCCGGGCCCGCCGCGCGGCGAACCGTCCGGTTCTCATGGTGTGGTGGCTCCCGTGTCGAAGGGATGCCCCTGCAGGTGGGCGACCGTCGGGGCGTGGAAGGGCGCCGGCCGGGCAGCTGGGTGCTGCCCGGCCCGGACCGGTGTGGGGACTCAGAGGTCGGTGGCGGTGTCCAGCTCGGCGTTGGGGTCGGCGAGGCGCAGGATCTGCGCGGGACTCAGCACGCCCTGGTAGACCCAGACGTCGTCCAGTTCGCCGGAGAAGTACTCGCCCCACGCCCCGGCGGAGCGGGTGCGGCCGAACTGCAGGCTGTCGCCCGCCTCGTACGGCTGCGGAGCCCCGGTGGAGGAGACGTGGGGGACGCAGCCGGTCGTGCCGGCGATGCAGGTCTGGTTCTCCACTTGGCCGTTGACGTACAGCACGAGCCGGTCGGAGAAGGCGTCGTAGGTGAGGGCCAGGTGGGTCCAGTTTTCCAGGACCGAATAGGCCGGGGTGTGGGCGACCAGGGTGCGGTTGGCGCCGCTGGCGTCGGAGTCGCGGACCTCGGCCTGCCATTCGCCGGTGGGTTGCTGGTTGGCGTCCAGGCCGAGCGTGTGCCAGCGCAGGGTGACCGCGCTGTTGTTGGCTCCGGGAAGGGAGAGCACGGTCATGTCCCTGGTCGGGAGCCCGGCGGTGTTCGCCCAGGCGGCCAGGGTGAAGCTCTGGCCGGTGTGCACGGGCGCGCCGGTGGTCGCGGCGTAGCCGGTGGTGCCGTTCAGCATCAGGGTGCCGTGGTTGGGCAGGATGCCGCCGTCGGCGTTGACGGAGGCGCCGCCGCCGAGAGTGGCCGCGAGGGGGCCGGGGTCGTCTCCGGGGCGGGCTTCACCGGGGGTGGTGGCCGGGGTGCCGGTGACCGTGGCGAGCTTCCACCGGCCGGCCAGCTGCGGGCGCTGCTGGACCAGGGCGGACGCTTCGGGCGTGGTGACGACGCGGTCGTAGACGCGGACGTCGTCGACGTCGCCGCCGAAGTAGTCGACGTTAGCGCCCTCGCGGCTGCTGGCGCCGATCTGCAGGGGTCCGGGGGTGACCCACGGGGAGTTCTGCGTGTAGTCGGACTCGCCGACCAGGTAGCCGTTGATGTAGAGGCGCAGCTTCTTCGCGGTGGTGTCGTTCACGCCCAGCAGGTGGGTCCACTCCTCGCTGGTGGTGTCGCCCGCGTAGCACGGCACGCCGTTGATCTGGGTGCCTGGGGTGCAGTCCGGCTGGGCGGTGCGCACGAGGGTGTCGGTGGCGGTGTCCTCCTTGTAGCGGCCGAATGTCCAGCGCTTGGTGGAGGCGGAGTAGTAGAGCGCGAGTTCGCTGTTGTGCGCGCCCGTCTGGCTGAGCACGGTCTTCGCGGCGGTGTCGCTGTCCGCGAGCTTGGGCAGTTTCACCCACGCCGAGACGGAGAAGTCACGGGTACCGTCGACCTGCGGACGGGCGGTGCGCAGGTAGTCGTCCGTGCCGTCCAGGTGGACCGCCTTGCCTGAGACACCGGCTGCGGTGGTCTGGGCGTCGTTGTAGCTGGTCAGGGGGTCGGTCTCGGGAGCGCCGATGACGGGTCCGGTGTTCTCGTCGAGGTGCCACACGGCCTTGGCCGGGGCGCCGGCGGGCTGCTGGTCGGCGGCGACCGCGGCGGCTTGGGCGGCCGTCAGCGGCCGGTCCCAGAGCTTGACCTCGTCGACCGAGCCCGGCCAGGCGGCGGACCACAGGCCCTTCCACCGGTCACGGCCGATCTGCACCGGCCCGTGGCCGTCCCACAGTGAGGAGGGCACGACGGTGGATCCGGCCTGCGCGCCGTTGACGTACAGCACGAGGGCGTGGCCGGGAGCGTCGTAGACGCCGGTCAGGTGGGTCCACTGACCGGTCGGCGCCGCGGTGGACGCGCTCGCCGAGAAGGTGGTGTTGTCAGCGTCGCCGGCCGCGCTCTGCACCTTGAACGTCCAACGGCTCTCGGTGTCGTTGATGATGTAGGCGCCCAGGGTGAAGGCGTAGTAGTTCTGGCCGTTCTGGCTCACCGCGACACGGCTGGTGGTCGCGCCGTTGAAGAGCACCCACGCGGAGACGGAGAAGCTCTTGGAGGTGTCGAGCACCGCCGCGTCGGTCTGCGCGTAGCCGGTGGACGGATTTCCGTTGAGTGCGAGGGCGGATCCGAGGTGCCCGGCCGCCCCGGCGGTGGCGCCGGTTCCGAGCGCGGCCGGGACCTGGGCGCCAGCGCCGTTCAGGCTGCCGTCCATGCTCCAGCCGGCACGCTGGCCCTGTCCGTTGAGGACGTTGAAGTAGTACGTCTCGGGCTGCGAGGCGTTGCCCGAGCCGTCGACCGCACGGGCGGAGACGAAGTGCAGGCCGGAGGTCTGCGGGAGCGCTTTGACGGTCTGCTGGGCGCCGCCGGTGGTGGCGACCTCGTTGGCCGAGGACGGCGCCGCATCCAGACCCCACTGGTACTTGACGACGTCGGTGGAGGCCGACTTCAGCGTGAAGGTGCCGTAGCGGCCCACCCCGTCCGTCCAGGGGAGCTCGGCGGTGGCGTCGTTGGATCCGGGGTAGTTCGGCGACGTCACCGCCGGGCCCTCGGGCGCGGAGGTGTCCACCGAGAAGTAGCAGCCGGTCGGATCGCCCTCAGACGACCAGGGGCTCCAGGCGGCGCCGTCCCAGGCCCTGGCCTCCCAACTCAGCGTGGCGCTGTGCGGGAACTCGTCCGGAAGTGTCCAGGAGAAGATCGAGCCCGAGCCCTTGAAGTCCGCGTACGACGGCGGATTGTCCTCCGCCCCGGTGGACCACCAGTGGCGCCGCAGCCCGTCGCCGGCATCCCAGTTGACGGCGAACTGCACGCCGACGGCCTCTCCGTCCGGGTCGCTCGCCCGCACCGTGACCTGCGGCAAACGGTTGATCTTCACCGGATCGCTCTGGCAGACCGAGCCCGGCGACATCGTCATGTCCCCGTTCGGAATCTGGTTCGGGCTGGCGTTGTAGTAGACCTGCAGGTAGACGCCGTCGGTGAACCGCTTCCAGCCGTTCAGGTCGCTTTCGTCCTGCGCTTTCAGGCCGAAGGTGATGGTCTGCCATCCACCGTTCGCGGCGTCCTGCACCAGGTTCTTCACCCCCGCGTCACGGTCGCCGCCCCATTCGATCCAGCCCGCGTCACAGCCGCTGTTGCCCTTGGCCGCGGTGATGCTCTGCACCTTCCGCAGCCAGAAGTTGGAGTTGTTCTGCGAGTTCCAGGTCAGGCTCCTGGAGATAGCGCCGCTCCACCACAGCTCGACCGGACGCGGCTTCGTGCAGTCGTAGGTGTGGTTCTCCCAGGTGCCGAACGTGGCCCTGAGGATCTGCTTGCCGAGGTACGGGCCGGTCGGAACCTGGTAGAACGAGCGCTTCACGTCGTTCGGCGCACACCTCGAGGTGTCCCCGCAGAAGCCCAGACCCCAGTCGTGCACCGGCGTCGAGTCGTAGGAGAAGTGCCAGTAGGGCTGGTTCGGGAGGTAGCGCGAAACCCCGGCCCACTCGGAGGCGCTGGCGGTGTGCCAGGCGGGGTCGATCATCACCGGGAAGACCGTCGCCGGATCGTCCAGCAGCGCCTGGTCCGGCGTCAGGACCATCTCGTTCTTCGGCAGCTCCACCTTCAGCTTCGCCACCTTCGCGGCCTCACTCGGTCCGGAGGCGGCTCCGCCGCGGGCTTCGGCGGCGGCCGGAGCGGTGTCCGCCCTCGTCTTCGCGGAGGGTGCCGGACCAGCGGCCGCCAGCGCGGCGGAGGAATCCCACATCACGGGGGTGGGCGCCTCGAACACCGTGCCGCCACCGGACTGGTCGACCGCCTTCAGCGAGCCGTCACCCTGCTGCCCGACCGCCAGGCCGTCGGCCTGCAGGCCCAGTCGCAGCCGGTCCAGTTCGGGGTTCTTCGCCGCAGCCGCATCGTGCACCACCAGCACCTGCGTGAAGCCGGTCGCCTCGGCGGTCAGCCGAAGGTCCACACCCGGCAGGATCGACCGGTACTCGGCCGTGTTCCCGTCCAGCACCGGCGCCGGCAAGGCCTTCGGCCAGGTCAGCTTCAGCACCTTCCCGGCCCGCTCGATGCGCACCAGCGGCTGCTTGGCTCCGCCACCGGAGAACTCGATGTCGGCGGTGGCCGCCTTCGGCGCCACCGCGCCGCCCGGCAGCACCGCGAGCGTCGGGTCGACGTCCACCCAGCGGCCGGCCTTGCGCACCCTCTTGGGCTGCACGTAGGTCGTCGACAGCAACGTGCCGTCGGGTTGCGCCACGACGTCGGAGTTCTCCCGCTTCAGTGCCTCGACCTCGACGGGTTTGCCGGTCCGTTTCGCCTCCGCGACCGCCGCAATCTCCGCGGTGTCCTCCGCTGAAGTAGTCACTGTTGCAGGCCGGACCGGCTCCGCACCGGAAGCCGCAGCCACCGCTCCCGGAACAACGAATGTCCCTGCGAGCGTTCCAGCGGCGAGCAGGGCGGCGGACACGCCGCGCCCCCACCCCGTCCGCACGGATCTCTTCCGCACGCCACACCCCTATGAGATAGACGACCATCACCTGTCAGCCGGATGCTCACGTGGTGCGGCAGCTCGGGCCTCCGGTCAACCACGGAGGTCTTCGTGGCACCGGGCGTCAGTGCCCCCGGCCCCGGCAACGCTGCCGGCGCGACTGCCGGTCGAGAGGCCCCGGTCCCGCTGTCGGGGTTCAGATTCCCCGCATGATGATCACGGGACTATCCATTTCGGGTTTGCGGCGGTGCACGTTTGTGGATAGTCAGTGACGACTACGCGTGGTCTCCGACGGCGAACACCCGTAGGCGGCACGGTACTCGGCGCTGAACCGGCCGAGGTGCGTGAAGCCCCACCGGCAGGCGACCTCGGTCACCGTCCCCCTGGCACTGCCGTCCGCGATCGCCTTCAGATCGTGGTGGGCGTGGTCGAGGCGCACCCTGCGCAGGTAGGCCAGTGGTGTGGTGTCCAGATGCGTCCGGAACGCCTCGCGCAGCGTGCGGACACTGACCCGCGCGGCTTGCGCGATGTCGCAGACCGACACGGCGTCACCCGCCCGCTCGTCACAGAACTCCGTGGCCCTGCGCAGGGCGCTCGGCAGCAGCGCCGCTGCGCGGTCCGCCGAGTTGCTCCAGGAGTGCGGCTGGGCACCCAGCAGGGTGTCGACCAGCAGCCGCTCGAAATGCCGCACCCCCAACTCCGAGCTGCGGCTCAAGGGAGAGAGAACGAACTGCCGGAACGACTGGACGAGCGCGAGCCAGGACTGCACGGCCGGGTCCGCTGGGTCGAGCACGTGCTGGTCAAAGCGCAGCGGCTTGTGCGGAACGTCCCCCAGCCGCACCGCGAGGACCTCCTCCACGAGCTGGCGGGACATCGCCAGCGCCGAGTTGACGGCCAGGTGGTCCTGCTCCGTCAACACCGAATCCCCCGGCCCGCCGGCGCACAGCGGCGACGACAACGCAGCTCCGTTCACGACTACCGCCACACTGCCGACCTGCGGCAGCTGACAGTAGAAATCGGGCAAGTCCCCCACCCGCAGCCTGACGGGGGCACCGAAGCCCAAGTCGTAGAGCCCGACCGAGCCCGCGTGGAAGACCTGGAGCCGACCCGGCAGCACCTGCTTGCCCAAGATCGTCAGCCGGTGCGGCGACAGGCGGCTGCTCACGACCTCGTGCAACTCCTCGATGTCCGCACCCTCGTAGAGCGAGAGCGGACCCGCCGTACCGTCGCCACAACCCACCGCTTCGACCACCACACGCCCCCCTTCCTGCCAGCCCCGAAGTCCACCTCGTCCCAAAGCCGGTGGAGGCCGGCTCAACCCTGCCGCAAACGCTTCCCCGGAGCAACCAAGATCACCATCGGGAAGGGGACGACAGCACTGGTCAGGGGGCAGCGGCAGGGGCGAGGGGCCTGCGGACCACAGCAGCCCTCCGCGCGTCCGTGGTGGTGCTCTGCATTGGCGGAGCGGAAGGCGAACTCGTCGCCGTCGAGCACCCGCGGTGCCCGTGCAACCGGCCGTCATTTTGGTCGTGGTGGTTGGTGGCTGAGCTGGAGTGTTGGGATTGGTTTGGAGTGTGGCCTGGCTTCTGAGAGAAGGCGGCGCCGCCGTCGGCGGGCCCCGGCTCGCTGTCGCCCGTCGGCAGAGCCTGGTCGAAGGAGTACTGGCCGGGCTGGGCGGGATCGTGCACGGGACCACCTTGTTCTCGCCCGGGCTGCGCCGGTTTCCGCGGCGCAGCCCGAGCCTATGACCTGCCGCTCCGCCGATAGGGCCCGGTTGAGACCGGGGTGCCGGGGCGGAGCAGGCGGTCAGGACTCCTCGGATTCCTGCTGGTAGCGCACTGCGCGTGCCCGGACGGAGCCGAAAGACTCGCCGGCGCGCAGTCGGCGGGCGAGCGTCATCCCCTCGATCCGCAGGTGAAGGATGTTCAGGTCCAGTCCTCCGTCCCGGCACTGGCCGGCGAGGGGGGCGTTGTAGACGCCCAGCAGCGACGCCCAGGAGCGGGCCTCCACCGCGGTGGAGAACTTCAACTGCTCCCACTGCCGGGCGAGCAGCGCTCGGCTGGTGGGCGCCAACTCGAGAGTCAGGGCGGCGAGGGCTTCCTCGATCTCCGCAGCGGAGGCGACGGGCGCCAGCGGCAGCGGGCGGGCGGGGCGCCGGTCGCGCGAGCGCGGAGTACGGGCCGCAGGAACGCCGCCGTGCCGTCGGTCCCGGCCGGAGCGCGCAGCGCCGGTGCAGGCACCGCGGCGCTGGAGGCGGCGGAGGTCAACGCGCCATCGCCCTGCACGAACGCAACCTCGCCGACCACGAACGCGTCCTCGGCCCCGACCACCCCGCCACGTTGTCTTCGCGCAACAACCTCGCCTACACCTACCAGGCGGCCGGCGACCTCGAACGTGCCATCACCCTGTTTGAGAGGACCCTCGCTGACAGCGAACGCGTCCTGGGCCCTGACCACCCCGACATCTTGATCAGCCGCAACAACCTTGCCGGCGCCTATGAGTCCGCAGGCGACCTCGTGCGTGCTATCGAGCTTTACGAGAGCGTCCTCGTCGACCGCGAACGCGTCCTGGGCCCTGACCACCCCGCCACGTTGTCTTCGCGCAACGATCTCGCCTACACCTGCCAGGCAGCCGGTGACTTCGCCCGCGCCATCGCCCTGTACGAGAGGGCCCTCGCCGACCATGAAAGCGTTCTTGGTGCAGGCCATCCCAACACTGAGATCGTGCGTCGGAATCTGGCCCAAGCTAGAGCCGTGTGGCCGCGGCACCAGGGCGGCGTAGGCGTCGCTCCTCGGTGAGCTACGGACGACGGCTGCTGGGCGTGCATTCGCGCCTGCGGCTGCCCGGCCGGAACGCGGCACCCCGGACGGCACGTCAGCTCCCCGGGTACACGGGTGGCGGCACCTGTACGGCGGTTGTTCCTGTCTGGCGGCTGGGTCTCGGCACCGCGCTGCGGGCGGGAAGACGAATACTGGGGCGACTGCGCCTGTGGGGGCGGCCCATATGGGCCGCCCCCACAGGCGGTTTGTCGGCCAGTCAGCTGTTCAGGTCGACGTCGTCGGTGTCGTACTCGAAGTCGTCCGGGCTGAAACCTCTGTAGGAGCCGCCGTTGAAGTAGTCGGCCAGGGCCTGGCCGATGACCTCGCGGACCTCGCCCTCGTCTTGGGCGAGGGCGAGGTCCGCGAGGGCGGCGGCCTGGTCGCCGGTGAGGTCGAGGTGGATGTCGCGGGCCCGGACGGCGTCCGAGCCCTGGATGTTGAAGGTGTGGGTGCGTCCGACCTGGGCGGTGATCCCGGAGCGGGGGCCGAGCTGGGCCAGCTGCCTGGCCCTGCGGGCGCGGCCGCGCTCGGTGGTCTGCACCTCGACGGCCTCTGTGCGCAGCCGTCCCTGGTGGGGTCCGGTGGGGTGGCGGCTGCCGTCGACCCAGCGCTGGACGGTGCGGGCGGAGACGCCGTAGGCGGCGGCCATGGCTCTGGTGTTGCCGCCGTATTTGCGTTCCCGGACCTGCCTGGCCTGGGGGGTGGTCTGGACGGGGGCCCGTCTGGAGGGGAACAGCGTCTCGCGGACCCTTCCGAACAGGCCCCGGAATCCGCCGGCCATCAGTTCTCACCTTCCTTCTGCTCGTCGGTGCTCTCGGTGCCGCTGGTCTCGGAGGCCCGCTCGGGGCCGGTGTAGGTGCCGTCGGTGGCGTAGGAGTGGGTCAGCTTGGAGGGGTGCTCGCGCCGCTCCATCGCCTTCACCGCCTCCTGCAATGGGATCGACGACTCGTGCTTGTGCGAGTCGGGGGCGATGCCCAGGCGCAGCGCGCCCGGTACCGGGGAGCCGTCGTCCTTGAGGGGCAGGAGTTCGAGCGGGGACGGGGCGTCGGTGGCGTAGAGGTAGGAGTCGACGTTGACCGCGAACGGGGCCCGGCCGGTGAGCAGGTAGGTCTTGCGCATGCGGCGGTGGGCGGCGATGCGGGCGGCGGCGATGATGTGGAAGCGGATCTCCGGCCGATACGACCAGGAGGCGGCGACCTTCTCCAGCCACTGCTCGTCGTCGAGGTGGCGGGCGGAGTCGGACCACTTCCCGATCCCGCCCTTGTAAATGTTCTTGTACAGGGAGCCCAGCGTCAGGGCGTTCGCCTGCACCGCGTCGGTGCCGACCTCCTTGTGGACCGCGTACGCGGTGAGGAACTCCTCCGGGCCCTGGCCGTCGGCCAGGCCGAGGTCGGCGTAGACCCGCTTGTAGCCGCCGCGCACCCGGGTCGTCCACTCCTTGAGCAGCGGCGCGGTGTGGGTGGACAGGTACGCCTCGGTGATGGTGGCCGGGTCGAAACCGTACATGCTGGCCATGTAGGCGACGGTGGGGGTGGCGTACCAGCCGGGCCCGGTGGCCGGGCGGCCGTGGAAGGTGGCGGGGTGCGGCAGCAGCTCGTCGACCTCGACGCCGGTGAAGTCCGCGAGCCACAGGCCCGCGGTTTTGCCCTTGCCCCAGGACGGGTTGCTCACGTGCTCCAGCTCGCCGATCGGCAGCGGCGGGGAGTCGGTCACCGACAGGTAGGAGGCGCAGACGTCGACCGCGACCGCGAACGAGCGCGCGGCTTCCTCGTCGGTGAGCTGCCGGGCCCACCACTTGTAGTCCTCCTCCTCGCACACCGCCCGGCCCTGGGAGAGGAGTTCGTGGGTGAGGGGGTGGCGGGCGCCGGCCGCGATGGGTACGCACCGGTCCCCGGCCGGGAGCGCGCCCTCGCGCAGGTGCGAGGACCACTCCCCCGTTGCCTCGTCCTCGGTCCACTCCACCCGCGGGCGGACCGCGTCCAGGTGCAGCATCGCGGTGGAGGCGGTGGTCGCGCCCGGGGCGACGCCGAGGTCGGCGGTGAAGGCCCGGTAGCGGTGGGCGAACGTCTGCCCGTCCCGGGTGCCGTCGGGGGCGGTGGCGAGCGGGGCGGCGAGCGCGCTGACGGCCTGCTGCCGGGCATCTCCCTGGCCCAGCCACGGCGCGACGGTCACCTGCTGTGAGGTCTTCGGCCCGCCCGCCGACCCAGCGCGACGGAACGCCCGGAACATCGGCCCGATGCTCTCGGAGACCTCCATGCCCACGGCCGCGGCGGCCTTCGCGAGCTTGGCCTGCAGCGCGTTCAGCGCCTTGTCCGTGCTCGGCAGCGTGGCGGGCAGGCCGAGCTGCTTGAGGGCGGCGGCGGTCAGGCACACCGCGCCGTCCCCGCCCCGGCCCTGCGGGTGGGCGCGCTCGACGCGCAGCGGCAGCCCGGTGCCCAGCCACGCGAACCAGTCCGCCAGCTTCGGCCCGGCCGGGACCGGCGCGCCTGGCCCTACACCGCCTCGGCGCCGGGGACGATGACGTTTCCAGGGCCTGCTGGGCCCGGCTGGCGGCGCCCTTTCCGGCGCGGCGCAGCCCGGCCTTGGCGTACTGCTCGACCATGCCGGTCGAGGCACAGTCCCCGCCGGTGATGACCTGGATCTCGGGGGCGCTGTGGCCGGCCGCGCCGAGGTCGGCGGGCATTCCGGCGCGCAGGAGTTCAGCGCCACTGGTAGCTGGCGTCCGTCATCGTGACCAGCAGCACTGGTTCGGCGGCCGCGGGCGGGGCCTGGGTGGTGACGGCGGCGACCAGATGCTCCCCGAGAGCTGGGTAGAGGTGCGCTCCGGCAAGGTCGGCCGGGGGCAGCCAGAGCACTTCGGGGTCGTCCTCCGCGTTCAGCTCGGCTGGGGCGACGCCTTCGGCGAGCGGCTTCGACAGGTGGATGACGAAGACGAAGTGGCGGCGGCGGAACAGCCGACCCTCTCCCGGGCGACGGGTTTCCTGGTGCTGCTCGAACCGCGGCACCAGGCTAACGTCGTCGACGGCCAGGCCGAGCTCCTTGCGCAGTTCGCGCCGCAGTGCCGCGGCGAGCTGCTCGCCCTCAGCCACCAGCCCGCCCGGGAGCGTGTGCTGCACGCCGCCGGGCCGGTGACGGTGGATCACACAGACCCTGCCGCCGGGGTCGACCAGCGCCGCGCACACCCGCACCGGCACCCCGTCCGCCGCGCCGTCCCAGGCGCTAGTCACCGTGTTCACCGTGCCGATGATGGCGCAGCAGCAGGGTTCGCGGTCGCGCCCTGCAGGGGCCGGGACGGAGCGGGGGCTGGAGTGGTGGTGTCAGTGCGGGGTGGGGTGTTCGCGGTGGCGTTGGAGGTAGAACTCGACGAACACCGCGACCTTGGCCCGCAGCGCCCAGGGGTCGAACGGCTTGACGATGAAGTCGACGGCGCCGGCCGCGTAGCCGCGCATGGAGTACTCGGGGTCGTTGCCGATGGCGGTGAGGAAGATGATCGGGATGTCCCGGGTACGGGCGCGGCGCTTGATGTGGGCGGCGGTCTCGTAGCCGTCCATGTCGGGCATCTGGACGTCGAGGAGTATGACGGCGAAGTCGTCGGACTCCAGTAAGGCGCGCAGGGCGTCGGGACCGGAGGCGACGCTGACCATGTCGTACCCGTGGACGCCGAGGACGGCCTCCAGGGCCAGAAGGTTGGCGCCCTGGTCGTCGACCAGCAGCACCTTCGGGTGCAGGCCGCAGGCGAGCACGGGGGCATCCAGGGGGTCGACCAGGCTGACCAGTTCGGGGGCGGGCAGGAGGGTGCCCTGCCGCTGCTCGATGTGGACGAGCTGGCGCTCCAGCAGCTCGCAGCGGGCTTCGGCGAGCCCCGCCCGACGGCGGGTCTCCTCGAGCTCAGCAGCCATGTGGGCCAGGCCCGCGGCGAGAGTGTTGCGCTCCTGAAGGAGCGCGGCGTGGTCGGCGGCCGGATCGGGGTGCAGGGGAAGCTGGTCGCCGAGGTCGTTCTCCAGCTTCTTGAGCCGGTCGTCCAGGTCCGCGATGAGGCCGCGGGTGTCATCGACCGCGTGGTCGAGCCGCTCCTCCTGCGCCGTGGACTTGCGGGCCTCCTCGTCGGCGGCCTTCAGCTCCCCTGCCAGGTGCTGGACGGCCTGGCTGATCGAGGCGTTGGTCCGCAGCGCCGCCAGGTGCAGCGCCCTGATCCGCTGCTGCTCCCCTTCCTCGACGATGATCCCGTGGTCCTCGGCGAGGTGGCCGAACAAGTCCGCGACGAACCGCCAGGCCGGGATGCGGCTGCCGCCGAGGTAGCGCGAGAGCGTCCCCGGGTCGATGAAGCACCGCGACGCGTAGCGGCGCAGCGTCACGTTCAGTTCGAGGAACAGCTTGCGCAGTACCTCGGCGAAGGCGCGGCACTCGCTGTTGAGTCCCGCGTCCAGCGGCTGGAGCCCGCTCATCCCCACCCCTTCGGCCGGCCCCTTGCGGACCGGCGCATCCCCCACCCCGGGTGCCCGGCCGGGCACCCGCACCATGTTCCCGCGGCCGTGGCCCGTCATGAAGAGGACTGGGAGTCGTCGTCGCCCGGGGCCGCGACGAGCCGGTCGAAGAACGGCACCGCGAGGCCGAACGCTCCGGCCGCGTACAGGACGCACTGCGCACCGGGGGCGCCCGCCATGCGCGAGAGCACACCGGCGCCGATCCCGGTGAGCACCGCCAGCGTGAGCACCAGCGTCGACCTCAAGGAGAGCAGCGAACGCCGCACCTCATACCTCCGCACACCAAGCCGACCTCCCGGCCAGCTGCCAACATCCCGGCAGGAGAGCCGAGTTGGCAGAAGCATGTCGGAGCCGAAACCTGTTGCGCGCCCCGCAACACCCCGCAACAGAAGACGGCAACAAGCGGCAACGGCGAGTCGGGGGCCGACGCACGGGACTTCCAAGTTCGCGCACTTCCAGGCCTGGCACGACACGGCCCCGGACGTGGCCAGCTGCTTGCGCGTCCTACGCGGTGAGACGACGCGCCCGGTCCCCTGGCCCCGGTGCTGCTCCCCACGGCATCCGCCGGTATTCCCCCCAGGGCGGCGACGGCGGGCGCCCTGCGGGCTCCGGACGCGTTGTCAGTACGCGCTGGCACCCTGCCCCTGTGCTGATCCCCCTTGCCGCCGCCCGGACGAGGGCCGCGTCCGTGCTCACCGCCCCTGTGCTGCGCTTCGCCGCCGACGGCCTCCACTCCGACGTCCTCAAGGACACCGGCCACATGTACCTGGGCGCCACCGCGCTGCCGGGCGTCAAGCGCAGTGGCATCTGGCACGTCGACCAGGACCTGCTCGACGCAGCGCTGCAGGAACTCGCGGCGGTGGCCGCCGCACCGGGCCGGCTCGTCCCGCTCAAGCTGCCGTGGACGGACCTGAACCGGGACAGCCGCTTCAACGACGACTGGCGCCTGGCCGTCCAGGGCGAACTCGTCGACCGCGCCGCCCGGGCCCACCGCCGCCCACCGGCCGCCCGTCTCATCGACACCGGCCTCGCTCCCGCGGCGCAGCGCCGGGCGGTGAAGGAGCTCGACCGTCTGCTCTGGGGTGAGCGGGAGCCGGACGGCCGTGGCCCGCTGGTGGTGGCCGGGGTTGTGGTGATGGAGGTGGTGCGGCGCCGGGCCGGGGCGTGGAGCATCCCCGCGCGGTGGGCGGAGGTGCTGGACGGGTGGCGGGCCGAGCACGTGGCGCTGCTGGCGCGGGCGCAGCGGTGCGCGGGGTGCGGCGCGGTGGAGGACCGCTCCCCGCGGACGATGGCGGCCCGGGCGCGGCAGAACCTCGACTGGCGCTCCTCCGGCGCGGAGGGCTGGATCACCCAGTGCCCGGCCTGCGCAGAAGGTGGGCACCTCTTGTACGGCGGTTCGATGCGGGGCGTGCGCTACACCAGCGAGCGGCGGCGGGCGACGCGCGCCGACAGCTATCTGTGCGCGGTGTGCGGGCTGCGGCAGGCCGCCGTCTGGGACCACTGCCACGAGATGGGCCATGACTTCGTCCGCGGGCCGGCCTGCGCGAGCTGCAACCAGGCCGAACGCTCCCAGCATGGCATCTGGCGGACCTTCTGGAACCACGGCCCGGCCGTGAGGCACCTACTGGAGTGCAACGGCTGCCGCACCACCGGCAGCCTTCCGCCCCGGCACCTGGCGGCGCTGGCCGCCGCCCGACTCAGCGCCACCGCGCGGCACGACCGCTGCCCCACCGAACCCTCGACCGTTCTCGAGCAACTGCCCGGCGGGGACTTCCTCGCCCACCTGCACTGCGCAGCCCACCCGGGCCGGGAGGCCCGCTGGGAGGAGACCCTCGACGCGGCGACGGCCCTGGGGTGGGTCGCAGACCTGGCAGCCGAGCACTCCTGACCCCGGCACGGCGTGCGCCACCCAGGCCAACCGCCGCACCGCCCTTCCCTGCTCGGCGCCCCGTTCGAAATCAGGCCTGCGAAGCCAGGTAGCCGTGGCCCAGCGGGCGCCGCCCGTTCGAAGACACCGTCGCGGCCACGGCCGGGGCGGGGGCCGGCTCCAGGAACGGCGAGGACTCCACGGGCCGACGCGGCAGGCCGTCGGGCACGACGGGCTCATCGACAGCGGAGGAGGAGAACAGGGGCTGCCCCAGCGGGCTGCGGTCAACGCTCATGGCCCCAGTCTGTCCTCCCGCCACCGGCCCAACCCCACCAGGCCGTGCGACTACACGTGGGTGTCGGGCTGGAAGCGGCGGTTTCCCTGGAGCTGCCCGCCAGCGGGAGCAGTGCCGACACACGCCACGAACAGCCTCCACCGGTCCGCCGTGTCGATCGTGACGCCGTAGCGGACCGCCGGCGGCTGCGGGCGGGTGCTGTAGCGCTCGGCGCGCAACACGTGGCCCTGTTCGGCACCGGCGGCCAGCGCGGTCAGCAGCGCCTGCTCAACGTCCGCCGTCGCTGCCTTCCCTCCGGTCAGCTCCGGTACGGGCTGCGGACCGAGCCCGTCCGCGCCCTCGGGAGTGGCGGTGTTGCTGGCCCCGGTGATCGTCCAGTAGACGGTGCCCGCCCCGGAGACGGTGACCACCACCCCGTATGGGCTCTCGGACCAGGGCTGCGCCGAGGCGATGCCGGGCACCGAGGGAAGGTGGTTGACGAGGGTGCGCTGCAGCTCAAGGGGGGTCACCGCCGGAGCCTACCTGCGCGCTGCTACAGCCACGGCGGGCAGGGTCCGTTTCCGCCGGGATTCACCGGCCCGCCGTACGCGGCCGCCGTCCCGCCCTTGTCGGCAGGAACAGCTCCCTGGGCCTCTCGCCTACGCTGAGTCGCCCTGCCAGTCCCACCGGAGCGGGTCGCCGGGGCGCGGCTCGTAGTGGGCGCGGCCGCCAGCGCCGTAGCGGCCCAGCGGCGTGATCAGCGCGGCCCCGCACTCCAGCTGGTCGGCGTCCCAGCCGGTGACGTCCACCAGGAGGCCGTCCAGCGGGCCGCCCACCAGCTCCCGGTACTCGCAGCCCGGGCGTGGGCCGGGATCCTCACCGGGTTCGGCGCCGTAGACCCGGCCACGCAGCAGCTGCTCGTCCCTTTCATCCATCAGGTCAGGGTGACACCGTGGGCCGACAGCGCGCAGGCGATCAGCGCCACCGGAAGGTGGCGTCCGTCATCGCGGCCAGCAGCGTCGGCGCGGCGGCCGCGGGCGGGACCTGGGTGGTGACGGCGTCGACCAAGCGCTCGCCGACGTCCGGGTAGAGGTGCGCGCCGGCCAAGTCGGAGGGCAGCAGCCAGACCACCTCGGTCGCGTCTTCGGCGTCCAGCTCGACCAGGGCGACGTCTTCGACGGGCGGGCGCGGCAGGTGCGCGACGTAGACGAGGTGACGGCGCCGGAACAGCGGGCCTTCTCCCGGGCGGCGGGTTTCCTGGTGCTGCTCGAACCGCAGGACCAGGTCGACGTCCTCGACGGCCAGGTCCAAGCCGAGCTCTTCCCGGATCTCCCGGCGCAGCGCGTCGGTCGGCTGCTCCCCGAAGCCGACCAGACCGCCAGGGAGCGAGTGCTGTACGCCGCGGGGCCGGTGACGGCGGATCACGCAGATGCGACCGTCCGGGGCGACCAGCACTGCGCACGCCCGCACCGGCACGTCGCCCGCCGCGCCGTCCTGGACGCTCGTCACCGTGTTCACCGTCTCGATGATGGCGCAGCCGCAGCGCTCGCGTGCGCGACCGGCTCCAGCTGGCGAACCGAACCTGCCCGGCCGCGAGGGTCAGATCGTCTGTGCGGGGTCGTCCAGCCAGGCGTGCCAGCCGTGCGGGGTGACGGTGAGGCCGAGCCGGTCGACGCCCGGCTCGCCCGTCCGGTGCCACCAGGTGAGGGTCTGCTCGAAGTCGTCCCACAGGCGGCGGCCTCCGTACTGGCGGACCTGGTGGACGGTCTCCGCGTCGCGGAAGGTCGCGGCGGCCCAGGCCGGGGTGGTGAGGGAGTACAGCCACAGGGTGTGGCCGTCCTCGTGCGGCTGGACGGCGTGCGTCATGTCGCGCAGGCGCAGGCCGGCGGCGAAGGGGAAGGGGTCGAACTTGCCGTGCGGCGGCAGGTCGGCGGTGGTGGTGTGTTCGGCGAGGGGCGCACCGCCAGTGGGGTTCTCGGGCCAGGTCAGGCGCTGGGAGCGCATCTTCATGAACTCCACCGGCTGGAGGAACGGGCCGGACGCGGTGCCATCTGCGTGGACGGTGAGGCGGACCAGGGCGTCGGCGTTGGAGTAGTGGGTGCCGAACGGCGCCAGGATCAGCCCACCGGGCCGGGTCTGCTCGATCCACGCCCGCGGGATCTCGCGCAGCCCGTAGGTGACGGTGATCCGGTCGTACGGGGCCCCGTCCTTGAAACCGAGCGCGCCGTCGGCGCAGACGGCTGTCGGGCGGTAGCCGGCGGCGTGCAGGGCGGCGTGGGCCCGGGCGGACACGGCGGCGTCGATCTCGACGGTGGTCACGTTCGCGTCGCCGAGCCGGTGGCTCAGCAGGGCGGCGTTCCAGCCCGTGCCGGTGCCCTGCTCCAGCACCCGCATCCCCGGCTCGGCCTGGAGGTCGTCCAGCATCGAGGCGACCAGCGACGGCTGCGATGCCGAGCTGGTCGGCACCGTGCCGGGCTCGGTGCCTTGGTGCTCGCCGTCGTCCCACTGGGTGACGATCGGGATGTCCGCGGCGGCGGCCGCCAGCCAGTCGGCCTCGTCGGCGCTCCGGTCGACGGGCCGGCTCTTCCCGGTGGCCATGTCGTGCGCCCAGATGAGGTCCGGCAGGAACAGCGAGCGCGGGACGGCGTCGAAGGCTGGCACCCAGGCGTCGGCGACGGGGAAGGACCGCCCCGGCGCGGGGCGGTCCTCCTGCTCAGGTGCGAGCGTCACCTGCGGTGTCCCCCGTCCCCGGGCGGGGTGCTGCCGTCCGGGGACGGCGGGTCCTGCGGCGGCGTCCACGGAGTGCCCGGGTGACCGTCGCCCCCGCCGCCCCCGTCGCCGCCCGAGCCGCCGTCGACTGCCTCGATGTCCATGCCGAGCTCCTTGTCGTCGCTGACGTGATGGTGCCCTCCCGGAACCCGGGAGGAGTAGAGGGCCGGCCCCGGCGCACCGGGGCACGGGGGTGGCTATGCCGGGGCGGGAGAGCGGGTGCGCAGGTCCGCATGAACGGTCTTGCCGAGTGGCTCCAACCTCACGCCCCAGTGCCCGCCGGTGAGGTGGTGGACCAGGGCCATGCCGCGGCCCGACACGGCGGCCGGGCCCGCGTCGATCAGGCAGGGCAGGGCGCGGGAGCCGTCGCGGACGCCGATCCGCACGCACCCATCGGTGATCCGCTCGACGGTGACCGTCATCTTCCGCCGGCAGCCGGTCTTCGCCGCGTTGCCCACCAGCTCGCTGACAACCAGTTCGCCCGCCTCGACCAGGTCCTCCAGCCCCCACGCGCGCAGCGTGGTGCGCACCAGGCGCCGGGCCGCCGACGCGGACTGCGGCTCGTACGGCAGCAGCACCTTGGCGAAGTCGGCGGCCGCGGGCAGCGTCGGGGCCTCAACCATCGTGGTCACCGGGCACCTCGCATCCGCCGGTACCCAGGTTCGGCAGCGGCCCGAACCGGTGGGCGGTGTATGCGGTGCGCGGCCACTGCGGTTCTCCGCTCTCTCGTCGGCGGTGACGGCTGCGCCCGCCCGACGGGGGACGGGCGGGCGCAGCGGTCCCGGCTCGCCCGCAGGGGCCGGGTGTCCGGTCCGTCACGGCGGGCGACGGTTCGACGGTAGGGAGTGGCCGTTGGCGCGTTCAACGCGATTGCGGGTGATTGCGGGGATTCACCCGAGGGTGTCGATCGCGGTGGTGATGAGGGCGCGGGCGGCTGCGCCGTGGACGGCCAGTTTGGCCAGCTCGGCGAAGGCGCGGTGGTAGTCGGCGAGTTCGCGGGGCTGGGTGACGGTGACCTCGGCGGTCAGTGTCTCGACGCATGCCTGCTCGTTGTCGAAGAGGTAGAACGCCTCCAGCGGCCAGATCCGGCGCTGCGCGGTGAAGGGGATGATCCCGAGGGAGACCGACGGCAGCGGCATCACCGCCAGGAGGTGGCCGAGCTGGCCGGCCATCGTCTCCGGGGCGCCGATGCGGTAGCGCAGTACCGTCTCCTCGATGAGGATGACGAACCGGTGGCGGCCGTCGTGGAGCAGCCGGCCGCGCTCGGTGCGGGCGGCGACCGCGTCGGCGACGTCGTCCGGGGTGCCCTGGAACTCGGTGATCGAGCGCATCAGGGCGGTGGCGTAGGCGGCGGTCTGGAGGAAGCCCGGGACGACGTTGGAGACGTAGGCCCGGCATACCGCGGTCTGGTGGTGCAGCGTCAGGGACTCCTGCTGCACCTGCCGCATGCCGGTGCGGTGCACGCGGCGCCACTCCAGGTACATCAGCTCCACCGCGCGCAGCGAGGCGATCAGGTCGCCGGCCTGGTCGTCCGCGCCGCACGCGGCGCACCAGGCGCGCAGGTCCTCCTCGGACGGCGCCGACTTCCCGTTGAGGATCCGGGAGGTCTTGGAGGGGTGCCAGCCGCACCGGGCGGACAGCCCCTTGCCGTCGAGCCCGGCGTCCAGCATCAGCTCGCGCAGCCGGGCAGCGAGGGCGGCGTGGGCGGCCTGGGCGCTGGAGGAGGGTGAGGCGGGCATGGGCTGTCGGCTCGGTGCGGCGGGCTCAGACGGTGTACTGCTCGTGCGGGACGGCCCGCTCCCAGACCGTCTCGAACGCCTCGGCGCACAGCTTCGCCACCGCCGGGTCGTCGCTGACGGTGTCCTCCGGGTCCGCCCAGTCGCCATCTCCGGTGAAGTGGTTGAACATCACCACCTTGCCGTCGAACAGCCAGAAGTCGCTGCCGGGCAGCGCGATGGTGGAGGCCTGCATCCTGGGCAGCCAGCGGACCTGTTCGCCGGCCGCGATGTTGGTGAAGGTCATCGAGTGCAGGTAGCGGGTGTACTCGCTGACCGGCTCGGAGACGATCCGGGCCCGGCGCACCACCACCCCGCGGGCCACGGTCGCGGCGATTGTGTCCAGCCACGGCCGCCACCACGACTCCCGGTCCGCGGGGTCGAGGCGGTGCCCGGCCCGCCACTGCTCGATCCGCTCCGCCTCGTCGGCCACCGCGTAGGTGTCGCGCATCTCCAGGTGGACTGCCGAGTGCCGGGCGGAGGCCAGCAGGTCAGAGAAGCCCGTCACGCTCTGCGTCATCGCATGCCTTTCGCAAGATCGGGATCATCCGGGTGGGAATCCACACCACGGCCTCATGCCCGGGGATGCCAGCCTCGTGGCCCGGTGCCCAGGCCCGCTCGCCGACCTCGGCCTCCAGGTCCTCCTCAGCCTTCACGCCCTGGAACACGATCCTGCTGTTGGCGCGGTCTACCCACACCGTGGGCGAGCCCTTGTCCCCCGTCCCGGGGTCGATCCCGACGAAATCTAGCTCCACGACGCCCTCCGTCACCAAACCGGTTGCGAGCACTTGCGGGCAACCGTCCTCTTCCGGGTGAGCGGCCGTCAAGGGCGCGCGGGAGCATGCGGCCGGGTAGAGGTACGGCGCTGCGACGGAGTTGCGAGTGCCCGCTGTGCGGACACCCGCCGCCTGCTGGCTCTACAGGCGGCGCAGGACGGCGACGACCTTGCCGAGGATGGTCGCGCTCTCGCCGGGGATCGGCTCGTAGGCGGGGTTGTGCGGGAGTAGCCAGATCGTGCCGTCTTCGCGCTTGAACCGCTTGACGGTGGCTTCGCCGTCGATCATCGCGGCGACGATGTCGCCGTTCTCGGCGACCGGCTGCCTGCGGACCGCGACCCAGTCGCCGTCGCAGATCGCGGCTCCGACCATGCTGTCGCCGCGCACGGTGAGGGCGAACAGGTCGCCTTCGCCGACGAGCTGGCGGGGCAGCGGGAAGACGTCTTCGACGTTCTGCTCGGCCAGGATCGGGCCTCCGGCGGCGATCTGGCCGACCAGCGGCACGTAGGACAGGGACAGCCCGGCGGTGTCCGGCACGGTGGCACCCGGCGCGGTGGTGCCGTCCAGCGTGGCAAGGCGGTGGTGGGAGACGGTGTAGGCGCGGGGGCGGTTCGGGTCGCGGCGGACCAGGCCCTTGCGTTCCAGGGCGAGCAGCTGGTGGGCGACGGAGGAGGTGGAGGAGAGGCCGACGGCGTGGCCGATCTCGCGCATGGACGGCGGGTAGCCGCGGCGCTGGACGGAGTCGTTGATGACCTCGACGATGCGGCGCTGGCGCTGCGTCAGGCCGGCTTCGTCGGTACGGACGCCGGGCGGGCGGCCGGGGGCCTTCGCGGTGTGGGGCATGCCGTTGGCTCCCTTGCCTGGTGCGGGTCTTGGAGGCGGACTCTACGCCTGCGAATCGAACATGTCGACGATTCCCTCACATCGAACCCCACCCCCACCTGGGGTGATACGGATTGACGAGCAATTCGAACACGTGTTTGATCTAGGGGTGGGGTGCTGGGGAGCGCCGTAGTCGACCGAGGGGGCTGACGTAGAGCGGAGGTGGTGTGCGTGCCGGCCGTGCACCTCCACGTCGCCTCCGCGTTCAGCGCCCGATTCGGCGTCAGCCGCCCTGTGGAGCTGGCGCGTCGGGCCGCCGAGCGCGGGATCGCCGCGCTGGCCTTGACCGACCGGGACACCACCGCGGGCGTCGTCCGGCACGTGCGCGCCTGCCGCCAGGCGGGGGTGCGCCCGATCCTCGGCGTCGACCTGGCGGTGGAGCCCGCTGATCCTGCCCCCTCCCCCGCCGCCAAGGCGGGCACCGCGGCCGCGGGCGGCCGGTCGCCGGTGCGCGGCGGCGCCCACGTCGTCGAACACCCGCACCGCATCACCCTGCTGGCCACCTCCCGCTCCGGGTGGGCGGCGCTGTGCCGCCTGGTCTCGGCCGCCCACCTCGCCGACGGGCCGCCGGTCATCTCCTGGGCGTGCTTGCGTGAACACGCCGCGGACGGCGGGCTGCTGGCCTTGCTGGGGCCCGCCAGCGAGCCGGTGCGGGAGCTGCGCCGTGGGCGGGCGGATGCCGCGGAGCGGCTGCTCGCGCCGTGGATCGGGGTGTTCGGCACGCAGGTGCGGCTGGAGGCGGTGACGCACTGCACGGGCGGCCAGAGGCCAGGGTCGCTGCGGGTGGCGGCGCGCACCGTGCTGCTCGGCGACCGGGCCGGGGTGCCGGTAGTGCTGTCCGGTGCGGTCCGCTACGCCGACCCGGGGCAGCACGTGCTGGCGGACGTGCTGGACGCAGCCCGGCTGCTGCGGCCGGTGGACGGCCGGGCGGTGGACTCGGGGCGGCGGTGGCTGCTGGACGCCGCCTCGATGCGCGAGGCCGCACACCGGATCGTCGCGGCGGCCGGACTGGGCGAGGGCCGGGCGCTGCGGCTGCTGGCCGACACCTGGGCCGCGGGTGAGGAGTGCGCGCTGCAGCCGCACCGGGACCTTCAGCTGGGGCGGGCGCACCTGCCCGAGCCGCACACCGTCGGCGCCGGGCCCGGACCGGGTGCGGCCGGTGCGCAGCTGCGGGCGCGGTGCGAGGCGGAGCTGGTGCGCCGCGGCCGCCACCGGGAGCGGCGGGTGCTGGAGCGGCTGGAGGACGAGCTCGCGGTCATCTCGGCGACCGGCTATCCGGTGTACTTCCTGGTGGTTGACCAGGTGGTGCGCGACGTGCGGGAGATGGGGGTGCGGGTGGCGGCGCGCGGCTCGGCGGCCGGGTCGCTGGTGTGCCACCTGCTCGGCGCGGCGGTCGCGGACCCGCTGGAGCACGGGCTGCTGTTCGAGCGGTTCCTGACGCCGCGGCGCCTGGACATGCCGGACGTGGACCTGGACATCGAGGCGCACCGCCGCCTGGACGTCTACCACCGGGTGATCGCACGGTTCGGCCCGGAGCGGACGGCGGTGACGGGGATTGCGCAACGCTACCGGGCCCGGCAGGCGCTGCGGGCGGCCGGGCTGGCGCTGGGCCTGGAGCCCGATGTCGTGGACGAGGTCACCAAGGCGTTCCCGCACGTGCGGGCCTCGGGCATCCGCGCGGCGCTCGGAGAGCTGCCGGAGCTGCGGTTCCTGGCCCGGCGGGCGGAGCGCTACGGGCGGCTGTGGGAGCTCGCCGAAGGGCTGGACGGCGCGGTGGCCGGCTACGCCCAGCACCCGTGCGGGCTGATCGTCACGGACGCGACGCTGCTGGAGCGGCTACCGGTCCAGCCCGCGCCGACCGGCGGGATCCCGATGGTGATGGCGGACAAGGACGACGTCGAGCTCGGCCGGACCGCGGGCGAGGACGTGGGTGACGGTTTCGGGTGCATCAAGCTGGACCTGATCGGGATGCGCGCCCTGTCGGCGCTGGCCTACTCGGTGCGCGAGGTCGCCCGCACCACCGGCCGCGCCCTGGACCTGGACGACCCGGCGTCCGTGCCGCTTCAGGACCCGCTCGCCCTGGCGATGGTACGCGCCTCGGACACCATCGGCGTGCCCGGCCTCGAGTCCCCTGGGCAGCAGGAACTCCTCTCCCGGCTGGTGCCGACCACCGCGGGGGACGTGATGACCTCGATCGCGCTGTTCCGCCCCGGCCCGGTCGCCTCCGGCATGCCCGCCGCCCTCGTGCGCACCCGCCGCGGCGCCGCCCCCGCCTACCCGCACTCCGACCTCGAACCCGTGCTCCGCGAGACGCTGGGCGTGACGGTGTTCCATGAGCAGGTGATCGAGACGATCGCGACCGTGACGGGCTGCGACCTCGCCCTGGCCGAGGAGGCACGCCGGGCCCTGGGCGACCCGGCCCGCCGCGAGCGGCTGGCCGCCTGGTTCGAGACCGCGGCCGAGCAGCGCGGTTACGACCAGGCGGTGCGGTCCGCGGTGTGGTCCACCGTCAGCTCCTTCGCGAACTACGGGTTCTGCAAGGCGCACGCCGCGGCGCTGGCCGTTCCAGCGCTGCAGGCGGCGTGGCTTCGCGCGCACTTCCCCGCGGCGCACGTCGCCGGGGTGCTGGAGCACGAGCCCGGCATGTGGCCGGCCCGCGTCATCGTCGCCGACGCCCGCCGCCACCAGGTCCCGATCCTGCCCCTCGACGTCAACCACTCCACCGGCCACTACGAGCTGGAGCGCCACCAGGGCGTCTGGGGCGTACGGATGGCGCTGTCCGCGGTGCACGGCATCACCGCCGCCGAGATCCAGCGGATCGTCGCCTCCCGCCCCTACACCTCGCTGCCGGACCTGTGGGAGCGGGCCCGGCCGTCTAGGCCCGTCACCGACCGGCTGATCGCCGTCGGCGCCCTCGACCGGATCACCGGCCCCCTGCAGCGCCGGGACCTGCTGCTGCAGGCCGCCGACCTCCACCGCGACCAGCACACCCGCGATGCCACCGACGGCCAGCTCCCCCTGCCCGCCACCGGCCCGACCGGCGCCGCGGCCACGGCCGCGGGAGCGGGGCTGCCGGAGATGACCGACCTGGAGAAGGTCAGCGCCGAGCTGCTGCACCTCGGCGTCGACGTCAGCAGCCACCTGATGGAGCACCACCTGGTGCTGCTGCGTGAACTCGGCACCGTCAGCGCCCGCCGCCTGGCCGACGTGGAGGCGGGCACCACCGTGCTGGTCGCTGGGATCCGCTCCTCCACCATGGCCCCGCCCACCCCCACCGGCCGCCGGGCCCTGTTCCTCACCCTGGACGGCACCGACGGCATGGTCGACGTCGCCGTGTTCGAAGACGCCCAGGAGCACGCGGCCCGCACGATCTTCACCTCCGGGCTGCTGCTGGTGCGCGGCACCGTCACCCGGCGCGGCAGCCGCCGCGCCTCCGTCACCGCCACCGCCTGCTGGGACCTCACCGAACTCGCCGAACTGCGCCGCGACCGCGGCCTGGCCGCCGTCGCCGCCCGCCTCGCCGAACAACTCCCCCACCCCGCCGACCCGCCCGGCCTCGGCGCCGGCGGCGAACCCGGGCACCGCCCCGGGCCGCACCCGCCGGGCCCGACGCTGCCGCGCCGCACCGCCCACACCTCGCCGGGGGTGCCCGGGTGAGCGCCCGCCCCGGCACCGCGCCGACGGTGCTGCACATCCGCTTCCACCCGCCCGGCGGCGAGCCGGAGCCCGCCGACTACGAGGTGCTGCTCGACCTCCTCGAAGCCATCACCCCCGTCGTGCAGGCCCTGCCCCCGGACGCCGCACTCCTCGACATCTCCGGCGCCCTCCCCTACTTCCACACCGACCCGGCAGGCCTCGCCGCGATGATCCGCGCCCGCGCCCTGGCCACCCACTCCACCGACACCACCACTGCGGTCGCTCCCAACCCGCTGCTCGCCCACCTCGCTGCCCACACCCAACCCGCCGGTGCCCTGCGGGTGCTGACCGAGCAGCAGGTGGCCGCCTTCCTCGCCCCGCTGCCGCCGACCGCCCTGCCCGGCATCGGCCCGGCCGCCGCCCGCACCCTCGCCCAGCTCGGCCTCACCACCCTCGGCCGCATCGCCGCCACTCCCCTGCCCACCCTCCAGCGGGCCCTCGGCGCCGGCCCCGGCACCCGCCTCCACCAGCACGCCCGCGGCATCGACCCCACCTCCGTCGTCCCCGCCCGTCCCGAACCCGCCCTCACCGCCGAGCACCACTTCCCCGCCGACGAGCTCGACCCCGACCGCCAGCGCGCCGCCCTCCTGCACCTCGCCCACCAACTTGGCACGGCCCTGCGCGCCCGCGGCCAGGTGGCCGGGACGCTGACGCTCACCGTCCGCTACGCCGACCGCACCTGCTCCACCCGCACCCGCCGCCCGGCACAGCCCACCGACCACACCCCCGACCTCACCGACACCGCCTACCGCCTCCACCACTCCCTCGGCCTCCAACGCGCCCGCGTCCGCACTCTCCTACTGCGCGCCGGCGAGCTCGCGCCCGCGGGCACCGCCCACCGGCAACTCACCCTCGATCCCGCCCCCGACCTCGCCCGCCTTCACGAAGCCGCCGCCGATCGCGCCCGTCACCGCTTCGGCCACCGCGCTGTCACCCCCGCTTCTCTCCTGCCACCGCCCCCGCACGGCCGCTGGGAAAACTCACCTGCCCGAGAGCGGGCAGCACCCAGTTCCTGGGAACCTGACCACCAGCTTCAGTGATCTGGTGGGACCGGCCCGCATGGGGGCGCCAGCTGGTCGTCCCGGGTCATGCCGAACGCCACGAGAACCGGGGGCGACCGCGATACCGGCCTGGCCATCGTCCTGCCCCTGGCCGGTCGGCTCCTGAACGCATGCGCTTGCCCGCCGGGCTCCCCAGCTGTGCAGCGCGTCGGTATCTCCGCAGTCAGCGCCGTTCAACCCACTCGGGGGTTGGAGTCCTGTAGAGAGCAAGGCAAGAGCTGATGGCTGGTTCCTGCCGGGTCAACATGGGCACGGCAGGCCATTCGGGCCGAGCGGACGGTTGCCCGGTGTTGTCCGCGGACAACACCGGGCAACCGGCGCTTCAAGCGCGCCATCTCAGTCCCTCGCCCTCACCCGTGTCGCTGCCATCTGCTTGGCAGGTCGGTCACTTAAAGCGCTGTCGGGTGCCCCCAACTATCACCGGGGGCACCCGACAGCGCCGTGATGCGTGTTGTCCGCGGACAACACGGTAGGGGTCAGACGGAGGCGTAGAGCGCTTCGAGGAGCGCGGTGAAGCCTTCGTCGTCGAGGCCCGCCCGAAGGGTCGCGGCTTGTTCGGCGGCGGTCGCGCCCAGTGCCAGCACCAGGGCGCTGGCCTGGTTCTCCGGTTGGCCGTCAGAAGTGTCTTCTCGGGTGGGGGGTGTGTTGTCCGCGGACAACGCACCCCCCACCTCAGCGAGATCGTTAGTCGGCTCAGGGTTGTGGTGGGCTTGGTCATCAGCCGCGCGTTGTTCCGGGATGTTGTCCGCGGACAACACATCTGAAGGTGTGGGGGAGTCAGTGGCGGGCTGTGACTGCTGCACCGGTGAGGCCGCTGTGGGCGTAGCGCTGAGGGCAGTCGCTGCCAGGCCATCCAGTGCAGATGGCGACGGGGGTGGCGGCTGCGGGGCCTGGACCGTGTTGTCCGCGGACAACACGGCGTTCTTCGCCGCTTCGAGCAGATCCCTGGTCTGGCTACGGCGGTCGCGTTCTTCTGCCTTGAGCTGCTCAGCCAGCTCGAGGAGCGCCTCGCTGCTGAGCGAGGGGTCGTCCTTCAGCGCGCGGGCGAGACGTCGTGCATAGCGCTCGGCCAGGGTGCCGGCGATGAGCATGTCCTGGATGTCTGCTGGGAGGGTGAGTAGGGCAACCTGGTTACCAACCCAGGAGCGGTCTCTGCCGCGGCGGCGGGCTACTTCGGCGGCATTGCCATCGCAGGCCTGCAGGAGGTCTTCGAGACCGCGAGCGCGTTCGATGATGTTGAAGTCCTGGCGCTCGTCGTTCTCGAGCATCAGGTAGTCGATGAAGTCGGCGCGGGTGGCGGCGAGGTCGTCGCGGACGACGAAGTCGAGGTGCTCGAGGTTGACGCGCTGGGCAGAGCGGTAGCGGCGCTCGCCGTTGAGGATGATCCATTCGGCGATGCCGATGTGGGCTTCGTGCTCGGGCCACAGGGCGAGGTAGGCGGCGCGGGTGACGGCGACGCAGGCGGTGGTCTGCTTGCGGGCGAGGCTGTTGCCGAGGGCCTCTTGCTCTTGGTCGGTGCCGAAGTTGCGGCGCGGGTTGACGAGGCTGGGGCGGACCTTGTCGAGGGGCAGGCGCTGGAGTTCGTAGTCGGGGATGGCGCCTTCGGCGACGGCCTTGGCGCGTCCTCGTTCGCTGCGGGGGCGGACAGCACCGAAGCTGCTGCCGCCGCCGAGGCGGTCTGCTGCGCGGGTCATGAGGCGATCCTCCGGGCGATCTCACGCATGACGTCGGCCTGTTCGCTGTCGGGCGCGTGGGAGAGCAGGGGCTTCTTGACGCGGACTGCCTCGCGTTGGTCCTTGAGGTCGTGGACGATTGCGATCACAGCGGGTTCCTCTATGGCCTGCCACTCCTTGAGGGCGGAGGTGGCCACGAAGCCCTTGCGGGAGTCGTAGAGGTTGACGACGAAGCCGAAGTCGTGGATATCGATGCTGAGGTCGTCGCAGAGGGACTCGATCTGCTCTCGCAGCATGATGTAGGCGTCGGCAGAGGAGTCCTCGGCCTGGACCGGGATGATGAGGCCGGAGCGTCCCTTGGGCTCGCCGTCGCGGGTGCGAGCGTAGTAGAGGGCGTTGTCCATGGCGTAGCCGAGGCTGGGCGGGCAGTCGACGATGACAACGTCGAATTCGCGCTCGACGACAGCGAGCGCCTTCTCCAGGGCGGTTTCCTTGACGCGGACGTCGCGGGAGGTGACGAGCTTGGCGTCGAGGAGGAAGGCGTCGGTGCAGGCGGGAAGGACGAAGAGGCGTCCTTCGAAGGCTTCGCCGGGGACCTCAACGAGCAGGTCGCGCAGGTCGCTGGAGCGCTCGCCGGTCATGTTCTTGGCGAGGCTGTCGCCCTTGATGGGCAGGGGGTTGATGCCGAGTTGGAGGGTGAGGTGGCTCTGCGGGTCGAAGTCGACGATCAGTACGCGGTGGCCGGCTTCAGCGAGGGCCTGGGCCGTGCCGTTGGAGATGGCGGTCTTGCCGACGCCGCCCTTCTGGTTGGCCACGACGATGCGTTGCGGGCCGGTGGGGAGCCGCACCGGCTGGCGGCGCGGGTTGGCGTCGAGCCAGAGCCTGATCGCTTGGGCGAGCCCCTGGTTGTAGGGGACTTCGCGCTGGGAGCAGGCGATCCGGAAGGTCTTGTACAGGTCGGAGGGGACGTAGGTGGAGAAGGAGGTGCTGGCGGAGGTGTCGATCGGCTGGAACGGCCCGGCGGTCTCCAACCACGCGCTGACACCGGCGGTGACTGCGTCCTGGATGTCGACCCCGACGGTCGCGGCGCGGATCTTCAGTTCGCGGCGCAGCGCGGCAGGCAGTTTGGTAACCACCTTGTCGCGGTTGTCCGCCGAAGTCTCGGTACTCATGCGGGGAGTTTACTAACCAGCGAGAGCTTGTCACGTCACCGACTCACCACCTATGGGTGGTCTATGACGCTGTGTCTGTTTTGTCTCTCAATGTTGTCCGCGGACAACATCCTGTTCTGGCTGGCAGCGCCGCGCCATGGCTTGATCCACAATCCGTCGGCGGCAGAGGCGGAACCCAGGACTGAGCCGCTGCGGTAGGGCGGAGATTCAAGCACTTCGCCCTAAAACACAAAGAGGCCCTGCACCCGCGCAGGTGCGCGACTGCAGGGCCTCTGGCTGTCTCGTCGGTGGCGCGCCCTACAGCAGGGCGAGCTGGTCCTCGTCCGGCTCGGGCCCCTCCTCGGTGCGGGCGTCGGCGCGGACCTCGGCCTCTTGGTCGCGGTCGTTCTCCTTGTCGGCCCCGGCGTCGGCGGGCACCAGCTCCTCGATGCCGAACTTCTCGCCGCTCTCCGTCCACGGGTCGCCGTCCTCGGTGGCGGGGAGGTCCTCGGTGTCCAGGTCGAGGAGGGCGACGATGTCGGTGATGCTGCGCACCGGGACCTGCTTGCCGTTGCGCACCAGCAGGAAGGTGCGGGTGGTGTAGCCGCCGGCTCCGGCGGGGGAGGGGGTGCACAGCAGGTGCGCGCCGCCGGACAGGTTGCACGTCGCGGTGCCGTCCGGGTGGCCGGTCCAGTTGTCCGGCTTGGTGAGGCTGCCGCTGCTGGTGTCGAGGCTGTGGGCCTGGGTCGCGGCGCGGTGGGCGGCGTCGGCGGCGACCTCGCTGGCGAGCTGCTCGGTGGTGGGTGCCGGGGCGGGTTCGGTCAGGCGGTAGGTGTAGGGGGCGGGGGTCAGGCCGAGGCGCTCGCGCAGGGGGCGGCGGATCTGGGTGGTGATCTGGTCGGTGGTGACGGCGGCGAGGGCGGCGGCGGCGAGGGCGAGGGCGGTGCGGGTCTCGGTGGGGCGGGCGGCCAGGGCGCGGTAGGTGGTGAGGCCGGCGGCGGCCGCGGCGGCGGTGGTGGCGAGGTTGTCGACGGCGTCGAGGGCGGTGCTCAGAACGCGGGCGCGGGTGTCGGTCATGGGTGTTCCCTTCCGGGGCGGGTTCGGGGCGGGCCAGGCGAAGTGCCCGGCCCGGTGTGTGATGTCGGGTCAGCGGCTGGCGGGGCCGAGCAGGAACTGGATGTTCGCGCCGGGGGAGTCCTGGGTGCGGACGGTGAGCGCGGCCTGCGCCCGGTCGTGGGGGATGTCGATGCCGAGGTGCTGCCGGGCGGCGCGGCGTACGTCGACGAGCGAGGCCGCGGTGCCGTGCTCGGCGACGGCCAGGTCGGCGGCGGCGAGGGTGAGGAGGTCTTCACGGGAGGGCCCCGTGGGGGAGGCTTCGGTCAGCCGGGCGAAGGCGCCCCTCCACTGCTGCCGGGCACGTTCGCGGGCCGCGGAGGGCTGCTGCAGGTGGCTGGTACCGAGGCGTCCGCGTCCGGCCACCCAGTAGGAGACCGGGATCTCGAGGGCCTCGGCGAACAGGATCTCGCGGCGGGTCGACTCGCCGAGGTAGAGCCGGTCGTCGGTGACGACGAGGACCTCGTCGGCGGTGGAGATCTTCGCCAGGTGCAGGGCGTCGAGCCGGGCCTTGAGCTGCTCGGCGGCGGCGGGGTCGTCCCACAGCTCGTGGTGCTGGCGCATGTCGACGGCCGGGGCCAGGACCATGCGACCGGCGACGGTCTCCTGGAGCGCCGCCTCGGCGATGTGCCGCCAGAAACGGGTGCTGCCGCAGATCGTGACGATCGGCGGCAGCAGGTCACTGGGCTCGGGGGAGTATCGGGTGGTGGACGGCATCGATGTGCTTCCTTCCGGGACGGGGCCGGGGCGGGTCGGCCGGGCGGCCGCGCCGCCCACCACCGCGCCCCGGCGGCCGCACCTGGCGGGCGCGGTCGGCGGGGGCGGTGGTGGGCAGCGTCAGGGCCCGGGCGGGGTCAGCTGTGCTGGAGGCTGGCGGCGCTTTGGGCGGGCAGGGCGAGGAGGGCGGCGGCGGCCGTGCGCTCGCGCAGGGCCTCGGCGGCGGTGAGGGCGTCGAGGACGGCCCAGTAGAGCTCCTCCTGGCCGGGGTCGGTGCGGTCGAGGTTGTTCTCGGCGGCGGCGCCGACGCCGGCCAGGTAGACGACGATGTCGGCGGCCTCCCGGTGCAGGTCGAGCAGGCCGGGCTGGCACTCCAGCGGGCCGGTGAGCTTGCTCAGGGCGGCGCGCAGTTCAGCTTCGTGGTGGGCGCGGGCGTCGGCGAGGCTGGTCTCGATCTCCGCGGCGACGGCGGCCGGGTCGTGCAGGGCCATCTCGTAGCCGAAGCGGCGGGCGAGACGGTCGGGCAGCAGGCGGAGCAGGCTCTGGCGCACGGGTTCCTCCAGGGTCGGTGCTGGGCGGGTGTGGTGGTGTCCGGCCGGGCAGCGTCAGTGCCCGGACAGCAGGCTGAACAGGACGAGTGCGGTGATGCCGAGGACGGTCAGCAGGAGCCTGGGACTGATGGAGCGGCTGCTCTCGAGGCGCTGGATCTCCTGGTAGAGGGCGTCGCACTCGGTCTGCAGCCCGGTGTGGGAGGGGCTGCCGGGGGTGAGGCCGGACAGGGTGGCGGCGCGGTCGCGCAGACGCTCGCGCAGGGCAGCGATCTGCTGGTCGCGGGATATCGCCACGGGCACGGTGGGGCTCCTCGGAGGGTTCGGCGGATCTCAGCTGGACAGGGGCAGGCAGTTCGCGGGTGGGCCTACTGGTCGGGGCGGCTGGTGCGGCGGGCATCGCCGTCGGTGTCGACCACCAGCACGGTCTCGATCCGCGGTTCGGGAACGGTGACCTCGACCACCGGGGCGGGCACCTCGGCAGGGGCGACGTCGACCGTGATATCCGGCGCGGGGGCGGGCTGGACGGTGTTGACCACGGTGGTGTGGGTGGTGATCCACGACCCGGTGAGCGCGAGGGCGGCGAGCACCGCCCAGATCAGCACCGCCAGGCCCGCGGCAACCGGGCGGCCGGGACCGGTGCTGCCGTCCCAGACCATCGCCACCGTCAGCGCGCCGAACAGCACGCTGCCGAGCTGCACCCCGACGCTCGCGCCGCGCCGCAGCGCGAGCAGCAGGATCACGATCCCGGCAGCGGCCCACGCCTCGTAGAGGGTGCCGGGGCCAGCGGGCAGTTCGGCCCCGCGGGCGGTGAGGCTGCGGTGGAGCGGGTCGTTGACGGTGTGCCAGAGCTGGGCAGCCGGGTGGGCCAGGTGCTGCGGGTCGGCGCACCAGCGGATGACGGCCAGCACAGCCTGGGTGACGCCGACCAGCACGAACAGGACCAGGACCAGGGTGGCGAGGGCGGCCAGGACGAGCCCGGCGTCCGGCAGGTGCTGGAACGAGGCCGGGACCTTGTCCCGCAGGCGGTGGCGGGCACGGCGGGGCTGGTGCCAGATCACGTCCGGGTGCCCGCCCTTGTCCTCGTCTCCGCCGCTGTTGAACTGCGGCATCTGGTGGGCGGTGGTGGGGAAGACCAGGTCGTCGTCGGGGAAGTCGTGCTCGGGCTGGTCGGGGGTGTGCTGGGCGGTCACGGTGGCAGCTCCTCGGCTGTCGGCGGATCGGGCGGTGGCGGACGTACGTCCGGGCCGGCCGCCCGCAACGGGTGGACGGCCGGCCCGGGAAGGCGGGGCGGGAGGTCGGGTCAGCCGGACAGGCGCACGGGCATGAGCATGTGCCGGTAGTGCGCCTTGGCGCCGTCGCCGAGGCGGGGCAGCATCAGGACCGGCTTGTGCGGGTGGCGCAGGCGCATCTCGGCCTCCGGCGCGCCGAGCGACTTGAGCGCGTCGATCAGGAAGCCGGGGCTGAAGGCGATGCTGTCCGCACCCATGTCGCCGTGGGCGTTCACGGGGACGCGATCGCTGGCCCGGGCGTCGTCGCCGCTGCCCGCTTCGATGCGCAGCCGGTCGCCGTCGAGGGTGAGCAGGACGGGCGTGTTGCGGGCGGCGACCAGGGCGACGCGCTGCACGGCCGCGACGGTGTCGGCCACCGGCAGCGTCCACACCGCGGTCGGATCGATCCCGGCGAGGACGGCGTCCATGTTGGGGGCCTCGTGGCCGGACAGGATCCGGGTGGTGTAGCTGCGCCCGCCCGGGATGGAGAAACCGACCATGCCCTCGGTCCAGTGCAGGGTCAGCGGGTGCTCGCCGTCCAGCGCCCGTGCGGCCTCGGAGAGCGCGCGGGCGGGTACCAGCGTCTCGGCCGCCGCCGAGGCGGCGGGGTCCGGGCCTTCGCCCGGCTCCGGCTTGCGCCGCTTGTTGGCCGGCTTGCCCGGCAGGGTGCCGGTCGGGCGGACGGCCACCTCGCGGCGGGCGATGCGGTAGCGGTCGGTGGCGGTCAGGACCAGCAGCTCGCCGTCCAGGCGCAGCTGCACGCCGGTGAGCACGGGGAGGGTGTCGTCGGTGGCCGCGGCGACGACGACCTGGGCGACGGCGTCGGCGAAGGCGTCCGCGGGCACGGTGGCGACCGCGTCCGGCAGGGCCGGGAGTTCGGGGTATTCGTCGAGGGGCAGGGTCGGCAGGGTGAAGCGCGCGGTGCCGGAGGCGACGGCCAGGCGTGCGCCGTTGCCGACGAGTTCCAGGTCGACGTCGGCCGTCTTGGGCATGCGGGCGCAGATGTCGTTCAGCAGGCGGCCGGGGACCAGGGCGCGGCCGTCGTCGGCGACTTCGGCGGTGGTGGTGTCGCTCGCGTAGACCTCGTAGTCGAAGGCGGCCAGGTGCAGGCCGCCGTCGGTGGTGGTCAGCAGCATCCCCGCCAGGACCGGGACCGGCGGGCGGGCGGGCAGGGCGCGGGCGGTGTAGGAGACGGCGTCGGCCAGGGCGGCGACGGGCAGGCGCAGCTTCACGGGGCGGGGTCCGTTCCGGGAGAAGGGTCGGCCCGGCCGCGAGTGCGGCCGGGCCGGTGATGCGAAGTCAGGTGGTGCGGGGTGGTGTCAGGCGTGGAGGCCGAGGACGCCGTCGATGTACTCGGCGCCGGTGAGCGGGTAGCCGGCCATCTCCACCACGGCGTGGCCGGGGACGTCGGCCAGGGCGGCGAGCAGGCCCTCGGCGGTGAGGCGGCGGGTGCGCTCGGAGATCCGGGTGAGGTAGCCGGTGCCGCTGTCCGGCGCGACGGCCGCGGGCGCGGGCGTGGCGGCCGGGGCGGGGGCGCGGTTCAGGCGGGCACCGATCAGGTACCGGCCGACCGGGTACTCCTCGCCGGCTTCGCTGCTGTCCCGGGCGGGGGCCGGGGCGGCGGGCAGGTCGAGCGTGCCCTGCCCCTTGATCGCGGGGACGGTGGCGCGGGTGGCGCGAGTGGCGAGGGTGTCCTCGGCGCTCAGGTGTGCGGGGTCGGCCTGGGGGCAGACCAGCTCACCGCCGGGCAGGGTCTTCCAGTCGCGGTCCCGAGCGACGGCGACGACGTCCTCGGGGGACTCGTAGTAGCCGTACTCGTCGTCCAGCGGCTCGTCGCAGATCGCGCACCACGCGGAGTGCACGACGTGCGGACGGACGCTGGCGGTACGGGCCTGGCGCGGGCGGCGCCACGCGACGCCGTGGTGCAGCACCACGGCGTGCACGACGGCGTTGAACGGGCTGCCGTCGTCCAGATCGGTGGCCACCGCGTTGTGCTCGGCGGCCTCGATCAGGGCCTCGCCCAGGCTGGGCATCGGGATGATCTCGTCCATGCCGGTGAGCCACAGCGCCCACTCCTGGGCCTCGTCGCCGACGATGAGGGGCTCCTCGGCGAACAGGCCCCGGCGGGCGATGGCGGAGGCGGCGGAGGCGAGCACCGGCGCGGGCGCGGACGGGGCGGTGGTGGCGACGGTAGTGGTGGTGTGCGGTGCGGTCACGACGTCCTCCAGGCGGATCGCGGTGTCGGCCGGGCGGCCGGGCCCGCCCCCGGAACCCGCCGCGCCGCCCCGGCCGGTGGGCAGGGCGGGCACGGGGGTACCGGGGGCGAAGCCGGTCGCCCGGGCTCACTGCTTGTCCGCGATGCCCTGGAGTCGGACGCAGGCGGCGTCGGCGTCCTGCTCGGCGGCGAGCAGGAGCGGGTGGACGGTGAGGTGCTCGGGCCAGGTCCACCAGTCCGTCTCGCCGTCCGGGCCCAGGGCGGCCGGTTCGGCGGGGGCGGCCTGGGGGAGAGCGGGCAGAGCGTCGTCCGGCCGGGCCGCTGCAGGACGGCGGGCCAGGCGGCGGGCGAGGCGGTGCAGGGCGGCTTGCACGGGCGGGTGCCTCCTCAGCCGTTGCTGTTGGTGATGGATCCGCGCCACCCGGCTGACTGTCGGCCGATGGTGGTGGTGTGGTGCTGGGGCCGGTAGGAGAGCGTCAGGACGGTCCCGGTGGCGGTGGAGTGTTCGCCGTTCGCGGTCGCCGCGGAGCCGCTGGTACCGGAGGGGAGGGAGCGGAGCTTGCCGAGCAGACCGGCGACGCCCAGAACGACGGCGGCGACCAGTACCGCGGCCCACTTGAGGAGGTCGCCGATCTCGTCGGCGTGCGGGGCGATTTCGGCGACAGCCGCGCCGAGCATCCACACCGCGCCACCCGCCACCAACGAGGCGATGGAGCCGTAGAGGACGCATTGGCGTACCACGAGCGGCAGGCCCTGCTCGGCGGCCGGGTCGGCCACCGGCGCGGGGGCAGGGGCGTAGTTCATGGCGGCGATGGCTCGGCGGTGCTCGGCCAGGCGCGCATCCAGCACGGCCAGCTGCGCGGCGACGTCGAAGACGGGGACGGCGGTGGCCTGGCCGTCAATGAGCGCGGGCACGCACGTGGTGTCGCCGGGCTGTGCGGTGGTGGGGAGGGCGACGACCGTGCCGTTCTTCGGGAAGGGCACGTAGCCGGGCTCCAGGAGGATCACGGCCGAGGGGTCGAGGGGGTGGCTGGTGCCGGAGTCGGGGATCATGGCGGGCTCCTTCGCGAGGACTGCGGGGGTGGGCGGGAGGGGGTGGCGCACCCTGGCTGCGGGCTGCGGGCTGCGGGCTGCGGGCTGCGGGCTGCGGGCTGCGGGTGGCGCGTCGCGGTGGCTGAAGGCGGGAAGCATGAGGGCGGCAGCGATGGTCGGCCGAAGTCCTGCCGGGCGGGCGGCAGGAGGGCATGCTGGTGTGCACGGGAGGGGAGTTGCTGTGGGCTGGTTCTGGGATCCGTCGCCGCGGGTGATCGAGTTCGATGCGGTGATCGACGAGGACGGGGTGATCTGGAACGCGTTCACCGACGACGACGGGGTCTTGTGGATCGAGGACCTGGACGAGTCGTTGTCGGTCCGGGTGACGGGCGTGATCGTCGGCAACCAGATCCTCGACGCGTGGGTGCTGGACGACGGCACGCTGCGCATCGCGGACTGAGCGTCCGGCCGGGAACCGGGCGCGCGGGGGCCGGTGTGCCGTGCCGCCCACCAGGGCCGCGCCGTCCTCTGGCGGGGCGGCGGGTGCTGGTGGGCAGCAGAGCGCACGGGTCAGAGAAGGTTCCCGGCCTCGAAGGCCTGCAGCACCCGGCTGGCGTCGGCGTCGGTGAAGCAGCGGGTCTCGGCCCAGAGCCGGTCGCGGTACTCGGCGGGCGCGTACTCCAGCCCTATCTCGCGCAGGTCCTCCTTCTCCTCGTCCAGGAGGTCCTCGCCGACCTCGCCGGCGTCGAACGCGAGGAGCAGTCCGGTGAGCTGGCCCAGGGTCAGCTCCCGCACGTCGCGGTAGTGGGAGCCGTCGTCGGGGGCGATGGTGAGGGTGACCTCCGTCAGTTCCTCGGCCGGGGCGGTGGCAGGGTCGGTGCTGTGGTCGGCGGTGGTGGTCACTGGTGCTTCCGTTCTCGGCCCGTCCTGGGCCGGTTGTGTGGGGAACTCGACGGGCGGGGCCGGGCGTGGGCTGGCGTGGTGCCCGGCCCCGGGGTGTGGCCGCATCAGAGCCGGATGGCGGCCAGGGCCTGGTCGGCGGTCGTGATGCTGCGGGCCGCGTTCTTGCCGCCTCGCTTGGGGGCGGGCTCCTCGTCCTCGTCGTCGGGGTCGTCGCCGAACTCGCCGGGCTGGGGCGGCAGGGACCAGTCGAACCACAGGCCGCGGGCTTCGAGTTCGCGGATCTCGTGGTCGGTGAGGTGGTAGACCTCGCCGGGGAACAGGTCGTCGATGCCCTTCCTGAAGTCGGCGAACAGGGTGCGCAGGACTTCGGGCTTGCGGCCGGGGACGATCCAGCCGACGCCGCCGGTGTTGGAGTCGCTGGGCGGCTCGGCCTCACCGGCCAGGATCCGCTCGATGCGGCCTTCCGCCTCCTTGGAGAACGAGCGCGGCAGCGCGTCCGGGATGTACTCCAGCGCCACGCCCAGGTCCTTGAACGTGGAGGTGATGTCACCAGGCGCGAGCTTGAGGAGGGTCGGGATGCCGTTCTCGCGGATGTTCTTGAGCATCAGCGACGGGAAGCCGTGCTGGACCTGCGCGCTCTGGCCCGCGACGTCCTCGCCCATACCGTACTTGCGGCCCTTGACGGAGAACTCCTGGGACAGCTCGGAGATCTCGGCGCCGTAGTCGCCGTCAGCCGCCGCCGACAGGAACTCGTCCTGGAAGACGTGCAACGGCCGGTAGGGGCATCCGGGCAGCTTCGGATCCCAGTCGTGGACCCTGCCGTCCGCCCAGAGCATCGTGCCGCGGATCTCCATCAACGCGACCAGCGCCCGCAGCTGGCGCACCATGTACAGCGCGCCGACGCCGTAGCGGTCGCAGTGCGCGCCCAGCAGCGGGGTCTTCTCGTCCGGGGCCTCCGTTCCCAACCACAGCACGGCGCCGAAGTTGGCGTAGGCGGCCATCACGAGCGCCATCAGCTGGGTCTTGCCGCCGCCGGAGGGGGCGACGAGCAGGCCGTGGGCGGCACCGCGGTCGGTGTAGACGCGGCTGAGCGCGGGCTGGCCGTTGGCCAGATAGCCGGTGACCCACCAGCCGTTCTCGTCCGGGGTGAGGAGCTCGCGGGTGGCGGGGTAGACCTTGCTGAGCGGAGAGTCGTCCCACACCGCGACCAGAACGCGCTGCCCGTCGACGGTGGCGAACACACGGCCTTCGTCGTGGCTGGAGCCCATGGCGCGGGCCAGGGCGACGGGGTCGATGCGAGGCTCACCTGCAGAGTCCGGCAGCTGGGCGACCCAGTACGTCACCTCCTTGTCGTCGTCGCGCTTCTTGGTGATGAACCGGGAGCCGGGGATCGCGGCCGAGGCGACCTTGTCCTCCCACCGCTCGGCTTCGGTGGGGTCGGTGCGGCGGCGCTTGCGCTCGTCGGGGATCACCTGGACCTCCCGCCAGCCGGGGCCGCTCTGGCGCCCGGCCATCGCCGTGGTCTCCAGCAGCACCACGTCGCTCTCATGCACGGCGAACGCCGCCGCGACCGCGGCCCGGGTCAGGCCTGCGCCGATCGGGCGGCCCTGCTCGCTGGAGCGCAGCAGCATGGTCAGGTCGTGCGGCTGCCCGACGTGTGGGTGGGCGGCCGCGACGTGGGTGTGGCCAGCGCCGCCGGCTTTGCGCCACAGGGCGCGTACCTGCGCGCTGAACTGGTCGGTGGCGTCCAGCGGGTCGAGGACTTCCTCGGCCTGGGCCGGTGCGGGCGGCGCGGTGGGCAGCGCCTTCGCCTCGGGTGCGGGGGCGAGGGCGGGCCTGTTGCGGCGCCGGGTCTTGGAGATCGGCGCGAGGGCGTAGCACAGCAGGCCCCATCCGCCGGCCAGGGCGGCGTCCCAGTGCCAGCCGGAGATCTGGCGGGCGGCGAGGTCGACGGCCCCGGCGGCCAGGAGGGGGGACAGGCGCACCAGCCAGAGGCCTTCGCGCTTGGGCCGGGCCGCGACGATGGCGAGAGCGGCAGCGACGCCCGCGCCTTCGGCGGTGGCGGTGGCGACGGCGATCGGGTGGTGCGGGGGGAGGTTGGCCGCCCAGCCCACGGCGGGCGCGGCGGCGAGGTACACGGTGCGCTCCAGCTTCGTCACGAAGGCGGCCACTGGCAGATGCTCCTTAGGTCAAAGACCCCCTGGGGCGGGCCCGCGCAGCGGGCCCGCCCCAGGGGGTGCGGCGGTGATCGGCTGGTGGTGCTACTGGAAGAACCCCGGCTTGGGGGTGCGGTACTTGCGGCCCTTACGGACCCGGTGCAGCGGCCCGTACATGCGGGCGTGGGCGCGCTGCACGGCCACAGCAGCGCTCGCGGCCTGCTGCGCGTGCTCGAGCATCTGGTGGACCGCCTTGGCCGCGCTTGCCTGTTCCTTGGCCACGTCCTGGGTCATGGCCACGAACTGGCCGTCGACGTCGGCGTCAGCCAGGTTCCCGGCCAGGGTGGATGCCTCGTCAGCGGTCCTGCTGCACTTCTTGTCCAGGCCTTCCAGCTCCTTGACGGCCTGCTGCATCGCCTCGCTGAACACCTTCAGCGTGTGCTGCACGGCCTCGTAGTCGCTGCCGCTGCTGTCGTCCGCGCCGGGGCGGGGCCGGCGCCGCCTGCCGGTGTACACCGCGGCCGTCTTGGCCGCGGGCACCGCAGGCAGGTTGCTGCTCTGCTCGCTCATCCCTGTTCCTCTCCTATCTGTCCGAGGGGCCCGGTCACTGGTGGTGGACGGCTGCGGAGGCCTGCTCCAGACCGCCCTCGCGCATGGCGGCACGGTCCTCCTCGTAGACCTGTGCGACCTGTTGGGCGGCCTCGGTGGCCTTCTGCGAGGCGGCATGGACGGCCTGGGCCAGACGGCCCGCGTTCTCCGCGGTGCTGTCGGACAACGAGGCAAGGGCGTCCAGGAGCCGCACCAGCTTGCGCTCCAGGTTGTGGCTGCCGCTGAGCTCACCGCACATGCGCCTCCAGCGGTGCGCCCAGACGGTGAGGTTGTCCACCGCGTTCTGGACCTTCTCGGCGTCCTGGGACGAGTGGACCTTGATGTTGGCCATCGCGATCAGGAACTCGGTGAGCGTCACCGCGGTCTGGTGCTCGCCGGCCATGCCCGCGCCCGCCGCGCCCCAGGACCTGCGGGGCATCTGGCCACCGGAGCCCGCGGCACCTTCGAACGAGGCGGTGCTGCCGGACCGGACGGTGCCGGGCTGCTCGGTGGGGGGCTGAGGTGCGGGCTCCGCCGCGGCGGACACCTTAGAGGGCAGTTCGGTCACCACGATCTCCGCATCGGGGATGTCGTCTTCGCTCCTCGCCGCACTGCGGGGAGCCATGTCCGGGTTTCCAGGTGCCACCGTCTCCGGCTCCACCTCCGGACCGGGGCCGGGCGGGTGATCTTCGAAGCCGCCTCGCGGAGGCTTCCCGCGGCCTCCGGCAGCCTCCTTCTCGTGCAGTGCTCCCAGGTACCCCAGCCAGCCGTCACGGGTCATCGCCGCCCCGTACGCGTCGGCAGGATCAGCTGCCGGTGCCGCGCCGTGCTCGCCGCGGTCCTTGTTCTTGGCCGGGTCGGCTTCCTCTGCCGCCTCCTCCCGTTTCGGGGACGCCTCCC
>NZ_BSSA01000027.1:51067-64616 GCF_030268885.1 Kitasatospora phosalacinea
TCTCGGATTTCGGGGACGCCTCCGTGGGCTTGGCCCCGGTTTCGGCAGCGCCGTCGGCAGCCGGTCCCGGCCTGGATCCGGTTTCGGGATCGGCTGTCGGTGCCGCGCCGTGCTCGCCGTGGCCCTTGTTCTTGGCCGGGTCGGCTTCCTCTGCCGCCTCCTCCCGTTTCGGGGACGCCTCCTCGGATTTCGGGGACGCCTCCGTGGGCTTGGCCCCGGTTTCGGCAGCGCCGTCGGCAGCCGGTCCCGGCCTGGATCCGGTTTCGGGATCGGCTGTCGGTGCCGCGCCGTGCTCGCCGTGGCCCTTGTCCTTGGCCGGGTCGGCTTCCTCGGCCGCCTCCTCCCGTTTCGGGGACGCCTCCTCGGATTTCGGGGACGGCTCGTCAGACTTCGACGCCGTCTTGCGCCTCCACTGCTCCAGCAGCGTGCGCGCCAGGTCCGCGCGGGTCGTCCCGGACTCCTCTGCCCGCTCCTTACGGCGCTGCTTTCGGGCGTACACGTCGTCCCGGACGCGCTCGCGGTGCGCCCGGTCGGAGTCTCGGTCCTTCGTACGGTCGGCCAAGTCGGCGCCCTGCTTCGCCGCGCGCCGCTCCTGGCGCGCCCTGGAACGCTCGGCAGCGGAACCGGTCAACGAGCGGGGGCGCTCACTGCGCTCCGAGGCGCCGCGGCCCCCACTGCTGCCGGACGCACCGGTTCCCGCGGACGTCCCGGAACCGCCGGACCCGCGGGGCCCTCCAGGGCCGTTCTGGCGGCCCGTCAGACCCCCCGCCGCCCCTTCGCTCCGGCCACGGGACCCAGAGCCGCCAGAGGGCCCCTTGAGCGGCTGGACACGGCCTTCAGAAGGCTGCGCCCCCAGGCGGCTCGCACCGGTACCACCGCGGCTCGCACCGGTGCCGCCGCTGCTGCCCGGAGTGCCGGGGCTGCGTCCGCCCCGCGGTCCGCTCCCCGATCCGCCCGAGCCGGAGCCGCGGTTGGAGGGTGAGCGGTGGGCCGCGCCCGTACCGCCCGCCCCCTTGCCTCCCACAGCTGCGGAGGCATGGGCGGCGCGGGCGCCCAGCTGGGCCTTACGCAGCTCGTTGTGCTGGGACAGCAGACCCAGCTCCCGTTCGGTCTCCGCATTCAGACGGGCGACTTTGTCCGCCACCTGGGCCTCACGAAAAGGCGCGTGCTCGTCCCGGTTCTGCCGGGCGGTATCGACCAGGTGCTGCAACCAGTCGGAAACAACTTCGGCGAAAGTCCGACGCTCGGAATATTCGCCCCATTCCTCGCCGCCGTCGTATTCGGTTCCGCTCTCCTCGTATTCTCCCGCCACGGCCGACGGAGCAGGAATCGGCTCCGACCGAAATCCGACCGATGCGGAAGGCTGGGGAGCGGCAGGGATTTCAGGCGCCCGCGTCGTGGCGTCTGCGGCACGGGCGGCGTCGGCGTACCGGGCGGCCGGCGGCGGCACGTACGCCTCGCCGGAGCGCGGGAGGCTGATCACCCTCCCCTCGGACTCGGGCCGGACGCTGTCGTCGGGCACAACGGCTCCTCTCGCGGATTTGACAGACAGTAGGGTCTTCGTGCACGCGTGCACGCGGGCACGGGTGCACGCGATACGCACGCGCGAGGGCCCCGCCGGCACTCCGGCGGGGCCTCATCGGTGACGCTCGGTCACGTCGGGGGGTGGCGGGTGGTGACCTCGTGCGCATAGCGCAGCGTGTCGTTCCAGATCGTCGGGTCGCCCTTCGCGCGCTGCTGCAGGGCCGCCAGGAACAGTCGGCACACCAGCGCGAAGCCGTCCCAGACGTCGCTGCGCCCGGCCCGCTCCTCCAGCACCAGTTCCTTGCGCAGGCGCCGCAGCCAGTTCTCCGCTGCGCCTTTTCCCTCTCCCCGCGACTGGATTGCCGTCGTTTCGCCGTCGCTGTAGAACCTGCGCCGGTTTTCCGCGGTCCTCTCGCGGGAGGTCAGCGGCCGCGTCATGCCGGCCGCTTCAGGTCGAAGATGTTCCGGGGTTCAGTGTAGCTGCTTTCCGCGGGGCCGGGGGTGCTCGCGGAATTCTGGTTGACCGGCGCGGACTTCGACGGTTTCTTGTTCGCCTTTTCCAGGGCCTTCGCGGCGCGCTGTGCGGGAAGGGCCGCGACGCGGCTGTCGTGGGCGATGCGCCGCAGGGCCGATCGCTCCAGGGACTTGGCCGCGCTCTCGAGACTGCGGATGGTCTTGGCCAGCTGCCGCTCGACGGGCAGGGCCCGCAGGCGGGCGTCGAAGCGCCCATCGCCGGCAACCGACGTCTCGCGCAGCGCCTGGCTGGTCTCCTGCCCGAGCAGGGCCAGGGAGGTGCGCAGGTCGCCCAGGTGGCGCACGAGGCCGGCGGTGTAGGCGGCGAACTCCTCCGGGGTCCTCGCCGTGTACCTCAATCGCGCGCGGTCGTCGGGGGTCGTCATGGTCTTCCTCCAGGGAGTCGGGCGCGGCGGGGGCCGCGGCCTGGACGGTGCGTGCGGTACTGACCCGGTCTCCGGCCGGATGCCCGGGTCTAGGGTGGTGCTCGGCGCTTCGGCGCCTTCGGCGGTCACCAGGACGATTGGAGCGTCCTGGTGGCCACCGGAGAGGCCGGTGCTCGGCGGTGCGGGGTCAGGGCCGGTAGCCCTGGTTGAGCAGTTCGGCGGCCTCGATGCGGTACTCCGAGGCGGTGGCGGTCGAGGAGACGCCGAGCTCCTCCTGGATCCGGGCGAGGGCGACCATCTCGAGGGAGATCCGGCCCGTTTCGGAACCGGCCGCCGCGAGGAGCATCCGGGCGACCTTGCGCACCGCCCGCTGGCGCGGCGTCAGCTTGGCCACGTCCTCGGCTTCGACCGCGCGCTGCTCGATTTCGGCAGCCGCGAGCCGCGTTTCGGCAGCAGCCCGGAGCGCTTCGGCGGCGGCCAGCCGCGACTGCTCGACGGAGGCGAGAGCGGCCTCGCGGCGCGCCTCCTCCTCGGCCTCCCGGCGCGCCGCTTCGCGGGCGGCCCGACGGGCTTCGGCAGCGGCCTCCTCCTTTTCGGCAGCGGCCTTGTCGGCTTCGGCAGCGCCCCGGCGGGCCGCGGCGATGGTCGCCGTCTCGATCGCCTGCGCCTCCGCGGCGGACACCTTGTCGGCCTCCGCCGCCAGGCGGCGCTCCTCGGCGGCGAGCTTCTCCAGACGGGCGGCTTCCAGGTCCAAGTCCGCCTTCGCCTTGCGCTCGACGGCCTCCTGGCGCTCAGCGGCGGCGGTACGGGCCTTCGCCTCGGCCACCAGCGCCGTCTCCAGCGCCGTCTCCTCCGCCGCAGCGGCCCGCTCGGCAGCGCTGACCTGCGCCTGCGCGTGCGCGCGGGCCTGCCCGGTGGCGCCCTCGACCTCGGCCTTCACCTGCTCCAGCTCGCCAGCCGCCCGCACCTCCTCGGCCTCCGCGCGCTTCTCCGCGATGCGGCGCCGGGTCTCCGCCTCACGGCGCCGGCGCTCAGCCTCCTCCTCTCGTTCCTGGGCCTCCCGTTCCTGGTCGTCGGGCATCGCCAGCGCCTGCGCGACGGTGTAGCCGTACGGGGCCATCTTCATGGGCAGCAGCTCGTCCTCAGTGGCCTTGGCCAGGTCTCCGCCGTGCTTGCGCTTGAGCCACAGCTCGTAGGCGATGAGCTCCTGGTCACGGCGCACCATCTCCGGGTAGGAGCGCACGTCGTACAGGCGCATCCGCCGGAACATCCGCGCGGACTTGACGGGGGCCAGCAGCCAGCGGTTCAGCGGGATCCCGTCGGGGGCAGTGCCCGCCTCCAGCTTCGCCTTGCGGATGACCAGGCGGCGCGCCGCCTCGACGCCGACGACGAACAGCGCGGGCATCAGGCCGTGCGCGACCGCGCGGACCGGGTTGTCCAGGATCGAGCCCTCGGCTGCCGCGTTGAACCAGATCGTCGCGGCGGTCATCATGTGCGCAGCCAGGCGCAGCGCTGACCAGGGCGTTCCCTTGCGGATCATGTAGAGGTCCAGCGCCAGGAACGCCACGATCGAGGCGTCCACGCCGACCGGGAACCACTGCGCGAGCCCCTGCGAGAACCCCCAGTCGCTCTGGGCGACCTGACGCAGCGTGTCGTAGGACATGCGGAAGCCGATCGCGCCGACCAGGCTGCTGCCGGCGGCGGCCAGCACGGACAGCGAGCCCATCAGCAGGTTGCGCTTGCGACGTCCGGAGTTCTCGGTGGGCGGCTCCGAAACCGCCCACGGCGCCTCCGAAGCGTCCTGGGGTGCTCCCGAAACGAAGGCGGCCGGAACCGAAACGGGGCCCGACTGGGGGCGGCTGAGAGGGGTGGGAGCCGCCGTCGGCGGCGGTTCGGTGAGCGTCACGATGGTCTCCGGAAGGCTCGATTCAGGTGGGTCCGAAACGGCGGCGGCTGCTCCCGAAACGCGATCTTGCGTCTCCGAAACGGCCGCCACTGGAGGTGAAGCAGGGGCGGGTGGGCCCGAAACCGGGCTCGGTCAGATGCGGGTGAAGGCGGCGGACGGGATCGCCCGGCACTCGGCGGCGTGCTCGTTGGCCCGTCGACGGGCGTTGTCCGCGTGGTGGGTGCCGACGACGGCCTCGTCGCCGCATCCCAGGCACCGGTGGCTGTAGTTGAGGCGGCCGCTGACGGAGTTGTCGTCCGGCTGGGCGATCAGCGCGACCAGGCTGCCGCCCAGGGTGCGGAAGGCCAGCGCGGTGTGCTCCGGCAGCTCCGGCCCGGCCGGGCCTGCCGCGCAGGCCTGCTCCAGCTCGGCGCGCAGCTCGGCGATCGTGCGCTGCTGCGCGGCAAGCCGCTTGGTCGCGTCCAGCCTCATGACCTCGGACGCGCTCTTGGTCCGGGCCTCGCTGGCCATCGCCTCGTCGGCGAGCTGGTGGGCGGCCTCCAGCTCCTCGCGCAGGGCGGCCACGTAGGCGGGCAGCTGCGGCTGGTCCTGTCCGGTCTCGGAGCGCTGCTGGAACTCCTCCAGCTGGCGGGTGGCGTCGGCGAGGTCGCCCTCGGCCTGTTTGGCGCGCTGGCGCAGCGCGGCGAGGGTGCGGGTGGTGGTGATGGTGAGCATCGGTGGTGCCCCTCCTGGTGTGTGGGACAGCGGTGATGGACGGTTCAGCGGCGGTGCAGCCAGCCGATGCGGTCGGGGCGGCCGTCGGCGTCCAGCACCTGCTGGACGTAGGCCACGACCTCCCGGCCGCGGGCGTCGCGGCCGCGCCGGGTGAGGGCGGCGGCGAGCGTGCCGGTGCGGAACGCCTCGGCGGCGTCGCGGTCGCCGTCGGCGACCTGCTGCTTGATGTCGCGGGTGAACCGGCGGTGGTCCTGGACCTCGGTGACGGTGTCGGAGACGAAGTGGCGCAGGCGGTCGAGCATCAAGTTCTCCTCTCGTACCGCCGTGACCGGCGGCCAGTGCGTCGGGCACCGACGAACACCGCCCGCCCCGCAGCACGGACGAATCCGGGTGCGGGGCGGGCGGCGAACGACAGCAACCGACGCTCGGTCAGAACGCGGCAGGGACGGCCCTGTCGCTGTCGGTGCTGCGGGGGTGGGGACGGTTGAGGTCGAGCAGCTCCAGCAGCGCGGGCAGGGAGGCGACCGTCTGCATCTCCCAGGGGCGGGGGCTGCTCTTGATCAGGTGGATCTCCTCGGTCTCCGGCCAGCCGAGGCTCTGGTAGGTGCGCAGCAGGGTGCGGCCGGGGTGGTAGTGCAGCCACCGGTCGGCGCCCAGGCAGTAGACGGCGCTGCCGTCGGGGTAGCCGCTCCAGCGCTCGGCCAGGGTCAGGCCCAGGCAGTGCGTGGGGTCGAGGTGCTGCTCGGCGTAGTCGGCGGCCCGGCAGGCGGCCTCCTCTCGTACGGCGTTCTCGACGTGCGCGAGGACCGCGGCCAGGTCGCCGTCGACGAGCGCCTGCGGCGGCTCCCAGCCGGCGCTCTGGGCCACGAGGATCGCGGTGGCCTCGGCCAGCTCGTACTCGGTGTGCTGCAGGCGGCGCCGGGACTCCATCAGGGTGCTGGCGCGGATCAGACGGAACACGGGTCCTCCTCGTGGTCGGCGGGCGGTGCTGTCGGGCACCGACGAACACCGCCCGCCCCGCGTCCCCGGGGGTCCGGGTGCGGGGCGGGCGGCGCACGACAGCAACCGACGATCAGGCCGCGGCGGCCAGGCGCCGCAGCGCCTCGACCAGCTCGGGGTGAGCGGCCTCGTCGAGGACGTGCCGCTGCTCGAGGAGCGCGCCCGACAGCCCCTTCGGGTGCTCCTCCAGCAGGTCCTCGACCCACGGGCGCAGCGAGGCGGCGTCCATCTCGTCCATCCAGGCCACGTACTCGGCCTGGTCGGCCTCCTCGTAATCGCGGTGCATCTGCCCCAGCCCGGCCTGCCAGGCGGCGTACTCCTCGGTGCTCATCACGTGCGGTTCCTGTCGGCGGGGTGGGTCATCGGGTGCCTCCCTGCTGGGCGGCCTGCTGCTGGCGGATCTGCTCGGCCTGCTGGCGGGCGGCCTCGGCCGCGGCGGCTGCCTGGGCGGCGGACTCCATGCGGCGGGCGACCTCGGCGTCGGCGAGGCTCTGGTGGGTCATCGGGTCACCCGGCCAGCGGGAGCGTGCGCAGCGCGGCAACGGCGGCGGAGACGGTGGCCGGCAGCGGGCGGAGGGTGGAGATGGAGGCGGCCGGGGCGTCATCCAGGTCGTCCGGGTCGATGACGACCTCGCGGATCGCGCGGCTCGCGGCGGCCGCCCGGGTGCGGACGGTGCGGAGTTTGTCGCGCAGCAGGACGAGCAGGCCGTCCAGGCCGCGGCGGCCCTCGGGGTAGAGGTCCCCGGAGACGTCCTCCCAGACCTGCTCGACCAGGTCCTCGGCCAGGTCGACGGTGGTGATGGCGGCGAGCTGCTCGGCGGCCTCGTTCCGCAGTCGGCCGGCATACCGCGCGTACAGGTCGTCGAGGTCGGTAGCGGTCTGACGGTGCATCATGGTGTCCACGGTCGATGTCCTCTCTTCTCTTCACGGGGTGGGTGGTGCGACCGACTGAGGCCCCGGGGGCGCAATCCCCGGGGCCTCGCTGTTCTGGCTGGCTGTACGAGCAGCCACGGCCCCGGTCGGCCCCCGCATTCCGCGGGGGCCGACCGGGGCCGTGGTCGATCGTGTGGGTGGCGCAGGGTCAGGCAGTGCGGGCGCGGTTGCGGGAGGCACGGCGCTTCATCGCGCGCCGCTCGTCCTCGCTCAGCCCGCCCCACACGCCGACGTCCTGGCCGGTCTCCATCGCCCAGGTCAGGCACTGCTCCATGACCGGGCAGCGGCGGCACACGGCCTTGGCCTCCTCGATCTGCAGCAGGGCCGGGCCGGTGTTGCCGACCGGGAAGAACAGTTCGGGGTCCTCGTCGCGGCACGCCGCGCGGCTTCGCCAGTCCATGGCGTCCTCTCCTTCTTCTTGCGTGTCGGGTGGTCAGGCGGCGTGCTGGGCGGTGGAGGCGAGCCGGTGGAACGCGGCCGCCAGGTCCGGATTCAGCGCCTCGTCCAGGACGTGACGCTGCTCCAGGAGCGCGCCGTCGTCGGCCGGCCGGGACAGCGCGAAATCGGCCCAGTAGGCGAGGGCCTGCTCGCCGGGCTCGGCGGCGACCTCGCCCTCCCAGGCGGCGTTGTGCATGCGGATCCGGGTCTCGCCGAGGGTGCGCACGGTGATCTGCCAGGTCGGCCACTCGGTGCGCGGCCCCGCCTCGATGGCGAGGACCTCGTAGACCGGGTCGTGTTCGGTGGTGCGGTAGAGGCCGCCGACACGGCGCGGGCCGATCTGGCGCGCCACCCACCGGCGGTAGCTGGCGGCCTCGTAGTAGGTGCGGCGGGCAGGGGAGGAGGTACGGGCGCGGTGCTTCACGGTGGCCTCCGGCCGGAATCGCGGAGCGCCGCTGCGCCCTGCGGACCAAGGTCCGCAGGGCGCAGCGGCGCGGGGGAGTGGGGCGGTTCGTCAGCTGGCGGCCGGGATGCGGCAGCGGATGCGCTTGCCGATCGCGGACGGGCTGACGGTCCAGCCGGGGGCGAGGACGTCGAGGAGGACCAGGCCGCGGCCGGACTCCGCCTCGTCGCTGTCCGGGGCGGTGCCGGTGCGGCGCGGGCCGACGTCGGCGAGCGGGTCGTGGACGGTGACGACCGCGTCGTGCTCGGCGCGGTGGACCTCCACGACCAGCGGGACGTGCTCGCCGCCGGCGCGCACCGCGTTGCCGATCAGCTCGGACAGGACCAGCTGGGCGGACTCGGCGGTCTCCAGGTCGACGCCGTGGGCGACCAGGACGGTCAGGGCCAGGGACCGCACGGTGTGCACGGTCTCCTGGTCGGCCGTCAGGTGGGCGGTGATCCCGCCGAGGCGCTGGCGCAGGAACAGGCCCGGGCGCGGCGCGGGCAGCACCGGAAACTGGGCGCTCAGGTCGGCCGCGGGGCCGGTACCGAAGGTCGTGGCGGTCATCACCGGCCACCCTTCGGCTTCGTGGGCGGCGGCGGGGTGACGGGCTTGCCCCCGCCGATGAAGCTGCGGCAGACCACGAGGTCGGAGGCGGTCACTTCTTGCCCCCGCCCCGGGCGCGGCGCAGGGCCTCGTCCATGTTCGGGTCGCTGTCGCCCTCGGCGCGGGCGGGACGTGCCATGATGTTCTTCAGCAAGGTCGTTGCCTCCATGCAGGCGACGCGGACGGCCCCGGGAATGCCCTCCCGGGGCCGTCGCTGTTGATGGGGTGGCTCCTGCCGTCCCCCCGTCGCCGCCGTACCCGGGAACCGGGGACGGCGGCGACGGGCAGCGTCGCAGAAGAAGTGTGCTGCTCAGGCAGCGGCAAGAATCGGGGCCGCCGCGCCGGTGGAGCAGTGCATCGGGCCGCGGAAACGGTGGCGCGGGCCGTCGCGCAGCGGGCTGGCCGCCGCAACGAGGCGCTCCTCGGTCGGAGTCCGGCGAAGGCCCGCCGTTCTGGGCGGCCAGCTGTCAGCCGTGTAGGTGAGCTGGTCGAGCATCAGGTCGACGTCGACGGACTTCGGGACGATGCCGTAACGCACGGAGACCTCCAAAGATGCGAAGCGGCGGCCCGGAGAATCCGGGCCGCCGCAGTCGGGTGACGGTGAGATGGGAGGACTGATCAGTTCGCCTTGACCCTCAGCGGGCTGGCCTCGCGGATCGCCGCGCCGGTGCGGTCCGCGGCCAGCGCGCGGGCCCGCTCCTTGCTGTCGCGCCACTCGGTCGGAACCTCGGCCCCGCGGATCGGCGCGATCGCGTCGGCCAGCGGCTCGATGCGCGCGGAGTCGGCGGCGGCGACGACCGGGGCGACCTTCGCCCACTGGGCGTGGCGCTGGCGCGGGAGTTCGCGGGCACGGACCTTCTCCGCGGCCGCGTGGAGCTCCTCGTACAGGGCACGGTTGCGGCGACGCCGGGGCTCGGCCTGCAGCAGCCGCAGGTAGGCGGCGGCCAAGCGGCCGCCGTCCTGGCAGTGCGCGCGGCCGGTGCAAGCGGCGCAGCGAGAGCGGTGCAGCTCGTATGTGCGCCGGGCGGAGTCCGCGGTGGCCGGAGCCGGATCGAGCTGGGTGACCGCGGGGGCGACCGGGGCCTTGACCTTCTTGAGCACGGTGGTCGGCCGACGGGAAGCGGTCTCCTTCGCAGCGTCGGCCAGCTGCTCCTGCCACTGAGCAATCGTCAGGTCCAGCAGGACCCGCCGGTTGGATCCGGAGCAGCGCCGGGCGCCGGGGGTACCGGCGCGCTCGGTGTGGTGCGGGGCCTGCTTCCACTCCTGGCTGCCCTTGTCGGTGGTCAGCGGGCACCAGGTGGTGCAGTCCGGGCAGCGCAGGTGCTCGAAGCCGGGCAGCAGGTCGTAGTCGATGGGCAGCAGCGTGGAGACGGCCAGCGGCGGGCGGCAGGACACGTTCGTCGTGCGGGTCCGGCGCTTGCGCTGCCGGGCGACGGGCGTCGCGGTCGGAGGGGTCATCTCGGGCTCCTCGTCAGTGCGGAGGGGACGGTGAGGTCCGCGTCGCGGTGCTCTCTCCGCCCGCCAGGCCTGCCAGATGATCCGGCGGCGCCCTGGCGGGCGGACAACGCATCAGCGATGCGGTGCACAGGTGCAACGGGCGGTTTGGTGGTGCTACCAGCCCTGACCTGCTGTGCCCCTGGGCTTCCCCATCGGGCTTTACCAAGTTACGTATGTGAGGTACCGTGTGTCAAGTGGTAGACCAAGATAGCTGAGGAGGTGGCCCTACCATGAGGCTCATGACTCGACCGACCCAGCCGACCGGGCCCGTGCAGCCCTACATGCGCGTCGTTCTCGATATTCAGCAGCGCATCAGAACAGGCCAACTGGCCGCCGACGACAAGCTGCCTAGCGCTCGCGAGCTCTCCGCGGAATTCGGTGTAGCTACTGGCACCATTCAGCGCGCCTTCGGGCAGCTCAAGGCCGATGGCTGGATCTACTCTCACCAAGGGCTCGGTTCCTACGTGCGCGGCATCCCGGGGGACGTCGCACCCGAGACGGTCAGCACGCTGACCCGGCTCTCGGATCTCGAACAGCGGGTTCGTGCCCTTGAAGACGAACTCCGCCAACTACGCGGGAAATCTGCATAGCCAGCTCCTCTTTAGGGCGCCATCCGGCGCCCAACCGAGCATGGCAACTGGCAGCAGGCTTGGAGATGCCCTGCTGTGCGACCGGTGTACGAGCGCTGTATGAGTTCACGGTGACCGACAGGGGAGGGGGTGCGACTGTGGTCAGCATCGAGCGGTGGACTGGCCAGGAGGCCGGGTTGCTCCAAGAGGTGCTTCGGCTGTCGATCAGGCAGTTCGCGCAACAGCTCGGAGTCAATCCGGCAACCGTTCAGAACTGGCGGAAGGGGGGCGCGGGGCTCATGGTCAGCTACGAGCTGCAGCAGGTCCTTGACGCCCAGCTCCAGCTGTTGCCGGACTCCGTCCGACAGACCTTCCTGGAACGGTGCTCCGGCGCCTCGATGACGGCGGCTCCCCCGCAGGCATCATCTGGCGGCTCCGGGTTCGCAGTGAATTCGCACCAGTTCGTCCCTGTCCACCTGAGCCCGGAGGACACCGAACTGTATGAAGCCGGGACCGCGCACCATCTCGGCCCGGGGAACCTGTCCCAGCGCACGCTGGATGTGCCTGGCGGTGATGAGTTCCACCAGTGCAAGCTGCACGTCTACGAGTTCGGCGTCGCCGTGCTCCACATCCAGCAGCGGATGGCCTTCAGCTCGATCACGGACCTGGCGGTATGGCGGTACCCCTCGTACGAGCGCAATCGGGCCTGGGCTCGACAGGCGGTCTCGGAGCTGGTCTCGAACGTCGTCGGCCGCAGCACCGCGGTGACCCCTCAGTACACGCTGTCCGTCTACGAACTCGTGCGGCACGGATGGGGTGCGGAAGAGTTCGGGACGGCTCTGCACCTGCTGGCAACACCCGGCGTCCTGGTGGACCGGTCGATCGAGACAGCCCCCGTGTCACTCGAGGTTGAACCTCTCCGGTTCGCCGAGCGCTGGGCGCATCCGAATGCGATCGCGTTCACGGGCACCACCTCTCGGGGAGTCGCAGGCTGGTCCGGGGTCGCCTACTGGCAGGGCGCGGGCGAGACCGCACTGTCCATCGACGACATCGTGGCCATGGAACTCGACACTCAGGCGCTCTGGGCGCTGTCGTCGGCGCTGCTCCACCGGGTCGAGGAAGGCCACGACCCGCAGATGCCTGAGCAGTTCGGCTGGAGGTGGCTCCGCGGGGCGGCATCACGCCTGACCTCGGCCCGCCCTACCGAGTCCGCGGAACACCGGGCCATGCGCGCAGCGGTCCTCGGAACCAGCGATCTCCCCGAGCGCCTGCGGGATGCCTGGTCTGCCCTCAAGGAGGCATCGTGAACGGATCGTCCATGCCCCCGCTGCAGTCGACCGTGCTGGTGGTCATCGACGTCCAGGCCGGCTTCCTTCGGGAATCCAGCCGCCACGTGGTCGAGCCGATCGCCAACCTCCTGAAGGCCTGGCAGCGTGCGGGTGGAGCCTCAGTGGTCGCCACCTTCGAGAATCCGCCAGGCTCGCAGTACGAAACGATCACCGGCTGGGTAAGACTCCGCACTCCCGAGGAGCAGGCTCTCGCTCCCGAGCTGGTCGCGCTCGCCGCGCAGGCGGACCTCCGGGTAGTGAAGTCGACATCCAGTCTCCTCATGGTGCCCGGAATCATCGACACCTTCCGCGCTCGTGGATGGCAGCACGCGCTGATCTGCGGGATCGACACCGATGCATGCGTCTACGACACGGCGGTCGCCCTCTTCCAGAACTCCATCACCCCATGGTTGGTGGTCGACGCCTGCGCCTCCTCAGGCGGCGAAGCTCTCCACAACGCCGCACTCCTGCTGGCCAACCGCAACCTCGCTCCCCGGTTGCTCATCGCTGCCGAGGACGTCCACCGCATGCTCACCGAAGGGGTGTCCCAGTGACCGACCGGACCATGCTCGACGCCTGGCTGCTGATCGTGGGCGCCGGACCGGCCGGCTGCAACGCCGCCGCCGCGGCCGCAGGGGTCAAGCGCGATTCGCTGCTGATCGACCCGGCCAACTTGGCCGGAGGCAACCTCCCCCGCATCACCCACCTGAGCAACCTGCCGGGCTTCGCCAGCGGCGAGGCCTACGCACAGGCGCTGCGCAGCCACCTGGCCGGTCTCGACGGCCTCTGCTCGTACGTCCAGGCCGAAGTTGTCCAGGTCGCAGCCGACGAGGACTGCGTGCGGGTCTCTCTGGGAGACGGCACCGTACTCGCTGGCGCTGTGCTCGTCGCAGCAACTGGTGTACGTGCTGCCCGCACCGCTGAGATCCCTTGGATTACCTCACCCGCGGATTTCCCGCAGCTGTCGGACTCGACTCCCGACCAGCTCGGCCAGCGGGTAGTCGCCCTCGGTGGCGACCGCCCGTTGGGCACGTGGCTGCGCACCCACCCTGACGCTGGCCAAAGCCTGACGGTGTGCCACATTCCGGCCGAGGCATACAAGGTCGAGGAGGTCCAGGATGATCCCCGGGTTCGCCTCGTCAGCGTGGAAGGCGTCCACGTCAGCGGCCGCGGCCCGTTCACGGTGGCCGCGGTCCGTTCCGACGGAAGCAGGGAGGTCCTGACTGCCGACTCGGTGGTGACGAACGCTGGAACCCTGCCTCAGCCGCTTCCGGGGTTGATAACGGGACGGGACGGGTTCTGCCCGCCTGATCTCCAGCACCCGCGGATCCTGACGGCAGGCGATATGAGCGGGCGGCTCGCACAGCGAGTCTCGGTCGCTAGTGGGGCTGGCGCGAGGGCTGCGTTGGAGCTGTACTCCCGGTTCGGTCAGCAGGCAGTGTGATGAACGGTCAAGCGCGACACTCCAGCACGCGCGACGCACCTGCGTGGCGCGAGAGGGGTGCGGTGGGTTTAGGATCAGATGCAGACCGTGACCGTTGCCGCTGGCGGAGGGTGGAAGCTCCGCAGAGCGGTGAAGGGCACAGAAAGATCAACGGCCCCGTGGCATCCGCGGCGGGGTGGAAGACCCGCCGGACTCGGTTGCCCGGGGCCGGTGAGCCAGGAGCTGTGTGATGGCGGCTCGACTGGCTCGT
>NZ_BSSA01000027.1:64711-116215 GCF_030268885.1 Kitasatospora phosalacinea
GCCCTCCTTGCCGGGAGGGTGTTGCGGATGGCGCCGCCCGGGAGCGAGACCGGTTGCCGACGGTCGTGCTCCCAGATGTGTTCCTCGTGAGGGACCGCCCTGCCAGGGGCCTGTCGCCTCGCCTTTCTGATGAAGGAGAGCAACGTCATCATGCAGCACGCTGCTGCCGTTTTCCACTCCGGCATGCCCGCATGCCGGGGAAACCGCTTGTTTCCGGCCTCCGGGACGGGCTTTGCCGTGCCCGACACCGCCCTTCGGGGTGGCTGGTGAGTACGCTGGCGGGATCGATCGACCAGCCGGTCAACGACGCGGCTTCCCCTGGCCGCGCCTCGCGGTTCGCACCGTGCGTGCCGGTTCTGCCGCGGCTGCTGGTGCCCGCGGCGGAGCAGTGGGTGGCGACGACGCGGGGGCGGGTCGTCCTGGATCCGTACTCGTGGATGCAGGCGGTGCACTGGGTGGTGGCGTCGGGCTGCTACCGGCCGTCGCGGTCGCACGGGCCGCGGGAGATGGGTCGCACCGCGATCCGTACCGCGCAGCTGCTGATGGAGTTGTCGCCGTGCCGTCCGGGGGTGGACTACCTGGCCCGGCGGCTGGGTGTGACGGAGCGGACCGCGCAGTATCAGCTGGACATGCTGCGGGAGTCCGGTCTGCTCGTCTACGTGGCGAAGGGAACCCGGGTCCGCGGGGAGCGGGCGAAGGCGTCCGAGTTCGCCTGGGTGATCCCGGTCGAGTTCGACGTCGCCTTGGGGGTGCGGGTCGCGGGTGCGGGGAGCGGCCGGCGGGTGGTGGGGATCGCGGAGGCTGGTCGGGCGGCGATGGCGCTGCTGGGTAAGCGGGCTTCGCGCAAGGTCCGCGCTGCCCGCACGAAGGTGGCCTCGAAGGTCCCGGTGACGGCGGGTCAGGCCGCGCCTGATGACCGCGAACTCGAGGTGGTGCAGGGCGTTGACAGTGCCTCAGTAGCAGTCTGCCGTTGCACCCCAATGGGGGGTGGTTGCTGTACTTCTGCTGCTGACGGTTTGACTCGTCTTCCCTCTGAGACGGACGTCGCGAGCGGGAAGCCGATGTCCACCGCCGCGAAGAAGTCCACGAACGCTGGGCGTGGCGCCCGCACGCTCAACAAGGTCGGACGCCGGTTCCAGCTGGCCGCGGAGCTGGTGCGTCAGGTGCCGTGGCTGCGCCGCGCCGTGGTGGCGCGGGTCGCGTGGATGGTCCGGGAGGTGGCCGACGCGGGCTGGAGCGCGGAGGAGGTCGTGGCCTGGCTGGCCATGGTCGAGGCGCCCAAGCGGGGCACCTGGCAGCCGACCGGTCTGCTCGGCCACCGGCTGCGCGGCATGACGCAGATGCCCGGCTGGCGCACCCCGGCCGAGCGCGCCGTCCAGGTCGAGCAGTGGCGCGACTCCAAGGTCGCTGCCCGGGCCCGGCACGACCGCACCAGCTCGGAGTGGACCCTGACCGACTGGCAGTCCCCGGCGGCCGGCGCAGTGGGCCGTCTCGTCGATGCCGCGTTCGCCCAGGTCCGGCAGACCGGCGTCCAGGAGGTCCAGGAGCTGGAGCTCTTCACCCAAGACCAGGACGGCCTGGTCGACCTACAGCAGCTCACCCGCGAAGACGTCCGTGAGCTGCGCGCCCTCGGCCAGCAGGACCCGGAAGTGGTCCTGCTGGCGATCCGGGAGTTCGGCGAGGACTACGCCCGTCGGCTCTACACCCACGGCCTGGTCGACCAGGTCCTGCGCTTGCAGCACACCGGCCGCATGGTCATCCACCAGCCCTGGAGGTCCGCATGACCGAGCCGTCCACCGGCGGCGTCGACCTGGCCCGCGTCGCCCTCAAGGCCGCACGCGCCGCCGCCCGTACCCGAGGCGCCGGCGCCCTCGGCGGCGCCACCGCCGGGCCCGCCCGCCGCCGCACCGTGCGCACCGGCGGCCGCGACCCGATCGGCCTCGGTGCCGCCCTCGCAGGCCTCGTTGCCGACCGGGCCTGGGAGACCCCCGCCGCGGGTGGCGGCGTCATCGACCAGTGGGCCGACATCGCCCCCGAACTCGTCGGCAAAGTCCAGCCCGTGCACTACGACCCGCGCACCGGCCGCCTCGACCTCCAGCCCGTCAGCGCCGCCTACGCGACCCAGCTGCGTCTGCTGGGCCGCCAGCTCGTCGCCCGGATCAACGGCAAGGCTGGCCGGACCGTTGTGCGGGACCTGCGGGTGCTGCCGCCCCGCGCCCCCTCCGTCGGCCCGGGCCGGTCGGCTGAGCAGCAGCGCGCGGCCGTCCAGCCCGAGGTGCCGGTCCGTACCCGTGACGACGTCACCAGCGCCGGCTACCACCAGGCCCTCGCTGCGATCCGGTCCAGGAGCGCCAGCGTCGACCCGGTCGTGGCTGCCGCGATCGCCCGCCAGACCGAAGCCGTGCTGAGCAAGCGCGAACCCGAGGAGGTGTTCACCGAAGCCGCCGCCGTTCGGGACCACCAGGAGCAGACGGCCGCCCGCTCCGCCGCGGCCGCCCGCTCCCAGGCGATCGCCGAGCGCCGGGCCCGGGAGGAACGGGCAGCCCGCAGCACCACCCCGGTGCACTCGGCCCGAGCGCCGCGCACCCTCAGTGGCGCCGCCTGAGCCCGGCCGGGAGATCTTGCTGCGCACCGCCCGTCGAGCCGAGCCGAGAACCGCAGCGGCATGAACCGCGCGCGATCGTCGTCCTCCGGCTGGGCGGTCGTAGTGCCTGGTTGATGCCGGTCCGGCCGCGGACGTTCTCCCTTTTCTGACGCTCTGTCAGTGGCTCCCTCTAGAGTCGGCTCCCGTCGACGCCGGTCGGGTTCGCGGGAAGGGGTGAGGTCTGTCGTGGCACAGGTGGAGACGCTGCGCGCGTACCGGTTCGCCCTGGACCCGACCTCCGCGCAGCTCGCCGACCTCAACCGGCACGCGGGCGCGGCCCGGTGGGCGTTCAACTACGCCCTCGGGGTGAAGGTCGCCGCGCACCGGCGCTGGCGCGCCCAGGTCGACGCGCTGGTGGCCGCCGGGGTGCCGGAGGCGCAGGCTCGCAAGTCGGTGAAGGTGCCGGTGCCGGGCAGCCAGGCGATCAAGAAGGAGCTCAACGCTCTCAAGGGCGACTCCCGCATCGATCCTGAGCTGCCGGACGGGTTCCACGGTCCGCACCGGCCGTGCCCGTGGTGGCATGAGGTGTCGACCTACGCCTTCCAGTCCGCGTTCATCGACGCCGACCGGGCGTGGGGCAACTGGCTGGACTCCCTGACCGGCCGCCGCGCCGGCGGGCCGGTCGGCTACCCCCGCTTCAAGCGCAAGGGCCGCGCCCGCGACTCCTTCCGTCTGCACCACGACGTCAAGAGGCCGACGATCCGCCTCGACGGCTACCGGCGCCTGCTGCTGCCGCGGCTCGGGTCGATCCGCATCCACGACTCCGGCAAGCGCCTGGCCCGCCTGATCGCCAAGGGCCACGCCGTCATCCAGTCCGTCACCATCTCCCGCGGCGGCAACCGCTGGTACGCCAGCGTCCTGGCCAAGGTGACCCAGGAGATCCCCGACAAGCCAACCCGCGCCCAAGCCGAGCGCGGCACCGTCGGCGTCGACTGGGGCATCTCCCACCTCGCCACCCTCTCCCAGCCCCTCGACCCCGCCGACCCCGGCAGCATCCACGTCGCCAACCCCCGCCACCTCGACCAGTGGACCCGTCAACTCGCCAAGGCGCAGCGGGCGCTGTCGCGCACCGAGCGCGGCTCCAAGCGGCGGGTGAAGGCCGCGCGGAAGGTCGGTGCGATCCAGCACCGGATCGCGCAGCGCCGGGCGAGCACCGTGCACCTGCTCACCAAGAAGCTGGCCACCCGGTTCGCCGCCGTCGCAGTCGAGGACCTGAACGTGCGCGGGATGAGCACCTCCGCGCGCGGTACCGTCGAGCAGCCCGGCCGGCGCGTGCGGCAGAAGGCCGGCCTCAACCGCGCCATCCTCGACGCCGCCCCCGGCGAACTCCGGCGCCAGCTCACCTACAAGACTTCCTGGTACGGCTCCAACCTCGCGGTCCTCGACCGCTGGCACCCGTCCAGCAAGACCTGCTCCTCATGCGGATCAGCGAAACCCAAGCTGACCCTGAGCGAGCGGGTGTTCCACTGCCCCACCTGCGGCCTGGCCATCGACCGCGACCACAACGCGGCCATCAACATCGCCCGGCACGCCGTCCCCCTGGTAGAGGGGGACGTAAACGCCCGTAGAAGTCCAACCCCGACCGCAAGCGGTCAGGCCGGACGCGCCGCAAGGCAGAAACGGGAAGGCCCACCACCCGGTGGGTCACCTCGGCGGGAGTAATCCCCCGACAGCCCCCAACCCCGAACAACTCCACAGAGAGTCAAGAAAGCGCAAAGCCCGGACAACAACCCAGCTCGCGAAGGGTCCGACCCGGGCGCGCAGGGGCTGACCGCCCTGATTCGCCCGGTCGGCAGGGGGTTTGAGGTCCGACCCGGGCGTGCAGGGGCTGACCGCTCGGCCTTACGCCCGAGGAGGCCCTCGACATGTCCGACCCGGGCGCGCAGGGGCTGACCGTACGTCGGTCCGGTGGTCATGAGCTGCGCCAAGTCCGACCCGGGCGCGCAGGGGCTGACCGCGAGATCCGTCGGAGCAGGCAGAGCTTGGATGGTCCGACCCGGGCGCGCAGGGGCTGACCGGTGCGGTCAATCGTGGTCACTCTGTGTTCCTCGTCCGACCCGGGCGCGCAGGGGCTGACCGACAGGGCCGAGCTGCAGGCCCGGCTGACGGAGGTCCGACCCGGGCGCGCAGGGGCTGACCGCCGCCGCCCTGTACTGCGGCGCGCTGCTCGACGGTCTGACCCGGGCGCGCAGGGGCTGACCGCCCGTTCCGCACGTCGAGATCACCGGCGACGTGTCCGACCCGGGCGCGCGGGGGCTGACCGTGGCGACCACTGAGGCCCCGCCAGCGTGCTGCGTCCGACCCGGGCGCACAGGGGCTGACCGCTCGGCTTCCACGACCTGTCCTCCCTCGCCCTGTCCGATCCGGGCGCGCAGGGGCTGACCGCCAGCTTCCAGTCCCCGCCCACCCAGCTGAGCGTCCGGTCTGGGCGCGCAGGGGCTGACCAATGCCTCGGGTGGTGCTGGTGACCGCGGTGTGGTCCGAGCCGGGCGCGCAGAGGCTGACCGCTCGCGATGGTGACCTGCTTCGCGATCGGGTTGTCCGACCCGGGCGCGCAGGGGCTGACCGAGGTGGCAGCAGCAGATGCAGGCCCGCGGCTGGTCCGAGCCGGGCGCGCAGGGGCTGACCGCTCGGCTTCCACGACCTGTCCTCCCTCGCCCTGTCCGATCCGGGCGCGCAGGGGCTGACCGCAACGGTCTCCGAGGGAGCAGGCGCTGCGACCCTCCGACCCGGGTGCGTAGGGGCTGACCGGACGTCGTTCGCCACCTGCGCGACCTTGCCTCGTCCGACCCGGGCGCGCAGGGGCTGACCGATCAGACGAGTCATCGACGAAGGCCTGGAACGCGCTGAAGGCACGCGCCCTATCCTCCAGTCCGCACCACGTCGGCCAGCGCCGGCCTCTTGCTGGCCATCGGCCGGGAGTGAGGGACAGTGCTGCGGAGGTCAGAAATTCCTGACCTCCGCAGTTGGTCGTCAGCGCGAGGCCTGAACCGCCGCTGACGTACTGCTACAGATCCACCCCGGCAGCCTGGGCGGCAGTGTTCAGCTGCTCCAGCACCGCGGCCGCGGCCTGGCGGGTGCCTGGGGCCTCGTCGTCCAGCAGCAGGCCGACGAGCTCGGTGGTGGCCGCGGCCGCCGGCACCGGCACCGGCACCTCGACGGTACGCAACTGCAGCAGCCGGGCGGCGGCCCGGCCGCCGGCCGTGCTGAGGACTGGACTGTCCGGGCTGCTGCTGCAGTCCGGATGGGGGATCAGGGCGGTCAGGCCCGCGCCGAGGCCAGGCGGCCGTGCAGTGGAAGAGGAGCTCCCCCTGGTCAACCCCGGTCTGGGTGCAAAGGTCACGGCCGGACAGGTACCCCGAGCGGCCGCCCCGTCGTGGGCTGTGGTGAGCACCGACCATCGCGCCCGGGTTCGAGCGGGCGACTGCCGCGGCCGCGGCGGTGAGCGAGCTGCTGGATGCCGTGCTGGCCGCCGACACCAGCGCCGTCCTGGAAGTACTTGGTGTTCTCTCCGCCACCCTCCAGCTGCACGGCCCCGTGCCGTAGCCAGGGCACTGCGTAACTGATCGTTTCAGAATGACTTTCGAAGGTGCCGGGGGCAGATGAGGCTGCGGGCGAGGTCGCCGATCCGCTGCTGCACCTGGTGTCGCAGGTCATCGCTAGGTTGGTGCTCTTTGCAGGCCGATTGGGCCGGTGACCGGACGCAGTATGGGGGTTGGGATGGGTGTTGGAGTCGGAGATCGGGCGAGCTGGGTGCTGGAGCCGCTGGTGGGGGTGGGGCCGCTGCGGTTCGGGATGTCTCCTGAGCAGGTGAACACGGCGATGGGCGAGGATGCTCCGGACGGCGTCTTCAGCGGCGGTCAGCGGCGGTGGAGCCGGTACCACCAGCACGGAGTGAGTGCGATCTTCGGATCGCGGGAGCAATTGGTGGCGGTGGGGGTCAACGCGATTTACGGGCCGCTGGTGCGGTGGGAGGGTGTGGTGCTGGTTGACCGGGCGCCTTCGGAGGTGCGTGCGGACATCGGCCGCCTGGCGCTGCGGCACGGGGTGGAGGCGGTGCCGAACGTTGAAGGGGAGCGGGACGTGCCGGCGTGGGGTGTCTCGGTGGGTGCGGTTCAGCAGTGGCTGCTGGACGCCGAGGGTTTCCTGCAGCGGGGAAACGGCATGGTCACCGACCTGCTGGTGACCGGGTCCGACCTGGCCGAGGACCCGCACGGTGAGCAGAATGTGGCCAGTTGGCGCAGCAACTCCCGGCGCCGCACCCCGGAGCCGGGGCCGTGGCCGGTGCGGCCCGAGCGGGAGCGGCCGCGGTGGGAGTGCGTGCCGCTGGTGGGGGTGGGGCCGCTGCGGTTCGGGATGACACCGGAGCAGGTGTCGGCTGCCCTGGGCGGGGAGACGCCGTCATCGCGCCACACCTACCACCCCTACCCGGCAGGGTCCCTCTGGGAGGACCAGGGCGACCCCGCGGAGGAGCGGCTGATCGAGGAGCGGTTCGAGGCCGCCGGCGTGCGCGTGCACTACCCGTGGTGGGAGCAGGACCGCGGGCCGTTCCTCGGCGCGGTCACCGCCCTCGGGCGGTCCGGCCCCCAGGTTCTCCTCGATGGCATCCCGCTCGTCGGCCGGCCGGTCACCGCCGTCGAGGCCGACATCCTCGGGTACCTCAAGGACAACGACCTCGGCCTGCGGTTGCAATGCAGCGGGGACCAGGAGATCTACGGCCTCGGCGTGACGGTGCGCGCTGCCCGTGTCGGTGACAGCGTGATCAGCGAGGCCCGGCTCGGGGCAGAGCAGTGGTACGAGGAGTGATCTGCCCTTGCCGATCGCTTCAGAATGAGTTGAGCCGCGCTCTTGCACGCGGCGGTCTTGGTCGGCAGGGTGTCCGGCGTGCGTGTTGATCTTGTCCCGGACGATCTGTGGGAGCGGGTGGCTCCACTGCTGCCGCCCGCTCTCGAACGACGCCACCGGTACCCCGGGCGACTACGAGTCCCGGACCGGGCGGCCCTGGCCGGCATCATCTACGTGTTGCGGACCGGTGTCGCGTGGCGCGATGTCCCTGCGCAGAGCGTGGGTTGCTCCGGGGTCACGGCCTGGCGTCGGCTGCGGGACTGGACCGAGGCCGGCGTCTGTCCCCGTCTGCACGCCGCGCTGCTGACCGAACTGCGCCGCGCGGACCTGCTGGACCTGGACGACTGCGCTGTGGACGGCTCGCACGTCCGGGCTCTCAAAGGGGGGACCTTGTCGGCCCGTCGACCGCGCCCGGCCCGGCTCCAAGCACCATGTGATCGTGGATCGTTGCGGTACCCCGCTCGCCGTGACGCTCACTGGTGGTAATCGCCACGACGTCACCCAACTGCTGCCCCTGCTGGACGCGATACCGCCGATCCGAGGACTACGAGGACGACCACGTCGCAGACCCCGGCGACTGTTCGCCGACCGGGGCTACGACTTCGACAAGTACCGCCGCCTGCTGTGGAAGCGCGGCATCAAACCGGTGATCGCCCGACGCGGCGTCGCCCACGGCTCCGGACTCGGCAAGGTCCGCTGGATCGTAGAACGTACCTTTGCCTGGCTCCACCAGTTCAAGCGACTGCGCACCCGCTACGAGCTCCGCGCCGATCTCCACCAAGGACTACTTGACCTCGCCTGCAGCATCATCTGCCTCCGACGCCTTCGAAAGTCATTTTGAAACGATCAGTAAGTCGGCTGTTGTGCGCGCCGCCTCATACGGGCAGCACCAGGAGCCGTTGGGCGTCGGGCGGCGGATGCAGGGCGGTGTGATCAGGGGGTGGGCGTGGCTTCCGTCAGGTGCCCGCGGAGGAGTTGTGCGGCCTTGTCGGGACCGCCGACCTGTTCGACGAGTTCGCCGAGGTCGACGGGCACAAGAGCGGCTTGGCGCTTGCCGCGGCTGGCGAGGAAGTAGGTGCGCTTCAGGAGCCTGACGGCGCTGAGCAGCTCGCTGAGGTTGGCGCGGGCTTCGGCGATGGGGTGGTCGGTCTGGTTGGTGTCCATGGAACCGAATCTAGCAAAAAGCCTTGATGTACATAAAGACGGGATGTACATTTCTAGGGTCGAGAACCACCGAAGGAGCCCCCGATGCCCCCCATCCAGCGCGCGATCGTCGCCGGTATCGCGATCCTCGCCTCCGACCTGACGCCCGCGCAGATCGCTGCCGCCCGCCACAACCTCACCCCCGGCGCCCCGTACGAGCAGGACCCCGACGTCACCACCGACCTCGCCACCATCCAGCGCATCCGCGCGCTCCTGCCCACCTGGAAGCTCCGCGGCGCCGCCGACCTGGAGTGGCGCCTGCGCCAGCTCGACGCGGCCGAGGACCGCCTCCTCGCCGCCCACGGCTACCCCGTCCCCACCGACGAGCAGCGCTACGAGGCCCGTCAGGCGATGCGCACCGCCGCCGACGTCGTCCAGGCCGCCGCCGACCGCGCCCACCCGCCCGCCGACTGCCCCCGCTGCCGCGCCTGGGAAGACTGCCCGGACGCCGACCGCGCCCACCGCGACGCGCTCCACGCCGACTGGGTGAACCGCTGGACCGCCCCGCTGTACACCGCCGCCTAGGAGGCCGCCGTGACCAGCAACCTCGGCAACAGGTGCCCCATCTGCCACGCGGCGTCCGGCAACTTCTGCACGAACCCCCACGGGGTCGCTCGGCTGGCACACGCCGAGCGGACACAGCCCGCCGCGCCCCAGGCCCAGGCTGTCGACGAGAAGCACACCGTGGTCATCACCCGCGCGAAGCTCTACCCGGAAGTTGCCCGTCCCGGCCCGGCATGGCGGTGGACCTACAACTACACCGTCGACAACGGCCCGGTCTGCCAGTACGGCACCGGTCTCGCCTCCCTGCGACGCATGCTGCGCGAGAAGTTCGGCGCACGGAACCTGAAGATCATCGAGAGCTGGAAGCAGCCCACCGGCGCCTGAAGCCCATCCGGCTCCGCCGGGGCCCGCTGCCGGGCCCTCCGCGAGGCAGGAGACCTGGCGGGCGCCATCGCCTACGCCGAGGCCAGCGAGGCGACCCGCCCCCGCTGCTGACTTCCAGGGCGGTTCAGCCTCCGACCCCCGCCACCGAACGACAGGAGCTCCTGATGCGCGTCCGAGTCACCCTCACAACCCACGCCAACACCACCGTCGAGATCGACGTTCCCGAAAACGCCACCACCGAGGAGATCGCCGAACTTGCCGTCGCGCAGAACGAGGAGGCCGCCCCGACGCTCTGCTGCCAGTGCGCCAGCGGCCAGTTCGGCAGCCAGCATCTCGACCTCGGTGACGACTGGACCGTTGCCGCCCCGGGCGGCCAGCCCGCCATTGCCCGAATCTGACCCGCCGCCCGCCAGGAGCCCCGCACGCACAGCGCGGGGCGGCCCTCGTCGCCAAACTCCGGCCGCCCCGCCACCTACCGACCCGATTCGAGACCGGAGGCACCGCCCATGATCCCGCACTACCCCGAGCCCGCCACCACCCCGGCCTCCCTGACCGCCGCCCACGGCCCCGGCCTGGCCCGCCTGCTGGGCGCCCAGGCGGCTGACGTCACCCCCGCGCTGTTCGGCGCGTACGTCTTCGAGGCCATCGAGGCGCTGCATCGGGCGGACCGCCACGGCGAGGCCGAGGCCCTGGAGGACGTCCTCGCGCTCCTCACCGACGCCGCCCTGGACCCTGGCACCGCCCGCGCCCGCGTCTTCCTGGAGGCTGCCGACCACGCCCTGCACCGGGACCTACCCGCCATCCTCACCACCACCGACCGCGCCGCGAAGGAGCCCGCCACCGTGTTCGAGACCACCGACGAGTCCGCGGCCGCCGACTACCCGACCCCCGACCAGGCCAAGTCCGATCTGCACGTCCACGTGCAGCGCTTGGCCGAGATCGAGGCCGGCGGCTGCCTGAGCGACGGTCCGATGGCCCGCTTCGGCTACCTGTCCGTGCGCAGGGCCGTCCTGGACGACCTCTCCGACGCCGCCCACGCCCTGGTCCACGCCCACGACGAGCACGGCGACCCGGCCGCCGCCACCGCCGCCGAGGAACTGGCCGAGCACTACCGGGCCCTCTACGACCAGGCCGACCGCGCCCTTGAGGCCGCCCGGGCCCAGTTCACTGCCGCCCGCACCGACGGCTGACCGACCCTCACCCCGCGGCCCCGGGCCGGGCACCCGCTCGCCCCGGGGCCGCACCCGCCGCTGCGAACCTGTCGCCGCCCTCCCCGCTCTGTCCGCGGACGGTATGCGGCAGCCCGCAGATGACTACCAGACCCCCGATAGCCGCTGACTGGCGCATCACCTACTGCGGCTGCCGTCGGGACCTCGCCACCCAGGCTGCGGAGGCGGACCGACGACTGCGGCTGGACCACCTCCTAGCCCAATCGACCTGCAAGGATTCCGACATGGACAGCACGCCGAGCAGTACACCCGACCTTGAGGACCGCGAGACGCAGCTCGACTTCCAACAGCCTTTTCCTTTCGTGCTCTACCGGCACGGAGACGGAGAGCTGATGCTCCCCGCGACGCTGATCGGAGCGCTGCTGCGCCACAGCGCAGAGACCTTCCGTTCCTGGCGCACCACCGGCCGGGTGCCGCTGGATCTCGAAACCACCGCCCGCCTCTACGAGGGCCTGCTCAGGTACGCGGCCGACATCGACACCGCCGTCGCCGAAGCCGACCGCAACCGCCTGTCCGACACGGACACCACCAGTCGTGCCCGCGCCGACCTCCTCGCCCGCGAACTCGCAGAGCTCGCGGACACCTACCTCGCCGCCGACGGCACCTGACCCAGCAGCAGCCACCGAGAGGACCACCGACATGGACGGCACACCCGAGCCCGGCGAACTGCGCCTGCCCCTGGCGCTCTACCGGGACAGCGAGACCGGTGAGATGGTCATCCCCGCCGACGACGTCTGCAGCCTCCTGCGGGCCTCCGCCCAGCAGTGGCTGGCCTGGGAGCGCGAAGGCCAGGCGGAACTCGACCCGCAGACCGTCGCCCTCCTCAGCGGCGCCCTGGTCGGCCTCACCGACCAGATCGACATCGCCTGCATCTCCGCCGCCAGCTGACCGAACGCCAGCCCCTGCGCAGCGAGGCCATCCCAGCTCCCCGATCGAGTGCCACCACTACAACCGCGTCCGCGAGCCGGAGACCACCGACTGGCTGCCGGTCGAAGAGGATCCCCAGCTGGCAGCCGCGACTACCCACGCCCGCGAGCAGCGCCAGCGACACCGCGCCGCACTCATGCGGGCCCGCGCCGAACGCGCCGGAGCCCCCTGTTGCCCACCGCCCGCCGCACGACCCCGGTGCCGCCCGCCGTCGCCCGCGGCGCCGCGTGAGCTGGACCGCCAACTGGCAGGCGCTGCTGATTACCTGACATATCCGCTTGCTCAGAACCTGATGGAGGCCCCTGTGGGAGAAATCGACGAAGGCCTGGAACGTGCTGAGCGCACCCGCCCCATCCCTCAGTCCGTACCAGCGCGCCTGCGACACCTGGTCCGCACCGCGAAGGGCTCCACCCGGGCTGTCGCGGCCGAGCTCGGCGTCTCCCAACGCACCGTGCAGCGCTGGCTCAAGGGCACTTCGACACCGAAGCCGGACGCCGCCCGCCGGATCGAGGAGCGCGTCCGCGCCACCTGGCAGCCTGGCGTTCGCCGCCGGGTCCGCCGCCGCGCCGAGGAACAGGGCTTCATGCTGCACATCCAGGCCCGCTTCGGCTACACCGCCGCCGGGGGCTCCACCGACGACCCGCGCGAGCGCCTGATCACCCAGCACCTGCCCGGCACCGTCGCCCGCGAGCTCTACGCCGCCCGCGACGCCGGGGCCGGCGAGGCCGAACAGCAGCGCATCCTGGCCGACGCTCTCCAGGAGCACTACTTCAAGGACCGCGGCCGCCGCGCCGAGGGCCTCACCACCGAGATCAACGACCTCGGCTGGCTCGACCTGGAGGTCTGACGCTGCGCCCCCGCACCCGTGGTTGTCGCCCAGTGTGACTGAGCGCTTCACTTGGCGAGTTGAGCATCGGCCGGACCAGCTATCGCGGGAGTCGGGCGAGGACGTGTGGCGACTGGATCGCAGGCGCTTCGATGGTGTGACGGAAGTCACGGTGAGCGTTTCAAGATTCTTTGCCGAAGGCGCTTCGCGCCAGGACCGACTAGAGAACCCTCCTGGTACGACGCGCAAGGAATCCACATGTTTCATCTCAAACCCATCGCAACCGCTCCCGCGGCGGCCTCCGTGCAGCAGGTGTTCGTCTTCGCCGGAACGGAAAACCTGCCCGTGATCACAGACCAGGTCACGAGGCCCGGCGTCGCCTACTATGTCGGTCACGACGGAACTGTCCGCCGGCCCACCATCGAGGAGGTGAGCTCGGACGACCCGGTTCCGGGCGCGTTCCTCGGCAACTACTGGGCACCGAAAGTCAGCGGCGACATCCCTATCGCCGTGCAGGCACTCACGGCGCGCGAAGCGGCACTACACGGCGCTGACTCGACGGTGGACCGCTTCGCCTCCGAAGTGTTGGGCCTGTGGCGGGGCGGTCGATGGCGCGAGCCCGTTTCGACAGCCCTGCTGGGCCACTGGGCCGATCCGCTGGCGCAGGACGGTGGCCGCATCGCCCCGGCCTTCTTGAGCGAACTCATGGCCGAAGTGAAGACGCTCCACCGCGCGCTCACGCCCCTGTGGCGCCGGCGCATCGGCAGCCACCGACTGTGGAGTCTGGATTACGCCTTCGGTGACGGACTGACCCTGCACGACCTGGCCTCCAGCGGTCCGGACCCCTATGACGTGCTCGCTGGCGCGCTGCCGGACGACCCACGAATCGTTCGGGTCCTCGATCAACTCACCCCCATCGAGCGGGCCATCACGCTGGCTTGGGCCAATCAGGACGTGACCAGTTGGACCAAAGCCGCCGCCGAGATCATCGCCCTTGCCCCGGACCGATTCGCGGGGTGCTGTCCGAAGGCTCTGGGTGATTCCGTCAGGCGTCGGCTTAAGCGAATCGGACAGCGGCACCAAGTCCGCGCCGCCGAAGCGACCGCCCGGGACGCAGAATGCTTCTGACCACCCTTCTCCTGATGCTGCTGCTGGTCCTGGTCACCCTGCTCGTCGGCGCCGGCGTCGCAGCTGTGCTCCACCACAGCCCAGCCTGGGCCGTCCCGGTCGCCGGGGCTATCGCCACGATGACGCTCGTAGCCACCATCATCGGGCTGCTCATCGCAGTCGCCCACAGTTGAACGCATCTCAGTCGCCAAATGAAGTGCTCACTCCCCAACTGAAGCGCCTCAGTCAGAAGCCGTTGTCTTTCCGAGAGTGACGGGTGCGTTTCCGCTGGTCAGGCATAGTGGCGGTGTTTCGGTGGCAGGGACGGGGTGTCGTGTCGTCTCTTCGGTGGAGGTGCCGGGATGCCGTCGGTGATGGGGTTGCTGGAGGAGCGTGAACGCGCTGCCCGGCGGCGGGTGGAGGCCCTTCAGGCCGAGCTGCGGGAGGCCGAGGCCGTGTGGGAGCGGTTCGTGATCGCCCGTGAGACGGTGGCCGAGGTCCTGGCGGAACCTCTCGCAGGCGGGGAGGTGCCCCCGGTCGTGGCGGCCGGCAAGCGGCAGGCGCGGGCCGTGGCGGCGGTGCCCGGTTCGGTGGTGCCGCACTGGCGGGAAGGGCTCGCCTCGACGGTGCTGGCGCCGGACTACCGGCGGATCATGGACATCCTGGCCGGTGGCGGCGGGTCGGGCGGGGAGACGATGGACTGTCGGCAACTCGCCGTAGCACTCGGCCTGGAGCCGGTTCCGGCGAAGGTGGAGGGAGTGCGGTCGAAGGCGAAACGCCTGGCCGCGCGGGGCTGGCTGGTCGAGACGAGCCCGGGACTGTTCAGCGTGCCCGCCGGGCGAGGCGGCGGCTCATGACCATGCTCATCGACCAGCGGATTACCGCCTCCGAGCTGTCGGTGCGCGTCTCGTAGTCGCGGGCCAGGCGGCGTGAGCGCATCAGCCACGCGAACGACCGCTCGACCAGCCACCTCTTGGGCAGCACAGTGAACCCGGTGACGTCGTCGTTGCGTTTGACCACGCTCAGCATGATCCGCAGGACGTCGCGGGTGAAGTCGACCAGGCGTCCGGTGTAGCCGCCGTCGGCCCACACCAGCGTGATGCGCCAGTGTCGCTGACGCAGCCGGGCCAGCAGGGCCTGCCCCGCGTCCCGGTCGGTGACAGAGGCCGCGGTGACCAGCACCGCCAGCAGCAGCCCGAGGGTGTCGACCACGATGTGGCGCTTGCGGCCGTTGACCTTCTTCCCGCCGTCGAATCCCCGCGTGGCGGCCGGCACGGACGCGGCGCCCTTCACCGACTGGGCGTCGATGATGCCCGCGGTCGGCTCCGGATCCCGGCCTGCCGCCTCGCGGACCCGGTCCCGCAGCCGGTCGTGGAACTCGCCGACCAGACCCTTGTCCCGCCAGCGCCGGAAGAACGCGTAGACGCGGTCCCAGGCGGGAAAGTCCGCGGGCATCGCCCGCCAGGTGATGCCGCCCGCGACCAGGTAGCGCACCGCGTCGACCATCTGCCGGTGGCAGTAGCCCTCCGGCTGCCCGCCCCTGCCCTCCAACCACCGCGGAACGGGCATCGCGTCACGCACCACCGCCCACTCCGCGTCGCTCATGTCGGACGGATATCTCGGCCGCCTGTACGGCCGGTTGCCGGCGTTCCCGAACCGGTGAGCGAGGCAATCACACTCACGAGCCGCCGAGTTGGAGCCGACCGGCGCAAGGGCGTACAACTGCGACAACAGGGCCTCCTGGCGCGCTCAAGGTCTCGACAACCCCGAGCTGCACCAGAGGCCCTGTCTTCATGCTCGGCACGCGGCAAGATCACCCGACCGAGCTGTTCCAGTCGAACCTACGTCCACCAAGATCGGGTCTGTCCATTGAACGGTGTAACTCGGTTGGGTTGGGTTAGCGGCGGTCGGCGGAGAGTCGGCCGTCGAAGGCGATTTCGAAGGCGTTGAGCGCGGCCTTCCAACGGGTCGTCCAGCGTTTGCGTCCGGCTCCGGTCGGGTCGAGGGACACGATCGCCATGTAGACGCACTTCAGTGCCGCCTGCTCGTTCGGGAAGTGCCCGCGCGAGCGGACGGCCTTGCGGATTCGCGCGTTCACGGACTCGATCGCGTTCGTGGTGCAGATGACCCGCCGGACCTCGGCGTCGAAGCTCAGGAACGGCACGAACTCGGCCCAGGCGTTCTCCCAGAGCCGCACGATCGCCGGATACTTCCGGCCCCAGGCCTCGGTGAACGCCACGAACCGCTCCAGTGCGGCGTCCTCGGTCGGAGCGGTGTAGACGGGTTTGAGGGCCTTGGAGATCTTGTCCCAGTCCTGCCGGGCCGCGTAGCGGAACGAGGCCCGGATCAGGTGGACGATGCAGGTCTGGGTGACGGCCTGCGGCCAGACCGCGGCGATGGCATCCGGAAGGCCCTTGAGCCCGTCGCAGACGACCATGCAGACATCCGCGACGCCGCGGTTCTTGATCTCGGTCAGCACGTGCAGCCAGTACTTGGCGCCTTCCCCGCCGTCGCCGGCCCACAGTCCGAGGATCTCCCGGGTGCCCTCGACGGTGACCGCGAGCGCCACGTAGATCGGCCGGTTGGCGACCTGGCCGTCGCGGAGCTTCACGTGCACGCAGTCGATGAACACCACCGGATAGACCGGGTCGAGCGGCCGGTTCTGCCACTCGAACATGCCCTCGATCACCTGGTCGGTGATGGTGGAGATGGTCTGCTTGGACACCTCCGCGCCGTAGACGTCGGCCAGGTGCGCGGAGATCTCACCGTGCGTCAGACCACGCGCGGACAGCGACAGCACCATCTCATCGACCCCGGACAGGCGCCGCTGGCGCTTGCGGACCAGCTGCGGCTCGAAAGAGCCCTCGCGGTCGCGGGGGACGTCGATCTGAACCGGACCGACCTCGGTCAGTACGGTCTTCGAGCGGATGCCGTTGCGGGAGTTGCCGCTGCCGGACCCGGCCGGGTCGTGCTTCTCGTAGCCGAGGTGGTCCGTCATCTCGCCCTCGAGGGCGGACTCCAGGAGCTTCTTCGTGAGCTGCTGGAGCAGACCTCCGGTGCCGGTGAGCTGCAGCCCGCTCGCGCGGGCCCGGTCGACGAGCTGCCCGATCAACTGGTCGTCCAGGGCGTCCGACTGCAACTCCACCGGCCGCACGGCCTCCACGGCCTCGGCCGAGACGGTCACGTCTGTCATCAGGTGCTACTTCCTTGATCGGGAGTTACACCGTTCTTTTTACAGACCCCCTGACAGTTGACAGCGTGGGCCGCAGCCACGGCCCAGCCCACGGTGCCGCCCTGGTCGAGGGGCGGGGCTGCAGGGCGCCGTAGGGTCGAGGGCGAGCGGTAGCAGCGCGGTGTCGAGGGAGGAGATGCGCAGCCTGACAGGTTCGGCTCTGAGCATTCCCGGCGCGGTGACAGCAGCCCCGGCGGCCGATGGGGGTGGTGGTCATCGGTGGTGCCGGAGATGGCGAGCGTGGTGGCGGTGTCGGCGAGCGCGGCGGCCGCCATGATAGCGGTAAGCCCGAGGGGTGGCTCACGCCCGGTGGTCGGTGCGTTCCAGGAGGGCGTGGACGGCGGGTTGTGCGGCGTTCGGGCGCAGACGGGCGCGCATGGCGGTGACGGCCCGGTCGACGCGGGCGCTGGAGAGGTGAGGGCTGAGGTCGAGGACGTCGTGCCAAGTGGCGGTGGCCTCGGTGAGGTGTCCGGTGCGTTCCAGCAGGACGGCGAGGTCGGTGAGGACGATGGCATACGAACGGACCTCCTCGGGCGGCCGGTGGGGAAGCGAGTGCTGAAGAGCGGTGACCGCGCCGGCCAGGTCGCCGAGCAGTTCGCGGACGGCGGCTTCCTGCCGCAGGAGCGCGGCCTGGTGGAAGACGCCGACCGCGGCGTCGGCAGGACCGGTGGCCCGGTCCAGGAAGCGTTCGGCCGAGGTGAGCGCCCGCAGGGCTTGGTGGCGGGCGCCGTTCCGGGCCAGCGCGACGGCCAACTGGCCTAATAGGAAAGACCGTTGACCGGCTGGGGCGGCGCAGCGGGTGGCGGCCCAGGCCAGGTCGAGGGCGCCCGGGCCGTCGCCGAGCGCGAGGGCCCTGACGGACATGCCGCGCAGCACCACGGCGCGGTCGGTGGGCACCCCGCCGAGGGTGGCCAGGCGCAGCGCGGTCGCGTAGTACCGCCGGGCCTGCTCGTGGCGGTGGTCGTCGATGTGCATGAAGCCGCACAGGTAAGCGAGTTGTCCGGCGACCTGGTACATCCGCAGCCGCACGGCAGTCGGGCCGGGCCGTCGGAGACGGGGCAGGACTTCGCGAGCCAGGTACGCGGCCAGCTGGCGGCGGTCCCGGCCGCCGCCGTGGGCGAGGTCGGAGCGGTGGAAGGCGAGGAGGGCCGCCTCGGCCCGTTCCACGTCGGCGGTGCCGAGCGGACCGGTGGAGAGCAGGGGGACGGCGAGGGGCGGGGCGTCGACTGGGCGCCCGGGGCGGTGGGACCCCGGCGTGCGACGGTTCTCTGCGGTCATGCGATTACACCAGCCAAGGAGAAACGTTTCATCAACTGCCTTCCCTTCCGAGGGCTTTCGCTTGCGGCGCACTGTATGCCAGGTCCTCGGACTGGTGTATCGGATCGATGGAGGGGTAGTGGGTCACTTCCGGGGGTACGGAGTCGTGGAGGGCGCGGCGGGGTACACCTCGTGCGCCGTCTGTTCTCCGGCGAGTGGTCCGGGCGCCCTGGGTGGTGGAGGGCTGCGTCGTTGTACGGGGGTGCCCTTCCCAGCGTCGGTCCTGTTTCACCATTGCGATTGGTGGCGGGCCTCATCCTTGGCGCACTGAGCAGAAAGCTTCGGGCCGGGAGTCCCGCCTACTACACCCCGGACGACGACTTGCCCGCCCGCCTCGTCGGCTGCCTGACCTGCCCACCTGCCTGCCCCGCACACTCGCCCCTGGTCGCGGCCGGTTTCCGCTACTTCATCGAGGCAGGTCCGGGCAGCGTCCTGGCCTGCAGCACTGCCGCATGCCTCCACGGCACCGGTTCGGAGATCGGCACCGTCCTGGCCGCCCTGTTCGCCACGAACACCCGGCGGCCCGCTGACACAGCGGGTCTGTCAGGGCTGGTGCTGCAGGGGGACGCGTGGGCCGGCCAGGCGGTGCAGCAGGCCCCGTACCCGGGCGTCGTCGGCGTACGGGCGCAGCTGTCCGCGCACGGCGGTCAGCGCGCGGTCCACTCGTCGGCTGTGCAGGGGCGGGTACTCGTCGAGCAGGCGGTGCCAGCTGTCGACCGCCTCGGTGAGGTGTCCGGCCTGAAGGTGCAGGCGGCCCAGGTCGGCCAGCACGACGGCGCGCGAGCGGTGCTCCTCCTGCGGGCGGAAGCGCAGCGATCTCCCCAGGGCCGTCAGCGCGCCGGCTGGGTCGCCGAGTGCCTCCAGCACCGTGGCGCGCTGCCGCAGCAGCGCACCGCGGTGGTAGCGTCCGACCACTTCGTCCGCTGCGTTGTTGCGCCCGTCCAACAGGTCGTCGGCCGCGTCGAGGGATCTCAAGGCCTCGGTCCTGGCGTGCCGATGGGCCTGCGCGACGGCGAGCTGCCCGTGGACGAAGGCCTGCCGCAGCGGGTCGTGTCGCAGGGTTTCCAGGGCCCGTTCGGCGAGCGTGGTGGCCTCGGCGCTGTGCCCGAGCGCGTCCGCCTGCACCGACAGGCCGCGCAGCGCGATCGCGTAGTCGAGCGGTGAGTTGTTCTCCGCGGCCAGTCCCAGCGCCACCAGGTAGTAGCGCTGGGCGAGGACCTGGAGGTTGTCGTCGAAGTGCATGAACGCGCACAGGTAGGCGAGTCGGCAGGCGGCGGTGAGCAGGCGGCGGCGCAGCGCGGGCGGGGCCGGGCGGCGCAGCTTGGGTCCGAGGTCGGCGGACAGGTAGCCGGCCAGGGCGGTGCGGCTGTGGCCGCCGCCGAAGGTGATGTCGCAGGAGTGGAAGAGCTGGGCCAGCGTCTCGACCGCCTCGACCTCGTGCCGCTCGACGGGCCGGTGCGACGGGGGAGTGGCGGGGGGCGCAGGCCGTGGGCCGGGGACGTGGGCAGCGTCCGTACCGTCGGCGGGTGCCAGGCTCGGGAGGTCGAGCAGCGCGACGGAGTAGGCGGCCGGTTCCTCCGTCTGCCGACTCGCCCGCCGACTCGACTGGGCGAGTTGGCGCAGGGTCAGTTCGACCGGGCGGGCCGGGGCGGCAGGCAGGGCGGGCACGGCGGGCGCGGTGCGGTCCAGGCCCGCCTCCGCCAAGGTGACGACCCGGCCCAGGCGGCGGGAGAGCGCCTCAGTGATCAGCTGCGGGGTAGTTCCGCGGGGGCGGGTTCCGGAGAGCCAGTGGGCGACGGTCGAGCGGTCGAAACCGAGGGGCCTACCGCTCTCCCAGCCGGCCCGGTTGACTTCGGTGGCCAGGTCGGCCGCGCTCCAACGGGCCTCGGCCAGCAGGGCCCGTAGCGAATCGTTCGGGCGGCGCGGCGATGTCATGCACACCCCTTACGTCCGGGTACGCGTGCGGGACTCCGGTCGGGTTCCAGTCCGCATGGTGACACGTCCCGCTGCCGCACCACCAGAAAGGCGGTGGCCCGCGGTGGAGGCTGCCGCGGGCCACCGCGGTGACCAGGGAGGACGGCCGGAGGGCGGTTTCAGCGGACCGTGATTTTCAACGCCACGGGCCGCACCAGGCGGCGCACCCTCCCTCCGCCTTCGCCTTCGCCTGCGTGCCGGTGCCCGAAGGGCGCGCGATCAGTCCCGGTGCCGGGGCGCGCGGTCGGCGCAGACGGGCGCGGACGGCGCTGTGGGAAGGGGGACCACCTCGGTCCACACCCGGTGCTCGACGATGCCGAGCGGACCCAGCCCGGTGAGTACCTGTAGGACCGCGTCCAGCAGCGCGGTGTCCATGTCGTCCCCGTTCGCCGTGCCGACGGCAGGAGCGGCCGGGATCAGGCCGACGGTTGCGGCGGCGGCGAGTTCCGCCGGCAGCAGGTCGCCGAGCCCGCGGACCCGGCGCACCCGCGCGCCCGTCGGCAGGGTGGCGGCATCCACCCGGGCCTCTCCGAGCAGCAGGGTCAGGTCGCTCGCCGCGGCGACCGCCCGGTGCGCCCAGCGGGTCGCGGAAGCCCGGTGGCACCACTGGTCGGGGTGCTGGCCGCGCAGTTCGGGGAACCTGGCCCGCAGCGCGGTCAGCAGAGGGGTGACGTCGTCGACGACGGCGCAGGGCCGGACCACGAACGCGGGCCGGACGCCGACGGGCAGCACGAGCCGTTCGACGTCCTCGACCCGGGCCAGTTCGAGCACACGGCCGTCCGGGGCCCAGGGCCGGGAGCGGCCCGGGCCGACCAGCAGGACGGCGTCGCCCTCGTCGAGGTAGCGGCGGACCGCGGCCCCGGCGAGGGCGGGCGCGGGGCAGGGCGTCGCTGCGCCGGGGTGGGCGGGCGGTGCGGAGCCGTCGCGCGGGACGGGTAGCTCGACGACTGCGTAAGGGCTGTCGGGGCAGGGCCGGGGCGGGCGGGCCACCATCGCGCGCCGGGTCCTGAGCGCTGCGGACCAGGACCGGACCAGGGCCTGCGCCGCCCCGGTCCGGCAGGAGCCGCCGACGACCGCGATCCCGGTCGCGTCGCCGTCGCCGTCCAGGTACGTCGTGCTCACCAGCACCCCGGACCGGCCCGGGCCGGCCGACCCGACGGGAACCGGGCCGAGGTCCCGAACCGCCAGGGGGAGTCCGTCCTCCGTCGGCACCGCGGCGACCAGCGGGGCGGCCGGGCAGCGCACTGGGCCGCGGACGGGATGGACGAAGCCGCTGACCGCGTAGAGGTCCTCGTCCCCGAGCCCTGGCAGCGCGAAGACTTCCGAAAGCCGTGTCCTGTTCATGGGTTCCTGCTTCTTGCCGATTCTTCGATGTGTCAGTTCCGCTGCGCTCAGGCGTCTTTGCGCCGTGGCGGGGCGAGGAGGCGGACGAGGACGGTGTCCAGGTCGAGGTGCAGGTGCTCGGCGCCGACGGGGACCAGTGCGTAGGCGTCGGCGAGGAAGGCGCCGAGGTCGTCTGTGGGGACGACGACGGAAGTGGAGCCGTGGGCGCCGTGCAGGCGAACGATCACGGTGCCGCTCTTGCCGGGGGCGATGGTGACGTCGCCGAGGCCGGCCTCCTGGTGGCGGCCGATCTCCAGCAAGCCCCGGCAGAAGTACCGCTCCACGAAACCGTCGTCGAAGGGGAAGGTCAGGCACACCGCGAACGGGTCCTGGCTGGCGTAGCGCAGCAGCGCGTCCACCTCCAGGTCCGGGGAAGGGCTCTCCGGGAACCTGACCCGCACCGCTCTCACCGTCCAACCGCCCACCACGCCACCCCTTCCGAGCCGATCCGCGCACCAGCCGGCCGCACAGCACTCGCACGGCCGGTGGGAGCCGACCACGCTACGCCCGCCCCGGCCACGTCCGGCCGAGGGCGGGCCGCGGGTGCGCGCTGGTCGGCGAGATGTTGACGCGCAGGTCGGCTTCGGCCCGTAGGGGACGGCGCCGCTGCCGGCTCCACTGGCAGGGCGTACACGATCGGGTGGCGTCGGGTTCGAAGGTGACCGCGCTTGGAGGGGACCTCGCGGCCGAGCAGGTCGCAGCCCGGCCCGACCGGAGCCGACCAGGGCCCGCCCTTCTCCGGTCCGCGGTTGTTCCCGGGCGCGGTGGGGCGACCTCGCTGCAAGCGCGTCCCTCTTCCGCCCGGACCGGGGCTCGGCCGGGTGCGCACGGCGCCACGTGCGGGCAGGCCGGGCGCGAGGCTGCGGCACGTCGGGATCGGTCGCCCCTCGTTCCGGCGGCGGCAGGGGCGCGGGGGAGAGCAGGTGCGCCCGTACGGGCGTGCGCATGGCGTGCGGCGTGCGGCACCGGGATCGCAGGGGGAGGGAGGCGGGCCCTCCCACTGGCCCTCCCGAGCAACCCCAGCCCCAGCAGTCGCACCATGGGCCCTGTCGGTCTCATGGGTCACACGGGTGGCCCGCTCCTGGGCCCGCGGTTTCAGCGCGTGCCGGGTTTCACCGCAGACATCTTTCCGGAGGTATGAAAAAAGATCCCTCCGAGGCTTTAATCGGATCAGGTGGGGAACGCGCGGAGCGGTCTCGCCCCATGGGGAGCGAAACAGGACGAGTTGCCGCCGATCCGAAGTTCCGGCGGGCCGACACCTCGAATGCCCCCGGCTGAATTCACCGGATTGATCACCCATCGCGGATCGACCGGCGTATTCGGGCCCCGTGTCGGTGGTGGCTGTTTTCCGTGGCCCCCGGACATGGAGATCCATCCTCGGAAAGCAAGGAGAGTGATCAACCGTTGTACGGATTCCACCACCGCGCCGTGATCGGCGTACGGAGCGGACCGGGGGCGGCCCCGCCCTGACCGGGCACCTCGCCGTCCTGCGGGTCCGGCGGCCCGGCGGAGCATCGCCGGGCCAGGGTGCGAAACGGGCCTCACCGGCACCCCTGCTCGTAGTGGCAGACGTGCCGGGTGCCCACTCCGGAGCCAGTGCCTGAGCGCTTTTCGGGACAGCAGTCTCGACGAAGAGCGGTAGTGCCCTCTGCCCCTGCGCGAGGCGGGCCTGCCGCTGGGCGCGGCAGTCGGTGTGGACGGCGACGCTCGACGGCCTTCGACCAGCCGCCGCCGGATCGCCACGGGCCCGCGGGTCGTCGGTGAATGAATGGCATCAGTTCGCCTGCATCTTTCCCGTGGTGCGTCCCGTGCGTCGGCGACAGACACCCGACCGATCTGATCGGCTGGCTGGTCCGGCATTCCTTCCCGAGCCGTGCTCGTACGGTAAGGCGCCGCAGGGCGGGAAACCGGCGTATTTGATTGACCGGCCGATCGTGGCGAAGCGTGGTCGGCGGTATTTCCGGCTCATGGCGTGCGCGGTCGAAAAATCTCCCCGCCCTTCGCTGAAATGAAAAGCTGAACGAGAACGTCTGGAGTTGACCATGGAAGCAAAGGTGACGGGCCGCGAGGTGGAAGCCATCGCCGTCGTCGGGGCCGCCTGCCGGTTCCCGGGCCGGGCGGCAACGCTCGACGGGTACTGGAAGCTGCTGCTGGAGGGCGGCGAGAGCGTGGGCCCGGTTCCGGAGGAGCGGTGGGCCGACTACGCGGGCCGCGGCCCGGCGCAGGACCGGGTGCTGGCCTCGGCCACGCGGTCGGGATCGTTCCTCGCCGGGGACATCTACGGCTTCGACGCGCCGTTCTTCGGGATCGCCCCGCGTGAGGCGAGGTTGATGGACCCCCAGCAGCGGATGGCCCTGGAGGTGGCGTGGCAGGCGCTGGAGCACGCCGGGATCGATCCGCAAGCGCTGGCGGGCGGGGACGCCGGGGTGTTCATGGGGGTCGGGTCGGACGACTACGGGCGGCCCCTGCTGGAGGACCTGGCCGGGATCGAGGCGTGGACCGGGATCGGTGCGTCGCTGTGCGGGGTGGCGAACCGGATCTCGCACACCCTGGACCTCCGCGGTCCGAGCATGGCCGTCGACACTGCCTGCTCCTCGTCGCTGGTCGCGCTCCACCAGGCGTGCCTGAGCCTGCGGGCAGGCGAGTGCCCCCTGGCGCTGGCCGGCGGCGTGATGCTGATGACGGGACCGGGGTTGACCGTGGTGCTGGACCGGGCCGGCGCGCTGGCCCCCGACGGTCGTTCCAAGCCCTTCGACGCCGCCGCGGACGGCTACGGGCGCGGCGAGGGGTGCGGGGTCGTGGTCCTGAAGAGGCTGTCCGACGCGGTGCGGGACCGCGACGAGGTCCTCGCGCTGATCAGGGGTAGCGCCGTCCACCAGGACGGCCGCACCGAGGGCATCATGGCGCCCAGCGGGTCCGCGCAGGAGCACCTGCTGCGCCGCGCCTACGCCGCGGCCGGGGTGGACCCGGCGGAGGTGGACTACGTCGAGGCGCACGGAACGGGCACCCGCGCGGGAGACCCGCTCGAAGCAAGGGCGCTCGCAGCGGTGCTGGGGCCGGGTCGGGCCGGGAGCGGGCCCTGCCTGGTCGGTGCGGTGAAGGGCAACATCGGACACCTGGAGGCCGCGGCCGGGATAGCCGGGCTGATCAAGGCCGTGCTGGTCCTGCGGAACCGGACGGTCCCGCCCAACCAGGTGTTCTCCGGCCCGACGGACGCCATCGACTGGGAGGCATCGGGCCTGCGGCTGGTCACGGGGCGCACGGCGCTGGCGCCGCGCGACGGACGGCCGCTGCGGGCCGGCGTGGCGTCGTACGGCTACGGCGGCACCATCGCCCACGTAGTGCTGGAGGAAGCGCCCCACCGGCGGGCCGCCGCACCGGACGGCCCGGCCGCACCGGCGGCGCAGGAGCCGCGCGTGTACCCGCTGTCAGCGGGCAGCCCCGCCGCGCTGCAGGTCCACGCGCGTGAACTCGCCGAGGCGCTGTCACGGCCCACGGCGGAACTCGCGGACATCGGCCACACCATGGCGCTGCGCCGCGCCCACCTCCCCTGTCGCGCGGCCGTCGTGGCCGACGACCGGGCCACCCTGGTCGCCGGTCTGCGCGCAGTCGCCGATCCGGACGGCCCCGGCACACCGGGCGCGGTCATCGCGGACGCGCCCGCCGCGCAGGCGCAGGACGCGGTCTGGGTGTTCTCCGGGCACGGCTCGCAGTGGGTCGGGATGGGCCGGGAACTCCTCGTCCAGGAGCCCGTGTTCGCCCGTACCATCGACCGGCTCGGCCCCTGGTACCAGGAGGAGATCGGCTTCACCCCCCGCCAGGTCATCGAGGACGGATCCCTGGACGGCGTGGACCGGATCCAGGCCACCCTGGTCGCGGTGCAGCTGGGACTCGCGGAGCTGTGGCGCTGGTACGGGCTGCGGCCGGGGGCGGTGATCGGCCACTCCGTGGGGGAGATCTCCGCCGCGGTAGTCGCCGGCGTGCTGACCGAGGAGGAGGGGGCCCGCCTCGTCTGCCGCCGCTCAGCCCTGCTGCGGGCCTTCGACGGCCTGGGTGCCATGGCGATGGTCACCCTGCCGTCCGAGGAGGTCGCGCGCGACCTGAAGGGGTGCGAGGACATCTCCTGCGCGGTCGAGGCGTCTCCCACCACGACCGTGGTGTCCGGAACGGCCGAGGCCGTAGAACGCTGGTGCGGGCAGTGGGAGCGGGCCGGACACGGAGTACGGCCGGTCAAGTCGACCGTGGCCTTCCACAGCCCGCAGATGGAGGTGCCCGCCCGGCGGCTCGAACAGGCCCTGACCGACCTGAGCCCGCGCGCACCGCGCCTGCCGCTGTACGCGACGGCCTGCGACGACCCCCGCTCGGCCCCGCCCCGGGACAGCGCCTACTGGGCGCGGAACCTGCGCGAGCCGGTGCGCTTCGCCGGGGCGGTCCGGGCAGCGGCGGAGGACGGTCACCGCACCTTCCTGGAGGTCTCGCCGCACCCGGTGGTGGCCGGATCCATCACGGAGACCGCCCCCGTCGACGGCACCGTCGTCCTGCCCACGCTACGCCGCGGGCGCGGCGAACGCGCCGTCCTCCTCTCCTCGCTGGCCGCCCTGTACTGCCAGGGCGCGCGGGTGGACTGGGAACGCCTGCACCCGCACAGCCGACTCACCCGGCTCCCGGGCACGGTCTGGGAGCGCGCACACCACCGCGCCGGACCTTCCGCCGCACCGGAGCGGTCCTGCGCGCGGTACCACGACCCGCAGGCGCACACGCTGCTGGGCGAGGTGACGGCCGTTCACCACCCGCCGCTACGGCTGTGGCGCACCGTACTGGAGCGGGACAGCCGCCCCTATCCCGGGGCGCACCCCGTGGCGGGCACCGAGATCGTCCCGGCGGCCGTGCTGCTGCACACCTTCGCCCACGCGGCCCGGGAACTGGGCGACGGCGATGCGTTCCCCGACCTGATCGACGTCGACCTGCGCATCCCCGTCGCCGTGCCCCACGAGGGTGCCCGCGAACTGCAGGTGCTGGGGCAGGCCGGAAGGCTGACCCTCTCCTCGCGCCTGCTCGACGACTCCGGCCAGGCCGATACGGAGGCCTGGCAGCACCACTGCTCCGCCACAGTGGCCACCACGTCCGCCAACGCGTCCACGGCGGCGTCCGGCACGCGGGACTGCGCGGCCCCGGCCCTGCCCGCGGTCCCGGCAAACCAGGCCCTGCCCCGTGACTGGGTGGTACGGCAACTGTCCGACCTCGGCGTCGCCGCCATGGGTTTCCCTTGGCACATCATCTCCCTGCACCGAGGCGAAGGGGTGCTGCTGGCCCGCGCCCGGGCCGTGCCGGAGGGGGACGAGTTCCCGGCGAGCTGGGCCAGCCTGCTCGACGCGGCCCTGTCGCTGGCGTCCCTGGTCTTCGGCGGCGCGCCGCTGCTGCGGATGCCCGCGCACCTGGACCGGCTGTCCCTGACCGCCCCCGCCCCGACGGAGGCACGGATCGAAGTCCACCGGCGGCCGGACAGCCCCGACACCGCCGACGTCCGGCTGACCGGCACCGACGGACCGGCCTCGGCCGAACTGCACGGCCTGCGCTACGCCCCGCTGGAGGACCCCGAGCAGGACGCCGCCACCTTGGTGGCCGCCGACGTCGGCTGGCTCCCCGTGAACGTGCCGGCCGCCCCCGTCCCGCCCCGCGTTTCCCGTGTCCTGCTCGTCGGTGACCGGCAGCTGGAGGACGAACTGCGGCACCACTGGTCGCCGACCGAGGCCCTCCTGGAAACGAGCACGGACCTCCGGCCGGAGCAGTCGGCCCGCGCCGACCACGTCCTCGTCGCCTGCACCGTGGACGGCCTGCCGACGGCCCAGGCGGCCCATGAAGCCGCGGCAGCCTTCTCCCGGCACCTGCGCGCCCTCCTGGGTCCCGGCCAGCCGCCCGGCGGGCCCCGGATCTGGTGCCTGACCCGCGGGGTCCGCGAGGCCGAGGGATCGGCCGCGCTGGCCCGGTCGCCGCTGTGGGGGATGAGCCGGGTCGCGGCAGGTGAGCACCCCGACAGGTGGGGCGGCACCATCGACCTGCCCGCCAGCGCCCTCACCGATGCCGACGCGTCCACGGTGCTGCGCCTCCTGACGGCGCGGCCCACCGAGGACATCCTCTGCCTCCGGGAGGGCGGCGTGCAGGCGCGGCGCCTGCTCCCCAGCGGCAGGTCCGCCCGACCCCGCCCGGCAGCCTGCCAGTCCGACGCCACCTACGCCGTCACCGGCGGGCTCGGAGCCCTGGGCCTGCTGACCGCCGCGACCCTGACAGCCCAGGGCGCCCGCCGTCTGCTCCTGCTGTCCCGCTCCGGCCTGCCGCCCCGCGACACCTGGGACCGCGCCGAACCGGGCTCGCCGCTCCAGCGGCGGATCCGCGCCGTGCGGGCCCTGGAGGCCGAGGGGGCGACCGTCCTGGCCCCGGCCGTCGACGTCGCCGACGAGACAGCCCTGCAGCGACTGCTGCGGAGACTGGAGCTCCCCCCGGTCCGGGGCGTGGTGCACGCCGCCGGAACCGTCGAGAGCGCCATGCTGCAGCACCTCGACGAAGCTGCGCTCGGTCGCGTCATGCGGCCCAAGGTGGACGGGGCCCTCGCCCTGCACCGCCTCTTCCCGCCCGGGGAGCTGGACTTCATGGTCTTCTACTCCTCCCTGGGACCGCTGCTCGGCCTGCCCGGGCAGGGCTCCTACGCCGCAGCCAACTCCTTCCTGGACGCCCTGGCCCGGCACCGCAACACCGGCGGCCACCACGAGACGGTCAGCGTCGCGTGGACCAGCTGGCGCGGCCAGGGCATGTCCACCTCCGCGGCGGCCACCGACGCCGAACTCGCCGCCCGCGGCACCGCCGACATCACCGCCGCCCAGGCCCTGCGCCACCTGCCGCACCTGCTCAGCGCGCCCACCGTCCCCGCCGCCGCGGACTTCGCGGTGCTGGCGCTGAAGCCCCAGGCCGCCGACCTCCGCCCGCCCCTGCTCGGCGCCCTCCCCCTGCCCACCGACGACCTGCAGGCCCCCGCGCCGCAGGCCGATCCCCTCGCCGGACTCGACGGCGCGGAACTGGAGCACGCGATCACGGCCGAAGTCCGGCGGGCGGCCGCCCGCGTCCTCGGCGGCGAACCGGACGCCCTCCCGGACAACCGCCCCCTGTCCCAGCTGGGAATGGACTCCCTCCTCACCGTCCGCTTCCGTGTCCAGCTTGAACAGCGCCTGCACACGCCGATGCCGGCCACCTTGGTCTGGAACCACCCCACCGTCGCCGCCATCGCCCGCTACGCCGCCGGGCAACTCGCCCGCAGCGACTCGAACGCGCCCTGAAGCGCGGCACCCTACCCAGGAGATCGACCATGACCGCACAACCCCCCCAGCAGCGGTACGGCGAGTCCCTCTACGCCAGCGCCAACGCCGACGAGGGCGAACGCCTGGGCTACCTGGCCACCGTCTTCGACCCGGCCAGCCGCGCCGTCCTCACCGGACTGGACATCCCCCCGCACGCGACCTGCCTCGACGTCGGCGCGGGCACCGGCACCATCAGCACCTGGCTGGCCGCAATGCCGGGCGGCCCGTACCAGGTCACCGCTCTCGACCGCGACACCCACTTCCTGCTCCGATCCGCGCCGCCGAACGTACGCGTCCTGCAGGGCGACGTCACCGACCCCGGCCTCGACCCGGGCCGGTTCGACCTGGTCCACTGCCGCTTCACCCTCATGCACCTGCGCGAACGCGACACCGTCCTGCGGCGCCTGGTCTCCTGGCTCAGACCCGGCGGTCTGCTCGTCGTCTCCGACGCCGAGGCCACGGGCGGCGAACACTCCCACCACGACGCCTATCGCACCAGCGTCCAGGCACTGTGGCGGAACCTGGCCGAGACCATCGGCACCGATCCGCACTGCGCCTCTCGATGGCCGGGCGCCTTCCACGACCTCGGACTGCGGGACATCAGGACAGCCGCCCACTTCCCCACCGTCCACACGGAACCCGACTGCAGCCGCTTCACCGCCCTCACCCTCCGCGAGGGCGGACCCGCCATGCTGGCCGACGGCTTCGCCCCGGAGACGCTCCGGGACGCCCTGCGCCACCTCTCCCGGCCCGGCACCCACGAACCGTTCATCACCATGCTCACCACCTGGGGACGCCGCCCCGAGCGCTGACCCCCCGGTTGCCGGAGCCTGCGCCGCAAGCCCCGGCAACCGGAACCGAGTGCCTCCGACCCAACCGCCAGCACACCCTGAAGAGAACTCCCCCATGAACAGGACGCCCCCACCGAGGCAGAACACGCCGCCGCAACCACATGCTCTCGCTGCTCGGCGGCATCCACATCTCCCGCGCCCTGCACGTCGTGGCCGAACTGGGGATCGCCGACCTGCTCGCCGACGGCCCGGTGACCACCCGGGAACTGGCCCGGGCCACCGCCACCCACGAACCCACGCTCCACCGTGTCCTGCGGCTGCCGACCGCCCTGGGGGTGTTCGAGGAGACCGGCTCCCGCGCCTTCGGCACGACCCGTCCTGGGAGAGCGGCTGCGCACCGGGGTGCCGGCCAGCATGCGCTCCTGGGCCACCCTCCCCGAGGTGCTCGGCGGCGTGGCCCCGTTCGCGCCCATCCTGGACACCGTCAAGACCGGCGAACCCGGCTTCGACGCCGCCCTGGGTACGGACCTCTTCTCCTACCTGCGCGACCACCCGGACCACGGGGCCGCCTTCGACGCCGCGATGGCGGAACGCACCGCCGCCTTCGCCCCCTCCGTGGCCGAGGCCGGAGACTTCTCCCGGGCCCGCACCGTCGTCGACGTGGGCGGCGGCAACGGGATGCTGCTGGCACAGATCCTGCGGCAGCACCCCCACCTCGACGGCGTGCTGTTCGACTCCCCCGCCGTCACCTCCCGCCCCAACACGCTGCTCACCGCCCCCGACCTCGCCGGCCGCTGCCGGATCGAGCCGGGCGACTTCTTCGACCGCGTCCCCACGGGGGGCGACGTCTACGTCATGGCCAACATCGTCCACGACTGGGACGACACCCGCGCCGCCACGATCCTGCACGACTGCGCCCGGGCGATGAACGAGGACGGCCGGATCCTGCTCGTGGAACGGATGATCCCCGACAGCCCCGCAGAGGCCGTTCCCGCCCTGGTCAGCGACATCAGCATGCTCGTCCTCACCGGCGGCCGGGAGCGGACCGTCACCGAATACGCAGCCCTCCTGGACGCCGCCGGCCTCACCCTGCGCAGCGTCCGCCCCGTCTCCTTCCCGTACGGCGTCCTCGAAGGCACCCGGTGAAACGCTCCTTCCGCCGGTGGCCGTAGGCATTGTCGGCGTGCAACTTGCCGGGCCTGCGGCGCCAACTCGTCGGCGTCCGCCGCGGCCGCGCGGCGCACCGAGGCGGCAGTGGGCTGGGTTCGGGGTGCGGGCGGGCGGACGGTGGCGTGGGTGGCGGCATGCTCCTGGAGGAGGTGGCGAGTGGAGTCGCGCAGGTGGAGGCGGTGCAGGTCCTCGGGGCTCACCCAGTGGAGCAGGACGCCTTCGCGTAGGTCCGCGTCGTCGGGGTGGCCCTCCCGGCGGGTGGTGAAGATCTGGATGGGGACGGCCAGGCCGTGCCGGTCTGTGGTCCATTCGACGGTCAGCGGCTCGACCGCGCCGAGGCGCAGCCCGGGGGCCTCCTCGGCGAGTTCGCGCCGCAGCGTCGCCTCGATCGTGGCGTCGCCCGCTTCCCGGCCACCGCCCAGCAGACTCCACTCACCAGGCGCCCAGATATGTGCGAAATTGTCCCGCAGGTGCAGCAGGTACTCGCCGCGGCCGTTGTGGATGACGGCGGAGGCGTTCACAGGCTCCGGCCGGCCGGTCAGGCCCGCCGCCGGGAGCTTGGCGCGCAGCTCAGAAGCCGTTGTCTTTCCGAGAGTGATGGCTGCATATCTGCAGTTCAGGCATAGTTTTGGCGTTTCGGCGGCAGGGACGAGGTGTCGTGTCGTCTCTTCGGTGGAGGTGCCGGGATGCCGTCGGTGATGGGGTTGCTGGAGGAGCGCGAACGCGCGGCTCGGCAGCGGGTGGAGGCCCTTCAGGCCGAGCTGCGGGAGGCGGAGTCCGTGTGGGAGCGGCTCGTGATCGCCCGCGAGACGGTGGCCGAGGTCCTGACGGGACCCCGCGGGGGTGACGAAAAGGTGCCGGTCGTGACGGCCACTGAGCGGCCGGCGCGAGTCCCGGCAGCGGCGCCGGGTTCGATGGTGCCGCACTGGCGGGAGGGTCTCGTCCCCGCGGTGCTGGCGCCGGACTATCAGCGGATCATGGATGCTCTCGCCGGCCGCAACGGGTCGTGCGGGGAAGTGATGGACTGTCGGCAACTCGCGGCAGCACTCGGGCTGGAGCCGGTTCAGGCGAAGGTGGAAGGGGTGCGGTCGAAGGCGAAGCGGCTGGCCGCGCGGGGCTGGCTGGCCGAGGAACAGCCCGGGATGTTCAGCGTGCTCGCCGGGCGAGGCGTCGGCTCATGACCATGCTCATCGACCAGCGGATCACCGCCTCCGAGGTGTCGGTGCGGCCCTCGTAGTCGCGGGCGAGTCGGCGTGAGCGCATCAGCCACGCGAACGTCCGCTCGACCAGCCACCTCTTCGGCAGCACGACGAAGCCCGTGGTGTCGTCGCCGCGTTTGACCACGCTCAGCGCGAGGCTCAGGACGTCGCGGGCGAGGTCGACCAGACGTCCGGTGTAGCCGCCGTCGGCCCACACAAGCGTGATGCGCCAGTGCCGTTCGCGTAGCCGGGCCAGCAGCGTCTGGCCGGCCTCGCGGTCGGTGACCGAGGCCGCGGTGACCATCACCGTCAGCAGCAGCCCGAGAGTGTCCACCACGATGTGACGCTTGCGGCCGTTCACCTTCTTCCCTCCGTCGAATCCTCGGGTGGCGGCCGGCACCGACGCGGCGCCCTTCACCGACTGGGCGTCGACGATCCCCGCGGTCGGCTCCGGATCGCGGCCCGCCTCCTCGCGGACCCGGTCCCGCAGCCGGTCGTGGAACTCGGCGACCAGCCCCTTGTCCCGCCAGCGCCCGAAGAAGGCGTAGACGCGGTCCCATGCGGGGAAGTCCGCGGGCATCGCCCGCCAGGTGATGCCACCCGCGACCAGGTAGCGCACAGCATCGACCATCTGCCGGTGGCAGTACCCCTCCGGCTGCCCGCCCCGGCCCTCCAACCATCCCGGAACGGGCATGACGTCGCGCACCACGGCCCACTCCGCGTCGCTCATGTCGGACGGATACCTCGGTCGCCTGTGCGGACGGTCCCCGGCGTTCCCGAACCGATGAGCGAGGCAATCACACCTCAGGGCACCGGAGTTGGACGACACCGGCACGGGCACGAAAGACTGCAGCACCAGGGGCCTCCTGTTGCTCGGTTGGATTCGACACCCACGAGCTGCACGGGAGGCCCCACTCTCATGCGCAGTCGGCCAGAAGATCACCCGACCGAGTCGACGACCTCGAACTCACGCTCACCAAGATCGATAGAGCAACGGCCACTCATACCCAGGCGGCTTGGACCCGCCAAGCTGCCGCCTGTCCTGCGGTGCCAGCCCGCGGTTCGGGCCGTGCCCAGCCCTGCCGTCGGCGCGTCGCCGCAACATACCGCGACCTGCCCACCTACCGAGCGGTTGCCGACGCCACCACCTACCTGACGAACTTGCTGTCCACCTTCACAACCTGGGAGCGCGGGCCCGGACCCCCGATGGCCTGGACCAGTCCACCGGGCCGCAGCGCCAGCAGCGGGAGGGCACGGGCGCCCCCGCTGTAATTCGTAGGCATGGAAAGGGCCGCTAAGGCCCGGGTCCGGCGGCAGCCGGACTTCCATGACTGGCGCAGTGACCCTAACCAGCCCTCGACCAGCAGGCCGACCTCAGTGACCGACCCGGGTGGCGGCAGCGGCATGGACAGCCAGCCCGCCGGAGGCCTGACGGCTGTAGCGAGTGCCGCGGCTGGTTCTTGGATTTAAAGAGCGGCAATGCTCTGACCTGCGGGAATGCGGAGCGAATGTGGGGCTATAACCCCCGTTACTAGCCGGTAACTGGGGGTTGTAACCCCGCACTCGCCGGACCGACGCGCCGATCGCGGGTTGTAGCCCCACAAAAGTTATGCCCTGAGATAACCTTTGGTGGTGATCAGTGCATCGAAGGGCGGCCGCGTGGTCCGCCTCCCCGCCTCGCGGCCCGGCCAGCCTGCCGCGCCGCCCCCCGCTGAGCCAGCGGGCGCGCACAACGTGGTTGCGATCCGGCTCCAGCCGGGTGAGACGGTCGCGGTCAATCCGGCTCCGGAGCCAGAACCGGCTAGCCCCAAGCGGGAGGACTTCGACTTCCTCGGCCACACCTTCTACATGGCCTCGAAGGAGCTCTCCGCCAAGCTGCCGTTCATCGGGTTGACCGCCACGGAGTACGACGTCTGGCACACCATGCTCGGCGCTCAACTCAAGGGCGGTATCGTGCCGATCACCGTCATCAAGCTCGGTGAGCGACTCGGTATCGGCCGCAAGGAAGCAGGCGAGGCCCTGGCCCGTTTCCTTGACATGGGTTTCATGTGGCTGGAGCGGCGAGGCCGCTACCGGATCAACCCGCGCATCGCCTTCTGGGGGTCCAGCGCCGAGCAGCAGCGCGCCCTGGCGCTGATGCCGGACTCGATCCCCGAGATTCGCTTGCCCGAGGGCGAGGTCCGTCCGCCCCGCCGCACCCGCCGACCGAAGCTGGAGTCGTTGTGATGACCGCCGCCGACCATGACCCGGGCACGGAAACCTTCCTGACCGCCGAAGGCAGCGTCTTCACCGCGCAGGATCTCTCCCGGGCCCTGCCGCTGTACCGGCTCACCACCCTGCAGTACGACGTCTGGCACACGGTGCTGGGGGAGATGACCGACGGCGGCTTCGTCACCCTCACGCTCGACGACATCGCCGAGCGGCTGGCCACGAGCAAGAGCAACATCTCACCCGCTCTCAACCGCCTGGCCGAACTCGGCCTGCTGTGGCGGATCTCCAACGGGCTGTACAGGATCAACCCGCGGATCGCCTTCAAGGGCTCGCGGGAGGAGTGGATCGAGGCGCTGGAAGAGGTGCCGGCTGACGTCCCCGAGGTCGTCCTTCCCAGTTACCGGCGGCGCCCACCCCGAACCAACAGGTCCGGGCTGGCTGCTGCTGGCTGAGTGCGGGTTGTATCCCCCTGAAAGTTATCCCCATGCAGAACTTTCAGGCATCTGCGGCCTGCCAGGCCCAGGCCTCTGCCCGGCCTTTTACTGGGCCCTGCGGACCGGGCCCGATGCACCAGCGCCGGAGGTTTGGCGGGGCGACGGATCGCAGGCGTTGGGGGCCTGACGCACTGCCCGCGCCCTGCCGGCATCGCGCCGACCGGACGCTGCAGCCGGGCGCCGGTCGTGCTCCGCACCGCCGCGGTCTCCGCAAGCGCGGACGGGCGGCACAGGCCCCGCATAATCGCCCCGAGGCGGAAGTCCGGCCATGCCGCCCGCTGACGGAACTTCAAGAGTTCCGCCCCGAGGCGGAATCTGTCGTGGCGGGGGTCTACTCTGCCGGTGTGAATAACGCCCCGAGTCGAAATGAAGCCGACCCTGCCGAGACGTTGTTCGACGTCGAGGAGCAGCCGAAGGCCATGCCGTTGTGCGCCCGGGAGGGCTGTGGCAAGCCGGTGCCGGTCGCACCCTCGGGGCGGGGCCGGCCAGCCCGGCACTGCTCCAAGGCGTGCAAGTCCAAGGCTGAGCGGGCCCGCTACAAGGCCCGCGGCGCCGTCCTGGCTGGTCCCGGTGACGCCGAGCCGCGGGGCGGGGGCGAGCTGCCTCCCGTGCCGGTGCTGGAGGGCGCGCGGGCGGCGGTGGCCGACTATGCCGTGCAGGTGTCCTTGGCGGTCAAGGAGTTCCTGGCGCAGGTCGACGAGGACCCGGCCGGTGCCTTCGACCGGTTCTTCGAGCGGCGGGCCGTGCTGTCCGCGCAGGCGGGCGAGGCGGCCGCGGAGGTGCGCGACCAGGCCCGCTGGCCGCACCTTGATGCTGGCGCCCGGGCGCTGCTGCGTGCCCAGGAGGAGCTGGCGGCGCCGGGCGTGCTGGCCCGGGTGGAGAACAGCCTGCTCCGCGAATCCACCCGGGAAGATCTGGCAGGCGAAGCGCCTCGGGGCGAAAACCCGACGACAGGGCCGGGCCTGGTCGGGGGCGCACTCCCGACCCGGGGCGGAAGTCCGACGGGAGGGGAGCCGGTCGATCCCGCCGAGGCGGGGAAAACGCCTCGGGGCGGAAACCCTGCCCTCGTTTCCTTCTCGGTGGGCGACGCGGTTGCGCCTCGGGCTGGAGCCCTTGCCCTCGTCCCCTCGGCGCCAGGCGACGAGATAGCGCCTCGGGGCGGAAACGCGGGTGCTCCCGTTGCCGTCTCGGACATGAAGAAAACGCCTCGGGGCGTTATTGCTGGGCCCGGCTCTGCCGACCGCGGGGGGCCTGTTACGCCTCGGGGTGAAATCCGGTCCGGGAGGCAGGCCAGCCCCGCCGCGGCCCCTGAGAGGCTGACCGCTCCAGTGCCCCAGGTGCCCTACGACCTTGCGCTGGGCCAGCGGGTCGACCAGCTCCCGCCCACCGAGCGCGCGTTCGGCGTTCCGCACCGCTCCTACGAGCTCGGCGGCGGCCTGGTTCATCTGAGCTGGCCCGGCGCGCCCGGCGTCCAGGCCATCGAGCAGTACGGCGTCGTGGTCGGCTGGGTCGAGGTCTGGGACATCGACACCGTCGCTGCGCCAGCCCCCTGGGCCGCGCTTGTCGAGGGCCGCCCTGTGGTCGATGCCGCCGACGGCGAAGTCCTCCTGGCCCCCGCTCCCGAAGCCGCGCTCGACCTCCTGCGCGCGGCCCTCGGGCAGCGGACGGCGCCGCGGCCGGACGCCTCCTGACCCGGCCCGATCAGCGTCGGCAGGAACGCGGCCGTCCGGCCGCCTTCATCGTCGTCAGCGAAGCCGGCGGGCCGCAGGGGGAGCCGGAAGGCGGCGGGCGCGGATCCCGCAGGGGCGCGGCGGAGGCCCGGCACCTTCGAGGTGCCGGGCCTCCGGGCTGATCGGCGGGTTGCTTCCCCGCTGGCCCCGCCGCCCAACGGGCCGCCCTGCCCGATGCATCCGGGGGCGCCGCCCGCATCCTCCGCCAGGTGTGCTCGCGCCAGCGGAAGTGTCCCGCGCGGGACACTTCCGCGCGTTCCGCCGGGAGGAACCAGGGGGTTCGCGGGGCCGTTTCGGCGGAGGCGAGGCGGGCGTTCTACGTACTTTCTGGCGGTCCGGAACGCCTGGAAGCGTGCGTTCTTGAGGCCGCGTCCACGAGGGTGTGCGGGAGCTTTGAGGCGGCCCGGACGCCCCGGAGCGTCTGGGAGAGCTGCATTCTGCAGCCGGGAAACGGCGAGCACCGCGGGGATCCCCGAGACATAAAAGGCCAGGTCGGGGCTAACTGGTCATTTCAAAATGAGTTCGACCGGGGGCTTGGCAGTTGAGGGGCGAGGCGGCAGAGTGCTGCATATGCCGGATGATCTTGTGCCAGATGACCTGTGGGAGCGGGTCGCTCCGCTGCTGCCGCCACGCCCGCCGAGGCGCCCCCGCTACCCGGGCCGCCTGCCGACGGATGACCGTGCTGCGCTCCGCGGCATCATGTATGTGCTGTGCAAGGGCGTGAGCTGGCGCGACGTGCCCGCGGAGCGGACCGGGTGCAGTGGTGTCACCGCCTGGCGGCGGTTGCGGGACTGGAGCCAGGCCGGCGTGTGGCCTCGTCTGCACGAGCTGCTTCTTGCCGAACTGCGGTCGGCGGGCCTGCTGGAGATGGACGACGCGGCGGTCGACGGCTCGCACGTCAGGGCCCTCAAGGGGGGCTCACACCGGACCTTCGCCGGTGGACCGGGGCCGGCCGGGCAGCAAGCACCATCTGATCGTCGACCGGAACGGCACCCCACTCGCTGTCACGCTGACCGGTGGAAACCGCCACGACGTCACCCAGCTGCTGCCGCTGCTGGACGCGATCCCGCGCATCCGGGGCCTGCGCGGACGGCCACGTCACCGGCCGCGCAGGCTCTTCGCTGACCGGGGCTACGACTACGACAAGTACCGGCGCATCCTGCGGCACCGCGGCATCACCCCCAGGATCGCCCGGCGCGGCGTCGCCCACGGCTCAGGACTCGGGAAGACCCGTTGGGTTGTCGAGCGGACCTTCGCCTGGCTGCACCAGTTCAAGCGCCTGCGGATCCGCTACGAGAGACACGCGGACCTCCACCTGGGCCTGCTTCAACTCGCCTGCAGCATCATCTGCCTGCGCAGGCTCCGGTCCTCTTCCTAGAATGATCAGTGATGGCTGGCCGCAGGCGGGCCGCCTTGATTCACGCCCTCAGGCTGACGGGGAAGCAGTCGGGGGTGACGCAGCCGATGATCTGGTGCTGGTCGATGGGCAGCAGGCGGCTGCTGACCGGCTTGGGTGCCGTGGCTGGGCGGGCGGCGTATTCGGCGAGGACGTTGCCCGAGCCGTCGACGACGGTGACGACGGAGGGGACGACGCTGCCGCCTGTGACGACGAGCTGGGGCACCCGGCCTACGTACCGGACGCTGAAGGTGCCCACGTCCTGCGGCGTGAGGTCGGCCTGCGCGACCTGGACCAGAGTGGCTTCGCCCTCGGGCTTGATCTCCGTCACCGGGATGCTGCTCACGTCGGGGGAGGCGGGGCCGCCCTCGGTTGCCTCAAGCGTCCCGAGGTCGGTGATTTCGGACTGGGGCGTGGTCTCGGACATGTTCTCTCCTTGCGGGCCGGCGCGGTGCCGACCTGGTCAGAGCGTCGCAGGGCACGGTGTTGTGCTCAGCGACTTCTGGAGGAAAGGCCGAAAATCGGTGACCCGGCGTGAAACCACGCTGTCCCCGGTCTGTCAGCGGCGAGGCCGGGAGCCGCGGGTCGCCCTACGGTCAGGCAGTATGTGCTCACGCCAGTTGTCCCCCGGAGTGCGCTCCCCCTCAGCGGGGGAGTTCGGCGGTGCGCCCGGGGAGAGCCGTGGTGATGTAGCGCATGGCGGTGTCGTCGGTGATGCCGAACGGGCGCATGAGGTGGAGCGGGTCGCCGGTGGCGGTGGCTGCGTCGAGGAACTGGGCCCGGCCGAGGCGGTAGAGGGCGGTTTCGTCGGCGAGGACCAGTTGCAGGGCGGATTGGGCAATGGCTTACGAGCGGGTTCGTGATAGCGGGTGAGGACGGGATCGCCTGTCGGAGGCCGTGGTTCGCACCTTGGCGGTACGGTCGGAGCGAGGTCGGCAATGGCGCGGTAGGTGTCGGGCAGGTGGTTCCGGCAGTGGGTTCAGCGCCCGAGGCCCTTCCACCGCTTGTGGTCGGCGAGGGTGCGATTCACCCGCTCCCTTCCCTGGCTGCCATACCGGGGTCCGTAGGGTTCCCTGCCTGTCACACCGCAGTCGCACCAGCACGCCTGCACAGGTCGGATCTGGTGTCGATCCCCCGTGGGCGCGACGTGGGTTCCGGCCGAACGCTCCCAGCGGCGAACTCCCGCCTCCCCTTGATCCTCAAGGCAGGCAGGGTCAAAAACGGCGATTTCCGGACTACTTAAGCATTGGTGGACGTAGTCGCCCGTTTGCCGCGGTCGTCTGCATGCCAAGGATTCAGTCAGGTATCGGTACGACGGAAGGCGGGTTGAGCATGGCGGACTGGGTGAAGGTCACGGGCGGTCTCAGCGCGATCTCGGCGGGGTCCCGGACGACGGTGTGGGGGCTGAACCCCGCCAACGCCATCTGGCGGTACACCAACTACGACGGCTCCCCGTGGATCAACATCCCCGGCGGGCTGAGCGACATCGGGGCGGGCGCGGACGGCACGGTCTGGGGCGTCAACGGCGCCAACCAGATCTTCCGGTACGTCGGGGACCAGGACGGCGACAATCCGTGGAAGAACATCTCCGGCAGCCTCGTCCGCATCGACGCCGGCTCCCGGACGAACGTGTGGGGGGTGGACTCCGCCGGCGCCATCTACCGGTACACGAACTACGACACCAGCCCCTGGATCAAGATCCCCGGCGGGCTGAGCGACATCGGGGCGGGCGCGGACGGCACGGTCTGGGGCGTCAACGGCGCCAACCAGATCTTCCGGTACGTCGGGGACCAGGACAGCGCGAACCCGTGGAAGAACGTCGCCGGCAGCCTGAAGCGCATCGCAGTGGGCTCCCGGACGAACGTGTGGGGCATCGACCCCGCCGGCACCATCTACCGGTACACCAACAACGACGCCAGCGGCACCAACCCGTGGATCAAGATCCCCGCCCCCGGCCCCGCCACCGACATCGCCGCCGGCGCCGACGGCACCGTGTGGCACGTCAACGGCGCCAGCGAGGTCTACCGGTACACCGGCGACCAGCCGAGCTGATCCCCCACCTGCCGTTTCGTGCGGGCCCGGCGGCCCAGAGGGCCCGGGCCCGCACGAATGCACTGGTCACTCCTGCGCCGCGTTCAGCCCGCTTTGGCCAGGTCAGGTGCAGGCACACACGCCAAGCCGCCCCCGCAGGAGATCGCCGAGGCGACCAGCCGACCCGCGCCTGGCAGCAGCAGGCGAAGAGCATCCCGCGAGGCAGCCACCGGCGAAAGGCCCCGGCCCCCGGGTTCGGCACCGGACCCTCCAGCTTCCGCAGACGCGAAATAGGCCGCCCGTACTGACGGTACCCCGTTGGGATGATCTTGCGCCCGTTCCGTACCCGCCGACCAGCAGGCGGTTTTACGGTCGTGCGACCGCCGCCCGCGTTGTGCGAGCGGCACGAAGCGAGAGGACGCCCTGTGATGCCGGATGCGGCTGCGATGAGCGAAAAGTTCGATTCCCTGTTCGCCTGGTTCGACCAGGACGGCGACGGGCAGCTGTCGGGGGCCGATTTCCAGGCCACGGCCGCGGTGTTCTCCCGGACGGCGCGGCCGGGCGACGATGCCAACGTGAAGGCCATCCACGATGCGTTCGGCCAGTGGTGGGACCTGCTGGTCGAGCACGCGGACACCGACGGCGACGGAATGGTCTCCCGCGAGGAGTTCCGCGTCGTCATGCAGGACAACGTGACCGCCCCCGCGCACTTCGAGAGCGCCGTGATGCGGATCGCCGACGCGGTGATGGACGCCTTCGACACCAACGGGGACGGCGTGCTGTCCCTGGAGGAGTACGTGCGCCTCTACGACACCCTGGGCGTTCCCCGCGAGGTGTCCGCGCCGGCGTTCGCCCGGATCGACCTCAACGGCGACGGCGTCGTCGGCCACGCCGAGTACCGCAAGGCGATCGTGGAGTTCTACCTCAGCACCGATCCCGCCGCACCGGGCAACTACCTGTTGGGCCCGGCAGGTCTTTCACTCTGACCCTGCCCCGACTACCGCCCGGCGCCGGCCGTGCTCACTGCTTCCCGGCCCGGCCCGGGTCCCGCAGTGGCCGCAGGCGGCCGGGCATCCCAGGCAGCAGGACGCCTTGCCGGCCGAGCAGGTTGACGCGGTGCCGCTCGAACAGGAGAAGCGGGCGATGTCCTGATCACGGAGGTCGAAGCCGTCGGCGCGCAGCCGCTCCAGGGCAGCGTCCACGTCCAGGGTGTCGACCAGCACCAGAGCATGTTCGAGGCCTGCGGGGCAGCCCCTGCCAGCGACCGGCCGCACAGGCTGTTCGCGGACCGCGGCTACAACCACACCTCCGCGTCCTTCGTCGTAGCGGCATCACGCCGAGGATCACCGCCGCGGCCTCACCCATGGTTCCGGACCGGGCAGGGGACGCTAGCTGGTCGAGCGAACCTTCGTCTGGCTCCACCAGTTCAAACGGCTCCGCACCGGCTACAAGCGACGCACCGACCTCGATTGGGCCTGCTCCAACCAGCCTGCAGCCATCATCTGCCTGCGGAAGCTCCGAACCTCATTCTGAAACGATCAGTTAGTCCGTTTTGCTGGGACAGTCCCAGGCCATTTCCCCTGGTGACGACGTTATGGCTCGGCCTGGGACAAGGCTGGGACATCCGGCTGCAGCAGGTTGACCTTTGACAGGGGACCCTGACCGTTTGCCACCTGACCTTGACCACCACCAGGTTCCTGCCACCTGACCTTGACCGGCGGATGCATGTACCGGTGCGAGCAGACTCCGGTGGACAGGCATCGTGGGACGGGCCGCCGCGATCGTCATCGGGTGCGAGCCGTTGGCGGTTGCACCCTGCACCAGGCCTTCTCCCTACGGTTCGAGACCGTCCCGGCGAACGGGTGACAGCCTCCCCGGCCACGCCTTACGCGTTCGGGTCCCAGGCGAAGAGTCGCTCGAAGATGACCCGGTCGCCGTCGATCTTCACCGAGTCCAGCGGTGTGCGTCCGTAGAACCACAGGACCAGCTCGCTGGCCGTGCCCCGGGCTGAGGCGTCGGCCGGGGCCTGGGCCTCGCCGACAGCCGGGAGGCGGACGGCGCGGGCGCCGTTCGCCTCGACCGTGAAGCGCCAGGAGCGGCCTTCGGTGGCGTGGTAGTCGACGACGGCCGGCTCGTGCGGCCAGGTGCCCGACCACGCGCAGCAAGTGAACAGGAAGTCCTCGACGCCGTCCAGCGCCACCTCCGCCGGCAGCGGCTGCGCGGTGCCCGCGGTGAGTTGGGCGTCGTAGGTGTGCATCGCGATCTCCTGGAGCTGGTGCCGGGCGACGGCGCCGCTGGTCCGCGGCGACTGCGAGGCGCCCCACCACGTCCAGCACTCGGCGTCCGGACCTGCCTCCCGCAGGGTGTCCAGCAGCTGCTGGGTCGACGCGGCAAGCCAGGCCGCCAACGCCTCACGCTCCCGGGGCGCCCGCGTCTCGGCACGCGCCGCCACGGCCTCAGGCGGCGGGGCGTCGGCCGGACCGGCCCCGACGACGGCGGCCCAGAACGGGCGGCCCGAGCCCAGGTGCCGCGCCAGGTCGAACAGCGTCCATTCGGGACAGGTCGGCACCTGCACGTCCAGGTCGGGCGCGGCGGAGATCGCGGCCCGGAAGGCCGTCGCCCGCTCGTCGATCAGCCGCAGCAGGTCGGGAAGCTCAAGATTCTTCTGCACCACGGCTGTCTATCACCGCACGTCGGAGACCGAAAGCGAGTTTCCCTGCCGCCGCCTGCCGCCGCCTGCCGCCGCCGCCGTCGAACCGCACGTCGACAGCAACGTCCTCGCCGCTCGGATCGCCGAAGAAGAACGCCGGCGCGCCCGACTGCGGGCGTTCACCGACCAGGCGCTCCGTTCCTTCGGCCCCGGAGCCTGAACCGGCGGTCAAACTCGCCTGTCAATCGGTCAAGATCGCCTGGCAAAGGTCAGATCGGGTCCGCGTGCAGCACCTTAGCCGACTGCGGGTGCAGCAAGGGCGTCCTTGCTGCACCCGGCTTCGCCGATCCGGCGCGCTGCACCCGGCTGTCCGGCGCTGCTGCAGCGGGAGTCGGCCAGCACCGGCCTGCGTTGCGCAACGGCGGCAACCCGCGCTGCGCGGTGCAGCACGGCGCCCCGTGCTGCACCGCCGGCGCTGCGACTGCGACGGGCTGCGCAGCGGGTGGCTGCGACTGCGAGGGCCTGCGCAACCGCTGACTGCGCAGTGTCCGTGGCCGGGTGCGTGGGTGCGATCCGGTGCGCAACCGCTTGGAGCAGGGTGCGCAAGGACGGGTGCGGGCGCTGTGTGCGGGGTGCGACGTCGCAGGTGGAGCGGGTGCGATGGGGATCGCAGTCGTGGCTGCCGCAGGCCTCGGCCGGGCGGCCGGCCGGGTCGGTTGCGCACCGGCCCGGCCTCGGGCGGTTGCGCATGCGCACCGTGCTGCGCGGCCTCTTGCGCATGCGCAAGGACAACCTGCGGACCCGGCTGCGCATGCGCAGCCGGGGGGCGGGCGGTTGCGCATGCGCGGGGACAACCAGCGCGGAGTGCGGGACAACCAGGACACGCTGCGCCTGGTGACGGGACAACGATGCAGCGCTGCTGCACCGGGAAGCGGGACAACATGCAGCACCTGGTGCAGCAACCCGTCCGGCTGCTGCTGCACTGCTGCCCGCCGCTGCACCAGCAGCGGCGGGGATTTTCGGACCGGTCCGCAATCAGGGCTCCTTGATGGCCGACCCGGCGGCGGTGAGTTTCGGATCGGTCCGTAATGGGCTGGGGCTTGGGCGACCGCCAGAGCTACGATCCGGGCATGCAAAACGGATCGGTCCGAAATTCCGGCGCCTTGGACGTGCTGTTCGAGGTGGCGTCGGGCGAGGTGTGCCTGCGGGTGGGGTGCGGGAAGACGGTGCCGGCGGCGGAGCCCGGCAAGCGCGGGCGCCGGTCGAGGTACTGCTCGACGGCGTGCAAGTCCAAGGCTGCCCGGGACAAGGCGAAGGCCGATGCCGCCCGCTCCGCGCTGGAAGGCCCGCGGGCCGAGCTGCTGCGCGGCGCGGAGGCCGCCGTGGACGTCGCCCTGGCGTTCCTGGACGCCGTGGACGCCGATCCGGTGGCCGCGTACGAGTGAGCTGCACTGATCTTCGTGGAGTCCTTGAAGCCTGGGTTACGATCCAGGCGTAAGGAGAACCACGAGCAGTGCCAGCACCACGTAAGTACCCCGATGAACTCCGCGAGCGCGCCGTCCGCGAGGTCCGCTCGACCGGCCGCCCGGTGGCGCATGTCGCCCGTGACCTCGGCATCCACAAGGAGGCCCTGCGGTCCTGGGTCCGCCAGGCCGAGGCCGACGCCGGTGAGCGCGACGACCGCCCGACCAGCTCCGAACTGGAGGAGCTGAAGCAACTCCGCAAAGAGAATGCCGAGTTGAGACGAGCCAATGAGATCCTCAAAGCGGCCAGCGTGTTTTTTGCCCAGGAGATCGACCGTCCCCGGACGAGGCCGAGCAGGTGATCGACCACCTGCGAGAGGGCTTCGGGGTCGATCCTGTGTGCCGGGTGCTGGAGCTGTCTCCGTCGACGTACTTCGCGCGGAAAACGCGGCCGAAGTCCGCCCGCCGGGCGCGCGACGAGGAGCTGATTTCGCTGGTGACGGCCGCGTGGGAGGACTCGGGCCGAACCTACGGCGCCCGCCGGATCACCCGCGCGCTGGTCCGGTCCGGCCACGCGGTGGCACGCTGCACGGTCGAGCGGCTGATGCGCGACATCGGGATCGAGGGCGTCATCCGCGGCCGGCGCCGCCGCACCACGATCCCGGAGCCGACCGCTCCGCGCCCGCCCGATCTTGTCAACCGGCGGTTCACCGCCGAGCGGCCGAACCAGCTGTGGCTGGCGGACCTGACCTACATCCGCACCTGGTCGGGCTGGGTCTACGTGGCGTTCGTCCTGGACGCGTACTCCCGTCGGATCGTGGGCTGGCAGGCCGCCACCCACATGCGCACGGACCTGCCGCTGGACGCGTTGGAGATGGCGCTGTGGCGGCAGCGGATCAAGAATGACGCCGGCCTCATCCATCACAGCGACCGCGGGTCGCAATACGTGTCCATTCGCTACACAGAGCGATTGTCCGAGGTCGGAGCCTCGGCGTCCGTGGGCTCCGTCGCCGACTCGTACGACAACGCGATGGCCGAGGCCCTGAACGGCACGTTCAAGGCCGAACTGATCGAGCATCAGGGGCCCTGGCGGGACTTCGACGAGGTCGAGCGGGCCGTCTTCCAGTGGGTCGCCTGGTACAACGGTGAACGACTCCACTCCGCCCTCGGCTACATCCCGCCCGACGAATACGAGCAGGCGTACTGGGCCAGCCTGGAGGAGAGCCCGCAGACCGCCTGATCACACGATCACGGACTCCACGAAACTCGGGGCAGCTCAGTTGTCCGGCTTTGCCGAGGTAGTGGGCGTGGTTGTGGCGGCTGGTTAGGGTGTTGGGGTGGTCGGGGCCCAGGACGCGGGTTCGGTCGACGATTAGGTCGGCGAGGAGGTGGGCGGCTTCGGCGTGCTGGCCGGCCTCGCCGACGTGGTGGGCGTGGTTGTTGCGGGTGCTGAGGGTGTTGGGGTGGTCGGGGCCTTGGGTGCGGGTTCGGTCGTCGATCAGGTCGGCGAGGAGGTGGGCGGCTTCGGCGTGCTGGCCGGCCTCGCCGACGTGGTGGGCGTGGTTGTTGCGGGCGTTGAGGGTGTTGGGGTGGTCGGGGCCCAGGACGCGGGCCAGGTCGTCGATCAGGTCGGCGAGGAGGTGGGCGGCTTCGGCGTGCTGGCCGGCCTCGCCGACGTGGTGGGCGTGGTTGTTGCGGGCGTTGAGGGTGTTGGGGTGGTCGGGGCCCAGGACGCGGGTTCGGTCGACGATCAGGTCGGCGAGGAGGCGGGCGGCTTCGGCGTGCTGGCCTGCTTCCGAGAGGTTGAAGCTACGGCGTCGGCGGGAGGCGATGCCATCGGCCTTCTTGGCAGGGCTGGTGCCTGTCGCCTTGGTGGACACCGGGGCGCTCGCGGTGCGATGGGGTGCAGCGGTGCCGGTCTCTGGGTTGTCCAGGTTGTCCGGGACAACGCCGGACGACCCCGTGGCGGTATGCCGGCCGGTGTCGGCGTGCGAGTTCATCCCGGTGTCGTGGAGTTCGTCGGTGATGCGTTGCAGGGTGTGGTCGTCGGCGTCGTTGACGGCGCTGGCGTGGGCCAGGGCGTGGTCGATGTCGTCGGCGATCGGGTCGGTCACAGGTCCGCCGGTGGTGTCGGTCAGGTGAGGCTCGCGGTCGGTGCCGTATGCGCCGGCTGCTGGGTCGGCTTGTGCGGTGCGCAGGCGGTCGAGTTCGTCGGTGAGTTCGTCGACCTGTCGCTGGACGCGGGCTGCGAGGTCTTCGGCTTGGCGCTGTTTGTCGCGGGCGCGGGCGAGTTCGTCCCGGGCTCGTTGTTCCTGGTCGAGGGCGCGGGCGAGGCGGCGGCGGGTGTCGTCGAGGACCTGCGGGTCGGCGGCGCGTTGCTGGAGGGTGTCCTGTTTGGCGGTGAGTTCGCGGACCCGCTCGGTGAGGGTGTTGATCATGCCGAGCAGGACCATCACGAGCTGGGTGGAGTTCTGGGCGGCCTGCTGGAGGTCGGCGCGCTGCTCGAGGGCGCGGGTGAGGCGGTCGTAGGTCTCCACCTGCTGGCGGCGCGCCTGTTCGAGCTCGGCCGCGAGGCCGGAGGCGCGGCCCTCCTCGGGAGCATGCTGCGTGGGCTTTGGGTTGAGGGCGGCGTGCAGGAGGCGTTCGGCCTCGGCCAGGCGCACCGCGCACTGGCGGGGCTCGGGCACGGTCGCTTTGACCAGCGCGGCCACGAACCGCTGCTCGGGAACCCGGCCGGCGAGGTACAGCCCGACCTGGGTCTTGGAGTAGCTGATCCGCTGGGCGACGGCAGTCATGGTCAGCCCGCTCGCATCGACCCGCTCCCGCAGGAACACCGCGAGCGCCTCGGCCTCGCGGCTCTCGGTGTGCAGCGGCCCCCAGGGCCGCCCTCCCCTGCCCCGCCCCGTCATGCCCTCTCCTGTCCTTCGGCCGCCGTCGTCGTCCCGGTCCGTCCTGGGACAACCCCCTGTAGTCCGGAACCTACCTGCGGTGATGCCCTCTTGGCTTCGGGACTACCGGAACGTGACCCACGCTTCTTCCAAGCCCCGGCGGCGACTGCCGACTGCGGGCGTCGGACAGGGCCCGCTCACTGCGGCCCCGAAGCCTCTTGGAGGAAGAGCATGCCCACCCCGCCCCCTGGCTCCGGCCCTCTGGTGAGCGCGCATGCCGCGCTCGTCCTCGTTGGCGCCGTGGTCGTCGGCATCGTCGTCGGCGTGCTGACGTTCTTCGGCGGTGGCCCGGCCGCGGCCGCGGTGCTGGCCGGGCTGACGGCCTTCGGCGCGGCCACCGTCGCCCTGCACAAGCTCATCGCCTGATACCTGCAAGCCGCCGCGGGGCCGGTGGGACGGATGCCGTCCCACCGGCCCCGGCGCGTTCCCCGGACGGATGGTCAGGAGCCGTGTCCGGCCCGTACGGCGCCGCCCGCGCTCCGGCGCCTGAGGTCCCGGATCTGTGTGCTCCGAGCCCGGGCAGAACGCCGCAGAGGCCTAACAACACAGGAACAAGGTCGACTGCTTCCGTCCGGGAGCAGGCCCTGTCCGGTGAAGGAGCCCTCCGTGCTGACGCCCACCCGCCCTACCCGCCCCGCCCGCCGACCCTTCCGCCCCGCCCGTGCCTGGGGGTAGCTGCGCCGTAACGCCTCCGCCGTCAGCGCGCTGGCCACCGTGGCGGGCGTGCTCCTGCCTGTCGTCGGGCACTTCCTGCGCTGATCTGCAGTCCGGCAGCACACCAAAGCTGAAGCAGGCACCTGCTCCAGCAATCTCTACAAAACCATGTGCATGCGTGTGAATGCGTGAGATGCTCCATGCATGCGCCGCACTGGCGTGTGTATGCGAGTGTGCCGTGTGTACGGCGCCCGACCGAAGAAGAGGAGACGGCAGTGAGGCTGCTGCAGGGCACCCCGGAAGAGATCGCCGCGTTCCTGAAGCTGATGGGGGAGGAGACGGAGCCCTTCGAGGAGGCGGTCGCCGGGGCGGCGGCCGACGCGGCTGCGGAGCCCACCACCTGGGCCGGGATCGAGGCGCTGGTCCGCGGCCGGGCGCGCACCGAGGAGATCGCCGAGCGGGTGCTGGCCTACCTGAAGGGCGTGCTCGAGATCGGCGGCGTCGAGATCGAGGCGGGCACCTCGGAGCGGACCCGCGACGGCCTGTCCAACTACGTGATGGTCCGCGACGCCGGCAAGCGCCGCTACGGCGCCGTCGCGTACGTCAACGCAATCAACGCTGGACTCACCCTCCGGCTCACCCCGCACGACGTCGCCGACACCGACGACCCCCGCATCGAGCTGCGCGACGTCAAGGACGGCCACAAGTACGCCGTCAACTGCCCCCTGCGGGACGAGGAGACCATCGACCTGGCCCTCCAGCTCACCCGCCGGGCGCTGGCGAAGGTGCGCTGACCGCGCCCCAGCATGCACAACGCGGGGCGGCCGTCTCGTCGCCAAACTCGCCGGCCGCCCCGCCGACCACCGACTCGAATCGAACCGGAGGTACCACCATGATCTCGCACACCGCCGAGGCGCAGGAGCGCCGCTGGCACCGCACCGTCGTCATCCGCGGCGATTCCTACCCCACCCGCTCCTACGCGCCCACCGTCTACGGCTCCGCGCCCGAGCACTACGGCCTGCCGCTGGAGCAAGTCGACCTGCTCTCCGCCGTGCACGAGGCCGCGCACGCCGTCGCCGTACTTGCCGGACGCGGCCGCCTGAACTGGGTCCAGCTCCCCGCGCCCGCCGCCGGCACCGGCGCCGACAGCCCCGGCGGCGTGACCGACTGGCGCTCCCCGATGCCCACCATCGAGGCCTTCGCGGCGGTGCTCGGGGCGGGCGAGCGGGCCACGGACCGCTGGCTGCGCGAGGCAGGGCTGTGGAGCCCCGAGCGGGCCGTGGCGGTGGAGATCGGCGCCTGGGGCGACCGCGAACTGCTTCTCGACGCGGGCAACCGCGGCACCGTCGGCTTCGGCGAGGGCACCGCCACCGACTACTTCGTCGTCCACGACCTGGCCGACGCGCTCCTCGACGAGCACTGGCCCGCCGTTACTGCCCTCGCCGAGCACCTCGTCGAGCGCCGCTACCTGACCGGCGACCAGGTGGCCGACTTCACCGGCCTGCCAGGTTGCTGACCGCCCGTCGGTGGCGGCCGCTTACCGGCGGAACCCTCGCATGTTCCGACCCGGCGGCCGGTCAAGATCCCGTGCGCGGCCCGCAGCGCGGCTGGTCGGCGGTCCCCTGGCGGTCGGTGCGCAAAGCAGATAGGGCGGACCAGGCTTTAGACCTGGTCCGCCCACGCGGGCCGGTGCGGCAACACCTGTGAGGCCCGTATATCCGGTGCACTAGCTGGAGCTCCGACCCCGGATGTCTTCAGATTCCTGCTGGCAGGGTGCAGGGCGCAACTCAAGATGGGGCGGCCGCGCCGAAACCCGCTTCACGTAGCGAGGCGCACCCTATGAAGAATCTTCGAATCGAAGGCACCTCCCAGATCAGCGCTTGCTGAACTGGGGTTCTATCTACACCTGTGTCCGACGGTGCTGTCTAAGTTCTTGGGGCGGCGATGCCGGAACCTGCAATCAGGCGTGGCCCATTCGAGTGTCCCTTGAGAGAGTTGTTACTGCACGCGGTGTCCGTCGGCAAACGGCCCGCTAGCTGGAGCTCAACCCGGCTGCCGCTTCCAGCGGCAGCCGGTTTCAGAGCACCCGCCCGGGCAACCGCCCGGACGGGATCTGCGACCCCGAAGGGGACCGGCATGAAGCCGAGCATCAAGAAGGCGATGGCCGCCGCGGCGGCCCGCCTCGTCAGCGAGTCCACCAACTCGATCACCACCCCGGCGCACACCGCCAGCTACACTGCCGCCGCGCTGGCCGTTCCGGCGCTGCCGGGTCCGGACGGCGGCACCGGCCGCGGCCACCGCCCGCTGACCGGGACCGAGGCGGTGGTGGTCATCATCATCATCCTGACCGCAGCTGGCCTGGCCCTCGCGGGCCTGCCGATCTTCGGTGTTCTCGAGCTGCTCGGCGGTTCCGGCATCGTCGCGGTGGGTGTGCTCACCCGGCGGGCGCCCCGGCTGCCCGCCCTCCAGAGCGCGTGAGGGGCCGCAGCATGGGCCGTCCCCGCAACCCGGTCGACCACTCCAAGCCCGCACGCGGCGAGCTGGCCGTCTTCCTGCGCGAGCTGCAGAACGACGCGGGTATCGACAACACCGCGCTCGCCGAGCTGACGGGCCTGCACCCCGACCGCGTCCGCCGCACGCTCAACGGCCAGACCCTGCCGACCAGCATCACCGTGGTCGAGAAGATCGTCACGGCATGCTGCGCCGACCGTTCGGCGGCGTTCACCGGACGGCTGCGGCGCCGCGGCACCACGCTGTGGCACCGGGCCCGCCTGGAGGCCCAGGGGCTGCGGCCGGTGTCCAAGCCGGAGCCGGAGCTGATCGGCACCTATGCCGCGCTGGTGGACGGGATGGAGCGGTTGCGCATGCACGCGGGCAACCCCTCTACCCGAACCCTGGAGGAAAAGGCCGGGCCCGGCCTGCTGCCCCACACCAGCCTGGACCGCGTCTTCGCCCGCGACCGGCTCCCCACCAAGCTCCAGGTCACCTCGCTGGCCAAGGCGGTGGGTCTGCCCGAGGAGGAGGTCGAGGCTTGGGGCGTGGCCTGGGCCCGGGCCGAGGCCGAGGTGCAGAGGGAAGCGGCGCGGCGCGAGGAGGAAGTACACCGGCGCGCCCGTCAGGCGCGGGGCTTCGATGCCGTCGGCGCCCTCCTCGCTGGCCAAGTGCGGGACGCCGATCCCGTCAGCGCCCTCCTCGCCTACCAGGCAGAGTCCGACGCCCGGAAGGCGGCCCTCTGGAGGCGGCTTACCCGCACGGGGCAACCGGCGTCTTCCGTCACCACCTGGGCGGGTCTGTTGGCCGGCTGACACGACCCGCCCACCTTGAGGGCCCCGCCGAAGTTCCAGCGGGGCCCTCGCGCGTTCGCGGCGACGGGCCGTCAGTTGCTGCGCCCGAGGCGCACCGCGGCCTCCAGGGCGCCGCTGAGGGCCTCCAGCTCTGGCGGGCAGTACCCGAGGACGGTGCCCGGCATCGCGGCCGCCAGCGCGCATACCGCCACCGCCGCCACCTGCTCGGTGCCGGTCAGCTCCGGCAGCGTCTCGGTGCCCCCCGGGCCGTACGCGGGGCAGATCACCGCGTCCGCCAGCAGCCGGGAGCGGTGCAGGCTGTCCAGCGCCGCTCCGTCCCCGCCCGGCACCACCGCCGCGCCGCTGGCCACCTCCACCGCCTCCGCGGCGTCCAGCAGCGCCTGGGTGTGGGCCAGCTCGCCCTGGCCTCCGGCTAGGAGCTGTCCGGGCGATCATTGGTGTGGGCAGTCGGCGGAGGTTGTCTGCGCGGTCTCATAGCCTGCGCCCATGACCACCGAGGAGTACCTCTCGACGATTGCTGCGTTGGCCGTGCAGCCGT
>NZ_BSSA01000028.1 GCF_030268885.1 Kitasatospora phosalacinea
CGTCCGGCCGCGTGCGTGGTGATGCCCGGCGGGCCGACAAATCCCAAACAGGACAGTCAGAACGTCAGTCAGGCGGAGGGTCAGACCCGCCGGCAACAGCACCACGTCACATCCTCACTGTCAGGCGGGGTCGGGGCGCTCCTCCTCCCGGTCGCCCGGGTGGGGCGTGCCGTCCGCGTCGTGCCAGCCGGATTCGGCGGGAGCGTCCGGCGCCTCGCCGTCGGGTCCGCCGGTGGGCGGGTCGTCGTGCAGGTGCGGTGTCGAGGCGGTCCGTTCCGGCCCTTGCTCGGCCGGGGTGTCCTGGGTGCTCATCGGGTTCCTCCGCAGCGTCGGCCGTGCCCGGTCCCCTGTCCCCGCGGCTGCCCGCAGCACCCCGGCCGAAACGCCCGCAGCGCCGGGCCCGGAGCGCTCGCACCGCCCGCGGTCGCCGCCGGGTCACGGCCGGGCGGTCAGCACCCCGGCGGCCGACCGGCGGAGCCCTTCCAGGAGTTCGGCCTGCCGGTCGGCCCGGTCGGCGAGTTCGTCGAGCCGGGCCCGGTCGACGCGGGGGTCGGCACCGGCCCGGTCGGCCAGGGCGGCCCACAGTTGGCGCTTGCCCAGGACGCCGAGCCGGAGGGCCTCCAGCTCGACCAGGTCGGTCAGCGGGGAGCGGCGCAGCAGGGTGCCGTTCGGTTTGAGCAGGCCCGCCAGTTCGCCGAGGCGCCCCAGCCAGGCGTACGGGCGCCGTTCGGGGACGCCGAGCTCCCGCATCACCCGGCGCAGGGACGCCGTGTCGCAGGCGATGTCGGCGGCCAGTTGCCGCAGCAGGCGCGCGCCCTCCGGGTCGGAGAGCGACCGGGCGGTCCGGTGGGCCCGCCTGGTGCCGGCTGCGGCACCGGCGAGGTGGTTGTTCAGGTAGATGGTGAGCAGCTGGTGGTCGGTGGGTGGTGCGGTCACGGGCACTTCCGTCTCTCGTTCCGGTGCGGGTGGGTGGGGGCGGCGGGTCCTCACGGGTTCCCGGTGCGGCGCATGGGCCCCCAGCGGCCCGGTTGGTGGGCGATCTCGCGGTTGGCCTCGGCGATGACGTCCTCGCTGATCCGGGCCAGGGGGCGGGCCCCGGTGAGGAGGGGTTCGTCGTCCGGGCCGCGGGCGGTCTCGGTGCCGGTGAGGATCCAGGGGTGGACGCCGGGCGGCTTGTCGCGCCTCAGGTGCGAGTAGTCGTACAGGCGGCGGGCGGCCCACAGGCGCAGCGGACGGTCCTGCCACCAGTCCTCGACGGACAGCGGGGTGGCGGACAGGCCGGGCAGGGCGTCGCGGGTCAGGTCGTCCTGGCTGCCGCTCCCGTCCGCGAGGTCGGCCCGGGGGCCGCGGGACCAGCGCACGTACAGCGGCTGGTCCCCGTGGTCGCGCAGGAAGTCGGCGAGGGCGTCCAGGCTGGTGATGTCGGGGTGGGGAAAGGGCGTCATGGGTGCGGGTGCCTCCGTGCGGGCGGTGGCCCGTGCGGGGTCGGCCCCGGGCGGACGGCGGTGCGTCGCCCGCCCGGGGCCGGGGGCCGGGGCGGGTGGTCAGGCGGCGGAGATGGCCTCCAGCACGTCGCCGACCTTGGCGTCGGGCAGCACGCGGGCGACGTCGGCCAGCGCGACGATGCCGACCAGGCGGTGGCCGTCGATGACGGGCAGGCGGCGGACCTGGTGGGAGCCCATGGTGCGCAGGATCTCGTTCGCCTCGTCGTCGGCGCCGATGGTGACGGCCTCGCCCTGGGCGAGTTCACCGGCCTTGACCTGCCCGGGGTCCTTGCCCGCGCCGAGCACCTTCACCACGATGTCGCGGTCGGTCAGGACGCCCTTGAGCCGGTCGTCGGTGCCGCAGATGGGCAGCGCGCCCACGCCCAGCCGGGTCATCTTCTCCGCCGCGTCCAGGACGGACTCCTGCTCGCCGACGCACTCGGCGCCCTCGGTCATGATCTCGCGTGCGGTCGTCATCGCGTTCCTCCTGTTCGTTCCGTCGTCCCCCGCAGGGGCGGCTGCCCAGGTGGCCGACGGCCATGCGTCACCGCCCGCCCCCTTTCGGGAGCGGGCGGGACCGGGACGGGCCGGGTCAGGCGGTCTGGACGGCGGTGTCGTCGATCACGAAGGAGGTCTGCAGCGAGGAGTCCTCGACCGCGGTGAACTTCACCGTGACGCTCTGGCCCGCGTAGGCCGACAGGTCGATGCTCTTCTGGGTGTAGCCGGTGGCCGCGTTGACGTTCGAGTGGGTCGCGACCGTGGTGCCGTTGACGGTCACGGTCAGCTTGTCGTACGCGGTGCTGCCGGACTCCGCGGTGTCGACGTGCAGCCAGTAGCTGAAGGTGGCCTTGCAGCCGGCCGGGACGGTCACGGTCTGCGCGAGGGTGTCGGTGTGGGCGGAGCCGTAGCCGTCCATCCAGGCCTTCCAGGAGCCGCTGTGGGCGGCCTCGGAGGAGGAGTTGTCGACCACGCCGGAGGAGGCGGTCCAGGGGCTGGCGGTGCCGGTCTCGAAGCCGGGGTTGCCGAGCAGCTGGGTCGGGGTGCAGCTGCCCTGGGTGGTGGTGACCGTCCAGGAGAACGTGGTGGAGGCGGTCCGGTTGGCGGCGTCCTTGACGGTCACGGTCACCGTGGAGCTGCCCGCGGTGGTGGCGGTGCCGCTGATCAGGCCGGTGGAGGCGTTGATGGACAGCCCGGTGGGCAGGCCGGTGGCCGAGTAGCCGAGCGGCGCGGTGCCGCCGGTGGCCTGGACCTGCAGGTTGACGGCGCCGTTGACCGCGGTCGACTGGTTGCCCGGGTTGGCCACCGACGGGGCCGCCCCGGCCGGCTTGGTCAGCAGGCAGCCGCTGACGTTCAGGTCGATGACCCGGCCGGTGCCCAGGCAGGTGGTGAACCAGTAGGTCTCCTCGCCGTAGCTCTGGCCCTTGGTGGCGGTGGTGGTGCCGTCCGCGGCGACCTCGCACGGGTTGTTCAGGGTGCACATCGCGCCGTCGTCGTTGCCGGTGTTGTTGATGCCGACGACCTTCCGGCTGGCCGCGTCGACGATCGGCGACCCGGAGGTGCCGTGCGTGGTGTTGCAGCCCGAGCTGTAGCGCAGCGAGTCGTGCCAGGTCCACTGGTCCTCGCGCAGGGTCGCGACGAACCCGTTGACCGAGCAGTTCCAGACCTGCTTCCAGTACGAGGACGGTATGTACATCGCGGAGCCGTCGACTGGGTGGGTGTCGCTGATGGTCAGCGCCGTCGCCCCGTACTTGGAGCTGATGGCGGAGAAGGTGTCGGTGAGCTGGTACAGCGCGACGTCGGTGCCGGTCATCGTCGCGTACAGCACCTTGTCGGCCTGGACGGTGCCGAGCGAGGCGCCGGAGGAGTTCAGCAGGGTGCCGCTGCGGCTGGCGCTCGCGTTCTGGATGACCTGGCCGGCCGTCGGCATGGTGGGCAGGCAGTGGCCGTTGGTCAGCATCATCGCCCGGTCGGTGTCCACCGAGGTCGGGTAACGGACCAGCGAGGCCGAGCAGTTGCTCAGCGCGATGGTGGAGGTCAGGTCGCCGGCCTGGACGGCCTGCGCGGGGGCGGCACCGAGGGTGAGGGTGCCTGCGACGACCGCGCCCGCGCCGAACACGGCGGCGAGTTTCTTGAACATGGCTCTCCTTGTGGGGGATTGCGGGCGTGCGACCGGTTGGCGCACGCCCGCGCCGGACGAAAGTGCCATGCCCACTTCAATGCGGTCAACCGTGCCGACGGAACTGGTGGCCGGAATTCCCCGCGGTGGTGGCCCGCACCCGGCGCCCGGGCGCCGGGTGCGGGCCGGGGGTCAGGACAGGGGCTGGGCGGTCAGCCAGGAGGTGTCCTCGGCCCAGTAGTTGGCGTTGTCCCAGGTGTTGCCGCCGACGCCGTCACCGGCGAGGTAGCCGGTGTACTCGTAGTGGCGCAGGAAGCGGTTGGGGAAGTTGACGGACTGGAAGGAGTAGCCCTGCCCGCTGTGCCCGGCCTGGAGGCAGAAGGTGGCGTCCTGCTTGAACACGGTGCTGCCGTCGGAGGCCGCGGTGCGGAGCTGGTAGTTGAAGTGCCGCAGGTACTGGCCGGGGGCGGAGGCGGACTCGAAGGACAGGCAGGAGCCGTTGGCCAGTCCGGCGCGGACGATCCAGGTGGCGTCGCTCCGGTCGGCGGCCGGACTGCCGGAGGTGATCGGGGAGATGGCCACCGTGGCGTCGGCGCTGCGGCGCAGGTAGTCGGCGGTGCAGCAGGCGGTGGTCGCCTTCAGCGAGACCCGGGCGCCGGGCGTGAGGGCGCTCGAAGTGACGGCCGCTTCCTGGTAGTTGGCTGCGGCGATGTTGGCCTGGACGGCGTTCTCGGTGCTGTCCGAGGGGTAGCCGGAGGTCATCACGCCCTCGTAGAAGGTGCCGCTGGAGGACTTGCTGTTGTCACCGCCGATGCCCAGGATGATCGCGCCCTCCTTGTGCATCGGGTTGTAGCCCGCGACGTTGGGCCGGACCCCGTTGTAGTAGGTCGACAGGCCGCCGGACTGCGCGTTGCCCGCCTTGATCGCCCACAGGTTGGGGGCGCCCTTGACGATCGCGGTCAGGAAGCGGTGGCTGACGCTCGGGTCGTTCGCGTTGTAGCCCGCGTTGACGCCGGAGAACAGGCCGTTCTCCAGGTCGGCCATCACCCAGGGGCCCTTGCCGGTGCCGGAGCCCCAGATGGTGCTGTCGCCGAAGTAGATGGCCTCCATGTGGCCGTTGCCGGTGTCGAGGTTGTTGGTCTCGGCGTTGCCGTAGTCGAAGCAGCAGCCGCCGCCGAAGTGGGTGCCGTCCAGGACGGCGTACATGCCCTCGGGCTGGTCGCCGGTGGCGATGCCGTTGGTCTTGTTGTTGCGGTAGCCGGTGCCCGCGGCCACGTACACGCCGTACGCCTTGTGGCCCGCGACGGTGACCGGGGCGGCGGTGGCGGGGGCGAGGTTGTCCGGGCCCGGGGCGGCGCCGCCGGCCGGGGCCTGGGTGAGGTGGTTGCCCCTGCCCGACTGGTCGTAGATCACGGTGATGACGCAGGTGGTGGCGGCACAGAAGGCGTCCTGGGCGGCGGCGTTGGCGTAGCCGCCGGTGGCGAGGACGCCGATGTCCCTGGTCGCGCCGTCGGAGGCGCGGCGGACCTGGTAGAGCGCGCCGCCGTACCCGCCGTACAGGGCCCGGGTGGTGGAGTGGGCCGCCACGCAGGGCGTCCCGCCGGAGGCGTAGAGGTCGCACGGCCCCTGGACGGCGGCCTGCGAGGCCGTCTCGGTGCCCGCGATCAGGGCGACGGTCAGGACCGCGGTGGTGCCGGTCGCGAGGAGGGCGCGCCGGGCGCGGCGCAGCCAGGTCTGGACAGCCAAGGGTGACTCCTTGCTGAGGGGTGGGGGTCGGGAGGTCCCGAGGAGACGGCCGCCCCGGTGCCCCGACGGCGGAGCCGTCCGCGGCGGGCGAGAGGGCTGCTGCGCTTTGTTAGCGCTAACAATTCACCCTGACGGAGGCTCAGAGCAGCGGGGGAAAACGGGAGTTCGGCTCAGGAGGCGGCCGTGCATCACTATGGAGAAGGGGCGTGACCCCGTCAAGGCTTCCGTCCGGATTGGTCCTCGCCCCCGGCACTGCTCCCCCGCGATCGGTGCAACCCCTTGCCCCACCGCTTGTTAGCGCTCACAATGCTCTGTCGGAGCCGCATTCCCGCCGTGCGCGTCGAGCGTGCGACGGCCCCGTGCGGTAGGTGGACGTCCGGGCGCCCGCCGGTTCGACGGGCGCCCGGACGCGGGGCGGGTTCAGCCCTCCGCGGCGGCCTGCCGCCGCACCGTCTCGCGCAGCCTGCGGCGGCGCTCGGCCGCGCGGCGGCGCTCGTCCTCGTCGGCCGCGGTGATGTCCAGGAAGACCTGGTCGAACTCGGGGCACCTCGCCCGGATCCGCTGCTTCAGCCCGACGCAGAGCTCCTCGACCCCGCTGCTGTCCAGGCCGTCGACCAGGTCGATCCGGGCGGCCAACAGGGCCGAACGGGGGCCGAGTTGCATGGTCAGCAGCCGGGTCACGGTGTCGACCTCGGGCCGCTCGGTGAGCACGTCCAGGGCCTGCTGCTGGACGGCCGGGTCGACGGCCTGCCCGACCAGCCGGTCCTTGGCGTCCCGGCCCAGCCGGTAGGCGACGTACATCAGCAGCACCGCGATGGCCAGGGCCGCGCCCGCCTCCCACCCGGGCCGTCCGGTCCACTGGTGGAGCCCGGCGCCCGCCAGCGCCAGCAGGACGCCGAGCACCGCCGCCGCGTCCTCGGCGAACACCGTCCGCACCGTCGGGTCGTCGCCGCGGCGCAGCTGCACCAGCAGGCCGCGCCCCGCCCGCCGGGCCTGCCTGCGCACCTGCAGGACGGCCCTGGCCAGCGAGGCGCCCTCCGCGAGCAGCGACACCAGCAGCACCAGGTACACGACCAGGTAGCCCTCGGTGGCCTCGGCCTCCGGGTTCAGCAGGGTGTGCAGGCCCTGGTAGAACGAGAAGCAGCCGCCGGTGACGAAGATGCCGACCGCGGCCAGCATCGACCAGAAGAACCGCTCCTTGCCGTAGCCGAAGGGGTGGCGGGCGTCCGGCCGTCGGCGGCTGCGGCTCAACGAGGCCAGCAGGAACACCTCGTTGAGGCTGTCGGCGACCGAGTGCGCCGCCTCGGACAGCAGCGCGGGCGAGCCCGCGAGCAGACCGCCCGCGGTCTTCGCCAGGGCGATCACCAGGTTGGCCACCAGCGCGGTCAGCACCGTCCCCCTGGTCTCGCCGTCCCCCTCCGTGCCGTCCGCCCCCGCGCCCTTCGGGCCGTCCGTCTCCGCGCCGTGCGCGCCGTCCGTCGTCATGCCCCGCCGTGTGCCCCGGGGACCGCCGCGCAACCGCCCCGCCCGGCCGCCGCCGCACCGCACCCCCGGCCCCGACGCACCTCCCCTCCCCGGCAAGGGAGTTGAATCCGCCCGGCGGGGCACCCGGCGGACATGACGCACACGGACGCACGACGAGCGGGCAGGCCATGGTGGACGCGGCCGCAGGTGTGGGTGGCGACGGTGGCCTCGGGGGCGGCGTGGAGCATGGTCACGCACTTCATGAACGGGGCGTCGTGGCCGCTCACGGTCGTCGCGGGCGGGTGCTACGCCCTGGCGACCCTGGCGCTCCTGCGCTGGGGGCACCGCCGCCGGGCCAGGAGGCTGGGCCTGCCGGACGCGTCCGCGCTCGTCGACCTGGACCGCGCCGTCAAGGAGGAGCGGATCCCCGAGGACCCGGTGCTGGTGGCGGCGCTGCGCCGGGTGGTGCGCGCCGACCGGGCGCAGCGGCGGCGCGCGTGGTGGGCGTGGCCGGTGCTGGCCGCCTGCGTGCTGTGGTCGGCGGCGTCGCTGTGGCAGCGCCACGGCCAGGTGGCCGGGGTGGTGACGCTGGTGTTCCTGCTGTGCTGGTTCCCGCTGCTGTTCGTCCTCGACCGTCGGCAGCGGGCCAGGCTCCGGCGTCTGGAGTCCCGGCTGGGGCGGTGAGCTGCCCGGACGGGGGCGGTGAGCTGCCCGGACGAGGGCGGTGAGCTGCCCGGACGGGGCCGGGGGCATGGCCCGGCCGATTCCGGTTACCCGCCGGTAGTGATGGTGTGCGGAGAGGCCGTGACGGCCCGGGGAATCAGTGTGCACGGCCCGCGCGGGCCGGTGTTCGAGAACGTGGACGCGGACGTGCCGCCCGGCGGCCTGCTGGTGGTGCACGGGCCCGCCGGGTCCGGCCGCACCAGCGCGCTGCTGGCGCTGGCCGGCCGGATGCGGCTGCGCACCGGCGTGCTGCGGGTGGGCCGTCACCGGGCCCCCGGGGCCGGGGCCGGCGGGGTGCGCCGGTCGGTGGCGGTGGCCCGGGCGGACGGTGCGGTCGCCGCCGAGGGGCGGCTGCGGGTGCGCGAACTGGTCGCCGAACGCTGCTGGTTGGACCGGGACGTCACCCGGCGGGGCGTGGTCGAGGCCGCCCGGCTGCTCGGCCTGCACCTGCGCGGCGCGACCCTCGCCGAGGACCTGCCGCCGCTGGAGTCGCTGCTGCTGGACGTGGCGCTCGCCCTCGCGGCCCGCCCGCCCGTGCTGGCCGTGGACGCGGTGGACCGCGACTGCCCCGATGCCGACCGCGACCGGGCCTGGCGGGCTCTGGCGACGGTGACCGCCACCGGCTGCACCGTCCTGGCCACCGCCGCCCAGCCGCCCTCGCCACCGCCCCCGGGCACCGTCCTGCTGGCACTGCCGCACCGCGCCGACCCGGACGCCCCCGCACCGGACGTCCCCGTACCGGCTGCCCCCGCGCCGGGCGCGGCCGCGGACGGGAGGGCCGCGTGACCGCCGTCCGCCTCGCCCTGCTCGAACTGCGCCGCTTCCGCGGCCCGTTGCGCCGACTGGTGCCGCTGCTGCTCTGCCTGATCCCGCTGCTGTACGGGGCGATGTACCTGTGGGCGAACTGGGATCCGTACGGGAAGACCGACCGGATCCCGGTCGCCGTGGTGAACCTGGACCGCCCCGCCGTCGCCGAGGGGGGACGGCCGGTGGACGCCGGGGCGCAGCTGGTGGAGCAGTTGAAGGCGTCCGGCACCTTCGGCTGGCGGTTCGTCGACGCCGGGGCGGCCGACGCGGGGCTGCGCGAGGGGCGGTACGCGTTCACGGTCGAGATCCCGGCGGACTTCAGCAGCCGGCTGGCGACCGCCGCCGACGCGCAGCCGCAGCAGGGCGGCGTCCTGCTGCGGCTGAACGACGCGAACAACTACATCGCGGGCGTGATGACCGAGGTGGTGCAGTCGAAGCTGCAGGCCCAGGTCGACTCGGCGGTGCACGAGGCGTACGTCCGCGCGCTCTACGGCGAACTCTCGGACTTCCGGCAGGAGTTGGCGGTGGCCTCGGAGGGCGCCCGGCAACTGGTCGGGGCGACCACCACCGCCCGGCAGGGCAGCGCGGCGCTGGCGAGCGCCGCCGACGGCCTGCACGCGGGCACCGAGCGGATCGGCGCCGGGGCGCAGCAGATCAGCCGGGCCGTCGGGCAGGTCGACCGGGCCGCCGAGGCGCTGGACGGGGCGGTGGCGGACCGGCTGCCGCGGGCCGCCGCCCAGCTGGTGACGGCCGCCTCGGTGGCCGCCGAGGGGCTGCACACCCTGCACACCGGCACCTCGCAGGTCCGCCAGGGCACCGGCACCGCCCTCGCCGACCTGCGCCAACTCTCCTCCGGTCAACCGGAGTTGGCTCAGGACCCGGTGTTCGCCCGGGTCCTGCGCGACGCCGAGCAGGCGGACGCCACCGCCGCCGGGATCGACGACCGGGCGGCCGCGGCCGACACCGCGGCCCAGCAGCAGCTGGCCGCCGCCCGCGACCTGCAGCGCACCGCCGTGGACGTGCAGCAGAACGCCGCGGCCCTGAACGCCCCGCTGCGGCTGCTGGACGGCGGCGCCGCCGACGTGGCCGCGGGAACGGCGACGGTCGCCGACGGCCTGCAGTCGCTGCGGGCGGGCGCGGACGCCGCGCGCTCCGCCGCCGACCAGGCGCACGACGGGGCGACCAGGCTGTCGACCACCGTGGACGACGGGCTGCACCGGATCCCCGAACTGAGCGGCCAGCAGGTCGAGGGCGCCGCCCGGGTGCTGGGCACCCCGGCCCGGATCGACCGCACCAACCTGCACCCGGCGGGCGTGTACGGGCGCGGGATGGCGCCGTTCTTCTTCGGCATCGCGCTGTGGGTGTTCGGCCTGTTCGCCTACCTGCTGCTGCGGCCGGTCAACGGCCGCGCGCTGGCCGGCCGGGCCCGTTCGGCGACCGTCGCCGCCGCCGGATGGCTGCCCGCCGCGCTGCTCGGCGCGGTGGCGGCGCTCGTCCTGTACGCGGTGGTGGACCTGACGCTGGGGCTGCACCCGGTGCACCCGTGGGCCACGGTCGCCCTGCTGGTCCTGGGCGCGGCCTCCTTCGTGGCGGTCGACCACTTCCTGCGGACCTCGCTGGGTGTGCCGGGCGACGTGCTCTCGCTGGTCCTGCTGGTCCTGCAACTGACCGCCGCGGGCGGCCTGTACCCGATGCCCACCGCCCCGGCGTTCTTCCGGTTCCTGCACCCGCTGCTGCCGATGACCTACCTGATCGACGGCCTGCGGGCCACCGTCTCCGGCGGCCAGGCCGCCCACGTCCTGCGCGACGGCGCCGTGCTGGCGGCCTTCGGCGTCCTCTTCCTCGGGCTCACCACGCTGGCCGTCCGCCGCCAGCGGGTGTGGACGGTCGCCCGGTTGCACCCCGACGTCGAACTCTGACGCCCCCGCGACCGGCCCCGCCCCAGTGGGGCCGGTCACGGGCTGCCGTCCTCGCTGCTACCCCGCGGGAGGGCGGCGGTCCGGCGGCCGGAACCTCCACAGCGGTTCCGGCCGTCGGCGTCCTGGGGGGGCGGTCAGCCGATGGCGACGTCGTCGAGCAGGAAGACGGTCGACAGGTAGGCGTCCTCCGTCCCGGCGAACTCCAGCTTCACGCTCTTGCCCTTGTAGGCGGACAGGTCGACGGTCTTCTGGACGTACCCGGCGGAGGCGTTGGCGTTGGAGTAGGTGGCGAGCGTGCTGCCGTTGACGTTGACCTTGAGGGTGTCGTAGGCGGTGGAGCCGGACTCCTGGGTGCTGACCTTCAGCCAGAAGGTCAGCTTCGGGGTGCCGGTGGCGGGCACGGCGATGTTCGACTGGGAGAGGGACTCGACGGCGGAGGTGCCGTAGCCCATCATCCAGGCGTACCAGGAGCCGCCGTGCGCGGCCTGCAGCGTGGAGTTGCTGATGTCGTTGTCGCTCTGCGTCCAGCCGGTGGTGCCCTGCTCGAAGCCGCCGTTGACCAGCGCGTTGCCGCTCGGGGTCGAGGTGGACGGCGACGGGGAGGGGCTGGTCGAACCGGACGGGGACGGGGAGGGGCTGGTGGAGGAGGAGGGCGACGGGGTGGGGCTGCTCGTGCCCGGGTCGGGCAGCGCGGTGCCGACGCTGACGGCGGCCCACGCCTTGGAGACGAGGTAGCGCTCCTGGGAGTTGGTGCCGTACAGGTCGGCGGCGGCCTGCAGGGTGGCGGTGCGCGCCGAGGCGTAGTTGGTGGTGGAGGTCATGTAGGTGGTCAGGGCGCGGTACCAGACGGCGGCGGCCTTGTCACGGCCGATGCCGCTGAAGCTGTCGCCGTTGCACGGGGTGCCGTTGTGCGGCAGGCCGCCGATGGTCTTGGCGCCGGTGCCCTCGGCCGCCAGGTAGAAGAAGTGGTTGGCGATGCCGGAGGAGTAGTGCACGTCCACCGACCCGGCGCCGGAGTTGTAGCAGGACAGCGAGGAGCCGTCCGCGGCGGGGTTGTCCATCCGGCGCAGGTAGCCGTTGGACATGTTGACCTTCTCGCCGATGTAGTAGTCGCCGGGGTCGGCGGCGTTGTTGGCGTAGAACTCGACCATGGTGCCGAAGATGTCCGACGTCGCCTCGTTGAGGCCGCCGCTCTCGCCGGAGTAGTTGAGGTTGGCGGTGGCGGCGGTGACGCCGTGGCTCATCTCGTGACCGGCCACGTCCAGGGCGGTGAGCGGGGTGTTGCTGTTCTGCGAGGAGCCGTCGCCGAAGGACATGCAGAAGCAGGAGTCGTCGTAGAAGGCGTTGAGCAGGCCGGTGTCGACGTGGACGTAGGCGGGGGCGCCGCGGCCGTCGTTGCGGATGCCGGAGCGGTTGAAGGTGTTCTTGTAGAAGTCCCAGGTCTTCGCCAGGCCGTAGGAGGCGTCGACGGCGGCGCTCTCCCGGCTCGAGGTGGAGCCGTTGCCCCAGGAGTTGGTCGACTTCGTGAACGCCCTGGCGTTCTGGGTGGGGCTCGACTGCGAGCTGTTGTAGGAGTCGTAGACGATGGTGCCGCCGTGCGCGGCGTCGGTGAGGGTGTAGCCGCTGGTGGTCTGGGTGGTCTCGATGGAGACCTGGCCGACGTTGATGCCGTTGCCGGTGCCGGTGACGCCCTGGTGCAGCTCGTACTGGTCCAGCGGCGCGCCGCTGGCGGCGTCGACGATCACGGCCTCGCGCGAGGCGGGGCCGGCCTCGCCGTCGCCGGTGACGGTGGAGCGGTAGGCCAGCACCGGGACCTTGCCGACCGCGTACACCACCAGGGCGCTGCCGTCCGCGGTGCCGGTCTTGGCGTTCCTGACGTGCTTGGCGTGCCGGACGGCCGCGGCCGAGGCGTCGGCCGCGCTGAGCTTCGGCGTGGTGCCGGCGACCTTGAGCGCGCCCTGGTGGGCCTGGTCGGAGCCGGTGGCCCGGCCGTTCGCGTCGTAGTGGACGACCAGGTCGCCGCCGATGACGGGCAGGCCGCGGTAGGTGCGGTCGTAGCGCACGTGCCGGGCGCCGTCGGTGTCGAGGAGCACGTCCTTGGCCACCAGGCGCTCGTCCGCACCGAGGCCGAGCGACTTCGCGACCGCGGCGGCCTCCCGGTCGGCGGCGCGCAGCGCCTCGGTGCGGGCGTCGGCGCTCATCGCCCGGAACCCGGCGCCGGGTCGGGCGGAGGGGCTGGTGGCGGCGGCGGTGGACTGGGTGGCCACCGCGGTCACGGTGCCCAGGGTCAGGGCGGCCGCGACGGCGGCTGCGAGGGCGTTCTTACGGGACATCACGTTCCTCCCGCCGAGCTGGGGTTGAGGGGGGAGGGCGGCAGGACGTCGTCGGGGGGTGGGGGGCGTCCGGCAGCCGGTTGACAGCTCGACTGTGGCGATGACGTTAGGGAAGACGGGGGGCGGTCGACATCAGGGCAACCCCTTGACCTGGCGCGGGACGGCCCCGGAGGCGCACCATGGCCCGGTGCGAGACTCTGCGACGTGGGTGAACGGGCTTCCGGAGGCGTCCGGTGCCGGACTGCCGGACGAGGTGCGCGGCATCCGCCGGGTGGTGCTGTTCGGGCCGCCCGGCATCGGCAAGACCACCGCCGCCGGGGTGCTGGGCCGGCAGCTGGGCCGACCCGTGCTGCGGCTGGCCCCGGGCCCGCAGGACACCCCGGTCCCCTACACCGGGCTGCTCGAACTCGCCCTGGCCCTGCAGCCGTTGCCGACCGCGCAGGAGCTCGCGGCGGCCCTGGACGAGACCGTCGGCACCGACCACGCCGGAGCCTCGCTGCGGTTGCGCCGGTTGACCGCCGCCGTGCTGCGGGACGCACCGCCGCTGACCCTGGTGGTGGACAACGCCCAGTGGCTGGACGCGGCCAGCGCGGCCGTCCTGGGCTGGGCCCTGCGCCTGGCCCCCGGGTTCCCCGTCGTCGTGGCGGAGCGCACCTGGCGTCCGGGCGCCGGGAACCACTGGTGCGGCGAGGACGCGCACCCGGTGCGCGTCCCGCCGCTGACGCCCCGCCAGGTCGCGGCCCTGCTGGCGCCGCACCGACCCACCCCGGGGGAGGTGACCCGGATCCACGCCCGCAGCGGCGGGAACCCGGCCCTGGCCCTGGCGCTCGCCGAGGCCGCGGACCCGGCCGCGGAGCGGGACGGCGGGGACGGAGCGGCCCTGCCCCCGGCGGCGCGCCGGTTGGTGGGCGAGTGGCTGGACACCGTGTCGGAGGAGGCCCGCGAACTGCTGACCCTCGCCGCGCTCGACGACCGCCCGGACCGCGGGCTGCTGGCCCGCCTGGTCGGTCCGGCCGCCGGCAACCTGCTGGCCGAGGCCGGGGCCGCCGGACTCGTCGACCTCGACCGGCCCGACGGGGAGGTGCACTTCACCGCCTCCGCGATCGGCGCGGAACTCACCGCCCGGCTGCCGGAGACCGCACGCCGTCTCCTGCACGCCCGGCTGGCCGAGGCCAGCCACGACGGCCTGCGCCGCGACCGGCACACCCTGCTGGCCGCCGACGCCGACGACCCGGGCACCGCCCGGCGCGCCGCCCGCGCCGCCGGGAGCGCCCGGCTGCGCGGCGAGCACGCGCTGGCCGCCGAACTCTCCCTGCTCGCCGCGGAGCGCACCCCGCCCGAGGACGCGGCCCTGCTCGCCGAACGGGCGCTGACCGCCGCCCGGGACGCCGCGCACTACGGGGACCTCCCCCGCGGCCGGGCCGCCGCCCGGCTCGTCCTGCACCGGCACGCCAGCCCGGCCCAACGCGTCGACACCCTGGTCGCCCTCATCGACGCCAGCGGGCAGGAGCTGCACGGCGCGGACCAGCTGTTCGCCGAGGCGCTCCACGCGGCGGCCGGGCACCCGGGCCTGACCGCGCAGGTCCTGATCCGCCAGTCCCTCTGGGCCAACGTCAACGACGGCGACCCCCGCCGGGCCTGCGCCCTGGCCGAACGGGCCGCCGCCCTCGCCGAGAGCGTCGGCGACACCGCCGCCACCACCCTGGCCCTGACCATGCAGGCGCGCGTCCAGCGCATCCTCGGCCTCCCCGGGGCCGGGGGCGCGCTGGCCCGCGCCCTGTCCCTGCCGCGCTCCGCCGCCCTCCCCGTCAACGGGACGCCCCAGCACCTCGCCGCCCGGCACGCCCTCTTCGACGACCGTCCCGACCTGGCCCGCAGCGCCCTGCTGCCCCTGCTCGTCGAGGCCGAGCGGACGGCGGACGCGGAGGCCACCGTCGACGTGCTGCGCGGCCTCGCCGAGGCCGAACTGCGCGCCGGACGGTGCACCGAAGCCCTCGCCTACGCCCGCCGCGCCCAGGCGCTGACCGACCGCACCGCCCTGTCACCCTCCCCCGCCTGCTACACCTCGGCCCTGGTCGAGGGCGCCACCCGGAGCACCGACACCGCCCTGGCCCACGCCCACCGCGGCATCGACGCCTCCCGGCAGGAGGACAACAAGGTCTTCCTCTCCCGCAACCTCTTCGCCCTCGGACACCTGCTGCTGGCCGCCGGACGCCCGAAGGAGGCCCTGGAGCCCCTGGCGGAGGTCCGCGTCCTGGAGGAGGAGCAGCAGGTCCGCGACCCGTCCGTGCTGCGCTGGCACGGCGACCTGGCCGAGGCCCTGGTCGCCGTCGGCCACGACGACGAGGCCGAGGCCCTGCTCGCCGACACCCGCCGCACCGCGACCGACCTCGGCCGGACCTCCGTGCTGCCCGCGCTCGACCGCGCCCTGGCCCTGCTGGACGCCGCCCGCGGCGACCACGACAGCGCCGCCCGCCGCCTCGCCGACGCGGCCGACCGCCAGCGTCACCTGCCCCTCGAACGCGGCCGGACCCTGCTGGCGCTCAGCCACGCCGAACGCCGCGGGCGCCGCCGAGCCAGTGCCCGCGCGGCGGCCCGGAGCGCCGCCGAGCTCTTCACCGCCCACCGGGCCCACCCCTGGGCCGACGCCGCCGCCCTGGCCCTCCAGCGCCTGGAGCCCGCCCCGGGCGGCGACGCGCGCCCCCGGCTGACCTCCGCCGAGGAGCGCTGCGCCCGCCTGGCCGCCGCCGGTGCCAGCAACCGCGACATCGCCGCCACCCTGACCGTCAGCGTCAAGACCGTCGAAGCCACCCTCACCCGCGTCTACCGCAAGCTCGACCTGCACTCGCGCGTCCAGCTCGCGCACGCGGTCGTCCCCGCGTCCGAGTGACCCGCCCACCGGGCCCGCCCCGGCGGCTGTGGCGGGCCCGTTCGGCCCATCCCGGGGAGGGAACCAGCCGGAATTCTCCTAGTTTGTTCCTTGGCCCGGCCTCACCGGGCCCGGGCGCCCGCTCGCGCCCGCCACCGCTCTCGATGGAGTGGACATGACGCAGCTTCCCCCGCCGATCACCCCCTACCTGGAGCCGGCCGCGGCCGAGCTCGCCAAGGCCACCGACCCGCACCCGCGGATCTACGAGGTGCCGCCGCCCGAGGGCCGGGACATCCTGCTCGGCCTGCAGAGCGGCGAGGGCGTCGAACGCCCGGCCGTGGACGAGGAGTGGGTGACCGTCGACGCGGGCGAGTGGGGGCAGGTCCGCACCCGCATCATCAAGCCCAAGGGCGCCACCGGCCCGTTGCCCGTGGTGTTCTACATCCACGGCGCGGGCTGGGTGTTCGGTGACGACAGGACCCACGACCGGCTGTTCCGCGAACTGGCGGTCGGCGCGGGCGCGGCAGGCGTCTTCCCGGTCTACGACCGGGCGCCGGAGGCGAAGTACCCGACCCAGGTCGAGCAGAACTACGCGGTCGGCCGGTGGCTGCTGGAGCACGGCGCCGAGCACGGCCTGGACGTCTCCCGGGTCGCCGTCACCGGCGAGTCGGTCGGCGGCTGCATGTCCGCGGTCTTCGCGAACATGAACAAGGAGCGCGGCGGCCTGGACCTCAAGGCCCAGGTGCTGCTGTACCCCGTCACCAACGCCGACTTCGACACCCCGTCCTACCGGCAGTTCGCCGAGGGCTACTACCTCACCCGCGACGGCATGATCTGGTTCTGGGACCAGTACTCCGACCCGGACCAGCGCAAGGAGCCGCACGCCTCCCCGCTGCAGACCCCGCTGGAGGACCTGCGCGGCCTGCCGACCACCCTGGTCATCACCGACGAGGCCGACGTGCTGCGCGACGAGGGCGAGCAGTACGCCAACAAGCTCCGCGAGGCCGGGGTCGACGTCACCGCCGTCCGGGTCGCCGGGATGGTCCACGACTTCCTGCTGCTGGACAGCCTGCGCGACACCCGCGCCGCCAACGTCGCCCGCAAGCTCGCGGTCGACGCCCTGAAGAAGGCCCTGCACGGCAGCTGACCTGCGCGACGCGCCGCACCGGCCCTCCCGCTCCCCGGGGAGGGCCGGTGCGGCGCGTCGGCTGCCGGGCGGCGTCAGGAGGCCGGGAAGCGCAGGGCCCCGCCCCGGCCGAAGTCGAACCACAGCTGTCCGGGGTGGCGGGCGACCCGGAAGGCGATCTCGGAGCAGCGGGGGCAGCGGGCGACGGCGGCGGGGCCCTGGTCGTAGACGTGCAGGGCGGCCAGGGCGGCGTCGGTCCCGCAGCCGGGGCACAGCCGCCAGGCGGTGGTGGGGTCGGGGAGGAACAGGTCGGACAGCGGTCCGGCGAGGGCGTTTCCGTCGCGCATGGGGGTCTCCCGGAGGGGTGTCAGCCGAACCGCTCGGTGCGGACGCGGTCGGGGCGGTGGCCGAGGTGGACGAGCAGGTTGGCGGCCTTCTCGACGAAGGCGGTGGGGCCGCAGACGAAGGCGAGGGCCCCGTCGGCGGGCCGGAAGCCCGGCAGGTCGAGGTCGGCCGCGGTGATGCGGCCGACGGGCCGGGGGTGTCCGGGCGGGGCGGTGCGGGTGTACAGGCAGGCGGCGGTGACGGCGGGGTCCTCGGCCTCGGCGATGCCGTCCAGCAGGGCGCCGAACCAGCGCTGGCCGGGGTCGCGCAGCGAGTAGGCGAGGTGGAACGGGGGCCCGGCGTCGCCGAGGTCCAGCCGGGCGCGCAGCATGGCCGCGAGCGGCGCGATGCCGGAGCCGCCCGCCACCAGCAGGACGGGCCCGGGCCGTTCCGGCTTCCAGACGAACCAGCCGCCGAGCGGGCCCTTGACCTCGATCCCGGCGCCGACGGGGAAGTCCTCGGCGAGGTACGGGGAGACCTCGCCGAACGGCGCGGGCTGGACGGAGATCTCGATCCGGTCGCCGTCGGCCGGTGCGGAGAGCGAGTAGCTGCGCACGGCCCGGTAGCCGTCGTCCGCGGTGAGCCGGACGTCGACGTGCTGGCCGGGCAGGTGGCCGGGCCAGCCGTCCACGGTCAGGTGCAGGGTGCGCGCGGTCGTGCTCTCGGGGGTCCTGGCCCGCAGTTCGGCCCGGCGCCAGTCGCTCATCGCGTCGCCCTCGCCTCAGTCGTTCCAGGTCCGCTGCTCGCGCCAGGGGTCTCCGTAGTCGTGGTAGCCGAACTGCTCCCAGAAGCCGCGCCGGTCGGTGCGGCCGAGGGTGATGCCGCTGATCCACTTCGCGGACTTCCAGAAGTACAGGTGCGGCACCAGGAGGCGGGCCGGGCCGCCGTGCTCGGCGGCCAGCGGCTCGCCGTCGTAGGTGTGGGCGATCCACGCCTTCCCGCCCCGCAGGTCGTCCAGCGGCAGGTTGGTGGTGTAGCCGCCGTGGCACTCGGCGAGGGCGAATCGGGCCCCGGTGGCGACGCCCTCCAGCAGGGTGTCGAGGCTGACGCCCCGCCAGCGGGTGTCGAACTTCGACCAGCGGGTCACGCAGTGCAGGTCGGTGGTGACGTCCTGCTGCGGCAGGGCCTGGAACTGCTCCCACGTCCAGCGGTGCTGTTCGCCGTCCTCGGTGGTGAGGGTGAACTCCCACCGGTCGAGCGGGACTTCGGGTGTCGGCCCGGCGGAGAGCACGGGGAAGTCCTCGGTGCGGAACTGGCCGGGCGGGAGGCGGTCGCCGCGGGTGCGGCGGTGGCCGTGGAATCCTGGGGTGAGCGTCGCCATCGACGGGCTCCTCGTGCGTCCGGGGTCGGGTCAGTCCTGCCAGGTGCGCTGCTCGCGCCAGGGGTCGCCGTGGTTGTGGTAGCCCGCCGCCTCCCAGAAGCCGGGTTCGTCGACCGGGCTCAGGGTGAGGCCGCGCACCCACTTCGCGGACTTCCACAGGTACAGGTGCGGCACCAGCAGGCGGGCGGGGCCGCCGTGCTCGGGCGAGAGCGGGAAGCCGTCGTACGCGTGGACGACCCACGCCCGCCCGTCGAGGACGTCCTCCAGCGGCAGGTTGGTGGTGTAGCCGCCGTGGCAGTGGGCGATCACGAAGTCCGCCGCCGTCTCGGCGTCCGCCAGCAGGACGTCGAGGCTGACGCCCCGCCAGCGGGTGTCGAACTTCGACCAGCGGGTCACGCAGTGCAGGTCGGTGGTGACGTCCTGCTGCGGCAGGGCCAGGAACTGCTCCCACGTCCAGGTGGCGCGCCACCCGGTCTCGCTGGCGACGGTGAACTCCCAGTCCGCGGTGTCGACCTCGGGCGTGGGCCCGGCGGACAGGACGGGGAAGTCGTACGTCGGGTACTGGCCGGGCGGCAGGCGGGAGGTGTCGAAGCCGCGGCGGCCGGAGAAGCCGGGTGACAGGCTCATGCGGTCCTCCGGGGACGGGATCCGGGCGGGCGGGGCGACGCCGCCGCCCCTCCATGAAAGGCCCGTTCGCCCGGCGCCGCACGTCGGCCCCGGGCGCGGGGTCAGCGGTAGTCGTCGCCGGCGTCCGGGTCGGCGTCGCGGAGGTCGTCCGCCGCGGTGAAGCGGAGCGCGTCGGACAGCGACTCGGACGCGTCGGCGTCGTCGAACTCGGCGGCCTCGTCGTCGTCCTCGTCGGTGAGGTGCACGGCCGCCTCCTCGGCGCCCGCCGCGCCGCCGTCCGCGCCGTCGTCCTCGGCGAACAGGTCCGTCCCCGCCTCCACCAGCCGCCCGGCCCGGGGGCCCGGACCTCCCGACCAGCGGTCGTCGACGTCGGGGGCCCCGGTGTCGGGCTCCTCCTCGGCGAGCAGCCGGTCCAGGGACTCCCCGGCGGCGGCCTCCGCCGCGGTGGTGCCGTAGCCGGTGGCGCCGCGGTAGCCGTCGGCGGTGACGATGCCCGTCTCCAGCGGGTCGTCGTCGAGGTCGTCGGTCTCCAGCGAGTCCGCCGGGTCGAGCACGCCGTCGTCCTCGGCGGGCAGCGGGTCCTGCGGGGCGGGGTCGGTCACGGCGGTCTCCTCCGGGTCGGGCGAACGGGTCAGGCGTGGCGGTGGGTGGTGAGGTCGAAGCGGTCGAGGTCCATGACCTTGGCCCAGGCGGCGGCGAAGTCCTCGACGAACTGTTCGGCCCCGTCGGCGGAGGCGTAGACCTCGGCCAGGGCGCGCAGTTCGGCGTTTGAGCCGAAGACCAGGTCGGTGCGGCTGGCGCTCCAGCGGAGCGTGCCGGTGGCGTCGCGGCCCTCGAAGACGGCCGGGTCGTGGGCCGAGGGGGTCCAGGTGGTGCCCTGGTCGAGGAGGTTGACGTACCAGTCGTTGGTCAGCACGCCCGGGGTGCGGGTGAGCACGCCCAGCGGGGCGTTCTGGTAGGTGGCGCCCAGCGTGCGCAGGCCGCCGACCAGGACGGTCAGCTCCTGGGGGCTCAGCCCGAGCAGGTCGGCCCGGTCGACCAGGCGGTACTCGGCCGGCAGGGTGTCGTCCTTGCCGAGGTGGTTGCGGAAGCCGTCGGCCAACGGCTCCAGGTAGGAGAAGCCCTCCACGTCGGTGTGCTCCTGCGTCGCGTCGACCCGGCCCGGCGTGAACGGCACCCGGACCTCGTGTCCGGCGTCGGCGGCGGCCTTCTCCACCGCGGCGGTGCCCGCCAGCACGATCAGGTCGGCCAGCGAGACGCCGTGCCCGGCGGGCCGGGAGGAGTTGAACGCCTCCCGGATGCCCTCCAGTTGGCCCAGCAGGGTGGAGAGCCGGTAGGGCTCGTTGACCTCCCAGCCGTTCTGCGGCTCCAGCCGGATCCGGGCGCCGTTGGCGCCGCCGCGCTTGTCACTGCGCCGGAAGGTGGACGCGGAGGACCAGGCCAGCCACACCAGGTCCGCCAGCGGGATCCCGGCGGCCAGCACCCGGGACTTGAGCTGCTCGACGGCACCGCCGTCCAGCGGGGCCTCGGTGGGCTCGGGCAGCGGGTCCTGCCAGATCAGCTGCTCGGCGGCGACCTCGGGGCCCAGGTAGCGGGCGATCGGGCCCATGTCGCGGTGGGTGAGCTTGTACCAGGCGCGGGCGAAGGCGTCCGCGAACTGTTCGGGGTGCTCCAGGAAGCGGCGGCAGATCCGCGCGTAGTCGGGGTCGACCCGCATCGCGACGTCGGTGGTGAGCATCGCCGGAGCACGCCGCACCGCCGGGTCGTGCGGGTCGGGCACCGTCCCCTCGCCCGCCCCGCCCTTGGGCCGCCACTGGTGCGCGCCGCCGGGGCTGCGGGTCAGCTCCCACTCGTAGCCCAGCAGGATCTCGAAGTAGCGGTTGTCCCAGCGGGTGGGGGTGTCGGTCCAGATCACCTCCAGACCGGAGGTGATGGTGTCGTTGCCGTGGCCGGTGCCGAAGTCACTCCTCCAGCCCAGGCCCTGCTGCTCGATCGGCGCGGCCTCCGGCTCGGGGCCCAGGTGCTCGGAGCCCGCCGCGCCGTGGGTCTTGCCGAAGGTGTGGCCGCCCGCGCACAGCGCCACCGTCTCCTCGTCGTTCATCGCCATCCGGGCGAAGGTCTCGCGGATGTCGGTGGCCGACGCCATCGGGTCCGGGTTGCCCCGCGGGCCCTCGGGATTGACGTAGATCAGGCCCATCGTGTCGGCAGCCAGCGGCGCCAGCAGCTCCCCGTCGTCCTTGTGCCGCTCGTCGGTCAGCCACACCGTCTCCGGCCCCCAGTACACCGCCTCGTCCGGGCCCCACACCTCCTCCCGGCCGCCCCCGAAGCCGAAGGTCTCGAACCCCATCGACTCCAGTGCCACGTTACCGGACAGCACCATCAGGTCCGCCCAGGACAGCGCCTTGCCGTACTTCTGCTTCACCGGCCACAGCAGGCGCCGCGCCTTGTCCAGGTTGACGTTGTCCGGCCAGGAGTTGACCGGGGCGAAGCGCTGCAGCCCGGCCCCGTTGCCGCCGCGGCCGTCGGTGACGCGGTAGGTGCCCGACAGGTGCCAGGCCATCCGGATCACGAACGGCCCGTAGTGGCCGAAGTCGGCGGGCCACCAGTCCTGCGAGGTCGTCAGGACCTGCTCGATGTCGCGCTTGACCGCCGCCAGGTCGAGCGCCCCGAACGCCGCCGCGTAGTCGAAGCCCTCGCCGTTGGGGCCGTGGGCCGCGGCGTGGCGGCGCAGCACACCGAGGTTCAGCCGCTCGGGCCACCACTGGTGGATGCCGTCGCCCTTCATCGGGTCGGCGGCGCCGTCCTTGACCGGACAGCCCTCCGCCGCCGGGTTCGTGTTCTCGGGGAACGCGTTGGTGACCTGCTGCACATCGTCTTCGGACACGGAGGGACGCCTTCCTGATACGGGAGGTCGCAGGCGGGACGGCCGGCGACGGCACCTGCGTCCGTGCGGCAGGGAGGCGGGACGGCGACCGGTGCGCGCACCAGCCAACCGCACCGCCGCCGGGCGCGGCGGCCAACACACCGCGCGGCTGGTCCGAGCGGGTGACGGCGGCCGCGGCCCGTGCCGGGCGGGTGTCCGGAGCGCCGTCAGCGCCCGGCGGTGAACCGGTAGACCGTGGTGGAGCGGTACTCCTCCCCCGGGCGCAGGACGGTGGAGGGGTAGTCGGGCCGGTTCGGGGAGTCGGGGAAGTGCTGGGTCTCCAGCGCGATGCCCGCGTACGCCCGGTAGGGGCGGCCGGAGCGGCCGGTGACCGAGCCGTCGAAGAGGTTGCCGGTGTAGACCTGCAGGCCGGGTTCGGTGGTGCGGCACTCCAGGCGGCGGCCGCTGGCCGGGTCGGTGAGGACGGCGGCGGTGCGCAGTCCGGTGCCGTCCAGGACCCAGTTGTGGTCGTAGCCGGAGCCGGCCGGGCCCAGCTGCGGGTGGCGCAGGGCGAACCGTTCGCCGAGGGCGCGGGCCGTGCGGAGGTCGAAGGGGGTTCCGTCGACGGGTTCGACCGGGCCGAGCGGGATCAGGTCGTCGCCGACGGGCAGGTAGCCGGAGGCGTCGACCCGCAGCAGGTGGTCGAGGACGGTGCCGTTGCCCTCCCCGGCGAGGTTGAAGTAGGCGTGGTTGGTGAGGTTGACCACGGTGGGCGCGTCGGTGGTGGCCCGGTACTCGATGGTCAGCTCGCCGTCGGCGTCGAGCAGGTAGCCGACCTCGGCGGTGAGCGCGCCGGGGAAGCCCTGGTCGCCGTCGGGGCTGTGCAGGCGCAGGCGGACGCCGACCCGGTGCTCCTCGCGGACGGCTTCGCCCTCCCACTGGCGGGTGGCGTAGCCGTCGGGTCCGCCGTGCAGGGTGTGGCCGGTGTCCTGGGTGGCGAGGCGGTGGACGGTGCCGTCCAGGGGCAGCAGGCCGCCCGCGACGCGGTTGGCGTAGCGGCCGACGGTGGCGCCGAAGTAGGCGGCGGCGTCGAGGAGTTCGGCGACGTCCCCGCCGCCGAGGACGACGTTGGCGCGCTGCCCGTCCCGGTCGGGGGCGTGGAGGGCCTCGAGGCGGGCGCCGAGGCTGAGCACCTCGGCCGTGACGCCGCCGGGGGCGCCGAACGTCCAGCGGGTGATCGGCTGCCCGTCGGGGAGGGCCGCCACCTCGGCCTGGGTGATCCTCAGTGCGGCGGGGGCTTCGGACGACACGGGTGCTCCGTTCGGTGTGCGGGAGGGGAGGGTCGGGGGGCGGGAACGGGGACGACGCCCGTGGGTGGACGGGCGTCGTCGGTCGGGGGCGGCGGGGTGGTCAGAGGCGCTGGGCGAGGCGGTGGTAGGCCTGGTTCCAGCGCAGTTCGCGGGTGAAGGTGCGCATGGTGGTGTCGGCGTCGATGAGGACGAGTTCGACGTCGAGCATCTCGGCGAGGTCGTCGAGGTGCTCGGCGGTCAGCGCCCGGGTCAGGACGGTGTGGTGCGGGGCCCCGGCGGTCAGCCACGCCTCGGTGGAGGTGCGCAGGTTGGGGCGGGGGGCCCAGACGGCGCGGGCGACGGGCAGGTTGGGCAGCGGCTCGTTGGGTTCGACGACGTCGATCTCGTTGGCGACCAGGCGGAAGCGGTCGCCGAGGTCGGCCAGGCCCACGACCACGGCGGGGCCGGTGGCGGCGTCGAAGACCAGGCGGACCGGGTCCTCGCGGCCGCCGATGCCCAGCGGGTGGATCTCGCAGGACGGGGTGGCGGCGGCGATGGTCGGGCAGACCTCCAGCATGTGCGCGCCCAGGATCAGCTCCCGGCCGGGCTCCAGGTGGTAGGTGTAGTCCTCCATGAAGGAGGTGCCGCCCTCCAGGCCGGTCGCGGCGGTCTTGAGGGTGCGCAGCAGGACGGAGGTCTTCCAGTCGCCCTCGCCGCCGAAGCCGTAGCCGTCGGCCATCAGGCGCTGCACGGCCAGGCCCGGGAGCTGGCGCAGGCCGCCGAGGTCCTCGAAGTTGGTGGTGAAGGCGCCGAAGCCGCCGTCGGTGAGGAAGCCGCGCAGGCCCAGTTCGATCCGGGCCGCGTAGCGCAGGGAGTCGTGGCGCTCGCCGCCGGCGCGCAGTTCGGGGGCGAGGCGGTAGAGCTCCTCGTAGTCCTTGACCAGGGCGGTGACGTCCGCGTCGGCGGCGGCGTCGACGGCGGCGACCAGGTCGTTGACGCCGTAGGTGTTGACGGAGACGCCCAGGCGCAGCTGGGCCTCGACCTTGTCGCCCTCGGTGACGGCGACGTCGCGCATGTTGTCGCCGAAGCGGGCGAGCTTGAGGGTGGCGAGGTCGGCGCGGGCGGCGGCGGCGCGGGCCCAGGTGGCGACGCGCTCGGCGACGACGGGGTCGCTGACGTGGCCGGCGACGGTCTTGCGGGTGACGCCGAGGCGGGACTGGATGTAGCCGAACTCGCGGTCGCCGTGGGCGGCCTGGTTCAGGTTCATGAAGTCCATGTCGATGGTCGACCACGGCAGGTCGCGGTTGGCCTGGGTGTGCAGGTGCAGCAGCGGCTTGCGCAGCGCGTCCAGGCCGGAGATCCACATCTTGGCCGGGGAGAAGGTGTGCATCCAGGCGATCAATCCGACGCAGGCGTCGTCGGCGTTGGCCTCCAGGCAGACCCGGCGGATGGAGGCGGCGTCGGTCAGCACGGGCTTCCAGATGATCCGCACCGGCAGGCCGGTGCGGGCGAGCTGGTTGACGACCTGCTGGGACTGCTCGGCGACCTGCTGCAACGTCTCGGGGCCGTAGAGGCCCTGGCTGCCGGTGAGGAACCAGATCTCGCGGTTGAGGAACACTTCGCTCATCGGGGGTTTCTCCTTCAGCGGGCAGCGGGGCGCTGGCCGTAGACGTTCTGGTAGCGGAAGTTGAGGCTGTCGATGTCCGCCTGCGCGATGGGCAGCGGCTCGCCGAGCTGGCGGGAGATGTGCACGGTGCGGGCGACGTCCTCGCACATCACGGCGGCCTTGACCGCGGCCCTGGCGTCCTTACCGATGGTGAACACGCCGTGGCTCTTCATCAGCACCGCGGGCGAGCGGTGCCCGTCCAGGGTCTCGACGATGCCGCGGCCGATCGAGTCGTCGCCGATCAGCGCGAACGGCCCGATCGGGATCTCGGCGCCGAACTCGTCGGCCATCGCGGTCAGCACGCACGGCACCGGCTCGCCGCGGGCGGCCCAGGCGCTGGCGTAGGTGGAGTGGGTGTGCACCACGCCGCCGACGTCGGGGCGGTGGCGGTAGACGTAGGCGTGCGCGGCGGTGTCGGAGGACGGGGCGTGCTCGCCCTCCACCACGTTGCCGTCCAGGTCGCACAGGATCATGTTCTCGGGGGTCAGCTCGTCGTAGGACACGCCGCTGGGCTTGATCACCAGCAGGTCCTCGCCGGGCACCCGGGCGGAGACGTTGCCCGCGGTCCACACCACCAACTGGTAGCGCACCAGCTCCTGGTGCAGGTCGCAGACCTGACGGCGCAGCAGATCGATCGGGGAAGTCATGGTCAGTCCTCGGTGTCGTGGCTGAGGGCGGCGTTGCGGAGGGCGCGCAGGCGGTGCAGCAGCAGGTCGTCTCCGGTGCCGAAGTGCTCGTGCAGCAGGCGGTACTCGGCGTACAGGGCGTCGTAGGCGTCGGCGCGGGCCTCGTCCGGGAGGTAGGCGTGGCGCTGGACGCGGCCCATCGCGGCGGCGGCGGCCCGCACGTCGGGGTAGGCCCCGGCGGCGACGGCCGCGTGGATCGCCGAGCCGAGGGCCGGGCCCTGGGCGGAGACGGCGAGCGAGACCGGGCGGCGCAGCACGTCCGCGTAGATCTGCATCAGCAGGGCGTTCTTCTTCAGGCCGCCGGTGACGACGAACTCGGTGACCGGGACGCCGCCGCCTTCCAGGGCCTCGACGATGGTGCGGGTGCCGTAGGCGGTGGCCTCCAGCAGGGCGCGGTAGACGTCCTCGGGGCGGGTGGCCAGGGTCAGGCCCGCGATGACGCCGGAGAGGTGGTGGTCGACCAGGGTGGAGCGGTTGCCGTTCATCCAGTCGAGTGCGACCAGGCCGTGCGCGCCCACGCGCTGCGCGGCGGCCTTGCGGGTGAGCAGCTGGTGGGCGTCCTCGCCGTTGGCCTCGGCCTCGGCGAGGTAGTCGGCGGGCAGGCCCTGGCGCAGCCACCAGGCGAAGATGTCGCCGACCGCGGACTGCCCGGCCTCGTAGCCGAAGGCGCCCTCGGCGATGCCGCCGTCGACGACCCCGCAGATGCCGGGGACGTCGGCCAGGGCGGGGCCGTTGACGACGTGGCAGGTGGAGGTGCCCATGATCGCCAGCAGCTTGCCGTTGTCGACGGCCTGGGCGGCGGGGGCGGCGACGTGCGCGTCCACGTTCCCCGCGGCGACCGCGATGCCCTCGGGCAGGCCGGTCCAGGCGGCGGCCTCGGCGGTCAGCGAGCCGACCCGCGAGCCCAGCGCGGCCAGGCCGTCCGGGTGCTCCAGCTTGGTGCGGGCGAAGTCCGCGAACTCCGGGTGCAGGGCGGCCAGGTACTCCTCGGACGGGTAGCCGCCGTCCTGGAAGATGCCCTTGTACCCGGCGGTGCAGGTGTTGCGGGACTCGGCGCCGGTCAGCTGCCAGACGATCCAGTCGGCGGCCTCGATCCAGCGCTCGCACGCCGCGTAGACGGCCGGGTCCTCCTCCAGCACCTGCAGGGCCTTGGCGAACTGCCACTCGGCGGAGATCTTGCCGCCGTAGCGGTGGATCCACTTCTCGCCGCGGGCGTGCGCCAGGGCGTTGATCCGGTCGGCCTGACCCTGGGCGGCGTGGTGCTTCCACAGCTTGGGCCAGGCGTGCGGGCGCCCGGCCCACTCGGGCAGCTCGGCCAGCGGGGTGCCGTCGGCCAGGGTCGGCAGCACCGTGCAGGCGGTGAAGTCGGTGGCGATGCCGATCACCGAGGCGGGGTCGACGCCCGAGGCCGCCAGCGCCTGCGGCACCGCGGTGCGCAGCACCTCGCGCCAGTCCTCCGGGTGCTGCAGCGCCCAGTCCGGCGGCAGACGGCGGGCGGTGCCGGGCAGGCGGTCCTCGATCACGGCGTGCGGGTAGGCGTGCACGGCGGTGCCGAGCTCCTCGCCGTCCCGCACCCGGACCACCACCGCGCGCCCCGACAGGGTGCCGAAGTCGATGCCGACGACGTATCTGTCCGGCTCGTTCGCCCGGTCGTGGTGGGGAGTGAAGCTCACTGTCTCTTCCTTGGCGTGGGGTGGGGGCGTGAACGGTGGGTTGGCGGCCGCCGGCGGTTTCCGCGCCGTTGCGGGCCGGCGGCCGACCGGTGTCCCGTCGTCGCCTGTTGGGAGGGCGGACGGGAGCCGCGCGGTCCGTCCGACGAAGCGGGGGGCCGGACGGTTCGGCGGTGTTCGGGAGGTGGTGCCCGCGGGGATCCGCGACGCAGGCGGCGGAGCCCGGCGGGCCGTCAGTGCCGAGCGGCGGTCAGCGGCGGCGGGCGGTGATCAGGCGCTGCAGGACGATGAAGACGAACAGCAGGGCGCCGATGACGATCCGGGTCCACCAGGAGCTGAGGGTGCCCTGGAAGCTGATCACGGTCTGGATCAGGCCGAGCACCAGCACGCCGAGCAGGGTGCCCAGCAGGTAGCCGGAGCCGCCGGTCAGCAGGGTGCCGCCGATGACGACCGCGGCGATCGCGTCGAGTTCCAGGCCCACCGCGTGCAGGCCGTAGCCGGACAGCATGTAGAAGGTGAGCAGGACGCCGCCGAGCGCGGAGCAGAAGCCGCTGATCGCGTACACGGTGGTCTTGGTGCGCTGCACCGGCAGGCCCATCAGCAGCGCGGACTGCTCGCTGCCGCCGAGCGCGTACACGTTGCGGCCGAGCTTGGTGTAGTGCAGGACCACGAACCCGGCGGCGACCACCAGCAGGGCGATCAGGGCGCTGGGCGAGACGAACAGGTCGCCGAGCGGGATCCGGGTCTGTGCCATGGAGGTGTACGTCGGGTCGGTGATGGAGATCGACTCGACGCTGATCGTGTAGCACAGGCCGCGGGCCAGGAACATGCCGGCCAGGGTGACGATGAACGGCTGGATCTCGAAGACGTGGATGATCCAGCCCATCACCCAGCCGCCGGCGGTGCCCATCAGCAGGACCAGCGGGATCACCAGGAACGGCGACCAGCCGTGCTCCTCGACCAGCCAGGCGGAGACCATGGTGGACAGGGCGACCACCGCGCCGACCGACAGGTCGATGCCGCCGGTGAGGATCACGAAGGTCATGCCGACCGCGACGACCAGCAGGAAGGCGTTGTCGATCAGCAGGTTGAGCACGACCTGGCCGGAGAAGAAGCCCTCGTACTGCACCGAGCCGATGCTGAACATCGACACCAGCAGGACCGCGGTGACCAGCAGCGGGATCTGCCCGCGCAGGCGGGTCAGCAGGGCGTGGGCGTTCATGCGCCGACCTCCCGGTTGGTGGGGGCCGCGGCGTGCGACCGGGTGGTGCGCCGGGTGCGGGCGCCGCGGGCGGCGAGCTTGGCGCGGAAGGCGGGCGACTGGATCAGGCAGACCACGATGACCACGAACGCCTTGAACACCAGGGTGGTCTCCGGCGGGATGCCGATGGTGTAGACGGTGGTGGAGAGGGTCTGGATGATGAGCGCGCCCAGGACGGTGCCGCCGATCGAGAACCGGCCGCCGTTGAGCGAGGTCCCGCCGAGCACGACCGCGAGGATGGCGTCCAGCTCGATCCACAGTCCGGCGTTGTTGCCGTCGGCGGCCGAGACGTTGGAGGAGACCATCAGGCCGGCCAGCGCCGCGCACAGCGCGCTGAACACGTAGACCAGGGCGACCAGGCGCATCGCCCGGATGCCGACCAGCCGGCTGGCGACCGGGTTGCCGCCGACCGACTCCAGCAGCAGGCCGAGCGCGGTGGAGCGGGTCAGCAGCACGGTGGCCAGCACCACCAGGGCGCTGAGCAGGATCGCGAACGGCATGGTCAGCCAGTAGCCGCCGCCGATCATCTTGTACGGGTCGCTGGTGACGGTGATGATCTGGCCGTCGGTGATCAGCTGGGCGACGCCGCGTCCGGCGACCATCAGGATCAGGGTGGCGATGATCGGCTGGACGCCGGCCTTGGCCACCAGCAGTCCGTTGACGGTGCCGAGCAGGACCGCGGTGCCGAGCGCGATGCCCAGGGCGGTCAGCACGGTGCCGAGGCTGCCCGGGTCGCTGGACTCGCTGATGTGCAGGCAGGCCAGGGCGCCGGAGATCGCGACGGTGGAGCCGACCGAGAGGTCGATGCCGCCGGTGGCGATCACCAGGGTCATGCCCAGGGAGACCAGGATCAGCGGGGCGCCGAAGTGCAGGATGTCGATCAGGGAGCCGTAGAGGTGGCCCCCCTGGAGGCGGACGGCGAAGAAGTCGGGGGTGAAGGCGAGGTTGGCGACCAGGAGCACCGCCAGCACCACGGCCGGCCAGAACAGCCGGGACCGGGTCACCGCCTTCACCGGGCTCGTCGCCGCTGCTGCCGTACTCATGCGCCCACCTCGCTGCGCTCGGCGGAGGCATTCGCCCACACGCACTTGTTGGTGATTCGCTCGCTGCGCTCGCTCATGCGTGGGCTCCGCTCGCGATGGTGGCCATGATGCGCTCCGGGGTGAGTGCGCCGTCGTTGTCGAGCTGGGCGACCATCCGGTGGTCGCGCAGCACGCCGACCCGGTGGCTGAGCCGCAGCACCTCCTCCAGTTCGGCGGAGATGAACAGCACCGCCATGCCGTCCTCGGCGAGGTTCGCCACCAGCTTCTGGATCTCGGCCTTGGCGCCGATGTCGATGCCGCGGGTGGGCTCGTCCAGGATCAGCAGCTTGGGGTCGGTGATCAGCCAGCGGGCGAGCAGCACCTTCTGCTGGTTGCCGCCGCTGAGGTTGCGCACCAGTGCCTCGGGGTTGCCGGGGCGGATGTCCAGGGCGCGGATCCACTTCAGCGCGTAGGCGTCCTGCGCGGTGCGCGAGAGCGGGCGGGTCCAGCCGCGGGCGGCCTGCAGGGCCAGCACGATGTTCTCGCGGACGGTCAGTTCGCCGACCAGGCCCTCGGTCTTGCGGTTCTCCGAGCAGAACGCGATGCCGCGGGCGATCGCGTCGCGCGGGGTGCGCAGCGCGGCCACCTCACCTTCGATCCGCACGGTGCCGCCGTCGTTCTGGTCGGCGCCGAACAGCAGCCGGGCGGCCTCGGTCCGCCCGGAGCCGAGCAGCCCGGCCAGGCCGACCACCTCGCCGGGGCGGATGTCGAGGTCGTACGGTTCGACGGCGCCGCGGCGGGTGAGCCGGTCGGCCTGCAGGAACGCCTTGCCGGTGGGGGCGGTGCGTTCGCGCCGCTTGCCGCCGCCGAGCTGGTCGAGTCCGGCGAGCTCGGAGCCGATCATCCGGGAGACGAGTTCGACCTGGTTCAGCTCGCTGGTCAGGTACTCGCCCTCCAGGCGGCCGTTGCGCAGCACGGTCATCCGGTCGCAGATCTCGTAGATCTGGTCGAGGAAGTGCGAGACGAACAGGATCGCCACGCCCTGGTCGCGCAGGCGCCGCATGACGGTGAAGAGCTGGCGGACCTCGTCGCGGTCCAGGCTGGAGGTCGGCTCGTCCAGGATCAGGACCTTGGCGGAGACGTCGACCGCGCGGACGATCGCCACCAGCTGCTGGACGGCGATGGAGTAGCTGTTCAGCGGCGCGTTGACGTCGATGTCCAGGTCGATCCCGCGGACCAGTTCGGCGGCCCGGCGGCGCATCGCCGACCAGTCGATCAGGCCGAAGCGGCGGGGTTCGCGGCCGATGAAGATGTTCTCCGCGACCGACAGGTTCGGGCAGAGGTTCACCTCCTGGTAGACCGTGCTGATGCCGATCTGCTGGGCCTGCAGCGGCCCGGTGACCCGCACCTGCTCGCCGGCCAGTTCGACCTCGCCGCCGTCCGACTGGTAGACGCCGGTGAGCACCTTGATCAGGGTGGACTTCCCGGCGCCGTTCTCCCCCATCAGGGCGTGCACCTCGCCGGGGAAGAGCCGGAAGTCGACCCCGTCCAGCGCCACCACCCCGGGGAACTCCTTGCGGATCCCCCGGACTTCCAGGACCGGTTGCTGCCGCACCCCGGTTCTCCTCTCGTGTCTCCCGTGCCGGGCCGCCCGCGGGCGGCCCGGCACGGCGGGGTGGATCAGTACTGGCGGTTCGGCAGGGCCGCGGTGGCCTGCTCGGGGGTGAAGGTGCCCTCCTCGGTCTTGATCCGGCGCGGCACGCTCTCACCCGCCTTGACCTTCTTCACCAGGTCCATCAGCTGGTCGCCCAGCAGCGGGTTGCACTCGACGTCGTAGTTGATCTTGCCCTGGCTCATCGCGCTCAGGGCGTCCTTGACGCCGTCCACGGAGACGATCTTGATGTCGGTGCCGGGCTTCTTGCCGGCCTCCTCGATCGCCTGGATCGCGCCGAGCGCCATGTCGTCGTTGTGCGCGTACAGCACGTCGATCTTGGGCTGGGACTTCAGGAAGGCCTGCATGACCTCCTTGCCCTTGGCGCGGGTGAAGTCGCCGGTCTGCGAGGCGACGACCTTGAACTTCGGCTCGCCCTTGATGGCGTCCGCGAAGCCGGACTTGCGGTCGTTGGCGGGCGCGGAGCCGGTGGTGCCCTCCAGCTGGACGATGTTCACGTCGCCACCGGCGGACGCGTACTCCTTGACCAGCCAGTCGCCGGCCTTCTTGCCCTCCTCGACGAAGTCGGAGCCGAGGAAGGAGACGTACAGCGACTCGTCCTTGGAGTCCACCGCGCGGTCGGTCAGGATGACCGGGATGTGCGCGTCCTTGGCCTCCTTGAGGACGGTGTCCCAACCCGACTCGACCACCGGCGAGAAGGCGATCACGTCGACCTTCTGCTGGATGAACGAGCGGATCGCCTTGATCTGGTTCTCCTGCTTCTGCTGCGCGTCGGAGAACTTCAGCTCGATGCCGGCCTTCTTCGCCGACTCCTGGATCGACTTGGTGTTGGCGGTGCGCCAACCGCTCTCCGCGCCGACCTGGGAGAAGCCCACGACGAGCTTGTGACCGGCACCCTTGTCGGCGGAACCGCCGCCGCCGCCGGAACCGCAGGCGGTGAGGACGGCGACCATCGCACCGGCGACCAGGGCCGCCGCAGCTCTCTTGGACATGTGGGACTTCCTCTCGGGTTCGTCGAGCGCACGGACGGCGGGGCCGGCCGGGCGTCCACGGGGTGGGGTGTACGAGGGGGCGAGACGACCGGATCGGGGTGCGACCGGGGAAGGCGCTCCGTCTCGTCCGGGTGAACGCGGTGTGGCGGCGCCGTTTCGCTTGAGGGAGATTGTTAGCGCTAACAATCAGGATCGACAACCCAAGTAACCGCCCGTTATCCAATCTTGACCGACTCCGGGGCCGCGGGGACGCCCTTCTTGACACCCCTCCCCCGCCGGTGCTTTTCTCCGTGCCACAGCCGGTTCCCCGCTAGTTGTGAGCGCTAACAGACAGCACCCGGCTCCCCCACCCAGGGCCCGGCTCACGCCGACCGCACGCACCGTGCCGCGATCCGTCCCCGGATCACGTGCCGAGGTCGGCCCGGCCCTGCCCCCACCCCGTAAGAAGGTGCACATGAATGCTCGCAGTGGGGCCCGCCGGGCCCTGCCCGGGCGAGGCTGGCGGTCGCGGCTGGCCGCGGTCCTGTCGGTGGTCTTCCTGGCCGGCTTCCTGGTCGCCGTGGACACCGGCGGCGCCCAGGCCGCGACCGTCGACACGGCCAAGTGGTACGTGCTGGTCAACCGCAACAGCGGCAAGGCCCTGGACGACTACAACTTCGCCACCGCCAACGGCTCCGCGGTGGTCCAGTGGGCCCGCTCCGACAACCAGGCCCAGCAGTGGCGCTTCCTGGACTCCGGCAGCGGCTGGTACCGGCTGCAGAACCGCAACTCCGGCAAGGTGCTGGACAACTACAACTGGTCGACCGCCGACGGCGCCGACTTCGTCCAGTGGAGCGACCTGAACGCCGCCAACCAGCAGTTCCAGCTCGCCGACTCGGCGGGCGGCTACGTCCGGCTGCTGAACCGCAACAGCGGCAAGGCGCTGGAGGTCCAGGGCGCGTCCACCGCCGACGGCGGCAAGGTCGTCCAGTACACCGACTGGGGCGGCAGCAACCAGCAGTGGCAGCTCGTCCCGGTCGCGGACGCCTCCGGCACCACCGGCTCGCTCCCCTCGACCTTCCGCTGGAGCTCCAGCGGGGTGCTGGCCGGTCCGAAGCCCGACGCCGCGCACAGCGACATCGCGGCGATCAAGGACTTCTCGGTCATCCGGTACAACAACAAGTGGATCGTGTACGCGACCACCGCGAGCAGGACGGCCGGCTGGAGCCTGGAGCAGTTCAGCTTCTCCGACTGGTCCCAGGCGGCCGCCGCCACCCCCGTCTACCTGGACACCACCGCGGTCGGCAAGGGCTACCGGGCCGCCCCGCAGGTCTTCTACTTCGCCCCGCAGAACCTCTGGTACATGGTCTACCAGACCGGCCCGCCGACCTACTCCACCAGCACCGACCCGAGCAACCCGGCCGGCTGGTCGGCGCCGAGGACCTTCATCGGCACCGAGCCCGCGATCGTGACCCAGAACAAGGGCAACGGCACCTGGATCGACTTCTGGACGATCTGCGACAGCGCCAACTGCTACCTGTTCTTCGCCGACGACAACGGCCACATGTACCGGGCGCAGACCACCCTGGCGAACTTCCCCAACGGCTTCGGCAACACCCAGCTGATCCTGTCGGACGCCCCCAACAACCTCTTCGAGGCCTCCAACGTGTACAGGATCCAGGGCCGTGACCAGTACCTGATGATCGTCGAGGCGATCGGCTCCACCGGCCGCCGCTACTTCCGCTCCTGGACCGCCCCCAGCCTCACCGGCACCTGGACCCCGCTCGCCTCCACCGAGTCCGAGCCGTTCGCCGGGCGCAACAACGTCACCTTCCCCGGCGGCGCCTGGACCCAGGACATCAGCCACGGCGAGATGGTCCGGGCGGGCAACGACCAGAGCCTGACCGTCAACCCCTGCAACCTGCAGTACGTCTACCAGGGGCTGGACCCGGCCGCCACCGGCGACTACCTCCAACTCCCCTACCGGATGGGCCTGCTGACGCAGACCAACAGCACCTGCTGAACCCCCTTCCGGCACCCCCGCGGGGCCCGGCCGCCGAGCGCGGCCGGGCCCTTCGGCCGGTACCGGCGCTCCGGTCGGCCGCCCGTCCGACCCCGATTGTGAGCGTGAACAAACGGAACGGGTACGCTTCTGGAGCACCGGCGCGTGACCTCCCACCGCTCTCCCCGCACCGCACGGGGCTGACCGGCCGCCCGGCGCACGTCCGCGGTCGGTGAGGAGTGGGTAGCGTTGGGGAGCGAAACGGCCGGCCTGGAGGCACGGCAGCCCGTCATGGCGGACGTCGCGAAACTGGCGGGGGTGTCCCACCAGACGGTGTCGCGGGTCCTCAACGGTGCCCCGCACGTCCGCCCCGGCACCCGGGACCGGGTGCTCGCCGCCATCCGGGAGCTCGACTACCGGCCCAACTCGGCCGCCCGCGCCCTGGTCACCCGGCGCTCGCAGACCCTCGGCGTGGTCAGCTTCGAGTCCACCCTGTACGGGCCCGCCTCCATGCTGGACGGCATCGAGCGCGCCGCCCGCAGCGCCGGGTACTTCGTCAGCGTCGCCAGCCTGCGCTCGCTGGACAGCCGCTCCGTCCAGGAGGCCGTCGACCGGCTCCGCGACCAGGGCGTCGAGGGGATCGTGGTGATCGCGCCGCAGACCTCGGCCGTCAGCGCCGTCGCCAAGGTCTCCAGCTCGGTCCCGGTGGTGGCGGTCGGCTCCGGCGCCCGCTCCAGCATCCCGACCGTCACGGTCGACAACCGCTCCGGCGCGGAGGCCGCCACCCGGCAGCTGCTCGACCTCGGCCACCGCACCGTCCACCACCTGGCGGGCCCGGGCGGCTGGTTGGAGAGCCAGGACCGCCAGGAGGGCTGGCGCCGCGCCCTGGAGGCCGCCGGGGCCCCGGTGCCGACCGTGGCGGTCGGCGACTGGAGCGCCCGCTCCGGCTACGAGGCCGGGCAACGGATGGCCCGGCTGGAGGGCGTCACCGCCGTCTTCTGCGCCAACGACCACATGGCCCTCGGGCTGCTGCGCGCCCTGCACGAGAGCGGCCGCCCGGTGCCGGGCGACATCAGCGTGGTCGGCTTCGACGACATCCCCGAGGCCGCCTACTTCATCCCGCCGCTCACCACCGTCCGGCAGGACTTCGGCGAGCTCGGCCGCCGCGCCCTCGAGCTGCTGGTGGCCGAGCTCGGCGGCACCGACCAGCCGATCGCCCGGGTGCAGATCGCCCCCGAGATGGTCCTGCGCCGCAGCACCGGCCCGGCGCACCGCGGCTGAATCCCGGCGCACCGCGGCCGAACGCGGGAGGGCCCCGGCCCCGGCCGTCGTGGTCGGCGCCGGGGCCCCGTCGTGCCCAGGAGCGGGGCCCGGGCTCCGACCGGTGCCGAAGGGCCGCCGTCCTCGGCAAGCGGCACGAGCGGAAGCGGAACACCCAGCAAAAGACTCATTCATCGGATGTATCGCTCGAGCCTCCCTGCATGGCTGGCCATGAGGAACGTCCCCTTGAGGCTCAACTCTGCTGGAAAAAGGCATCGGAGGACTTATTGCGTCGATCCGCCCTCCACCCGTAAGGTCGGCCCGCCAGTCATTCATCCGATGAGTTCGGGAGTGCCACCATGAAGCTGCTGCGCGTCGGCGAGCCGGGCGCCGAGACGCCCGTCGTCCAGGACCGGGACGGGAGCAGCTACGCCCTGACCGGGCTGACCGACGACCTGGACGGCGCGTTCCTCGCCTCCGGCGGGATCGACCGCGTCCGGGCCGCGCTGGCCGGGGGCGCGCTGCCCGCCGTGGACGTCTCCGGCCTGCGGGTCGGCGCCCCGGTGGCCCGCCCGGGCAAGGTGGTGTGCATCGGCCTCAACTACCGCGACCACGCGGCGGAGACCGGTGCGGCCGTCCCGGAGCGCCCGGTGGTCTTCCTGAAGGACCCCTCGACGGTGGTGGGCCCGTACGACGAGGTGCTGATCCCGCGCGGCTCGACGAAGACCGACTGGGAGGTGGAGCTCGCGGTGGTCATCGGGCGCGAGGCCCGCTACCTGGGGAGCCCGGCCGAGGCGGCCGCCTGCATCGCGGGCTACGCGGTCAGCAACGACGTCTCCGAGCGCGAGTTCCAGCTGGAGTACTCCGGCCAGTGGGACCTCGGGAAGTCCTGCGAGACCTTCAACCCGCTGGGCCCCTGGCTGGTGACGCCCGACGAGGTCGGCGACCCGCAGGCGCTCGGGCTGCACCTGTCGGTCAACGGCGAGGTCCGGCAGGACGGCACCACCGCGGACATGGTCTTCGGCGTCGCCCACCTGGTGTGGTACCTGAGCCGGTACCTGGTGCTGCGCCCCGGCGACGTGGTCAACACCGGCACCCCGGCGGGCGTCGCCCTCGGTCTGCCCGGCCTCCCCTACCTGCGCGCGGGGGACACCGTGGAGCTGTCCGTCGACGGCCTCGGCACCCAGCGCCAGACCTTCCGGAACGCGTGAGGGGCACCCACGTGTCCAGTACCGTCGCACGCGTCACCGCCGTCGAGACCCACGACGTCCGCTTCCCCACCTCGCGGGAGCTGGACGGCTCGGACGCGATGAACCCCGACCCCGACTACTCCGCCGCCTACCTGGTGCTGCGCACCTCTGACGGCGGCCCCGAGGGCCACGGCTTCGCCTTCACCATCGGCCGCGGCAACGACGTCCAGGTCGCCGCCGTCGAGGCGCTGCGCGGGCACGTCGTCGGCCGCCCGGTCGCCGAGCTGTGCGCCGACCCCGGCTCGCTCTACCGCGACCTGGTCGGCGACAGCCAACTGCGCTGGCTCGGCCCCGAGAAGGGCGTGATGCACATGGCCGTCGGCGCCGTGGTCAACGCCGTGTGGGACCTCGCCGCCAAGCGCGCGGGCCTGCCGCTGTGGCGCCTGCTCGCGGAGGCCGACCCCGGCTGGCTGGTCTCCCAGGTCGACTTCCGCTACCTCACCGACGCGCTCACCCCCGACGAGGCGCTCGCCCTGCTCACCGCGGGCAAGCGGGGTGCCGAGGAACGGGCCGCCGAACTGCTGCGCACCGGCTACCCGGCCTACACCACCTCCCCCGGCTGGCTCGGCTACTCCGACGAGAAGCTCACCCGCCTCGCCCGGCAGGCCGTGGCGGACGGCTTCACCCAGATCAAGCTGAAGGTCGGCGCCGACCTGGCGGACGACGTCCGCCGCTGCCGGGCCGCCCGCGCCGCCGTCGGACCGGATGTCCGGATCGCCATCGACGCCAACCAGCGCTGGAACGTCGGCGAGGCCGTCGAGTGGACCAACGCGCTGGCCGAGTTCGACCCGTACTGGATCGAGGAGCCCACCAGCCCCGACGACGTGCTCGGCCACGCGGCCGTGCGCCGCGGCGTCCACCCGGTCAAGGTCGCCACCGGCGAGCACGTGCAGAACCGCATCGTCTTCAAGCAGCTGCTCCAGGCCGGGGCGATCGACGTCCTGCAGCTGGACTCCGCCCGGGTCGGCGGCGTCAACGAGAACCTCGCCGTCCTGCTGCTCGCCGCCAAGTTCGGCGTCCCGGTCTGCCCGCACGCGGGCGGCGTCGGCCTGTGCGAACTCGTCCAGCACCTCTCCATGTTCGACTACGTCGCGCTGACCGGCACGACGCAGGACCGGGTGATCGAGTACGTCGACCACCTGCACGAGCACTTCCTCGACCCGGTGGTGGTCGAGGCCGGACACTACCGGGCCCCGGCCGCGCCCGGCTTCTCGGCGGCCATGCACCGGTCGTCGCTGGACACCTTCCGCTACCCGGACGGCGGGTTCTGGCGGGCCGAACCGGCGCAGGAGGTCCGGGCATGAGCGGGCGGGGCGAACTCGCCGGGCTCCGGGCCCTGGTCACCGGCGGCGCCTCCGGCATCGGCCTGGCCACCGCGACGCTGCTCGCCGGGCGCGGGGCGCGGGTGGCCGTCCTCGACCTCGACCCGGGCGGCGCCGAACTCGGCTTCACCGCCGACGTCTCCGACGACGCCTCGGTGCGCACGGCCGTCGCGGCCGCCGCCGAGGCGCTCGGCGGGATCGACGTCCTGGTCAACAACGCCGGGATCGGCGCGGTCGGGACGGTGGCCGACAACCCCGACGAGCAGTGGCACCGGGTGCTGGACGTCAACGTGCTCGGCATCGTCCGCACCACCCGCGCCGCCCTGCCGCACCTGCGGGCCGCCGTACTGTCCCGTCCGGGAGCGAGCGCCGCGATCGTCAACACCTGCTCGATCGCCGCCACCGCCGGGCTGCCGCAGCGCGCCCTGTACTCCGCCAGCAAGGGCGCCGTGCTGTCACTGACCCTGGCGATGGCCGCCGACCACGTCCGCGAGGGCATCCGGGTCAACTGCGTCAACCCCGGTACGGTGGACACCCCCTGGGTCGGCCGACTGCTCGACGCCGCCGACGACCCGGCCACCGAACGCGCCGCCCTCGGCGCCCGCCAGCCCACCGGCCGCCTGGTCACCGCCGAGGAGGTCGCCGCCGCCATCGCCTACCTCGCCTCCCCCGCCGCGGCCTCCACCACCGGCACCGCCCTCGCGGTGGACGGCGGCATGCACGGCCTGCGCCTGCGGCCGGTGGCGCCGTGACCGCCCGCGCCCTGGGCCGCTCCGGCGTGAGCGTCGGCCCGCTGTCGTTCGGCGCGGCGGCCATCGGCAACCTGTTCACCGCCGTCACCGACGAGCAGGCCGCCCGGGCCGTCCACACCGCCCTCGCGCACGGCTACCGCCACTTCGACACCGCCCCCCACTACGGCCTGGGCCTGTCCGAGCGCCGCCTCGGCGCCGCGCTGCGCGACCACCCCCGCGACGCCTACACCCTCGCCACCAAGGTCGGCCGCCTCCTCGTCGAGGACGGGCGGCCGGGCCCGGACGACCAGGGCTTCGCCGTCCCCGCCACCCACCGCCGCGTCTGGGACTTCAGCGCCGACGGCGTCCGCCGCTCCCTGGAGGCCAGCCTGCAGCGCCTGGGCACGGACCGGATCGACCTCGTCCACCTGCACGACCCCGACGACCACGCCGACCAGGCCCTGCGCGAGGCCTACCCGGCCCTGGAACGACTGCGCGGCGAGGGGGTGATCGGTGCGATCGGCATCGGCATGAACCAGGCCGCCCTGCCCGCCCGCTTCGTCCGCGACACCGACGTCGACGCCGTCCTGCTCGCCGGGCGCTACACCCTGCTCGACCACTCCGGCCTCGACGTGCTCCTCCCCCTCGCCCACGAACGCGGCGTCGGGGTGCTCGTCGGCGGGGTGTTCAACTCCGGCCTGCTCGCCGACCCGAGGCCCGGTGCGACCTTCGACTACGCCGCCGCCCCCGCCGAACTCCTCGACCGGGCGCTGCGGTTGGAGGACGCGTGCGAGCAGCACGGCGTGCCGCTGCGCGCCGCGGCGCTGCACTTCCCGTTCGGGCACCCGGCCGTCGTCTCCGTGCTGGTCGGCGCCCGCAGCGCCGCGGAGGTCCGCGACGCCGCGGCGATGCTCGACCGCCCCGTGCCCGCCGCGCTCTGGAACGGACTGCGCGAACGCGGGCTGCTGCCCGCGCACGTCCCCGTCCCCGCCCCCACCGGCTGAGCGGTAGGCGCCCGCGGTGGTGCGGGGGGCCTGATCCCACCCCCTATGCTGCAAGGCACCGGACCACCAGGAGGACGACGCCGTGCCAGTGACCGACGAGGCGATCGGCAAGATCAAGGCCATGATCGTGAGCGGCGAGCTGCAACCGGGCGCGCGGCTCCCGAAGGAGGCCGACCTCGCGGAGCGGCTGGGGCTGTCGCGCAACTCGCTGCGCGAGGCGGTGAAGGCGCTGTCGCTGATCCGGGTGCTGGACGTGCGCCAGGGCGACGGCACGTACGTGACCAGCCTGTCGCCCGAGGTGCTGCTGGAGACGCTGGGCTTCCTGGTCGACCTCCACCGGGACAGCACGGTGCTGGAGTTCCTGGAGCTGCGCCGCATCCTGGAGCCCGCGGCGACCGCGATGGCGGCCCGGGTGATGCCGGACGAGGACGTGGCCGCGCTCGGCGAGGTGCTGGACGACCTGGCCGAGGACGCCTCGCTGGACGACCTGATCGCCAACGACCTGGAGTTCCACCGGCGGATCGCGGCGGGCTCCGGGAACACCGTGCTCTGCTCGCTGCTGGAGGGCCTGTCCGGCCCGACCGTGCGGGCCCGGATCTGGCGCGGCCTCACCGAGGAGGGCGCCGTCGCGCACACCCACCAGCAGCACCGGGCGATCTTCGAGGCCGTCGCGGGCCGCCGCCCGGAGGAGGCCCACGCCTGGGCGACCGTGCACGTCTCGGGCCTGGAGCGGTGGCTGCGCGGGGCCCTCGGCGAGCCGGGCTCCGCACCGGCCTGAACGGCCGCGCGCCCCGCGGGCGCGGGCGGCCCTCAGCCGGGGCCCTTCCCCGGATCCTTCCCGGTACCGGGTCAGGTGCCGGGTCCGGTGCCGGGTCGGGTGCCGGGCCCGGTCGGCCCGGCCAGTCGGTACGTCCGGAGGGCGGTGCCGCCGAACACCTCGGCGCGTTCGTGCGGGGACAGGGGTGCGGTCAGCTCCTCGGCGACGTGGACGACCCGGCCGTAGTCCGCGGCGGTCAGGCAGACCGGCCAGTCGGAGCCGAACATCACCCGGCGCGGCCCGAAGGCGTCGAGGGCGGTCTCGGCGTAGGGGCGCAGGTCGGCGACGCTCCAGCGGGCGGGGTCGGCCTCGGTGACCAGCCCGGAGAGCTTGCAGGACATCTGGGGCTCGCGGGCCAGTTCGCGCAGCAGACCGGCCCAGGGCTGCGTCTCGCCGCGGGCTACCGGCGGCTTGGAGAGGTGGTCGAGCACGAACTCCTGGTCCGGTAGGGCGCGCACCGTCTCGACGGCGGCGGGGAGTTGGTGCGGCAGGGTGAGCAGGTCGTAGCGCAGCCCGGCGGCACCGACGGCCCGCAGGCCGCGCCGGACCTCGGGGCGGCAGAGCCAGCGCGGGTCGGCCTCGCCCTGGACCAGGTGGCGGACCCCGACCAGGAGTTCACCGCCGGGGCCGGCCCGCAGCGCGGCGAGGGTGTCGGCGATCGCCGGGGAGGTGAGGTCGACCCAGCCGACCACCCCGGCGATCAGCGGCTCGGCGGCGGCGAGGGCGAGGAACTCGCGGGTCTCGGCGAGGTCCGGCAGGACCTGCACCAGGACGGTCCGCCGCACCCCGGCCGCCCGAGCCGCCGGAGCCAGCTCGGCCATGGTGAAGTCCCGCCGGATGGCGGCGAGTTGCGGCTCGTCGAGCCAGCGCTGCGGGCGCCGGTCGAGCTGCCACAGGTGGTGGTGGGCATCGACTCTCACGGACGGGACGCGCTCCTCGACGGGCTGGTGGCGGTGGCGGGGACCGCGCCCCCGGCCGCCAGGCGGGCGCGCAGCCAGCGTTCCGTGGTGGTGACGTGCATCAGCGCCGCGGCCTGGGCGAGCTGCGGGTCGCGGGCCTCCAGCGCGCGGAGGATCTCCCGGTGCTCGGCGAGGGCCCGGTCGGCGGCCTCCGGGTCGGCCTGTCCGCGCCACACCCGGGCCGGCAGGGTCCGGCCCGAGATGTGCTCCAGCAGCGCCGCCAGGGTGGCGTTGCCGGTGGCCCGCCCCACCGTGCGGTGGAAGGCCGCGTCGTGGCGGTTGAACTCCTCCACGTCGAGGCGCGCGGTGCGCATCGCCGCCAGGTGGTCGGCGGCCTCCGCGAGGTCCTCGTCGGTGATCCGGCCGGCGGCCAGTGCGGTGGCCGCCGGTTCGAACAGCCGCCGCACCTCGGTGAGTTCCAGCACGGTGTCGCCCTGCAGGAGTTCGACCGCGCCGCCGAGACCGGACAGCAGCACGTCCGGGGCCAGGCTGGTGACGTAGGTGCCGTCGCCGCGCCGGATCTCCAGCACCCGCGCCACCACCAGGGCCTTGACGGCCTCCCGCATCAGGTTCCGGGAGAGGCCGAGTTCGGCCGCCAGCACCGGCTCGGGCGGCAGCTTCGATCCGGGCGGCAGTTCACCGGCCACGATCGCCTGCCGGATGCGCGCGATGGCCTTGTCGGTCAGGGACACGGCGACAACCTAACAGGTGGTCCCATGTCTGAGAAGGGTCTCTCGCTCGATCAGCGTCGATCTCTGCCGTTTTGCCCCACGAGGCCGCCTCCACCCCCATCAGACATGGGATGTATCCATCGAATTTCCGAAACTTTCGAACATTGACTCGCAATGATCGGAACTGCTCTAATCGTGCCATGCCGCCAGCACAGGAAGCGCGCGTCCCCGTCCGATCGTTCGTCGTCCTCGCGGCCCTGACGGTGGCCTTGTTCTCGTACGGAACGGTGGAGAGCCTGCCCGTGGGCCTGCTGCCGCAGATCGCCGGGAGCCTGGGCACCACGCCCTCCGCGGTCGGGCTGCTGGTCACCGGCTACGGGATCGTCGTGATGCTCACCTCCGTCCCGCTGACCAGGACGGTGCGGGGCGTCCACCGGCGGCAGCTGCTCGGCGTCCTGCTCACGGTGTTCACGCTGGCCACCCTCGTCTGCGCGCTGAGCGGCAGCTACGGCGTCCTGCTGGCGGCGCGGATCGCCATCGCGCTCACCCACGCGGTGTTCTGGTCGGTCATCGCCAGCACCGCCGCGGGCCAGTTCCCGGAGCGGCACCGGGCCCGGGTGATCGCGGCGCTGTTCTCCGGCTCCTCGCTGGCCGGGGTCGCCGGGGTGCCGGCCGGCACCTACCTGGGCCAGCAGTTCGGCTGGCGGGTGCCGTTCCTGGTGATGAGCGTGCTGGGCCTGGCGGCCCTCGCCGCCGTGGTGGTGTGCGTGCCGTCCGGGCCGCCGGAGGCCGGTTCGGCGACCGGGGCGCCGCACCCCGGCCCGCGGCAGTACGCCGTGCTGCTGACCGCCCTGCTGTTCGCGGTCTCCGGCGTGTTCACCTTCTTCACCTACATCACGCTCTACCTCTCCCGGGTCGCCCACCTCTCCTCCGGACGCATCGGCACCGTCCTGCTGCTGATCGGCCTGGCCGGGCTGGCGGGCACCCAGGCGGCCGGACAGCTCGCCTCCCGCGGCGCGCTGGGGACGTTCACCGGCGCGCTGGTCGGACTCGCGGCCGCCTGCGGGCTGCTGGGCGCGAGCGGCGGCCGACCGGTGCCCGCCACGCTCTGCCTGGCCCTGCTGGGCGCGAGCCTGGCCGCCATGACCACCGCCCTGCAGGCCAGGATCATGCAGGTCGCCCCCGGCGACACCGACACCGCCTCGGCGGGCGGGTCGGCGGTCTTCAACGCGGGCATCGCCGCCGGGTCGTACCTCGGCTCGCTGCTGGTGGGCGCCCGCGGCCCGGCGTCGCTGGCGCCCGTGGGCTTCCTGCTCTGCCTCCTCGGGCTGCTGACCGTCACGGTCGGCTCGGCCGCACTGGCCCGCCGCCCGGCCACCCCGGCCGCCCCGGCCGCTCCGGTCGTCCGCCTCCGGGAGGAGTGACCCCGCGCTCCCGCCCCCGCGGGTCCGCCGCCGTGCGCCCCGCCCGGAGCGCCCCGCCCGCGGACCCGGGTGCGGCAGCTGCCGGTTCAGGCGGGGAAGTCCAGCCGGGTCGCCCGGCCCACCGGGAGGTGCAGGCGCAGCCGGCCGCCGTCCCCCTCGTCGGTTCCGGCCGGGCGGCCGGTGCCCGCCGGGAGGTGCAGTTCGACGGTGGTGTCCCGGTCGGCGAGCAGGGTGGCGGTGGCCGGCGCCCCCCGGCGCCAGGCCAGGTCGACGGTGACGCCGCCGCGGGCGCGCAGGCCGCGGGCCTCGCCGTCCGGCCAGCCGGGCGGGAGGGCGGGCAGCAGGCGCAGGACGCCGTTGTGGCTCTGCAGCAGCATCTCGGCCATCGCGGCGGCGATGCCGAAGTTGCCGTCGAGCTGGGCCAGTTGCGGCGGGTGCAGGTCGTACAGGTTGGGGGCGATCGAGGTGGCGAGCAGCCGTTCGACGGCGTGTCCGGCGAGTGCGCCGTCGCCGAGGCGGGCGGCGAGCGCGGCCAGCCAGGCGAGGCTCCAGCCGGTGCCGCCGCCGCCGTGCTCCAGCCGCCGGTCCAGCGCGCGGCGGGCCGGTTCGACGAGGTCCGGGGCGGTGAGCGGGTCGATGGCGCTGCCGGGGTAGAGGCCGTAGAGGTGGGAGAAGTGGCGGTGGCCCGGGTCCTCCTCCGGGAGGTCCTCCGACCACTCCAGCAGGCGCCCGTCGGCGCCGACCGCCGGGGGCCGCAACCGGGCGCGCAGTGCGGTCAGTTCGGCCGCGAGGGCGTGGTCGGTGTCCAGTTCGCGGGCGGCCGCGGCGGTGTTCTCGAACAGTTCGGCGGCCAGCCACTGGTCCATGGCGCTGCCCGCGCCGACCGCGGCCAGGGTGCCGTCGTCGAGCCGGAAGTGGTGCTCCGGGGAGGTGGACGGGCAGGTCACCAGCGTGCCGTCGGGGTGCTCGACCAGCAGCGCGGTGACGAACCGGGCGGCCTCCCGCATCACCGGGTAGGCGCGTTCGGCCAGGAAGGCGCGGTCCCGGTGGAACAGGTGGTGGTCCCACAGGTGGGCGGCCAGCCAGGGCCCGGCCATCGGCCAGTTCGCCCAGGACGGGGAGCCGCCGACCGGGTTGGTTGCGCGCCACACGTCGACGTTGTGGTGGCAGCACCAGCCGGGCGCGTCGTAGTAGGCGCGGGCGGTGGCGCGCCCGGCCTCGGCGAGGTCGTCGACCAGGTCGAACAGCGGCTGGTGGCACTCGGCGAGGCCGGTGGTCTCGGCGTGCCAGTAGTTCATCTGGAGGTTGATGTTGGAGGTCCAGTTCGAGTTCCACGGCGGGGTGGGGAACGGGTTCCAGATGCCCTGCAGGTTGGCGGCCTGGGTGCCGGGCCGGGAGGAGGCGATCAGCAGGTAGCGGCCGTGGGCGAACAGCAGGGCGGCCAGGCCCGGGTCGGGGGTGCCCGCGTTCGCCGCGGCGAGCCGCTCGTCGGTGGGCCGGTCGGCGGCGCCGGCCGGCCCGGGCAGGGTCAGGTCGGCGGCGCCGAACAGCCGCCGGTGGTCCGTCAGGTGCTCGGTGCGCAGGTCCCGGTAGTCCCGGCCGTGCGCGGCCGCCAGCAGGCGGCGGGCCCCGGCCAGGGCGGGGCCGGGGCCGTCGGGGCGCTGCTGCCAGCCCCGGAAGCCGGTGCCGACGGCGAGCAGCAGGACGGCCGCGTCCGCGCCGGTGACCTCCAGGCCGTCCCGGTCGGCGGTGGTCCGGCCGCCGGTGGTGCTCACCCGGAGCGCGGCGGCGAAGCCGGTGCCCTCGTCCTCGGCGTAGTCGTCGGCGGGGTCCGGCCCGTACGGGACGCGGACCGGGGCGCGGCCGCTGACCTCCAGCGTGCCGGTCCCGCCGTCCGCCGCGGGCCGCGCCCCGGGGTGCGGGGTGGGCAGGGCGGCCCGGAAGGACAGCGCGCCGGGGGTGTCCGCGGTGAGCCGCACGGCCAGTACGCCCGCCGGGGCGGAGACGAAGGCCTCGCGCCGGTACCGGACTCCCCCGGCGGCGAACTCCACGGTGTGCACGGCCCGGGCGAGGTCCAGTTCCCGCCGGTAGTCGGCGGCCTCCCCGGGGACGGCGAACGTCAGTTCCAGGGTGGCGAGCGGCTGGTACGCCTCGACGGACGGGCCCTGGAGGTGCTCGACGGCGAGCGCGTCGGCCTTGGCGAAGTCGTGCTGCTCCAGCACGGCGGCGCGCACGTCGGGCAGGTGGGCGGCCCCGGCCCGGTCGCGGGGGCCGGGGCCGCCGGACCATAGGGTGTCGGCGTTGAGTTCGATCCGTTCGGTGGGCACGCCGCCGTACACCGCGGCGCCGAGCGTGCCGTTGCCGAGCGGCAGCGCCTCCAGGAACGTCCCGGCGGGGCTCCGGTAGTGGAGCAGGTGGTCGGGACTGCGGTGGTGGTCCGTCAGCACGGCGTCGTCTCCCATGGTCGTCAACCTAACAGGTGGTCCTATGTCTGAGAAGGAGTTCGGAACCCGCTCCACATCGACCCGTCCTCAAAAACCGTCTCCCACCTGCCAGTTATCAACGACCGCCGCGCGACCCCTGGACGGAGGGCGACGCACCGCCTATAAATCCATCCCATGTATTCCTGCGAGGCGAGCGAGGCGTCGCCATGAACGAACCGGAGTTCGCCGGCCTGGCCGCCGTCGTCACCGGTGGGGCCTCCCCGGTCGGACTGGCCACCGCCCGGCTGCTCGCGGCCCGCGGGGCCCGGGTCGCCTGCCTGGACCTGCGGCCCGGGACCGTCCCGGAACCGCTGATCAGGGCGCACGTCGACGTCACCGACAGCGAGTCGGTGCGGGCCGGGATGGTCTGGGCCGCCGAACTGCTGGGCGGGATCGACGTGCTGGTCAACAATGCCGAGACCGTCCCCCGGGGCGGCACCGAGGACGCCTCGGACGAGGAGTGGCGGCAGGCGTTCGAGGTGAACGTCCTCGGCGTGCTGCGGACGAGCCGGGCCGCCCTGCCCCACCTGCGGCGCTCCGCCGCGCCCGTGATCGTCAACACCTGCTCGGCCGCGGCCGGCACCGGCCTGCCCGACCGCGTCCTGTACTCCGCGTCCAAGGGCGCCCTGCTGTCGATGACCCGCGCGATGGCCGCCGACCTGGCCGCCGAGGGCATCCGGGTCTGCTGCGTCAGCCCCGGCCCGGTCGACGCCCCGCACCTGCTGCCGAAGCAGCGCACCGGGTCGCAGGAGCACCGTCCGGCCGACGCCGAGCAGCGGACGGCCGCCGCCATCGCCTACCTGGCCAGTCCGCTCGCGGCCGCCGCCACCGGCACCGACCTCCCCGTCGCCTGACCGGCCGGCCACCGCCCGCCGGGCCCCGCGCCCGCTCACCGAGGACCTCCATGCCGAACCGCCCGCTGCCCGACCCCGGCCGCTTCCCCCGCCGCACCGTCCACCTGGACTTCCACACCTCGCCCGAGATCCCGGACGTGGGACGGGACTTCGACCCCGCGGCGTTCGCCCGCACCTTCCGGGAGGCGCACGTCGACAGCGTCACCGTGTTCGCCAAGTGCCACCACGGCCACCTGTACCACGGCACCGACCGGCCCGAGCGCCACCCCGGCCTGGCACCCGGCCTCGACCTGCTGGCCGAGCAGGTCGAGGCGCTGCACTCGGTCGGCATCCGCGCCCCGATCTACCTCTCCCTCCAGGTCGACGAGTACGCCGCCCGCGAGCACCCCGAGTGGCTCGCCGTGGAGGAGGGCCACGGGCCGGTCCGGCTGAGCACCTCCGAGTACGACGGGGCCTGGAGCGTCCTCGACCTGTCCAGCCCCTACGCGGACTACTTCGCCGAGCAGTTGGACGAGGTGCTGCGGCGCTTCGCCCCGGTCGACGGGATCTTCGTCGACATGTGCTGGGACCAGCCGAGCGTCAGCCGCTGGGCCGTGGACGGCATGCGCCGCGAGGGCCTCGACCCGGCCGACGCCGACCACCACGCCCGCTACAGCGCGATGGTGGAGAAGGCGCTGCCGGACGGCGCCGTCCAGGGCGCCTGGTACAACAGCCGCCCCAAGGCGGGCCTGCGCGAGGAGCTCGCCCACGTCCGCCACGTCGAGATCGAGGGCCTGCCCACCGGCGGCTGGGGCTACGCCTTCCTCCCGTACGTGGCGCGCCTGGTGCGCCCGCTGGGCCTGCCCACCCTCAGCCACACCGGCCGGTTCCACGAGGGCTGGGGCGACAACGCCGCGCTCAAGCCGCTGGCCGCGCTGCGCTACGAGACCTCCCAGATGCTCGCCAACGGCCTGACCGCGGGCGTCGGCGACGTGCTGCACCCGCGCGGGGCGCTCTCCCCCGCGGTGTACCGGCTGATCGGCTCGGCCTACGGGCACCTCGCCGCCTGCGAACCGTTCCTGGAGGGCGGACGGGTCACCAGCGAGGTCGCGCTGCTCGCCGACCCCGCGCACGGCGACCACCCGGGCGCCGCCTGCATGGGCGCGGTCCGGGCGCTGCAGCAGGTGCGGGCCCAGTTCGACATCGTCTTCCCCGACGCGGAGCTCTCCGGCTACCGGGTGCTGGTGGTCCCGGAGACCACCGTGGTGGACGGTGCGCTCGCCGAGCGGCTGCGCGCGTACCGGGCGGGCGGCGGGTCGGTGCTGCTGGTCGGCGGCGCGCTGCTCACCGACGCGGCGGAGCCGGTCCTCCCGGACCTCCCGGTCGAGGGCCTGGCGCCCGCCCCGGCCGGGGAGGCGTTCCTCTCCTGCACCGGCGTGCCCGGCGTCCCGGAGGACTTCCCGGTGATCGGCCACGGGGCCCGGCTCACCGCGTTCGCCCGGCCCGGCGCGGAGGTGCTCGCCCGGGTGACGGCCCCGTACTTCCCGCGCACCCGGGACCGCTTCTGCGGCCACTCCTACACCCCGCCGGCCGACCCGACCGAGCAGGTCGCGGTCGCGGTCGGCGACCGGGTCGCCGCGGTGGCGGTGCCGCTGCTGTCGGCCTTCCACGAGCGCGGCCTGGAGGCGTACCGGCTGCTGCTGGGCTCCGTCCTCGACCGGCTGCTGCCCGACCCGCTGCTGCGCGCCGGTGGTCCGACCCACCTGGAGACCTCCGTCGTCCGCACCCCCGCGGGCACCGTCGTCCACCTCACCAGCTTCCTGCCGTCCCGGGAGACGCCGGGGCTCGACCTGGTCCACGACCCGTTCCCGCTGGTCGACGTGCCGGTCTCGGTCCGGGTCCCGGCCGCCCCGGGCGCGGTGCGGCTGCAGCCCGCCGGCCAGGACCTCTCCTGGGAGTACGACGGCGCCTACCTGCACGTCCGGGTCACCTCGCCGGACGGCCACGCGATGCTGGTCGTCGACCACGCCTGACGGTGCGGACGCAGGCGACGGGCGTACGGGTGCCGGCGCAGCTCGTGTCGAAGCCCATCGACGCTGACACGGCACGCTCATGCCTGTCAACATCCTTGCCCTACCTGGATTTTCCATGTGGCCGGGCCCTTGCCGAACCGGTAACCCGTCGTTAGTGTCGCCGAAACAGTGAAGCGATTCGACAGCGGCCGGGACGGGGCCGCCCCTTGGCACGAGCCCTCCCGCACCCGACACCTCGAAGGATCTGAGGACCCATGACGACGCACCGGCTCACCGACCGGCTCGGCGGCCTCGCGTTCGGCGGCGACTACAACCCGGAGCAGTGGGACGCCGCGACCTGGAAGGAGGACGACGAACTGATGCACCGGGCCGGGGTCAACCTGGTCACCGTCGGGGTGTTCTCCTGGGCGCTGCTGGAACCCGAGGAGGGGCGCTACGCGTTCGACTGGCTCGACGCCCACCTGGACCGCCTGCACGCCGCCGGGGTCGCCGTCGACCTGGCCACCCCGACCGCCTCCCCGCCGCCCTGGTTCACCCTCGCCCACCCGGAGGCGATGCCGGTCACCCCCGAGGGCGTCCGGCTCACCCACGGCAGCCGCGACACCTACTGCCTGGCCGCCCCCGCCTACCGCGAGGCCGCCCGCCGGATCGCCTCCGCGCTCGCCGAACGCTACGCCGACCACCCGGCGGTGGCGATGTGGCACGTGCACAACGAGTACGCCACGCTGTGCCACTGCGAGCACACCGCGGCCGCCTTCCGGGACTGGCTGCGCGAGCGGCACGGCAGCCTCGACGCCCTCAACGAGGCGTGGGGGACGGCGTTCTGGAGCCAGCGCTACGGCAGCTGGGAGCAGGTCCAGCCGCCGCGCGCCACCCAGTGGCACGGCAACCCCGGCCGCTCGGTGGACTTCAGCCGCTTCTTCTCCGACCTGACCCTCGCCGCGTACCGCGAGCAGCGCGACGCGATCCGGGCGCACAGCGACCTGCCGGTCACCACCAACTTCATGCTGCCGGGCTACCAGACCCTGGACCTGTGGGCGTTCGGCCGCGAGGTGGACCTGGTCGCCATCGACCACTACCCCTGCGCACCGGGCGTGGACGCCGCCGCCGACACCGCCTTCGGCGCCGACCGGGCCCGTTCCTTCGCGGGCGGTCGGCCCTGGCTGCTGATGGAGCAGGGCACCAACACCGTCTACGCCGGGGACCGCACCCTGCCCAAGGAGCCCGGCGACATCCTGCGCCACTCGCTCGGCCACGTCGCCCGCGGCTCGGAGGGCGCACTGTTCTTCCAGTGGCGCCAGTCCAGGGCCGGTGCCGAGTTCTTCCACTCCGCGCTGGTCCCGCACGCCGGGGCCGACAGCCGGGTCTTCCGCGAGGCGGCGGCCACCGGCGCGGCCGTCGGCCGGCTCGCCGAGCTGGCCGGCTCCACCGTGCACGCCCGGGCCGCCGTGCTGCACGACTCCGACGCCTGGTGGGCGATGAACGTGAACGGGTTGCCGTCCGCCGAACTCGACTACCACGGCTCGCTGCGCCGCGCCCACCGCGCCCTGTGGGACGCCCGCGTCACCACCGACTTCGCCCACCCCGAGCAGGACCTGAGCCGCTACCGCCTGGTCGTCGCCCCCGCCCTGTTCCTGCTCTCCGACGCGGGCGCGGCCAACCTGCGCGCCTACGTCGAGGGCGGCGGCACCCTGCTGGTGCAGCCGTTCAGCGGGGCCGTCGACGAGCGCGTGCAGGCCCGGCTCGGCGGCTACCCGGCCGCGCCGCTGCGCGAGGCGCTCGGCATCCGGGTCGAGGAGTACCGGCCGCTGGCCGCCGACGCCGAACTGACGCTCTCCGACGGCTCCCGGGCCCGCTCCTGGAGCGAGTCGCTGCGCACCGAGGGCGCCGAGACCGTCGCCGCCTACACCGACGGCACGCTGGCCGGCCTCCCCGCGCTGACCCGCCACGCCTTCGGTGCGGGCCACGGCTGGTACCTCTCCACCCGCCTGGACGACGCCGCGTACGCCGCCCTGGTCGCCGCGCTCGCCGCCGCCGCCGGCCTCGGCCCGGACGTCCCCGGCCTGCCCGCGGCGGTGGAGTCGGTGACCCGCCGCGCCGGGGACGGCCGCCGCTGGCACGTGCTGATCAACCACGGCTCCGACCCGGTGACGCTGCCCGAGCCCGCCCACGACCTGCTGACGGGCGGCCCGCTCGCCGAACTGGCGCCCGGCGGCTGCGCCGTGCTGCGCGCCCACTGACCGGACCGTCACCGCCCGCACCCAGCACCGCACTCCGCACCCCGCACCCCGCGCCCCGCACCCCGCGCTCCGCACCGACGGAAAGGAGCTGACCCCGTGTCAGCGCAGCACCACCCGCACGGCACCGTGCCCAACCCCGTGATCCCGGGCCTCCACCCCGACCCGAGCGTCTGCCGCGTGGGCGAGGACTACTACCTCGCGTGCTCCAGCTTCGAGTACTTCCCGGGCATCCCGGTCTTCCACAGCCGCGACCTGGTGCACTGGACCCAGATCGGCAACGTGCTGGACCGGCCGGAGCTCCACCTGCCGCTGGAGGTGCCCTCCTCGGCCGGCATCTACGCGCCGACCCTGCGCCACCACGACGGCCGGTTCCACCTGGTGGTCACCAACGTCGGCGCGGGCGGCAACGTGCTGTTCACCGCCACCGACCCGGCCGGACCGTGGTCCGACCCGCTGCCGCTGCCGGACGTCCCGGGCATCGACCCGGACCTCGCCTGGGACGAGGACGGCACCTGCTGGATCACCGTCGCGGGCGTCTCCCAGCAGCCCGTGGACCTGGCCACCGGCCGCTCGCTCGGCCCGTCGCGGCCGCTGTGGTCCGGCACCGTCGACGCCCAGGCGCCCGAGGCGCCGCACCTGTACCGGATCGGCGAGTGGTGGTACCTGCTGATCGCCGAGGGCGGCACCGAGCGCGGGCACAGCGTGGCGATCGCCCGCGGCCGCACCCCCTCCGGGCCGTTCGAACCCTGCCCGCACAACCCGGTGCTCACCCACCGCGGCACCCACCGGCCGATCCAGAACACCGGCCACGCGGACCTGGTGCAGGCCCCGGACGGCTCCTGGTGCCTGGTGCTGCTCGGGGTGCGCCCCGGCGGCGGCACCCCCGGCTGGCACGTGCTCGGCCGGGAGACCTTCCTCGCCCCGGTGACCTGGGAGGACGGCTGGCCGGTGGTCGGCGGCCTGACCCCGGAGCTGCCCGCCCCGGCCTGGCCGCTGCACCCGGTGCCGGAGGCGCCGGTCCGCGACGACTTCGACGGGGCCGGGCTGCACCCGCGCTGGCTGTCGGTGCGCCGCCGCCCCGCCGAGCTCGTCACCACCGGCGAGCGCCCCGGCTGGCTGACCCTGCACGCGGCCGGCGCCTCGCTCGACGCGCCCGACGCGGTCTTCGTCGGCCGCCGCCAGCAGCACCCGTTCTGCGAGGTGCGCGCCCTGGTGGACGCCACCGCGGGCCGCGGCGGCCTGGCCGTGCGGCTGGACGAGCGCCACCACTACGAGGTCGAGGCGGCCGACGGCGAGGTGCGGGTGTTCGCCCGGATCGGCCCGCTGCGCCCCGAGGTGGCCTCCGTCCGGGTGCCCGCGGGCCCGGTGGTGCTCGGCATCGACGTCGCCCCGCACCCGCCGGAGGACTCCCGCACCGCCCCCGACCTGGTCGTCCTCGGGGTCGAGCAGCCGGATGGGGCGTTCACCCCGCTGGCCTCGCTCGACGGCCGCTACCTGTCCACCGAGGTGGCGGGCGGCTTCACCGGCCGGGTGATCGGCGCCTACGCGGCGGCCGGCACCGTCCACGTGGACTGGTTCGACTACCGCCCGCGCAAGGAGTCCTGACGCTCCGCCGCCCCCGTGCCCCGGCCGCGCCCGCCCCGCGGCCGGGGCCCCGTCCCGCCCGAGGTGCCCCGTGTTCCCGCTGACTGGTTCACGGCGTACGCCGAAGCGGGCGGCCACCTGGTGCTGGGCCCGCGCACCGGCTACGCCGACCAGCAGGCCCGGGTCCGGTCCGAGCCCGCCCCGGGGCGGCTGACCGCCGCCGCCGGGGTGTCCTACGACGAGTTCAGCAACCCGGCCGCGGACCTTCCGGTGCGCGCCGCCCCGGGCGGCCCGCTCGTCCTGCCCACCGACGCCGCCGCGACCGGCTGGCTGGCTGGCTGGAGGGGCTGCTGGTCGAGGACGCCACCGTGCTCGCCGGGTACGAGCACCCGCACTTCGGCCGCTGACCCGCCGTCACCACCCGTCGGCACGGCGCCGGGCGGGTCACCTGCGTGGGCACCGTGCCCGGCCGCGCACTGGCCCGCGCGCTCGCCGCCCGGCTGGCGCCCGAGCCGGTGTCCGGCTGGTCCGGGCTGCCCGCGACCGTCACCGCCGCCACCGGCACCTCCCCGACGGGCGCCGGGTCCACGTGCTGCACAACTGGAGCGGGCGGCCCGCCGAGGCCCTCGCCCCGGTCGCGCTGGGCGACGTGCTGTCCGCCGAGGCCGTCCCGGCGGGCGGCGCGGTGCGGCTCGGCGCCCGGGACGTCCGGGTGTTCGTCGCCGCCTGACGCTCCGTCACCGTGCGGTCGGACCCCTGGACGGGCCGCGGAGGTGGGGGATATAACGACTTGTTAGCGCTAACAACGCCGGACTCCGGGCGTGCAGTCAGATGTGAGCGCTCACAATCTCCCGCCCCGGCTCCCTCCCCCACCCGGAAGGACCAGATCCGCGATGTCCCCCTCCCCCCTGGACCGCCGCAGCCTGCTCAAGGCGACCGGCGTCCTGGCCCTGACCCCCGCCGTCGGCCTGGCCGCGCCGACCGCCGCGACCGCCGCGACCGTCACCTCCTCGACCCAGCCGTTCGACCTCGGCCAGGTCCGGCTCACCGCGGGCCGGTTGCGCGACAACCAGGACCGCACCCTGGCGTACCTGCGCTTCGTCGACGCCGACCGCCTGCTGTACAACTTCCGCGCCAACCACCGCCTGTCCACCAACGCCGCGACCCAGAACGGCGGTTGGGACGCCCCCTCGTTCCCGTTCCGCACCCACGTCCAGGGGCACTTCCTCAGCGCCTGGGCCCAGGCCTACGCCGGGACGGGCGACACCACCTGCCGGGACAAGGCCCTCTACACGGTCGCCGAGCTGGCCAAGTGCCAGGCCAACAACGGCGCGGCCGGGTTCTCCGCCGGCTACCTCTCGGGCTTCCCCGAGAGCGACTTCGCCCAGCTGGAGGCGGGGACGCTCAAGAACGGCAACGTCCCGTACTACTGCGTCCACAAGACCATGGCCGGGCTGCTCGACGTGTGGCGGCTGCTCGGCAGCACCCAGGCCCGGGACGTGCTGCTGGCCATGGCCGGCTGGGTCGACCAGCGCACCGGCCGACTGACCCAGGCGCAGCAACAGGCGCAGCTGGGAACCGAGTTCGGCGGGATGAACGAGGTGCTGGCCGACCTGCACCTGCGGACCGGCGACGCCCGCTGGCTGGCGGTCGCCCAGCGCTTCGACCACGCCGCCGTGTTCGACCCGCTGGCGGCGGGCCAGGACCAGTTGAACGGCCTGCACGCCAACACCCAGGTGCCCAAGTGGATCGGCGCCGCCCGCGAGTACCTGGCCACCGGGACGACCCGCTACCACGACATCGCCGCGAACGCCTGGACCTTCTGCACCACGGCGCACAGCTACGCCATCGGCGGGAACAGCCAGGCCGAGCACTTCCGCGCCCCGCACGCGATCGCCTCGCAGCTGACCAACGACAACTGCGAGCTGTGCAACTCGTACAACATGCTCAAACTCACCCGCGAGCTCTGGCTGTTGGATCCGGCCCGGGCCACCTATTTCGACTTCTACGAGCGCACGCTGCTCAACCACGTGGTCGGCGCGCAGAACCCCGCCGACCCGCACGGGCACGTCACCTACTTCACCCCGCTGAAGCCCGGCGCCCGCCGCGGCGTCGGACCGGCCTGGGGCGGCGGCACCTGGAGCACCGACTACGACTCGTTCTGGTGCTGCCAGGGCACCGGCGTGGAGTCCAACACCAAGCTGGCGGACTCGGTCTACTTCCGCGACGGCACCACCCTGGTCGTGAACCTGTTCGTGCCCACCGTCCTCAACTGGACCGAGCGCGGCCTGACGATCACCCAGACCACCGCGTTCCCCGCCGAGGACACCACCGTGCTGAAGGTCACCGGCACCACCGGCGACACCTGGTCGATGCGCGTCCGCATCCCGTCCTGGGCCTCCGGCGCCACCCTCAGCGTCAACGGCACCGTGCAGAACACCGCTGCCACGCCCGGCAGTTACGCCGTCCTCACCCGCGCATGGGCCTCCGGCGACACGGTGACCGTCAAGCTGCCCATGCGCGTCGCGCTCACCGCCGCCGACGACGACCCGGACGTCGCCGCGGTCAGCTACGGCCCGGTCGTGCTGTGCGGCAACTACGGCAGCGCGACGCTCGGCGCGCTCCCGGTGCTGGACCCGCAGTCGGTCACCCGCAACGGCAGCACCGGCCTCGCCTTCACCGCGACCGCCGACGGCTCGTCGGTGAACCTCGGCCCGTTCCACGACGCGCAGGGCTTCAACTACACCGTCTACTGGCGCACCCGGAGCAGCTCCGGGTTCCGCCTGCTCAACGCGGGCAGCGGGCTGGTGCTGGGCGTGCAGAACATGTCCACCGCGGACGGCGGGGCCGCCCTGCAGTGGGCCGACAGCGGCACCGCCGACCACGACTGGGGGCTGGTGGTGGACGGCAGCGCGCTGCGCCTGCGCAACGCCAACAGCGGCAAGGTGCTGGGCGTGCAGAACATGTCCACGGCCGACGGCGCCGCCGTGCTGCAGTGGGCGGACAACGGCACGGCCGACCACCGCTGGACGGTGGTGGCGACGGCCGACGGCGCGCACGGCCTGCGCAACGTGAACAGCGGCAAGCTGCTGGGCATCGCGGGCGGCTCCACCGCGCAGGGCGCCCTCGCCGTGCAGGCCCCGGACACCTCCGCGGCCACCAGCCGGTGGTGGTTCGTCCCGACCGGCACCCGGCGGATCCAGAACGTGGCCAGCGGGCTGGTGCTCGGGGTCTCGGGCATGTCGACCGCCGACGGCGGCCTGGTGGTCCAGTGGGGCGACAACGGCACCGCCGACCACCTGTGGACCGCGGTGGTCGACGCGGGCGGGTACCTGCGGCTGCGCAACGCCAACAGCGGCAAGGTGCTCGCCGTGGAGGGCGGCGGCACGGCCAACGGCTCCCGGATCGTCCAGTGGGTCGACAACGGGGGCGCCGACCACCGCTGGCGGCTGCGGCACGGCGGTGGCGACACCTTCCGCCTGCAGTCCGCGGTCAGCGGCCGGGTGCTCGGCGTCTCCGGGGCGTCCACCGCGCAGGGCGCGCAGGTCGTGCTCTGGGACGACAACGGCACCGGCGACCACCTGTGGCGCTTCGTCTGACGCACCGGCACGCCGGGGCCGGGCACGGCGGACCGTGCCCGGCCCCGGCGTTCGGGGGGGGTGGGGCTCAGCGCACGCCGCTCAGCCGGGAGGGCTTCCAGTCGACGAAGGCGGCGCCGCCCAGGTCGAGCGCGGTGGCGCGCTCCTGCAGCGACTCGGGGGTGGCCACGTCGCTCCAGGCGCCGGTGACCAGGCGCTGCTCCAGGGCGTGCAGCCCGGCCACGATCTCGGCGGTGGTGAAGTTGCAGTGCCCCTGCCGGGCGACGAAGGCCTGCCGCAGCAGGCGGTTGTCGCCCGCGGCCCGGATCCGGGCGGCGTAGGCGTTCTCCTGCTCGACGGGGACGAGCTGGTCGGAGGTGGTGTGCAGGGACAGCATCGGGATGCCGAGCGAGGTGACGGTGGAACTGGCGTTCAGGTTCGCCCGGGCGGTGGCGGAGCCGCTGATGTCGGCGTGGGCGGTGAGCGCGGCGGTGTCGGCCTTCAGGTCGAGGCCCGCCGCGGCGTACAGGGCGCGGACCTCGTCGGCGTGCCAGGACTTGTTGAGCAGGTCGGTGTAGTCGACGCCCTTGGTGGAGGAGGGGTTGCCGCCCGCGGACTGCTCGACGGCGTAGCGGCCGGGGACGATGAAGTACAGCAGGCCCTGCTGGAGCCACTGGTACTGCTGGTACTCCTGGTCGGCGTAGTCGGCGGGGGCGGGCGGGGCCTGGCCCGGGGCCCAGGCCGACTGGTTGAGGTAGGCGGCGGCGAGGGAGATCCTGGCCCGTCCGGCGGGGGTCTGCTGGGCGGCGTCGACGGCGGTGGAGAGCCGGTGGGCCAGCGCGGAGGCGGCGGACGGGTCGGAGAGGTTGACCAGGTTCGGCAGGTCGGCGCGGTCGAAGAACCAGGCCAGGGCGTACTCGGCGTCGAGCTGGTAGTCCTCCAGGTCGACGCCGCCCGCGACGAGTCCGCACAGGTTCAGCGCGCCGTCGATCCGTCCGGCGCCGTCGCGGGCGATCTGGGCGTTGACCAGGCCGCCCATCGAGAGCCCGACGGAGACGACGTGGGTGGGCCGGCCCGCGGTGTCGCCGAACGCGGTGATGGTGGCGAACTGGTCCCGCTCGGCGGAGTTGAGCGCCCAGGCCGAGCCGTTCGGGTCGTAGGAGGAGCCGGCCAGCGCGTAGCCCTCGGCGAGCAGCCGGTCCCTGACGGCGTCGGAGGGGGCGTTGGCGGCGGTGAGCGCGCCGAAGCCGTGGCTGAACACCAGCAGGACGCCGTTCCACCGGGCGGGCTTGTCGGCGATCCAGGTGGCGCCGTCCTGCAGGGTGCCGCTGTAGTGGGTGGACGCGGTGGTGGTGGCGGCGGCCGGGGTGGCGGCGGCGAGCGGGGTGGTGAGGGCGAGCGCGGTGGCGGCGCACAGGGCGGCCAGCGCCCGGCGGGGCGATCGGGACATCGGGGCTCCAACACGGTGGGGTGGGTGGGTCGGTGGCGCGGACGCGCCGTGGTGGCAGGGCCGTTCTCCTGCCGTGGTCGGACGAGCCCGGGCCCGTCCCCGCGGGGGGCGGCACCGGGCGGTGGAGCGGGCCGACGGCCTCGCGGCTCGCCGTCGGCCCGACGGATCTCGGCTGCCAGGGCCGGCACTGCTCGGCTACCGGGTGGGCGGATCTCGGCTACCGGGTCGGCGGATCTCGGCTACCGGAGTCGACACTGCTCGGCTACCTGCCCGCCGGGTTCCGGCTACCGGAGTCGACACTGCCCGGTGGTGCTCGGTGCTGCTCAGCCGACGGGCGTCGGCTCCTCGGCCGCGGCGCGGCCGCGTAGGGCCAGCAGCGCGAGCAGGGCGGCGAACAGCGCGGCGCAGCCGCAGACCACGAAGCCGAGCGAGTAGCCGGTGCCGAGCGCGCTCTCGGCGAGCGGGTGCAGGGCGGAGAGCTTCGGCGAGGCCGCCGAGGCGCCGTTGACGGCCAGCGGGCCGCCCTCCTCCAGGATCGCGGTGCCCGCGCCCTTGAGCGGGCCGGGCAGGTCGGAGGCGCCGAGCGTGCTGGTGAAGCGGTCGCCGGCCCGGCTGAGGGCGATCGCGCCGATCACGGCGGGGCCCAGGGTGAAGCCGAAGTCGCGCAGCAGGTTGGTGGTGGCGCTGGCCATGCCGGCCAGGTGCGGGGGGACGGTGGTGACGGCGGTGGCGGTGACGGAGGAGACGGTCACCGCGAAGCCCAGGCCGACCAGGGCGAGCGGCGCGATCAGCGGGAGGAAGGAGTGGTCGTGGACCGGCAGGGCCGCGGCCCAGTAGTTGCCCGCCGCGATCAGCAGCAGGCCGGAGCCGAGCAGCAGGCGCGGTGCCACCGCGTTCAACAGCCGGTGGGTGACCGGCAGCATGGCCAGCGCGATGCCGTTGAGCAGCAGGAAGGCCAGGGCGGTCCGCATGGGGGGCAGTTCCTGGACGGGGCCGAGCCGGATGCTGACCGAGTAGGCGGTGCCGAGGAAGCTGAACATGCCGACCACGGTGATGACGGAGGCGACCGCGAAGGAGCGGTTGCGGAACAGGTCCAGGCGCAGCAGCGGGGAGGAGGAGCGCAGTTCGGCGGCCACGAAGCCGACCAGGCCGAGCACCGCCAGGGCGAGGGCGATCAGCACGGGGGTGGCGGTCCAGCCGTCCTCGGGGCCCTGGATGATCGCGTAGAGCAGGGCGAACAGGCCGACGCCGATGGTGAGTTGGCCCGGCAGGTCGAGCGAGCGGCCCTCGGGGGCGCGCGACTCGTCGGCGAAGAGGGCGCTGGTCAGGGCGCTGGCCGCGCCGATCAGGGTGACGACGACGAAGGCCCAGCGCCAGGAGCCGTAGGTGGCGGTGATGCCGCCGATCAGCGGGGCGACGAAGCCGCCGGTGGAGAGCAGGGCGGCCCACAGGGCGACGACCTTGGCCCGCTGGGCGGTGGAGGCGGCGCCCGCGGCGAGGATCGCCAGCGAGGTCGGGAAGAGCGCGGCGGCTCCGAGACCGGCCAGGGCCTGGCCGACCCAGAGCTGGTGGATGCCGTTGGCGGTGGTGCTGACGATCTCGCCGACGGCCAGCAGGGCGGCTCCGCCGACCAGCAGCCGCTTGCGGCCGAGCAGGTCGCCGAGCAGGCCGAAGGTCAGCTCCAGGACGGCGACCGGCAGCAGGAAGGCGTCCGAGATCCACGTCAACTGCGAGCCGACGGGGTGCAGTTGGCTCTGGAAGAGGCCGTTGAGGGTGGCCGGGATGGCCAGGCCGATCTGGGCCGTGCAGACGGCGAGCAGTCCGGCGACGAGCGTGCCGCGGCGCAGGGCGGGTCCGCCCTGGGCGGCGCGTGCGGGCGCGTGGGTGGGGGTGGCCATGGGTGTTTCTCCTGGGGGAGGGCGCGAGCTGGGGGCCCGGTCGGGGGCCGGAGCCGGGAGCGGCGTTCGCGCGGAGGGGGGCGGCTGGGCACCGGGGCGCGGGGCCGGTTCGCGTGGGCACCGAGGGGCGGGGCACCGGCCGTGCGGCGAATGTAGGGCCATTCTTTGTCGGCCGTCAATAATATGCACAGGATTGGCCGTCACCCGCCGCACCCGCAGCTGCCACCCGCCGCGTCCCGCACCCATCGCCGCCCCGCAGCGGCCGAACGGCGCGAGCGGCCGCCCCGCTCGGGGCAGCCGCTCGCGCCGTTCAGGGCCGTTCGGACGTGGCAGCCGGGCTCGGCCGCGGAGGCCGCGCCCGTGCTCGGGCGCGACCGCAGGAGCCGCGCTCAGGCGTAGAAGCGGTAGACCGCCTGGGCCACCACCGCGGGCTTGGCCGAGCCGTCGATCTCGACGGTCAGGTCGACGGTCACCTCGGCGCCGCCCTTCACCTCCGTCACCGAGGCGATCGCGCCGTGGACGCGGATCTTGGCGCCGACCTTGACCGGCGAGGGGAAACGGACCTTGTTGAGGCCGTAGTTGACGGCCATGGCGACGCCCTCGACCTGGAGCAGCTCGCTCCACAGCGGGATGAGCAGCGAGAGCGTCAGGTAGCCGTGGGCGATCGGGGCGCCGAACGGCCCGGCGGCGGCGCGTTCGGGATCGGTGTGGATCCACTGGTGGTCGTCGGTGGCGTCGGCGAAGGTGTTCACCCGGTCCTGGGCGATCTCCAGCCACTGGCTGTGGCCGAGGTCGGTGCCGCCGAGGGCGAGCAGGTCGGTGATGCCGTGGACGGTGCGGGGCACGTGGGGGTCCTTCCGGGTGGGCGCGCCGGGGCGCGCGGGGAGCGGGCGGGGGCGGGCACGGGGGAGCGGTCAGGGCTGCCCGTGGGTGGTGCGGAGCGGCCCCTTGAGGAGCTTGCCCGCGCCGCTGCGGGGCAGCGCCTCGGTGAAGCGCACGGACTTGGGGATCTTGTAGCGGGCCAGTCGGCCGTCGAGGTGGGCGAGGATCTCCTCGGCGCTCGCGGTGGCGCCGGGCTGCAGCACCACGACGGCCCGCCCCACCTCGCCCCACTTCTCGTCGGGGACGCCGAACACGGCGCACTCGGCGACGGCGGGGTGCTCCAGCAGGGCGTCCTCCACCTCGGCGGGGTAGATGTTCTCCCCGCCGGAGATGATCATGTCCTTGAGGCGGTCGACCAGCCGGACGTAGCCCTCCTCGTCCCGGACGGCGACGTCGCCGGAGCGGAACCAGGTGCCGTCGTGGTAGGCGTTCGCGGTCTCCTGCGGCAGTCCCCAGTAGCCGGGGGTGACGTTGGGGCCGCTGACCACCACCTCGCCGGGTTCGCCGACGCCGACTTCCTCGCCCGCCGGGTCGAGCAGCCGGACGTCGGTGAAGAAGTGCGGTACGCCCGCCGTCCCGGCGTGCTCCAGGGCGTCCGCCCGGTCGAGCAGCAGCACGCCGGGGGCGGCCTCGGTCATGCCGTAGCCCTGGACGAACGCCAGCCCGAGGTCGAGGTAGGCGCGGATGGTGCGGGCGGGCACGGGCGCGCCGCCGCACATCAGGTTGCGCAGGCTGCGCAGGTCGGCCCCGGCCCAGCCGGGGGCCTGGGCCATCGCGTCGTACATGGCCGGGACGCCGAACAGGCAGGTGATCCCCAGCTGTTCGACCAGTGCGAGGGTGCGTTCGGCGTCGAATCCGGACTCCAGGACGGCGGTGCCGCCCTTGAGCAGGGTCGGCAGACAGGTCATGTTGAGCGCGGCGGTGTGGAACAGCGGCGCGCTGACCAGGGTGACCTCGTCGCTCGCCAGGTCGACGTCGACCACCACGTTGAGGCTGTTCCAGATGACGTTGCCGTGGGTCAGCAGGGCGCCCTTGGGGCGGCCGGTGGTCCCCGAGGTGTACATGATCATGCACAGGTCCTCGTGGGCCACCGGCAGGTCGGGCACCTCGCCGGGGGCCTGGGCGAGCAACGCCTCGTACTCCGGCCCCTCGACCTCCCACACCTCGGCGTCCGCGGACAGCTCCGCCAGCAGGGCCGCGTCCTGACGGACCGCCAGCAGCAGGGCGCTGCCGGAGTCGCGGAGCTGGTGGCCCAGTTCCGGCGGGGCCAGCCGGGTGTTGAGCGGCACGAAGACCGCGCCCAGCCGCCCGAGGGCGAAGAGGGTCTCCAGGAAGGCGGGGTGGTTGGGGCCGAGGAAGGCGACCCGGTCGCCGCGGCGCACCCCCCGCCGCTGCAGCAGGTGCGCCAACCCGCTGGAGCGGCGGTGCAGTTCGGCGTAGCTGGTGGACCGGCCCTCATGGACGAGGGCGGTGCGGTGCGGTGTCTTGCGGGCCCGGCGGGCGGGCCAGGAACCGATGCCTTGGTCGTGCAACGCGGGGCTCCTCCGTCTGCGTCACTGCTGCTGGTCGAGGCCGAGCAGGCGGGCGGCGTTGTGCTTGAGGATCTTCGGCCGCACCTCGTCCTTGATCGGCAGCTGCGCGAAGTCGGCCAGCCAGCGGTCGGGGCTGATCAGCGGGTAGTCGGAGCCGAACAGCACCTTGTCCTGGAGCAGGCTGTTGGCGTACTTCACCAGCTGCGGCGGGAAGTACTTCGGCGACCAGCCGGACAGGTCGATGTACACCTGCGGCTTGTGGGTGGCCACCGCCAGCGCCTCGTCCTGCCAGGGGAAGGACGGGTGGGCCAGGACGATCGGCATCCCGGGGAAGTCCGCGGCGACGTCGTCCACCAGCATCGGGTTCGAGTACTTCAGCCGGATGCCCCCGCCGCCGGGCGCACCGGCGCCGATGCCGGTCTGCCCGGTGTGGAAGACCGCGATGGCGCCGGCCTCCTCGATCGCCTCGTACAGCGGGTAGGCCAGCCGGTCGTTGGGGAAGAACGCCTGCACGTTGGGGTGGAACTTGAAGCCGCGGACGCCGTGCTCCTCGACCAGGCGGCGCACCTGGCGCACCCCGGCCCGGCCCTTGTACGGGTCGATGCTGGCGAACGGGACGATCACGTCGGGGTGCTGCCGGGCGGCCTCGGCGACCTCCTCGTTGGGGACGGCCGGGGTGCCGGTGGCGTGCTCGGCGTCCACGGTGAAGACCACGCAGGCCATCTTCCGCTCGCGGTAGTGGGCGGCGATCTCCGGCAGGGTCGGGCGGCGGTGGTCGGCGTGGAAGTAGGCGCCGGCGGCGGCGTCGAGCTCCTCGGAGAGCGAGCCGTGCCCGCTGGCGGAGACCTCGGCGTGGGTGTGGACGTCGATCGCGACCAGGTCGTCGAGCGACAGGCGGGGCTGCTGGGGGCTCATCGGGGGGCCGCCGTTCAGATCCGCGGGGCGGGGATGCCGTAGGTCTCGGGCACCCGTCCGACCGTCACCGGCCAGGCCGCGGCGATCGCGTCGGCGCTCCAGCCGCCGTCGGCGTAGGCGACCGAGACCTCCTGCGGGTGCGACCACAGGGCCAGCTTGTCGCCGCCGATGCCGATGCACTGGCCGGTGACGTCCGCGGAGGCGTCGGAGGCGAGGTAGGTGACCAGGGAGGCGACGTCCTCGGGGGTGCCGAAGCCCTCGCCCTTGCGCAGGCTGTCCGGCAGCGGGGTGCCGTGCTGCTCCAGCGCCTCGACGTGCGGGGCGAAGGCGGGGATGGTCCTGGTCATCGCGGTGGCGGCGACCGGGATCACCGCGTTGGCGGTGATGCCCGCCTTGGCCAGCTCCATCGCCCAGGTGCGCACCATGGCGGCGATCCCGGCCTTGGCGGCGGCGTAGTTGGTCTGCCCGAAGTTGCCGCGCTGGCCCGCCGGGGAGCCCGCGACGACGATGCGGCCGCCCTCGCCCTGCTCGCGCATCCGCGCCACGGCGGCGCGCACGCAGGTGAAGGTGCCGCGCAGGTGCACCTGGACGACCGTGTCGAAGTCCTCGTCGGACATCTTCCACAGCACCCGGTCGCGCAGCACGCCCGCGTTGGTGACCATCACGTCCAGCCGCCCGAACGCCTCGACGGCCCGCGCGACCAGCGCCTCGGCGGTCTCCGTGGTGCCGACCGCACCGACCTCGGCGACCGCCCGGCCGCCCGCCGCCTCGATCTCCTTCACCGCGGCGGCGGCCGCCCCGGCGTCCACGTCGTTGACCACGACCGCCGCGCCGGAGGCGGCGAGCGCCTTGGCGTAGGCGAGTCCGAGACCGCGGCCGCTGCCGGTGACCACGGCGACCTTGCCGTTCAGATCCATGGTGCTTCTCCTTCGAGGGGTGGAACCGGCCTCAACTTAGGCAGGTTTGTGTTAGCCGTCAAGATATTGCCAAACATTGCGGTGCCCGCTCCGGCCGCCCGGGCCGGGGTCCTAGGCTGGGGCCGTGATCGATCTCGACCCCGCCCCGCGCCCCCAGTCCCTGATGCTCACCTTCTTCGGCGTCCACGTCCTGGGACGGGACGTGGCACTCTCCTCCGGCTGCGTCATCGAGGTCTTCGAGCGGGTCGGCGTCACCGAGGAGGCGGTGCGCTCCACGCTGACCCGGATGGTCAACCGCGGCCTGCTCGCCCGGCACCGGCAGGGGCGCAAGATGTACTTCGGCCTGACCCCGCGCGCCGTGGACGTCCTGCGCGACGGCCACCAGCGGGTCTGGAACACCGGCGCGGTCAACCGCGACTGGCGGGGGCAGTGGACCCTGGTCGGGTTCTCGCTGCCGGAGGCCTGGCGGCGCCAGCGCCACGACCTGCGCTCCCGGCTGACCTGGGGCGGCTTCGGGCCGCTGCAGAACGGCCTGTGGGTGGCGCCCGGCGAGGTGGACGTCGCCGCGCTGCTCGGCGACCTCGAACTCGACGCCCACCTGCGGGTGTTCCGGGGCACCGTGCTGGCGCCGACCGAGGTCGCGCAGGTGGTGGAGTCCGCCTTCGACACGGCGGCCATCGCCGCCGGCTACCGCGCCTTCCTGGAGCGCTGGGGCGACGGCGCGGGCGCGGACGGGGACCCGGTGCGGCGGCAGCTGCTGCTGCACACCGACTGGCTCGAACTCGTCCGCACCGACCCGCACCTGCCCGCCGAGCACCTGCCCGCCGACTGGCCCGCGATCCGGGCCGAGGAGCTGTTCCGCGGCATCGCCCGGGAGGTCGCCCCGGCCGCCGCCGAGGAGGCCGCCCGGCTGCTGGACACGATCGGCACGGGGTGAGCCGGGCGGCTCACAGGTCGAGCACGAGCCGCTCCCCCAGGCAGCGCGAGACGCAGACCATCATGCTGGCGGACTCCGCCCGCTCCGCCTCGGTGAGCAGCGAGTCCCGGTGCTCGGGGCGCCCCTCCAGGACGTCGGTCTCGCACGTCCCGCAGGTGCCCTGCTCGCAGGAGTAGAGGACGTCCACCCCGGCCCCGCGGAGGGTCTGCAGCACCGAGGCGTCCGCGGGCACCGTCAGGGTGAGCCCCGAGCGGGCCAGCACCAGGGTGAAGGGCCGGTCCGCCCCGGCCGCGGCCGCCTCGCGCGGCTGGAACCGCTCGACCCGGGCGGGCGGGCGCCCGGTGCGCTCGCAGTGCTGCTCGACGGCCTCCAGCAGCGGGCGGGGGCCGCAGCAGTAGACCTCGGCCCGCTCGCCCAGCGCGTCGAGGTGGGCGGCCAGGTCGGGCCGGCCGTGCTCGTCCCGGGGCCGGAGCAGGACGCGCGGCCCGTAGCGCTCGGCGAGCTCCCCGGCGAAGGCCATCGTGGCGCGGGAGCGGCCGACGTAGAGCAGCGTCCAGTCGGCCCCGGCCGCCTCGGCGGCGGCCAGCATCGGCACCAGCGGGGTGATCCCGACGCCGCCCGCGACGAACAGGTACTGCGGGGCGGGCAGCAGCGCGAAGTGGTTGCGCGGCCCCCGCACCCGCACGCCCGTGCCCGGGCGGAGCGCGTCGTGGACCCGGACCGAGCCGCCGCGCCCGCCGGGTTCGCGCAGCACGGCGACGGTCCAGGCGGCGCCCTCGGCCGGGTCGCCGCACAGCGAGTACTGGCGCTCCAGCCCGTCGCCGAGCAGCAGGTCGAGGTGGGCGCCGGGCGTCCAGTCGGGCAGCGGGCCGCCGTCGGGGCGGGCCAGGGTGAGCGAGACGACGCCCTCGGCCTCCTCCCGGCGGGCGGTGACCACCAGGTCCAGCGTCCGTTCGGGCGCGGTCACGGCCGTTCTCCTTCCGGCGGCGGGGCGGCGTGGCGGGGGTGGTCGAGCAGCCAGGTCCACACGGCGACCGGGTCCGGCAGGGTGGAGCGCACGCCGCAGAAGCAGCGGGCCTCCAGCACGTCGCCGCCGGGCAGCCAGTCGACGCGGTACACCCGGCGCTCCGGGTCGCCGCTCACGCGTCGGCCCGCTCGGTGCCCGCGGCGGCCAGCGCGGCGAGGATGCGGCGGGCGGCCAGCGCGCCGGTGTCGATGTTGATGCTGAGCTCCTGGTAGGGGCCGGGCTCGCCGTCCAGGGCGCGCTGCAGCAGGTTGAGGGCGTCGACGTCCTGCATGACCACGGTGTGGTTGAAGTCCCGCAGGAACGCGGTGACCTCCTCGTCGTCGACCGCGAAGTCCCGCGAGACGGCCCAGAAGTCGTAGACCCTGCCGGGCCCGGACGGGGTGATCGCGTAGGTGATCTCGGTGCGGAAGACCGGCGCGGACTGCCCGACCGGGGTGATCCGGCTGTGCAGCAGGTACAGGCAGGGGGCGAAGTACTCGATGTCCTGGAGCCGGCTGATCCGGCCCTCGATGCCGGTGGAGCGGGCGTAGAACGGCGGGCACTCGGCGTCGAGCATGTGCCGCGAGACCCGGACGACGCCGGCCTCCTCGTCCACCTCGGTGGTGATCGGGGTGGCAGCCACCTCGGGGGTGCCGATGTACCCGCCGTGCAGGTACGTCTCGTGCGAGAGGTCGAGCAGGTTGTCCACCAGCAGGCCGTAGTCGGCGTCGATCGGCTCCATGCCGCGCACCGTCGTCATCGCCGGGTCGACCAGGTGCGGGGCGCGCGGGACGCGGCTCTCGTCGGCGGCGGCCGGGTCGCCGATCCAGATCCACACCAGCGAGTCCTGCTCGACGACGGGGTAGGCGGCGACCCGCGCGGTGCGCGGGACGCGGGTCTGCCCGGGGACGGACGTGCAGGCGCCGGTCCGGTCGTAGGTGAAGCCGTGGTAGCCGCACATGACGGCGTCGCCCTGGCGGCGGCTCTCGGAGAGCGGGAAGCGGCGGTGCACGCAGCGGTCCGCCAGCGCGACCGCCCGGCCGTCCTCCTGCGCGCGGTAGAGGACCACGGGCTCGCCGAGGATCGTGCGGCCGAGCAGGTCCTCGCCGACCTCGGTCGAGTACGCGGCGACGTACCACTGGTTGCGGGCGAACTGGGTCATGGGAGCCGTCCCTGGGGTGGTGGGGGTTCAGCGGGATGCGACGAGGCTCCCAGCGCGTCCCGGGGGCGACAACGGGACTTCCGTCAGGCGAAAGGCACCCGTTCCGCCGGGCCGGAGCCGTCCCGCACCGTCAGGCCGGGGCCGTCCCGCCGCCCGCCGCGAGGGCGCGGGAGATGCCGCGCGCGGCGAGCCGCACGGCGGGTCCGAGCGCGGCCGGGCTGCCCGGGGCGCGCACCACCACGGAGACCGCCGCGACCACCGTGCCGTCCCCGCCGCGGACCGGGGCCGCCACCGACAGCGCGTCCTCGGTGACCTGCCGGTCGCTGACCGCCAGCCCGGTGGTGCGCACCTCGGCCAGCATCCGCCGCAGCCGGTCCGGGTCGGTCACCGTCCAGGGGGTGAAGGCGGCCAACCCGGCGGCCAGGTACGCCTCCTGCTGCTCGACCGGGGCGTGCGCGAGCAGCGCCAGGCCGACGCCGGTGGCGTGCAGCGGCCAGTGCGCGCCGAGCCGGGTGCGCACCCCGACCGAGGAGCGCCCGGCCAGCCGCTCGACGTAGACCGCGTCGCCGCCCTCCCGGACGGCGAGCTGCACGTTCTCCCGGGTCGCCTCGTACAGGTCCTCCAGGAACGGCAGGGCGGCCTCGCGCAGCACCGGCCCGCGCGGGGCGAGCGTGCCGAGTTCGAACAGCCGCAGCCCGACGTGGTAGACGCCGTCCCCGTCGCGCTCCAGCGCGCCCCAGCCGGTGAGTTCGGACAGCAGCCGGTGCGCGGTGGGCAGCGAGAGCCCGGCGCGCCGGCTGATCTCGGTGAGGGTCAGGGCGGGGGCCGTCCGGTCGAAGGCGGCCAGCACGGACAGCAGCCGACCGGCGGCGTTGGTGGCCGGGGTCTGGAGGGTCATGGGCGCGACCGTAGAGCATCGGACGGCGTCCGAACAGGGGTGTTCCCCGGCCGCGGGGCGCCGCCGCGGCCGTGGGCGCGGCCGGCCGGGCCTCGAGCGCCCCGGCCGGAAGCCAACTCCTGGCGGTTTACCGCCTCTTGACGCACCACCAGTCGAACTGGCTTCATTGGGGCGAGTGGGAGCGCTCCCATTCCCTGCGGGCTCCCACCCCCTGCACCCCTCCCCCACCCGAAGGAAGGCCCCCACCCATGCCTCCCGCCCTCCCCGGCCGCGGCCTGCCCCGGCGCGCCGCCGCCGTGCTGACCGGCCTGGCCCTGGCCGCCGGTGGCCTCACCGCCACCGCGCTCGCCCCGGCCACCGCCGGTGCCGCCACCGTCGGCGCGGCCGCCGACTTCCCCGTCCGGGTCAACCAGGTCGGCTACCTCCCGGACGGCCCCAAGCGGGCCACCGTGGTCAGCTCGGCGACCTCCCCGCTGGCCTGGCAGCTGCGCGACTCCTCCGGCGCCCAGGTCGCCTCCGGCACCACCACCGTGCACGGCGCCGACCAGGCGTCCGGCCAGTCCACCCACCTGGTCGACTTCGGCGCGTACACCGGCACCGGCACCGGCTACACCCTGGTCGTCGGCGGCTCGGCCAGCCACCCGTTCGACATCTCGGCCGCGCTGTACGACGGACTGCGCGCCGACAGCCTGAACTTCTTCTACCAGCAGCGCAGCGGCATCGCGATCGACGCGGCCCTGGCGGGCGGCAGCGCCTACGCCCGCCCCGCCGGCCACCTGGGGGTGGCCCCGAACAAGGGCGACACCAGCGTGCCCTGCCAGGCCGGGGTGTGCGACTACCGGCTGGACGTGCGCGGCGGCTGGTACGACGCGGGCGACCAGGGCAAGTACGTGGTCAACGGCGGCATCGCGACCTGGGAGCTGGTCAACTCCTTCGAGCGGGCCCGCCGTTCGGGCGGCGACGCGGCCCTCGGCGACTCCACCCTGCGGGTGCCCGAGCGCGGCAACGGGGTGCCGGACGTGCTGGACGAGGCCCGCTGGGAGCTGGACTTCCTGCTGCGGATGCAGGTCCCGGACGGCAAGCCGATGGCCGGGATGGCCTTCCACAAGATCCACGACGCCCAGTGGACCGGCCTGCCGACCCGCCCCGAACTGGACGACCAGCAGCGCGAGCTGCACAAGCCGTCCACCGCCGCCACGCTCAACCTGGCCGCCACCGCGGCCCAGTGCGCCCGGGTCTACGCACCGTACGACTCCGCCTTCGCCTCCCGCTGCCTGGACGCGGCCCGCCGCGCCTGGGCCGCCGCCAAGGCCAACCCGAACGTGCTCGCCCCGGCCACCGACAGCACCGGCGGCGGCGCGTACGAGGACGCCGACGTCTCCGACGAGTTCTACTGGGCGGCGGCCGAACTCCTGGCCACCACCGGCGAGTCCCAGTACCGGGACGCGGTGACCTCCTCCCCGCTGCACACCAAGCCGGTGGACGCCTTCTGGTGGGGCGGCACCGCGACGCTCGGCCGGATCACCCTGGCCACCGTGCCCGGCGTGGCGCTGCCCGCCGACGACGTGACCCGGCTGCGCGGCCTGCTGACCACCGCCGCCGACGGCTACCTGTCCACCATGGGCGGCCAGGGCTACGCGGTGCCGCTGGCCCCCGACGGCTACGTGTGGGGCTCCAACAGCTCGGTCGCCAACAACGCGATGGTGCTGGCCGTCGCCTACGAGCTGACCGGCGCCGCCCGCTACCGCACCGGCGCGCTGGAGACGATGGACTACCTGCTGGGCCGCAACGCCCTGGACCGCTCCTACGTGAGCGGCTACGGCGAGCGCGCCTCGGAGAACGAGCACCACCGCTTCTGGGCGCACCAGAACGACGCCTCGCTCCCGCACCCGCCGGCCGGCTCCTTCGCGGGCGGCCCCAACTCCGGCCTGCAGGACCCGGTCGCCGAGGCCCAGCTGACCGGCTGCGCCCCGGCGGCCTGCTACGTCGACGACATCGGCTCGTACTCGACCAACGAGGTGGCGATCAACTGGAACGCCTCGCTGGCCTGGCTGGCCTCGTTCGCCGCCGAGCGGCGCCCGGCCCCGGCGACGCCCGCCGTGCAGGTGACCCCGGCGGCGGTGACCGTCCCCGAGGGCGGCTCGGCGTCGGTCGCGGTCAGGCTCTCGGCCGCGCCCGCCCAGAACGTGACCGTGACGGTCGCCCGCACCTCGGGCGACACCGACCTGTCGGCCACCACCTCCTCGCTGCTCTTCACCCCCGCCAACTGGGCCACCGCGCAGCAGGTTCAGTTGTCGGCGGCGCAGGACGCGGACACCGCGGCGGGCAGCGCGGTCTTCACCGTCAGCGGCCCGGGCGTCCAGTCGGCGACCTTCACGGCCACCGAGGCGGACGACGACACCGCCCCGCCCGCGGCGTCCTGCACGGTGGCGTACAAGGTGGACAGCTCCTGGGGCAACGGGTTCACCGCGACGGTGACGGTGAAGAACACCGGCACCTCGACCGTCTCCGGCTGGACGCTCGGCTGGAACTACGACGGCAACCAGCGGATCACCAACGCGTGGAACGCGACGGTCTCCCAGGTCGGCAGCACCGTGACCGTGCGGGACGCCGGGTGGAACGGCACCCTGGCGCCCGGCGCGAGCGCGAGCTTCGGCTTCCAGGCGACGTACTCGGGCAGCAACCCGGCCCCGGCCCGGTTCACCCTGAACGGCGCCGACTGCTCCTGAGCACCGGTCCGGCCGCCGACCCGCGCGGGTCGGCGGCCGGACCGCCGGACCGCCGGGGCCGGAAGGCTTCCGGGCACCAGGGCCTGAAAGCTTCAGGGCACCGGGGCCGGAAGGCTTCCGGGCGCCGGGGCCGGAGGGCTTCCGGGCGTCAGCCCAGCTTCCACTGCTGGTTGCTGCCGCCGCTGCAGCTCCACAGCTGGACGGGCGTGCCGTCGGCGGTGCCCAGCCCGGCCACGTCCAGGCAGAGTCCCGACTGGACGCCGGTGACGGTGCCGTTGGAGTTGACCTGCCACTGCTGGTTGGGCTGGCCGTTGCAGGACCAGACGATCGCCTTGGTGCCGTTGGTGGTGCCCTTGGCCTCGGCGTCCAGGCACAGGGTGGTGCCGCCGACGGTCACGGTCAGCTGGTTCGAGGCGGTGCGGGTCCAGGTCTGGTTCGCGGCGCCGTTGCAGGTGGCGATCTGCTGCTGGGCGCCCGCCGCGGTGCTCGGGTCGGTCAGGCACTTGCCCGCGCCGACCGCGCGCAGCGCGCCGGTGGTGCCGCCGCCGGACGGGGCCGCGTCGAGGCCCATGAAGTGGACCGCGTTGGCGGCCATCCCGGCGCCCTGGACCGGCAGTTGGTGTCCGGCGCCGGAGATGCTGTACGCCTCGACCTGGGTGCCCGCGCCGTTGTTGTAGCGGGTGCGGGTCCAGCCGGAGGCGGGGGTGTCGGTGGACGACGGCGTCTGGCCGGTGCCGAGGACGTCGGTCCACTGCTTGACCTCCTCGCCGAGGTTGTTGTAGTTCAGGATGGTGTCGGCGGTGCCGTGCCACAGCTGCACCCGCGGACGCGGGCCGGTGTAGCCGGGGTAGGCGCCCCGGACCAGGCCGCCCCACTGCTGCGGGGTCATCGACACCTGTCCCTGCGCGCAGGCGCTGTTCCAGCCGCGCACCGTGCCGGTGTAGAAGCAGTGGTAGGGGACGCCCATGAACGCGGCGCCGGCCTTGAAGACGTCCGGGTAGTCGGCGAGCATCACGTTGGTCATCATGCCGCCGGAGGACTCGCCGGTGACGTACACGGCGTTGGCGTTGCCGCCGTAGTGCTGCTCGGTGTAGGTGATCATCGACATCAGCCCGACCGGGTCGCTGCCGCCGCCGCGGGTCAGCGCCTGGGCGGAGGAGACGTCCCAGCAGCTGCCGTTCGGATTGGTCGACGGGTAGATGACCAGGAAGCCGTACTGGTCGGCCAGCGCGCCGAAGTCGGTGCTGGAGTACATGTAGGGGCCGTTGCCCTGACAGCCGTGCAGGGCCAGCAGGATCGGCGGGTTGGGCTTGACCGAGGCCGGCACGTACAGGTGCATGAGCAGGCCGGTGGGGTTGGTGCCGAAGTTGGTGATCTGGGTCAGCGAGGCCGCGGCGGCCCGGGGGGCCGTCTGCAGGCTCAGGCCGCACGCCAGGGCGAGCACGGCGACGACGCCGATCAGCCTGGACGCGAACGAGCGGGTTCGGGACATGGAGCCTCTCCGTCGGGAGTGCCAACGGCACGAGGAGGTTCCGGCGCCACCACGGATGAAACACGGATGTTACCCGCAGCGGACGCCCGCTGTCGCCGACCGGTCGACCCCGCGGCGGGGCCGACCGGTCGACGGCACCCCCGCCACCTGGGGTTCCGCCGCTCGGCCCCGGCCGCCCGGGATGAAAGTTGCAGGCCGGGCGCATCGCGGGACGGGCCGCCCCACCAGGGGCGGAGCCGCCGGTTCCGCCCGGCTGCCGTGCCGAGTATTGACAAGCCGTCACGCCTGGGTCCACATTTCACCGGGGCGAACCCGGAGAGGCCCGTTTCCCCTGACACCGGAATTGTTAGCGCTAACAGCATGATCGAGGGTCCGGCGCCCACCCTTCCCCTCGACCCGCCTCTCCCGCCCCAGGCCCCACGTGTGCCCCGCCGGGCGGGAACGCCCCGGCGGGGCACACGCCGCAGGACCGCCGGGCGAGGCCCCACGCCTCCCGGCGCGCACTCTCCTCCCCCACCCAAGGAGAACGATCCGTCATGCCACGGCTCAACGGGAAGAACCGTCTCCGCACGCTCCTGACCCCCGCCGCCTGCACCGCGGTCGGCCTGGTCGTCGTCCTCACCGCCGGGCCCACCGCCCAGGCCGCCGCGAGCACGCTCGGCGCGGCGGCGTCCGGCAGCGGCCGCTACTTCGGCACCGCGGTCGCCTCGGGCCGCCTCGGCGACTCGACCTACAGCACCATCCTCGACCGGGAATTCAACATGATCACCCCGGAGAACGAGATGAAGTGGGACACGGTCGAACCGTCCCGGGGCTCGTTCAACTTCGGCCCCGGCGACTCGATCGTCAACCACGCCACCGCGCACGGCCAGCGGATGCGCGGCCACACCCTGGTCTGGCACAGCCAGCTGCCCGGCTGGGTCAGCTCGATCGGCGACGCCACCACGCTGCGCAGCGTGATGAACAACCACATCACCCAGGAGATGTCCCACTACAAGGGCAAGATCTACGCCTGGGACGTGGTGAACGAGGCCTTCGCCGACAACGGCACCGGCCAGCACCGCAGTTCGGTGTTCCAGAACGTGCTGGGCAACGGCTTCATCGAGGAGGCGTTCCGCACCGCGCGGAACGTCGACCCCGCGGCCAAGCTCTGCTACAACGACTACAGCATCGAGGACTGGTCCTCCCCCAAGACGCAGGGCGTCTACAACATGGTGAAGGACTTCAAGGCCCGCGGCGTGCCGATCGACTGCGTCGGCTTCCAGAGCCACTTCGGCAGCGGCGGCGCCCCCGCGAGCTTCCGCACCACGCTGGCCAACTTCGCCGCGCTCGGCGTCGACGTCCAGCTCACCGAGCTCGACATCGCCCAGGCGTCCGCCAGCGCGTACGCCAACACCGTCCAGGCCTGCCTGGACACCCCCCGCTGCACCGGCATCACGGTCTGGGGCATCCGCGACAGCGACTCCTGGCGCACCGGCGAGAACGCGCTGCTGTTCGACAACAACGGCAACCCGAAGGCCGCCTACGGCTCGGTGCTCAACACGCTGAACGGCAGCACCGGCGGCGGCACCCCCAGCGGCGGCATCGTCTCCGGCACCGTCTACACGCTCACCGACGTGGCGGCCGGGCGCGTCCTGGACGAGCCCTCCGGACAGAACGGCAACGGCACCCAGCTCCAGGTCTGGGACGCCAACGGCACCGCCGCCAACCAGCACTGGCGGGCCACCCAGAACAGCGACGGCAGCTACACCCTGACCAACACCGCCAGCGGCCGGGTGCTGGACGAGCCCGGCGGCCAGACCGCCAACGGGACGCGGGTGCAGGTCTGGGACGCCAACGGCGGCGCCAACCAGCACTGGCGGGCCAACAAGAACGGCGACGGCTCCTACACCCTGGTCAACGTGGCCAGCGGCAAGGCGCTGGAGATCCCCGGCGGCCAGACCGGCAACGGCGCGCCCGTCCAGATCTGGGACTCCAACGGCGGTGCCAACCAGCACTGGGCCTTCAAGTGAGCCGGGCCGGCGCGCCCGGCCGAACCACCCCGAACCGCTGAACCGCTGAACCGGGCCTCCGGGCCCGGCCCCTGAGCCGAGCCGCGCCCGCCTCCGGTCCCCGGACCGGGCGCGGCTCCTTCCGACGGCCCGGCCGTGAGCTGCCGCGAACGAGATGTGAGCGCTCACAGCCGGGCCGCGTCCCATCCCCCTCCCCACCCAGAGGAGATTCCGTGCACAGCCGAAATCCGAGCCGCCGGCGACTGTCCGTGCTGCTCACCGCGATGGTCGCGACCGTGGCGGCCCTGGCGGCGATGCTCGTCACCGGCCCCGCCGCCCAGGCCGCGAGCACCGGCGCCCTGAAGAGCGTCGCCTCCGGCCGCTGCCTCGACGTGGCGGGCGGCAGCCAGACCGACGGTGCGCTGCTGCAGATCTACGACTGCTGGAACGGCACCAACCAGCAGTGGACGCTGACGTCCGCCAACGAGCTGACCGTCTACGGCAACAAGTGCCTGGACGTCCCCAACCACGCCACCGCCGCGGGCACCCGGGTGCAGATCTGGGCCTGCAGCGGCGGCGCGAACCAGAAGTGGCAGCTGAACGCCGACGGCAGCATCACCGGCGTCGAGTCCGGCCTGTGCCTGGACGTCACCGGCGGCGCCACCGCCAACGGCACCGCCGTGGAGCTGTGGAACTGCAACGGCCGCACCAACCAGCAGTGGACCGGCCTGACCGCGGGCACCCCGACCACGCCCCCGCCGTCCTCCGGCGGCACCACCTGCCCGCTCCCGTCCACCTACCGCTGGTCCTCGACCGGCGCGCTGGCGCAGCCCGCCAACGGCTGGGCCGCGGTCAAGGACTTCACCAACGTCGTCTACAACGGCAAGCACCTGGTGTACGCCTCGAACGTGAACGGGTCCACGTACGGCTCGATGGCGTTCGCGCCGTTCACCAACTGGTCCGACATGGCCTCGGCCGCCCAGACCGGGATGAGCCAGTCCGCGGTGGCGCCGACCCTGTTCTACTTCGCGCCGAAGAACATCTGGATCCTGGCCTACCAGTGGGGCGCGTGGCCGTTCATCTACCGCACCTCCAGCGACCCGACCAACCCGAACGGCTGGTCCGCGCCGCAGCCGCTGTTCACCGGCAGCATCCCGAACTCCGGCACCGGGCCGATCGACCAGACGCTGATCGCCGACGACCAGAACATGTACCTGTTCTTCGCGGGTGACAACGGCAGCATCTACCGGGCGAGCATGCCGATCGGCAACTTCCCGGGCAGCTTCGGCTCCTCGTACACCACGGTGATGACCGACACCGCGAAGAACCTGTTCGAGGCCCCGCAGGTCTACAAGGTCAAGGGCCAGAACCAGTACCTGATGATCGTCGAGGCCCGGGGCGCCACCGAGCAGCGCTACTTCCGCTCCTTCACCGCCACCAGCCTGAACGGTACGTGGACCCCGCAGGCCGCCACCGAGTCCAACCCGTTCGCGGGCAAGGCCAACAGCGGCGCGGGCTGGACCAACGACATCAGCCACGGCGACCTGGTGCGCAACAACCCCGACCAGACCATGACCATCGACCCCTGCAACCTGCAGCTGCTCTACCAGGGCAAGTCGCCGACCGCGACCGGCACCTACGACCAGCTCCCGTGGCGCCCGGGCGTGCTGACCCTGCAGCACTGACCCCTCCCCCACGCGTTGCGCCCCGCCGAGCAGCTGCTCGGCGGGGCGCAGTCGTCGCGGGATCAGCCGCGCGGGCTGAGGTGCAGGATGATGTACTCGTACGCCTGGGAGTTCGGGCCCGGGTTGACGTAGGGGTCCTTCTCGTTCGGCCAGCCGACGAAGTCGGTGTCGTTGTACTCGTACCAGGCCGCGCCGTAGAACACCGGGACGGCGGGGACGTCGTCCGACATGATCTGCTGGAGGGTGTTCAGCGCGGCCTTCTCGGCCTCGGCGTCGCCCGCGTTCTGGAACGCCTTGACGGCGTCGCGGACCTTCGGGGAGTCGTACTTGCTGAAGTCACCGGCCGCGACCTGGCCGGTCTCGGCGCCCATGCTCGGGTCGAGGACGTACTGCAGGCGCTGGAACGGGGTGCCGCCCTGGCCCCAGTGGATGGCCGCCTCGTAGTTGCCGGTGGTGATGGCGGTGTTCCAGCTGTTGAAGTCGAAGGCGCCGTTCGTGCTGACGTCGAAGCCGAGCGCGTTCAGGTCCTTGGCCATCGCCTGCGCGGTGCACCAGTAGTCGGAGAACGAGTTCGGGTCGATGATGGTGAACTTGATGGTCTTGCCGTCGCGGGTCCACTTGCCGCTGCCGTCCTTGGTCCAGCCCGCCCCGCCGAGCAGCGAGTCGACCTTGGCCGCGTCGGCCTCCGGCTTGAGGTCGTCGGCCAGCGCCGGGTTCAGCATCGCCTGGTCGACCGGCAGCAGCAGGCCGCCGGAGGAGGTGGCGGGACGGGCGTAGTCGGTCTCGCACTGGCCCGCGTAGGCGCGGCGGTTGAGGCCGGCGCTGATCGCCTTGCGGACCGCGGGGTCGGCGAGCGCGGGGGAGGTGGTGCTCTTGTTGTTGAGCATCAAGGAGACCGTGTTGGACGCCGGGAAGTACGGCGCGGTGCTCTGGAACAGGTGGTGGTGTTCCGGGTCCTTGCCGACGAAGGTGTTCTGGACGTTGTTGATGTTGTTGCCGGTGAGGTCGATCTCGCCGTTGTTGAGCGCCAGGGTGGCGGCGTCGTTGGTCGCGTAGGCGGGGAAGGAGATGTGCTGCACCTTCGGCTTCTCGCGGAAGGCCGGGTTGACCTTGAAGGTGATGTTCTGCGCGGTGAACTTGTCCACCAGGTACGGGCCGGTGCCGATCGCCTGGTCGGCCTTGATGACCGCGTTGCCCGGGCTGCTGATGGTGGACCAGACGTGCTCGGGCACGATCAGCTGGTTGCCGATGCCGATGAAGTTCGCCTTCTGCGGGCCGTCGAAGGTCAGCACGACGGTGGTGGCGTCGGGGGTGGTGATGCTGCTCGGCAGCGGCGCGCCGCCGGTGTTGGTGGCCGGGTTGGCCTTCAGCATCTCGAAGGTGAACTTGACGTCCGCGGAGGTGAAGGGCTTGCCGTCGCTGAAGTTGATGCCGGACTGCAGGGCCAGGGTGAGCGTCCGGTTGTCGTTCGACCACTCGTAGGACTTGGCGAGCCACGGGATCGGCGGCTGGTCGGCCTTGAGGGTGTTGAACTGGAAGAGCGGCTCGAAGATCAGCGAGCGGGCGTTCTGGGCCGAGAGGAAGGAGTTCCCGTCGAAGGGGTTGTAGTTCTCGGTGAACGACGGCATCGGGGCCGACTCGACCACCAGGGTCCGGTCGGCGCCGGCGTCGGTGGACTTCGAGTCGCCGGAGTCGGTGCAGGCGGTCGCGCCGAGGCCGACGGCGGCGACCAGGGCGAGGGCTCTGAGAGCGGTGGAACGGCGCATGAGTGGGAGCTCCTGGGGTGGGGTTCTCGGGTGGGTTCCGGGTGGTGCGGTGACGGTCGCTCAGGCGGGCGTGGTGCCGGGTGCCCGCTCGGGGTCGAGCAGCCAGCAGGCGGCGACCTGGTCGCCTGCCGCGGGTCGCACCGGCGGCGCGGTCTCGGCGCACACCGGCATCGCGAGCGGGCAGCGCGGGTGGAAGCGGCAGCCGCTCGGCGGGTCGATCAGGCTGGGCGGCGCGCCGCGCCCGCGCAGCAGCACCGGTTCGCGGCGCTGCGGGTCGGGGGCGGCGCTCAGCAGCAGCCGGGTGTAGGGGTGCGCCGGCTCGTCGGTGACCTGGACGGCCGGGCCGGACTCGACGATCTGCCCGGCGTACATCACCACGACGGTGTCGGCGAGGTAGCGGGCCGAGGCGATGTCGTGGGTGACGTACAGGATGGCGAGCCGTTCGCGCTCGCGCAACTCGTCGAGCAGGTTGAGCACGCCGAGGCGGATCGAGACGTCGAGCATGGAGACCGGCTCGTCGGCGAGCAGCACCCGGGGCTGGACGGCGAGGCCGCGGGCGATGGCGACCCGCTGGCGCTGGCCGCCGGACAGCTCGTGCGGGAACTTGTCGAGGTAGCGTTCGGCCGGGGTGAGGCTGACGCGTTCGAGCAACTCCGCCGCGCGGGCGTCGAGTTCGGACCCGCGCAGGCCGTGGTGCAGCTTGAGCGGGCGCTGCAGGTGGTAGCGGATGCTGTGCACGGCGTTCAGCGAGGAGAACGGGTCCTGCAGCACCAGGTGGACCTGGCCGGCGTAGCCGCGCCGGGCCCGCGCCGAGTCGCCGACCGGCTCGCCGTCCAGCAGCAGTTCGCCCGCGGTCGGGGCGATGAGGCGGGTCAGCAGCCGCGACAGGGTGGACTTGCCGGAGCCGGACTCGCCGACCACGGCGGTGACCGTGCCCTCCGGCAGGGCCAGCGAGACGTCCTCGACGGCGCGCACGACCCGGCCGCGCCGCAGTCCCCCGTGGACCGGGAAGTGCTTGGTGAGGCCGCGGGCCTCCAGGGCGGGGGTGCCCGGTCGCTTCGGGCCGTGCACCACCCGGGCGGTGTCGGTGCTGGTCACAGGGTGCTCCCAAGGACTCGGGCGAGCGGCTCCGGCACCTGCTCGCCGCCGGTGTGCAGCCAGCAGGCGGCCGAGCGGTCCGCGGGTGCGCCGTCGGGTTCGGCGGGTTCGGTGAGCCGGGGGACGTCGTGCGCGCAGCGCTCCAGCGCGAACGGGCAGCGCGGGTGGAAGGCGCAGCCGGCGGGCAGCGCGGTGAGCGCGGGCGGGGCGCCCGGGATGCCCTCCATCCGCACCCGTTCGCCGTGCAGCGCCGGGAAGGAGTTCAGCAGCCCCAGCGTGTACGGGTGCCGCGGGCTGTGGAACAGCCGCTGGGCGTCGGCGAGTTCGACGATCCGCCCGGCGTACATGATGGCGATGGTGTCGGCGAGTTCGATCAGCAGCGACAGGTCGTGGGTGATGAACACGATCGCGAAGCCCAGGCGGTCCTTGAGCTGCATCAGCTCGTCCAGGATCTCCCGCTGGGTCACCACGTCCAGGGCGGTGGTCGGTTCGTCCATGATGACGACCCGGGGCTCCAGCGCCAGCGCCATCGCGATCATCACGCGCTGGCGCATGCCGCCGGACAGTTCGTGCGGGTAGCTGCGCAGCCGCTCCTCGCCGATGCCGACCAGGCGGAGCAGTTCGACGGCCCGCTCCCGCCGTTCGGCGGGGCCCAGCTGGGCCCGGTGGGCGCGGAGCGCGTCGGTGAGCTGGGCGTCGATCCGGGCGACCGGGTTGAGCGCGTGCATCGCGCTCTGGAACACCACCGAGATCTGGTCCCAGCGGATCCGGCGCAGCGTGGCGGCGTCGGCCTCCAGCAGGTCGAGGACGCCGTCGGGGCCGTGGAAGCGCACCTCGCCGCCGGTGATCACGCCGGGGGCGCGCAGCAGCCTGGTGACGGCGTACGCCAGGGTGGACTTCCCGGAGCCGGACTCGCCCGCCAGGCCGAGGACTTCGCCGCGGCGCAGGGTCAGGGTGGCGTCGGTGACGGCGCGCACGCCGCCCTTGCCGACGCCGTAGTCGACGCACAGGTCGCGGACTTCGAGGACGGGCTCGCCGGTCACGGCTGCGCCTCCTTCAGCGGGACGGGGTTCGACGGCGCGGCCGCGGGCTCCGGTGCCGCGGTCTTCAGCACGGGGGTGAGGCCGAGGCGGAAGACCACCCCGCGGGCCCGGCCGGTGCGGGCCGAGGTCAGCCTGGGGTTGATCACCTCGTCGATCCCGAAGTTGACCAGGGCCAGGGCGATCCCGACCAGCGCGACGGCCAGCGCGGGCGGCAGGTACCACCACCAGTAGCCGTTGACGGCGGCGCCCGAGGACTGGGCCTCGTTGAGCACGGTGCCCCAGGTCACCGAGGCGGGGCTGATGACGCCGAGCCAGGCCAGTGCGGTGTAGGTGCCGATGCCGTAGATGACGGTGAAGATGAAGGCGGACGCCAGGATCGGCAGCAGGTTCGGCACCACCTCGAACAGGATGATCCGCCAGGTGCGTTCGCCGATCACCCGGGCCGCCTCGACGTAGTCGGCCGCGCGCAGCGCCAGGGTCTGCGCCCGGAGCACGCGTGCGCCCCAGGCCCAGGCGGTGAGGGCGATCACCGAGCCGATCAGCAGCGGGTTGCTGGTCTCCGAGGGCGGTAGCGGCTTCATGATCACCATCAGGATCAGCAGGCCGGGCAGTGCCAGGAAGATGTTGGCCAGCGCCGAGAGCAGGTCGTCCACCAGGCCGCCGACGAAGCCGGCGGTGACGCCGACCACGACGGACAGCAGGCAGGCGAACATGCCCGCGAGGAAGGAGATCAGCAGGGTGTCCCGGCCGCCGCTCAGCAGCCGCGAGAACAGGTCGTGCTGCTGCTGGTCGGTGCCGAGCCAGAACCGGCCCGAGGGGGCGAGCGGCAGACCGCTGGTGCGGTCGGCCTGCCAGTCGGCGGAGTGCGGCGCGATCAGCGGTCCGACCACGGCCAGCAGCAGGAGCAGCAGCAGCAGGACCGAGCCGGCGAGCACTTTCGGGGAGCGGAGCGCACGCATCGCTCAGGCCTCCTTGCGGGCACGGGGGTCGAGGGCGACGTAGGCGAGGTCCGCGACCAGGTTCACGGCCAGCACGGTGAAGACGACGACCAGCAGGATGCCCTGGAGGAGCGGGTAGTCGCCGGTGAGGATGGCCTGGTAGATCTGCCAGCCGACGCCGGGGTAGGTGAAGACGATCTCGGTGACCAGCGAGCCGGTGACCACCAGGCTGATCGACAGGGCGAAGTTGGAGATGGTCGGCAGGATCGCGTTGCGCGCCGCCACCGCGGCCACCCGCCACTGCGGGAGCCCCTTCGCGGCGGCGACCAGGACGTAGTCCTCGTCCATCGTGGTGATCATCATGTTGCGCATGCCGATCACCCAGCCGGCCAGCGAGGCCAGCACCACGGTCAGCGCCGGCAGCGTGCCGTGCTCGATCACGCTGGTGACGAACGGTCCGTTCCAGCCCGGCGTCAGGTGGGCGTGCCGGCCGATGTCGTAGCCGTTCTGGTAGGGGAAGAAGCCGCCGAAGTAGCCGAGGGTCATCATCACCAGGAAGGCCAGGATGAAGTACGGCACGGACTGGAAGAAGGTGACGGCGGGCAGCAGGCCGTCCAGCAGCCCGTTGCGCTTCCAGCCGACGACGATCCCGGCCAGCGTGCCGATCACGAAGGCCAGCGCGGTCGCCGTGCCGACCAGGCCCAGCGTCCACGGCAGGGTGTCGCCCAGGATCGAGGACACCGGCGCGGACTGCGAGGTGGACAGGCCCAGGTCGCCGTGGAGCAGGCTGGACAGGTAGGTCAGGTACTGGCTCAGCAGGCTGTGGTCGCCGCCGGTGCCGTACTGCGCCTCCAGCGCCCGGATCGCGTCCGGGTCGAGGTTGGCGCCGCGCAGTTTGGCCAGCGCGTTCTGCAGGGCGCTGCCGGGCAGCAGCCGGGCCAGGAAGAAGTTCAGGGTCACCGCGGCGAAGCCGGCCAGCAGGTAGAAGCCGAGGCGGCGCAGTAGCGTCCGCATGCCGATGCTCCCTTCGGGGTCCTCGGGCGCCACTGGCGCGTGGGTGGGCGGTGCGGCCGGGCGGCCGCGGGTCCGGTGGGGCGGGGCACGGTCAGGACAGCGAGCGCGGGACGGTGCCGGTGCGGCAGGCCCGGCCGTACCAGTGCGCGCTGTTCTTCGGGGTGCGCCGCTGGGTGGGGAAGTCGACGTGCACCATGCCGAAGCGCTTGGCGTAGCCGTACGCCCACTCGAAGTTGTCCAGCAGCGACCACAGGAAGTAGCCCGCCACCGGCACGCCCGCCTCGATCGCCTGGTGCACCGCGGTCAGGTGCTGGTGGACGAAGGCGATCCGGTCCTGGTCGTTCACCACGCCCTCGGGGGTGACGTAGTCCTCGCAGGCCATCCCGTTCTCGGTGACGATCACGGGCAGGTCGGGGCGCTCCAGGTGGATCCGGTCGACCAGGTCGCGCAGGCCGGTCGGGTCGATGCTCCAGTTCATCGCGGTCAGCTCGCCGGGTGGCTGGTGGAAGGCCACGTGCTCCGAGCCGGGCCACGGCGAGTGGTCGCTGCTGCCGTGGCAGGTGTCGCGGGAGGCGCCGCTGCCGGAGACCACCGCCGGGGAGTAGTAGTTCAGGCCGAGCTGGTCGATCGGCGCGCCGATCGCCGCCAGGTCGCCGGGGTGCACCAGCTTCTCCCAGTCGACCAGGTGCGCGGTGTCCTGCTGCAGGTCCGCGTCGTAGCGGCCGCGCAGCACCGGGCTCAGGAAGATCCGGTTGCCGACCGCGTCTATCCGGCGCACCGCCTCCTGGTCCTCCGGGCTCTCGGTGAGCGGCCGCACCTGGTGCAGGTTGAGCGAGACGGACAGCTGGGCGGTGGCCGGCAGCGCGGCGCGCAGCGCGGCCACGCCGCGGCCGTGCGCCAGGTTCAGGTGGTGGGCGGCCTTGAGCGCCTCGGCCGGGTCGGTGCGGCCCGGGGCGTGCACGCCGGAGCCGTAGCCGAGGAAGGCCGAGCACCAGGGCTCGTTCAGCGTGGTCCAGTGCCGCACCCGGTCGCCGAGGGCCCCGGCCACCAGGGAGGTGTACTCGCCGAAGCGCTCCGCGGTCTCCCGGACCGTCCAGCCGCCGGCGTCCTCCAGGTGCTGCGGCAGGTCCCAGTGGTAGAGCGTGACCAGCGGGGTGATGCCGGCCGCCAGCAGCTCGTCGACCAGGGCGCGGTAGAAGTCGAGCCCGCGCTCGACGGCCGGGCCGCGGCCGGTCGGCTGCACCCGGGGCCAGGCCACCGAGAAGCGGTACGCGGTCAGCCCGAGGTCCTTCATCAGCGCGACGTCCTCGCGCCAGCGGTGGTAGTGGTCGACCGCCAGGTCGCCGGTGTCGCCGCGGTTGACCTTTCCCGGCGTGTGGCTGAAGGTGTCCCAGATCGACGGGGTCCGGCCGTCCTCGGCGACCGCGCCCTCGATCTGGTACGCCGAGGTGGCGGTGCCCCAGAGGAAGTCGGGCGGGAAGCGGAGGACGTCGTCGGTATGGGCCTCGGCGGCCTTGCGGTCCTGGACCTCGGTCATTGTGGGAGCGCTCCCATACATTCGGAACGGAGACCCGCCGCGACGTCTGAACGGTGCGGCGGGCGGGCAAGAAGATAAGGAAGATCAGGGGGCCAGCCGGGAGCCGGAAGCGCTTCCAGCGGCGTTGCCGGAAGTTTCTGGCTCGTCAGGCGTATGTGTCAAGGATTTGAACAGCCCGTATCACAAATGAAACTGGAAGCGCTTCCAGTCGTGACCGAAGCAGCCCGGCGGGCGACGGAACGGGCGGCAGAGCGGGCTGCCCGGCGGGCGGCAGGACGGGCGGCAGGGCGGCAACGCCGACGGCCCGGCTCCCGCCGCGCGGGCGGGCGGGGGCCGGGCCGGAACTCCGGGCGGGTCAGGCTCCCGTCGGCACGTCCGGGGCGGACTCGCGCACGGTCAGCCGGGTCGGCAGGATCAGCGGGCTGGGGTCGTCCCCCTCGATGGCGCCCACCAGCATCCTGGCCATCTCGCGCCCCAGCGACCGCACCGGCTGGTGCACGGTGGTGAGCGGCGGGGCGGTGTGCCGGGCGCTGGCCAGGTCGTTGAAGCCGATCACCGCGACGTCCTCGGGCACCCGCAGCCCGTGCGCACGCAGCGTGCGCAGCGCGCCGATCGCCATCGCGTCGGAGGCGGTGAACAGCGCGTCCGGCGCGGGGTGGGCCGCGAGCAGCCGCTCCATCGCCGCGGCCCCGCCGTCCTCGGTGAAGTCACCGGCCTCGACGCCGAGCAGCGGGATCCCGGCCAGGGCCAGCCCTTCGGTGAAGCCCTGTTCGCGGGCGGCGGCGACCTGGGTGTCCAGCTGGCCGGTGATCATGACGGGCCGTCGGCGCCCGGTCCGCACGAAGTGCTCGGCCGCCAGCCGGGCGCCGCCCCGGTTGTCGGCGTCCACGTACCAGCGCGGCTCGCCGGTGAGCGGCAGGCCGCCGAACACCACCGGGAGGTCGGTCTGCTCGGCGAGCCGGCCGAGCGGGTCGTCGCCGCGCAGCGCCATCAGCATCACGCCGTCGGCGCGGCGCGAGCGCAGCAGCCGCTCCAGGCGGTCGCGCCCGCGCGGGGTGTTGGCCAGCAGCAGGACCAGCTCCAGGTCGGTCTGCTCCAGCGCGGCGCTCACGCCGACGATGACCTCGGCGAAGAAGGGGTCCGCGAACAGGCCCGGCTCGTCGCTGGAGACCGCCAGCACCACCGCGCCGACCCGGCGGCTGGCCAGGGCCTGTGCGGTCGGGTTGGGGACGAAGCCGAGTTCGCGCACCGCGCGTTCGACCGCCTCCCGCTTGGCGCGGCTGACGTGCGGGGCGTTGTTGATCACCCGGGAGGCCGCCGTGCGCGAGACGCCGGCGCGCTGGGCCACCTCGTCGAGAGTGGGCATGCGCTTGGGTGACGACTCCATGGAAACGGCTGCTCCTCGGGCTGCGGGCGTCGGACAGGGGTCATGATTCCACGGCGTTCACCGGCCACGGAGCCGACGGGGAGCGGCACCCGGTCCGGCTGGGCGAGGGAAACTGGTAGCGCTTCCAGCGTACCCCGACCATCAAGTCCCGACAGGGGTCGAAGCACGGCGGCCCGACGGAGCTGGTGCAGGAAGTATTGACACGGCTCCCCTCCGCGCCCAATCATCCCCTCACGCGATGTGATTCGCGAAAAACTGGAAGCGCTTCCACTTCCCCGCCCCACCCATCGGAGGAAGAACCGTGCGCAAGCCCACCCGAGCGGCAGCCGCAGTCCTGGCCGGCCTGCTCGCCGCCGGCCTCGCCCTGACCGACGCCGGCCCGGCCTACGCGGCCGACCCCACCACCATGACCAGCGGTTTCTACGTCGACCCGGACAACTCCGCGCTGCGCTGGGCCAACGCCAACCCCGGCGACGGCCGCGCCGCCGCGATCCGCGCCAACATCGCCAACACCCCCGCGGCGCGCTGGTTCGGCAACTGGAGCGGCGACATCGGGGCGGCCACCGGCGCGTACGTCGGCCGCGCCGACGCCTACGACAAGCTGCCCGTCCTGGTCGCCTACAACATCCCCAACCGGGACGTCTGCGGCGGCCAGTCCGGCGGCGGCGCGGGCAGCCGCGCCGCGTACGACACCTGGATCGCCGCCTTCGCCAGCGGCATCGGCAACCGCCCGGCGGTGGTCGTCCTCGAGCCCGACGCGCTCGGCGACCAGAGCTGCCTGACGCCCGCCCAGGTCTCCGACCGCAACGCCATGCTGAAGAACGCCATCGCGCAGTTCAACGCCAAGGCCCCCAACACCTGGGTCTACCTCGACGCCGGCAACCCCGGCTGGATCAGCGCCGCCACCATGGCGCAGCACCTCGCCGCCGCCGGGGTCAGCGGGGCCCACGGCTTCTCGCTGAACGTCTCCAACTACTTCACCACCAGCCAGAACACCGCCTACGGCAACGCCGTCAACAGCGCGCTCGCCGCGTACGGCTACACCAAGCCGTACGTGATCGACACCAGCCGCAACGGCAACGGTTCCAACGGCCAGTGGTGCAACCCGGCCGGGCGCCGGATCGGCACGCCCACCCGGACCGGCGGCGGCGCCGAGATGCTGCTGTGGATCAAGGAGCCGGGCGAGTCCGACGGCAACTGCGGCGTCGGCGCGGGCTCCTCGGCGGGGCAGTTCCTGCCGGAGGTCGCCTACAAGATGATCTACGGCTACTGACGCCCCGTCACCGCGCCGGACGCCCACCGCACCACCGGGCGGGCCCGGGGAGCCGCTCCCCCGGTCCCGCCACCACCCGACACCCACCCATCGAAGGAACACCGTGCGCATTCCCCTGCACCGCGCCGCCCTCCCGGCGGGCGCCCTGGCGCTGCTGATCGGCGGCGCCGTCCCGGCCGCCGCCGCACCGCACCCGGCCCCGGCGTCCCACACGCTCGCCCCGGACACCGTGTTCTACGTCGACCCCGACAGCGACGCGACCCGCCAGGCGCTCACCGACCTGAAGCACCACGACCTCGCCGGCGCCAGGGACATGGCGAAGCTGGCCAGTTGGCCCGAGGCCGCGTGGTTCACCGGCGGCACCCCGGCCGAGGTCGAGGCCCAGGTCCGCGACCTGGTGCGGCGCGCCGGGCGCGCCAAGGCGGTGCCCGTGCTGGTCGCGTACGACATCCCGCTGCGGGACTGCTCCCAGTACTCCGCCGGCGGCGCCCAGTCGGACGCCGAGTACCGGGCCTGGATCGACGCGTTCGCCCGGGGGCTGGGCACCAGCAAGGCCGTGGTCGTGCTGGAGCCGGACGGGCTGGCCAACCTCCCGGCCGACTGCGCCCCCGGCGCGGACCCGACCGGCGAGCAGACCGCGGGCCGGCTCGCCGACCTCAACCACGCGATCGACGCGCTGGAGCGGCAGCCGAACAGCGTGGTCTACCTGGACGCGGGCAACAGCCACTGGCAGAGCGTCGGCAACGCGGCGCAGCGCCTGATCGACGCGGGCGTCGAGCGCGCCCAGGGCTTCTCGCTGAACGTCTCCAACTACTTCGCCACCGACCGGGCCACCCGCTACGGCACCTGGGTCTCGCAGTGCGTGTGGTTCGCCACCAAGGGCCCGGACTGGGCCCGGGGCCACGCCGACTGGTGCGCGAGCCAGTACTACTCCCCCGCGGCGCCGAACGACGGGCAGCCGGGCGGCGCGGTCGACGTGGAGGACCCGTCCACCTGGCACTGGACCGACCAGTGGTTCCAGCAGAACGTCGGCAGCCCGTCCGCCGGTGAGCTCGCCCACTTCGTGGTCGACACCAGCCGCAACGGCCGCGGCGACTGGAAGCCCCCGGTCGGCAAGTACAGCGGCGACCCGCAGACCTGGTGCAACGCGCCCGGCAGCGGGATCGGCGACCGTCCGACCGCGAACACCGGCGTGCCGCTCGCCGACGCCTTCCTGTGGATCAAGACCGTGGGCCAGTCCGACGGCCAGTGCAACCGCGGCATCCCCGGCGGCACCGTCGACCCCGAGTACGGCGTCGTCGACCCGGCCGCCGGTGCCTGGTGGCCCGAGCAGGCCGCGTCCCTGGTGAAGAACGCCAGCCCGGCGCTGACCTTCAACACCGCCCGGCACTGACCCCCCGTCGTACGGCCGGTCGCCGTCCCCTCCCGCCCGGGGGGACGGCGGCCGGCCGTACCCTTGCGCCGGGCGCGCTCACCGCCCGGTCGCGCCGGCCGCCCGGCCGCGCCGGCCGCGTCCGGCGGCGCCTACCGCCCGGAGGGCCCGGCCCCGGCGGCCCCGGAGAGCTCGGCGGGCCCGGAGAGCTCGGCGGCCTCGGCCGACCGGGCGGGCCGGGCGGGCCCGGAGAGCTGGACGAGCGTCTCCAGCGGCCGGGCGAGCAGTTCGGAGAACGCCAGCTCGGCGGCGCCGATCAGCACGGTGTCGTCGCCGAGCTCGCTGACCCGCAGGCGCAGCCCCTCCCGGACGGCGGCCAGGGCGTTGGTGTTGATCCGGCTGCGCACCTGGGCGGCGGAGCCGAGGAAGACGTCCCGGAGGGTGCCGCCGAGGACGACCAGCTCCGGGTCGAGGAGGTTGGCCAGGCTCGCGATGCCGATGCCGAGCCAGTCGCCGACCCGGTGCAGGGCGGCACGTGCGGCGGTGTCCCCCAGGTCGGCGGCGGCGACCACGGCCCGCACGGCCTCGGCGCCGGTGCTGCGGCCGTCCCGGCCCGCGGCCTCCAGCAGGGCCCGTTCGCCCGCCTCGGCCTCCAGGCAGCCGCGGGCCCCGCAGCCGCAGGGCCGTCCCTGGTGCGGGTTGACGGTCAGGTGGCCGATCTCCCCGGCGTACCCGCGCTCCCCGCGCAGGAGTTCGCCCGCGGCGATCACCCCGGCGCCGATCCCGATCTCGCCGTGCAGGTAGACCAGGTTGCGGCTGCCCCGGCCGGTGCCGCGGCGGTGCTCGGCGAGCGCGCCGAGGTTGGCCTCGTTGGCGACCAGGACCGGGACGTCCGGGCGGAGCCGGTCGGCGAGCGCCCCGGCGAGGTCCACGCCCTTCCAGCCCATGTTGGGGGTGAGGCCGACCAGGCCGTCGGGGTGGCGGACGATGCCGCGGACCGCCGCGGCCGCGCCGACGCAGACGCTGCCCGCGGGGGTGCGGGCGAGCATCTGGTGGGCGAACTCCGCGAGGAGGTCGGCCACGTGGCCGGGGTCCTGCGGGTGCCCGTCGGGCCACGGGTGCGCGCGGCGGTCCAGGAAGGCGCCGCCGAGCCCGACCAGGGCGGCGGACAGGCGCTCCACGCCGACGTCCATCGCGAGGACGTGCGCGCGGGCGGGTTCGGGGCTGACGACCAGTGAGGGCCGTCCGGCCCGGCCGGTCTCCTGCGGCGTCTCCTCGCGGACCAGGCCCGCGGCCGCCAGGTCACCGACCAGGCCCAGGATGGTGCTGCGGTTGAGGCCCAACTCGGCGGCCAGGACGGTGCGCGAGGTGGGCCCCTCGAAGTGGACGTGGCGCAGCAGCGCGCCCAGGTTGTGCTGGCGGACCTCTTCCTGGGAAGGACCGGCTCTCATCGGGGGCGGCTCTCATCGTTGGGCTGTGCGGCGGCGGGACATGGCGTCCACACCGGCGGCCACCAGCAGAACCGATCCCGTGACAGCGTACTTGACGCCCGAGCTGTACCCCATCAGACCCATGCCGTTCTGGATCACCGCGACGACCAGGCCGCCGAGCACCGCGTCGACCACCCGGCCGCGGCCGCCGAACAGGCTGGTGCCGCCGATGACGGCGCTGCCGACGGCCAGCAGCAGGACGTTGCTGCCACCGGTGTTGGGGTCCACCGAGTTGCCGCGGGAGGCGGCGATGACGCCGCCGACGGCGGCCAGGCAGGAGCAGATCACGAAGGCGGCGATCCGGATGAACGCCACGTTGATGCCGGCCCGGCGGGCGGCCTCGGGGCTGCCGCCGACGGCGTACACGTGCAGGCCGAAGTTGGTGCGCTGCAGGGTGAACGTGCCCAGCAGCAGCAGGGCGCCGATCACCGGCACCACCAGGGGCACGCCCTTGAGCGAGCTGACCAGGACGTTGCGGCTGCGCTCCTGGTTGAGCAGGTCGACGGCGACGGCGCCGAGCACCACGACGGCGCCGATCCGGACGGCGAGCAGCACCGGCGGCGTCCCGGCCAGGCCCCGGCGGCTGCGGTCGCGGCTGCGGCGCACCTGCAGGGCGGCGTAGCCGACCGCGCAGCCCGCCAGCAGCAGCCAGCCGAGGACGGGGCTGAGGTTGTTGTTGGCGATGGCCAGGACGGTCGGGTCCTTGATCGAGACGTTCGTGCCCTCCTTCAGCAGCATCAGCACGACGCCCTGGAAGCCGAGGAACGCGGCCAGCGTCACCACGAAGGACGGGATGCCGACCTTGGCGACCAGGGTGCCCAGCAGCAGGCCGATGACCGCGCCGGTCAGCAGGGCCGCGGCCACCGCCCCGTACCAGGGCCAGCCGTGGTTGGTCAGCAGGATGGCCAGGACGGCGGCGCAGACGCCGCTGGCGTACCCGGCCGACAGGTCGATCTCGCCCAGCAGCAGGACGAAGACCAGGCCCATGGCGATGGCGATGCTGCCCGCGCTCTGGGTGAGCAGGTTGGCGAAGTTCAGGTTGGACAGGAAGACCGGGCGCAGCAGCGAGAAGAACACGCACAGGACGACCAGGCCCGCGACGGCGGGCAGCGAGCCGAGTTCGCCCGCGCGGATCCGGTCGAGGTAGCCGCGGCCGAGCTCCGCCAGGCCGGGCCCGGTCGGCCTGGCGGTCTTCTCCGGTTCCCCGGTCCTCTCCGACGTCCCGTTCTTCCCGGGCTGTTCGGTCTTTCCGGGCTGCTCGGGCTGCTCGGAGGCGAGGGCGGTCATGCGGCGGCTCCCTTGGAGGTGTCCTGCAGGCCGAGGTCGCCGCTGCGGCCCGCGGTGATCAGCTCGACGACCTGGGCGTGCGTCACGTCGGAGGCCCTGACCTGGGCGGCCGTCCGGCCGAGGTGGAGCGCGGCGATCCGGTCGGCGACTGCGAAGACGTCGTTCATGTTGTGCGAGATGAGGACGACGGCCAGGCCGTTGTCGGCCAGCCGGCGCACGAGTTCGAGGACCTGGGCGGTCTGGGCGACGCCCAGGGCGGCGGTGGGCTCGTCGAGGACCACCAGCTTGCTGTTCCACAGCACCGCCTTGGCGATGGCGACGGTCTGGCGCTGGCCGCCGGAGAGGCTGGAGACCTTCTGGCGCAGGGACTTGACGGTGCGCACCGACAGGCTCTTGAGGGTGGCGGCGGCCATCTCCTCCATGGTGGCGTCGTCGAGCACCAGGCCGCGGCGCTTCTCCCGGCCCAGGAACATGTTCTGGACGATGTCGAGGTTGTCGCACAGCGCGAGGTCCTGGTAGACGATCTCCACGCCGAGCGCGGCCGCGTCGCGCGGGCTGTGCACCTGGACCGGTCGGCCCTCGAAGAGGTACTCGCCCGCGTCGACGGGGTGGATGCCGCCGATGCACTTGACGAGCGTCGACTTGCCCGCGCCGTTGTCGCCGACGAGGGCCGTCACCTCCCCCGCCCGGGCGGTGAGCGCGACGTCGTGCAGGACCTGGACGGGACCGAATCGCTTGTCGATCCCGCGCAGTTCGAGGAGGGGCGTTTCTGTCATGGGTGGGGCTCCTGGGGATCGGCGGGGGCGGGCCCCGTGCCCGGGGCGGCACGGGGCCCACTGGCGGCGGCCGGGCGCGGGGCGGACGGCCGGGCGCGGCGGGGTGCTACTTGATGCCGGCCTTGGTGCACAGATCCGCGTACTCGCCGGTGCACAGCTCCGCCTTGGTGACGTACCCGTCGGTGACGACGTCCTGGACGTTCTCCTTGAAGATGGCCGCGGGGGCCAGCAGCACCGCCGGGACGTCCCGGTTGCCCGTGGGGTCGTGCACGGTGGTGGCGGGCGCGCTCTTCTTGCCGCCGGCCAGTTCGACGGCGAGGGCGGCGGCCGCGTCGGCCTCCTTCTTCACCGCCTTGTAGACGGTCATGCACTGGTCGCCCGCCAGGATGTTCTGCAGGCCCTGGACGGTGGCGTCCTGACCGGTGATCGGGACCTGCCCGTTGCGGTGGTTCTTGCGCAGCACGGCGATGGCCGAGTTGGCCAGGCCGTCGTTGGCCGCGAGCACGCCGTTGATGTTCGGCTGGCTGGTGTACATCTGCTCGAAGATGGTCTGCGCCTGGGCGTTGTCCCAGTCGGGCACCGACTGGTTGGGGCCCTTGGTGTACTCGCCGGAGGCGTACAGCGGGTCGAGCACGCTGTTGTAGCCGTTGGCGAACAGGGTGGCGTTGTTGTCGGTCGGGGAGCCGTTGAGCTCGGCGACGACGGGGTTCTTGGCGCCCATGTCGCTCAGGCACTTCGTCAGGCCCTGCCCCTGGAGCTTGCCGACCTGGGTGTTGTCGAAGCTGACGTAGTACTGCGCGGAGCCGCCGAGGGTGAGCCGGTCGTAGTCGATGGTGGCCACGCCCTGGGCCTTGGCCTTGTCGAGGACGGCCTTGCCGGTGCCGCTGTCCAGGTTGACGATGACCAGCACGTTCACGCCGCCGGTGATCATCTGGTCGGCGATGGTCTGGAACGCCTGCTTGTCGCCCTCGGCGTTCTGGATGTCGTAGTCCACGCCGGCGGCCTTGAAGGCGGCCGCGAGGTAGGTGCGGTCGGCGGTCTCCCAGCGGACGGACGACTTGCTGTCCGGGAGGATCACGCCGATCTTCGGTTTCTTGCCGCCCGCCGAACCGCCGTCGCCGGAGCCGGAGTTGGAGGAGGAGGAGCAGGCGGTGGCCGTGGTGAGCAGGGCCGCCGACAGGGCGGCGGTGGCGAACAGGAGCCCCTTGCGCATGTGCAGGGTCCTTTCGGGGCGTGTCCGGCCTGCGCCGGACGTGCATGACTGCGGACGGGTGGGGAAGGGCGCGGGAACGGGGCGGGGGAGACAACCCCGGCGCGGTTTGTTGCCTGCGACAACATACGGCCTGCCACAGGGGTCGCCAAGCCTCCCGTCGACGCCGACAGGTAACGATCACATCACCGGACACCCGCCGCCCCGGACCGGCCGGACGGCCAACTCGGCCCGAGGTCAAGGGAGATGAAAAGCAGAACCGGCCCGGCGGCGCTGATGGGCACCCGTTCCCGAGGTTGCCGGGGGGAAGGTGCGGACGGAACGCCACCGAGCCGGAACCGCACCACACCGCCGACGCTCGCGGGGGGAAGCGGCTCTGTCGGCGGTGAGCCCCGGTCCACTGCCTCACCCTCAAGAGTGCGGACCGGGGGCCACCGGGGGTGCGTCGAAGATCAGGAACGCACCGGCATAGGAATGTTAGCGCTCACAAAACGGGTGTCAAGGCGTCGGACCACGGCCGACGGCCCACGGTGGGCTCAGCGCCGCCGCCGGAACGGGGCCAGCGTGGCGCGCACCAGGTCGGCCGCGCCCCAGTCCGGGCTGAACTGGGCGACCACCGCCAGGTGCTGGCGCAGTTGGAGGATCGGCATCCGCGTGCGCCAGTCCCGGTCGAGCCCGGTCAGCTCGGCGTAGCGCTCGAAGAACACCTGCGCCTCGGGCGGCGGCGCCGTGGTCCACAGGTGGGCCAGGTCGACCTCGGCCCAGGTGTACGACACGGCCGGGTCGATCAGCGCGGGCCGCCCGTCCGGGGCGGCCATGACGTTCTGCGTCCACAGGTCGCCGTGCGTCAGGCAGGCGGGCCGCGGCGGCAGCAGCTCGGGCAGCCGGTCGCACAGCCGCTCCAGCGCCGCCCGGTCCGCGGCGTCGAACGCCTCCCGGACGCGGCGCTCGTCGAGCCAGCGCAGCAGGCGGTGCCGGGCGAAGAACTCGAACCCGTCCTCCTCCCAGGTGTTGACCTGCCGACGACGCCCCAGCCAGTTGTCCCGGTGCCACCCGAACCGGGCGTGCCGCGTACCGGTGTGCAGCCGGGCCAGCACGTGCGCGAACTCCTCCCAGAAGGCCGCGCTGTCCGGCCGGGGCCGCAGCACGGACAGCACCAGCAGGTCGCGGTCCGCGAGCACGACCTCCGGCGTGGCGACCCCGCCCGCCTCGCGCAACGCGGTGAGCCCCTCGGCCTCCGCCGCGAAGGCGTCCTCCGACGGCGGCTCCTCGAACGCCTTGACGAACACCGACGTGCCGTCGGCCCGCCGCGCGATCCCCGCGACGGCGGCGAGGCCGCCGGTGGCCGGTTCGGCCGCGACGGCGTCGGTCAGGCCGGCCGCGTGCAGGCGTTCGAGCAGGAAGGGCATCGCCTCTGCCATGGGTGTGCTCCCGTCGTGGAAGGTCGTCGAGGCCCGCGGAGCCGCCGGCGCACGGACGCACGGGTGCCACGGGCGCGGGGCGGAACGGGGCGGGGAGGTCCGGGGCGGCCCGACACGGCGGGCGCGGGCCGGATCCTATCCCGGGGCCCACGACGTACGGGCTCCCCGCACACGGTCAACTGCCGGACAGGGGGCGCCCCGAGGCGTGCGGCCGGGCCCGCGGCAGCAGGGTGCACCGCACGCCCCCCGGGAGGGGCGCTCGCGGGCTACCGCCCCGGCCCCGCCGCGTCCGAGAACAGTGCCGCCGCACGCCCCGCGCCGGGGCGGGGGACGCCTGCGGTGCTGGCCCGGACCACCAGCTCCGGCTGGACGCGCACGTGGGCGACCCGGGCGGCGGGTTCGTCGATCAGGCGCAGCAGCATGCCTATCCCCTCCCGGCCGACGGAGGTGAAGTCCTGCCGGACGGTGGTCAGCGGCGGGGTGAGGTAGGCGCCCTCCGGGAGGTCGTCGAAGCCCGCCACCGCGATGTCCTGCGGGATCCGCACCCCGGCCTCGTGCAGGGCGCGCACCAGGCCCAGCGCCATGTGGTCGTTGGCGGCGAACACCGCCGTGGGCCGGGCGGGTCCGCCGCGGCGGAAGGCCCCCGCCACCGTCCGGCCGGCCGCGTACCCGGAGGCCGGGCTCCAGTCGCCCGCCAGTTGCGCCGGGACGGGCAGCCCGGCGGCCTCCAGCGCGGCGCGCCAGCCCTGCATCCGTCCCTCGGCCTCGATCCACTCGCCGGGCCCGGCGACGTGCCAGATCCGGGTGTGGCCGAGTGCCAGCAGGTGCTCGGTGACGGCCCGGGCCCCGCCGACCTGGTCCACGGCCACGCCCGGCAGGTCGAGGTCGTGGCCGCCCTCCACCGTCACGACCGGGAAGGGCTGCGGGAGGCGGGCCAGCGCGGCGACGGCGTGCCGGTGCGGCGTCATGACCACCACGCCGTCCACTCCCCAACTGCCCAGCCGTTCCAGGGCCTTGCCGAGCGCGTGCTCGGTCAGCTCCTCCAGGCCCACCGACGCCACCAGGTAGTCCTCCCGGCGGGCCGCCCGTTCCAGGCCCGCCAGGATGCTGGCCGGGCCGAAGAGCGTGGTGTTCGCGGCCACCACCCCGATCGTCCGGCTGCGCCGGGTGACCAGCGTGCGGGCCGCCGAGTTCGGCCGGTAGCCCAGTTCGGCGATGGCGCGCTGCACCCGTTCCCTGGTCGCCTCGCGCACGTTCGGGTGGTCGCTGAGCACCCGGGAGACCGTCTGGTGCGACACCCCGGCCACCTGGGCGACGTCCGCCATCGTCGGCGGTCGCCGTTCACCGGTCTCGTCCATGGCTCTCCCGTTCCCGCCCGGTGCGGGCCGGACGCTACCCCGGCGTCCACCCTACTGGCCGCCACCGGGTGTCGGGCACCCCACCGGCGCACGTCCGACGCCGTGTCAGGGGTCCGGTGGTCCGGAACGCGGCCGCCGACCGGGCGCGGGTGCGTCCGGTCGGCGGTCGGTGCGGGGTGCGGACGGGCTAGCCGCGGTCGTTGACCGCCAGTCCGGCGCACTGGCCGGTCGCGCCCTGGGCGGTGTGGTTCACGACTCCGCCGTCCACGGGGGCGGGGTCGTTCCCGGTGCAGCTCAGCAGGCCGTCGACGGCGTTGCCGGAGAGCAGCGGGGCGCTGCCGGTGTTGCCGGTGAGGCCCAGCGTCCGGGCGAAGGTGTTGCCGACCAGGCCGATCCGTCCGGTGGTGCCGGAGAGCGTCGCGTTGCCGGAGAAGGTGCTGTTCTCGGCCAGCACGGCGGCGCCCCGGTGGACGTTCAGGTTGCCGAGCACCGTGCTGTCGACGACGACCAGGGTCGCCGAGCCGTCGACCACGGTGACGGTGCCGACCTGGGCGCCCTTCACGCAGGTCGTCCCTGCGGAGACGACCAGGGCGCTGCGGCTGTCCCCGGTGACGGTGCGGGTGCACCTCGGCACGACGTCGACGGTCGCGGTGCCGGTGGCGCTGCGGTTGCCGGCCCGGTCGGTGGCCCGGTAGGCGACGGTGTGCCGGCCGGGGGCGTCGACGGTGACGGCGCCGATGTACGCCCGCCAGTCGCCGCCGTCCAGGGCGTACTCCAGCGCGCCGATGCCGGAGCCGGTGTCCTCGCCGGTCAGGGTGAGGGTCGCGGAGCCCTCGTACAGGTGGCCCAGGGTGGGTGCGGGCAGCTGTGCGGCGGCGGTCGGGGCGGTGGAGTCGCGCTTCACGGTGAGGCGGGCCTCCTCGCTGGTGTTGCCCGCGGTGTCGGTGGCGCGGTAGCCGAGCTCGGTGGTGCCCTCCGGCAGCGCGACCGGGGCGCGGTAGGGCTGCCAGGCGCCGTCGCCGAGGCGGTACTCGATGCCCGCCACCCCGGAGTCGTCGGTGGCGGAGAGGTCGACGGCCACGGGGCCGGTGAACCAGCCGCCCTGGCCGTCGGGCGCGGCGGGGGTGGTGCGGGCCGTGACGACGGGGGCGGTGCGGTCGGAGCCGAAGCGCCAGTCGTCGACGTCGAAGAGTTCGCCGGTGCCGGTGCCCTCGGCGACGAAGAAGACGTCGTGCACGCCGGTCACCCGGGTGGTCAGGTCGGTGCGGACCTCGGTCCAGGCGCCGTTGGAGGCGGCGGGGACGGTCAGCGTGCCGACGGGGGTGCCGGAGGCGTCCGGGTGGTCGAGGCGGACCTGGATCCGGCCCCCGGCCTTGGGCAGCACGTCGGCGGCCAGGGTGGTGGCGCCGTCCGGGCCGAAGTCGACGCCGGCCAGCGAGGTCCACTCGCCGTTGTTGATGTTGCTGAGCTTCTGCTCGCCGGTGGTGTCGGCGCCGATCGGCAGCACCCGGATGCCGGACGCGGGGGCGTAGGCGTCCTGGATGCCGGAGTCCCAGGCGATGGTCTCGGCCTCGATCCGCTGGTGCGCGTCGAGCGTGCCCTGCCGGGACGGGCCCCGGTAGGTGCCGGTGACCGGTGCGATGGTGCCGTCGGCGTTGACCGTCACCTTGTCGATGTGGGTGGAGCGGTAGCCGTGCGGCTTGTCCAGCGAGCCGCCCGCGGCCAGCGCGGACTGCACGGTCTGGGCGTGGTAGGTGATGTAGGTCTGGCCCTTGAACTCGAACATGGCGTGGTGGTTGTTGCCGCCCGCGCCGAAGAAGGAGCCGGGGTTGCCGAGGATCTCGCTCTGGTAGGTGAAGGGGCCCATCGGGTTGTCGGACACCATGTAGGCGATGTTGCCGTAGCCGATGGTGTGGCCGTCGATGGTGCTGGAGTGGCTGAAGTTGGTGCAGTAGCTGTAGTAGTACTTGCCGTTGATCTTGTTGATCCCGGAGTCCTCGAACACCGCGGGCGCGTCGATGGTCGCGGCCGGGCCGACCGTGCTGACCATGTCGTCGCCGAGCCTGATCACCCGGGTGCTGCGCGGGTGGTCGGTGCCGCCGGTGGGCACGCCGCCGCCGAAGTACAGGTACGCGGAGCCGTCGTCGTCGACCAGGACCGCCGGGTCGAACATCCACACCACGCCCGCGGTGCCGGGGGTGGCGCTGCTCACCAGCGGCTTGCCGATCGGGTCGGTCCACGGGCCGACGGGCGAGTCGGAGGTCAGGACGCCGATGCCGCCGCCGCTGTTGGCGAAGTACAGGAAGAACTTCTCCTTCCCGCCGACCGTCTTGTGCGCGGCCGCCGGGGCCCAGGAGTTGGCGGCCCACTTCGCGGCGCCCGGGGCGCCCGCGACCTTGACCTGGCCCTCGTTGGTCCAGTTGACCAGGTCGGCGGAGGAGATGACCGTGAGCGTCTTGATCTGCCCGTAGCCGTTGTCCTTGATGTTGCCCGCGTCGTCGTACTCGTAGGACTGCGCGATGTCGCCGTTGGCGTCGTAGGCGGAGCCGTCCGAGGTCATGTACTCGTACACGCGCCCGTCGTAGACCATCGCCCACGGGTCGGCGCCGTACTGGTAGTCCATCAGCGGGTTGGCGTTGCCGACGGTCTTGGCCGGGGCGGCGTGGCCGACCGGGTGGGTGGGCGCGGTGGCGTCGGCCTCGGTCAGGGAGACGTCGTCGACCTCGAAGTCCATCAGGTTGACGGCCGGGGCGCTCGCCGGGTCCTGGACCCAGGGGGTCTCGACGAAGAGCTGCGCGGTGGCGGTGCTCTGCGCGGCCGGGACGGTGAAGGTGCCCTGGATCAACCCCCACTGCCCGCGGGGCGTCGTCACGGTGGCGAGGTTGGTGTAGGTGGCGCCGCCGTAGTGCATGGTGACGAAGAACTGCTTGGCCGCGGGCGCGGCGGGGTCGCTGTACTTCACCCGCGCCGAGACGGTGTAGCTGTGACCGGCCTTCACCTTGCCGGAGACGTCCTGCATCGGCCCGGAGCCGGTGGTCTGGCGGCCGGTGACGAGCACGGCGGCGGATCCGGAGTAGGCGTCGGCCGTCAGCGACAGCGTGGCGCCGTCGGTGGGGTTCCCGTGGTTGGCCGACCAGTTGGCCAGGCCGCTCTCGAAGCCGCCGTTGACGACGAGTTCCGGGGCGGCGGCCTGGGCGGGCACCGCAGCGGCGACCAGGCCGGGAGCCAGCAGCGCGACGGCCGTCGCGGCCGCCGCGGTTCTGCGGCGGGTGGCTCTGAGCCAGCGTCTGTACATGAACATCCTCCGGGGAACGGGGCGTCCGGGCGTGCGAAGACGCCCGGCGCGGGTGGGGGTCCGCCGGGACCACAGGCAGGAGGGTGGGCAGGGCCCCCATATTGTTAGCGTTAACAAAAGCTGTCAAGCTCCCGTAACGGACAAGTGGGGGGCTTGAGTTCGAAAGTTTCGGCCCTGTCGGCCGTAATAAGTTCGCAACTTTCGCAAGCATTTCGGAAACAAGTTATTGACGGGGCTTCGCGCCGCGCCCATACTCTCCACCTATCGAGCCGCCTGTGACGACCACCCCGCACACGGCCGCACCCCCTCCGACCCCCAGGTCCGACCTGCACACCCCCGGGCCGGAGAACGGGGCCGCGGTGTTCCTCACCCGGCACGCTTCCTTCATTCGCAACGCCCCGGATGCTCCCGGCCTCCACGACAGAACAGGAAGTCCCACGATGACGAGAAAGACACGCCGCACGGCGGCCGCAGCGATCGCCCTGGGCATCGCACTCGCCGTCACCGGCTGCGCCGGCAGCGACGGCGGCGGCAGCGGCGGCTCGTCCGACGGCAAGGTCACGCTGACCCTCTGGGAGAACGCCCAGCCCGGTGCGGGCGCCGAGTACTGGAAGGCGGCCGGGGCGGCGTACGAGGCCCTGCACCCGAACGTCAAGATCAACATCCAGACGATCCAGAACGAGGACCTGGACGGGAAGCTGCAGACCGCGCTCAACTCCGGCTCCGCGCCGGACATCTTCCTGCAGCGCGGCGGCGGCAAGATGCAGGCCATGGTCCAGGCCGGTCAGGTCCAGGCGCTGGACCTGACCGACGCCGACAAGGCGAACGCGGGCGCGGCGGGCATCGCCGGGTACTCGATCGACGGCAAGGTCTACGCCATGCCGGTCGACACCCAGCCCGAGGGCATCTACTACAGCAAGGACCTGTTCCAGCAGGCCGGCATCACCGCACCGCCCACCACGATGCCCGAGCTGCAGGACGCCATCGCGAAGCTGAAGGCGATCGGCGTCGCGCCGATCGCGGTCGGCGCCAAGGACGCCTGGCCGGCCGCGCACTGGTACTACAACTTCGCCCTGCGCGAGTGCAGCCAGGACACCCTGAAGAAGGCCGCCCAGTCGCTGAAGTTCGACGACCCGTGTTGGACCAAGGCCGGCGAGGACCTCGCCTCGTTCCTGAAGACCGAGCCGTTCCAGCAGGGCTTCCTGACCACCTCCTCGCAGCAGGGCGCCGGTTCGTCCGCGGGCATGATCGCCAACCACAAGGCGGGCATGGAGCTCATGGGCAACTGGGACCCCGGGGTGATCGCCAGCCTGACCCCCGACCAGAAGCCGCTCCCCGACCTGGGCTGGTTCCCCTTCCCGGCCGTTCCGGGCGGCCAGGGTGACCCGGCCGCCATCATGGGCGGCCTCGACGGCTTCTCGCTCTCCAAGAAGGCGCCGAAGGAGGCCCTCGACTTCCTGCGCTTCCTGGTCACCACCGACCAGCAGAAGGCGTACGCCAAGGCCTTCGTCGCCATCCCGGTGAACAAGGAGGCCCAGGCGGGCGTCAGCGAGCCCTACAACGTCTCGGCGCTGCAGGCCTTCAACAAGGCCCCCTACTCGGTGCTGTTCCTCGACACCGAGTACGGCCAGAACGTCGGCAACGCGATGAACACCGCCGTCGTCAACCTGTTCGCCGGCAAGGGCGGCGCGGCCGACATCGCCAAGGACACCAACGCCGCCGCCGCGAAGGGCTGAGTAAGCACCGATGAGCAACACCCTGGGTACTGAGCCGGCCGACGGCCACCAGTCGCAGGGCACGCCCGGAGCCGGGAGCGCGGTCTCGTCCGCGCGCCCGGCTCCGCCGCCGGCGGCCACCCGCCGCCGGCGCGGCCGTGCCAAGATGCGGTTCGAGATCGCGGTCCTGTCCGGACCGGCGGTCATCGTCTTCCTGTCGTTCGTGATCTTCCCGGTGGCACTCGCCGCGTTCTACGGCTTCTACCGCTGGCACGGGTACGGGGCGCCCACCGACTGGGTCGGTCTGAACAACTACAAACTGATCCTCACCGACCCGGCGTTCCAGCAGGTGCTGTGGCACACCGGTGTGATCCTGGTGCTCTCGCTGGCCGTCCAGGGCCCGTTGGCGATCGTCCTCGCACTGCTGCTCAACCAGAAGATCCGCGGCCGCTCGGCGATCCGGATCCTGATCTTCGTGCCGTACGTGGTCTCCGAGGTCATCGTCGGCACCGGCTGGAGCCTGATGCTCCAGAGCAACGGCGCCCTCAACGACCTGCTGCGGCACGTAGGGCTGGGCTTCCTGCAGGCCGACTGGCTGGCCGACCCCGACCTGGCCATCTGGACGCTGCTGGGCATCATCTCGTGGAAGTACATCGGCTTCGCGGTGATCCTGATGCTCGCGGGCCTGCAGTCGATCCCCGAGGAGCTCTCCGAGGCCGCCCAGATCGACGGCGCCTCGTACTGGCAGATCCAGCGGCGCATCACGCTGCCGCTGCTGGGGCCGACCATCCGGATCTGGGCGTTCCTGTCGATCATCGGCTCGCTGCAGCTGTTCGACCTCGTCTACATCATCTGGGGCCCGTACGTGGCGGGCACCGCGGGCACCTCGACCATGGCGATCTACATGGTCGGCCAGGGCCGCAACGCGGGCAACTACGGCTACGGGAGCGCGATCGCGGTCGTGATGTTCCTGATCTCGCTCGTCGTCGCGCTGCTCTACCAGCGTTTCCTCCTGCGCCGCGACCTGCAGGGTGCCATCACCGAAGGAGCCTCCTGATGAGCGCGCGGACGGCCGACCGGCCGCAGAAGTGGGGCAACCCCTTCACCTACTTCGTCGCCCTGCTGTTCATCGGCGTCTGCGTCGCCCCCGTGCTCTACATCGTGCTCGGCGGCTTCCGCACCAACTCGCAGATCAGCACCAGCCCGGCCGGCCTGCCCGAGCCCTGGGTGGTCAGCAACTACCTGAACGTCCTGAAGTCGGTGACGTTCTGGGGCGAGTTCGCCAACTCCCTCGTGGTGGCGCTCGCCAGCACCGTCGGCACCGTGATCCTCGGCCTGATGGTGAGCTTCGTGCTGGCCCGCTACGACTTCAGGTTCAAGGGGGCGATGTACTCCCTGTTCGCGGCCGGCCTGATGTTCCCGATGGTCATCGCGATCACCCCGCTGTACATCGTGATCAAGGACCTCGGCCTGGTCGACAACCTGCTGGGCGTGATCGTCCCGCAGATCGCCTTCGGGCTGCCGACCACCGTGATCATCCTGGTGCCGTTCCTGCGGGCCATCCCGAAGGAGATCGAGGAGGCCGCCGCGATCGACGGCACCGGCCGGCTCGGCTTCTTCTTCCGCATGGTGATCCCGCTGTCGCGCCCCGGCGTGGTGACGGTCGGCATCCTCGGGTTCATCGGCAGCTGGAACAACTACGTGCTGCCGCTGTACGTCCTGAACTCGCAGGCGAACTTCACCCTGCCGCTGGGCGTCCAGGCGTTCTCCTCGCAGTACTCCGTGGACACCGCGAAGGTCCTCGCCTTCACCTCGCTCGCCATGCTGCCCGCGATGGCCTTCTTCGCCGCCTTCGAGAAGAAGATCGTCGGTGGCCTCACCGGTGCCGTGAAGGGCTGAGCGCCGGGCCCGCGCGCCCGGCCCGCCCCGCACCGACCCGTTGAAAGGACCCGTTTTGCCCCGCGCCCACATCGCACTCGACCGGAGGGCCGTGGTCGGCCCCGTCCGGCGCCGCACCTTCGGCTCGTTCGTCGAGCACCTCGGCCGCTGCGTCTACACCGGCATCTACGAGCCGGACCACCCGACCGCGAACGAGGACGGCTTCCGGATGGACGTGGTCGAGCTGGTGCGGGAGCTCGGGTCCACGACCGTCCGCTACCCCGGCGGGAACTTCGTCTCGGGTTTCCGCTGGGAGGACTCGGTCGGCCCGCGCGACAGGCGCCCGGTGCGGCGCGACCTGTCCTGGCACTCGCTGGAGTCCAACCAGGTCGGCCTCGACGAGTTCGCCAAGTGGCTCAAGCTCACCGACTCCGAGCTGATGCTGGCGGTCAACGTCGCCACCCGCGGCATCCTGCCCGCCCTGGACCTGCTCGAGTACGCCAACCACCCGTCCGGCACCGCGCTCTCCGACCTGCGCATCGCCAACGGCACGCCGGAGCCGCACGACGTGCGCATGTGGTGCCTGGGCAACGAGATGGACGGCCCCTGGCAGACGGGCTTCATGACGGCGGACGACTACGGCAAGATCGCCGCCCGCACCGCCGCCGCGATGAAGGCCGCCGACAAGGACCTCGAACTCGTGGTCTGCGGCTCCTCCGGCTCCGGCATGCCGACCTTCGGCGACTGGGAGCGCACGGTGCTGGAGCACAGCTACGACCACGTCGACTACATCTCCTGCCACGCCTACTACCAGGTGCACGACGGCGACCTCGGCTCCTTCCTGGCCTCGTCGGTCGACATGGAGTTCTTCATCGACGCCGTGCTCGCGACCGCCGACCACGTCGGCCACAAGAAGCGCTCGTCGAAGAAGATCAACATCTCCTTCGACGAGTGGAACGTCTGGTACCTGGAGGAGCACAAGGCGTCCGACGAGGTCAACGACGAGTGGCGCTACGCCCCCCGGCAGCTGGAGGACGTCTACACGGTGGCGGACGCCGTGGTCGTCGGCAACCTGCTGATGACGCTGCTCAAGCGCAGCGACCGCGTCACCTCCGCCTCGCTGGCCCAGCTCGTCAACGTGATCGCCCCGATCATGACCGAGCCCGGCGGCCCGGCCTGGCGGCAGACCACCTTCCACCCGTTCTCGATCACCAGCCGGCTCGCCTCCGGCGAGGTGCTCCGGCCGGTGGTCGAGGCGCCGACCTACCTGACGGCGCGGCACGGCGAGGCGTCCCTGGTCGACGCCGTCGCGACCGTCGACGAGGACCGGGCCGCGGTCTTCCTGGTCAACCGCGACCTGTCCGAGCCGGCCCGGGTCACCGTCGACGTCCGCGACCTCGGCCCCGCCGCGTCGCGCGTCCTCGAGGCGCTCACCCTCGCCGACGCCGACCCCTACGCGAAGAACACCCTCGCCGACCAGCACCGGGTCGTCCCGGCCGCGAACACCAGCGCCGTCCTCGCCGACGGCGTGCTCAGCATCGAGCTGCCCCCGGTGTCGTGGACGGCGATCGCCCTCGGCTGACCGGCGGCACGCACAACCCCCGAAAGGACCGCCCCGTGCGGACGTACGACAACCCCGTGATCAGCGGGTTCCACCCGGACCCCAGCGTGTGTCGGGTCGGTGACGACTACTACCTGGTGTGCTCCAGCTTCGAGTACGTCCCCGGGCTGCCGGTCTTCCACAGCAGGGACCTGGTGCACTGGCGGCAGCTCGGCAACGTGCTCGACCGCCCCGGGCAGCTGCCGCTGCCGCTGCCCGGCAGCACCGCCTCCCGCGGGCTCTACGCGCCCACGATCCGTCACCACGACGGCCGCTTCTGGGTGATCTGCACCAACGTCACCGCGGGCGGCAACTTCGTCGTCAGCGCGGAGCGGCCCGAGGGCCCCTGGTCGGACCCGGTCTGGATCGACCTGCCCGGGATCGACCCGGACCTGGCCTGGGAGGAGGACGGCACCTGCTGGGCCGCCTCCACCGCCCCCGGCATCCACCTCTCCCGGATCGACCCGGTCACCGGCGAGGTGCTGGAGGGGCCCTTCCCCACCTGGTCGGGCACCGGCCTCAAGTGGCCGGAGGCCCCGCACCTGTACCGGATCGGCGACTGGTGGTACCTGTTGATCGCCGAGGGCGGCACCGAGCGCGGCCACGCCGTCTCGGTCGCCCGGGCCCGCTCCCCGCGCGGCCCCTGGGAGGGCGCCCCGGCCAACCCGGTGCTCTCGCACAGCGGCACCGACCGGCCGGTCCAGAGCACCGGCCACGGCGACCTGGTCACCGCGCCCGACGGCAGCTGGTGGATGGTGCTGCTGGGCACCCGGCCCCGTGGCTTCTCGCCCAACTACCACGTGCTCGGCCGGGAGACCTTCCTCACCCCCGTGACCTGGGGCGAGGACGGCTGGCCGGTCGTCGCCCCGGTGGAGGAGCGGCAGACCGCGCCCGGCGGCGCCTGGCACCCCTTCCCCGCCCCGCCCGTCCGCGACGACTTCGACGCCCCCGCGCTCGCCCCGCAGTGGATCTCCCCGCACGCCCGCCCCGAGGGCTCCTGGTCGCTGACCGAGCGCCCCGGCTGGCTCTCCCTCACCGCCACCGGCCCCACCCTCGACCGGCCCGGCCACACCTTCCTCGGCCGCCGCCAGCAGCACCACGACTGCCGCGCCTCGACCCGGATCGACCCGGGCACCGGCCGGGGCGGCCTGAGCGTGCGCCTGGACGAGGCGCACCACTACGACCTGGAGGCCGACGCGGGCGAGGTCCGGGTGGTCGCCCGGATCGGCCCGCTGCGCCAGGTGCTGGCCAGCCGCCCGGTGCCGCCGGGCCCGCTCACCCTCACCCTGACCGTCCGCACCACCGACCTGGTGACCGCCTCCCCCGAACTCGCCGGCACCGAGCCCTTCGGCCCCGACACCCTCGCCTACTGGCTCGGCGACCCCGACGCCCCGGGCGCGCAGCCGCTCGCCGAACTGGACGGGCGCTACCTCTCCACCGAGGTCGCGGCCGGCTTCACCGGGCGCGTCATCGGCCTGTACGCCACCGGGGGCACCGTCGCCTTCGACTGGTTCGACTACCTCCCGACGCCCTCCTGACCCAGGCCGTCGGGGCGTCAGCCGATGTTGGCGCAGTGGTTGCCGAACGCCGGGTTCAGCGCGCCGACCAGGCTGATGCTGTTGCCGCACACGTTGACCGGGATGTGCACGGGGATCTGGATCAGGTTGCCGGACAGCACGCCGGGCGAGCCGACGGCCACGCCCTGGGCCCCGGCGGACGCGGAGGCCCCTCCGGCGGTGCCCAGCACGGCGGTGGCGGCCAGCGCGGCGACGGCGAAGTACTTGCGGGTGCGGGACATCTCGACTCCTCGGTTCGGGGGTGCCGCCCCGGGCGGGGCGGCACCGGTGATTCGGGGTGCCCGTGCGGACGGCGTGGTCGCGGGGCGCTGCTCCACCCCGTCGGGTGCGTCCGGGCACGGGCCGAGACGTACTCTCCCCCGCCGCGGCGCCCGCTCCGCCGCGCACCGTCCCGCGACGCGGCCCGGCCACCCGTGCGGCCCAGCCCCGCCACCCGTCCGGACGCGGCGGCCGCCGCACCGGGGCGGCCCGGGCCGCCCGGGGTCAGCCGCCGCTGTCGGTCCGGAGGCGGACCTGCTCCTCCAGCCGGGCCAGGCTCTCCTCCAGCTCCTGCTCGACCGTCTCCGCCGGGGGCGCGGAGTCCGCGTCGAAGAAGGAGAGGTGGACGGTCACCTCGCTGGTCCCGCCGTCCAGGCCGGCCACCTGCAGCCAGCCCGCGTAGCGCCCGTCCTCCCGGGTGCCCCACTCCATCCGCAGCTGTTCGCGCCGGGTGCGCAGCAGCGCGGGCTCGTCGGTGCCGCCGCGGTCCTGGTGGACGGTCGCCGCGGGCGGGTCGTCGGCCCGCACGTGCAGGCCGCGGGGCATCCAGGCGTCGAGCCGCCCCGGGCCGGTCGCCTCGTCGAAGACCGGCTCCGGGAGGGCCGGCATGGTGCGGGAGCGTTCGTACTCGGTCATCCGCTGCTCCTTGGTGCTGCTCGGGTCCGCCCGCGGGGCGGGCGGGTCGGTCACTCGGTCGATCGGCCGGGTCAGTCCGGGGGTTCGTCCCCGCCCTCGGCCCTGGTGGTCTCCGCGGCCGTGCGGTTCTGCTCGGAGGTCGGGCCCTCGGTCGGGTCGCGGCCCTCCTCGTCGGCGACGGCGCCGGCGTCGGTGTCGGGCACCTCCGTCCCGGCCGCGGGCGGCAGGTCGGGCGTCTCGGGCTTCCGGTCCGGGTCGGTCATGGTGGGTCTCCTCGCGTTCCTCCTGGTCCACCGGTCCTTCCGGCTCCCCGCGCGCCTGCCCGGCCGGGAGCGGTGCACGCCTCCCCGGCCCGTTCCCGCCGCCGTCCGGTCGACGGCGTTTCGCCGGACGGCGGCCGGGCAGGCGCGGGGGCCTCGACGGGAGCGGACCTGGATGCGGAGCGAGCGGTGACGGACGGGGCGGCGGGCGGCGGGTGCGTCGTGGTGGTGGGCCAGATCGGGCGGGACGTGGTGCTGCGGACGGACGGTCTGCCGCCGGTCGGCGGGTCCGCTGGCGTCGCGGAGCGCTGGGAGGGGCTCGGCGGCAAGGGCGCCAACCAGGCCGTCGGCCTGTCCCAGCTGGGCGTGCCGGTGCGCCTGGTCGGCGTGGTGGGCGAGGACCGGGCGGGCGGGGCGGTGCTGCGCGCGGCGGGCCGGGACGGGATCGGGACGGCGGGGGTCGTCCGGCGCGGGCGGACCGCCCTGCTGCTGGACCTGGTCGACGCGCCGGGCAGCCGCCGCCTGCTGGAGGACGTCCCGCCCGAGGGCCTGGTGACCGTCGACGACCTCGAACGGGCCCGGGCGGTCCTCACGGACGCCGGCGCTGTCTCCCTGCAGCTCCAGCAGCCGTCGGCGACCGTGCTGGCGGCCGCCCGGCTGGCCCGGCGGCACGGTGCACGCGTGGTGGCGGACGGCGCCCCCGACCCGGCCGTCCGCGGTGAACTGCTGGGCCTGGTCGACGTGCTGCGCGCCGACGCCGCCGAGGCGGAACTGCTCGCGGACGGGCCGGTCGGCTCGCTGCGGGACGCCCGCGCCCTGGGGAGCCGCCTGCTGGCCGCGGGCCCCGGCCTGGTCGCCCTCGCGGTGCCCGACCGGGGTGACCTGCTGGTGTGGCCGGGCGGCGAGCTGCTGCTGCCGCTGGCGGACGTGCCGGTGGCCGATCCGACCGGGGCGGGCGACGCCTTCGTCGCGGGCCTGGTCGCCGGGCTGCGGCACGGCTCCGACCCGGCCGCCGCGGGACGGCTGGCCGCGGCGGCGGCCGGTGCGACGGTCCAGCGCCTCGGCGGACGGCCGGACCTGTCCGGGCTGGCTCCCGGCGGGCCGCCCCGCGGGTGAGGCGTCGGCGCGCCCTCAGGGGCGGGGCGCCCGCCGGGTCCACGGGCGGCCGCCGCCCCGGCCGCGGGCGGCTCCGGCGGTGCAGCGGGGGCAGACGCGCCGGATGCGGTCGGCGGCGCCGCCGCTGTCCGGGCGGACGTCGGGCCAGGCGACGTGCGGGAACCTGAGGAGCTGCGAGCGGTGCAGCGACAGGCCGCACAGGGTCTGGTTGGTCCCCCGCTCCCAGGCGTGCGCCTCACCGGCGGGCAGGCGCCGGTTGTCCTCCTCGTCGAACCAGGCGCCGGAGGCGGCCACGGCGTAACCGGGCGTCGCGGTCACGGCGGCTCAGCCCCGCTGCTCGGGGCGGTCCGGCCCGCCGCTCTCCTCGTCGCGGTCGGCCTCGTCGCGGTCGGCCTCGACCCCGGTGAGCGGGTCGCCGGCCGCCGTTCCCGTGCCCGGGTCGTAGCCCTCGCGGGCCGAGGCGGTCCCGGGGACGGTGCGCTTCCCGGCCCGCTGCTCGCGGCCGCTGGACCCGCCCGGGCCGCCGGGGCCCGGAGCGGGGGTGCCGGGTTCGTGGGGTGCCATCGGATCGACCTCTCCTCGGGGGCCGGGCCCGCCCCGGTGCGGGGCGGCCGGTTGCCCGCGTCTTTCCCGCCACCGGGGCCGGAAACGCCCGGACGGGCCGGGCCCGCCGCCGTGCGCGGGGCCGGGCTCAGCCGTTGCGGCGGGCCAGCGAGGCGCTGAGCGCGGTGGCGAAGAGGCACCAGGCGGCGTAGGGCACGAGCGCGGTGGCGGCCGCGGGGTCGTGGCGGGCCGTCCGCCGGATCAGGTGCAGGGTGTCGGCGTCCAGCAGGAGGCAGCCGGCGGTCCCGGCGGCGGGGCTGCGCAGGCCGAAGAAGAGCCAGGTCCACCCGGCGTTCAGCGTCAGGTTCGTCCCGTACGCGGCGGCCAGGGCGGCGCGCTCGCGGCCGCGGGTCCGGCCGAGCGCGTGTCCGGCGCTCCAGGCGATCGAGGCGTACAGCGGGGTCCACACCGCCGGGAACGCCCACGGCGGGGGCTGCCACCGGGGCTCGTCCAGCGAGCGGTACCAGGAGCCCGCCGGGCCGGCGGCCCGGGCGCCCACCAGGGCGGCGGCCGTCACCGCCAGGGCGGCTCCCGCGTACGGGGCCGCACGTCGTGCCTTCGTCGAGCGGGTCGTCCACCTGAGGGCCATGTCCCCCGTGTGCCCGGCGGGCGCCCGTCCATGCACCGCGCCCGGCGCGGGGGGGCCGGTCGGGGCGGCCGCGCCTATCGTGGAAGCACCCCCGACCGGAACCGGCGGCGTACGGCAGGTGGATCGTGAGCGGACCCGTCATCGACTACCGGGTCGTCTTCCAGGCACTGCCGGGCGCGGCCGCCCTGCTGACGCCCGACCTGGTGTTCGCTGACGTGAACGAGGCGTACCTGCTGCTGTCCGGGCGCGAGCGCGCCCGGGTGGTCGGCCGTTTCCTGTTCGACGTCTTCCCGGACAACCCGCACGACCCGGCGGCCACCGGCGTGCGCAACCTGCACGCCTCGCTGCGGCGGGTCACGGCCACCGGGGAGCGCGACACCATGGCCCTGCAGCGCTACGACGTGGAGGACCCGGAGCGTCCCGGGGAGTGGCAGGAGCGGTACTGGAGCCCGGTCAACGTGCCGGTGCTCGGCCCGGACGGGGAGGTGGTGCTCCTGCTGCACCGGGTCGAGGAGGTCACCGAGCTGATCAGGGCCCGCGGCATCCGCGACAGCGGCCGGACCCGGGCCCTGGGGGCCGAGCTCTACAGCCGGGCCAGGGAGCTCCAGGACGTCAACGAGCGCCTGCGCCGGGCCCACGCCCGGGAGCGGGAGGTGGCCCTGCACCTGCAGGCGGCGATGCTGCCCGTGCTGCGACCGCCGGGCGACCACCGGGCGGCCGTGCGCTACCGGCCCGCCGCCGGTGCGCTGAACGTCTGCGGCGACTGGTACGACCTGGTCGACCTGCCCGAAGACGGGCGCACCTCGGTGGCCGTCGGCGACGTGGTCGGGCACGGGCTGCGCGCCGCCGGGGTGATGGGGCAACTGCGCAGCGCCCTGTCGGCCGCCTCCCGAGTCGCGGTCGGGCCCGCCCAGGCGCTGGAGGTGCTCGACCGGTACGCCCGTTCCGTGGACGGGGCGGAGAACACCACCGCCGTGTCGGTCTTCATCGACTGGGCGGAGCGCACCCTCGCCTACAGCAGCGCCGGTCACCCGCCGCCCGCCCTGTGCGGGCCGGACGGGTCGGTGGCGTTCCTGGACGCGGCCACCGACCCCCCGCTGGGCGCCCGCCCCGAACCCGCCGGACGCCCCCAGGCGCGGGCCGCGTTCGCCGCAGGCTCCGTCCTCGTCCTGTACACCGACGGCCTGGTCGAGCGCCGCCGCGAGGACATCGACGCGGGCCTCGACCGGCTGGCCCGCTCGCTGGCCCGCCACCGCCGCGCCGCCCCCGGCCCGCTGGCCGACGCCCTGCTCGCCGACCTCGTCCCGCCCGCCGGGCTCACCGACGACACCGCCCTGGTCGTGCTGCGCCTGTGAGCGGCCCGGCGGGCGGCCAGGTGTGGGGGCGGCGCGGGGTGGCAGACGGGTGGACGGAACGGTCCGCGTCGAGCCCCGGGAGCCGAAGTGCCTCACACCGTTGACGACCTGCACGAACGTGTCCGGGAGGCGGTGCGCCGCCGGTCGGACGAGCTGTGGGGGACGGCCCTCGCCCTGCACGCCGACCCCGAGTGCGCCTTCGCCGAGCACCGGGCCGCCGCCCTGCTGACGGGCGAACTGGAGCGGGCGGGCTTCGCGGTGCGGCGGGGCGTGGCGGGGATGCCGACCGCCTTCACCGCCGCCTCCGGCCGGGGCCGCCCCGCGGTGGCCCTGCTGCTGGAGTACGACGCGCTGCCCGGGCTGGGGCACGCCTGCGGCCACAACCTGATCGCGGCGGCCGGGCTGGGCGCGGCGCTGGCCGCCCGCGAGGCGCTGCCGGAGGACGCCGGGACGGTGCTGGCGGTCGGGACCCCGGCGGAGGAGGGCGGCGGCGGCAAGGCCCTGGAGGTGGAGGCGGGGGTGTTCGACGGGGTGGACGCCGCGCTGATGTTCCACCCCGGCGTCCAGGACTGGACGCACGCGGTGCTGACCGCGCAGGAGCAGTACCGGGTCGCCTTCCACGGCCGGGCCGCCCACCCGACGGGCGACCCGACGCACGGCATCGACGCGCTGGCCGCGCTGATCGAGCTGTTCAACGTGCTGTCCGCGCTGGGGCGGCGGCTCCCGGCCGCCTCCCACGTGCAGGGCATCGTCACGGCCGGGGGCACGGCGACGAACATCGTGCCCGACCTCGCCGAGGGGAGGTTCGGGCTGCGGGCCGCCACCACCGCCGAACTGGACGCCCTGGCGGCGCAGTTGCGCACCAGTGCCGAGGGCGTGGCCGCGGCGACCGGCACGACGGTGACGGTGGAGCGGGCCAGCGTGCGCTACGAGCACTTCCGCGACAGCCCGCCGTTGTCCGGGCGCTTCGCGGCGCACCTGGCCCGGGCGGGCATCGTCCTCGGGCCGCCGCGGCCGGGGGTGCTGCTGGGCTCCTCGGACGTCGGCAACGTCAGCGCGCGGGTGCCCGCCGTCCACCCGTTCGTCGCGATCATGGACGAGGGCGGGTCCGACCACACCCCCGAGTTCGCGGTCGCCGCGGCCTCCCCCCGGGCCCGGTCGGTCCTGCGATCCGTCACCGAGGCCCTGGCCTGCACCGCGGTGGACGTCCTGCTGGACGCCGGGCTGCGGCGGGCGGCGTGGGAGCAGCACGAGGGGTGACCCGGAGGGGCGGCCCTGCACCGGGCCCCGCCCGCGGGTTCACGGGGCGGGGCCGCGCGCTCATGAGCTCACCGGCTCACGGGACGGGGTCCGCGTCCGGTTCCTCGGAGGGCGTGCCGTCGGTGACGCTGCTGATCAGGTCGACCAGCCCGGCGCGTCCGCCGCGGCGCAGCTCGCGGCGCTGGCGGACCGCGCCGTTGCCCTCGGTCAGCAGGCGGCTGAGCAGGGGTTCGACCCACGGGGTGTCGCCGTGGCGGCGCAGGGCGGGGCCGAGGGTGTCCAGGACGCGGTCCAGCACCGCGGGCGGGGAGTCCAGCGTGCCGGTGCGGGGGTCGTGGAGCCGCTCGGTGCAGCCGTGGCGGGCGGCGTACCAGACCGCGGCGGCCAGGGCCTCGTGGTGGGGCGCGGCGGACGCGGGGAGCGGGTCGGTGAGCAGGGTGGCGGCGATCGCCCGGACCAGCCCGGCCAGCATCACGGCCTCGTCGACCCGGAGTTGGACGTCCATGGCCCGGATCTCGACGGTGGGGTAGCGCTCGGAGAGCCTGGCCTGCCAGTAGAGCTGGCCGGTGTCGCCGATCAGCCCGGTGTCGACCAGGGCGCGGATCCGGGCGTCGTAGTCGGCGGCGCCGTCGAAGTGCGGGGGCACGCCGCTGACCGGCCACCGGCTGAAGATCACCGTCCGCCAGTCGGCGAAGCCGGTGTCGACGCCGTTCCACAGCGGCGAGTTGGCGGACAGCGCGACGAGCAGCGGCAGCCAGGGGCGCAGGCCGTTGAGGACGGCGACGCCCGCCTCGCGGTCCGGGACGCCGACGTGCACGTGCATGCCGGTGATCAGCTGTTCGTCCGTCAGCTGCGGGGCGTCCGCGTGGATGGTGCGGTAGCGGGGGGTGTCGCTGACCGGCACCGCCAGCCGGTCGGCGAAGGGCGCGGCGCCGCAGGCGGCCAGTCGGCAGCCGTGCGAGGCGGCGGCCGCGGCGAGGGCGCCGCGCAGCCGTCCCAGGTGGGCGCCGACCTCGTCGAGCGTGCTGCAGACCGGGGTGGCGACCTCCAACTGCGCCTGCAACAGCTCGCGTTGCACCTCGTCCCCGTCGATCCCCGGTTGTTGGTCCGCTGCCTTCCGGACCTGCTCGGCCCGGGCCACCGGCACGCCGGTGGCGGCGTCCAGCAGCAGGTACTCCTCTTCCACACCCACGGTCACCATGTGCGGCGGCTACCCCCGGACGGGCCGTCCAACCGCGGTCGGACGGCCCGGGTGCGGAAGAGCGGGGCCGGTCAGGGGTGGTCGGGCCGCTGCTCGGGCGGGGCGCCGCCGGTGCGGCCGCCGCCCTTGTCGCCCCTGTCCTGTCCGGTGGGGCGCTCGTCCTCCCGGCCCGGCCCTCCTGCGGTGTCCGCCTTCGCCCCGGCGGAGCCCTGGACGTTCGCGCCCTTGGCGCTGCGGCGCAGTTCCGGCTGCTGCGGGTTGTTGCCCATGGCGTTCTCCTCTCCTCGCCGGGCGCCTGTCCGGGCCGCGGCGGGGCAAACGCCGGGCGCAGCAGCACGGCGGCCCGCGACCCCGTCGGTGCGAGGGGTCGCGGGCCGCCGTGCCGTTCGGACGGGCCGGGCGGGGGCGTCAGTCGCGGTGCTGGGCGAAGGCGTCCTTGGCGCGGTCCAGCAGGGAGGCGAACGGGCCCACCGTCCACTGCAGGGCCGGCTTGCCGGCGGTGCCCGGGTGCGGGTGGGTCGGCGCGATCCGCTCGGCCGCCAGGAGGCGGCGGCCCATCGCCCGGCGCTGCTCCGCGTCGCAGGAGGCCAGCAGCGCGGGGAACTCCTCCTTCTCCTCGTGCTGCGCGTGGGCCTCGACCGCCAGCTGGAAGGCGGCCAGCTCGGCGTCGAACTCGGGGCTCGCCACGTCGAGCTTCTCCAGGTCCCGCAGGGCGCGGTTGGCCTCGGCCTCCTCCTCGTTGCGGGCCGTGGCCTCGGACTTGCCCGCCGCGCGCTCGGCCGCGGGCCGCACCACGAGCTCCTCGCCGGTCTCGTGGACCGCCAGCAGCGCCCGCAGCTCGTCGAACGCCTGCTGCTTGTGCTCGCCCTGCGCGGCCCGGACGTCCGCGAACAGCCCGCGGATCCGCTGGTGCTGCGCCAGCAGGACGTCGACGACGTCCTCCTGCGGCGTGGTTCCGGTCCCCGTTGCGGTGGTCGTGCCGGTCATGGTCTGACTCCTCTCGCTACCGGATCGCTGTCCGCAGTCGTCTCACCGGCCACCCCGGTGCCAAACCGTCCTGCCGCTTGTTGACTTGCGTTTGTTCTTGTTGAAAGATGATCGATCAGTCGAGCGGTGGACGCCGAACGTCGTGGAGGTCGAGGGCATGAGCAAGTACCTGGTCACGGGTGGAGCCGGCTACGTGGGCAGTGTGGTGGCGGCGCACCTGTTGGAGGCGGGGCACCAGGTGACCGTGCTGGACGACCTGT
>NZ_BSSA01000029.1 GCF_030268885.1 Kitasatospora phosalacinea
GACATCATGCGATGCCTCAAGCGATTCGTCGCCCGCGAGGTCTACCGCGCCCTGACCAGGACACCCACCCCACAAATCACCCAAACCGACCTCGCTCCAGCAGCTTGACAGCCATAGGAGCATCCCCGACCCCGCCTGACCCCGCGGCCGGGCGGGCTCCGGGCTCGGGTCCGGGTTCCGGGCCCGGTCCGGGCTCCGGGGTTCAGGGACGGCGGGCCAGGAAGACGTACTCCTTGCCGGGCCGGTCCGGGGCGTCCCGGACCTCCAGGGGTTCGAGGCCCGCGGCGCGCAGGTCGGCCTCGACCTCCGGGCGTTCGCGGAAGCGCAGGGTGGAGTCCGAGGTGAGGTGCCGCCCGTCGGCGGCGAACACGTAGTGCCAGCGGAACGACACCAACGGGCCGACGACGGAGAGCAGTTCGACCCAGGTCTCGACCGCGCCGACGCCCGGGAGCTCGCCGACCCGGTGGGACGCCTCGCGCGTCCAGGACTCCCAGGCGCGCCGGGCCGGGATCCTGCTCTCGAACACCAGGCGTCCGCCCGGGCGCAGCGCGTCGTGCACGCCCCGCAGGGTGGCGCGCCACCGGGCCGGATCGGTGACCTCCTGGGCGGCGTTGGCCGTCATGGTGACCAGGTCGACCTGCAGCGGGGGCAGGTCCGTCGCGTCCCCCACCAGCCAGCGGACCCGGTCGGCGCCCGGCTTGCCGCGGGCCACCTCCACCGACGCGGCGGCCGGGTCGACGCCGAGCACCCGCACCCCGCGGTCGGCCAGCAGCAGGGCGAACACCCCGGTGCCGCAGCCCAGGTCGAGCACCTCGCCCGCGCCGAACTCCTCGACCAGGCCCAGGTAGGGGAGCAGGTCCGAGCGGTCCGGGTCGAGCGCGTCGTAGAGCGTCGCCAGCGCGGGCAGCGTGAAGCATTCGTCGGCCATCCGGGAGAAGGTAGTGCAGGAGGGGCCGGGTCGGAAAAGGGTTTGCCGGGGGGAGCGGCGGTCCGTACGGTGGGGCGTGTGAACACCGGAACGGCCACGGGCCACGCACGGATCGGCGACCCGGTGGGCGGCTGACCCCGCCCCGGGCGGCGCAGGGGTGCCCGCGCGCCCGAGGGCCGCCGCGGCCTGGGAGCAGAGACGCGCGCCAGCCCCCAGACCGACCGACCCCGGAACGAGGTTCACCCCGCCGTGCCAGCCGCCTTCAACCACACCATCATCGCCTCCAAGGACCGCACCGCGTCCGCCCGCTTCTACCGCGAGCTGCTGGAGGCCGAACAGGCGCCCTCCTGGGGCCCGTTCACCAACCTGAAGCTCGCCGACGGCGTGCTGCTGCAGTTCGCCGAACCGCCGGTGGAGATCCAGATGCAGCACTACGCCTTCCTGGTCGACGACGAGCTGTTCGACCGCGCCCACGCCCTGCTGCGCGAACGCGGCATCGACCACTGGGCCGACCCGCAGATGCAGCGCCCCGGCGAGACCAACACCGAGCACGGCGGCCGCGGCGTCTACGTGCTCGACCCGTCCGGGCACGGCCTGGAACTGATCACCCGCCCCTACCTGTAGGCCGGCGAGAGGGGAGGACGGGGCGATGGGCCCTCAGGAACTGCGTGCCGCCCTGGCGGAGGCGCGGCGGACCCTCGCCCCGCACCTCGACGCGGACTGGAGCGTCCCGGCGGGCCCACTGGAGTGGAGCTGCCGGGACACCCTGGCCCACGTCGGCCACGACCTGCTCGCCTACGCCGGGCAGGTCGCGGCCCTCCCCGAGGACGGCTACCTGCCCTTCGACCTGACGGTGCGTCCGGACGCCGGGCCGGGCGAGGTGCTGACCACCGCGCTGGCCTGCGGCGAACTGCTGGCCCTCGCCCTGGCCGCCGCCGGGCCCGGCGCGCGGGCCTGGCACTGGGGCCCGACCGACCCGACCGGCTTCGCCGCGATGGGCGTCGCCGAGACGCTGCTGCACACCCACGACATCGCCACCGGCCTCGCCCTGGACTGGACGCCGCCGCCGGTCCTCTGCGCCGCCGTCCTGACCCGGCTCTTCCCCGACGCCCCGCCCGGCGACCCCGCCCCGGTGCTCCTCTGGTGCACCGGCCGGGCCGCGCTCGACGGCCGCCCGCGCCGCACCTCCTGGACCTGGCGGGCGGCGCTCCGCGGGTGACCGGCCCGGGAGCCGCCCCCGGGTGCGGCGCGGACGGCATGTGATCATGTCGGTATGGCATCTGGTCGGATCATCTTCCTCAACGGCACGTCCAGTTCGGGAAAGTCGAGCATCGCCCGGGAACTCCTGGAGATCCTGGACGACGGCGTCTTCTTCCACCTGGCGGTCGACGGCTTCAACGCGATGCGCACCAAGCGGGAACTCGGGGCCGCGGAACTCGACGCCGCCCTGCGGCGGACCAGGGAGGGCTTCCACCGCTCGATCGCGGCCATGGCCGCCGCGGGCAACGACCTGGTGGTCGACCACGTGCTGAGCGAACCGTGGCGGCTGCTCGACTGCCTGGCGGTGCTGCGCCCCGAGGACGTGCTGTTCGTCGGCGTCCACTGCCCGCCGGACGAACTGACCCGCCGCGAACTGGCCCGCGGCGACCGCCCGCCGGGCCTCGCGGCGCACCAGTACGGCCTGGTCCACCGGCACGGCGACTACGACCTCGAGTGCGACACCGGCACGGCCACTCCCCGCGAGTGCGCCCAGCAGATCAAGGACTTCCTCCCGCACCGCCCCACCCCCACCGCCTTCACCCGCCTCCGCCGACGCCACCTGCCCGAAGCCGTGCACGAGGGCTGACCGGGACCGGGGCGGGCACGGCGGTCCGCCCCGCCCGGTGGGGCCCGAGCCGGGCGGCGGACGGAACCGGCGGCGGGCCGTGGCGCGGCTACCCCCGGACGGTCTGCTCGCCGCAGTGGTGCGCGACGGTCTCCGCGAAGGCGCGGGCCAGGGGGGAGAGGGCGTCCCAACGGCGCACCGCCCAGCCCGCGGTGAGGGCGGGGAGCGCGGGGACGGGAACCAGTCGCAGGTCCGGGTGTTCGGGGCCGCTCCAGGCGGGCAGGGCCGGGACGACGGCGAGGCCCAGTCCCAGTTCGGCCAGCAGGATCGCGGTGTCCCAGTCGGTGACGCTGGTGTCGAACACCGGCCGGATCCCCGCTTCGGCGAGCCAGGCGCCGAGCTGCAGGCGGGAGGTGGAGTTCCGCGGGAGCCCGATGAGCCGGGCGTCCTGCAGGTCGGCCGGTTCGACGCGGGCCCTGGCCGCCAACGGATCGGACGCCGAGACGGCGAGCGCCCAGGGGATCTTGACGACGGGGCGCTGCTCGACGGCGCGGACCGGGGGCCCCAGGGTGATCCAGGCGAGGTCGGCACGGCCGGCGGTGAGCGCGTCGAAGCAGCCGCGGCTGGAGGTCTCGGTCTGGAACTCCAGGCTGGCCCGGGGGAAGCGCCGCCGGAAGTCGACGACGGCCGCGGCCATGAAGTGGCGGACGGTCGTGGCCCCCGTCGTGATCCGCACCGATCCGCCTTCCGCGCGTGCGGCTTCCTTGAGCCGGCGCAGGACGTGGTCGATGCCGCCCAGTCCCTCGGTGACCGCCGCGCCCAGCGCGTGTCCGGCCGGCGTGGGCACCACGCCCCGGGTGTGCCGTTCCAGCAGGCTCAGGCCCAGTTCCCGTTCCAGCCGCTTCACGTGCTGGCTGACGGCCGACTGCGTGCAGGAGAAGTCGCGGGCCACCGCGCTCAGCGAGCCGGCCCGGCAGACCGCGGCGAAGACGCGGAGATCGTCAAGGGTCACGACGACCCAAGGTATCGCTTGGGGTGGTGCCAGTAAATCCGCTGATTGACTTGGGTCCGGGGGCACTTGATCATTGCTGTCCAGGGCGGCAACCCGCCCGTCCCCCTCCGTTCCGGACGCGGCGCGGCGAGCGGCCGGCGGGTGTCGACCCGTCTCGCGCCGAGGACGACAGGAGCTCAGATGAACGCAACCCCGCTGACGGTGGCCGTCCTCGGGCCGGGAGGTGTCGGAGGTCTGATCGGAGCGCTCCTCGCCCGCGACGGGCACCGCGTCGTCTGCCTGGCCGGCGAGGAGACCGCTGCCGCACTGGGCCGGGACGGCCTGCGGGTCGAGAGCGCCCAGTTCGGGGACTTCACCGCAGCGGTCGAGGCGGACACGCGGTTGCGGGAGCCGGTGGACGCCGTCTTCGTGACGGTCAAGCAGACCTCCCTCGAGCAGGCGCTCGACCGCGTCCCGCCCCCGGCCCTCGGCGGTGCACTGGTGGTTCCGCTGCTCAACGGCCTCGACCACCTCCGCCTGCTGCGCGAGCGCTACCCCTCGGCCGGGGTCGTCGCCGGCACGATCAGGGTCGAGGCCACGCGCACCGCACCGGGGCGCGTCGAACACACCAGCCCCTTCGTCGACCTCGAACTGGCCGCGCCGCTCGACGGGTTCGCGGAGCAACTGCGGCACGCCGGTCTCGGCGTGACCCTGCGGAGCGACGAGACGGCGATGCTCTGGGACAAGCTCGCCTTCCTCGCCCCGCTCGCCCTGCTGACCACCCGGCACCGCGCGGACGTCGGCAGCATCCGCAGCGACCGGCGACCGGAACTGCTCACCGTGCTCGACGAGGTCACCGCCGTGGCCCGGGCCGCCGGCGCACCGGTGACGGCCGAGGCCGTGCTCTCCTTCTTCGACCGCGTCCCGGACACCATGAGGTCCTCCATGCAGCGCGACGCCGAGGCCGGACGCCCCCTCGAGGTCGACGCCATCGGCGGAGCGGTCCTCCGCGCCGGGGCCGCCCACCACGTCGAGACCCCGGTCACGGCCCGGCTGGTGGCCGAAGTCGCACGCCTGACGGCCCGGGAGGTCTGAACCCGATGCGGCGATCCGTCCCGCCCGACGGCGGCCCACCGGACAGCGACCGCGACCCCGCGGTGCTCCGCCCCGCCGTACAGGCCCTCCTGCGCGCCCGGGGCGCCGCCGGGACGGAGCACCCCGGCGGCACGCTCCTGGACCACCTGAACCGCGTCGCACGCCTGCTGGCGGAGTGGGGCGCCGACCCGGACCTGCAGGCCGCCGGACTGTGCCACGCGGTGTACGGGACCGACGGGTACGACCACGCCCTGATGGGCACCGACGAACGCGCGCTCCTCGCCGGGCTGATCGGCGAACGGGCCGAGGCGCTGGTCCACCTCTACGCCAGCTGTGACCGCGCGGCCGTGCACCCCCGGTTGGGGAGCGGGCGACCGGTGGTCTTCCGCGACCGCTTCACCGGCCGTGAGCACACCCCGCCGCCGTCGGACGTGCGCGCCTTCGTCGAGATCACCGCGGCCAACGAACTCGACGTGCTCGCACACGACCCCGACCTCGCCGAGCGCCACGGCCCCGCCCTGCACGGGCTGTTCACCCGCTCGCGGGACCTGCTCTCCGCCCCGGCGCGGGACGCCTGCGAACGGCAGCTGGGGAGGTACGCCCCCGAACCGGGGCCGAGGATCCGGATCACCGGCCTGGACCACCTGGTGCTGACCGTCGCCGACGTCGAACGGACCGTCGACTTCTACGCGCGCGTGCTGGGCATGCGCCCGGTCACCTTCGGGGAGGGGCGCCGCGCCCTGGCCTTCGGCGCCAGCAGGATCAACCTCCACCGGGCCGGCGACGAGGTCCTCCCGCACGCCGCGCACCCCGTCCCCGGCAGCGCGGACCTGTGCCTGGTCACCGACGTCCCGCAGGAACAGGTCCTGGCCCGGCTGGCCGCCTGCGGAGTGCCCGTGCTGGAAGGACCCGTGCCGCGGACCGGCGCCCGAGGGGCCCTCACCAGCACCTACCTGCGCGACCCGGACGGCAACCTCGTCGAGATCAGCACCTACGACCCCCGTCCGGCGGCCGGACCGGAGCACCGGCCCGGGCCCGACCCGCACTGAGCCCGACCGGGTCCGCGACCGCGAGCGGCCCGGCTCACGGACCGGCCGGGCCGTCGGGACCGACCACCCGGAAGCGCTCCGCGACGACGAGGGTGCGGCCGTCGACGACCGGGGTGCGTCCCAGGTACTCGCTCACGCCCTCGCTGCGGAAGAACTCCTCGTGGGCGGCCCGCCACTCGGCCGCGTCGGCGTAGCCGCGCCCCTCGGCCCGCGCGAAGTCGTCGTCGATCTCCCCCAGGGGGACGACGCGCACGTCGACGACCTCGATCGTGACGGCCGGGCGCCCCCGGGAGTCGAGCACCGAGAACCGCTGACCGGCCGTCGGCACCGCCTCCCCGGCGTGTTCGTAGATCTCCAGGAGACCCGTGAGCGCGGTCTTCCGACCGCTCAGGATCGCCGCCACACCCCGGTCGCGCTCCGGACCGGGGAAGGCGAGTTCGAGGGTCGGAAGGTCGTCGTGTCCCATCGGGCGAGGCTACGGAGCCCGGCGGCGTCGATCAAGGGCCCCCGCCTCGCCCGCCCCCGCCCGCAGGGGCGCGGTCGGCTGCCGGCGACGCCTCCGGGCCGGATTGATCACCTCCCGACGCCCGCCCTAGAGTCGGGCCATGAGCGAGCAGGCGGAGCAGGTGGAGCAGGCGGTGCGGGCGCCGTTCGGGGAGTTCCCGCGGGTGCGGCGGGCGGTGGACGTCCTCGCGGAACTGGCGCCCCCGGTGGCCGGGTTGCTGGGCGGCTGGGAGGCGGAGCCGGCCCGACAGGTGCTGTACGTGGACACCGATCCGGAGCTGGCCGACACCGCCGCGTTCTGCGCCGCGTACGGCGTCCCGCCGGAGGCGTCCGCGAACTGCGTGGTGGTCGCCGCGAAGCGGGGCGGGGAGACCACGCTGGCCGCCGGGCTGGTGCTGGCCACCACCCGGCTCGACGTCAACAGGGCGGTCCGGGGTCACCTGGGCGCGCGGAAGGCCTCGTTCGCGCCGATGGACACCGCCGTGGGCGAGAGCGGCATGGAGTACGGCGGCATCACCCCCGTCGGCCTGCCCGCGCACTGGCCGCTGCTGGTGGACGCCGCGGTCGCCGCCACCCCGTACGTGCTGGTCGGCAGCGGGCGGCGGCGCGGGAAGCTGATCCTGCCCGGCGCGGTCGTCGCCGCGCTGCCCGGGGCGCAGGTGCTGGAGGGGCTGGCCGGCTGAGGCCCGGCCGACCGGGGGACGGGGAACGTCCGCGGTCGGGAACACCGCGGGCGGCCGGACGGTTGGACCGGATGGTCCCGCCGGGGTGATGCCCCCGGGCGGGACGAGTCGACGTCCCATGCGAGGAGTGAGTACGAGATGACCACGGACCGCGCTGTCCTGGCCGGCGGGTGCTTCTGGGGTATGCAGGAGCTGATCCGCAAGCTCCCCGGCGTCCAGTCGACCCGGACCGGCTACACCGGCGGCCAGAACGCGCACGCCACCTACCGCAACCACCCCGGCCACGCCGAGGCACTGGAGATCGTCTACGACCCGGAGCGGATCAGCTACCGGACGCTGCTGGAGTACTTCTTCCAGATCCACGACCCGAGCACCCTCGACCGGCAGGGCAACGACATCGGCAGCAGCTACCGCTCGGCGATCTTCTACGCCGACGAGGCCCAGCGCGCCACCGCCCTCGACACCATCGCGGACGTCGACGCCAGCGGCCTGTGGCCCGGCAAGGTGGTCACCGAGGTCACCCCGCTCGGCGACTTCTGGGAGGCCGAGCCCGAGCACCAGGACTACCTGCAGCACTACCCCAACGGTTACACCTGCCACTACCCGCGGCCGGGGTGGAAGCTCCCGGTGCGCGAAGGGGCCTGAACGGCGGCGCCGACGCAGGCGCGCGGGTGCGGAGCGTGAAGCGGCGGCGGCCACCGGTGGGGTGGCCGCCGCCGCGGCGTGTCCGGGGGCGGCAGCGAAGGCCCCTTGGGTAATTAATTTTTTGCCTAAAGGGCCTAGGTGGGGCTAGCGTGGTCCCCGTGAGAGAGCTGACCGACCCCGAGATCCGCGCCGCCTTCCTGAACTGCTCCAAGGGCGAGGCGAAGCGCATGAACCTGCCCCGCGAGCTGGCCGAGCAGCCCTGGGCCGAGCTGGACTTCCTGGGCTGGCGCGACCCGCAGGCCCCCGACCGCGCCTACCTGGTCACCGAGCTCGACGGCCGCCTGCAGGCCGTCGTCCTGCGGGCCTCCTCCGGCGCCTCCTGGCAGCCCCGCCGCAGCATCTGCTCGCTCTGCGTCACCACCCACACCGGCGGGGTCTCCCTGCTGGTGGCCCCCCTGGCGGGCCCCGCCGGGCGACAGGGGAACTCGGTCGGCGCGTACATGTGCAGCGACCTGGTCTGCTCGCTGTACGTCCGCGGACTGCGCGAGACCGGCAGCAAGATCCACGAGTCGCTGACGGTGGAGGAGCGGATCGAGCGGCTGCGCGGCAACCTGGCCGCCTTCCTGGCGAAGGTCCGGGGGGAGGGCGAGCAGGGCTGAGCCCCCCGGAGGAGGGCGGGCCGGGTCGCACCCCGGGACGGGACGGCGAGCGGTGCGGCGCCGGGCGGGCGGCGGGGGAGGGGCGAGGGCGCGATCGAGGCGTTCGACGCCCTGGAACGGCGGGCCCGGGGCGGGCGGGCCACCGCCCGCGCTGCGAGCCTCGCCCGGCTGCGCGCCCACCCCGTGCCCGCGCTGCTCGACGCCGCCCGGGTCACCGCCGAGGGGCGGTGGCCCGGTCCCGCGACCCGGGCCGCCTTCCCCGGCGAGGTGCCGCACCACCGGACCCCGGAGGTCCGGACCAGGACCGAGCGGGAGTTCGGGCGGCCGGTCGGGGAGTTCCGCGCTGCGGACGGTGCCCCGGCCCCCCGGAGGCGGCCTTGCTGGCCGTGGCCCGTTGCCGGGTGGCGGCCGGCCCGTTCCGGCCCGCGCGGGATGCTCCTATGGACGTCAAGCTGCAGGAGCAAGGTTGGTTTGAGTGATTTGCCGCGTTGGTGTGCTGGTTAGTGCGCGGTAGATCTCGCGGGCGACGAAGCGCTTGAGGCATCGCATGATGTCCTTCTTTGACAGGCCTTCCTTGGTGCGGCGTTCGACGTAGGCGCGGGTGCGTTCGTCGTAGCGCATGCGGACCAGCACGATGGTGTGCAGGGCGTTGTTCGCGGCCCGGTCGCCGCCTCGGTTGAGCCGGTGGCGGTGCGTGCGGCCGGAGGATGCCGGGATCGGTGCGACTCCGGCGAGGTGGGCGAAGGCGGCCTCGGAGCATGTGTTCGGGGTTGTCGCCGGCGGAGGCCAGGAGTTGGCCGGCGGTCTCGGGGCCGACGCCGAACAGGGCGAGTAGTTCCGGGGCGGCCTGCTTGAGCAGTGGGCCGATCTCGGCGTCGAGCTCGGCGATCTCGGCATCCAGGGCCTGGTGGCGGCGGGCCAGGCGCCGCAGCGCGGCCTTGGTCGCGGCGAGCGGGGTGGACAGGTCGCCGGCGGAGCGCAGGCGGGCGGCGGTGCGTATCAGCACGCTGCGATCGAGGCCGGCCAGTTGCTCGCGCAGCACCGCCGGAGCGGACACCAGCATGCCCCGGATCTGGTTCATGGCCTGGGTGCGGGCCTTGACCGCGCTGCGGCGTGTGACGCGCAGGACCCGGACGGCCTCGACCACGCCGTCACGGCTCTTCGGGATCCCGGTGGCCCGGCCGGAGGCCACCGCGGTTGCGGCGGCGTAGGCGTCGATCGGGTCGGACTTGCCCTTCATGCGGCGGGTCCTGCGGTCCGGCCGGTCGACGTCGACGACGGCGATGCCAGCCGCGGCGAGGACCCGGGCGAGTTCGGCTCCGTAGGCACCGGTGCCTTCCACCCCCACTGCGGTCGGGGTGCCGTGTGAGCGCATCCAGTCGAGCAGGGCCCGGTAGCCGGCGATGGTGGCGGGGAACTCGCGGTCGGCGAGGTGGCGGCCGAGTGGGTCGATCACGGCCGCGTGGTGTGTGAGGCCGTGGGTGTCGACTCCGCCGGTGATCTCCGGGCTGTGATGCGTCATGCTGGTGATGTCCGTCCTTGCCGCTTGTCCGAGCCGAGGGCGGCACGCGCCGGTCGGGCGGGTGGACAAGACAGTGACGGGGCTTCTGGCCAAGCTCCTATGAAGTCACAAACGCCCGTCCGGCCGCGTGCGTGATGGCCTGCTGATGAGCCGACAAATCCCAAACAGGACAGCCCGAGGCGTCAGTCAGGGGGCGGGTCAGGCTCATCAGCAGAACCACCAGTCACATCATCACTGTCAGGGGAGTTCGACGGAGAGTTGGGTGCCGAGTTCGCGGAAGCCGAGGCGGGCGGCGATGCGGCGGGAGGCGGGGACGCGGGCGCGCCACTGCGGGAGCAGGCCGGCGGCGAGGGCGTGTGCGGCGGCGGCCGCTGCGGCGGTGCGGGCCAGGCCGCGGCCGCGGGCGTCCGGGGCGGTGAGGACGCTGAACTGGGCGGTCCGGTACGGCCAGGTGCGGTAGCCGCAGGCGGCCAGCACGCGTTCGCCACAGAGGACGGCGAACGCGGGGGAGGTGATGTCGCCGAGGTCGGCCTCGTCGCGCTCCTCCTCGGTGACCCCGGCCGCCAGCTCGCGCAACGCCGGGTGGTGGGGCGGGAGTCGGCGGACGGCGCCCGGGGCCGGGGCCGCCGGTTCGAGAGCGTCCGGGGCGAGGTAGGTGAGTGCGGCGGGGCCGAGGATCCGGCCGACGGGGAGGGCCGCGCGCAGCAGGGCGGTGTCCCGGGCCGCCTCCGGGCGGGAGCGCAGGGCGGTGCGGAGCAGATCGACGCGGCGGGCGTCCGGCGCGGTCGCCAGCACCGCGCCGCCCAGGGTCAACAGGCCGACCCAGCCGGGCGGGCACAGGCCGGAGCGCGGGGAGACCACGACGGCGGCCGCGCCCGGCGCGGGGAAGGCGGCCGACCCGGCGGCCAGCCCCTCCCACAGGTCGGCCGCCCGGCGGAGCAGCGAATCGTCCGTCACCACCCCATCCTGGCAGGGAAGTCGGCCGCGGGCGGAGCGGTTCCGGCCGGGGCCGGGCCGTCAGTGGCCGCCCCGGGGGGTCTCGCAGCCGCCCTCGGCGTACGGGCCGTGCACCTCGATGTGCGGCGGGTCCGACAGCGTGCCCGACAGGCAGGGCCCGACCTGCGGGACGAAGAAGGAGAAGTGCACGCCCTGACCGGCCCGGGCGACGGTGGCTCCCGGGTAGCCGAGGCGGGTGAGCAGGGCCTTCGCCTGCTCGGGGTCGGCGGGGGTCTGCCGGGCCAGCTCGGCCGCGAGGCGGGCGGCGTGCGCGTCGCCGCGGCACTGCGCGAGGGGGCTCAGTGCGGTGGTCGTCAAGTAGCCGTGGTTCTCGGCGTACTTGGGGTTCTCGGGCTGCGGGCCGGAGGAGGCAGTGGGGGCCGCCGCGGTCGGCACGGCGGTGGACCTCCCCGCGCAGGACCGCGCGACGGCCGGGAACGCCCGGTCGTGCTCGGCGCTCGCCTGCTCCGCCTGCTGCTGGTACTTCTGCTGGGCCTCCGACGCGGTCTTCGACGCGTCCTGCTGCGCGGGCTTCGACGCGCCCGCGGCGGTGTCACCGGAGGTGCCGCCGGAACCGTGGACGGAGCCGCAGCCGGTGAGCAGGGCGCCGACGGCGAACAGGGCGGCGGCCGCGGCCAGGACGGGACGTTTCACGGTGGGTGCTCCGGTCGGCGGGCGGGCCCGAGCGGCCCGGCGGTCCGGTCATCGTTCCGTGTGCGGTGGATCTTCGGCTAGAGTACGCGTACTCAGACCGCACAGCGGAAGGGCCTCCGGGGGGAAGGTTGTACGTACGGTTCCAGGCGACGGAAGCCAACCGGCGCGGCACCTTTCCCGGCGTCTTCGCCCTGGTGAACGGCCTGGCGGCGGCGGGCAGGCTCACCCCCGCGCAGGAGTCCTTCCGCCGCTCCAGCTACGACTGGTACGACGCGCACCTCGCGAACCCGTCCCACGTCGACCCCACGGTCTACGACCGCGACCTCCACCACGGCGCGGAGGCCTGGTTCAAGGAGTCGGCCGTCGAGCACCTCGCGCAGGTCGCCGGTCACCTGGAGATCCTGACGCTGCACGGGGTGGGGTACGACGTCCTCCGCTCCACCGACCCGGGAACGGTCCTCTACGAGGACGAGCACCAGGTCGTCGTCCTGCCGCACCCGCCCCGCCCCGGCGCCGAACTCCCGGTCCGCTGACGCCGACGGGCCCTGCGCCGCCCCGCCCGCCCCCGCCCGGCCGCGATCAACGTCCAGGAGCCCCAGGTGAGTTCGACCGGCACGCTGTCCCCCGACGACCGTCAGGAGGACACCGCCCCGGACCGCAGGCCCTGGCCGGTGCGCCGGGGGCTGCTCCCGGAGCCCGGCCCCCGGCGCGGGCTGGCGCTCGGCGGGTTCGTCAACCAGCTCGGCACCGTGGCCTTCCTGGCGACGGCGCCGCTGTACGCCCTGAAGGTGGTCGGCCTGACGATCGGACAGGTCGGCCTCGCCCTCGGGATCGCGGGAGTGGTCGGCCTGCTCGCCGGGCCGCCCGTCGGGCACCTCGCCGACCGCCGCGGCCCGCGCGGGGTCTTCCTGGTCACCCTGCTGGTCCAGACCGTCTCCGTGCTGTCGCTGCTGTTCGCCCACTCGTTCGTGGCGTTCACGGTGTCCATGGCGGTGACCGACCTGGCCGGTGCCTCGGGGGGTGCAGCGCGCGGCCCGATGATCCGCCGGTTCGGCGGCGACGAGGTGCCGAGGTTCCGCTCCTACCTGCGCGCGACCGCCTTCCTGGCCAGCACCTTCGGCGCGCTGGCCGCCGGTGCGGTGATCCAGCTCGACTCCGGCGCCGCCTACCGCGCGCTCGTCGTCGCCGACGCCCTGACCTTCGTCGGCTGCGCGGCCGTCGTGCTCCGGCTGCCCGCGCTGGAGCCGCTGCCCGCACCGACCGGGACGGATCGGTGGCTCGCGCTCCGGGACGGGCCGTACGTGGCGTTCGTCGTGCTGGACGGCGTCCTGTGGATCCAGGGCGAGGTGATCACCTACGCCCTGCCGCTGTGGGTGGTCCTGCACACCCACGCACCCCGCTGGTTCGTCGGCGTCGCGCTCGCCGTCAACACCGTGATGGTGGTCCTCCTACAGGTCCGCACCAGTCGCGGGACCGAGGGCGGCCGGGCCGCCGGTCGGGCCACCCGGCGCGCGGGGCTGGCGTTCCTGGTCGGCATGGCGGTCATCGCGACCGCCCCGGCCCTGCCGGGTCCGGCCGCCGCGGCGGCCGTGGCCGTCGGGGTCGCCGTCCACACGGCGGGTTCGCTGTGGCACGCGGCCGGGTCGCTGGAGCTGCGCTTCCGGCTGGCCCCCGCGCACGCGCAGGGGCAGTACTCCGGCGTGTTCGGCATCGGCACGGGCCTGTGCTACACCGTCGCCCCGGGCCTGCTCGGCCTGCTCTGCCTGGGCTGGGGCGCCCCCGGCTGGCTGGTCATGGGCGGCGTCTTCGTCGCGGCCGGCCTGGCCGTGCCGCTCGTGGTCCGGTGGGCCGGACGGTCCCGGGAACTCGGCGGCTGAGCGGGCGGACCGGGCGGGCGCGCGGCCCGGCGCGGGGAGGGGAGTCGGCCGGTTCACGGGTGGCCGACGGCCGTGCGCAGGGCCGGGAGGTGGTCGGCGAGGAAGTCGTCGACGGTGCGGGCCGGGCGGCCGAGCAGGGTGGGGACTGCGGTGGTCACCCCGGCCAGCGAGCCCGCGGCGACCTCGCGCAGCAGCGCGGCCAGGTCGGCGGCGAAGGCGGGCGGGGCGCCCCGGGCGGTCAGCGCGGCGGCGGTCTCGTCCGGGGCGAGGGGGAGCAGACCGACCGGGCGGTGCAGCGCGCGGGCGACGCGGTCGGCCAACTCCCGGTCGGTGAGGGCCTGCGGGCCGGTCAGGACGAAGGACTCGCCCGGACGCGGCGGTCCCGTCAGCAGGACCTCCGCGCACTCGGCGACGTCCCGGGTGTCCAGGTGCGAGACGGGCGCGTCGCCGTAGCGGCCGACCAGCCGCCCGTCCGGGGTGAACGCCCCCGGGAGGAGCAGGTTCTGCAGGAAGCCCGAAGGCTGCAGCAGCGTCCAGCCGGGGAGCGCGTCGGCCAGGCGGCGGTCCAGTACGCCGTGCGCGCCCTGGGCCAGCAGGCTGTCGGGCGCGGCGTGCCACACCGAGACCTTCACCACCCGTTCGACGCCCGCCGCGGCGGCCGCCTCGATCGCGGCGGTGAACTGCCGGACCATCGGCTGCTCGCCGTCCACCGGCAGCGCGCCGGGGCCGCCGAGGAACAGCCGGTCCACGCCCGCGAAGGCGGCGGTCAGCGAGGCCGGCTCGTCGAAGTCGCCGACGGCGTACGCGCAGCCCAGGGCCCGGCCCTTGGCCTCGTCGCGGACCAGGGCGCGGAACTCGGCCCCCCGGGCGGCGAGTCGGCGGACCAGGTGGCGGCCGATCGAGCCGGTGGCTCCGGTCAGCAGGATCACGGCGGGTTCTCCCTGTCTGGGCGGTGGGCGGTGGGCGGTGGGCGGTGCGGGGCGGGCGGTGAGCGGTGGAGGGGCGGGGGCGCCCCGGTTAAACTGAGGTTGCCTCGACTTCGACACAAGTCGAGGATGCCTCGACTTGTCGGCCGGGCGCAAGGGCCCGGCCCGGAAAGGGAGTTGCCGTGACCGGAGCCGCCCCCCGCCGCCCGCGCGCCGACGCGCTGCGCAACCGCGAACGGCTGCTCGCCGAGGCCGACGCGGTCTTCCGCGACCAGGGCACCGACGCCTCGCTGGAGGGCGTCGCCCGCCGGGCCGGGGTCGCGATCGGCACCCTGTACGGCCACTTCCCGACCCGGACCGCCCTGATCGCCGCCCTGCTGGACGCCCGCAACCGGGAGCTGTTCGCGCACGGCGACGCCCTCGCCCAACACCCCGACCCGGCCCGGGCGTTGGCCGACTGGGTCCGCGCCGTCGTCCGGCACGCCGCCGCCTACCAGGGCCTGGCCGCCGCGCTGGCCGCCCGGGCCGACGAACTCCAGGACTCCTGCCACCGGTTGACGGCGATCAGCGAACGCCTGGTCGACCGGGCCCGCGCCGCGGGCGCCCTGCGCGGCGACACCACCGGCGCCGACGTGTTCACCCTGATGAACGCCGCCGCCTGGGCCCGCGCGCACGACACCCCCGCCCAGGCCGACCGGCTGCTCGACCTCGCGCTGGCCGGGATGATCGCCGGATGAGCGGGGAGGCCGGGGGCCGCGGCGTGGAGGTGCGCTGCGGGCGGAACGGGGCGGTCGGCGTCCTGCTGAACGACCGTCAGGAGGAGGACAGCGTGGTGCGGTTCGCGGTGCAGCTGCGGGCCCCCGGCCTGGCGGCCCGGCTGACCGAGGCGGTCGACCTGGCGCCGGACGTCGGGCTCGCGGGCTTCCTGGCCGCCCTGGCCGCGGACTTCCGGGGCTGGGAGGGCGAACGGGAGTGGCGCAACGCCGACGGCGACCTGGCGCTCCGCGCGGTGTTCCGCTCCGGCGGCCACGTCGGCCTGGCCTGGGCGCTGCGGCCCTGGCGCGCCGCCGACGGCGGTTGGCGGGCCGAGGCGACCACCTGGCTGGAGGCCGGGGAGCAACTCGCCGCCCTGGCCGCCGAGGTGGCGGCGTTCCTGGACGGCGGGGAGCGAGGGTGAACGGCTGGGTGGAGCTCGGACGGTGCGAGGCGGGGGAGGGGCGGCCGCCGGTGGCCGAGACCGTGGCGGGGTGGCTCCGGGAGCGGGGGATCGACGCGGCGGGCGTGACGGCCGATGACGTGCTGGTCCAGCCGCTGTGCGGGCGGGAGGCGGACGGGCGCCGGTCGCGGGAGTGCCGGGTGCTGGTGCGCCGGACCGTGCTGGGGGCGGGGGAGTAGGGGTGGAACGGCGCGGGTCGGCACCGTCCACGTTCCGTCGGCCGCACGGTCCACCTCCCGGTCGTGCAGCCGCCGCGGCGCCTGCACCGGACGGAGGTGGAGCACCTCGACGGGACTTGCGGCGGGCGGTGGGCGCCGTTCGGGCCGGGCGCGCGGCGCCGCGTCGTACGAGAGGGGTCGGCGGCCTCGGCGCCCGTCAGCCGTTTCCCCGCACGACCGGCCGGGCGGGCCCCCGGGAGGACCGGCGCCGAGGCGCCGTCGAAGCCACGAGCCGGTGGTACGCGGTCGCCAGGGACTGCGCCATCGCCGGTGCGGAGAAGCGGCTCGCCACGCTCCGGCGGCCCGCTTCCGCGACGCGGGCGAGTGCGTCGTCGGGGAGGCCGACCAGCTCGGTCAGCCGCTGCGCGAGGGCGGGGACGGAGTCCGTGGCCAGCAGGAACCCGTTGACGCCGTCGCGGACGTAGTGGGGGACGCCCCCGCGCTGCGGGCCGGCCACGGGGAGGCCGGAGTCCATCGCCTCCAGCACGGCCAGGCCGAACTCCTCCTTCGCGCTGGGACACACGTACAGCACGCGGCCCGTCCGGTCGCCGGAGGCCAGGGCCCTTTCGAGGACCCGGACCTCGTGGTTGGGCAGGGCGGGCCACAGGGCGATGCGCCGGCGCGCTTCCGGGTGGCCGGAGAGGAGTTTGGCGATCCTGGCCCGCATCTCCTCCTCGACGGGTGTGGCCGTGCCGGTGGCCGACCCGCCGATCAGGAGCATCGTCGTCGACCGGTGCAGGCCCGCTTCGAGCCAGGCCTCCACCAGCCGGTCCTGCTGCTTGACCGGGTGCAGGCGGCCGACGTTGAGGATCAGGCGCAGGCCGCGTGCGGCGGTGTCGACGCCGTCGGGGCGGGCACCGTCCCGGAAGAGCCGGTCCACGAGGGCGACGGCGACCTGCTCGTCGTCCGCGCGCGGGGCGAACGCCGGGATCCCCTCCGGGGCGGAGGCGGTGCGTCGGGTGCGCGCCGCGGTGCCCAACTGCGGGAAGTGCGCGGACAGGTCGTCGGCGCCGGTGCGTCCGGGGATGGTGACCAGCAGGTCGGAGCGGGCGACGAGGCGGTCACCGACGAAGATCCGGTGCAGGTCCAGGCGCAGGGCCGCCGCCGGTTCGCTCCGCGAGGTCCGCGGCACGCCCCGGTGCCGTTCGGCCATGGTGCGGTGCGGATCGGGGGCGACGGTGAACACGAAGCGGGAGCCGCACCGTCGCGCGGCGTCGGCCACGGCCAGCGAGCAGTCGTCCGCGAAGCGGGCGTGCACCACGTCCGGAGCGGCCCCGGGAAGCCCCAGGAGGCGGGCGGTCCACCAGGCGACGGCGGGACGCAGGTACAGCGCCGCGGCCGGGTCGACCTGCCCGTCGCCGGGCACCGGAACGTGCAGCGCCCAGTGACCGGAGCCGATCCGTTCGACCAGCGGACGGCCGCGGCGCAGCCGCGAGGGGTCGGCCAGGACGACGGTGAGGACCCGGGCCACCTCCCGGGTCGCCGCCATGGCGTCACCGACCCCGGCGAGCAGCACGCCCGTTCCTCCGCTGAGGCCGACACCGGGCTCGCCCAGCCGTCCCGTCGTCATCGACTGGGCCACGACCAGCCCGGTGGCGGGCCGGGCGGGCAGGCCCCGGACGGTCCGGCGGAAACCGGTGCCCGGCAGCGCGCCCGGCTGCGCCCGGTCCCAGGCCGCCGACAGCAGCAGCGACTCGTACGGATCCGAGGTGAAGGGCCGTCCTGGCAGTACGTCGCGGCCCCCCGGGACACCGGAGAGGTAGCGCAGGGCCGCGTGCCGCTCCCACCGGTCCCCGCTGCGTGCGCGGGGGGCGCACTCGGCGGCGGTGAGCGGCAGCAGGCCGTGCGCCTCGGCCAGGTCCAGCAGGCAGGCGGCCTCCGTCCCGGTGACGGGCAGCAGCAGCCTGCTCCGCAAGGCCGCGCCCGCACGGTCCCGGTGCCCCGCGGTGACGGTGACCGCCCACGCCTCGGCGAGGGCGCTGCGCAGCATCGGACCGCCACGGGCCGCGGTCACCAGCGCAAAGGGATCCCGCGGGGCGTCGGCACGCGCCGCCCTGCGCAACTGCGCGGTCCGGTGGTCCTCCGGAGCGAGTGCGTGCGCCCCGCGGCGCTCCGCGCCGTAGCCGTACTCGGCCCGGGCCAGCAGGGACAGCAGGTCGTCGCCCCCGGGCGCGGGCGAGGCGGGGGCCCACCAGTGGCGGCGCCACCGAGCCACCGCGTCGGGGACCGCAGGGGCCGCTGCGGTGGTGTCGTCGCCCGGAGCGGAGGTGTCGCGCGGCATCGGGGAGAGCCCTTCGTCGGTGGCGCTGCCGGGCGTGTTTCGGAGCGGGGGCCCCGACCGGATCGATCGGCCGGGCGTCGCGCGGACGGGCGCCGCGTGGCCCACCATCGAGGGGAGCCGCCACTCGCTCCCGGCCGTCACCGGCGACGGCCGGGAGCGGGTCGTCAACGGAGGATCCCGTGCCCCGAGTCGTCGTCATCAGCCCGCCCTTCCGCTCGCACGCCGCGCCCCTGGCCGTCCTGGGCGCCGCGCTGCGCGACACCGGGGCCGACGTCACGCTGGCCTGCGCACCGGCCTTCGCCGGCCTGGCCGAGGAGCACGGTCTCGACTTCGCCGAACTCACCGTCACCCGCAACGCCAACCACGGCGTCGCCGAGCGGACGGAGCAGGCGGACGACGAGGCCCGGCGGCTCCGGGAGTTCCTGGACGCCACGCGCGACGGCGCCGTCGCGACGCTGCTCACCCAGGCGCGCCACCGGCGGGACGACATGCTCGCCGACCCCGACCGGATCCTGGCGGAGGTCCGCGGCCTCGACCGGAAGCTACGTCCCGACTGGTACCTGGTGGACCAGCTGAGCTACCCCGTCACCCTGGCCGCGCACTGCCTGGACCTGCCCTACGCCACGTTCTGCCCCGGCCACCCCAGCTACCTCCCCGCCGGCCCGGAGGCGTTCTTCGGCCTGCCCCACGCCTGGCCCGAGGCGGTACGCCCCGAGCCGGACGCCCTCGCGCGACTGCGGGACGCGGTGGCCGCGAACGACGCGGCCTTCACCGAGGCCTTCCAGCGCGTGGCCGGGCGCCACGCGCCCGGGCGGCCCCGGCCCGAGCGGGCCTTCGCCCTGTGCTCGCCGCACGCCCTGGTGTTCAACTACCCGCCCCTGCCGTGGCTCCCACCCGCCCCGCCCGGCCCGGTGCCCGTCTACGCCGGGCACTGCACGCCGCGTCCGGTCGGGCTCGACGCGCACTGGCGGGCCGTCGTCGCCCGCCTGACCGCAGGCGGACGCCCGCTGGTCCTGGTCGCCTTCGGCACCTTCCTGTCGGCCCGCCACGACGTCCTGCGCACGGTCGCGCGGGCCGCGCTCGACCGCACGGACGCCTCGGTGATCGTCGCGGCGGGCGGCCGCACCGAGGAGCTCGCGCACGATCCGCAGCTGGCCGCGGCACCGCCGGAACGCCTGCACGTCGCCGCGTCCGTCCCCCAGCAGGCGCTCCTGGCGCACACCGCCGTGATGGTCCACCACGGCGGCAACAACTCCTTCACGGAGTGCCTGGTGGCAGGCGTCCCGGCGCTCGTCCTGCCCTTCTCCAGCGACCAGTTCGCCATCGCCCACGACCTCGAACGCGCGGGCCTCGGCCTCGCGCGCGACCCGAACACCCTCGACGCCGCGACCGCGGGCGCGGCCCTGCGGGACCTGCTGACGACCGGCGGGCCCGGCACCGGAGCCTGGCGCGCCGAGGCCCTGGCCGCGGGCCCGCACCACGCGGCCGACCGGCTCGTCCGCGCCATGCGGAACGCTCCCCGCGCCTTCGCGGCGTCGTAGCCCTGCCGCGCGCACCACGGGTGCGCAATCGATGCGACTCCCGGTCGGGGCGCGGGCGTGTGCACGCTGGTCAGCGGGGGCCCGACGGAACGAGGAGTGAGCGCCATGGCGATCGTTCGCAAGCTGCACGAGGCCGGTGTCACCAGTGAGCACGCCTACGCGGCCGCGCTCGGCTCGGTGGGGCTGTCCCTGCTGAGCTGGGTGGTGTCGATGAAGGCCGAGCAGGCGGGCGTCGAACGGGCCGACCGGTGGGGCATCTTCGTCGGCGAGTGGGCGCCGACCTTCTTCGGCCTCGGCCTGGCCCTCGCGCAGTACGAGGACCGGGACTGACCGGCGGGCGGTGAGGGGCCGGGATGCGGCCCGGGTCCGGTGCGCGGGGCACCGGACCCGGGCCCGTCCTACTGGTCCAGGTAGCGGCGGTACGCGGCCGCCACGTTCTCCAGGTACCGCCGGGCGCCCGCCCGCTCGGTGTCGTCCAGGTCCGCCGAGGCGTCGAGGAGCAGCCCGAGGAGCGGGGCGAGCTCGCCCATGACGTGCTCGAAGCCGCTCTCCGTGACGTCCAGGACCTGGCGGCGGCGGTCGCCGGGGTGGGGGCTGCGGGTCAGGTGGCCCTCCGACACCAGCCGGTTCACCGACTGCGTCGCGGCGGCGCTGGTCACCCCCAGCCGCCGGGAGAGCTCCACCGGCCCGATGGGGGCACCGGCGCCCCTGGCGATGACCACGTGCTCGACCGCCTCGACGTTGGTCAGCGGCATGTGCAGGCGCTCGGCGAGCGCGGCGCGCGCCAGTTGAGTGAGCGTCAGCACCTCCCGCAGCGCTTCCGAGAGCTCGTCGCCCCTCGGTGCGCCGCTCGGTTCGCCGCCGGGTCGATCGGCCCCGTCGGGTCGGCCATCCGAGTCGGGACCGGCTCCGAAGGAGTGGTGTTGCGCCATGGGGGCAATTCTGACACGGTAGAAATCGCTAAGCTACTTAACGACTTTAGAGGGTGCGTTCCGTGTCCCCACACATGGCCGGCCGTACGAGCCGGTCCGTCCCGCACACCGCTCGCACCACGGGGCCGCGGCGGCCCCGGACCGTCGCGTGGCTCGTCCTGCTGCTCACCGTCCTCGGCCTCGGCGCCGTCTTCGCCCTGGGGCCCTCGGACGCCACCACCACGGAGGCCACCGGCGCCTCGCTGCCGGCCTCCTCGCAGTCCGCGAAGGTCGCCGAGATCGTCAAGTCGTTCCCCGCCGGAGCCGTCGCCCCCGCGATCGTGGTCTTCAGCAACACCGACGGGAGCCCGCTCACCGCCGCGCAGCAGGAACTCGTCTCCCAGCGGTCGGCGTCGCTCGCCACCCTCGGCCTGGCGCCCGAGGTCGCCCGCCCGCAGGTGGTCGAGGACAAGGTGGCCACCGTGGCGGTCCTGCTGCCCACCGGCGCGGGCGACGACGAGAACACCACCGCCGTCGACCGCATCCGCCAGACCGCGTCCGCGGACCTCGCCGCGCCCCTCCAGGCCCAGGTGACCGGCGGGCCCGCCTTCCGCGCCGACGTGACCAAGGTCTTCGCGGGCGCCGACAGCACCCTCCTGATCGCCACCGCCTCGGTCGTCGCGGTGCTCCTGCTGGTCACCTACCGCAGCCCCGTCCTCTGGCTGGTGCCGCTGGTCGTCGTCGGCGTCGGCGACCGCACGGCCGGCATCCTGGTCGGCGCCCTCGCCCCGCACGTCGGCGTCGAGGTCGACGCCTCCGCCGCGGGGATCCTCTCCGTGCTCGTGTTCGGCGCCGGCACGGACTACGCGCTGCTGCTCGTCTCCCGCTACCGCGACGAACTCCACCTCACCGAGGACCGGTTCACGGCCATGGCACGGGCCTGGCGCGGCACCGCCCCCGCCGTCCTGGCCAGCGGCACCACCGTCGTGCTCAGCCTCCTCACGCTGCTCGCGGCCGAACTCACCGGCAACCGCGGGCTCGGCTTCGCCGGCGCCGTCGGCATCCTGACCGCCATGCTGTTCGGCCTGCTCGTCCTGCCCGCCGCCCTCGTCCTGCCCGGCCGGTGGCTGTTCTGGCCACTGGTCCCCAAGGTCGGCGACCCGGTGGCCGCGGACCGGCGCGGCGTCTGGTCGCGCATCGGCCAAGGCGTCGCCAAGCGGCCCGCCCAGGTCGCCGTCGCCGGGACCGCCGTCCTGCTGGTCCTCGCCTCCGGAGCACTCGGCCTCCGGACGGGCCTCCCGCAGGAGGACTCGTTCCGGAAGACCCCCGAAGCCGTGCTCGGACAGCGCACCCTCGCCGCGGTCCAGCCCGCGGGCGCCGTCGACCCCCTGACCCTGCTCTCCGGTACGGCCACGGGCGACCGGGTGGCCGAGGCCGCCCGCCAGGTCCCCGGCGTCTCCTCCGTCACCCCGGGCGGCGGCACCGACCGCTGGGCGCGCGCCGAGGTGGTCCTCGACTCCGCCCCCGGGACCGCCGCCTCCGACCGCACCATCGACCAGCTGCGCCAGCGCGTCGCCCAGGCCGACTCCGGCGCCCTCGTCGGAGGCACCACCGCGGAGGCGTACGACACCGCGCGCGCCAACGCCCACGACACCCGCGTCGTCGTCCCCCTCGTCCTCGCGATCGTCCTCGTCGTCCTGATCGCCCTGCTGCGCGCGCTCGTGGCGCCGCTCCTGCTGGTCGCGACCGTGATCCTCTCCTACTTCGCCGCCCTGGGCGCGAGTTGGACGGTCTTCCGCACGTTCTACGACTTCCCCGCCACGGACACCAACGTCCCCCTGCTGTCGTTCCTCTTCCTCGTCGCGCTCGGCGTCGACTACAACATCTTCCTGATCGCCCGCACCCGCGAGGACACCGTCGCCGGCCACGACACCCGCCGCGCCGTCCTGCGCGCCCTCGCCTCGACCGGAGGCGTCATCACCAGCGCGGGCATCCTGCTCGCCGCGGTCTTCGCCGTCCTCGGCGTCCTGCCCCTCATCACGCTCACCCAGATCGGCATCATCGTCGGCATCGGCGTCCTGCTCGACACCCTCCTGGTGCGCACCGTCCTCGTCCCGGCCCTGGTCCTGCTCACCGGGCGGCGCTTCTGGTGGCCGGGGCGGCCCGAGACCGCAGGGGGCCGTCAGCAGGCGCGCCTCCCGGAGTAGCGGACGTCGAGCGCCGCCGCCCGGCTCAGCCCAGCCCGGGGTCGCGGGCCAGCAGCGCCGCCTGGACCCGGTTGGTGACCCCCAGGGCGGTGAGGATGCGGCTGACGTGCGCCTTCACGGTGCTCTCCCGCATGCCGAGGGCGGCGGCGATCTCGGCGTTGGCGTCGCCGCGGGCGAGCCGGGACAGCACGTCGTGCTCGCGCGGGGTCAGGGCCTCGATCCGGGTGCGTGCGGCGGCCGCGCCGGGGCCGCCGGTGTGGTGGTAGCGGTCGATCACGCGCCGGGCGGCGGCCGGGTGCAGCATGGCGGACCCGGCGGCGACCAGGTGGACCGCCCGGAGGATCTCGGCGGGGTCGGTGTCCTTGAGCAGGAAGCCGTCGGCCCCGGCGGCCAGCGCGTCGTACACGTACTCGTCGAGGTCGAAGGTGGTCAGCGTGATCACCCTCGGCGGGTGCGGGAGGGCGCGCAGGCGGGCGGTCGCGGCAATGCCGTCCAGCCGGGGCATCCGCACGTCGACCAGGGCGACGTCGATCCGGTGCGCGGTGGCGAGCTCGACCGCCTGGAGGCCGTCGGCGGCCTGGGCGACCAGCTCGATGCCGTCGTCGCCGTCCAGCAGGTCGGCCAGCCCGAGGCGGACGAGGGCGTCGTCGTCGACGATCATGGTGCGGATCACGGGCGGGGACCGCCGTTCTGCTCGGGGTGCGAGGGATACGAGGGGTGGGGGAGGCGGGCCGCGAGCCGCCAGGAGCCGCTGCCGTTCGGCCCCGCGTCCAGGTGGCCGCCCAAGGCGTGCACCCGCTCGCCGAGGCCCACCAGGCCGAAGCCGGAGGCGGGCGCGGAGAGGTCCGTACCCGGGGCGGGGCGGCCCGGGCCGTTCACCAGCTCCACCACGGTGGCGGGCGGTCCGTAGTCGAGGCGCAGTCGCACCGGCGCTCCGGCCGCGTGCTTGCGCGCGTTCGTCAGCCCCTCCTGGACGATCCGGTAGAGCGCCAGCCGGTGGGCGGCCGGAGCCCGCTGCGGGTCGCCCGCGACGCTGACCTCGACCGGTTGTCCGGCCTCCCGGGCCTGCTCGACCAGCTCGTGCACGTCGCGCAGGACCGGGGTCCTGGCGCCCCCGCCCTCCTCGTCACCGGTGCCGTCGTGCAGGGCGCCCAGCACGTCGCGCAGGTCGGTCAGCGCCTCCGTGGCGGTGGTGCGCAGCAGCGCCAGGCGGTCGGCGACCGGCTCCGGCACGCTCCCGGTGCGGGCGGCCAGCACCCCGGCGTGCAGGGCGATCAGGCTGAGCCGATGCGCGAGGACGTCGTGCATCTCGGCGGCGATCCGGGACCGCTCGGCCGCCCGGGCCGCCGCCTCGCGCAGCTCGCGCTCCACCCGCAGGTGCTCCACCTCGGTGTGCAGCGAGGCCACCAGCCGCCGCCGGTTGCCCTGCCACAGGCCGCCCACCAGCGCCAGCAGCAGGAACAGCGCCGCGCCGTACGCCTGCGGCCGCCACAGCGACACCGCCGCCGGGGCGGCGGCGTTCGCCGCCAGCACCACCAGGCAGCAGGCCACCGCCTCCCGCCCCCGGCGCCGGGACGCCAGGTCGAACAGTGCCACCAGCAGCAGCGGCAGCATCGTCCAGCCCCACAGGCCGGTCGCCACCACGGTCAGGACGGGCGCGAGGAACCAGGGCGAGCGCGGCACGAGCAGGGCCGCCCCGCACAGCACCGCCAGGACGGTCCGGGCCGTCGCGTAGTCCCCGCCCGCGACCGCCGCGCCGTTCTGCACGGCGCCGGCCGTCAGCAGGACGACCAGGCCGCGGCGTCCGTACGTCGCCCAGGGCCGGGTCCGCTCTCCGCTCATGCTGCCGATGGTAGGCACCGGCCCCGGGCGGGGCCCTCCGCCGCCGGTCGTGGGCGCCCCCCTACTTTCGTCGGTGGAGGGGGTCGCAGATCGGCCGACCCATGGCCGAAGGGGCATCCATAGCGTCAAAGCCATGGACCAATGGACGACTTCCCGTGATCGTGTCCTCGCGCAGCGCCGCGCCGAGGGCTGGACGTTCCTGCTGGAGGCGGTGCGCGACCTCCACGCCACCGGGGCGGTCGCCCCCAGCAGCAGGGCCCTGGCCCGCGCCCTGTGCGCACCGCTGGACACCGCGCCCGGCGGCCCGCTCGACGTGCTGGAGGCCGGGGCCGGGACGGGCGCCGTCACCCGGGAGCTGATCGCCCGGCTCCCGGCGCGCAGCCGACTGGACGTGGCGGAGTCCAACCCCCGCTTCGTCCCCGCTCTGCGCCGGCTAGCGGACACCGGCACGGCACTGGAGGTACGGGTCCATCCGGGCCGGGTCGAGGAACTGGACACCGGACGCCGCTACGACCTGATCGTCTCCGGCCTGCCGTTCGCGAACTTCACGCCGCTCCAGGTGGAGGCGATCATGGACGGCTACCTGGAACGCCTCCGCCCCGGCGGCGTCCTCACCTACTTCGCCTACCGCGGCACCCGGCGCGTCCGCGCCCTGACCGGCCCCGCCCGCCCGGCCCGTCGGCACCGGGCCGTGGAGGAGGTGCTGCGCGCCTACCGCCGCGACCACGCCGCCGTCTCCAGGACGGTGTGGGCCAACCTGCCCCCGGCCAGGGTCTGGCAACTGCGCGTCCCGCCCCGGCCGCCCGTCCCCGCGGAGCCCCGCCGGGCCCGGGCCGGGGCGGACGGGTGACCGGGCCGGCCGAGGTGCTCGGCCTGCTCCCCGCCGGCGGCGCCTACGCCCTGGTGGCGGCGGTGGTCCTCGGCGAATCCGTGCTGGTGGTCGGAGCGTTCGTGCCGACGTTCACCGTGCTGCTCACCGCGGGCGCCCTCGCCCGCGCCGGGTGCCTCGACCTGCCGCTGCTGACCGCGACCGCGGCGGGCGCCGCCGCCCTCGCCGACTTCCTGGCGCACCGGACCGGCCGGGCCCTGGGACCGCGCCTGCGCACCTGCCGACCGGCCCGGCGGCTGCCCGCCGCGGCCTGGGAACGGGTGGAGAAGCTGCTCTCCCGCCACGGCGGCCGGGCCGTGTTCGCCGCCCGGTTCCTCCCGGTGGCCCGGACGCTCGCCCCGCACCTCGTCGGCGCTGCCGGGACGCCCTACCGCCGGATCGCGCCGTTCGGCCTCGGGGCGGCCCTCCTGTGGGCCACCGCCGAGACCGGCGCGGGCTACCTCGCCCTCGCGACCTGGCGGCCCGGAGCCGCGCCCGTCACCGGTGCCGTGATCGTGGTCGTCGCCGCCGTCGCCGTCCGGGCCCGACGGCGACGGCGGACGGTGCGAGGACGCAGCGGCGGAACACGGGGTGGTGGTGACGGCGGGGCTGTCCGCCGTGTCGCCAACGGTGTCCCGGAGTCATCGCTCGAAGGCGGGCGGAACCGGGTGGTTCGGGCGTGGTCGGGCACCGGAGGAGCGCAGGCGGGCCAGTCGCGGTCGTGTGCCCGCGGAGCTGGTGGAGGACCTGCTCGGGCCGTGGGGGAGCGCCGTCCGGTTCCGGGAGGACGAGCCCCTCGAGTCGCCCCCGACGTTCTGGCGGCCGTTGCCGCACCCCGTTCGTGCGGGGGCGCCACGGACTCCGAGATCCACGAGGACCGGCAGCAGCGGGCGGGGCGGAGGCCGCAGATCACCGGGACGGCTTCGCTCCTCCCGGTCCACCACGCTGCCGAGCAGGCCCCGCGCGTCCTGCGGCCCGGCGCCGCCGTCGGTCTGCCGTAGCCGCCCGCGGGCCCGTGTGGGCCGCGGCGGACCGGGCACACGCTGCGCAGTACTTCCCCTCCTGTCCGTCACGGGGTTCACTGGATCCGCCATGGCCGCACCCGGAAACACCGCCCACCACCGTCACCTGGACTTCCGTCCGGGCGGGCGCACCGGCCTGGGCACGGACTTCCTGCGCCGTGCCCTCGCGGACTGGTCCGTCGACCCGGTGGCCGGCGCCGATGTGCTCCTGGTCGGAGCCGAGCTCCTGTCCAACGCCGCCCGGCACGCGGACGGCCTGCGGCGCCTGGACCTGGACCTGGAAGCCGGGGTGCTGCGGGTGGCGGTCACCGACTCCTCGCCCGGCCTGCCCCGGGCCAGGCCGGACCCGCCCGGGGCGAGCGGCGGCTACGGCCTGGGCATCGTCGACCGGCTCGCCCTCGACTGGGGCAGCCTGCCTGCCGGGAACGGGAAGACCGTCTGGGCACGCCTGCCCGCCCCGCACGACGGATGAGCGGCGCCGCGCCCCCGGGGGGCGACGGCCTCCTCGACCGGACCCGACCCGGCACCGGGCGCGTTCGGCGGGCGCGCCCGAACGGGACGCGGTCCCGGTCGGCGGCGCCGTCGGCCCCTCCCGGGGGACTGCCGCCGGCGCCCGGCCGCACGGCGCAGCGAACGCCCCCGCTCCACCTCCTGCGTGTCGGCTCGGTGAAGAGTCCGGTACCGGTGCGGACGCGCCCGGCGCGTCGCCGTACGGTGGGGTACGGGGGTACGCCGACATGCAGAGAGGGACGCCTCCATCGACAGCGCATCGCAGAACCTGACCGTCACCACCGGCGACAACTGGGCCGGGCCGGTCCTCCTGTGCACCGGAGAGATCGACATCCACACCGCTCCCCGGCTGGAGCACCACCTGCGCCGCGCCCTCGCGATCCGTCCCGCACCGGCGGTCGTCCTGCTCGACCTGCAGGACGTCTTTTTCATGGACTCCAGCGGCCTCAACAGCCTGCTGACCGCTCGCCTGGAGGCCAACCGGCACGGCACCCTGCTCGCCCTGGCCCACCCCGGTCAGCAGGTGGCCCGGCTACTGCAGACGACCGGGACCGCCTCGCTGTTCCCCCTCAGCCCCCTGCCGCCCCGCCCGCAGCTACCACGCTGACCCGCGCCCCGCGCCGCGCGACCGGCGGCCGTCGCCGCGCGGGCGTGCTGGTGTCGGCGGCCGGTCGCGCGGCGGAGGGTCAGACGCTCTCGAACAGGAGTTGCGAACCGGCCGTGATCAGGCCCGGGACCTCGAACTCCAGCTCCACCAGGGTGCTGGCGCCGGGGGCCAGGACGTAGCGGCCGATCTCGCACCGCGGCACGGTGGGACGCACGTACAGGGTGCCGATCCGGGCCGGGCCGCCGTCCACCCGGACCGAGGCGGCGCCGTTCCAGGTGTCGCCCGGCACGTCGGTGGCGCCGGTGACGTTGGAGCCGAAGGTGAGCACTGCCGTGCGGCTCTGCGTCGAGGGGTTGGTCAGCCGGGCGCGCACGGCGTAGCGCATGCCGTAGTTGCCCCAGCTGCGCTGCGAGGAGTCGGACAGGGCGGCGGTGGCGGCCACCGTCTGGTCCAGCGCCGCGACCTGGCGCTGCGTGGTGTTGAGGGCCAGGCCCAGGTAGGCCCCCGCGGCGGGCACCGTGACGTCGAAGGTGCCGGTCTCCCAGCGGGAGGCGGCGTACACCCCGGCCTCGCGGCCGTAGGTGGTCGCGGTCTGGGAGGCGATGTTGCCGGGGGCGGCCTGCGCGTCGTTCTGGGTGTAGTTGACCGCGGTGGTGGTGCTGCCGTCGGTGGTGACCGCGGTGTACACGTACACGCCGCCCGAGGCGGTCACGTCCAGCAGGCCGTCGACGATCGAGGAGGTCATCGGGATCTTCGCGACCTCCACCACGGTGCGCGGCTGGACGGCGGTGGCGGCCAGGTAACTGCGGGTGGTCCCGGCCGCCCAGTCGTAGGAGGTGGCGTAGCAGGGGCCGGTGCCCGCCCGCTGGGCCGGGTCCTGGACCAGCGGCTTCTGGGCGTTGGTCCACACCGAGCCGGTGGCCTGGACGGTGACCGCGGTGCTGTTCGGGTTGGACACCAGGACGTGCAGGTAGGCCGTCGTGCCGGTGTTGTTCTGGTGGTACAGGTACACCGGGAAGGTGCCCGAGAGCGGGTGGGCCGAGCCGCCGCGGTTGGTGGTGGTGCGGGCGCACTGGGCGAGCCAGCCGGGGCCGGTGAAGGTCTCGGGGTTGTTGGAGACGAACATCTCCGCGCCGGTCGGGCCGCCGGGCAGCTGGAAGAGCTGGTCGCGCGGGACGGTCGGGCCGGGCGCGGACGGGGTGCCGACCGTCCAGGCGCCGACGTCGACGGAGGCGGCCAGCGCCTGGGCGCACCCGCAGGGGCCGTGGGCTGCTGACGAGTGGTCACTACCAGTCTTGGCGTGGGCCGGTGCGGCCGCGAGCGGGACGGCGGCCCCGGCGAGGAGGGCGGGGGCCAGGCCGAGCAGGGTCCGGCGGGTGGGGGAGGGGCGGTGGTTCACGTGTTTCTCCTCGTGAGAGTGGGGGATGCCCGGATCGCAGGCGTGCGGGGGCGGTCACGTGACGGACTCCGTGGCGGTCGACGACCGGCGCTTCGGAGCCATAGAGGTAGATACCAGAAGTGGCGGTGCGCCAGAAGTGGCTAGGACCGAATTGGCCGCCCCGTTGGATTGAATAGTGGCGCTATGTCCCTTTTGGTGGGGAAGACTTGGCGATTTGACCGGACGGAAGCCAACGGGGGGTTGACGCGAAGGGGGACCAGCTGCGAACTTTCTCGTCAAGTGGTCCGTACCACTTCCGGAACGATCCGGCCTCCTTCGCCTTTCCCCCGCCGTAGTAGGAGAGTCATGCCCAGCAGCAGAGGCATCCGCCTGGCCGCAGCCGCCGTCACCGTCGCCCTCGCCACGAGCGCCTGCGGTCTCGGATCGAGCGGCTCGTCCGCCGACCAGGGCGGCACGCCGTCCGGCAAGGTCGGCGGCACCGTCACGCTGGAGACGCTGCAGCTCAAGCCGACCTTCACCGACTACATGAACGGCGTCATCGCCGGGTACGAGAAGGAGCACCCGGGCACCAAGGTCAACTGGGTGGACATCCCGTTCCAGGGCGCCCAGGAGAAGCTGACCGCCGACGCCACGGCCGGCAACCTGCCCGACGTGGTCAACCTGAACCCCCAGTTCGCCCAGGCGCTGGAGGCCAAGGGCCTGTTCGTCGACCTGGACAAGGCCGCCGCCGACGTGAAGGCGTCCTACGTGCCCGGTGCCTGGTCGGCCTTCCAGGTGCCCGGACAGCAGGGGTCCTTCGGGCTGCCGTGGTACCTCACCTCCGAGGTCACCATGTACAACAAGGACCTGTTCAAGAAGGCCGGGCTGGACCCGGAGAAGCCGCCGGCGACCTTCGACGAGCTGCTCGCCGACGGCGCCAAGCTGTCCGCGGCCGGCCAGGGCGCCTTCTACGGCATCCACCCCGCGCTGGAGAACCGGTTCGTCACCGACCTCGCCAAGCAGGGCGTGCCACTGCTGGACGCCTCCGGCAAGAAGTGGACCTTCAACACCCCCGAGGCCGCCGCCTACCTGCAGAAGCTGGTGGACGCCTACAAGGGCGGCGTCTACCCGCAGGACTCGCTGACCCAGAACCACAGCAAGGAGAACGAGGCCTACCAGTCCGGCCGGATCGGCCTGCTGCCCTCGGGCCCCAACTTCCTCGCGACGATCAAGAAGAACGCCGCCGACATCGCCGCGAACACCGGCGTCGGCCCGCAGATCACCGGTGCGTCGGGCGCCACCAACATGTCCGTCATGGGCCTGCTGGTCCCGAAGTCGGGCAAGAACCAGGCCACCGCCCTGGACTTCGCCAAGTACCTGTCGAACGCGCAGAACCAGCTCGCCTTCAGCAAGATCGTCACGATCCTGCCGAGCACCCTCGAATCGCTCAAGGACCCCTACTTCAAGGCCGAGGGCGACACCAGCCCCGAGGGCACCGCCCGCCGGATCTCCGCCGAGCAGATCGCCAAGGCCGAGAACCTGGTGCCCGTGCAGTACGACTCGCGGGTGACCGCCGCCGTCATCGGCAAGGTCCAGCTCGCCCTGCAGGGCAAGCTGACGCCGCAGCAGGCACTCGACCAGGCGGTCGAGGAGGCCGACAAGATCACCGGCGCCGCCGGCTGATGCCCGGGGCCGGACGCCTCCCCCGCGTCCGGCCCCGCGGTCCTGCGCCACTCCCGGCGCGGTGCAGGACCCGCCGTCGCGGGCGGCCCCCCCGCCGCCCGCGACGGCGCCCCACCCGCGCCCGCCCACCCCGTACGACAGGAGACCCCCGTGACCGGCCGACGCTGGTACGTCCCCTGGCTCTTCCTCCTCCCGGCCCTGGCCATAGCCGTCTGCTTCTTCATCGTTCCGTTCGCCAACACCGCCGTGCTGTCGTTCACCGACGCCAGCACGCTGGGCGGCGGCACCTTCACCGGCACGCACAACTACGCGCGGCTGCTGCACGACGAGCAGTTCTGGCAGTCGGTGCGCAACACGCTGCTGTACATCGCCGTGGTGGTGCCCTGCCTGGTGGTGCTGCCGCTGCTGCTCGCGGTGCTGGTGCAGAAGCGGATCGCCGGCATCGGCTTCTTCCGGGCGGTCTTCTACTCGCCGGTGGTGGCGTCCATGGTGGTCGCGGGCCTGATCTGGTCCTGGCTGCTCTCGGACGACGGCCTGGTCAACTCGGTGCTGCGCGGGCTCCACCTGGCCGCCGGGCCGGTGCCGTTCCTCACCGACGCGCACTTGCTGCTGTTCAGCGCGATGGCGATGACGGTCTGGAAGGGCCTGGGCTACTACATGGTGGTCTACCTGGCCGCACTGGCCAACGTGCCCCGCTCGCTGCTGGAGGCGGCCGAGGTCGACGGCGCGGGTGCCGTGCGGCGCTTCCGCCACGTCACCCTGCCGCTGGTGCGGCCCACCATGGTGCTGGTCGCCACGCTGGCCGCGATCGGCTCCGCCAAGGTGTTCGCCGAGGTCTACACCCTCAGCGACGGCAGTGCCGGGCCGGGCGGCGAAGCCCGCACCCTGGTCTACACCATTCGCGAGGTCGGGCTCGGCCTGGGCGGCGAGGCGGGCTACGCCTCCGCGATGAGCATCGTGCTCTTCCTCGGCACCCTCGGCCTGTCCGTCGCCGTCACGCGCCTCAACTCCCGGGAGGAACGGGCATGACCACGCTGCAGACCCCGCAAGCCCCGGTCGCCGCCGACCCGCGCCGACCGGCCACCCCCGTCCCGACCGCCCGCCGGGTGCGCACCGCCGCCGGGCTGACCGGCCGCTACCTGCTGCTGGCGCTCGTGTTCGCCCTCACCGTCGGCCCGTTCCTGTGGCAGCTGTCCACCTCCCTCAAGGGCAACGGCGAGCGGGTCTTCGGCTACCCGCCCCAACTCCTGCCCGCCCACCCGACCCTGCACCACTACGCCGAGGTGCTGGACACCGTCCCCGTGCTGCACTACGCGGGCAACTCGCTGGTCGTGGCGCTCGGTTCGGTGCTCAGCAACTGCCTGCTCGGCTCGATGGCCGGCTACGCGCTGGCCCGGATGACGTTCCGCGGCCGCGGCCTCGCCGCCGGGATCTTCCTCGCCACCATGATCATCCCGTTCGAGAGCATCATGGTCTCCGAGTTCCTGGTCGCCCGCTCGCTGCACCTGACCGACACCCTGCTCGGCGTGATGATCCCCGGCGCCGCCTCCGGCCTGTCGGTGATGCTGATGCGCAACGCCTTCCGCCGCCTGCCCGCCGAGGTGGAGGAGGCCGCGGTCCTGGACGGCGCCGGGGAGTGGACGCGGTTCTGGCGGATCGCCCTGCCCTCCGTCCGCGGCACCCTGGCCGCCGTCGCCATCTTCAGCTTCGTCTTCAGCTGGGACGACTTCCTGTGGCCGCTGGTCTCCCTCTCCGACCAGAGCAAGTACACGCTGACCGTGGGGATCCAGTACCTGTCCGGCACGTTCACCAATGACCAGCGCGTGATCGCCGCAGGCACCATGATGGCCGTCGTGCCGCTGCTGGTCCTGTTCTTCGCCCTGCAGCGGTTCTTCTTCCGTGGCGTGGGTGAGGGAGCGGTCAAGGGATGAACACGACGACGAACGGCACCGCGCGCGGTGTCGGCAAGCAGACGCGGGCCACCGAGCCCCGCGAGCCCAAGCACGAGACGCTGCGCCGCGCCCTGCTCGACCTCGTCGAGGGCGCCGCGCCGCACGACCCGCTGCCCAGCGAACGCGACCTGATGGCCCGTTACGACGTCAGCCGGGTCACCGTGCGCCGCGCGATCGAACGCCTCAGCCAGGAGGGCCACGTCTACCGGGTCCAGGGCTCGGGCACCTTCGTCGCCGAGCGCGAGACGATCAGCAAGTCGCTGCACCTGACGTCCTTCTCCGAGGACATCCGCGCCCGCCGGATGACGCCCGCGGGCCGACTGCTGCTGATGGAACGCGTCCCGGCCGACGTCGTCAACGCCCGTCACCTGTTCGTCGAACCGGGCACCCCCCTGGTCCACCTGGAGCGGCTGCGCACCGCCGACGGCGAACCCATGTGCCTGGAGAACGTCTGGCTGCCCGAGACCCTGCTGCCCGGCCTGCTCGACCAGGGCGAACCCGCCTCGCTCTACACCCTGCTGGAGCGGGCCGGCGCCGCCCCCGAGAGCGCCCAGCAGACCGTCCGGGCCACCCTCGTGGACGCCGCCCAGGCCGCGCTGCTGAACGTGCCGCCGCAGTTCCCCGCCCTGTACGTCGAGCGGGTCACCCGCGACGCCCGCGGCCGCGCCGTCGAACGCGCCGTCAGCCTCTACCGCGCCGACCGCTACGACTTCACCTTCACCATCACCAGGGAACGCCGACCATGAGCACCACCCCCGAGCACCGCGCGGCGGTGCCACCGGTCCTGGCCGTGGACATCGGCGGCACCAAGACCACGGCGGCCGTCGTCACCGGAACCGACGGTCGACCCGTCCCGGCCGTCCGCCTCACCGTCCCCACCCCCGCCGCCGACGGCGGGGCCGCCGTCCTCGCCGCGGCCCTGCGACTGGCCCGGCTCGCGGCCGAGGAGGGCACCGCCCTCGGGGCCGCGCCGGTGGCCGTCGGGTTCGGCACGGCCGGTGTCGTCGACGCCCGCGGACGTCGCATCACCGCCGCCACCTCCGCGCTCCCCGGCTGGGCCGGGACCGAACTGGCCGCGGCCGCCGAGCGGGAACTGCAGCTGCCCGCCACCGCCCTGAACGACGTCCAGGCCTTCCTGGTCGGCGAGTGCGCCGCCGGAGCCGCCCGGGACACCGGGGTGGCCGTCGGCGTGATGGCCGGCACCGGCATCGGGGGAGCCGTCGCCGTCGGCGGCCTGATCCTGCGCGGCGCGCACGGCGCGGCCGGGCACCTCGGGCACCTGCCGGTCCCCGGCGCGGAGGGAACCACCTGCCCGTGCGGGGCGACCGGACACGTCGAGGCGCTGGCCGCGGGCCCGGCCATGGCCGCCGAGGCCCGCCGCCGGCTGCCCTACCGCCACCTGCCCGACCTCCGCGCCGTCGCGGCCCTGGCGAAGACCGGGGACCCGGTCGCCCAGTCCGTCCTGCACTCCGGCGGGTACGCCCTGGGCACGGCACTGGCGGGCGTCGTCGCCGGACTCGACCCCGACGTGGTGGTCCTCGGCGGCGGCGCGGCCGCCTCCGGCCCCTGGTACGAGACGGGCCTGCGCGCCGCCCTCGCCGTCCACACCCTGCCCCTGCTGGCCGACGTCCGGGTGGTGCGCTCCGCGCTGGACGCCGACGCCGTGCTGATCGGCGCCGCGGCGGAGGCTCGTCGACTGGTCGGGGCGGGGACCGGGGCCACGGATGCCCGTGCCGTGCGGACCGGGCGGACGCACGCTGTCGTCCCGGTGGGGGACAGCGGTGGGTCGGGGGGCGCGGACGCTCCCGGCGGGGGGACTGCCGAGGCCCGCAGGCCGGGCGGTGCCCGGCCGCCGTGGGCCGCGGATCCTGACGGACCGTCCGCCGCCCCGGGCGGTGGTGTCCGACGCACCGGCGGGCCCGTCGCCATCGGCGCCCGCCCGCCGCGGACCGGCGCCGCGTGCGCGGCGGTCCGCGCAGACGCCCCCGCACCGTCCGCCGCGCCGATCCGCGACACCCGCGGGCAGCGGGCCGCCGAACCCTCCGAAAGTGCAGGAACGCCGTGAGCTCCCCCCGCATCGCCCTGGTGCCGTTGGACGAACGTCCGGCCTGCGCCGAACTGCCGCGCCTGGTCGCCGCGGTCGCCGGCGCACGGCTGCTCACCCCGCCCGCCGAGGCCATGCCGGTGCTGCGGGAACCCGGCAGCCCCGCCGCCCTCGCCGGATGGCTCGCCGAGGTCGAGGCCGACGCGGCCGTCGTCTCCCTGGAGACGCTGGGCCACGGCGGCCTGATCGCCTCCCGCACCCGGCCGGCCACCGTCGCCTCCGTCACCGCCGCCTGGGCGTCGCTGCACGGCCTGGCCGCGCGCGGCGTCGCCGTCCACGCCGTCACCCTGATCACCCGCACCCCCGACTCGGCCGACGCCATGGAGGAACCCGCCTACTGGGACCCGCACGGCCCCGCCCTGCACCGGCTCTCCGCCGACCTGCACCGGAGCGCCGCCGACCCGGCCGCCGTCGCCACCACCCTGCGGGCCGCCGCGCTGCCGACCGACGTCCGCGCGGACTTCCTCACCCGGCGGGTGCGCAACCACGCCGTCAACCTGGCCGCGCTGGAACTGGTCGCCGACGGCACCCTGCGCACCCTGGTCGTCGGCGCCGACGACACCGCCGAACACGGCCTGGCCACCGCCGAACTCCGCTGGCTGGACACCTGGACGGCCTGGCTCGGCCTGGGCGAGCGGGTCAGCGTCCGGCCCGGCGCCGACGAGGCGTGCACCGTGCTGCTCGCCCGCACCCTGCTGGACCTGCTGGGCGGACCCGCCCCGACCGTCCGGATCGAGGCCGTCGACCCGGCCGGGCTGCGCCGCACCGCCGCCTACGAGAACGTGCCGGTGGCCACCACGGCAACCCGGCAGCTCCAGGCGTGCGGGGCGGTCGTCGTCCCGGAGGGGGACACGCCGGACGTCGTGCTGCTCGTGCACACCCCCGACGGCACCGGGGACTGGGCGGTCTCCCCGCCCGCCGCCACCGACCCCGCCCCGGCCCGGGCGCTGGCCGCCCGCGCGGCCGACCTGCTGGCCGCCGGGCAGGCCGTCGCCGTCGCCGACTGCGCCCAGCCCAACGGCGCCGACCCGCAGCTGGTCCGCGCCCTGGCCGAGGCCGGGGTCCTGGAGCAGCTGACCGCGTACGCCGGCTGGAACACCGCGGGCAACACGCTGGGCACGGTGGCCGCCCACACCGTGACGGCCGTCGCCGCCCGCCGGGCCGGGTGCTTCGACGAGCGCGCCCACCGGCGCCTGCTGCTGCACCGCCTGGTCGAGGACCGGGGCTGGATGAGCGGCGAACGCGCCCGGATCCGCGCCGTCCTCGGCAGCGACCCCACCCGGCACGACCACGTCCCCGACGGGCACCCCGTGCTCGCCGACATCGCCGACGGCCTGGCCCGGCGCCGCGCCGAACTGCCCGGCTTCGACGGCCTGGACATCGACCCGGAGTCCGTCCGACTGCCCTGGTCCCGGACCTTCGAGGTCGACTTCGCGCTCACCGACAGCGGCGGCGGCTGCGCCCCGGGCTCCGGCGCTGCTCCGGGGACCGGCGGCGCTTCCGCCAGCGGCTCCGGCCTCGCTCCCGGCAGCGGCGGCGGTTCCGTCAGCGGTGCCGGTCCTGCTCCGGGCCCCGGCACCAGGACCGGCAGCGGTTCCGGCGACGAAGCCCGTGTCGGCGGCGACTCCGCCCCCCTCCCCGGCTCCGTCGGCGCCGCCCACCCCGAAGCCGTCGCCCACCCCGAAGCCGCCACCCGCCCCGGCGCCCCGGAGGACGCCCGATGACACTCCACGAGACCGCCCACGTCCAGCAGTTGGCCGCCGAGATCGCCGTGATCGGCGGCGGGCTCGGCGGCGTGGCAGCGGCCCTGGCCGCCGCGGAAGCGGGTCGCACCGTGGTGCTGACCTGCGACCAGCAGGTGCTCGGCGGGCAGATCACCACCCAGCTGGTGCCGGCCCTCGACGAGCACCCGCACATCGAGGCGCCCGGCGGCGCGTCCGCCTCCTACCTGCGGCTGCGCCGCCTGCTGCGCGCCGAGTACGGCGGCGCCGACAACCCCGGCGGCGGCTGGGTCAGCCGCCTGTGCTTCGAACCCGCCGCGGCGCTGCGCGTCCTGGACGCGCTGCTCGCCCCGCACGTCGCCGCCGGTCGGCTGCGGATCGTCACCGGGGTGCGCCCCGTCCGGGCGGTGCGCGAGGACGGGCGCCTCACCTCGGTGCGACTGGGCGACCGGGACGGCCGCGAACTCGCCGTCGCCGCCGAGGTGTTCTGCGACGCCACCGAGACCGGCGAACTCCTCCCGCTGGCCGGCGCGCCCTGGGCGATCGGCTCGGAGGGCCGCACGGCGTTCGGCGAGAGCCTGGCGCTGCCCGGCGGCCCGCACCCGCACGCCGTGCAGTCCTGCACCACCGGCCTGCTGGTCGAGCACCGCCCCGGCGAGGACCACACCGTGCCGCGCCCCGAGGGCTACGAACGCTGGCGCGACGCCCAGCCGTTCACCCTGGAGATCGCGGGCTGGGACGACCGCGCGCACCGCTACCGGATGTTCACCGACGGACCGGACGGCCACCCGCCGTTCTGGACCTACCGGCGACTGCGCGAGGGTGCGCGGTTCGGCACCACCGACCTCGCCCTGATCAACTGGGCGGGCAACGACTACGCCGACGCCTCCCTCGTGCACGAGCCCGAACGGGCCCGCACCGAGTCCCGCCGACTGTCGCTGGCGTTCCTGCACTGGCTGCAGACCGAGTGCCTGCGCGACGACGGCACCGGCCGCGGCTACCCGGGCCTGCGCCCGGTCGCGGACGACGCCTGCGCCCCCGGCGGCCTGGCCGCCGAACCGTACGTGCGCGAGTCCCGCCGACTGGCCCCGCCCGCGCCCGTCCGGCAGCAGGACCTGGAGCCCGTCCCCGGCGCGGCCCGCGCCGCGAACCGGCCCGACAGCGGCGGCCTGGCCTTCTACCACATGGACCTGCACGCCCGGATCGGCCACGCGCAGTCCGCGTACTCGCCCACCGCGCCGTTCCAGGTGCCGCTGTCGGCCCTGGTGGCGGGCACCCCGCGCAACCTGCTGGCCGCCGCGAAGAACCTGGCGGCCACCCAGGCCGCCGCGGCCGCCTACCGGGTGCACCACGGCGAGTGGGCGGTCGGCGAGGCGGCCGGAACGCTGGCCGCGCAGTCCCTCGCCCGGGCCCTCGACCCGGCCGAACTGATCGACGAGCGCGATGAGTTGACGCTCCTCCAGCTCGCCCTCGTCCGGCGCGGCGTGCCGCTCGCCTGGCTGACCGACCTCGACCCGGCCGACCCGCTGTTCGCCCCCGCCCACCTGCTCGCCGCCGCCGGAGGTCTCGGCGGGGCGCGCCTGGAGCGGCTGACCGCCGACCCGAAGGAGCCCGCCGACGTGCCGGACCGGGCCGCGCTGTGCGCCGCCGCCGACCGGCTCGCCCCCGGCGCGGGCCGCGCCGCCGACCACCTGCCGGCCACCGCGCCCTGGCAGGACGTCGTCACCGCGCTGGGCGCGGCCGTCGAGCGCCGCCTCCCCGACACCCGCCGAGAAAGGCCGACCGTGCCCACCGCCGCACCGGCGTCCCGCCCGCCCCTGCCGCCCGGTCTGGCCGGACGGCTGGTGGTCTCCTGCCAGGCGCTGCCCGGCGAGCCGCTGCACGGGCCGCAGTACATGGCGCAGATGGCCGTCGCCGCGCACAGCGGCGGCGCCGCCGCCGTGCGGATCAACGGGCCGGCCGACATCGCCGCCGTCCGGATGGCGGTGCCGCTGCCCGTCATCGGCCTGTGGAAGGACGGCGAGGACGGCCCGTACATCACCCCGACCCTCGAACACGCCCTCGCCGTGGCCGAGGCCGGTGCCGACGTCGTCGCCCTGGACGGCACCGGCCGCCCGCGCCCCGACGGCCGCACCCTCGCCGAGACGATCGGGGCGCTGCACGCCCGAGGCGTCCCCGTCATGGCGGACGTCGCCACCCTGGAGGAGGGCCTCGCCGCGGCCGCCGCCGGGGCCGACCTGGTGAGCACCACCCTCTCCGGCTACACCCCCGACAGCCCCGACCAGGCCGGACCCGACCTGGCCCTGGTGCGCGCCCTCGCCGAGCGCCTCGACGTCCCCGTCGTCGCCGAGGGCCGCATCGCCACCCCCGAGGAAGCCGCCGCCGCGCTCGCCGCCGGTGCCCACACCGTCGTGGTCGGCGGCGCCATCACCCGCCCCGCCGCCCTGACCGCCCGCTTCGCCGCCGCCCTCGCCACCGCCCGCACCGCCCCGGAGGACCAGCCGTGACCACCACCCCGCCCGTGGACTGCCACGTCGTCACCCACGTGCACTGGGACCGCGAGTGGTACCGCCCGTTCGAGTCCTACCGCGCCCGCCTCGTCGAACTCGCCGAACGCGTCTGCGCCGAACTCGACGACGGCCGGATGACCACCTTCCACCTGGACGGCCAGACCATCGTGCTCGCCGACGTCCAGGCCCTGCGCCCCGACCTCGCCGACCGGCTCGCCGCCCACGCCCGGGCCGGACGGCTCACCCTCGGCCCCTGGCACGTGCTCGCCGACAACCAGCTCGTCTCCGGCGAGAACCTGGTCCGCAACCTGCTGACCGCCCGCCGCTGGGGCACCCGGGTCGGCGTGCTCGCCGACGTCGGCTACTGCCCCGACACCTTCGGCCACCCCGCCGACCTGCCGCGCATCCTCAACGGCTTCGGGATGGACACCGCCCTGGTGTGGCGCGGCGCCCCCGACGGCGTCGCCCGCTTCCACTGGCGCTCGCCCGACGGCTCCCAGGTACTGGCCGCCAACCAGGGCTACCACGCCGCCGAGGTGCTGTGGGCCGAACCCGACGGCGACAGCGGCCGCGCGGCCCGCCTGAAGGACTTCCTCGCCGCCGAACGCGACCGGCTGCCCGGCGGCCCCTGGCTGCTGATGAACGGCGGCGACCACCTCGCCCCCACCGACCCCGCCGGGGCGCTCGCCGCCACCGCCCCCGCCGCCGCCGAGCAGGGCGCCGTCCTCGGCGAGAGCACCCTGGCCGCGTTCTTCGCCGCCGCCCGCGCGGCCGCCGAGGCGGGCGGCGTCCCGCTGGTCGAAGGGCCGCTGCGCCACCGCCCCGGCCGGCTCACCTTCCTGCTTCCCGGCACCTTCTCGGCCCGCACCTACCTCAAGCAGGCCAACGCCGCCGCCCAGACCGACCTCGAGCGCTGGGCCGAACCCCTGCTGGCGCTGCACGCCCCCGACGACGCCACCCTCGCCGCCGAACTGCGCCACGCCTGGGAACTGCTGCTGCGCAACGCCCCGCACGACTCCATCTGCGGCTGCAGCGTGGACGAGGTGCACCGGGAGAACGAGGTCCGCTTCGAGCGGGTCCGGCAGACCGCCGACCACCTGGTGCTGCGCGCCCTGGGCGCCGCGGGCCTGGACACCCGCCGCTACGGCGACCCGGAGACCGAACGGGCCGCCTTCGCCGTCCTCAACCCGCACCCGCGCCCGCACACCGGCCCCGTCACCGTCGAGCTGCTGACCGCGCCCGGCCGCCACCCGCAGACGCTCACCGGCCCGGACGGCGCCCCCGTCCCGTTCGAGGCCGAACTCCTCGGCGAGGAGACCGCGTTCGAGGCCGACCTCGACCTGCTCCCGGACTCCCGCCCGGCCCTGCGCCACCGCCTGCACCTGCTGGCCGCCGACGTCCCCGCCCTCGGCCACGCGGTGCACACCGTCGTCCTGGGCGACACCCCGCGACCGGACGCGGGCGCCACCGTCGAGGAGGACGAGCGCGCCCTGCCGCTGCCCGACGGCGCCACCCTGACCGCCCGGGACGACGCCGCCCTGACCCTGCGGCTCGCCGACGGCACCGAACTGCCCGGCCTGGCCGCCCTGCTGGACGACGGCGACCGCGGCGACACCTACAACTTCGACCCCGTCCCGCACGACGCGCCCCGGGCACCGCGCCTGCTGGCCGCCCGCCGCCGCACCTCCGCGGTGCGCACCGTGCTGGAGCTCGACGCGGTGATCGAGCTGCCGACCGGCCTCACCGCCGACCGCGCCGCCCGCTCCGCCGACACGGTGGAGGTCCCGCTCACGGTCACCGTCGCGCACTGGCCCGGCCACGACGGCCCGCTGCGGTGGAACCTGACCTTCGACAACACCGCCGACGACCACCGGCTGCGGGTGCACTTCCCCACCCCGGCCCCGTCCGCCCGCTGGAGCGCCGACACCCACTACAGCCTGCTCGACCACCCGGTCGGCCCGGACCTCGGCCCGCTGCCCACCGAGCGCGCCCACGAGGCCGAGTACGGCTGCGTCCCCGTGCAGGGCGTCAGCGCGATCGGCGACGGCGAGCTGCGGATCGCCGTCGCCGCCGCCGGACTGCCCGAACGCACCGGCCTGGCCGCCGGGTCCAGCCCGTCCGGGCAGGACGAGCTGGTGGTCACCCTGCTGCGCTCGGTCGGCTGGCTCTCCCGCTTCGACCTGAACGCCCGCACCACCGGCGCGGGCCCGATGATGGCCACCCCCGAAGCCCAGTGCCGCCGCCGGCACTCCTTCGACCTGGCACTCGCCGTCGGCGCCCCCGTCGCCGCCGACGCCGACCTGGTCGACCTGGCCGAGGCCGCCACCGTCCCGCTGCGCGCCGCCCAACTGCGCCCCGGCACCGCCCCGGCGGCGACCGGCGCCCCCGGCCTGCGGGTGCGCGGCGCGCGGATGACCGCCCTCAAGGGCGCGGAGGACGGCAACGGCCTGGTGCTGCGCCTGTCCAACCCCACGGGGCGGCCCTCCGCCGTCGAGGTCGAACTCCCCGACGGCTGGCGGGCCGCGCCGGTCCGCCTGGACGAGTCGCCGACGGGAGAGCCGTACCCGACCGGAGCCCTCGCCCTGGACCTGGCCCCGTACGCCCTGGTCAGCCTGCGGTTGACCCGGAGCTGAGCCGGGCCGCTCAGCGGAGCCGTCCGGCCCGTTCCCTCCGCAGGGTCACCCTCCGGAGGGAACCAGCCCATCCGGTAACGGGCCTGACGGTTCGTTCCCGCTACCGCCGGGAACGGCAGGGTCGTCATGACCGGTGCGCGCACCGGCCGTCCTGTGCTATCACATCGAAGATCACCCGACCCGTCGAACGATCGGCCCATGCCCCTCACCGTCCGCGACCTCCTGGCCATCCCCGCCCTCCGGTTGCAACTCGCCGCGGGGGCCGCCGGGCTGGGTCGCACGGTCGGGGCCGCCCACGCCTCCGAGGCCACCGACCCGTCCGCCTGGCTGGAGGGCGGGGACGTGGTCATGACCACCGGCCTGCTGCTGGACTCCGCCCCCGACCGCCTGGCCGCCTTCGTCGGCGACCTCGACCGGGCCGGTGCCGCCGCGCTCGTGCTCGGCCTCGGCCCCTCCCTGCCCCACCAGCAGGTGCCGTCCGCCCTCGCCCGGGCCGCCGACCGGCACGGCCTCCCGCTGATCACCGTCCCCGAACGCACCTCGCCCGCCGCCGTCACCAAAGCCGTCTTCGACGCCCGCTCCGCCGAGGAGCGCCGCCTGCTGGAGCGCACCCTGCGCACCCAGCGCCGCCTCACCGCGGCCGCGGCCTCCCCGGACGGCCTCGCCGACCTGCTCACCGCCTGGTACCGCGCCACCGGCCTCGCCGTCGTGGTCTGCGACGTCCTGGCCAGACCGCTCGGCGCGGCCGGGGCCGACGCCGCCGAGGTGCTGGCGGGCGCCGCCACGATCCTGGACGCCGTCGCCCTGCGCGGCCTGCGCGGCAGCGGCGGCGGCGACCTGCCGGGCGGCCCCGTGCACGCCCAGCCGCTCGGGGCCGCCCGGCTGCGCGGCTTCGTCGTGCTGGTCGGCGCGGGCACCGCCGAGACCCGGCTGCTGGGCAGCGTCCTCGTCTCGCTGCTCTCCGTCGAACTGGAGCGCCGCCACCTCGCCGAGGAACCCCGCCGCCGCCACCGCACCACCGTGCTCAGCCGGCTCTTCGCCGCCGACCTCAGCGCCTCCCGGGCCACCGCCCTGCTCTCCTCGGTCAACCTGTCGGCCGGGCCGCTGCGCGCCCTCGCCGTGCACGTCGCCGCCCGCGCCGACCCGCCGCCCGGCACGGGTCACCCCAGCGAGGCCGCCGAGACCGCCGCCGACCTGGCCCTGGCGATACCCGGCGGCCTCGCCCGTGCCGTCGGCACCACCGTCGAGGCCGTGGTGCCCGAGGGCACCGACGCGCTCGCGCTGCTCGCCCGCTTCGCCCCCGGCCGCCCGGCGGGCATCGGCCCCGCGGTCGCCCCCCAGCACGCCGCGCTCTCCCTGCGCCAGGCCCACGCCCTGCTCCCGGCCAGCACCCAGGCCGGCCGCCCGGTCACCGCGGCCGAGGCGGGGTCGGTGCGGCTGCTGCTCAGCCTGGGCAGCCCCGCGCTGCTCGCCGCGTTCGCCGACACCGCGCTCGCCGCCCTCGACGCCGCCGACCCCGACCACGAACTGACCGAGACCCTGCGGGTCTGGCTGGAGACCAACGGGAGCTGGGCCGAGACCTCCGCCCTGCTCGGCCTGCACCGGCACACCGTGCAGAACCGCATCGCCAAGATCGGCCGCCTGACCGGCCGCCACATGGACCGGGCCGAGGACCGGATCGACCTGTGGCTGGCCCTGCGCGCCCGCGAGGCGGCCGCGCTCTGACCGCCCTTCAGTACGTCCGCAGGAAGCGGTCCAGCACCCGGACGCCGAAACCCAGCCCGGCGGCGGGCACCCGCTCGTCCACGCCGTGGAACATGCCGTAGTAGTGCAGGGACGGGTCCAGCAGCAGCGGGGCGAAGCCGTACGAGCGGACGCCCAGCCGGGCGAAGGACTTGGCGTCGGTGCCCCCGGACATCACGAACGGCACCGGCCGGGCCAGCGGGTCCTCGGCGCGCAGCGCCGCGGCCATCGCCGCGAACGCCGGGCCCTCGTGGTCGGCGGCCACCGCGTCCTCGCAGTTGATGAACTCCCGGGTGACGCCCGGACCGAGCAGCCGGTCCACGGTGGCCAGGAACTCCTCCCGGTGGCCGGGCAGGAACCGGCCGTCCACCTCGGCGTGCGCCCGGCCGGGCACCACGTTGACCTTGCCGCCCGCCGCCAGCACCGTCGGGTTGGCCGAGTCGCGCACCGTGCAGTCGAACAGTTCGCCGAGCTGCCCGAGCCGGACGGCCTCCTCCTCCAGCCGGGAGCGGTCGATGCTCAGGCCCAACTCCCGCTCCAGGGAGGAGAGCAGGGCCTCCACCGGCGGCGTCGGCGAGGTCGGCCAGCGGTGCGAGGCGAGCCGGGACAGGGCGTGCACCAGGGTCGCCACCGCGTTGTCCGGGTTCTGCTTGGAGCCGTGCCCGGCCGTCCCCCGGGCGGTCAGCCGCATCCACGCGGTGCCGCGCTCGCCGACCGCCACCGGGTACACCCGCAGCTCCCGCCCGGCCTCCGGCCCGCGCTCCGGCCGCGCGGTGATCGAGAAGCCGCCCGACTCGCTGACCGCCTCCCGGCAGCCCTCGAACCACTCCCGGTGCCGGGCCACCACGAACCGGGAGCCGAAGTCGCCGGTCGACTCCTCGTCCGCGAGGAACGCCAGCACGACGTCCCGCCGCGGCCGCACCCCGCTGCGCGCCCAGTGCCGCGCCAGTGCCAGCACCATCGCCACGGTGCCCTTCATGTCGACCGCGCCGCGCCCCCACAGGCAGCCGTCGACGAGGTCCCCCGACAGCGGGTGGCGCGCCCAGTCGGCGGCGTCGAACGGGACGGCGTCCAGGTGGCCGTGGACCAGCAGCGGCGGCAGCGAGGGGTCGTGGCCGCCGATCCGCGCCAGCACCGTGGAGCGGCGCGGCGCCGCCTCCACCAGCGCCGAGGCGATGCCCGCCGCGTCCAGCGCGGCGCCCACGTACTCGGCGGCCACCCGCTCGCCCGGGCCGGTGCCGTCACCGGGATTGGTGGTGTCGATGCGCAGCAGGTCGTGGCAGAGCCGGACGGCGTCGTCGCCCGCGGCGGCGAGGCCGGGCTCGGGAAGGGTGGTCATGGGCGGGTCCTCTCCGGTGCGGGGTGGCGGGGTGTCAGCCGTAGTGCGCTTCCGCGGCGGACGCCGCCACCGTGGTGCACACCTTGAAGGTGCGGGCGCCGTCGGTGGCGGTCGGCGCGGTGTAGGCGACGGTGCGCGGGCCGGTCCGCTCCACCGTCGGCACCGCCTCCACCGCCGCCGCCTGGTGGGTGGCGTGGAAGGTCACCTCGAAGCGGTGCTCGCCCGGCACCCCGGCCGGACGCCCCGCCGCGAGCGCGGCCCGCACCGCGGCCCGGGCCTGCTCCTCGATCAGGGCGGCGCTGCGGGCGGGCGGCAGGCAGACCGCCGCGTACCGGCTGACCGCCCGCTTGACGGCGGCGGTCCGCGCCCCCGGGGCCCAGCGCCCGGCGGCCGCACAGGTCAGGTCGTCCCCGGTGACCAGCAGCACCGGCACTCCGTGCTCGGCCGCGACCAGGGCGTTCATCCGGCCCTCGTCGGCGGCCCCGCCGTCGATCCGGAAGTCGACCAGGCCCGTGCCCAGGTAGGTGTGCGCGAGCACCCCCTCCTCACCCGCCCCGGTGTGGTAGCCGAGCATCACCACGCCGTCCGCGTCCTGCACCCCGTGCATCATGCCGAGCGGCTTGTGACGGCCGGTCAGGAGCTCGGCGCGCTCGTCCAGGTCCTCGATCAGGACGTTGCGCTGCGTGTAGTGGGCCTCGTTGACCAGCACCTCGGTGGCGCCGCCCGCGAACAGCCCCGCCACGCAGGCGTTGACGTCACCGGTCAGCAGGCGCCGCATCCGCTCCCAGGCCGCGGTGCCCGGCTCCACGTCGTCGGGCCAGGTGACGCCGGTGGCGCCCTCCATGTCGGCGGAGATCATGACGCGCACGGGTTGGTGTCCTTCCGGTCGTGGTGTGTCGGGTCGTGCTCCGCCGCGGCCGGGGGCGACAGCGGGGGCTCCGCGAGCAGCAGGGTGCTCGCGCCGGGCCCGGGGGCGGCGTTCAGTTCGGCGCGCACGCCCAGCGGCACGGTCAGCTGGACGCGGCCGTGCCCGGCCGGGAGCCCCGCCGCCACCGGCACGCCCAGCCCGGCCAGCCGGTCGTGCAGCAGCTCGGCCACCGCCGCGGGCGGCCCGCAGTCGGTGAAGTCGCCCAGCACGATCCCGGCGACGGCGCCGAACACCCCGGCCCGGCGCAGCTGGGTGAGGATCCGGTCCAGCCGGTACGGTTCCTCGCCGACCTCCTCCAGCAGCAGCAGGCAGCCGTCCGGGACGACCGGGTCGGGCCCGCCCAGCGAGGAGGCCAGCAGGCTCGCGTTGCCGCCGGCCAGCACGCCCTGCGCCCGGCCGGTCGCCAACGCCGCTCCGTACAAGGGCAGTTCGCGCACCGTCCCCGGGGCGAACAGCACCCGGTGCAGGTGCGCGGCGGAGCCCGGTTCGGCGAACGCCGCGGTGGCGACCATCGGCCCGTGCAACGTGGCCACGCCCAGCCGGGCGGCGAACAGGCGGTGCAGTTCGGTGACGTCGCTGAACCCGACCAGCGGCTTCGGCGCGGCCGCCGCCAGCGCCCGCCAGTCCAGCAGGTCCGCCGTCCGCTGGCAGCCGTAGCCGCCGCGGGCGCACAGCACCGCGGCGATCCCCGGATCGGTCCAGGCCGCCTGCAGGTCGGCGGCCCGGTCCGCGTCCCGCCCCGCCAGGTGCCCCAGGTGGGAGGCGGTCACGTGCGGCGCCACCGACACCCGCAGGCCCCAGGACTCCAGTACCTCGACCCCGTGCGCCAGCTGCTCCGGCTCCACCGGCCCGGCGGGCGCGACGACCGCCACCGCGTCGCCCGGGCGCAGGGCCGGTGGCCGCAGCGACGGGGGAGGGGTCCGGGGGTCGCTCACCGGTGGGCCTGCGGGGCGGGGGCGTCCGCGGTCCGACCGGCCTGATCGGCCGGTTCCGGCACCAGGCCGAAGATCCGCTGGTAGAAGGCGAGTTCGGCGCGCAGGGCGGCGACGATCGTGCTGCTGCGCCGCCAGCCGTGCTGCTCGCCCGGGAACTCCAGCAGCGTGCACGGCAGCCCGGCGGCCTCCAGCGCCGCGGCGAAGGCCCGGGACTGCTCCGGCCCCACCACGACGTCCTCCAGCCCGTGCATCAGCAGGGCCGGCCCGCTCGCCCGGTGGGCGTTGCGCACCGGCGAACGCTCCTCGTACCGGGCGACGGCCTCCGGGAGCGGGCCGATCAGCCCGTCCAGGTAGCGGGACTCGAAGTCGTGGGTGTCCGCGGCCCAGGCCAGCGGGTCGGTGATGCCGTAGTGCGAGACGGCGCCCGCGTACAGGCCCGCCGAGGTGAGCGAGGCCAGGGCGGTCCAGCCGCCCGCGCTGCCGCCGCGCACCGCCAGGCGCCGCTCGTCGGCCAGGCCGCGGGCGACCAGGCCGCGGGCCACCGTCGCGCAGTCCGCCACGTCCACGACGCCCCAGGTGCCGCGCAGCCGCTCGCGGTAGGCGCGGCCGTGGCCGGTGGAGCCGCCGTAGTCGACGTCGGCCACGCCGATGCCGCGGCTGGTGAAGAAGGCGATCTCCAGGTCCAGGGCCATCGGCGAGCTGCCGGTCGGGCCGCCGTGCACGAACACCACCCACGGCGGCAGCTCGCTCGGGGCGAGTGCGTGGTCGGGGTTGCGCGGCGGGTACAGCGCGGCGTGCACCCGCTGCCCGTCGGCGTCGTGGAACACCTCGGCGCGGGGGTGCGGCAGCCAGTCGGCGACGCGCGGCACGAGGGCCTCGCCGGTCAGCGCCTCGTGCGGGCCGCCCCCGGACAGGTCGGCCAGCACCACGCGGTGGTGGGCCCGCGGGGAACCGGCCACGCACACCGCGCGCCCGTCGGCCGCGTGCACGGTCGCCGCGAAGTCGCTGTAGGGCAGCGGCAGGTCGCGGACGCTGTCGTCGGACGGGTCGACCACACCCAGGCGGCGGTCGCTGCCGGTGCCGTGCACGGCCACCGCCCGGCCGTCCGGCAACGGCGCGAACCAGGCGGCGCCCGGCCGCCACAGCGCCCCGCCGAACTCCTCCGCCCGGGGGGCCACCGTCCGGCCCGGGCCGCCGTCCAGCGGCACCAGCCGCAGGTTCCACCAGCCGTCCGGATCGGCCACCGCCCACAGGGTCTGCGCGTCCCGCCACTCCGCCTGGACCACCGAGCAGTCCGCGCCGCCCGCCACCACCCGGGGCGCGCCGCCCGCGCCGTCCAGGGCGGCGACGCACAGCTCCGTCCCGTCCCACGGCATCGCGGGGTGGTTCCAGCCGATCCAGGACAGCTGCCGCCCGTCCGGGGACAGGCGCGGGCAGGCCAGGAAGTCGTAGCCGTCGGCCAGCACCCGCACCCGGGCCGGTTCGTCGACGGCCGAGCCGTCCAGCGGCACCGCCACCAGCGCGCGCCGCACCTCGCGCGGGCCCGCTCCGACGCTCTCGCGCACGCACCACACCTCGGCGCGGCCGGGCGGCGCGTACAGGTCGCCGTAGCGCACCTGGGGCCCGCCCGCCGCCTCCGGCGCGGCGGCGGTCAGCGGCCGCGGCCGCGTCCCGGGGACGGCCAGCAGCAGGCGCTGGTCGGGCCAGTCGACGAAGACCAGCGCGGGCGGGCCCCCGGCCGCAGCGCCGCCCGCCGGGTCGCCCGCATGGTCGCCCGCCGGGTCGCCCGCGGGCAGGGAGACCGGCCGCCAGGCGCGGCCGCCGTACTCGTGCAGCCGGCTGCGGGCGTTGAACCCCTCCGGCAGCAGGTCCTGCACCGTGCCGTCCGGCGAGCGCCGCACCACGCAGCGGCGGCCGCCCTCCAGCGGGCGGGGCTCGTCCCACCAGACGGCCAGGCCGGAGGGCTCGGGGACGAGTTCCGCCCAGCCGGGGACGCCGTCCGCGCGGGCCACGTCCTCGGCTTCGATCGGGGAGGGCCAGGCACCCGGGGCGGGGCGGCCGGGAACTGCTGAAGTCATGGGTCACCAATGCTCGTCGGGGGGCTGCTCGTTCGTGGGGTGGGGTCGGGAGCGGTTCGGGGCGGGTCAGTCGCCGGGGAAGCGGCCCAGCAGGCGGTCGGCCTCCTCCCGGCGCTCCAGCCGGCGCAGCGCCCCCTTGGAACGGGCGGCCGCCGCCGTCACCAGGGCGTGCCCGAGGGCCACCAGCGCGGTCGGCGAGTCGGCGAACGACGGGCCCCCGGTGGCCGCGGTCAGCGTCCGGTCGGCGAGCGGGGCGACCGGCGAGCCGTGGCCGTCCACGACGGCCACCAGGGGCACGCCGCGGTGGCGCAGCGCCTGCGCGGCCCGCAGCGTCCAGCGGTCGTAGCGGCGCACCGAGTAGACGACCGCCACGTCCCGGGGGCCCGCGTCGGTGAGGGCCTCCACCGCGCGGTCGGTGCCGCCGTCCAGCAGGACGACCCGACCGAGCACGCTGCCCAGGTCGGCCGCCAGCAGGTGGGCCAGGCCCCGGCTGCGGCCGGTGCCCAGGACGAAGCGCTGCCGGGCCGTCAGCAGCGAGCGCGCGGCGGCGTCCAGGGTGCCGTCGTCGTCGGCCTCCTCCAGGGTGGCGGTGACGTTCGCGGCCTCCCGCTCGGCCATCCGCCGGGTCAGCCCGGGGAGTTGGGCCGGACGCAGCCGGGCCCGGAACCGTTCCCGCGGGGCGGTCAGTTCCTCGTCCAGCCGCTCGGCGACCCTGGCCTGCAACTCGCCCAGGTCGCGGAACCCGGCCGCGCGCACCAGCCGGTGCAGGTCGCCGCCCCCGGCGCGGGCCTCGGCCAGCAGCGCGGTCGGCGGGCGCAGCGCCGAGTCGGGCCAGTCGGCGAGCATGGCCCGGGCCAACCGCCGTTCGGAGCCGCCGAGTTCGTCGGCGGCGTCGGCCAGCGTCGCGGCCGGCTCCGACCAGGCGGAGGCGTAGCCGGCGGTCGTCATCGGCGGACCCCCGAGGTCGGGCCCGGGCGGAGGGTGCGGTTCACGGCGTACTCCCTGCTGTCGGGACGGAGCGGGACCTGTAGCGTCGCCGGGAGGCTGGGCGTCCGGGCGGCGGGAGCCGGGCCGGGCGGACGGAACGGGGGAGACGGTGGGAACGGGTCGGGACGCGGCGGACGGCAGGGCGGGCACGGCCGGTGCGCGCGAGGACGGCGCGGCGGCCCGCCTCGGCGAGCGGCTGCACGCGGCCCGCACCCGCCTGCAGCTCACCCTGGACGGGGTGGCGCAGCGCAGCGGCCTGTCGCGCAGCTTCCTCAGCCGCCTGGAGGCCGGTGACGCCAACCCCACGCTGCGCACCCTGGAGCGGATCGCCGAGGCGGTGCAGACCCCGCTGTCGGTGCTGCTGGGCGGCGCCCCCGCGGCGGCCCGGCCGCCCGGGACGCCGTCCCCGTCCGCCGAGGTCGTGCACCGTCCGCGCCGCGAGCCCCGGGCGTGGCCGCCCGGGGAGGGGCGGACCTTCCCGCTGACCCCGGTCGGGGCGCGCCGCTTCGAGGCGGTGCTCGCCGAGGGCACCCCGGCCCACCACGCCTTCCCCACCGCCCACCCGGGCGAGGAGCTGTGCGTGGTGCTCGCCGGGCGGGTCGCCGCCGAGGTCGGCGGCGACCGCTTCGAACTGGAGGCCGGTGAGGCGCTGCACTACGACGCGGGCGTCGCGCACCGCCTGGCCGCGCTCGGCCCGGACGGACGCTACCTGCTGGTCGTGGCCGGTCCGGCCGCGTCCGCGGCGGGTCCGCGGCGACCCTGAGCCGCGGGCCGGACCGCGTCCCCGGCGGGCCCGGCCCGCCGGAACCGGCCGACCGTCCTGCACGGGAAGTTCCACGTCCGCCACGGTACGAGCACCGCCGCGGCCCGGACGATCGACGAATCGTCGAGCCCCGGGCCCGGGCCCGCGACATCAGGTCCAGGCCCGACGGCGCGTCAGTGCACCGCCGCGGCCTCGGTGGCCACCACCCGGCGCGCCCGCGGGTGCAGGCAGGCGTGCCGGTGCGCCCCGTCGGCCGGGAGCGCGGTGAGCCCGGGCCGCCCGTCGGCGCACCCGTCGGTCGCGAAGGGGCAGCGCGGGGCGAACAGGCAGCCCGGGGTGGCCACCCGCTCGTCCAGGGCGGCGAGCGGCACCAGCCGGTCGGGCCCCGGTTCCTCCAGGCCGCGCAGCACCGGGACCGCCGACAGCAGGCACTGGGTGTAGGGGTGCACGGGCTGCTGCACGACGGAGTCGGTGGGGCCGCGTTCGATGACCTGGCCGCGGTAGATGACGTGCAGTTCGCCGCCCTCGCCGAGGTAGCGGGCGGTGGCCACGTCGTGGGTGATGAACAGCAGCGAGATGCCGAGCCGCTCGCGCAGGTCCCGCAACAGGGACAGCACGCCCAGCCGCATCGACACGTCGATCATCGACACCGACTCGTCCGCGACCAGCGCCTCCGGGTCCACGGTCAGCGCCCGGGCGATGACGACCCGCTGGCGCTGCCCGCCGGAGAGCTGGTGCGGGTACTTGGCCAGTGTGCCGGGGCGCAGGCCGACCAGCTCCAGGAGCTCGGCGGCGCGCTCGCGCTGCTGCGTGCGGGTGGCGCCGGTCTCCCGGGCGCGCATCCGCAGCGGGTCGCCCAGGATCTGGCCGACGTCCCGGGTCGGGTTGAGCGCCGAGTACGGGTCCTGGTGGATCAGCTGGATCCGCCGGAAGTACGGTGCGCGCCTCCGCGCCGACAGCTTCGACAGGTCGGTGCCGTCGACCAGCAGTTCGCCGCCGTCGAAGCTCTCCAGCCCGGTGAGGATCTTGCCCAGGGTGGTCTTGCCGCAGCCGGACTCGCCGATGAAGGAGACGGCGCCGCCCCTGGGCAGGGTGAAGTCGACGCCGCGCAGGGCGTGTACCGTGCGGGTGCCGGTGAAGGCGCCGCGGCCGGTGTAGGTGCGGGTGATGTTCCTGGCCTCGATCACGGCCGTCCTCCGGTCGGGTCGTCCTGGGCCCGGGGCGCGGGCACGGCGGCGGGCGCGGGGGCCCGGCCCACCGGGTCCGCGTGGCAGGCCCGGAACCGGCCCGGGGTCCACTCGGACAGGGCGGGGTCGCTCTCCTCGCACACCGGCATCGCCAGCGGGCAGCGGTCCCGGAAGACGCAGCCCCGCCGGGCGAGGGTGGTGAGGTCCGGCGGCTGCCCGGGCAGCGCCCGGGCGAGGCGGGTGTCGCCGACGATGCGGGCGGTGGCGCCGATCAGGGCCCGGGTGTACGGGTGCGAGGGCCGCCGGAGCAGTTCCCCGGCGGGGCCGTGCTCCACGATCCGCCCGCCGTACATGACCGCGAGCCGGTCGGCGATCTCGGAGACCACCCCCATGTCGTGGGTGACCACGAGGGTGGCGAGCCCGTTCTCCCGGTGCACGCTGCGCACGATGTCGAGCACCGCGGCCTGGGAGATCATGTCGAGCGCGGTGGTCGGCTCGTCCAGGACCAGCACCTCGGCGTTGAGGACCAGCGCGAGCACGATGCCCACGCGCTGGCGCATGCCGCCGGACAGCTCGTGCTGGTAGGAGTCCAGCACCCGGTCGGCGTCCAGCCCCATCCGCTCGCACAGCTCCCTGGCCCGGCGCACCAGGGCGCGCAGGTCCTCGACCTCGTGGGAGCGGCCGAGGTCCAGCAGCTGCTTCCCCACGGTCTTCAGCGGGTTGAGCGAGTTCTGCGAGGCCTGGAAGACGTAGCCGAGCGCGCCGCCCCGGGCGCGGCGCAGCCGTCGCCCGGTCAGCCGGGTGACGTCGCCGACGCCCGCCACCTCGACGCTGCCGGAGGTGATCCGGCCCGGGGCGGGGACGGCGTTGAGCAGGGAGAGCGCCAGGGTGGACTTGCCGGAGCCGGACTCGCCGACCAGGCCGGTGATCTCACCTGCCCGCAGCTCCAGCGAGGCGTGCGAGACGGCGGGCAGGTCGCCGTGCTCGGTGCGGTAGACGACGGTCAGGTCGCGGATCGCGACCTCGGCCGGGCGGGCCCCGGCCGTCGCGGCCCCGTCGTGGTGCGGCGTCGGATCGGTCATGACCGCTCCCGCAGTCTCGGGTTGAACAGTTCGTCGACGGCGTCCATGAACAGGACGATGCCGAGGGTGATGAGCAGGATGCAGGTCAGCGGGGCCAGCAGGTACGTCAGCGCCTCGGGACTGCTCATCACGCCGCCGGAGAAGACCGCCTGGTTGAGCATCACGCCCCAGTTCTCGCTGGAGAACGGCACGACGCCGAGGAAGAACAGCGCGACCTCGGCCCCGATGAAGCCGATCACCGACAGCAGCAGGTTCATCGCGACGTACGGGGCGATGTTCGGCAGCAACTCGCGCAGCAGGATGTGCCGTTGCGGCAGTCCCAGGCCGCGGGCGGCCTCCAGGAAGCCGCGCTCGCGCAGCGACAGGGTCTGCGCGCGCACCGCGCGGGCGACGCCGCCCCAGCCGGTGGCGCCCAGCACCAGGCCCATCTGGAACGCGCTGCCGAAGCTCCACAGCGTGGACAGCACGATCAGCAGCGGCAGGCCGGGCAGGGTCAGGACGAAGTCGGTCAGCCGCATCAGGCCGGAGTCCGCCAGGCCGCGCCGGAAGCCCGCGACCAGGCCCACCAGGGTGCCGACGGCGGCGGCGACCAGCGCCGCGACCGCCGCGGTCAGCAGCACGTAGCGGGCGCCGACCACCACCTCCTGGAGCACGTCGGAGCCGGCGAAGTCGGTGCCGAGCCAGTGCTCGGCGCTGGGCGGGGCGTAGACCGCCTCCGGGTCGACGGCGATCGTCCCGGGGTACAGCAGCGGCCCGAAGGCGGCCAGCAGGGCGAACAGCACGATGATGCCCAGGCCGACGACCCGGCCGGGGCGGCGGGTCAGCACCCGCAGGGTCCGGGCGCGGCGGGAGGACGGGCGCGGGGCGGCGGGAACGGACGGGAAGGTCACGGTCATCGCCTCACCCGGGGGTCGATCACCGAGTACAGCAGCTCGGCGAGGATGTTGGCGACCACGATGGTCACCGTGATCAGCAGGAAGGCGCCGCCCATCAGCGGGTAGTCCCGGTTGCCGATGCTCTTGAGCAGCAGGTTGCCCAGGCCCGGGTAGTCGAAGACGTCCTCGATCAGCACCGAGCCGGCGAACATGTGGCCGACCGACAGGGCGAGCGTGGTGAACAGCGGCAGCACGGCGTTGCGGCCGACGTAGCGCATCCGGGTGGCCGGGGCGATGCCGCGCAGTTCGGCGGCCAGGATGAAGTCGTCGCCGAGGACGGAGGCCACGCTGGACTTCATGGTCAGCAGCCAGCCGCCGTAGCCGAGCAGCGCGTAGGTGGCCACCGGCAGCACGGCGTGGGTGGCGACCGAGCCGAGGTACTCGGCGGTGAAGCCGGGGGCGATGGTCACGTCGCTGGTGTCGCCGTAGGGCAGCACGTTCCACAGGGTGTGGAACAGGAAGGCCAGCAGCAGGGCCAGCACGAAGGACGGCACGCCCGCCATCAGCGAGCCGGACAGCGAGAGCAGGCTCCCGCTGCGGGAGTTGCGCCGCAGGGCGGCGACCACACCGGCGGTGCAGCCGACCAGGAAGCTGAGCAGCAGCCCGGACAGCACCGGCAGCACCGTCCAGGGCACGGCCGCGCGGATCACGTCCGCGACCGGGACGCCGCTGTAGGAGATCGACACCCCCAGGTTGCCGTGCAGCAACTGCCCCAGGTAGCCCAGGTACTGGTCCACCAGCGGCTCGTGCGAGGTGAACCCGTACACCACGGAGACCTTGGCCCGGGCCAGTTCGGGCGGCATGCCGCCCAGCACGTACCCCTCGTAGGCGGCGTCGCCGGGGTTGCCCGGCAGGGCGTGGACGAGGAAGAAGGTGAAGGTGGCTACGGTGAACACCATCACCAGGCCGGCGGCCAGCTTGGCCGCCAGCCGGAGGAGGAAGCCCTTCATCCGCGGCTACTTCTTCTTGGGCTGGACGTAGCCCTGCATCATCCAGACGCCCGGCGAGTTGCTCAGCAGGCCGTCCTGGCCGGACTTCGGGAAATCGGTGAACCGCTTGTCGTTCACGAACTGCACGTTGGTGTAGTCCCAGACCTGGATCACCGGCAGCTGCTGGTTGGAGAGCCGGGCCAGCTGCTGGACGATCTCCTTCTGCTCCTCCGGCTTCAGGACGGTCAGCTTCGCGGTCAGCTCGCCGGGGTTGACGGTGGCGCCGTCCAGGGTGAAGGAGGTCGGGGTGTTGAGCCAGTTGCCCGAGCCCTGGCCGGACTTGTGGGTGACGGTGGCGCCGATCGCGGTGAAGCCGTCGTCCGCGCCGTACAGGCGCTGGAAGGCGGCGTCGGTGCCGGGGCCCAGCGCGGTCAGCCAGAAGCCGACCGGGTACTTGCCGTCCGCCATCTCCTTCTTGTAGGTGCTGAAGTCGGCGGTCAGCGCGGTCTTGGTCGGGATGCCGAAGGCGGTCAGCTGGTTGGCGACGACGGTGCCGCCGGCGATCCAGTCGCTGAAGCCGTTGACGGTCTGCAGGGTGAGGGTCCACGGCGTGCCGTCGGGCAGGTGCCAGGTGCCGTCCTTCTTGGTGAGCCCGGCCCGCTGGAGCAACTCGGCGGCCTTGGCCTCGTCGTGCCGGTACGGGTCGAGCGCGGCCTGCTGCTCGGGGGTGAGCCACTTCTCGGCGACCTTGTCGATCAGGCCGGTGGTGGCCTTCGACGCGGTGCCACCGACCGGCTGGCCGACCTTGGTGACGGCCTCGCGGTCGATGACGTGCGCGAGCGCCTGGCGGACCTCCACCTTGTCGAACGGGGCGACGCCCTGGTTGAAGGCGATCGCCGCATCCACGTAGTTGACGGCGTCGACGCGCCGGTTGCCCGCCTTCAGGATGCGCTGGAGCACGTTGTCGGGGATGGCGGTGAACGGCGCGGCGTCCAGCTCGCCGTTGGTCATGTAGCTCCAGATCTGCTCGTTGCCGGTGTAGTTGCGCACCACCACCTGCTTCGGGCCGATCTTGCCCGCGGCGAAGAAGTGCGGGTTGCGGTCGAGGACCGCGGAACCCGGGTTGACCCGGGTGATGACGAACGGGCCGGCCGAGACGTCCTTGGCGGGGGCGAACGCGGAGACCTTCTTGCCGATCTCGTTGAGCCTGTCGACGGCCGCCTTCGCGGCGTCGGCCCGCCCGGGGTCGGCGCTCTGGCTGGCGTGGATCACGTCCCACACGTCGGCGGGCAGCAGGGAGCCGTACACCGAGGCGGGGACGATCTTCTGGGTGAGCACCAGGCGCGGGAACTGGACGTTCTTCGCCCCGGGCACCTGGCTGATCTCGAAGGTGTGCGGCGCGGTCTCCTTCACCTCCGCGACGTCCAGGCCCTGGGTGAGCAGGCCGGCCCCGACGGTGGCCGAGCCCTGGGTGAGCGCGATGGCCATCGAGGCCCTGACGTCCTCGCCGGTGACGGGCGTGCCGTCCGACCACTTCGCGTCGGGCTCCAGCTCGACCGTGATCGAGCTGTCGGTGACCTTCCAGCTCCTGGCCAGGCCGGGGAAGAAGTCGTTCGGGTCCTGCGGGTTCTTCTTGGTGAAGCCCAACTGCATGGTGTCGTAGCCGAGGAAGGTGTTGCCCGCGGCGTTGAACGGGTTCATCGGGGCGCCGGCCGAGATCGGGTGGTTGCCGTCGATGGTGGTGAACGTTCCGCCCCCGGCGGAGTCCGAGGATCCCGCGCCGGGGGAGCAGGCCGCGGTGGTGCCGAGCAGGAGGGCGGCCGCGAGGGGGAGGGCGGCGCGTCTGGCGTTGTTCATGGGAGCGGGACTCCGATCAACCGGTGCGTGAGGGCGCAGCTGCAGTGCGCCGACCGTAGGAGCCCCTGCCCGCTTTAGTCAATGAGTTACGCGAGAGGTTTGAAGTTCGTAACTCGGCGACTAGCCCGGAGCTGGGGGTTGTTGACGCCCAGTTAGGTGCAAAGCAACGAAAGCGGCGACACGCGATGTTGCAAAACAACGTATCGGGCAGGACGATGACAGAAACCGAGAGGACACCCGATGACCCCGAGCCGTTCCGTCCGCGTCGTGTCGCCCACCGAGCGGCGCAACCCCCGCACCCTCGGCATCGACCGGGCCGACCCGCTCGACGTCCTGCGGCTGCTCAACGCCGAGGACGCCCTCGTCCCCGCGGCCGTGGCCGAGGTGCTGCCCCGGCTCGCGGTCGTGGTGGAGACCACGACCGAACGGCTGCGCGCCGGCGGCCGGTTGCACTACTTCGGCGCGGGCACCTCCGGACGCACCGCCGTGGTCGACGCGGCGGAGCTCGGCCCCACCTTCTCGCTGCCGCCCGGCACCGTCGTCGCCCACCACGCGGGCGGCCCGGCCGCAATGGTCACCGCCGTCGAGGGCAGCGAGGACAGCGAGGAACTCGGCGCCGCCGACGCCGCCGACGTCGGGCCGGGCGACGTGGCGGTGGGCGTCGCCGCCAGCGGCCGCACCCCCTACGTGGCGGGCGCGCTGGCCGCCGCCCGGGCCGCCGGGGCGTTCACCGCCCTGGTCAGCGCCAACCCCGGCGCGCCGCTCGCGCACCTGGCCGACGTGCACATCGCCGTCGACACCGGCCCCGAGGCGATCGCCGGCTCCACCCGGCTCAAGGCCGCCAGCGCCCACAAACTCGTCCTCAACGGCCTCTCCACCGCCGTGATGGTCGCGCTGGGGCGCACCTACTCCAACCTGATGGTGGACGTCTCCGCCAGCAACGCCAAGCTGCGCGGCCGCCTGGTGACCATCCTGATGGAGGCCACCGGGCTCGGCGAGGAGCGCTGCGCGCACGCGCTCGCCGGGGCGGACGGCGAGCTGAAGACGGCCCTGGTCTGCCTGCTGGCCCCCTGCGCGCCCGAGGAGGGCCGCCGCCGCCTGGCCGCCGCCCGCGGGCGGGTGGCCGACGCCCTGGAGGCGCAGCCGATCTGACGCGGGCCGGGTGCGTCCGCGGCGGAGCGGCCCCGGGCCCGGCCCGCCGCGGGCACCGTGGCTAGAGGCGGTGGTTGCGCACCGCCGTGTAGGTGCGCTCCAGGGCCTTCAGCGTGCGGGCCCGGTGGCGCTGGGCCACCCCGACGAACAGGCAGTCCACGACCGTCAGTGCGGCGATCCGGCTGGCCATCGCACCGGAGCGGAAGGTGGTCTCGCGCACCGCCGTGGTCAGCACGTGGTCGGCGTGCTCGGTGATCTCCGACCGCGGGAAGTTGGTGATCGCCAGCGTGGTGGCCCCGTTGCGCCGGGCCTCCGCGAGGACCTCGACGGTGGCCGCGGTGTCGCCGGTGTGCGACACCCCGATCGCCACGTCGCCGCCGCGCAGCAGCGCCGCCGAGGTCAGCGCGATGTGCGGGTCCACCCAGGCGTTGACCCGGCGGCCGATCCGGTGCAGCTTCTGCTGCAGGTCCAGGGCGACCAGGCCGCTCGCCCCCACCCCGTACACGTCTATGCCGTCGGCCGAGGAGACCGCGTCCACCGCCCGCTTGAGGGCGTGCAGGTCGAGCTGGCCGACGGTGTCCTCGACCGCGCGGGCGTCGGCGAAACCGAGCTTGGCGACGATGTCGGCCAGCGAGTCGCGCGGGCCGATGTCCGCGCCGACCGCGCTCCAACCGGCGCTGCTCTCCTCGACGCTGGCCGCCGAGGCCAGGCCGATCCGCAGGTCCGGGTACCCCTTGAGGCCGAGCGTGCGGCAGAACCGCATCACGGTGGTCTCCGAGGTGCGGCACTCGGCGGCCAGCTCGCTGATGGTCTGCGCCGCCACGTTCGCCGGATCGGCGAGCGCGGCCTCGGCGACCCGGCGCTCGGCGGGCGCCAGCGAGGGCAGCAGCGCCCGGATCTGGACGAGCACCGTCTGCGGCGGGCCGCTGGGCGCGGGGGCGGCGGGGCGGGCGGCGGACCTGCGCTTCGGTCGGGTTCCGTCGGCTGCTGTCACGGGGGTTCCTTTGCGGGGATGGTGGGGATGGCGGGGGAGCGGGTCCGGTGCGGGCGGGGTCAGGCGGGTCGGGCGCCGGTCGGGGTCCGCGGACCGGGATCCGGATCCGTCAGAGCCTCGCAGACCGCCCGCCGCAGCGCCACGACCACCGAGGCGTCCCGGCCGAGGTGGACGCCGTTGGTCAGCAGCACCGCCCACGGGCCGCCGGACGGGGCGAGGGCCACGCTGGTGCCGGTGAAGCCGGTGTGTCCGGCGCCGTCGGACGGCCAGTACCGCGCCAGGTGGTCCCAGCGGTCGCCGCGCAGCGTCCAGCCCAGGCCCCGGCGGCCGCCCAGCCCCTCGGTGTGGCAGCGCAGCGCCTCGGCGCGGACCTTCGGGGAGAGGATCGGCGAGTCGGCGGCCAGCCAGCCGCGCTGCAGGTAGCGGGCCAGGTCACCGGCGGTGCCGAACAGGCCGGCGTGGCCGCACACCCCGCCCAGCGACGCCGCGTTCTCGTCGTGCACCGTCCCGACCGGGACGCTCCCGTCGGGCCGGGGCTCGGTGGCGGCGGTGCGCCCGCGCCAGCCGGCGGGCGGCCGGTAGCGGGTGTCCGCCAGACCGAGCGGGTCCAGTACCAGCTCCCGCACGGCCCGGTCCAGCGGAGCCCCGGCCACCGCGCGGACGACCTCGCCCAGCGCGACGAACCCCAGGTCGGAGTAGGCGACCGCGGTGCCGGGTGCGGTGACGAGCGGTTCGGCCAGGGCGGCGGCCAGCCGGCCGGCGGGCCGCCCGGGCCGTTCGTGCAACGGCCGGTGCGGGGGCAGGCCCGAGGTGTGGGTGAGCAGCTGACGCACCGTCACCGCGTCCTTGCCCGCCCCGGTGAACCCCGGCAGGTGGCGCCGGACCGGGTCGTCCAGGCCCAGTGCTCCGGTGTCGGCCAGCCGCAGCACGGCGGGCAGGGTGGCCGTGACCTTGGTCAGCGAGGCGAGGTCGTAGACCGTGTCGGCGGTGACCGGGACGGCCGGGCCGGTCACCGCCGTGCGGCCGAAGGCGTGCACCAGCGGTTCGCCCTCCGCGCCCCAGCCGGTGGCGAGCACCGCTCCCGGCAGGCCGCCGGAGTCGACGGCGGCCGCGACGAGCGCGGCCGCCGCGGCGGCGCGGGCCGGATGTCCGGTTTCCCCGGCGGTGGGGCGGGTGGGCCTCACGGGTCTCCTCCGTCTGCCGGGCGCGCCTGGGCCGCCAGGTCTGGTGGCCCAGGGCGATCGTTGGTAGCTTTTCACCGATTCGAAGCTCAATCATGTTATCAAGCAACAGATGGGGCGGACAGTATGAGGGAAGCCGACCGGCCCCCGCTGCGCACCGCGCGCCATGACGACCTCCCGGACCTGCAACGGATCGTGATCGCGTCGCTCGTCCACGACCCGGATGCTGCAAGGGTGTTGACGCTGCTGTGGGACCTCACGGCGGACCGCCCGGAGTTGCGGGTCGTCACCGAGGCCGACGGCGTCGTCACCGGCATCGCACTGGGGCGACTCGCTCCGCCGACCGGTGACGCGAGGCCCCGGGCCGGACACACCACGCTGCTCGCGGTCGCCCCCGGGCACCGCGGCCGGGGCCACGGCCGCGCCCTGCTGGCCGCCGTCGAGGAACGCCTGCTGGCGGCCGGGGCCACCCGCCTGGTCGTCCGCGGCACCCCGCCGCACTACGCCTGGCCCGGACTCGACATCCGCTACACCCCCGCCGTGTGCCTGGTGGAGTCCGCCGGGTACGAGCACACCGCCGACGCGTTCAACATGCTCACCGACCTGGCCGAGGCCGACCTGGCCACCACCGAGGACGAACGGCGGCTCGCCGCCCTCGGCGTGCGGGTGCGCCGGGCCCGGCCCGAGGACGCCCCCCGCTTCCTCGCCTGGATGCGCGGCTGGGGCGGCAGTTGGGCCGAGGAGGCCGCCACCGCGCTCGCCCACGAGCCGCCGCGCTGCCACGTCGCGGTGCGGGGCGAGGGCGCCGTCGAGGAGTTCGTCGGCTTCGCCTGCCACGGCGTCAACCGCGACACCTGGTTCGGGCCGATGGGCACCGCCGAGTCCCAGCGCGGCCGCGGCGTCGGGGCCGTCCTGCTGCGCCGCTGCCTGCGCGACCAGCGCGAGGCGGGCCTCACCGAGTCCGAGATCGCCTGGATCGCCCCGTACCGCTTCTACGCCCGCACGGTCGGAGCCCGGCTGCACCGGGTGTTCCGCCTCTACCGGAAGGACCCGCAGGTGCCCGTCCGTCCCGCCTCCCCCCTGGAGCAGCGCTCATGACCCTCCCCGGTGCCGCCCCCCGCTCCGCCGCCCGGGCCGTTCCCCTCCCCGGATCCCGACCGCTGCTGGTGCTGCGCCACGACGCCGACGGCCGGGCGGACGGGACGGACGGGGCGGGGCGGTGAGCGCGGCGCAGGACCCGGCCCTGCTGCGGCTCGCCGACGGCGTGCTGCAGCCCGGCTTCACCGGCCTGACCGCCCCCGACTGGATCCGTCGCCGCCTGGCCGACGGACTCGGCTCCGTCCTGCTGTTCGGCCGCAACTTCGCGCCCCCGCCCGACGGCCGCGCGCAGGCCCGGGCTCTGGTGGCCCAGTTGCGCGCGGAGAACCCGGACGTGCTGGTCGCCGTCGACGAGGAGGGCGGCGACGTCACCCGGCTGGAGTGGGCCACCGGCTCCTCCTCGCCCGGCAACCTGGCGCTGGGCACCGTCGACGACGAGGAGCTGACCCGGGCGGTGGCCCGCTCGATCGGCCGTGACCTGGCCGCCCTCGGCATCGACCTGGACCACGCGCCGGACGCCGACGTCAACTCCGACCCGCGCAACCCGGTGATCGGCGTGCGCTCCTTCGGCGCCGACCCGGCGCTGGTGGCCCGGCACACCGCCGCCTGGGTGCGCGGCCTCCAGGAGGGCGGCACCGCCGCCTGCGCCAAGCACTTCCCCGGGCACGGCGACACCGTGGTCGACTCCCACCTCGGCCTGCCGACCGTCGGCGCGGACCTCGCCGCACTCGAACGCGTCGCCCTGCCGCCGTTCCGGGCCGCCGCGGCGGCCGGGGCGCGGGCCGTGATGACCGCGCACATCCTGCTGCCCGCCCTCGACCCGGAGCACCCGGCGACGGTCAGCCCGCACATCCTCACCGGCCTGCTCCGCCACCGGCTCGGCTTCGACGGACTGGTGGTGACCGACGCCGTCGAGATGCGGGCGGTCGCCGACCGCTACGGCCACGCCGGGGCGGCGGTGCGGGCCCTGGCGGCCGGGGCCGACCTGGTCTGCCTGGGCGACCGCGGCGCGGCCGACGAGTACGACGCGCTGCGCCGTGCCGTCGCGCGGGCGGTCCGCGCCGGTGAGCTGACCGAGGAGCGCCTCACCGAGGCTGCCGACCGGGTCGCGGGCTTCGCCCGCTGGGCCCGCGCCCTGCGGGCAGCCGCCCGCGGGGAGACGGCGGACGGCACCGAGGCGGGGACGACCGGTGTCCGGGGGAGGACGAACGCCCTTGGGGTGGAGGGAAGTTCGAGTGAGGACCGCGCGGGCACGTCGGACGCGCCGGGGTCCGAGGGTCGGACGGTGGCGGGTGGCCCCGAACCGGCGGGCGGCGCCCCGGCCCTCGGCCTGCTCGCGGCCCGCCGCGCCCTGGCGGTGACGGCGCCCACCGGCGTTCCGCCGCAGGGCCGCGGCGCCCCCTGCGTCGCCGAGTTCCGGCCGACGGCGACCCTCGCGGTGGGCACCGTCACCGCCTGGGGCCTCGCCGGACCGCTGGCCGCGCTCCTGCCGGGCACCGAGGCGCGGCAGGTGGACCAGCAGGAGGCGGAGGGCGACCCCGACGGCACCGTGGAGCGCCTCTGCGCCGCGGCCGAGGGCCGCCCGCTGGTGCTGGTGGTGCGCAACGCCCACCGGCACGCCTGGATGGACGCGGCGGTCACCGCGCTGCTCGCCCGTCGACCGGACGCCGTGCTGGTGGAGTTCGGCCTGCCCCGGTCGGCGCCGCGCGGAGGGCTCCACGTGGCCCCGCACGGCGCGGCGCGGGTGTGCGCCGAGGCCGCGGCGGAGGCGGTGGCCGCCCACCTGGGGCGCTGACGGTGCGTCGGAAACCTCCGTCCGAGACGGTCGGCACGTGAACCGGCACTGCCGGGGGCGGTAGCGGACCAGTGCGGCCCGCGGCGGTGGGCCCGGAGCCGGGTGCCCGGCCGCGGCACCGATCCCAACAGGGAAGACGCTGTCTGACGATTCGTCAGAACTGGTATTTTCCGGCGTCCTTGAGGTTGGGCGGGCGTGTTGCGCGGAAGGAAATTTTTTGCCCCCACTCTTGCTCGGGGCGTCAATTTCCGCACTACTGTTCCCCGGGCCGGTGCACTCCCCTCCCCGCCCCCCACACCCTCCGCAGGAGCAGCCATGCCGCGCAGCGCGCCGTCGTTCCTGAACCACCGGTCGGCCGTCCTGGCCGCCGCCCTCCTCCTCCCGCTGGGCGCCGCCGCCCTCGGCGCCCCCACCCCCGCAGCGGCCGAGCCCCCGGCCGCCGCGGCGGGCGCACCCGGGCCGATCACCCACCCCGACGCCGACCACCTGGGCTCCACCCTCCCCGGCCGCCCCGCCGCCGGTACGGACGCCCGCCCGTCCACCCCCGACTCCGTCCGGACCCGCCCCGTCCAGCCGTCCGGGACGCTCGCCGCGCCGCCCGCCGCCGCGCTGCCCGCCGGTGCCAGACCGCTCGGCCTCGACGTGGCCGCGTACGAGCCGAACGTCGACTGGGCCGCCACCGCCGCCGCCGGGGCCTCCTTCGCCTACGTCAAGGCCACCGAGGGCACCAGCTACACCAGCCCGACCTTCTCCTCCCAGTACGACGGCTCGGCGGCGGCCGGACTCCTGCGCGGCGCCTACCACTTCGCCCTGCCGGACCGCTCCGGCGGCAAGGCCCAGGCCGACTTCCTCGTCGACCACGGCGGCGGATGGAGCGCCGACGGCACCACCCTGCCGCCGCTGCTGGACATCGAGTACAACCCCTACGGCGCCACCTGCTTCGGGCTGAGCACCTCGGCGATGACCGCCTGGATCCTCGACTTCGGCAACGAGGTCAAGGCCCGCACCGGCCGCTACCCCAGCCTGTACACCACCACCGACTGGTGGCGCACCTGCACCGGCAACTCCGCCGCCGCGGCCGCCTACCCGCTGTTCGTCGCCAACTACACCGGCAGCGCCGCCCCCACTCCCAACGGCTGGACCGGGCAGCACATCTGGCAGTACGCCGACGCGGGCGTCTTCCCCGGCGACCAGGACGTCTTCAACGGCACCCCCGCCGAGCTCCGGGCCTTCGCCCTCGGCACCGGCACCACCACCCCGCCCGCGCCCGCCGCCCCCGCCTGGCCGCTCACCCAGCAGGGCGACAGCGGCACCCGGGTCACCGTGCTGCAGCACCTGCTGAACGCGCACGGCGCCTCCCTCACCGTGGACGGCCAGTTCGGTCCCGGCACCCGCAGCGCGGTCGCCTCGTACCAGAGCGCCGCCGGACTCGGCGCCGACGGCGCCGTCGGGTCGGCCACCTGGCAGTCCCTCACCGGCACGCTGCTCCAGGGCGCCTCGGGCAGCGCCGTCAAGGCCGCCCAGGTCGGACTGAACGCGCACGGCGCCTCCCTCGCCGTGGACGGCCAGTTCGGTCCCGGCACCCGCAGCGCCGCGCAGACCTACCAGACCGCCCAGGGCCTGCCCGCCGACGGCGGCGTGCTCAAACCGACCTGGCTGGCCCTGGTCGCCTCCTGACGGCCCCCACCCGCCGCACCTCCACCTCCGTCCCCCTCCGAGAGGCAGGAAACCACGTTGCGCACCACCCGCCCCCCACGCACCCCGCTGCGCGCCACCCCGGCACGCCTCGCCGCCGTCCTGCTGGCCGCCCTGCTGACCCTCCTGGGCACCGCGCTGCCCGCCCACGCCGCCGCCCCCGCCTGGCCGGTGCTCGCGCAGGGCGCTGGCGGCAACGACGTCGCCAGCCTGCAGTTCCTGCTGCGCCAGCGCGGCCAGACCCTGGTCGCCGGCGGCTACTTCGACGCGCAGACCAGGAGCGCCGTCGTCTCCTTCCAGAGCGCCAACGGCCTGACCGCCGACGGGATCGTCGGCCCGAACACCTGGGCCGCGCTGGTCGTCACCGTCTCTCCCGGGGACAGCCAGGACAACGCCGTCCGGGCGGTGCAGTTCCAGCTCCAGAAGATCGGCTACGACGTGCCCACCGACGGCGTGTTCGCCGGTGCCACCACCACCGCCGTGGACGACTTCAAGGCCGGTCGGCAGCTCACCGGCGGCAGCACCGTCGGCCCCACCACCTGGCAGTACCTGCTCGGCTCGGCCGCCGGGAGCGGCGTCCACGGCGGCTACGCCTTCGTGGTGCCCAAGGGCGCCGTCTCCGGCGGCCGCGACAGCCTGCTCCAGCCGCACCACGACTACCCGGCGGCCGACATCCCGGTCGTCGAGTGGACCGACGCCTTCGCCGTCACCTCCGGCACCGCGCGCCAGAACGGCGGCGCCGGCGACGCCTGCGGCTACGGCCTGGCCATCGACGGCGACGACGGCGTCACCTACCAGTACTGCCACCTCAACAGCCGCCTGGTCGCCACCGGCACCCGGGTGACACCCGGTCAACTCGTCGCCTACACCGGCAACACCGGCAACACCACCGGCCCGCACCTGCACTTCGGGATCTTCCGCGGCGGCGTCTCGGTCTGCCCCCAGCAGATGCTGGCCGCCCTGTGGGACGGCACCGCCCCGCCGTCCCCGCAGTCACTGCCGACCACCGGCTGCTTCTACTGACCCGACCGCCCACGCCCGGGCGGTGCGGCGGTCCCGCGACCGCCGCACCGCCGTCCGCTCCCGCTCGACGTCCCGTCACGACGAACAGGAACCCCGCCATGCGTCTCCTGCCACGCCGCCGCCTCGCCCTGCCGACCGCCGCCGCCCTGACCGCCGCGCTGCTGGCCGTGCTCGCCCCCGGCGGCAGCGCCCCGCCACCGGCGTCCGCCGCCACCACCTCCGCGCTCACCGCCGACCTCGACCGGCTGCTGACCGACCCGCGGCTGGCCGGTGCGACCGCTGCCGTCGAGGTGGTGGACGCCGAGAGCGGCGAGGTCCTCTACGCGCACGACTCCCGGCACCTGGTGCTGCCCGCCTCCACCATGAAACTGGTCACCTCCGCCGCCGCGCTGGACGTGCTCGGTGCCGACCACCGCTTCGGCACGGACGTCCTGGCCACCGGCCGCAGCGACGCCGGCGTCCTGCGCGGCGACCTCGTCCTGCGCGGCGGCGGCGACCCCAGCCTGCTGGCCCAGGACCTCGACGCGCTGGCCCGGCAGGTCGCCGACAGCGGGGTGCGCCTGGTCACCGGCTCGCTGGCCTACGACGCCTCCCGCTACGACGACGTGCCGCTGGGCAGCGGCTGGGCCTGGGACGACGAGCCGTACTACTACAGCCCGCAGATCTCCGCGCTGACCGTCGCCAGCGACACCGACTACGACCTGGGCACCCTCCAGGTCACCCTCACCCCGGGCGCGCCCGGCCAGGCCGCCGCCGTGCAGGTCGTCCCCGCCGACACCGGCGTGCGCATCACCGGCAGCGTCACCACCGGCCAGGCGGGCAGCGGCTACAGCGTCGACGTCACCCGCCGCCACGGCACCGGCGAGGTCGTGCTCTCCGGCAGCCTGCCCGCCGACGGCGGCCCCGACGACGAGTGGGTCACCGTGGACGACCCCGCGCAGGCCACCGCCCGGGTCTTCGCCGCCGCCCTGGCCCGGCACGGCGTCCGCGTCCTGGGCGGCGACCCGGTCGCCGCCCCCACCCCCGCCGGGGCCCGGCAGGTGGCCCACCACGACTCGGCGCCGCTGGGCGACCTGCTCGTGCCGTTCCTCAAACTCAGCAACAACGGCATCGCGGAGCACCTGGTCAAGGAGATGGGCCGGGTCGGCGCCGGTGACGGCAGCTGGCCCGCCGGACTCGCCCGGATCGCCGACTTCCTGCACCGCAACGGCCTCGACCCCACCCCGGGCCGTCAGGCGGACGGCTCCGGCCTGTCCCGCTACGACCTGGTCACCGCCGACCGCTACACCGCACTGCTCGCCTACGCGCGCACCCGGCCCTGGTTCGCGACCTGGTACGAGGCGCTGCCGGTCGCGGGCGACCCCGACCGGATGGTCGGCGGAACCCTGGCCAACCGGATGCGCGGCACCGCGGCGGCCGGGAACGTCCACGCCAAGACCGGCTCGATGAGCGGCGTCAACACCCTCGCCGGGTACGTCACCTCGCCCGAGGGCCGCAAGCTCGTCTTCGCCGTCCTGGTCAACGACTTCGCCGGGGCCGGCCCGCGTCCCGTCATCGACCAGATCGCCGTCCGGCTCGCGGCGGGCCCCGCACCGGCCGAGCAGCTGCGCGCCCAGGTCGAACGCGGCAGCGCCGAGCAGCCGGACGAGCCCGCCGCGCCGTCGACCGGCGGGCACCGCCGCAGCTGGGACTGACCGCCCCGCACCGGCACCTGCCCCCACCAGCAGCCCGCCCCGCACCACGGAAGACAGGGGACGCACCGATGCCCACCACCCCGACCACGCCCGCCCCGCTAGTGATCGGCGTGGACTCCGGAGGCACCAGCACCCGTTGCGCGGTCGTCGGCCTGGACGGGCGCGTGCAGGCCCGCGGCCACGGCCCCGGCGGCAACCTGCGCTCCAGCCCGGACCCGGCGGGAGCACTGCGCCAGGCCCTGGAGGACGCGCTGCGCGGCGTCGACCGCCACCGGATCGCCGCCGGTCACCTGGCGTTCGCCGGAGCCGACGGAGAGGACGCCACCACCTACCGCGAGATGGCCGCCTGGGTCTGGCGGGAGGCCCGCCTGCCCGGTGCGCCCGTCGTCGGCGACGACCTCGCCGCCGCCGTCGCCGGGGCCACCGACAGCCCGGACGCGCTGCTCCTGCTGTCCGGGACGGGAGCCGTTGCCGCCCTGTACCGCGGCGGGGCCAGGACCGCCCGGCGCGACGGTTACGGCTGGCTGCTGGGCGACGAGGGCTCCGGGGTGTGGCTCGGGCGGCAGGCCGTCGTCCGCACGCTCGCCGCCCTGGACGGCCGCGGCCCGGCGACGGCCCTGCTGGACGTCCTGCCCGGGGCGCTCGCCGTGGAGAGCGGCGGAGCCGACGGCACCGGCACCGCCCTGGCCCGGCGGATGGTCACCGCCGTGCACGCCGCCCCGCCCGCCGAACTCGCCCGCCTCGCGCCGCTGGTGGACGCCGTGGCCAGGAACGGGGACCGGGTCGCCGCACGCATCGTCGCCGAGGGCGCCCACCTGCTGTTGCGCACCCTCGACTCCCTCGCCGACGCCACCGGAGCCGACTTCGCGGCCCTGCCGGTCGTCCTGGCCGGGGGTCTGCTCACCGGCCGCACCCTGCTCGCCGACCGGGTCACGGCCGCCCTGCGGGCCCGGGGCACCGCCACCGTTCCGGCCCGGGACGCCGCGACCGGGGCGGCCGCCCTCGCCGCCCTCGCCCTGCGGGCCCCGGCCACGCCCGCCGGGGCCCGGCGGCTGCACCGGGCCGTGGCGGGGCTGGGACCAGCCCGCACGGACACGGCGGGGAGCTAACCGGAGTGCCGGGCCCGGGTGCGGACGGCGGCGCTCGGCAGGCCCTCCCGGCCGACCCGGTCGACGGCGGTCACCACGTACCAGGCGTCGCGCGCGCCCTCCGGCTCCTCGAACCGGCCGACGGCCGCCGGGACGACGGCCACCAGATGGGCGGCGTCCAGGACCGGGTCGCGCCCCGGAGCCGCGTCGTAGCGGTAGACCGCGTACCGGAACGGCGCGGGCCGGGCGCCGTCCCGGACCCGGTCGCCACCACCCCGGACGCCGATCTCCAGACCGTCCGCGCCGCCGCGCCGGACCCGCACCCCGGGCCGTGCCGGGGCGGCGCCGTCGGCCAGCCGGGGCAGCAGCGGCACGAGCGCGGGCCGCTGCCAGTGGTCGGCCCGCAGGCGGCTGACCGCGCCGATCCGGTCGGTCCAGGTGTCCTTCGCGCTGAACAGGATGTCGCCGCTGACCTGCGGCAGCGTGGCGTTCAGGTCGAGGTGGCGGGAGAGCTCGGCCGGGTCCTGCCACGGGGCGGGCTGGGCCGGGTCGGCGACCTTGTACACGGCCTGGCCGATCCACAGCAGGGTGTCCGTCCCGGCGGTCTGGGCGGCCCACCAGGGCGCCAGCGCGCCGTAGTCGGCGACGGCCAGCCCGATGTGCCAGTACAGCTGCGGGGCGACGTAGTCCAGCCACCCCTTGGCGACCCAGCCCCGGGTGTCGGCGTGCAGGCCGTCGTACGACTGGAACGCCCGGGTGGGGGAGCCCGCCGGGTCGCTGGTGTCGTTGCGCCACACCCCGAACGGGCTGATGCCGAAGCACGCCTCCGGCCGGGCCGCGCGCACCAGGTCCCGCATCTCACTGACCATCAGGTCGACGTTGTGGCGGCGCCAGGCGTCGCGGTCCTCCCAGCCCGCGCCGTACGCGGCGAAGGCGTCGTCGTCGGGGAAGTCCCGGCCGCTGACCGGGTACGGGTAGAAGTAGTCGTCGAAGTGCACCCCGTCGACGTCGTAGCGGCGCACCGCGTCCAGCATCGCCTGCTGCGCGAAGCGGCGGGCCGCGGGCACCCCCGGGTTGTAGTACAGCTTGCCGCCGTAGGAGACGGTCCACTCCGGGTGGGTGCGGGCCGGGTGGTCGGGCACCAGCGCGGTGACGTCCGGCTGCATGGAGACCCGGTACGGGTTGAACCAGGCGTGGAAGGCCAGGCCGCGCTCGTGCGCCGCGTCGACCATGAACGCCAGCGGGTCCCAGCCCGGGTCCTGGCCCTGGACCCCCGTGATCCACTGCGACCACGGCTCGTACGGGGAGGGCCAGAACGCGTCCGCCGTGGGCCGGACCTGGACGAAGACGGCGTTCAGCCCGCGGGCGACGGCCCGGTCCAACTGGCCGAGGAAGTCGGTGCGCAGGCGCTCCGGCGGCAGGCCCGGCGCGGACGGCCAGTCGATGTTCACGACCGAGGCGATCCACACGCCGCGCAGCTGCGCCTTGGCACCGGTGGCCACCGGGACGGGGGCCGCGGCGTGGCCGGTGCCCGCCCCGGTCAGCAGCCCGCCGCAGGCACCGGAGGCGACGACGGCCAGCGCGGAGAGCACCGACCGCCGCGACGGGGCGGGGGAGCGGCGGGGGGAATCGGACGACGACATGACGACTCCGGGGGCTGGAAGGGACGGGAGCGCTCGGTGGCGCGGACGGCGCACTCCCGGCGGGGAGCGCCCACTGTGCCGGGTGCGCCACGAGACCCGTCAAGGGGTGCGCCACTCCGCGCGCCGGATTCCACTGTCAGGCAACTTCCCGGCCCGCGGTCGCCACCCCGCCGCGGGACGCGCACGACGACCCACCCACCACGCCCCACCCACCACGACTCCGGAGCGCACGCGGTGAAAGTACTCGGCCTGATGTCCGGCACCTCCCACGACGCGATCGACACCGCCGTGGTCGACCTCGTCCTCGACGACGACCCCGCCCGCCCCGACGGCCCGGTGCTGCACGGACGGCTGCTGCACCACGGCGCGGTGCCCTACCCGGACGCGCTGCGGGCCGACCTGACCGCCGCCCTCCCGCCGCACCCGGCCGACCTGGCCGCCGTCTGCCGCCTGGACACCCGGATCGGGCAGGCCTTCGCGGCCGCCGCGGCCGGGGCGGCCACCGCCGTCGGCGGGGTCGACCTGGTGGTCTCGCACGGGCAGACCGTCCACCACTGGGTGGAGGACGGGCAGGTGCGCGGCACCCTCCAACTGGGCCGCCCCGCCTGGATCGCGGAGGCCGTCGGAGCCCCGGTGGTCGCCGACCTGCGGGCGGCGGACGTGGCCGCGGGCGGGCAGGGCGCGCCCCTGGTCGCCCTGCTGGACGTCCTGCTGCTGGCCGGCCTGCCCGCCCGACCCGGCCTGCGCCGCGGCGCGCTGAACCTGGGCGGCATCGCCAACCTCACCGTCCCGCGCACCACCGGCGGCAGCGCCGCCGCGTACGACACCGGCCCGGCCAACGCGCTGCTGGACGCGGCGGTGCTGCGCGCCACCGGGCAGCCCTACGACCGCGACGGCGCGCTCGCCGCCCGGGGCCGGGTCGACGCCCGGCTGCTGGCCCGGCTGCTGGCCGAGCCCTACTACCGGCGCCCGGCGCCGAAGTCCACCGGCAAGGAGCTGTTCCACGCCGCCTACCTGGAGCGGGTCCTGACGGAGCACCGGGACGCCGGGGGAGCGCGGCCGACCACCGCGGACCTGCTGGCGACCCTGGTCGCGCTGACCGCCCGCACGGTGGCCGACGAGGTGCGCCGCCACGGCCTGCACGAGGTGCTGGTCTCCGGCGGCGGCTGCCGCAACCCCGTCCTGACGGCCGCGCTCGCCGCCGAACTGCCCGCGGCGGCGCTGCTGCCCAGCGGTACGGCGGGTCTGCCCGCGGACGCCAAGGAGGCGGTGGCGTTCGCCGTCCTCGGCTGGCACACCGTGCACGGCCTGCCGGCCTCGGTGCCGTCCTGCACCGGGGCGCGCGGCGCCCGGGTGCTGGGCACGCTCACCCCGGGCGCCGGTGGTCTGCCGCACCCGCCCCGGCTCCGCCGCCCGCCGGTCGCGGCGCTGTTCCACCCGGCGGCCCACGGCACCTGACGGCTCGACAGAGTGTCGGCACCGCGCCGACCGCCATCGACATCCCGTCCATCGCAGCGGGCGCGGGCCCGCCCCTACGGTGGGGGCCCGCGGAGGACAGCGGCCCGTACCGGCCCACCGGTACGCCCCGCCCCGGACGGCAGTGCGGCCGACCGCCCCCGCCTCCCACCCACTCGCACCGCAACCCCCCGTCTCCGGTACCCCCTTCCTGCCCCGCGGGCAGGAACCGAGAGGAACACAGCGGCCATGCACACGCCCCGGCACAGACCCTCCCCCGCGCGCCCCTGGTCCGCCCCCGCGGTCGCCACCGCCCTCGTCCTGGCGCTCTCCGCCTGCGGCGGCACCGCCGACGGCGGCGGGAACTCCGCCGACCAGGGCCCCGGCACCCCCGGCGGCACCTACACCGTCGCCCTGACCGAGCCCAACCACCTGACGCCGGGACAGACCACCGACAGCTACGCGATCCAGGTCATCGAGGGCCTCTTCGACACCCCGGTCACCCTCGACCCCAAGGACGGCCACGTGCTGCCGCTGGCGGCCGTGTCGGTCGAGTCGACGGACCAGAGGGTCTGGACGGTCAAGCTGCGTCCGGACGGCGTGTTCCACAACGGCGAGAAGGTCACCGCCCAGAGCTTCGCGGACGCCTGGAACGCCGCCGCCTACGGCCCCAACGGCTGGGAGTCCAACTACTACTTCGCCCAGATCCAGGGCTACGCCGACCTCAACCCCGGCAAGGACCAGCAGCCCAAGGCCGACAAGCTGTCCGGCCTGGAGGTGGTCGACGACACCACCCTGAAGGTCACCCTGTCCTCGCCGTTCAGCCAGTTCCCGATGATGCTGGCGTTCACCGCCTTCGCCCCGCTGCCCAGGGCCGCGTTCACCGACCCGAAGGCGTTCGACGCCCACCCGATCGGCAACGGCCCGTTCCAGATGGACGGCGACTGGGCGCACGACCAGCAGATCGCCCTGAAGAAGGCCCCCTCCTACGCGGGCAGCCGCAAGCCGATGGCCGACGGCGTCACCTTCAAGATCTTCACCAGCAAGGACACCGCCTTCACCGAGCTCCAGGCCGGGAACGTCGACGTCATGACGACCGTCCCCGCCGCCCGCGCCCCCGAGGCCAAGCGGTCCTTCGGCGACCGCTACTCCGTCCGCCCCAGCGGCACCATGGACTACCTCGGCCTGCCGCTGTGGGACCCGCGCTTCAAGGACCCCGACCTGCGCCGCGCCCTGTCGATGGCCATCGACCGCCCCGGCGTCACCCGGGCCATCTACAACGGCGTCTTCCAACCGGCCGACTCGATCGTCGCCCCGATGATCCCCGGCCACCGCGACGGGGCCTGCGGCGAGGCCTGCACCTACGACCCGGCCAAGGCCAAGGCGCTGTTCGACAAGGCGGGCGGCTTCAGCGGCCCGCTGGAGCTCTACTTCTCCAACTCCGACCCCACGTACGAGCAGTGGATGACCGCGGTCGCCAACCAGCTGAAGCAGAACCTCGGCATCCAGGACGTCACCTTCAAGAAGATGGCCTCCGCCGACCTCGGCCCGATCCTCAACAAGCGCCAGGGCACCGGCCCCTACCGCCAGAACTGGGTGATCGACTACCCGAGCATGCAGAACTACCTGGACGGGCTGTACAACCCCGACAACCGGATGGGCTGGAGCGCCCCGCAGTTCGACGCGCTCGTCGCCCGGGGCAACGCGGCGAAGGACGCCGCGGACGGCCTGGCCGCCTACCAGCAGGCCGAGGACCTCGCCCTCCGGGAGATGCCGCTGATCCCGCTGTGGAACTGGCAGGACCAGTCGGCCTGGAGCGACAAGGTCGGCCACGTGCTGATCGACCCGTACGTCACCGGCCTGCACCTCGACCAGGTCACCGTCCGGCACTGACCGCCCGCGGCGGCCGGCGGGCCGCCGCGGGTACCCCGTACGCACGTCCGCCGCGGCCCGGCACCCGCCCGGGCCGCCGGGCCCGACCCTCCGGGGGCAGCCTCCCATGGGCAGATTCGTCGTCCGGCGCCTGCTGCACGCGATACCCGTGCTGCTGGCGACCACCTTCCTCATCTACGCCCTGGTCTTCGTCCTGCCGGGCGACCCGATCCAGGGCCTGGCAGGCGACCGGCCCGTCCCGCCGTCCGTGCTCGCCGAACTGCACCGGCGCTACCACCTGGACGACCCGCTGGTGGTGCAGTACGCCAAGTACCTGGGCGGCCTGTTCACCGGCGACTTCGGCACCACCTTCCGCGGCCAGCCGGTCGGCGACGTGATCGCCCAGCGGTGGCAGGTCACCGTCCGGCTCGGACTGACCGCCTGGTTCTTCGAGGTCGTCCTCGGCATCGCGCTGGGCGTCTGGGCGGGCCTGCGCAAGGGCCGCTGGGCCGACCACCTGATCCTCGGCGCGACCACCGTGGTCATCGCGGTGCCCGTCTACATCGTCGGCTACCTGGCCCAACTCGTCCTGGGCGTCCGGCTCGGCTGGTTCCCGGTCTCCGGCGGCGAGGCCGGCTGGCCCGCCGCCTACGTGCTGCCCGGCCTGGTGCTGGCCTCCTTCGGCCTGGCCTACGTCGCCCGCCTCACCCGGGCCTCCCTGGTGGAGAACCTGCGCGCCGACTACGTGCGCACCGCCGACGCCAAGGGCCTCAGCCGTCTCCGGGTGGTCATCGGCCACACGCTGCGCAACTCGCTGATCCCGGTCGTCACCTTCCTGGGCGTGGAACTCGGTTCGCTGATGGCCGGGGCGATCGTCACCGAGTACATCTTCAACCTCCCCGGCATCGGCCAGCAGGTCTTCCAGTCGATCCAACTGCGCGAGGGCCCCACCGTCGTGGGCATCACCACCGCCCTGGTGCTGGTGTTCGTCCTGGCCAACCTGGCCGTCGACCTCCTCTACGGCCTGCTCGACCCGAGGATCCGCCATGACTAGCCCCCACCCGCCGGGCCCGACCGGGGACCTGCTGCTGCCCGCCGCCGACACCGACGCCCCGCCGCAGGCCCCGCCCGCCTCGCTGAGCCGCGACGCCTGGCAGCAACTGCGCGCGCGCCCGGTGGTGTGGGCCTGCCTGGCGGTGATCGCGCTGATCGGCCTGACGGCCGCCGCCCCGGGCCTGTTCACCGCCCTGTTCACCGACGACGACGGCCGCTGCGAACTCGCCCGCTCCAAACTCGGCCCGACCACCGGCCACCCCTTCGGCTACGACCTCCAGGGGTGCGACTACCTGGCGCAGGTCGTCCGCGGCAGCCGCCCCTCCCTGCTCGCCGGGGTCGCGGTCACCGCCGGGGCGCTGCTGGTCTCGGTGGTGCTCGGCCTGCTGGCGGGCTTCTACGGCGGCTGGGTGGACAGCCTGCTCTCCCGCGCCACCGAGGTGGCCTTCGGCCTGCCGTTCGTCCTGGGCGCCACCGTCATCCTGGTCGCCTTCCCCCGGCACGGCCTGGGAGCGATGACGCTCGTCCTGGTCGCGCTCGGCTGGAGCACCATGACCCGGGTGATGCGCTCCCAGGTCATCGCGGTCAAGGACGCCGACTACGTCCGGGCCGCCCGGATGACCGGGGCCCGACCGTCCCGGCTGATGCTCCGGCACGTCCTGCCGAACGCGGTCACGCCGGTCGTCGTCGTGGCGATGCTCAACGTCGGCAACGTCATCTCCGGCGAGGCGACCCTCGACTTCCTCGGCGTCGGCCTGCAGTACCCGGCCGTCAGCTGGGGCCTGCAACTCAACACCGCGCAGAGCTACTTCCTCGACCACCCGCACCTGCTGGCCTTCCCCGCCCTGTTCCTGTCGGCCACCGTCCTGAGCTTCATCCTGCTCGGCGACGCGGTCCGCGACGCCTACGACCCGAAGCTGAGGTGAGCGCCCCCGTGCCCGCCGCACCCCCGCCCCCGCTGCCGGAACCCCCGCGGCCGGGACCCCCGCTGCTGGAAGTGGACGACCTGCACGTGGAGTTCCGCACCCCGCGCGGCACCGTCCGCGCCGTCAACGGCCTCGGCTACACCCTGCACGCCGGGCAGACCCTCGCCCTGCTCGGCGAGTCCGGCTCCGGCAAGTCGGTGGCCGCCCTGGCCGTCATGGGCCTGCTGCCGACCCCGCCCGCCCGGATCACCCGCGGCGCCGTCCGCCTCCACGGCCGCGACCTGCTGCGGCTCTCCGACGCCGAGCACCGCAAGGTCCGCGGCACCCGCATCGCCATGGTGTTCCAGGACGCGCTGTCCGCGCTCAACCCCGTGCTGACCGTCGGCCACCAGATCGGCGAGCTGTTCCGCGTCCACCGGGGCCTGGGCCGCAGGCAGGCCCGGGCCAGGGCCGTCGAACTGATGGACCGGGTCCGGATCCCCGCCGCCGCCCGCCGGGTCGACGACTACCCGCACCAGTTCTCCGGTGGCATGCGCCAACGCGTCATGATCGCCATGGCGCTGGCCCTCGACCCCGAGGTCGTCATCGCCGACGAACCGACCACCGCCCTCGACGTCACCGTCCAGGCCCAGATCATGCGGCTGCTCGCCGAACTCCAGCAGGAGACCGGCACGGGCCTGCTGCTGATCACCCACGACCTCGGCGTGGTCGCCTCCGTCGCCGACCGGATCACCGTCATGTACGCGGGCCGCGTCGTCGAGGAGTCCGACGCCCCCCGCCTGTACGCCGCCCCCGCCCACCCCTACACCAGGGGCCTGCTGGAGTCCGTGCCCCGCCTGGACCGCCCCGGCCGACGGCTGGTGCCCGTCCCCGGCTCCCCGCCGGACCTCGCCCACCTCCCCACCGGCTGCGCCTTCCACCCGCGCTGCGCCGCCGCCCGGGCGCGCTGCGCGGACGAACGGCCCGCCCTGCTGCCCGTCGGCGCGGCCGCCGAGGAGCGCAGCAGCGCCTGCCACTTCACCGACGAGGTCACGGCCCGAGGAGGACGACCGTGAGCACCGGCGCCCCCGACCCGACCGACCCGAACCCGCCGGAGCCCGACCGGCCGGTCCTGCGGGTGCGCGGCCTCGCCAAGCACTACCCGACCGGCGGCGGCCCGTTCCGCCGCCGCGGCACCGGCGCCGTGCGGGCCGTCGACGGCGTCGACCTGGAACTGCACCGCGGCGAGACGCTCGGCCTGGTCGGCGAGTCCGGCTGCGGCAAGTCGACGCTGGCCTCCGTCCTCATGGGCGCGGAACGCCCGAGCGCCGGCACCGTCGAGGTCGACGGGCAGGACCTGTTCGCCCTGGACCGGCGGCAGTTGCGCGCGGTGCGCCGCCGGATGCAGATGGTCCTGCAGGACCCGTACTCCTCGCTCGACCCCCGGATGACGATCGGCCGGATCGTCGCCGAACCGCTCGCCATCCACCCCGAGGTGCTGCCCCGCGAGCGGCGCCCGGCCAAGGTCGCCGAACTCCTGCGGCTGGTCGGCCTGGACCCGGCGCACGCCGACCGCTACCCGCACCAGCTCTCCGGCGGGCAGCGCCAGCGCGTCGGCATCGCCCGGGCGCTCGCGCTCGGCCCGGAACTGCTGCTGTGCGACGAACCGGTCTCCGCGCTCGACGTCTCGGTGCAGGCCCAGGTCCTCAACCTCCTCGCCGACCTGCGCGAACGCCTCGGCCTGGCCTGCCTGTTCATCGCCCACGACCTCGCGGTCGTGCAGTACCTCTGCGACCGGATCGCCGTCATGTACCTCGGACGGATCGTCGAGACCGGCACCCGCGAGCAGGTCTACGGCTCGCCCTACCACCCCTACACCCGGGCCCTGCTGGCGGCCGTGCCGGTGCCGGACCCGACCCTGCGCGGCGCGCAGGTCGCCCTGCTGGAGGGCGACCTGCCCTCCCCGGCCGACCCGCCGTCCGGCTGCCGCTTCCGCACCCGCTGCCCGCAGGCGCAGCAGCGCTGCGCGCAGGAGGAACCCGCCCTGACCGTGCGGCCCGGCACCGACCACCCGACGGCCTGCCACTTCCCGCTGCCCGCGCAGGTCCCGCCGCCCCGGGACCCCGCCACCGGCAAGGCCCCCTGACGGGGCGCCGACCCCCACCCGGGCCCGGCGCCCGCACCAACCGGTCCCGCCCCCGCGCGCGGACCGCTGCTCCGCCCCGACCCGTCATCCCCGTGACAAGGAGCACCGCCCCCATGCCGCACCCCTCCCGGCCGCCCGCCCGGTCCGCGCGCCGCACCGCCACCCGGGGCCGCGCCGCCCTCGCGGCCCTCGCCGCCCTGCTGCCCGCCCTCGCCGTCGCCCCCCAGGCCCGGGCGGCCGAACCGGCTCCCGACGGCCCGCGCGCCGCGGCCTTCGCCGCGGCCGCCGCCGAGTACCGCGTCCCGCTCCAGGTGCTGCTCGGCGTCTCCTACCTGGAGACCCGCTGGGACGCCCACGGCGGCGCCCCCAGCACCGACGCGGGCTACGGTCCGATGCACCTCACCGACGCCCGCGGCGCGCTCGCCGCGCTCCCGCACCACGGCGAGGGCAGCGAGGACCCGCGCGGCAAGGACGACGCCCCGCTGCTCCGCACCCCGTCCCCGGCCGTGCCGACCGGCGACCCGGCAGCCCGGCTGGAGACCCTGCCGGAGGCGGCCCGGCTGACCGGAGCCGCCCCCGAGCAGCTCAGGAGCGACCCGGCCGCGAACATCCGCGGCGGCGCCGCCCTGCTCGCCGCCCACCAGGCCGCGCTCGGCGAGGCCGCCTCCGCCGACCCCGCCGCCTGGTACGGCGCGGTGGCCCGCTACTCCGGCGCGGACGACGAGGCCACCGCCCGCCAGTTCGCCGACGAGGTGTTCGAGGTGATCGCCGAGGGCCAGACCCGGCAGACCGACGCCGACGGCGGCCGGGTCGCCCTCGCCGCGACCCGCACCGCCCCGCGCACCGAGCAGGTGGCCCGCCTGCACCTGCGCCACCCCGCGGACGGGGCCCACTGCCCGGCCTCGCTCGGCTGCGAGTGGGTCCCCGCTCCTTACCTGCAGCTCTCCGCCGACCCCGGCGACTACGGCAACCACGACCTGTCCGACCGGCCGTTCAACCAGAAGATCGACCACATCGTCATCCACGACACCGAGACCCTCTACGACCCGACCCTGAAGCTGGTCCAGGACCCGACCTACGTCTCCTGGCACTACACGATCCGCTCCGCCGACGGCCACGTCGCCAACCACGTCGACCCCAAGGACGCGGCCTGGCACGCCGGGAACTGGTACGTCAACGCCAAGTCCGTCGGCATCGAGCACGAGGGCTTCCTCGCCCAGGGCGGCCAGTGGTACACCGAGGCGATGTACCGCAGCTCCGCGAAGCTGGTGCGGTACCTGTCCGCCGAGTACGGCGTCCCGCTGGACCGCGCGCACGTCGTCGGCCACGACGACGTCCCCGGCAGCACCGCGGGCAGCATCCCCGGCATGCACCAGGACCCCGGCCCGTACTGGGACTGGGACCACTACTTCGACCTGCTCGGTCGGCCCTTCCACGCCGTCGGCGACGCCGGGACCGCCGGGCTGGTCACCATCGACCCCGACTACGACGCCAACACCGAGCCGTACTACTGCGGCGACACCCCGGCCGACCTCTGCCCCGTGCACGGCTCCGCCTCGGTCACCCTGCGCACCGCCCCGCGCGAGGACGCCCCGCTGGTCACCGACATCGGCATCCGCCCCGCCCCCGGCGACTGGTCGGTGTACAACCACGCGGCCCGGGTCAGCACCGGCCAGCAGTACGCCGTCGCCGACCGCTCCGGGGACTGGACCGCGATCTGGTACCTCGGCCAGAAGGGCTGGTTCCGCAACCCCGCCGCCAGGCCCACCGCCCTGCCCGCGCTCGGCCTGACCGTGGTGGCCAAGCCCGGCCGCACCTCGGTGCCGGTGTACGGCCGCGCCTACCCGGAGGCCACCGCCTACCCGGCCGGCATCAAGCCCCAGGCGATCTCGCCGCTGCCCTACCAACTGCTCCCCGGGCAGCGCTACTCCTTCGGCGGGGCCGTCCACGGGGAGTACTACTACTCCACCACCTTCGACCCGGCGAGCCACACCGTGGTCCGCGGCACCAACCTGTACTACCAGGTGCAGTTCGGCCAGCGGTTCATGTTCGTCAACGCCGACGACGTCCAGCTCGTACCGAGCTGGGCACCCGTTCCGACCGGCAGCTGAGGCCGGTAGCGTGGGGGCCGACGGCCCGGCCGTCGGCCCCCACGACCGGCCCGACGGCCAGAGAGCCAGGACAGCACGATGACAGGGCACACGCCGGGCGGGCCCACCCCCCGCCCGCGGCCCACCGGCGCCGCACCGGACCACGGCACGGCCGCACCTGATCACGGCACGGCCGCACCTGATCACGGCACGGCCGCGCTGCACCGCTGGGACGGCGCCGACCGCTTCGCCACCGGAACCCCCGAAGGGCTCCGCCCCACCGGTGCCGCCCCCGCGTTCCCCGGTCGCACCGCCCTGGTCTGGCACGCGGCGATCGGCTCCGAACCGTACGCCGACCCGTTCGGCCACTGCCCCGGGACGTGGCAGTACGCCCGCTGGACCTCCCCCTGGACCCCGGTCGGCCTCGACCCCGACGGCGCGGTCGACGCCCACGAACTGGTGCCCTCCTGGACGGTGACCGGACCGGTCGGCACCCGGCTGACGGTGGACCTCCAGGTGCGCGACGCGGCGGGAGCCGAATCCGGCTGGTTCACCATGGCCCGCTGGGCGCCCGGCGACGAGGTCGTGCACCGCACCACCGTCCCCGGGCAGGCCGACGCCTTCGGCACCGTCGAGGTCGACACCTTCACCGCCGCCCCCGGCCGCCCGGTCGCCGCCTTCCGGGTCCGAGCGGTGCTGCTGCGCGCCGAGGACGGCGAACTCCCGGACGGGAGCGCCGCGCAGGACGCCCCGCCCGCCCTGCACTCCCTCGCGGTGCTGGCCTCCCGCACCCCGCCCGCCGCCCCGCCCCGGCGCACCAGCGGCCCCGGCGGAGCCTGGGGCACCGTCCTGGACGTGCCGCAGCGCTCCCAGGAGGTGCACACCGGCCACTGCCCGCAGTACGACGGGGGCGGCGAGGCCTGGGCGGGCCCGGCCTGCACCGCGATGCTCACCGCCTACTTCGGCCGCGGCCCCGCCGCCGGGGAACTGCTCTGGCTCGATCCCCGCGATCCCGCCCCCGACGTCGACTTCACCGCCCGGGCCGTCTACGACTACGCCTACCGCGGCTGCGGCAACTGGGCGTTCAACGCCGCCTACCCGGCCCGCTACGGCCTCCTCGGCCTGGTCACCCGGCTGCGCTCGCTGGCCGAACTGGAACGCTTCGTCCTCGCGGGCATCCCGGTGGCCACCGCGCAGGCGGCGCGCAGCGCCGAACTCGGCGGCTACGCCGCGGCGGGCAACATCATGGTGGTGCGCGGCTTCACCGCCCACGGCGACGTGGTGGTCAACGACCCGCTCTCCCCGACCGACGACGCGGTCCGCCGGACCTACCCGCGCGGCGACTTCGAACGGGTCTGGCTGTCCGGCGGCGGCGTCGTCTACCTGGTCCACCCGCCCGAGCGCGCGCTGCCCGCCCACCTTCCCGGGGTCACCGCCAACTGGTGAGCCGAGGGGCGAGTGAGCCCCGGGAGGTTTCCGGGCGCGGGGGCAGAGAGGTGCGGTCCTCCGACGTCCGGGCGCGGGTGAGCTGCAAGTCGTCGATCCGGCCGTCCACCAGGACGTCCGGCAGTGCCCGGACGCGCTCGTCCGGGCGGGTCGGGAACTCGCCGACGGTCTTCCGGTGGGCGGCGGCCACCAACCGGCGGTCGTGCTCCCAGGCCGAAGAAGCTGCGGTGCGGCGGGACGCCGGGCGCAGCTCAACGACCGTTCGAAACGGAACCTTCGCCCCGGCTCCGGGCCGCCCCGGCTCCGGGCCGTCCCGCCAAGCGGATAGTTCATCCGATTGCGTGGTACGGTCGCCCCGGATCAAGCGGATGACCTATCCGCTTGACGGGGTGTGGAGGTGCGCATGAAGAAGGCAGCCGTGGTCACGGCCGGAACCGGGGGCATCGGCCTGGAGACGGCCCTGGGGCTGGCCGCCGCGGGGTTCGCGGTCACCGTGGTGGGGCGCGACGCCGGGCGGGGGGCCGAGGCCGTCCGGCGGATCGACGCGACCGGACCGGCGCACCGGGCCCGGTTCCTGGCCGCGGACCTCGCCTCGCTCGACCAGGTGCGCGCCCTCGCCCGCCGGATCGCCGACGACCGGGCCGCCACGGGGGAGCCGCTGGCGGTGCTGGTCAACAACGTCGGGGCGATGTTCGCCGAGCACGGGACGCGGGACGGGATCGAGGCGTCCTTCGTCGTCAACCACCTCTCGCCCTACCTCCTGACCGAACTCCTGCTCCCCGTGCTCACCGCCGGTGCGCCGAGCCGGATCGTCAACGTGACCTCGGGCGCGGTCGCCGTCGCCAAGCGGGCGTTCGACGCCGTCGAGCCGCCGGGCGGCTACTACGGCTTCCACTGGTACGGCCGCGCCAAACTCGCCAACCTGGCCTACACGCTGGACCTGGCGGCCCGTCTGGAGGGCACCGGCGTCTCGGTCTTCGCCGCCGACCCCGGAGGGGCCGCCACCGACATGACCAACGGCACCATGGCCGACCCGAGGATCGTCTCGCCCGCCCTGCGCCTGCTGTGGCCGCTGGTGCGCCGCCGGTTCGAACGCTCCACCGCGGGGCCCGCCTCCGCGGCGGCCGGGCCCTCCGTCACGGCCGCCACCGACGGCGCGCTGACCGGCCGCACCGGCCTCGTCATCGGCCCCCGGTCGCAGCCGGTCGCCCCGCACCGGGCGGCGCTCGACCCCCGGGTCGTCGAAGCCGTCCGCCGGCTCGGCGAGCGGCACGCACCGCTCGCCCCCGCCTGAGCGGTGCACCCGCGCGGCGCCCGGCCGCGGGCGCACCGCGGTGGGCGGTGGACATCCGGATGAACCATCCGATTAGCATGGCCCCATGACGACGCCCCAGCGCAAGGACGCGGCCCGCAACGGGGAACGGATCGTCTCCGTCGCCCGCGACCTGGTCGACCGGGGGACGCCGTTGCAGCTCAACGACGTCGCGCGCCGGGCCGGGGTCGGGGTCGCCACCGTCTACCGGCACTTCGCCACGCCCGAGGCGCTGCTGGAGACCGTCGCCGCCCCCGGCCTGGAGGACCTCGTCGCCCACGGGCGGCAGGCGCTGGCCGCGGCCGACCCCTGGCGCGGGCTGGCGGACTTCCTGCTGCGCACCGTCGAGGCGCAGGTCACCGACGCCGCCCTGCCCCCGGTGGCGGCCGCGGCCACGGACGCCCTGCCGCGCACCACCGAGCTCAAGGAGTCGCTCGCGTCGGTCGGCACCGCGCTCCTCGCCCGGGCCCGCGAGGCCGCGGTGGTCCGTCCCGACCTCGCCGCCGCCGACCTCGTCCCGCTGGTGTGCGGCCTCGCCCACGCCGTGAACGTCCGCGGCGGCACCCCCGCCGACCGGGCGGACAGCGCACGGCGGTACCTCGCCGCCCTCCTCGACGGCCTGCGCGCGACGCCACCGGGGGCGTGAGGCGCCACCACCCCTCGCGGCAGCGGCCGAGGGCCCGGCCAGGTGTGCCGTGCCCGCCGCCGAGGCCGTCGCCCCACGGGTCGGGCCGCCGGTCGCCGCCGAGGCGCCGACCCCTCCTTCGGTCCGTTCCGGGCGCCGTGCCCACCGGTGGCGCCGCTGCCGGCGGTCCGGTCCTCTCGCCCACGGCAGTGCTGCCGAAGGCGTGGTCGGCCGACCTGGGGACCGGATCCCACCCAGCGGGTCGGAAGGGTGTCCCCGGTGAGAAGCGGAGTGCGGGAAAGCGGGAGCAGCCCGCTACGGCGTGCGCAGCCCCGTCAGCAGGGCGGTGAGCACCCGGTGCAGCCGGGGCTCGACCTCGACGACGGCGTGCGCGAGGCGCGGGTCGCCGGTGTAGAGCTCCCGCAGTCGGGGGCCGGGGCTGGCGATCTGCCACAGGGCCCCGGCCATCCCGGTGGCGGTGGCCATCGTGTCGAGCACCTGCGCCTCGTCCAGGCCGAGCAGACGGCCCAACTCCTCGCCGATCAGCGCCACTTCGTGCAGGGTGAGCAGCTTGAAGGCGCGCACCGCCTCCAGCGAGACGTTGCGCTCCAGGTTGAGCGGGGCCTGGGCGAGCAGGTCGCAGAACACCGGCCGGGCCGCCAGCGTCGCGGCGAAGGCCCCGGCGACCTCGGCGGGGGTGGCGGCGGCCCGGGCCGCCAGGTCGGCGCGCAGCGCCGCGGACCACTCCCGCCAGCCCTGCGCGGTCAGTTCGAGGAAGATCTGCTCCCGCGTCTCGAAGTACCGCAGCAGTGCGGACTTGTGCATGCCGACCTCGGCGGCGATGTCGCCCAGGGAGACGTCGCGGACGCCGCGGGCCCGGAGCAACTCGCGGGCCGCGTCCAGGATCGCGGTCTCCCGCGCCTGCTTGGCCTCGGTGCTGCGGGCCCGTCGGAAGGCTGGCTGAGTCATGGCCCCATCATAGGAAGGTCTAAGAGAACGGTGTTGCGTTATTAAGAGAACGGTGTTGTACTAACTGCATGAGCGAAGAAGCGCGCACTGCGCAGCAGGTCTGGTTCGTCACCGGCTCCTCCCGCGGCATCGGCCGCGCCCTGGTCGCCGCCGCCCTCGACGCGGGCGACCTCGTCGTCGCCACCGCCCGCCGCCCCGAGGCGCTCCGCGCCGAGCTGGCGCAGTACGGCGACCGGGTGCTCGTCCTGCCGCTGGACGTCACCGACCCCGGGCAGGCCCGCGCGGCCGTGGACGCGGCGCTGGCCCGCTTCGGGCGCATCGACGTCCTGGTCAACAACGCCGGGTACGCCAACGTGTCGCCGGTGGAGAGCGCCGACGACGCCGACTTCCGCGCCCAGTTCGAGACCAACTTCTGGGGCGTCTACCACGTCACCAAGGCCGCGCTGCCCGCCCTGCGCCGCCAGGGCTCGGGCACCGTCGTCCAGTTCTCCTCGATCGGCGGGCGGGTCGGCGGCTCCCCGGGCATCGCCTCCTACCAGGCGGCCAAGTTCGCCGTGGACGGCTTCACCCGGTCGGTGGCGGCGGAGACCGCGCCGTTCGGCATCCGGTTCACCGTCGTCGAACCGAGCGGCTTCGCCACCGACTGGGCGGGCGACTCGATGACCGTCCACCCCGTCCCCGAGCCCTACGAGCAGACCGTCGGCGCGATGAACCGCCGGGTCCGCCAGGGGGAGTCCGGCGCTGCGGGCGATCCGGCACGGGCCGCCGAGATCCTGGTGCGCGTCGTCCGCCGCGGCGACGCCCCGGGCCACCTGCTGCTGGGCGCCAACGCGGTGAGCATGGCGCTCGACCACTCCCGCCGCCAGCTGGAGGAGGCGGGCGCCTGGGAGAAGGTCAGCCGCTCGGCCGACTTCGCCGAGCCGTACCCGGTGGAACTGCCGCCCCGGGCGGCCTGAGGCCCGGCCGCCGACCCGGTGCCCGCTCCGCGCCCGTCCCGCCCCCGCCTCCGGTTCCGCCGGGCGCGGGGGCGGCGGGGTCCAGGGCTTCGGGGTTCAGGGCTTCGGGGATTCAGGGCTTCGGGACGGGCGGGCGCGGTCCGGCGAACTCCAGGAGGGCCCGGTCGCAGCGGCCCGCGAAGGAGACCCGGGTGATCTCCGCCGGCCGGAACTTCGAGCGTTCGCCGCGCCGGCGGGCCCGGGGGCCCCTCGTGCAGCCGCACCGTCCGGCGGCCCGGGCCAAGGACCGAGCCGATCCAGCTCGCGCCCGGGGACCGGCGCTCCAGCTCCACCGCCACCAGGCCGTAGCGGGCGGAGGCGGCCGGCAGCAGTTCGCGCAGGTCGCGGCGGGGCGCCCCGGGGTCCCGGGGTCGATCGGATTCCCCCGCCCGGCGCCGCCTACAGGAAGACGCCGCGGCGCAGCGGCGCGGTGCTCGCCGGGTGGGCGCGCCGCTGCGCCGCGGCACCTCCTCATCGACGTGGCAGCGGCCGCTGGTCCGCTCGGCCGGGGCGGTGAGGATCGCGTGGGCCGCGTCGGCCACGGTCACCGGGGTCCGGCTGGTGCGGCGGGCCTCCTCCTCGCCGCGGGTCCCGGTGCACGAGTCGACGTGCACCGCCTCGTACGGATGACCGTGCACACGGTTGACGCGGTGACCGGCTGCTGTTCGCGGGCCGGAGGTCCGTCCGGGTTGTTCGGAGTGGAGGTCAAGTCCGAGAAAAGTGCGGGGATTGTGGGGGATTCTCCGGAGGGTCGCTCAACGGATCGAAGGGGGACGCCGACTGACTACCCTTCGGTGGTCACCGTTTCGGTGATCATTCGCATGTCTCTGCCACGGGGGTTATCCGCTCATGTCCGCACCACCGCCCTACCCCAACCAACCGTACGGGCAGCCGCCGGCCCCGCAGCCGTACGGCGCCCAGCCCTACGGCGCCCAACCCGCCTACGGGCAGTCGCCCGTGCCCGGGTCGCAGCCGCACGCGCCGCACGCGCCGTACGTCCAGCAGTCCGCGCCCGGACCGCGCCCACCGGCCGGTCCGTCGGCGCCGCGGCGCCGGAGCCCCGTGCAGGCGCTGCTGTCCGCCGGCATCGTGCTGGCGATCTTCGGTGGCGTTGCCTGGTACGTGTGGGACTACAACACGAGCCCCACCGGCGGCAAGGCCAAGGCGGAGGCGTCGCAGTCCGCGCGGGCGGCCGAGGCCAGGACGCACGATCCGCAGATCGGGGACTGCGTCAAGGTCGCCGACCCGGAGGGCCATCCGGTGCCGACCATCGTGGACTGCACCTCTCCCGAGGCCGAGTACAAGATGGCGGACCAACTGCTCGGTGAGGACAAGCACTGCAGCGAGAAGTTCGACTACGGCATCCGGTACGTCTCCAGCCGCAGGATCGACTCCACGCTCTGCTTCACCAAGATCCGTCACTGAGGCCGTCGCGGGCCTGCGGCCGAAGCCGCCCGCGCCTTCACCCGCCACCTGGCCGACCGGATCGCCCGCAACCCGCTGATCGGGCGCCAACTGCCCCGGCTCGCTGCGCAGTCCGGCCTCACCGTGCGCTCCGTCGTCCCCGTCACCCCGTTCTTCCACGACGTCCGCGAGGCCGACCGGGTGCTCGGACTGCAGCGCACCACCGAACGCGCCGTCACCGCCGGGTACCTGACCCCCGACCAGGCCCGGGACCGGCTCGACCACCTGGCGCACGGACCGTTCCCGGCCTCCGTCACCGTGTTCGTGATCGCCGCCGAACGGGCGGGCGGCTGACCGCACCGGGCGGGGCCGTCGGGGGAGCTGTCGGCGGGGCGCGTTAGGGTCCGGACCCATGAGCGAGACCCCGGCCCACCGCCCGCCCACCACCCGTCTGGTCGGCGGCGCGATCTGCGTCTACGACACCACCGGCCCGAGCTTCGGCGAGCTGGCGCCCGTCGCGGTGCTCCACCCGCGGGAGGGGGACGAGCCGTCCAGTTACGCGGTCGGCCACGACCTGACGCGGGCCTACTACGCCACGCTGGACGGTGCGGTCTGCACCGCCGCGGACGGCACCGAGCTGTGGCGCTCGGACATCGAGCCGAAGTGGTCCGACCACTACGGCCACCGCCCCAGCTGCGGACTCTCCCCGGACGGCCGCCACCTGTGGCTCTACCAGCCCGACGCGATGGCCGGCCGCGGCCGCGGCGACCGGTGGACGGTGCTGGACGCCGCCACCGGCGAAACGCTGGGCGGGTTCGACCTGGAGACCGTCGGTCACGGCGGCGTGCACCTCGCCCACCCCGGCAGCGGCGAGGTGCTGCTGGACGTCGGCGAGGGCCAGGACGGCACGGTCGTCTTCCGCGGCTCGTTCACCGACGGCACGCCGCAGCTGGTGACCTACCCGTGGACCGACCGCTGCCTGATCGACCTCTCCCCGGACGGCCGCCACTTCCTGACCGTCGACCACGGGCAGGGGGACCTCACCGTGCACGCCTACCCCGACGGCGAGGCCGTGTTCACCCTCACCGTCGACGACTTCGGCTACGACGGCGAGGAGTGCGAGGCCGTGATCGAGTGGACCGGCGGCTACCTCGACCCGGACACCCTCGCGGTGGTGCTGTGCGGCGAGGTCGAGGAGAGCGGGGAGGAGTGGTTGCGCAGCTTCCGGGTCGACGCGCGCACCGGCCGGATCCTCGGCGCGTTCGACTCCGGCGCCGAGGACTCCTACGACCTCCGCCCGCTCGGCGACGGCAGCTGGCTCACCACCGCCGACTCCGGCCACCCCGTGCGCCGCACCCTGCCCGCCACCGCCCCGACCGCCTGACGGACTGCCCGACGGCCGGTCCGGCGGGCCGTCTGACGACCCGCCCGACGGCCCGCCGCCCGTCCGCTCAGGAGTTCCACCAGGCCGGGCGGACCCGCAGCGACTCCTCCTTGACGCAGGCCAGCCCGTTGACGACCTCCCGGGCGTGCAGGTCCCAGCCGACCACGCCGTTGCCCTCGCGGCGCAGCTCGATCAGCCGGGACTGCTCGCTGTGCGCACCGGCCGCGACCTCGCAGCGCAGGACGGTGTCCCAGGCCAGCCCGTCCAGCGCGGCCGCGAACGCCGTCACCGGCAGGACCAGCACCGTCAGCAGCAGCGCAGCCCACTGCTCGGCCGCCACCAGCCGCAGCCGCCACGGCGCCGGGGGGACGGCGGCCGGGCGGCCCGCGTCGTGCGGGCGGCCGTGCGGGCGGGGGCGGCGGCCCGCGCGGTACTCCTGGACCAGGCCCTGCCGCAGCGCCAGCGAGGCCAGCAGCACCCCCAGTCCCCACCACGGCCCGTAGAACACCCAGCACAGCACGCCCATCGCCAGCGGGTTCACCAGCGTCAGCGCCACCGTCCGGGCCACCGCGCCCGCCGAGCGCCCGCTCGGGACGGCGCCGCGGGCCGCGAACAGGGCGAACACCACCCGGGAGGTCACCACCGCCGCCAGGGAACCCAGCAGCGGACGGGTCGTCACCATGCCGACCAGCACCTCGCCGAGGTTCGGCACGCCCATGGTGGTGACCACCTCGCGGGTGTGCGAGCCGCCGCCGACCGTCCAGGCGATCTTCACCAGCGGGACCGCCGCGAGCAGCGCCAGCAGCACGGTGTGCCCCGGCCCGCCCCTGCGGTCCAGCTCGGCGCGTCCGTCCGCCGTTCCCTCTGCCATCTGCGACCGCCTCCCGTGCGCCCTGCCGTTGCGTCGTTGCGTCGTTGCGGCGGGATGCATTGCCGGTGCGCACCCCGGCGACCCAGCAGGTCACCGGTGCGGGTGACGGCTTGCGCCAGGCGGACGAGGGGAGGGTCGCGGGAGCTCAGGGCCGGGCGGGCCTGCGGGCCTCGAAGAGGGTGCGGGACATGGTGGAGACGAACACGCCCTCGCGTTCGATCCGTTCGTGCAGGTCGCGCAGCCGCTCGCGGTAGCGGTCGACGGTGAAGTCCGGGACCGTCCAGATCACCTTGCGCAAGAACCAGACCACCGCGCCGACGTCGAAGAACTCCAGCCGCAGCCGCTCGTTGCGGCACTGCACCACCTCCAGCCCCGCCGCCCGGGCCTCGCGGGCCTCCACCTCGTGCTCGCGGGCGGTGGGCACGGCGAACGGGCCGAGGAAGAACGCGCTGAGCTCGACGTTGGTGCGCCCGCCCACGTGCTGGGCGAAGTAGGTGCCGCCGGGGGCCAGCACCCGGGCGATCTCCGGGAAGTCCACCCGCGCCGGGTGACGGCTGGTCACCAGGTCGAACGCGCCGTCCGCGAACGGCAGCGGCGCGTCCTGGGGCGAGGCCACCAGGACGGCGCCCAGCGGGTGCAGCAGCCGGGTCGCCCGGGCGGCGTTCGGCGGCCAGCCCTCGGTCGCCACCAGGGTCCGCGGGAAGTTCGCCGCGCCCGCGCCCGCGAGCACCTCGCCGCCGCCCGTCTGCACGTCCAGCGCCGCGGAGGCGGCCGCGAGCCGCTCGCCGAGCAGCCGCTGGTACCCCCAGGACGGGCGCTGCTCGGTGGCCCGGCCGTCCAGCCAGCCGAAGTCCCACCCCTCGACGGAGGCGGCCGCGGCCTCGTCGACCAGGGCGTCGAACGATCGGTGCGTCAATCGGTCCATGGCGAGCATCCAAGCACGTCGGGGCCGGTGCGGCAGGGGATTTAACGACCCGTGGTAGCTTCCCGACGGGGTGTCGGCATCCTCTTGACTTAGGTTAGCCTAACCTAAATAATCGAGGTGATTCGATCTCTGGAGGCCCGCCCGATGTCCAGCCCCGACCAGCAGCCCGCCGCCTTCTCCGCCCTCCTCCGCACCGCCAGTGCGGAGGAGCACCGGACGGCCGAACAGTCCCCCTTCATGGGCGACCTGCTCGCCGGGCGGCTCGGCGTCCAGGCGTACACCGCCCTCACCGGCCAGCTCTGGTACGTCTACCGCGCCCTGGAGTCCCGCCTCGACGCCCTCGCCGCCCACCCCGTCACCGGCCCGTTCGTCGACCGGGCCCTGCTGCGCACCGCCGCGCTCGAACGCGACCTCGACCACCTGGCCGGCCCCGACTGGCGCGACACCCTCGCCCCGCTGCCCGCCACCGAGGCGATCGGCGCCCGGATCGCCGAACTCGCCGAGACCTGGCCGGCCGGCTACCTCGCGCACCACTACACCCGCTACCTCGGCGACCTGTCGGGCGGTCAGGTCATCCGCGGCGTCGCCGAACGCACCTGGGGCTTCGAGCGCAAGGGCGACGGCGTCCGGTTCTACGTCTTCGAGGAGATCGACAACCCCGCCGCGTTCAAGCGCGACTACCGCGCCAGGCTGGACGCCGCGGGCGAGCTGATGGACGAGGTCGAACGCCGCCGGGTCGCCGAGGAGTGCAGGCGCGCCTTCGTCCTCAACGGCGCGGTGTTCGGCGAACTCGGCGGGCGGTACCCGCTGAGCGCCTGAACGCCCGGCCGCCCCGGGGCCCGGCACGGAACCGTTCCCGTGCCGGGCCCCGTCGTGTCCGGAAGAAGGGGCCGGGGCGGGTGACGCCGCAGCCGGAGGCTCGGGCATCATCGTCCGCATGAGCGACGCGCACGACGACCGGCTGGCCACCCTCTGGCAGGGCTTCCTCGACCTGCCCTTCCCGCAGAGCTGCTACCGGCGCTCGCCCGCCGGCGAGGACCTGGTGCTGCTGGAGAGCCATCTGGCCGGCTGCGTGTCCGCCGCGCTGACCGGACCGCTCGACGAACGCCGCAGAACGGCCCTGCGCACCGGCATAGCCACCGTCCACCGCATCCTGCCCGAACTCGCCGACGACCCCGAGGCCGCCGACTACTTCACCCGGCTGCGCGAACTGGCCGTGCTGGCGGGCGAACGCTAGACCCCTGCCGGGGAGCACGCCGGGAGCACCCCGGGAGCACGCCGGTGGGCCCGTACGGGGGCGGGGGTTCCGTACGGGCCCGGGCGGTTCCGGGGTCCTACGCGCGGTCGGAGGAGCGGCGGCGCACCAGGACGGTGGTCGCCCCGCCCACCAGGAGCAGCCCGGCCGCGGTCGCCAGCAGGGGGACGGTGCCGGAGCCGCCGCCGGTGAAGGCCAGTTCACCGGCGGTGTCGCCGGAGGTGGTGAGGGTGGCGCCACCGGTCGTGGCGCCACCGGTCGTGGTGGTGCCGGTACCGGTGGTGGCGCCGGAGGGCGGCAGGGTGGCGCCCTCGTCGAAGGAGAGGACCACGGTCACCGGGGCCAGGGCCTTGCCCTCCTCGTACAGGCCGAAGACCGGCGTGCCCTCGGCCGTCAGCACCGCCGGGACCTGGCGCAGCGTCACCACGCCGCCGACCGGGGTGAGGTCGGCCCCCGACAGGTCGAGCTTCGCGATCCGGGCCGCCGTCAGTTCGGTCACCGCCCCGCCCGAACGGGCGTGGGCGACCACGTCCGCCACCAGGTACGCGCCGGAGGCGTCCACCCGGACGCCCGGCTTCGACAGCGTGGTGTCCAACTCGTAGTGCCCGTCGGCGGCCCGGTGCCCGAGGAAGCGCACCGACCCGGCGAAGTCCGCCGACAGCGCGTGGGTGTCCGTCCGGTAGCTGCCGCTGCCCGACCCGAACCGGTAATCGGCCGCGCCGCCGCCGAACTCCACCTTCCCGGCCGCGATCGGCCCCGTCACGTAGGCCGCGAAGTCCGGCTGCACGCCCCACTCCAGCCGCCCGTCGACGATCGCCAGCTCCTTGCCCACCGGGGTGGTGGGGGACGGTTCGGTGGAGGTGGAGGGGGATGTGGAGGGGGAGGTGGAGGGGACCGGGGAGGTGCTGGGTTCGGTGGAGGCAGAGGCAGAGGCAGAGGCAGAGGCGGAGGGCTGGGTGCTGGGCTTCGCGGAGGCGGAGGCGGAGGCGGAGGCGGTGGCGGAGGCGGAGGCGGAGGCGGAGGCGGTGGGGGCGGCGGTGGGGGCCTGCTTGAGGACGATCGACAGCGGGTCCAGGGCGGTGCCCGCCGGGTAGAACCCCGCGAACGCCTTCGTGCCCTCGGCGGTCAGGGTGGCGGCGGTGGCCCCGCCGTTGGTGGTGTCGCGGGCGACGGTGAACGTGGCCAGCGGGACGTCCTCGCGGAGGGTCGGGGCGGTCGCGCCGATGCTCTCCTTCGAGGCGGTGTCGGCGGTCAGCGTGCCGGTGGTGCCCTCGGTGCTGATCCGCAGGTCGCTCAGCGCGACGTCCAGCGCGCCGTCGTGGGCGAGGAAGCGCACCCCGCCGTCGAACGCGGCGCTCAGTCGGTGCGTCGTGGTGTCGTAGCCCGCGGACGCCAGGTTGAAGTGGTACGAGCCGTCCGCGTTGACGGTCGCCCCGCCGCTCAACGCGACGCTCCCGCCACCGGCCGGGCCGGTCACGTAGCTGCGGAAGCTCGCCTTGACGCCCCAGTCCAGTGAGCCGGTGCCGTAGGTGACGGTGGCGGGGGCGTCGGTGCCGAAGGCGAGGGAGGGCAGGCCGAAGGCGGTCAGGCCGAGGCCCGCGGTCGCGGCGGCGAGAGCGGCCAGCCGGGTGCGGTTGCGGCGCTGGGCGGGGGTGTGGGACATGGGTGTGGTTCTCCGGGATCGGTGTGTGGTGGGACGGGGCGAGACGGGCTCGGTCAGGGGCCCGGGGAACGGCGGGCTCGGGGCTGCTGCGGGTGCACTGCCGGTGCGTGCGGTGGCTTCGGGTTCTGTTACTGCGACCCGAAGCAGCACGGGCACACCGGTGGGCTCCGGCCGGCAGCAGCTCGGACCCGCCGTTCCCCGGGCCCCTGACGGGGCCCTCGTGGCGGGGCCCCCGTGAAGGGCCCTCGTGAGGGGGCGCTGTCAGCGCTTGCGGCGACGGCGGATGGCGACGGTGGTGGTCGTGGCGGCTGCTGCGGTGAGGAGGAGGGCGAGGGCGGTGATCGGAGCGCTGGGGGAGGAGGGAGTGGCGGCCGCGGTGGGGGTGGTGTCGGCGGGTGAGGGGCTGGGGGCGGGGCCGAGGTCGGGGAGCGGGGGGACGGTCGCGGTGGGGGTGAGGGGGAGGTGGACGGTGAGCGGGTCCAGTGCGGTGCCTGCGGGGTAGAGGTGGCCGAAGGCGTTCGCGCCGGTGGGGGTGAGGGTCAGGGGGAGGTCGGTGGCGCTGAGGAGGCCGTTCTCGGCCGTCAGGGCGCTCGCGTCGAAGGTGGCGATCTCGACGGGGGCCGGGGCGCGGGTGGTGCCGTCGGGGGTGCGGCCGGAGACGGTGACGGTGAGGTGGCCCTCGGGGCCGGTGGTGGTGAGGCGGGGATCGGCGAGGGTGAGGTCGAGGCCGAGGGTGCTCCCCTCGCGCAGGCCGGTGAAGCGGACGGTGCCGGTGAAGGTGGCGTCGAGGGTGCGGGTGGCCGGGTTCCAGGTGCCGCGGGCGGGCGTCCAGCGGAAGAAGGCCCCGCCGTCGGCCGCGCCGTCGGCCGGCTGCCAACTCCCCCGGGCGACGGAGCCGGTGACGTAGTCGCGGAAGGTGCGGCGGACGCCCCAGTCGAGCGCGCCCCGGTCGAGGACGGTGGCGGTGGTGGCAGGGGTGGTGGCCGCGGACGGGGCGGTGCTCGCGGGCGGGGTGGGGGTCGGCGACGGGGCGGGGGGCGGGGAGGGCGCGGCGGCCGGGGCCTTGAGGGTGACGGAGAAGGTGAGCGGGTCGAGTGCGGTGCCCGCGGGGTAGAAGCCGCCGAAGGCGGCGGCCCCGGCGGAGGTGAGCGTCGCGGGGACGTTGCTGAGGGTGAGGGTGCCGGTGGCGTTCTCGAGCGGGACGCCGGTGAGCGAGAGGTCGGCGAGGCGGGCCTGGCTGGTGCTGGTGGTCCGGCCGCTCTCCCGGGACTTGGAGCTGACGTCCGCGTAGAGGGCGGCGCCGCCGTTCGCGGTGGTCCTGACGGTGGGGCGGGAGACGGTGAGGTCGAGCGCGTCGGCGCCGTTCTCCCGGTGGCCGGTGAAGCGGACGCCGCCCTGGAAGGCGGCGGAGAGCGCGCCGGTGGCGGGGTCGTAGCTGCCGGTCGCGGAGTGGAAGCGGAAGACCGACCCGCCGACGGTGGCCGCGCCGCCGGTGAGGGTCCAGGTGCCCTGGGCGATCGGCCCGGTGACGTAGCTCAGGAAGGACTGCTTGACGCCCCAGTCGAGCCGCCCGCCGGAGACGGCGGGGGTGCCGGGGTCGGCCGCGGCGGCCCGGTCGGGGAGCCAGGCGAGGGCGAGCAGCAGGGCGAGCGGCAGCGCGAGAGCGGTGCGCAGCCGTCCGGCCGGGCGGCGGGGCGGTACGGGGGGCCGTCCGGGGACGGGCATGGCGGATCACTCCTCGGCGGAGGGGAAGCGGGCAGGCGGCAGGGGACGCGGGGGAAGCGACCCCCCTGTCGAATTTAGGTAAGGCTAACCTAATATATGGGTCAAGTGTCCCGCCCCCGCCCCCTCAGGTCGGCCCCGACGGGACGTCAACGCACCGAGAAAGGCCCGAGGTTGACCCGCCCCCTCCGCGACCGGACCAGAACCGCGCCCGCCGTCCTGCTCACCGTCCTCGGACTCCTGCTCGGCGCGAGCGCCTGCGCCACCGGCCGGGCCGCCCCCACCGACCCCAAGGCGCCCGCCGCGGCCGCCGCGGAGCCCGACCGGATCGAGGCGCTGCCCGACGTCCCCGTCCCCCGACTGCCCGTCACCGTCCCCTCCGCGGACGGCCGACAGGTCACCGTCACCAGCGCCGAGCGGATCGTCCCGCTCAACGGCAGCCTCGCCGAGCTGGTGTTCAGCCTCGGCCTCGGCGACCGGGCGGTGGCCCGGGACGTGTCCACCACCTTCGAACAGGCCGCGAAGCTCCCCGTCATCACCCAGGCCCACGAGGTCTCCGCCGAGGGCGTGCTCTCCCTGCACCCCACCGTGGTGCTCGCCGACCGCAGCACCGGACCGGCCGAGGCCGTCGCGCAGATCCGGGCCGCGGGCGTCCCGCTGATCGTCCTGGACGACGCCAAGCAGCTCTCCGACATCGGCCCCCGGATCGACGCCGTCGCCGCCGCCCTCGGCGTCCCCGGCGCCGGTGCGCAGCTCAAGGAGCGGACGCAGCGCCAACTCGCCGAGGTGCAGGCGCAGTTCCCGGCGGCCGCCACCCGTCCCAAGGTGGCGTTCCTGTACCTGCGCGGCAGCGCCTCGGTCTTCCTGCTCGGCGGCCCCGACTCCGGCGCGCCCTCGCTGATCGCGGCCGCGGGCGGCGAGGACGCGGGCACCGCCGCCCACCTCACCGGCGACTTCACCCCGCTCACCAGCGAGGCCCTGGTCGAGGCCGCGCCCGACGCGATCCTGGTGATGCGCAAGGGCCTGGAGTCGGTCGGCGGCGTCGACGGGCTGCTCGAACTGCCCGGCGTCGCCCAGACCCCCGCCGGACTCGACCGCCGGATCGTCCCGGTCGACGACGGCCGCCTGCTCGCCTACGGTCCGCGCACCCCCCAGGTGCTGCGCGAGATCGCCACCCAGCTGCACCGGGAGGCCCGGTGACCACCGCCGCCCCGCCCGAGCGCCCCGCCCCCGTCCGGGAGGAGGAGCCCGTCCGCGACCGGCGACCGCTGCTGCTGGCCGCCCTCACCGTCGCCCTGCTCGCCTGCGCCCTGCTCGCCGCCGGGACGGGCGCGTACGCCATCCCGCTCGGCGACCTCCTCGCCTCGCTCGCCCACCGCGCCCACCTCGGCGGCCACGCACTGGAGCGCGTCCCCGAATCGGTGCTGTGGAACGTCCGGCTGCCCCGGGTGGTGCTCGCCCTGCTGGTCGGCGCCGCGCTCGGCTGCGCCGGGGCGCTGACGCAGGGCGTGTTCGGCAACCCGCTGGCCGAACCCGCCGTGATTGGCGTCTCCTCCGGCGGCGCGGTCGGCGCCGTCGCCTGCATCGTGCTCGGCCTGGACGCCCTCGGCTCGTGGACCGTCACCGCCGCCGCGTTCGCCTCCGGCCTGCTCACCGTCGGCGCCGTCTACGCCCTGTCGCGCAGCGGCGGCCGCACCGAGGTGGTCACCCTGCTGCTCACCGGCGTCGCCGTCAACGCGTTCTGCGGCGCCCTGATCGGCCTGCTGCTGTTCACCGCCGACACCGCCGCGATCAGCCAGGTGACGTTCTGGCAGCTCGGCTCGCTCTCCCAGGCCGGCTGGACGAAGGTGCTGGCGGTGCTGCCGTTCGCGGCCCTCGGCCTGGCCGTCGCCCCCCGCTACGCCCGCCGCCTCGACCTGCTCGCGCTCGGCGAACGCCCCGCCCGGCACCTGGGCGTGGACGTCGAACGGATGCGGATCGTGCTGGTCACCGCGGTCGCGCTGCTCACCGCCGCCGCCGTCGCGGTCAGCGGCGTCATCGGCTTCGTCGGCCTGGTCGTCCCGCACCTGCTGCGGATGCTCGCCGGGCCCGGCCACCGCTTCCTGCTGCCCGCCTCCGCCGTCGGCGGCGCGCTCGTCCTGGTCGCCGGGGACCTCGCCGCCCGCACCCTGGCCGCCCCCGCCGAACTCCCGCTCGGCGTCCTGACCGCATTCATCGGCAGCCCGTTCTTCTTCTGGCTGCTGCGCCGCACCCGACGCCGCCAGGGAGGCTGGGCATGACCGCACTGCTGGAGGCCGGAGGCATCGGGTGCACCGTCGGGGGACGGGAGCTGCTGGCGGACGTCGACCTGGCCGTGCACGCCGGGGAGATCCTGGCGCTGCTCGGCCCCAACGGCGCCGGGAAGTCCACCCTGCTGTCCGTGCTGGCGGGCGACCGGCGCCCGGACCGCGGCGAGGTGCGGATCGACGGCCGCCCGCTGGCCGCGTACCGGCCCGCCGAACTCGCCCGCCGCCGCGCCCTGCTGCCGCAGACCCACGAGGTGTCCTTCCCGTTCCCCGCCGCCGAGGTGGTCCGGATGGGACGCGCCCCCTGGACCGGCCGCTGCTCCGCCGCCGAGGACGAGGCGGCCGTCGCCCGCGCGACGACCGCCACCGACTGCGCGCACCTCGCCGGACGGCCCTTCACCGCGCTCTCCGGGGGCGAACGCGCCCGGGTCGCGCTCGCCCGGGTCCTCGCCCAGGACACCGCCCTGCTGCTGCTCGACGAACCCACCGCCGCGCTCGACCTGCGCCACCAGGAACTCGTGTTGCGGATCGCCCGGGAACGTGCCGACGCCGGACGCGGCGTGGTCGTCGTCCTGCACGACCTCACGCTCGCCGCCGCGCACGCCGACCGGATCGCCCTGCTGGACGCCGGACGCACCGTCGCCACCGGCTCCACCAGGGAGGTCCTGGACGCCGAACTGCTCGGCCGGGTCTACCGCCACCCCGTCGAGGTGCTGGCGCACCCGCGCGGGGGCGCGCCGATCGTGCTGCCCGAGCGCCCCCGCGGAGCAGATTGACGGATCGTCGGCCCGGGAAGACCACCCGGTGGTGGGCGACCGAACGGGCGAGATCAGGGCCGGGGCGCGGTCCGGGCGGGTGACCCGGCCGATCCGAGCACATGGCCGAGCCGGGTCCGGGTAACCGCACCAGCAGGAACCGGACCACCCGGACACCCGGAGGCACCACGATGACCCTCACCATGACCCTGCTGCTCACCCCGCTGATCGTCGCCGCAGCCGTCACCGCGACCCGCGCCCCCGGCCGCCGCGGCCGCCACCGTGCCGCCCCGCGCGGCCGCCAGTCCTGACCGACCGACAGCCCTGACCGACCGACGGTCCTGGCGTGCCGTCAGTTCCGGTCGGCCGTCACCCGCGCCGCTCGGGCGGCTTCTCGCACCCGGCCCGGAAGCAGTGGCTGCGGCCGAGGAGACCCGGGGCGGCGATCCGCACCCGCCGCACGTCCTGATCCACGGCCTGACGCCCCGTCACCGGCTGGCGCCGCCCCGGTGGCGGTGGGCGGCCACCCGGGTGCGGGAGGCGCAGGCGGGGGAGCAGTAGCGGCGCGGGCTGCCGGTGCCGGTGCCCAGGTGGAGGGTGCGGCAGCCGGTGGCCGCGCACTCGCCCCAGACCGGGCGGCCGTGCTCGGTCAGCAGCTGGGCCAGGGCCAGCGCGCTCGACGCCAGGAACCACTCGCCCCAGCCGGCGTCCTCGCGGTCCGCGTGCAGGTGCCAGGGGTGGCCGTCGTGCCGGGACAGTCGGGGGGCGACGGCGTGCTCGGCCAGGACCGCGTTCAGGGCGGCCGCCGCCAGGTCCGGGTCCGGCTCGGCGAGCAGATCGGCCATCCGCCGGGCGGCGTCCCGCAGTTCGCGCAGGTCGGTGGCGGAGAAGGCGTCCGGCGTCAGCTCCTCCGGGCGCTCGCCGTGGCGCACCAGCAGGGGCACCGCCACCTCGCGAGGCAGGTTGGGGTGGGTGCGGACGGCGTTCGCGAGGTCGACCAGGCGCTGGGCGGTGCGGAAGCCCCGGGTGTTCGTGCGGGTGCTCATGCGGGTGCCCTCCTGGAGTCGGTGCCGCTGCCGCTGCCGGTACCGGCGCTGGCGCGGGGAGCTTGCGCCCCGACGGTGTAACGTCTTTCGATGATAAGCCGTTACGGGGGGTGTCGGGTGCTGCTCCGCTACACGTCCGTCGCGTTCCTGGCCCGCTCGGCCGACGAGGGGGCCGCCGTGGCGACGGTCCTGCTCGCCCTGCACCGCACGGGCGACGCGGCGCCCGGCGCGTTCGTCCTCGCCGCCTGGACGGCCCCGCACGTGCTGGCCGCACCGCTGACCGGTGCCCTGGCGGCCCGCACCCGCCGCCCCCGGCTCCTGCACGCCGCCGCGCTCGGCGGCTTCGCCGCGGCCCTGGCCGTCCTCGCCGTCGGCCTCGGCCGCCTCCCGCTCCCGCTCGTCCTCACCGTCGCCGCACTCGGCGGCTGCTGCGGGCCCGTCGTCTCGGGCGGACTCTCCGCCCTGCTCACCCGGCTGCCGCCGGACCGGGCCCACCCGAGCGGACGGGCGCGGGCGGAGGGGGCGGCGCGGGCGCAGGCGTGGGACGCGGTGACCTACAACGCGGCCGCCGTGGCCGGGCCCGGACTCGTCGCGCTGCTCGCCGCCCGCGGTTCCCCGGCCGCCGCGACGGCGGTGCTGGTGGCCGCCGCCGGGTGCGCGGCCGTCCTGACCACCCTCCTGCCGCCGGTCGCCCCGCTCGACGGTCCGCCGTCCGGTCGGCTGCGCCGGAGCCTGGGGGAGGGGCTGCGGACGGTGTGGCGGCGGCCCGAACTGCGGGCCGTCACCGCCGCGACCTCCGTGGCCTTCCTGGGCCTCGGCGGTCTGACCAGCACCGGCGTGCTGTTCGCCGCGCGGTCGGGGCGGGAGTCGGCGGGCGGCCTCCTGCTGACCGCGTTCGCGCTCGGCGCGCTGGCCGGGACGCTGCTGCTCACCCGGCCGTGGGCCCGGGTGGCGCCGCGACGGCTGGTCGTGGTCGGCCTGGCGGGAACGGGCGCCGGGCTCGCGCTGGCGGTGGCGGTGCCGGTGCTGCCGGTGGCGGTCGGCTGCTTCGCGGTGGCGGGCGCGGGCGACGGCCTCGTGCTGACGGCGACGCTGCGGATCCGGGCCGCGTACTCCCCGCCGCACCGGCTGGCCCAGGTGTTCACGCTGGGGGCCGGGCTGAAGGTGTCCGCCGCCGCGGCCGGCTCCGCCCTCGCCGGGACGGCCACCGTCCACTCCGCGCCCCGGTACCTGCTCGGCATCGCCGCGCTGCAACTGGCGGCCGCGCTGCTGTACACCGCGTTCGGCCGCCCAGCACGGGACTGACCCGGCGTCAGGCGGCGGGCCCGTTCCGGCCGGCCGGGGATCCGGCGCGGTTCCGGGAGCGTCGCTCCGGCGGAGCGGCCGACCGGTGCACGGGGCCGCGGGTGGAGGTGCAGCAGGCGGAGGTGCCGCAGGCGGTCGGTGCCGGGGAGGGCCGCGGGGGCCGCCCCGCGGTGGTGGTCACGGGCGGGTGCGCCGGTCGATCAGGGCGGCGAGGCCGTCGAGGATGCGGGCGAGGCCGAAGTCGAAGGCGTTGTCGCGGCCCCCGGGAGGTTCGGTGAGGGCGGCGGCGAGGGCGGGGTAGCGGGTGGCGTGGGTGTGGACCAGGGGGACGAGGGCGCGCAGCATCTCGGCCTCGGGGGAGCCGGTGGCGGACTGGCGGTGCTGGGCGGCGAGGGTGCGGACGTGGCCGACGAGCAGGACGGCGGCGTCCATGCGTTCGGCGCCGGACAGGCCGTGGCCGTCGAGGACGGCCACCACCCGTTCCAGCCAGGCGAGTTCGCGCGGGCCGGTGGGGCGGGGGGCGGCGAGGGCGTCCAGTAGCCAGGGGCGGGCGGTGAGGACGGCGGACATCCGGTGCGCCCAGTCGGTGAGCTGCTCGCGCCAGGGGGCGTCGCTCGGGGGCGGCGGCTCGCCCACGGCGTGCTCGACCATCAGGGCGACCAGTTCGGCCTTGCCCGGGACGTAGCGGTACAGCGCCATCTTGGTGTGGCCGAGCAGCCCCGCGACCCGCTGCATGGAGAGCGCGGCCAGGCCCTCGGCGTCCGCGGCCTCGATCCCGGCGCGGGCGATCGACTCCAGGGTGAGGCCCGGTTTCGGCCCCCTGGTCGGCCGGGCGGGCGGCTCCCACAGCAGCCGCAGCGCCGGGTGCGGTTCGGTCACGGCCCCTCCTCGTTCCACGGGCCGGCCTTGTGCTCGACCCACAACTGTGTCTACCGTACACAGCAAGGAACTGCGTCCGATGGACGCAATTAACAGGGAGGACCCCCGTGCGGATCCTGATCTCCGGCGCCGGCATCGGCGGCCCCGCGCTCGCGCACTGGCTCGCCCGGTACGGGCACCGGCCCACCGTGGTCGAACTCGCCCCCGAGCTGCGGGCGGGCGGGCAGTCCGTCGACTTCCGCGGACCCACCCACCTGACCGTGCTGCGGCGGATGGGCCTGCTGGACGAGCTGCGCGAACGGCAGACCGGCGGCACCCCGATGACCTTCACCGACCTGCGCGGCCGCACCCGGCTGCACCTGCCCGCCGAGTTCGCCGGGGGCGAGGTGGAGATCCGGCGCGGCGAACTCGTCCAGCTGCTGCACCGGCACAGCGCCCCCGGCACCGAGTACCTGTTCGGCGACACCGTCACCGCCCTGCGGCAGGACGTCGACGGCGTCGACGTCACCTTCCGGCATGCCCCCGCGCGCCGCTTCGACCTGGTGATCGGCGCCGACGGCCTGCACTCCCGCGTCCGCGCCCTCGCCTTCGGCCCCGAACGGCAGTACGTCCGCCACCTCGGCTACTACGCCGCCACCTGGCCCTTCGCCAACCGCCTCGGCCTGCCCGCCGGAACCACCGGCGCCAACACCCCCGGCCGGCTCGCCGCCGCCGGGGCCGACCCCCACGACCCCGGGCGCGCCGGGGCCTTCCTGCTGTTCGCCTCGCCCGAACTCGCCCTCGACCGGCACGACCCCGCCGCGCTCAAGGCCCTGCTGCGCGAGCGCTTCGGCGACCTGCCGCACCCCGTCCCGCAGCTGCTCGCCACCCTCGACGAGGTCGCCGACCGCGACCTGTACGTCGACTCGATCAGCCGCGCCGACGTCCCCGCCTGGTCCGACGGGCGGATCGCCCTGCTCGGCGACGCCGCCTGCGGCGCCACCATCGGCGGCATGGGCACCGGCACCGCCCTGGTCGCCGCGTACGTCCTGGCCGCCGAACTCGCCCGCGCCGACGGCGACCACCGCACCGCCCTCACCCGCTACGAGCGCACCGTCCGCCCCTACGCCGAACGCTGCCAGCGCGGCGGCGACCGCACCGGCCCCTTCCTCGCCCCGCGCACCGCCCGCGGGCTGTGGCTGCGCAACACCCTGCTGAGCCGACCCGCCCTGCTGAACCGGATGCTCGCCCTGGGGGAGGACGTCGCCACCCTCGACCTGCCCGAACCCGCCCCCGTACCGCAGGGGCGCGGCGCGGGGGAGCGGTAGCCTTGTTCCACGGAATTCACGAGGAACGGGGTGGGCGCCGTGGCGGACCGGGCCGCGAAGAGCGAGCTGTACGAGGCATTCGCCGCCACCGGCAAGGCCCTCTCCAGCGGCAAGCGGCTCGAACTGCTCGACCTGCTCGCCCAGGGCGAACGCACCGTCGAAGCACTCGCCCGCACCGCCGGACTCAACCTCACCACCGCCTCCGCCCACCTGCAGACCCTCAAGCAGGCCGGACTCGTCGCCACCCGCCGCGACGGCGTCCGCATCCACTACCGCCTCGCCGGGGACGACGTCGCCGCCCTCTACGACCAGCTCCGCCGGGTCGCCGCCCGCCACCAGGCCGCCGTCGCCCCCGCCCGCACCGCCTACCTCGGCCCGGAGGAGGACGAGGCGCTCACCCGGGACGAGATGCGCACCCGGCTCGCCGCCGGACGGGCCGTCACCCTCGACGTCCGCCCCGCCGAGGAGTACGCCGCCGGGCACATCCCCGGCGCCCGCTCCATCCCGCTCGACGAACTCGCCGCCCGGATCGACGAGCTCCCCGCCGACACCGAGATCGTCGTCTACTGCCGCGGCGCCTACTGCGCCCTCGCCCACGACGCCGTCCGCCTGCTGCGCGCCCGCGGCCGCCGCGCCCTGCGGCTCGACGACGGCATGCTCGAATGGCGCCTCGCCGACCTGCCGGTCGAGGCCGCCTGAGCGGGACGGCACCTGCGGGGGCCGGCCGGAGCCGGTCGCGACCAGGCCGGACTCGTGGGCCAGGACGGCGAGTTGGACGCGGTCGCGGTCGCGCAGCTCGGACAGCGGGCTCGCGACGCGGGTCCTGGCGGTGCCCGGGCTGATGCGCAGACGGGCGGCGAGTTCGGCGTCGGACGGGCCGCGGCCGACCAGGACCAGGACCTCGCGCTCGCGGGCGGTGACCCGGGGAGGAGGAGCGGCACTGCCCGGGGCCGCCGGCTCCTGGACCGCCTTCGCGGCCTGGGCGGTGGTGTCGGTCGGGGTGGTGGTGTCGGTCGGGTTGGCCCTGGTGGTCGTCGGCCGCCGGGACGCGTGGTTCCCGGGGCCGGTGGTGGCCCGGCGAGGGGGCGGCGGAGGGGCGCTGTGAAAGTTTCCGGGGAGTTACCGGTTTCGAAGCCCCTCCCGAAGTGGGACGCGACGTGTACGGAGTGTCCTTTCGACGGCTGTTCGACAGTGGTGCGACCGGGCGAAAGGCAGCCAAGGACGCTCGGCGGGGCGGGAGTTCGCGGCGCCCGGGGCGGCGGTTCGCGGTGCGCGGGCCCTGCCGCCGGGGCCGGTCGGGCCGCTAGCATCGGCCGCGGTTCGCTGCGGGAGCGCTCCCACGCTCCGGTTCCCGCATCGTCCCCGGTCAGCATGCCCCCACCTCGATGCCGACCGCCTCTCCCACCCGAGAGCACCCCGGAGGACACACCGTGCACACCCCCGACCCCCACCGCAGCGCCGCCGTCCCGCCCGCCCGGCCGACCCGCCGCGCCGCCGCCCTCGCCCTCGCCGCCGTGACCGCGGCCGTCGGCCTGGTGGCCGCCGCCCAGGGCGGCGCGGGCGCGGCCGTGCAGGGCAGCCTCGACGCAGGCACCCAGTTCTACAAGGACCCGACCTCCCAGGCCGTCCGGTGGGTCGCCGCCAACCCCGGGGACTACCGGACGCCGGTGATCTCCAAGCGGATCGCCAGCCAGCCGCAGGGCATCTGGTTCGCCAACTACCGCCCCGACACGATCACCTCCGACGTCCGCACGGTCACCTCGGCCGCCGCCCAGGCCGGTCAGGTGCCGGTGCTGGTGGCCTACATGATTCCGAACCGGGACTGCGGCGGCGCTTCGGCCGGCGGCGCCCCCGACCTCTCCTCGTACGACGCCTGGGTCGGCAAGTTCGCGGCCGGGCTCGGCAGTTCGCGCTCCGTCGTGGTGCTGGAGCCCGACTCGGTCTCGCTCACCACCTGCCTCAGCGCCCAGCAGCAGAACGACCGCTTCGCCTCGCTGGCCCGCGCCGTCACCACCATCCACGCGGCCAACCCCAACGCCAAGGTCTACCTCGACGGCGGCCACTCCACCTGGAACTCCGCCTCCGAGCAGGCCAACCGGCTGCGCAGCGCGGGCGTGCAGAACTCGGACGGCTTCTTCACCAACGTCTCCAACTTCAACACCACGGCCAACGAGTCCTCCTACGCCCACGGCGTGCTCAACGCCCTCGGCAACCCCGGCAACCTGCACGCCGTCATCGACACCAGCCGCAACGGCAACGGCCCCGCGGGCAGCGCCTGGTGCGACCCCTCCGGCCGCAAGATCGGCAACTACCCGACCGCCGCCACCAACGACAGCGGCATCGACGCCTTCCTGTGGATCAAGCCCCCGGGTGAGGCCGACGGCTGCGCCGCCGCGGCGGGGACCTTCGTCCCCGACATCGCCTACCAGCTGGCGGTGAACGCGAGCGACCCGAGCACGCCGCCGACCTCCCAGCCGCCGACCTCGCAGCCGCCGACCTCGCAGCCGCCCACTTCGCAGCCGCCGACCTCGCAGCCGCCGACCGGCAACGCGTCCTGCTCGATCGCCTACCGGGCCAACTCCTGGGCGGGCGGCTTCACCGCCGACATCACGGTGAAGAACACCGGCAGTAGTGCCATCTCCGGCTGGAAGCTCGCCTGGACGTTCCCCGGTGACCAGAAGATCACCAGCGCCTGGAACGCCACCGTCACCCAGAACGGGACCTCCGTCACCGCCACCGACCTCGGCTACAACGGCACCCTGGCGGCCGGCGCCTCCACCAGCTTCGGCCTGCAGGCCACCTACGGGTCGAACAACACCACCCCGACCGCCTTCACGCTTAACGGCACCGCCTGCACCACCTCCTGAACCATCCTCCCCAGCCCCGTCGGCCACCCCCCACCCGTGGGCCGACGGGGCACCCCCCTTTTCGGGGGCAGAACCCAGGAACGTTGCTCAGGGCCGGAGTTGGACGGCCGTCACCATCACGTAGCCGACCAGCAGGCCGAACAGGCACACCGCCGTGACGTAGCGCGGAGTGAACGGCAGCCCCGCGAGCGAGGGGTACAGCAGGACGGCGCCGCCCGCCGCGAGGTCCGCGGCGTACAGGCCGTCGGGCGGGACGATGCCGGTGCTGCGGGCCGCCCAGCCGGTGGCGATCAGGAAACCCGTCAGCAGGGTGAACCCGGACAGCAGCCCGGAGCCGATCGCCCCGAGCGTCGGGTGCGGTTCCGGGTACGGCTCGCCCTCCGGGACCTCGGGGCGCACCCGGTGCGCCACCGCGAGCGCGCCCACGGCGAGGGCCATGGCCCCGACGGCGCCGATCAACGGAGCGGGATTCAACGGCTCCTCCTGGAGAAGGCGAAGTGCTGCCCGACGAGGGCCGCGAGCGCGGCCGGCAGCAGGACGGTGACGAGCAGGACGCTCGCCCAGACCGAGGGCTCGATCGGGCCCGGGCCGCTCGGGGGGTCCGGGGGCGGCGCGGCGACCAGCGTCGAGGGTGCGGCGGACGGGGTGGGTGTCGGAACGGGGGCGAGGGTGGATGCGGGTGTGGGAGTGGGGGACAGGGTGGGGGGCGGGGCGGCAGCGGGCTGGGCGGTCGTTGCCCGGGAGAGGGGAGTCGGGGACGGGGGGTGGTGGGAGGCGGACGGGGTCCGGTGGGGCGTCGGATGCAGGGTGGTGGGGGTGGAGGTGGAGGCCGGTGTCGGTGTCGGTGTCCGGTGGGCAGTGGGGGTGGGGGCGGGGGTCGGGCTGGGGGACGGTGTGGGTGCGGGTGCGGGTGCGGGTGTGGGTGCGGGAGTGTGGCAGTGCCAGGGCCAGGGTGGGTGGTGCGGCAGCGGGGGGAGCGGGGGCATGGGCGGGAGGCCGTCGCCCGGGGCACGGTCCATTGCCCGATCATCGGACCGTCCCCGTGGGGCGCGGTAGTCGTTCGGGGTCAAACCCCACTCGCCGGTGAACCCTCCCGAGCGGCGGCGGAACGCGCGGACGAGGGGTGGTCGCCCGTTCGGGGCGCGGGTGTCACGGCCGCGACGAGCGCCACCGCGGCGGCGGCGAGCACCGGCCAACCCGTGCCCAGCAGCAGGGCCAGCACCGCCGGGCAGCTCACGGCGGCGGCCAGGCGCGGGGCGCCGTCCAGGACGCGGACCGCCGCGGCCGTGCAGGTCAGGTAGACGGCGAGGAACAGCGCCGTGGGGACGGCCACCAGTTGAGCGGTCGTCAGCACGCCCGTCCCGACCAGGACGAACAGCGGGACGCCGATCAGCGCCGTGGCCGCCACCACGGCGAGCGAGCCGCGACGTCCGGAGGCGGTGCCGGAGGGGAGCAGGGCGTCCAGCAGGGCGGCGGCGCCGGTCAGGTAGGTGTTGGTGGCGGCGAGGGTGAGCACCACCGCCGCACCGGCGGCCAGCAGCGGGCCCCGGGAGCCGATCGCGGCGCGCATCAGGTCGGCCAGCGGGACGGAGCCGCCCGCGCCCGGGCCGAGCACGGCCACCGTCGCGGCCGCCAGGCCCAGGCAGAGCAGCGAGGTCACGGCGAAGGCGATCAGCACCACCCGGCGCAGTTGGCGGCGCGGGTCGCGCAGCCGGGTGGTCAGCGAGGCGGCGGCCTCCCAGCCGACGAACGCGAACATCAGCGGCGGGGCGGCCTGCGCGACGCCGCTCCAGCCGTGCGGCAGGAAGGGCGTCCAGTGCGCGGCCCGGGCGGCCGGGGCCGAACCGAGGACCGCGAACAGCACCAGGCCCACCAGGGCGGACACCAGCGCCAGTTGCAGCCCCGCCCCCGTCCGCACCCCCAGCAGCCGGACCGCCAGCACCAGCCCCAGCAGCACCAGCCCCGCCCGGACGGCGGTGTCCCCGTCCGCGCCCACGGCCGCCGCCGCGTAGCTCCCGCCGATCAGGCAGACCACGGGCGCGCCCGCGACCACCCCCGCCAGGAAGCACCACCCGGCGGCCCGGCCCGCCCGCGCGCCCAGCCCCGCGGCCGTGTACCCGGCGACGCCGCCGGAGGAGCCCAGCCGGGTGCCGAGCGCGCAGAACACCACCGCGATCAGCCCGGACAGCGCGAGCAGCGCCAGCCACGCCAGCAGCGAGGCCGGGCCCGCCGCGCGTGCCGCCAGCCCCGGGAGCAGCAGCAGGCTGGGGCCGAGCAGGGCGCCGATGTACAGCGCGGACGCCCCGGCCGTGGAGAGGAAGGAGGGGGCGGAGGGCGAAGGGGAACCGGGACGCGAGGAGGGGCGGGGACGGGGCGCTGGCGCGGTGTCGGTCATGCCCCGATCATGGCCCGGATCGCGCGGCACCCGATGGCGAAATCCGCTCCGCGGAGGGAGCCTCGCGGCAGATCCTGTCACCGGAGGGCGGTCCGGCGGCAGGCCGTGCCGTGCGGGTGAGGCGGGACGGACGGCGGATCCTGCCGGGGGTCCGCGGGGTGGCGTGGCGGATCCTGCCGTGGTGGCGGTTCGGAGCGGCACGACATGCCGGAGGGCGACCGCAGCGGGGACGATTCCACCGGGGCGCCGCTAGGCTGCCCGGCATGTCGAGCCCCCAGTACGACCGCATCGACCGCGCCATCCTGGCCCACCTCCAGCGGCACGGCCGGACCGCCAACGTCGACCTCGCCGAGGCCGTCCGGCTCTCGCCCTCCTCCGCGCTGCGGCGGACCAAGGCCCTGGAGGCGGACGGGGTGATCGCCGGGTACCGGGCCGAACTCGACCGCGACCGGGTCGGGTTGGGGCTGACGGTGTTCGTCGCGCTGCGGGTCGAGCAGCACTCGCGGGAGACCTCGCGGCACATCGAGGAGTCGCTGTGCGCGATCCCCGCGGTGGTCGCCTGCCACGTGGTCTCCGGCGAGGCCGACTTCCTGGTGGAGATCGCCGTCCCGGACCTGGCCACCTACGAGCAGGTCCTGCTGGACGAGATCCTCGCCGTCGGCCCCGTCCGCGACGCCCGCTCCACCTTCGCCATCCGCACCGTCCGCTCCCGCGGCCCCCTCCCGCTCGACCACTGGCCCTCCCGGTCGGGCGGCCGGTAGCCGCTCCCTCGCCGCGGGGCCCCGGTGGCCCGGTTACCCGGTGGTACGGAAGACTGGGCCCGCGCGACACCCGTCGCCCCGTGGCCCGTTCCCCCGTGGCCCGTTCCCCCGCGGCCCGGTCGCCCCGTCAACCGTCCCGCCCCGCACCGGAGGTGCCACCGTGGCCGAACCCCTGATCGCCGCCGTCGGCGGACTGCAGCCGCAACTCGACCCCGAGGCGTTCGTCGCGCCCGGCGCCGTGGTGGTCGGTGCCGTCACCGTCGCCGCCGGGGCCAGCATCTGGTACGGCGCGGTGCTGCGCGGCGACGCCGAGCGGATCGTCGTCGGCGCCCTGACCAACGTTCAGGACAACTGCACCGTCCACGCCGACCCGTCCTTCCCGGCCGTCCTCGGCGAGCGGGTCTCGGTCGGCCACAACGCCGTCCTGCACGGCTGCACCGTCGAGGACGACGTGCTGATCGGGATGAGCGCCACCGTCCTCAACGGCGCCCGGATCGGCGCCGGTTCGCTCGTCGCGGCCGGGGCGGTCGTCCCGCAGGGCATGCAGGTGCCGCCCGGCTCGCTGGTCGCGGGCGTCCCCGCCAAGGTGAAGCGGGAGCTCACCGCGGAGGAACGGGACGGCATCCGCGCCAACGGCGAGGGCTACCGACTCCTCGCCGCCGCCCACGCGAAGGACGTCCTCGGCGCCCACGGCTGACGGGGGACGGGCGTTCGGACCGCGGACCGGCCGGTCCCGGACGTCTGCAGCCGCAGCAACTCGTGCAGGGCGTGGCCGTGTTCGGCCCACGGGCGCCGCCGGTTCCGCCGCGGGGCGGGAGCGACGGGCGTAGGGTGCGTGGCATGGAGACGTGGGGGGAACCGGACGCCGCCGCGCGGGCGGCACGGGCCGGCTTGTTCGCAGCGCTGTCCGGGCCCGGGGTGGCGGAGGTGGCGGCGGGCGGCATCGACTACGGCCACTTCGCGCTCCTCCTCGATCCGGGCGCGCAGTGGGTGATTCCGGAGGGCGACCGGATCACGGCCGGTGGGAACGGGGCGGCGGTGGCCGTCCCGGCCGCCGTGCGCAGCCAGCGGGAGGCCGTGTTCCGCCTCGCCCTGTGCGCCGGTCCGCAGCCCGGGCCCGACGCCTCCTGGACACCGCTCGGCACGCTCTCCGTCGACCTGACCGACGCCTTGGCCGTCACCCTCGTCTCGACCGTCCACGGCGCGCTGCTGGACGTGCCGCTGACCCGGGACGCGGTGGGCCGGTACACCCTGGCGGTGTGGCGCCGCACCCAGGGAGCGGAGCCGCGGGACCTGTTCGACATCCGGCTCTGGCCCACCCGGCCGTCCCCGCCCCGCTAGTACTGTGACCGCAAAGGTTCGCCGGGTTGCCTGGCAAGATCTCCCCATGCTTGATGAGAAGCTTGGCGCGCTTGCGCAGATGATGGCAGAGCACATGGCCAGGCCGTTCCCGCCCGGCTTCCGCGGCCTCGACGTCGAGGACTGGGACATGGTGATGCTCGACTCGGACGCCTATGCCTATGCCGCCTGCGTCTACGAAGACCTGCTCGGCGAACAGGCCCACGGACGCCTGACACGGCTGACGTCGGCGTTCCGGAAGGTCCTTCCGGCGATCGGCGACGAGTACGCGGCCAAGTACTACACGCACCTGTACGACATGGTCGTGCTGTCTGCCGAGATCGAGAGCCAGCGCAAGAAGTAGCCTCCGCCAGGGGTGCAGCAAACCCGGTGAACCTTTGCGGTCAGAGCACTAGGCGGCAGATGAAGCACGGCCCGCTCCGGGACCGCTGCGCGTACGCCTGCTCGTCGAACGCGGTCCGCTTCACGGCTGCTCCTCCTGGCGGGCGGCCGGGCGTCCCGGTACGAGGGGCGCCGGGATCCGGTCGGTCGTCTTCCGGTCGGGTGGCAGGAGCAGCCTGCGGCGGAACGCGCGGACGGCGCCCGGCGGCTCGTTGCGGGGGGTGCCTCTATGGGGTTCGTCAAGGAAATCGGGCTGCGTCCGGGCGCGCTGGCCGGGCAGCATGGCGACATGCCGGATCTGCTGTGGGACAACGTCAGGAACTTCTTCGACCCTGAGTTGATGGGTGCTCTGCCGGACGTGTGTGTGGAGGGCACCACGGTCGAGGACTGGCAGGCGGTGTTTGACCTGGTCCGGTCGAGCGGATGGACGTGGGAGTACCTGGAGGGCGGAGTCGCGGGTCCGCTGCCTTCTGCGGCGGAGGTGCTGGCGCGGCCCGCTGATGCGGAGACGGTCGATCTGCGGGTCTGGCCGGACCCGTATGTGCTGGCGATCTTCCGTCCGTGGTCTGCGGACGAGATCGACTTCGACGTCGACCTCCGCGAACTTCAGGGCCAGGAGGGGGTGGACGTCCTGTGCCGGTTCCTGGCCGCGGTCGGTCGTCGGCTCGGCAAGCAGGTGGTCATGACGGCTGAGGGCGACTACGGGCATCCGGTGCTCGGGTTCGATCCGGCCGCCGACCGCGTGGTGCTGATGGCGGACCCGCGGCTTAGAAAGTGTGGGGTAATTGATCAACTGCGTGGCGTGATCGCTGGGGGTGGTCGTCGCGGTCGAGATGTCCGCGATGATCGCCGCCATGTGTGTCTGCGCGTGCAAGCCGTCCTACGAGTCGTCT
>NZ_BSSA01000030.1 GCF_030268885.1 Kitasatospora phosalacinea
CGCTGGACCACACCCGGGTGACGATCGCGGCGCAGGCGCTGGGCATCGCGCAGGGGGCGCTGGACTACGCGAAGGGGTACGTGAAGGAGCGCCGGCAGTTCGGCCGGCCGGTCGGTGACTTCCAGGGTGTGCAGTTCATGCTGGCGGACATGGCGATGAAGCTGGAGGCGGCGCGGCAGTTGACGTACGCGGCGGCGGCGAAGTCGCAGCGCGGTGACGGTGACCTGACGTTCTTCGGTGCGGCGGCCAAGTGCTACGCGTCGGACGCGGCGATGGAGATCACGGTGGACGCGGTGCAGTTGCTGGGTGGGTACGGGTACACGCGGGACTACCCGGTGGAGCGGATGATGCGGGACGCGAAGATCACCCAGATCTACGAGGGCACCAACCAGGTCCAGCGCATCGTGATGGCCCGCAACCTGCCCTGACGGACGGTCGGCAGCAGGGCGCGGGGCGTGGCCCCGCGCCCCTGGCGGCGTTCGGGGGCGAGTGGTTCCGATCACACGCCGGGCGGGCAAGGTGGCCGGAGTGCTGGTGAACTGCTCGACACGGGGCGGGAGTTGGCCGAAAAAAGCGGATGGTGGCGGCCAGGCCGGGCAGGATGCCGTGGCACGGGGTGTCGACCCGGCCTGGCGGGGGATCTAAGGTATGCCTTAGCTTACTGGGCGGCCGCCGGGAGACCCCTCCGGGTGGCCGCCGCATCGGTCAGACCCCGCGTCCCCTCGTCCCTGGAGTGAGCATGCCCGCCCGCCGTACGTCCGCCGCCGCGTTCCTCGTCCTCGCCGTGGCGGGTGCCGCGCTGGTGGGGTGCTCGAAGAAGGACGACGGCGGCAAGGCCTCGGCCGACGGCGCGTCCGGGCCGGTGCAGGTCACCGCGACGGACGACAAGTGCGACCTGTCGAAGACCTCCTTCCCGGCCGGGCACGTCGAGCTGGCGGTGTCGAACAAGGGCAGCAAGGTCACCGAGGTGTACGTCTACGGCGACGGCGACAAGATCGTCACCGAGCGGGAGAACATCGGCCCCGGCACCAAGGTCAGCATCAACGCCGAGATCAAGGCCGGCACCTACGAGGTCGCCTGCAAGCCCGGCATGACCGGTGACGGCATCCGGCAGAAGATCACCGTCACGGCCGGTGCCCCGGCCTCCGCGCAGGCGGACGACCGACTGACCCGGGCGGTCGCCGACTACCGCACGTACGCCCAGGAGCAGGCCGACGCGACCATCCCGGTGGTGGAGCAGTTCGCGGCCGCCGTCACCGCGGGCGACGTGGAGAAGGCCAAGTCGCTGTTCGCCGCCTCCCGGGTCGGCTGGGAGCGCACCGAGCCGGTCGCCGAGAGCTTCGGCGACATCGACCCGAAGACCGACACCCGCGAGGACGCCCTGGAGGAGGGCCAGGCCTGGACCGGTTGGCACCGGATCGAGAAGTCGCTGTGGGTGGACGGCAGGATCGGCGACGAGGAGAAGACCCTCGCCACCCAGCTGGTCGCCGACCTGAAGGACTGGCAGAAGCGCATCCCCAGCGCCGAGATCACCCCCACCGGCATGGCCAACGGCGCCAAGGAACTGCTGGACGAGGTCGCCAAGAACAAGATCACCGGCGAGGAGGACCGCTACAGCCACACCGACCTGTCGGACTTCGCCGCCAACGTCGAGGGCGCCCGCCAGGCCTACGAGCTGCTCAAGCCGGTCGCCTCCGAGCGCGAGCCCGAGCTGTCCAGGACCCTGGACGCCGAGTTCGAGAAGATCACCGGACTGCTCGCCAAGTACCGCGGCGCCGACGGCACCTACACCTCGTACGACAAGGTCACCGAGGACGAGCGCAAGGTCTTCTCGGACGCGGTGAACTCGCTGGGCGAGCCGCTGTCCAAGCTGGCCGCCGCCGTCGTCGCCAAGTAGCCGACGCCACCGGCCCGCGGGGCGGCCGGCCACGGTCAAGCCCAGGTCAAGGGGCCGGGCCGGGCGGGACGCCCAGGTAAGGGCAGCGTAAGCTAAGTCTCCGTCAAGGGTGCTGCCGCAGCCGCGGCAGCACCCGTACCAGGTTCCACGTCCGAGAGGGAAAGCCAGAGATGGACGCCGAGAACGAGCAGCAGGCGGCCCCCGCCGCGGGCGGCGGGCAGGCGCAGCGCGCCGGGCTCAGCCGACGGGCCGTCATAGGCTGGGCGGGGGCCGGCGTCGCGCTCGGCGCGGCCGCGGTGGGCACCGTGGCCGCCGCGACCATGTCGACCGAGGACGGCGGCGCCGCCGCGCCGCAGACCCCGGACGTCCCGTTCTACGGCGAGCACCAGTCGGGCATCTCCACCCCCGTCCAGGACCGGCTGCACTTCGCCGCCTTCGACGTGATCACCGACGACCGGGACGCCCTGGTCAAGATGCTCAAGGAGTGGACGAAGGCCGCCGCCTCGATGACCGGCGGCCGCGAGGTCGGCGGCGGCGCCGTCGGCGTCGTCCCCGAGTCGCCGCCGGACGACACCGGCGAGGCGCTCGGCCTGCCCGCCTCCCGGCTCACCCTCACCATCGGTTTCGGCCGCACCCTGTTCGACAAGGACGGCCAGGACCGGTTCGGGCTGAAGGCCAAGCTGCCCGAGGCGCTGGTCGAGCTGCCCAGGTTCAAGGGCGACCGGCTGGAGGCCGCCCGCAGCGGCGGCGACCTGTGCATCCAGGCCTGCGCCGACGACCCGCAGGTCGCCGTGCACGCCATCCGCAACCTGGCCCGGATCGGCATGGGCGTGGTCAACGTCCGCTGGTCGCAGCTCGGCTTCGGCAAGACCTCCTCCACCACGCCGGACAGCCAGACCCCGCGCAACCTGATGGGCTTCAAGGACGGCACCCACAACATCGCCGGGACCGACGCCGACGCCCTCGCCCAGCACGTGTGGGTCGCCCCCGGCGACGGCGCCGACTGGATGACCGGTGGCTCCTACCTGGTCGCCCGCCGGATCCGGATGACCATCGAGACCTGGGACCGCGCCTCGCTCAAGGACCAGGAGGACACCTTCGGCCGCACCAAGATCGAGGGCGCCCCCTACGGCAAGCAGAAGGAGCGCGACGCCCCCGACCTGTCGGCGATGCCCGCCGACTCGCACGTCCGCCTGGCGCACCCCGACAGCAACGGCGGGCTGATGATCCTGCGCCGCGGCTACTCCTTCACCGACGGCACCGACGGCCTCGGCCGCCTGGACGCCGGACTGTTCTTCCTGGCGTACCAGCGCGACACCCGCAAGGCGTTCGTCCCGCTGCAGACCAAGCTCGCGGCCAACGACAAGCTGAACGAGTACATCACCCACGTCGGATCCGCCCACTTCGCCTGCCCGCCCGGTGTCCGCAAGCCCGGCGAGTGGTGGGGCCAGACCCTCTTCGGCTGACCCCCGCCCGCACTCTTCTGAAGTCCCGAAGGAGGAGAACCGCCGTGTTCGCCAACTACCTGATCGGCCTGCGCGAGGGCCTCGAAGCCAGCCTGGTGGTCTGCATCCTGATCGCCTACCTGGTCAAGACCGGACGCAAGGACCGCCTCGGCCCGGTGTGGATCGGCGTCGGCAGCGCCGTCGCGCTGGCCATGGCGTTCGGCGCGGTGCTGCAGTTCGGCTCCAACCAGCTCTCCTTCGAGGCCCAGGAGGCCCTCGGCGGGAGCCTGTCGATCATCGCCGTCGGCCTGGTCACCTGGATGGTCTTCTGGATGCGCCGCACCGCGCGCCACCTGAAGAGCGAGCTCCAGGGCAAGCTGGACGCCGCGCTCGCCATGGGCACCGTCGCGCTGATCGTCACCTCCTTCCTCGCCGTCGGCCGCGAGGGGCTGGAGACCGCGCTGTTCATCTGGACCGCCGTCCAGTCCACCGGCGACGGCTGGAGCCCGCTGGCCGGGGCCACCCTCGGCCTGCTCACCTCCGTCGTGCTCGGCTGGCTGTTCTACCGCGGCGCGGTCAGGATCAACCTCGCCAAGTTCTTCACCTGGACCGGCGGCATGCTGGTCGTCGTCGCCGCGGGCGTCCTCGCCTACGGCGTGCACGACCTCCAGGAGGCCGACTGGCTGCCCGGCCTCTCGGCGCACGCCTTCAACATCTCCAGCACCATCCCCGCCGACAGCTGGTACGGGACGCTGCTGAAGGGCGTGTTCAACTTCCAGCCCGACCCGACGAAGGCCCAGGTCTGGGTCTGGGCGCTCTACCTGGTGCCCACGCTGTACTTCTTCTTCCGCAAGCCCGCGGGCTCCCCGCCCGAGCCCGCCCGGGCCGCCGCCCCCGGGGCCGGGGCCGCCTGACACCCGGCCGACGACGGACCGCCCGGCCACCGCGAACGCGCGGTGGCCGGGCGGTTCGCCGTTCCCGGCCCGGACGGCGGGAGGTCAGTGCGGCCAGTGCCGGAGGGCGTGGTCGGCGATGCGGCGCAGGTGGGGGGCGGGGAGACCCTCGGCGGCCTGGACGGCGAGGCCGTAGGCGAGGGTGCTGAGGTGGTCGGCGAGGAGGGCGGGGTCGGTGTCCGGGGGGAACTCCCCGGCCCGGGCGGCCTGTTCGAGGCGGGTGCGCAGGGCGGTGCGGTGGGCGGTGCGGCGGGCGGCACTCTCGGCGCGGACCGCCTCCGAGCCGGGGCCGGTGGCGAGGGCGCCGTGCACCAGGAGGCAGCCGGGGCCCTCCTCGCGGGTCACCACCGCGACGGTGCCGTGCAGCAGGTGCTCGGCGACGGCGCGGGCGGTGGGCCGGGCCAGGGCCTCCCGGGCGTGGCGGGCCGGGCCCTGCTGGTAGCGGTCCAGGCAGTGGCGGAACAGCGACTCCTTGTTGCCGTACGCCGCGTACAGGCTGGGGCGGTTGATGCCCATCGCGGCGGTGAGGTCGGAGAGCGCGGCGCCCTCGTAGCCGTGCCGCCAGAAGACCCGCACGGCGCGGTCGAGCGCCTCGTCGCGGTCGAACGCGCGCGGACGGCCCGTCATGTCGTCCTGCCCTCCGGGGGTTCGGGGTGGTGGCCGGTGATTCTGTACCGATCGATATGGTAGCGTCCCCGATGTGTACCGAGCGGTACAGATATCGGAGGGGGACCCGACATGACGCACCCGACCGCAACCGCCGTCTTCGCGCCCGACGCGCTGGCCGGCCGCACCGCCCTGGTCACCGGCGGCTCCCGCGGCATCGGCGCCGCCACCGCGCTCGCCCTGGCCGCGGCCGGGGCGGACGTCGCCCTCAGCCACAGCGGCTCCGGCCCGCGCGCCGAGGAGGTCGTGCGGCGGATCGAGGCGCTCGGACGGCGGGCCGCCGCCTACCGGGCCGACCAGGGGGACGGCGCCCAGGTCGAGGCACTGGTCGCCGCCGTCGCGGCGGACTTCGGGCGGCTCGACATCCTGGTCAACAACGCGGGCGTCATCGCCCCCGGCCCGATCACCGCCGAGGTGGACGTGCAGGCCCTGGCCCGGCAGCACGCGGTCAACGTGGGCGGGGTGAGCGCCGCGATCCGGGCCGCCGCGGGCCTGCTGCCGGACGGCGGACGCATCATCACCATCGGCTCCAACCTCGCCGCCCGTCCCGGCCGGCCCGGCCTCGCCGACTACGCCGCCACCAAGGCCGCGGTCGTCGCCTACAGCCGCGCCGCCGCCCAGGAACTCGCCGGACGCGGCATCACCGTCAACGTGGTGCAGCCCGGCTCCACCCACACCGAGATGAACCCGGAGGACGGCCCGAACGCCGACTTCCAGCGCGCCGCCAACGCACTCGGCCGCTACGGCCGCCCCGAGGAGGTCGCCGCCGCCGTGGTCTTCCTCGCCACGCCCGCCGCCGCGTTCGTCACCGGCAGCGTGCTCCCCGTCGACGGCGGCTACTTCGTCTGAGCGGACGTCCGGGGCGGGCGACCGGTCCCGGGCGGCCGGGCGCTACCCTCCGGGGGAGACGAGGAGGGGAGAGCGGCATTGGGCGTCCAGCACTGGCCCGAGGGCCGCGAGGCCGACCCGGAGGCGGCCCGCGAACGGTACCGCAACGACCTGCGGGAGGCCCTCGCCGAGGGCGGGAACGGGGAGGCGGAGCCGCTGCGGGTGGCGGACGGCCACCTCGGGCTGACCCTGACGGTGGCGCTCGCCGGGCTCTCCGGTCGGCTGGCCGGTCCGGCCTGCGGCGCGGTCGTCGCCGCGGCGGGCGCCCTGCTGTTCGTCGCGGCGCTCGCCGTCCAGTACGCGCGCGGCCACCGCGGGCGCGCGGCGCTGCGGCGGGCCTACGCGCGGGGCTTCGGCTGGTGGAAGTACGCCTCCTGACCGGCTCGGCGCGGGGGCGCGCGGAAGCCGGGGGAGGGCGGGCGATGAGTTCCGGGCGGCCGGGCGGTCAGTACGGGCATGGAGAACCTGGAGATCGTCCTGCAGCCCGGTGTCGACGAGGAGCGGGCGGGGGAGTTGCTGGCGTCGGTGGCGGGGCGGGAAGGGGCGGTGCGGGTGGTGCTGGTGGTGGGGGAGCCGGGGGCGGGGGAGCTGCGGCGGGTGGGGCGGTTGGCGCTGGTGGTGCGGCGGGCCGGAGGGCGGGTGGTGCTGCGCGGGGCGGGGGAGCGGTGGCGGGTGCTGCTGGAGCTGACCGGGCTGGCGGAGGCGCTGCCGGTGGAGTGAGGGTCAGCCGCGGGGGTCGGTGGTCAGGCGCATCGGGAGGTTCCAGAGCGGGAAGAGCCGGTCGACGTCCATGTGGTTGGTCATGGTGGCGATCCGGCCGTCGACGATCTCCAGGGTGGTGATGCCCCAGGGCGTCCAGCCGTTGCCGTCCTCGGCCGGGCGGTACTGGGCGAAGGCCGGGCTGCCGTTGGCCTCGACCGGGAGCAGGCGGGAGCCCGCGCAGCCGCAGCCCGCGCCCCGCCACCACTCGCCGAGCTCGACCACGCCCTGCACCCACATCTGGAACGGCGGCATGTTCAGCACCGCGTCCTCGTGCAGGAGGCGCTGGAGGCCCTCGATGTCGAAGGACTCGAAGGCCCGGACGTAGCGGGCGAGCAGGGCGCGCTGGGTCTCGTCCAGCGGGTCGAGGACGTCCCCCGCGGGGCCCTGGGCGGACATGGTGGCCCGGGCGCGCTGCAGGGCGCTGTTCACCGAGGCGACCGAGGTCTCCAGCAGCTCCGCGGTCTCCGCGGCCGACCAGGCCAGCACCTCCCGCAGGATCAGCACGGCCCGCTGCCGGGCGGGCAGCTTCTGCAGGGCCGAGACGAACGCCAGCCGGATCGACTCCCGGCCCACCGCGACCTCCGCCGGGTCGCCGGAGAGCACGCGCTCGTCCGGCACCGGGCCGACCCAGACGTTCTCCTGCAGCTGGGCGAGGTCCGGCGCGTTCGCCGGGCAGGGGGAGGTGAGGTCCATCGGACGGGCCCGGCGCTGGGCGGCCGGGGCCATGTCCAGGCAGACGTTGGTGGCGATCCGGTACAGCCACGTCCGCAGGGCGGAGCGGCCCTGGAAGCCGTCGAACTTCGACCAGGCGCGCAGCAGCGTCTCCTGCACCGCGTCCTCCGCCTCGAAGGCGGAACCCAGCATCCGGTAGCAGTACGCCGTCAACTCCCGGCGGAACGGCTCCAGCTGCTCCGCCACCCCGTCACGATCCATGATCATTGCCACGGGGACCACCCTAGTACGCCGGTCCGACAACCGGTCGGTTCAGTGGGGGAGTCGTCGGGGCGCAGGGCGATGTGGTCGGCGGCGAGGTCGGCGGCGACGCGGTGCTGCATGCCGAGGGCGGTGAGGAAGGCGGCGGGGAGCTGGATGCGGCCGGTGCGGTCGAGCATGACGTACTCGCGTTCGTGGACGGTCTCGGTGCCGTGCTCGTCGATCTCGGTGCGGCGGAGGACCTCGGTGCTGGTGCGGCCGTCGCGGATGGCGACGGTGCGGCGGACTTCGGCGGCGACCATGGGGTCGTGGGTGACGATGACGACGGTGGTGCCGAGTTCGCGGTTGACGGTGCGGAAGGCGTCGAAGATGCCGGCGGCGGTCTCGGTGTCGAGTTCGCCGGTGGGCTCGTCCGCGAGCAGGACGGTGGGGTCGTTGGCGAGGGCGACGGCGATGGCGGCGCGTTGCTGCTGGCCGCCGGAGAGCTGGGCGGGGCGGCGGTGGGCGAGGTCGGCGATGCCGAGGGCTTCGAGGAGGTCGGTGACGCGGGCCCGTTGGCGTTTGGCGGTGCGGTGGTTGGTGCGCAGCTGCATGGGCAGGGCGGTGTTCTGGGCGGTGGTGAGGAAGGGCAGCAGGTTGCGGGCGGTCTGCTGCCAGACGAAGCCGACCGTTTCGCGGCGGTAGTGCAGGCGTTGCTTGGGGGTCATGGTCAGCAGGTCGCGGCCGTCGACGGTGGCGTGGCCGGCGGTGGGGGAGTCGAGGCCGGCGAGGATGTTGAGGAGGGTGGACTTGCCGCTGCCGGAAGCGCCGACCAGGGCGACGAGGTCGCCGCGGTCCACGGTCAGGTCCAGGCCCTGCAGGGCCTGGACCTCGACCTTGTCGGCGGTGAAGATCTTCACCAGCCGTTCGCAGTTGATCGCCAGGTCGGTGCGGGGCGTCCGGGGCGCGGCCGCGGCCAGCGCCCTGGCCCGCAACTCGTCCAGGCTCGGGGGCGGAGTGCTCATCGGGTCGTCCCTTCCTACGGACGGGGTGGAGGTCATTCGGTGTCGCCCGCGCGCAACTCGGTGGCGATCTGCCGACGGGCGGTGACGGCGGCCTCGACCAGCACCGCCAGGGATGCCAACAGGGCCAGCGCCAGCGCCTGTCGGGCGATCGGACCGGCCAGCAGCCGCAGCCCGGTCGGAACGCCCGACCCGACCAGCGGCGACAGGTCCACCGCCGGGCCGAGCAGGCGCACGCAGCACACCGCGGTCAACGCCCCGCCGAGGGCCGCGACCAGCGCCTGCGGCAGCACCTCGGCCAGCACCAGGGCCAGCCCCTGCCGCGGACGCAGCCCCATCGTGCGCAGCCGGGCCAGCACCGCCGCCCGCTCCGGCCCCGCCCGCAGCAGCGTCAGCAGCACCGACAGCAGCGCGAACAGCGCCGTCGCGCCGACCGACACCCAGAACAGCCGCACCGCCGAAGCCTGCAGCGGGTCGCTGCCCAGCGCCGCGGCCTCCCCGGCCGCCGTCCGCACCAGGTGCCCCGGCCGGGTGCCGGAGGCGGGCTGGCCGAGGAACCGCTCGGCCAGCGCCCGCAGTTGCGCGTCGTCCGGGTGCCCGGCCGCCAGCCACTTGTCCGGGCCGCCGAAGCGCGGCAGCAGGTCGGCGGCGGCGACCGAGGACATCACCACGGTGGGGCCGTTCGACCCGCTCACCGCGGGCGTCCCGTCGGCCACCCCCACGGAGCGGACCTCGACCGCGTCACCGCCCGCCAGCCGCAGGCTGAACCCGCCCGACGGCAGGTCGCTGCTGACCAGCACCGGCAGCGGGCCGCCGTCCGGCCCGCCCGCCAGCAGCGCCGGATCGAACCGGCCCCGACCCGCCACCCCGGCCAGCCGCGCGTACCGGACCGGATCGGCCGCCACCACGTTCACCCGCACCGAGGCACCGCTGCCCACCGACATCGTGACGTCGTCCTCGATCCACACCGGCAGCGAGGTCTCCACCCCCGGCAGCCGGTCCGCGGCCGCCAGGAAGCCCTCCGGCAGCGCCCGCTCCAGCCCCGCGCTCACCGACGCGTCCCCGCCCAGGGCGTACCGGGCCACCCGCGTCCGGTCCGCGGCCACCGAACCCAGCACGTCCGCGCCCACCGCACCGCACGCCACCGCCAGCACCAGCGCCAGCAGCGGCAGCACCGACGGACGCGCCCGCCCCCGGCCACCGCCCCGGGCCGCCCGGGCCAGGCCCAGGAAACCCACCGCGCCCGGCCGCCGACCCGCCCGGCGGGCCGACCAGCCGATCAGCACCGGCTGCAACCGGGCCAGCAGCAGCGCACCCGTCAACGACAGCAGCAACGGCGCCGCCACCAGCAGCGGATCCACCCCCGCACCCGCCGGGGCCACCCCGCGCCGCGCCACCTGCGCCACCGCCGCCGCGGTCACCACCAGCACCGCCGCCTCCGCCACCAGCCGCCGCCGCCCCGGTCGGGCCCCGCCCGACGGGCCGCGCAGCACCAGCACCACCCGCACCGGGAAGGCCAGCAGCGCCAGCAGCGCCACCGACCCCGCCGCCACCGCGGCGGGCACCCAGCGCGGCGTCGGCAGCAGCACGAACGCCAGCCCCGCGCCCAGCGCCGCCGCGGGCAGCACCGTGCACGCCCCCTCGCCCAGCAGCCGCCGGAACACCCCGCCCAGCCCCGCGCCCCGGGCCCGCAGCAGCCGCAGCTCCGCCGCCCGCCGCTCCGCCCCCAGCGCCGCCGCCAACCCCAGCACCACCACGGCCACGCCCGCCGCCCCCGCCGGACCGACCGCCGTCAACGAGTCGATCGCGGCCTGCCGCTCCCGCGCGGTGTCGATCGCCCCGCGCAGCGCCGAGCCGATCCGCACGTTCGAGCGCCCGCTGCCGGTGGTCACCCTGACCGCGACCGGTCCCGAGGTGACCGTCGCCAGCGCGAAGGACGTCTGCGCCAGTCGGTCCGCCCGCAGCGCCTCCACCCGCACCGGCAGCCGCCAGAAGTCCTCGGCCCCGCTGCCCCAGCGGCTCAGCCGGGGCACCTCCTCCGGGCCGGTCAGCGCGACCGCGTACCAGTACGCCATCGGCGGGTCGCCCGGGCCGTGCGAGGGCGTCAGGTTCCGGCACGCCTTCAGCGCGCAGCCCGCCTCGGCCCAGAACGGGTCGGCCGGGTCGTCGACCGCGTACAGGCCCACCACCCGCACCCGGGCCGGACCGAACGGGACGTTCGGGAACAGCACCGAGGCGCCGCCGTCGAACACCGCGCCCGGTGCGACCTTGAGCGTGGCGGCGGCGGCCTCCGACAGCGCCACCGGCACCGGCTCCCCGGCCGCCGCCCCGCCCGGCCACTGACCGGCCGTCAACCGCACGTGTTCGCGCGCCCCGTGCTGGTACAGCAGCGCCAGCTCCGGCGCGACGCCCTCCGGGCGGTCCAGTGCCGGATCGGGCAGCGAACGCGGCTGGGTGGCCCGCCGCCCGTACACCGGACCGGTCGGCTCCAGCGGCAGCCGCGGGCCGATCGCCTCCGTCAGCTGAGCCGCCGTGGTGTCCAGGAGCTGCGCCGGATCGCCGCCGGACGGCGGGCCGGAGGTCACCACCACGCTGGTGGAGACCGGGCCGTAGCCGCGCAGGAAGCCGTGCAGCGCGCCGTCCGCCCCCCGGTCCAGCGCCCGGGGCAGCGCGGCGGCCAGGAAGACCAGGGCCAGCACCAGGACGGCGGTCAGCAGGGCGGCCAGCGGTGCGGTGCGCAGCCGGGTGCGGACCCAGGGGGCGGGGGCGGTCATCGCTCCTCCAGGGGCGGCAGCGGACTGGCGACGGGCAGCGGACGGGCAGCGGGCAGCGGGCGGGCGGGCAGCGGCGGGGCCGGGATCACGTGCCCTCCGCGGAGCGCAGGCGGGCCGCCGGGGCGGTGCGGCGGCGGGGGCCGCCGAACAGGAAGGCGGACAGCAGCGGCAGCGCCGCCGACGCGGCGGCCAGCGCCAGCACCTGGCCCGGCGGCAGCCCGACCAGCACCCCCGGCACCGGCGGGCGGGCCGCCGGGGTGAGCACCACCAGCGGGACCACCAGGTGCACCAGGGCGGTGCCCAGCAGCAGGCCGACGCCGGTGCCCAGACCGACCAGCACCACCTGCTCGGCGGCGGCGCTCCGGTTCAGCAGCCGCCGGGGCGCGCCGAGCGCCAGCAGCACCGCCGCCTCACCGGCCCGCTCCGCCGCGCCCGCGGTGGCCGCCGCGGTGAAGCCGATCGCGGCCAGCACCGCCGCGGCCACCGCCAGCGCGGCCAGCGCCCCCTGCGGGGCGGCGCTCAGCGGGTCGCCGAGCCGGGCGGCGGCGTCCTCCCCGAGCAGGTCCAGCCGCTGCGCGGTGGGGCCCGCCCGCAGCGCCGCCGCGGCGGCGGCCGGGACGCCGTCACCGGGCCCGGTCGCGGGCAGCCACCACTCGGAGACGGGCGGGGCGTCCAGGCCGCGCTCGGCCAGCCACCGGTCGGTGCGGGCGAGGTCCAGCAGCAGGCCGGTGCTGCCGTACACCGGCAGCGCCTCGACCCGGCCGGTGATCCGCACCGGCAGGCTGGTGCTGCCGACCTGCACCTTCACCAGGTCGCCGACCGAGGCGCCGACGGCCGTCAGGTACGCGCCGGTGGCCACGCCCGGGACCTCCGCGCCGGGCGGGGCACCACCCGGCGCCAGCGCCACCGCTCGCGCCCCCTCGTGCTCCTCCTCGCCCGGCCGGTAGTGCACGGTCACCAGCCCGTCCGGAGCGCTCTCCACCTGCACCGGGACACCGGGCTCGACCTGCCCGCGCCAGGCGCCCGCGGGCGCCGCGACCGGCACCGCGGGCCTGTCCGGGCTCTCGGCGACGGCCACCCCGCGGACCGTCAGGTCACCGGCGCTCTCCGACCAGTTGGACGGGTACACCAGCCCGAAGCCGGTCAGGGTCAGCGGCGCGGCGGCCGAGCCCAGCGGCGCGGCCGTGAACGCGTCCAGGCGCACCGGGACGGTCAGCTCCCCCCGGGCCGGCAACTGCGGCACCAGGACCCGGTGGGCCGCCCCGAAGCCGTCGCGCAACTGCAGCCACAGGTCGGGCCCCTGCAGCGGCGCCGGGTCCGGGACGGGGCGGTCGGCGGTGTGCACCGACAGGGTCAGGTCGATCCGGGCCGGGTGCCCGGGCAGCGGCAGGCCCGGCGGCTGCGGCGCGGCCAGCGGACCGAGCAGCTCCCCGACCGGACGGCCGTCGAACAGGTCGGGCCGCACGTGCAGCCCGGTGGCCGCCCGGGCGGTGTCGGTCAGCAGCACCCGGCCCTGCCGCCCGCCCGGCAGCGACTGGTCGACCCGCGCCACCGGCAGCAGCCGCTCCCCGCCCGGCAGCGCCGCGTACCGGCCGCCCTGGCCCAGCGCGGGCAGCGCCGAACCGGTGATCCGCAGGCCGCCCGCGGTGGCGAAGTCCGCCTGGTCGCGCTGCGAGTCGCGCCACGCCGCGTGCTGGCCGATCGCCAGCACCCCGGTCGCCACCGCCAGCACCAGCAGCAGCACCGGCCCGTTCGCCCGCCCCGGGCGGCGGGCCAGCTGCCAGCCGCCCAGCGCCACCCCGAGCCCGCGCCCCCGCGCCGCCAGCCGGGCCCCGAGCCGGGCCGCGAACGGCAGCAGCCGCAGCACCAGCAGGGTGCCCGCGCACAGCGCCAGGGTCGGCGCCGCGACCAGCACCGGGTCGATGCCCAGCGTCCCGTCCGCGGCCGTCGACAGGCCGCCGGTGCGGGCGTCCAACTGCCGGTAGGCGATCACCGCCAGCACCAGCAGCGTCAGGTCCGCGCCGGAACGGGCCACCGCGCCGACCACCGCCTGACGGCGCGACACCACCCGCGCCCGGTCGCGCCGCCCCACCGCGGGCAGCACCGCCAGCAGCACGCAGGCCAGTGCGCACAGCGCCGCCGCGGGCCAGCGCACCGCGGTGTCGGCGGGCGCCAGCGGCAGCCCCGCCAGCGGGCCGCGCCCGGTCAGCAGCCGCAGCAGCGGGCTGGTCAGCAGCGGCGCCAGCAGCGCGGCGGGCAGCGCCAGCAGCAGCGCCTCGACGGCCGCCCAGGCCGCCAGTCGGCCCCGGGTCGCGCCCCGGGCGGCCAGCAGCGCGTCCTCCCGGGCCTGCCGCCCCGCGACCAGGCGCACCACCAGCAGCAGCGCCGCGCCCGCCAGCACCGCCAGCTGCAGCGCGCCGATCAGCAGGTTCGACTCCGCCACCAGCCTGGCCGACCGCAACTCGGCCAGCAGCGCCGGGAGTTCGGTCTGCGACTGGAAGCCCGGGGCGTCCCGCCCGAGCAGCTCCGGCAGCCGGGCGGCCCGCTCCTCGACCCGCTCGACGCGGGCCCGGTCGGCGCCCGCGAAGTCCGCGGTCAGCAGCGTGCCACGGCTGCCCTGCGGCAGCAGGCCGGAGCCGAAGGCGCCGTCGTCCACCAGCATCGGCCCGTAGGTGGTGAAGCCCTGGACCTGGACCTCCCGGCCGCCCAGCGGGTCCAGCCGCCAGTAGGGCGCGTCCCGGTCCAGCGCCCGGTAGACGCCGGTGACCCGGACGGTCAGCGGCGCCCCGCCGTACCGGTCGGAGAGCACCAGCTGCGCGGGCAGCGCGCCCGGCTCCAGGCCGAGCCGGGACAGCGCACTGCCCGGCACCGCGACCTGCACCGCCCCGTCGGCGCCCGGGGCGGCGGGCCACTGCCCGGCCGTCAGGCGCACCCGGTCGCGGTCCAGCGCCGCCAGCACCGTCAGGTCCACCTCGCGGGCCGGGGCGGCGGAGGGCGCGGGCGCGGCGGGCAGGCCGTAGGCACGGCTGCGGGCGAGGGACTGCACCGTCACCGGCAGCCCGTCGAACAGGTCGGCGCCGAACGCGGCCGCGCCCGCGTCGTCCGCGGCCCGCCCGGCCAGCCCGTGGTCGGCGCTCAGCAGCACCGCGGCCCGGCCGCCCGACAGGTCCCGGCGGACGCCCGCCCCGGTCACCGCCCGGTCGAAGGCGAGCAGGGCGGTCAGCACGGTCGTCGCGGTCAGCACCGTGAACAGCACCGCCGCCGCCAGCGGCAGCCGCCCGCGCAGCCGGAGCAGCACGAAGCCCAGCATCTGTACCCGTCCCCCCTGTTCCGGCCCCGGTGCACCGGATAGCGGACGACTCTGTCAGAACCCGACCGGAATCGGAAGGGCCTGCGCACGAACCCCGCCCGCTCCGACCGCCGCGCCGGTGCGGCAGGATGGGCCCGTGGACCTCGACGCGCACCGGGCCGAACTGACCGCCCACTGCTACCGGATGACCGGCTCCTTCCACGACGCCGAGGACCTCGTCCAGGAGACCCTGCTGCGCGCCTGGAACGCCCGCGACCGCTACGACCCGGCCCGCGCCTCGGTCCGCACCTGGCTCTACCGGATCGCCACCAACGCCTGCCTCACCGCCCTGGAGGGCCGCGCCCGCCGCCCGCTGCCCGCCGGGCTCGGCGCCCCCGACCGGGACCCGCTCGCCCCGCTCACCCCCGCCGTGGACGTGCCCTGGCTGGAGCCCTTCCCCGACGCCCGGCTCGACGCCGCCGCCCGGACCGACCTGCGCCTGGCCTGGGTCGCCGCCGTGCAACTGCTGCCCGCCCGGCAGCGGGCCGTCCTGGTGCTGCGCGAGGTGCTGGCGTTCAGCGCCGCCGAGGTCGCCGAACAGCTCGGCACCACCGTCGCCGCCGTCAACAGCGCCCTGCAGCGCGCCCGGAGCGCCCTCAAGGAAGCCGAGACCGACCGGCTCCGGGAGCCGGACGGGCCCGCGGAGAAGGCCGTGCTGGAGCGCTACCTCGCCGCCTTCGAGGCCGCCGACGTCCCCGCCCTGGTCGGCCTGCTCGCCCACGACGCCGTCCTGGAGATGCCGCCGCTCGCCCTCTGGTACCGCGGACCGCAGCACTACGGGCAGTTCATGGACCGGGTCTACGCCATGCGCGGCACCGGCTGGCTGACCCGCCCCGTCGGCGCCAACGGCCAGAGCGCCTTCGCCGCCTACGCCCCCGCCCCGGACGGCCGCGGGCACCTGCTGCACAGCGTCCAACTGCTGGACGTCGCCGCCGGATCGGTCACCCGCACCACCGTCTACACCGACCCCGGCGTACTCGACGCCTTCGCCCTGCCCGGACGCCTGTAGCGGCGGCCCGGACAGGGCGAAGGGGAGAGGGGAAGGGGCGGGCTCAGGCGGACCGGCGCACCACCAGCTCGGTCGGCAGGATCACCGTCGGAGCCTCCTCCCCGGCGATCCGGTCCAGCAGCAGCCGGACCATCTCGGCGGAGATCCGGTCCCACGGCTGCCTTATCGTGGTCAGCGGCGGGCGGGTGGTCAGCGCCACCGGCGAGTCGTCGAAACCACCGACCGCGACGTCCTCCGGGACGCTGCGCCCGGCGTGCTCCAGGGCGGACAGCGCGCCGTCCGCCATCAGGTCGGAGGCCACGAACACGGCGTCCAACTCCGGCTCGCTGTCCAGGAGTTCACGCATCGCGGTCTCGCCGCCGACCCGGCTGTAGTCGCCGTACGCGATCAGCCGCTCGTTGGCCGGGAGGCCGTACTCGGCCAGTATCTCGCGGTAGCCGGACAGCCGTTCCACGCCGCCCGGGGTGTCCTGCGGGCCCGCGATGGTGGCGATCCGGGTGCGGCCCGACTCCAGCAGGTGGCGCACCAGGTCCTTGGCGCCCTCGCGGTCGTCCGCCGCCACGTACGGCACCCGGCCGCGCTGGCCCAGCGGGCGGCCGCAGCACACCATCGGGATGTCCGCCTCGCGCAGGTGCTCGATCATCGGGTTGCCCCGGTGGGAGGAGACCAGCAGCACGCCGTCCACGTGGCCCGCCGCCAGGTAGCGGGTGACCCGGCGGCGCTCCGCGTCGTCGCCCGCCGTCATCAGCAGCAGCGGGATGTCGTGCTCGGCCAGCGCCGCCGTGCAACCGCGCAGCAGGGTGGTGAAGTTCGGGTCCTCGAAGAACCGCTCCTGCGGCTCGGTCAGCAGGAACGCCACCGAACCCGAGCGCTGGGTCACCAGGCTGCGGGCCGCCCGGTTCACCACGTACCCGAGCTTGGCGATCGCGGCCTCCACCGCCTGCTGCGAGGCCGGGCTGACGTTGTGCCCGCCCTGCAGCACCCGGGACACCGTGCCCCGCGAGACGCCCGCCACCGCGGCCACGTCGTGGATCGTCGGCGGGCGCTTGGGCCGTCCGGCCGCCCGGCCGCGGGGAGTTGGTTCCGTCATCGGATGCAGGTCCTTGCAGATCGAGGTGTCGGGGTCACTGTACTGGCGGCCCGTCAGGACTTCACGGCACCGGACAGCAGGTCGACCCGCCAGTACCGCTGCATGCCCAGGAACAGCGCGATCAGCGGCAGGATCGACAGCAGCGCGCCGGTGATCACCAGGGTGTACAGGGCCGGTTCGTTCGCGCCCTGCTGCAGCAGCGAGTACAGGCCCACCGTCACCGGGAACTTGTGGTCGTCGCCGAGCATGATGTACGGCAGCAGGAAGTTGTTCCAGATCGCCACGAACTGGAACAGGAACACCGTCACCAGCCCCGGCACCATCATCGGCAGCGCCACGCTCCGGAACAGCCGCCACTCCCGCGCCCCGTCCACCCGGGCCGCCTCCACCACCTCGTCCGGGATCGCCGCCTCCGCGTAGATCCGCGACAGGTAGATGCCGTACGGGGACAGGATGCTCGGCAGCAGCACCGACCAGTAGCTGTCCGCCAGGCCCGCCTTCGACATCAGCAGGTACTGCGGCACCGCCAGCGTGATCGGCGGCATCAGCACGCCCGCCAGCAGCACGTTGAACACCGCGGAGCGGCCCCGGAAGCGGTACTTGGCCAGCGCGTAGCCCGTCACGCCGGACACCGCCGCCGACAGCAGCGCGCCCGCGCCCGCGTACAGCGCCGAGTTGGCCATCCACTGCCAGTACACGCCGCCGCGGTACGAGGACAGTTCGGTCAGGTTGTCCCAGAAGCCGGAGCCCGGGGCGTAGGTGAAGGTGGTGAACAGCTCCTGGCGGCTCTTGGTCGCCGCCGTCACCACCCAGACCACCGGAACCAGGCAGTACACCGCGCCCAGCAGCAGGAGCAGGGTCGGCGTCCAGGCCGTGCGGCGCGGGGCGGGGGCGGAGCCCTTGCGGGGCAGTGCGGGGGCGGTCCGGCGGGGAGCCGGGGCGGTCGTGGTGCTCATCTCAACTGCCTCCGTTGGCACGCTTGTTGACCAGCTTCAGGAACCCGAAGGAGAGCAGCAGGGTGGCTGCTGCGATCACCACGGAGGTGGCGGCGGCGGAGTAGATGTTGCCCTGCACGAACGCGTCCCGGTACACCTTCATCAGCGGCGACCAGGTCGAACTCATCGAGTTCGTCAACGGCTTGATGGTCATCGGTTCCGCGAACACCTGCAACGTGGCGATCATCGAGAAGAAGAAGGTCAGCACCAGCGACGGCGCCACCAGCGGGATCTTGATCCGCAGCGCGATCTGCAGCTCCGAGCAGCCGTCCAGCCGGGCCGCCTCGTACAGCTCGGCCGGGAGCGCCCGCAGCGAGGTGTAGATCACGATCATGTTGAAGCCGGTGCCGCCCCACACCGCGATGTTCGCCATCGCCAGGTACAGCCCGTTGCCGTGCAGCAGGTCCGGGCCGCTCATCCCGGCCTGGGTCAGCAGGTAGTAGCCCGGGCTGACCTGCGGCAGGTACAGGAACCCCCACAGGGTGGACGCCACGATGCCCGGCACCGCGTACGGCAGGAAGATCACCAGCCGGGAGAACGCCCCGAACCGCACCCGCGGCACGTCCAGCAGCAGTGCGAAGAACAGCGCCGCGCCCAGCATCGTCGGCACCAGCAGCGCCCCGTACAGCAGCACCCGGCCGGAGCCCGACAGCAGCTCCGGGTCCGCCAGCGCCGAGGTGTAGTTCGACAGCCCCGCCCACACCTCGGTGCGGGCGTGCGAACCCAGGCCCAGGCCCTTCACCTTCACGGCGCGCAGGCTCAGGTACACCGCGAAGCCGATCGGCAGCGCGAAGAACAGGGTGAACAGCACGGTCGCCGGGCCGAGGAAGCCGTACGGCGCGAGCGAACCGCGGCGCCGGCGGGCGCGGGCGGCGGGGGGAGGGGAGGCCATGGCGGCTCCTAAGGACCTTGAGGGGTTTCGCGGGGAGGGAGGTCGGGGAGGTGAGCCCGGTCCGCCGCCGGGCGGAGCGGCGGACCGGGGGCTCGGCAGGGCGGGTCAGCCGACCTGGAAGCCGTTCTTCTTCAGGTCCTCGACGGTGGACTGCTGCATCGTCGACAGCGCCGGGCCGAAGTCGCCCTTGTCCTGGGCGGCCTTGCCGAAGGCGTCCTTGAACGCCGAGTACGCCACGTTGACGTTCGGGCCCCAGGCGGCCGGGGCGGTGCCCTTGGCGATCTCCGCGGCCCTGGCGTAGAAGTCGGGCTGGTTCGCGAAGAACTCGGGGGCCGCCGACAGCAGGCTGCCGGTCTGCGCCGAGGTGGCCGCCGGGTAGACGTTGACCTGCTGGACGAGGCCGGCCAGCGCCTCCGGGTCGGTGTTCAGCCAGGTCGCGAACTTCGCCGCGGCCTCCGCGTGGCCGGACTTCACGGCGCCGGTGGTCACGCCGGTCGCCGAGCCGCCCCAGCTGCCGGTCACCGAGGCGCCGGACTCCCACTGCGGCAGCGGGGCCATCGCCCACTTGCCCTTGGTGTCCGGGGCCGAGCTGGTCAGCACGCCCGGCGCCCACACCGCCGAGACCCAGCCGATCTGGGTGCCGTCGTTCAGGGCCTTGCTCCAGGCCGGGGTGTACATCGGCTGGTTGTCCACCGAGCCGTCCTTGACCAGGCCGGACCAGAAGTCGGCGACCTTCTTCGTCGCCGGGTCGTCGATCGCGACCTTCCAGCTCTCGCCCGAGGTGGTCCACCACTTGGCGCCCGCCTGCTGGGCCAGGCCCGCGAACAGGCCCGGGTCGTTGGCGGAGAAGGTGGTCAGCGACTTCTCCGGCGCCTTCTGCTTCAGCGTGCGGGCGGCGGCGGCGAACTCGTCCCAGGTGGTGGGGACCTTGAGGCCGTACTGCTCGAACAGGTCCTGGCGGTAGTAGAAGGCCAGCGGCGCGGTGTCCTCGGGGATCGCGTACACCGCGTCCGAGCCGAGCGTGACCTGCTTCCACACCCCGTCCGCGAACTGCGACTTCGCGCTCCCGGCCTGCTTGGCGATGTCGGCCAGCACGTCGTTGGAGACCAGGGTCGGCAGTGCCTGGTACTCGGCCTGGAGCAGGTCCGGGGCGTTGCCCGCCTTCGCCGCGGTGATGGTCTTGGTGACCAGGTCGTCGCCGCCGGCCTGCTTCAGCACGCTGACCTGGATGTCCGGGTGCGCCTTGTTCCAGATCTCGGCGACCTTGTCCATGTTCGGCGCCCAGGACCAGAACGTCAGCTTCACCGGGCCGGAGGCGGCCTTGGCGGAATCACCGGAACCGCCGTCGGACGAGCACGCGGACAGCACGAGCGTGCCGCACAGGGCGGCGGCCGCGGCGAGGGCGAGGCGACGGTGCATGGATCCTCCCGAGGATCACGGAATGTCGAGTGAGGGGGCCGGGCGGCCGGCCGCCGTGCGAGGGGGTGCGCGGCGGCCCGCCCGGGGGAGTGGTGCGGGGACTGCTCGGGCCGCGGCGGGTGGGGCAGGAGCCCGCCCCGCCGCTGTGCACGTTCACAGTACGGAAACCTGGGAGACACTTGTCAATGCCTGAGCTCGTACGGTTATCTGGGCGAGACACAACGACACCCGAAGGTGACTAGGGTGTGCACGTTCACAGTTCTTCACGAGGGAGCACACCATGGCCCACCCGAGGTACCCCCGCCCGCTCGGCCTCGACCCGCTCGCCTACGGCGGCGACTACAACCCCGAGCAGTGGCCCGAGGAGGTCTGGGCCGAGGACGTCCGCCTGATGCGCGAGGCCGGGGTCACCATGGTGAGCGTCGGGATCTTCTCCTGGGCCCTGCTCGAACCCGAGCGCGGCCAGTACGAGTTCGGCTGGCTCGACCGCCTGCTCGACCTGCTGCACGCCCACGGCATCCGCGCCGACCTGGCCACCCCCACCGTCGTCCCGCCCGCCTGGTTCTACCGCGACCACCCCGAGGCGCTGCCCGTCACCCGCGAGGGCACCCGCTACGCCTTCGGCTCCCGCGGCGCGATCTGCCACAGCTCCCCCGCCTACCAGCGCGCCGCCGTCGGGATCACCGAACAACTCGCCCGCCGCTACGGCACGCACCCCGCCGTCGCCCTCTGGCACGTCCACAACGAGTACGGCGTCCCGGTCAGCGACTGCTACTGCGAGGAGTCCGCCGCCCACTTCCGGCGCTGGCTGGGCGACCGCTACGGCACCCTCAAGGAACTCAACTCCGCCTGGGGGACGACGTTCTGGGGCCAGTGCTACACCCGCTGGGAGGACGTCCAGCCGCCCCGCCTCACCCCCACCGCGGGCAACCCCGCCCAGCAGCTCGACTACGCCCGCTTCACCAACGACGCGGTCCTCGCCAACTTCAAGCGCGAACGCGACCTGCTGCACCGCCTCGCCCCCGGCATCCCCGTCACCACCAACTTCATGACCGCCCTCAGCCAGTGCCAGTCCATGGACTACTGGGCCTGGGGCCGCGAGGTCGACCTGGTCTCCAACGACCACTACCTGGTCGCCGAGGACCCGCGCAGCCAGATCAACCTCGCCATGGCCGCCGACCTCACCCGCTCCGTCGCGGCCGGCCGCCCCTGGCTGCTGCTCGAACACTCCACCGGCGCCGTCAACTGGCAGCCCCGCAACCTCGCCAAGCGCCCCGGCGAACTCGCCCGCAACAGCCTCGCGCACGTCGCCCGCGGCTCCGAGGGCGCGATGTTCTTCCAGTGGCGGGCCTCCCGCTACGGCGCCGAGAAGTTCCACTCCGCGATGCTCCCGCACGCCGGGACCAGCAGCCGGATCTGGCGCGAAGTCGTGGCGCTGGGGCAGGAGCTGGGGTCGCTCGCGGAGATCCGCGACAGCCTGGTGCAGGCCGACGCCGCGATGCTCTGGGACTGGGAGTCCTGGTGGGCCCAGCGCCTGGAGTGGCGCCCCAGCATCGACCTGGACGCCCGCGAACGCGCCGAGTCCTGGTACACCGCCAGCTGGGACGCCCACCTCACCGTCGACTTCGCCCACCCCGAGGCCGAGCTGAGCCGCTACCCGCTGGTCGTCGTCCCCGCCCTCTACCTCACCACCGAGGCCGCCACCCACAACCTGCGCCAGTACGTCGAGAACGGCGGCGCCCTGCTGGTCTCCTGCTTCTCCGGCATCGTCGACGAGCACGACACCGTGCACCCCGGCCCGCACCCCGGCGCCCTGCGCGAGGTCCTCGGACTCACCGTCGAGGAGTTCGCCCCGCTGCGGGCCGGTGCGGACGTCCGGCTGGAGGGCACGGACGGCCGGGAGCCGCTGCGGGCCGAGGCCTGGACCGAGTACGTGCTGACCGAGGGCGCCGAGACGGTGTGGCGCTACGCCGACGGCCCCGCCGGGGGCCCCGCCGCGGGAGGGCCCGCCGTCACCCGGCACGCCCTGGGCCGCGGCCACGCCTGGTACGTCTCCGCCCGCCTCGACGGCGAGGGGCTCGCCCGGGTGCTGCGCGCCGCCGCCGCCGACGCGGGGCTGACGGAGCGCCGACTGCCGCACGACGTCGAGGTGGTGGAGCGGGTCGGCGAGCACGGCCGGTACCTCTTCGCGATCAACCACGGCGACGTCGACGTCGACCTCCCGACCACCGGGCCGGGCGTGGAACTGCTCACCGGCGCGAGCGTCTCCGACACCCTCGCCGTCCCCGCCGGACAGACCCGGGTGCTGCGGCACTGACGCGGGCTCTCCGGCGCTGACGCGGGGGGCTGCGGCACCGACGACGCGGGTGCTGCGGCACCGACCGGGTCCGGCCCGGGCCGGGAGCCGCTCCTGCTTCGGAGCACGCTCCCGGGCCGGAGCCCGCTCCCGGGCCGGAGCCCGCTCCCGGGCCGGGGTCGCCCCCTGGCCGGGGCGCCGGTCTCCGGAAACCGGGTGTGGCGGCCCGGGGTGACAGGTACAGTCCGAAACGGCCGACCGGGCGGGACACCCGCACCAACCGGCCGTTCCGGACACCGCAGCCCCCGGGGAGGGCCCTCGATGGACGACCAGCGCTGCCCGTACCGACTCGACCCGGCCGGTGCGGACCTGCACGCCGAGACCGCCGCCCTGCGCGCCGCCGGACCGGCCGCACCGATCGAACTGCCCGGCGGCGTCACCGGCTGGTCCGTCACCGACCCCGCCCTGATCCGGCGGCTGCTCACCGATCCCCGGATCTCCAAGGACGCCGCCCGGCACTGGACCGCCGACCTGGCCGGTGAGATACCCGCCGACTGGCCGCTGCGGATGTGGACCGACGTCCGCAACGCCCTCACCGCGTACGGCGACGAGCACGCCCGGCTGCGCCGCCTGATCGGCCCAGCCTTCACCGCCCGCCGGATCCGCGCCCTCGCCCCGGAGATCGAGCGGATCGCCGCCGAGCTCCTCGACCGGCTGGCCGCCCACCCGCCGGGCGAAGTCGTCGACCTGCGCGCCGAGTTCACCTGGGTCCTGCCGCTGCGGGTGGTCAACACCCTGCTCGGCGTGCCCGAGGAGATGCACGACGCGTTCCGCTCCACCATCGGCCGGCTCTTCGAGACCGGCACCGGCCCCGAGGAAGCCGTCCGCAACGCCGAAGCCGTCTACGCCCAACTCGCCCTGCTGGCCGAGGCCAAGCGCAAGGACCCCGGCGAGGACGTCACCACCGCGCTGATCCAGGCCCGCGACGAGGAGACCGGCACCGGCCTGGACGAGCGCGAACTCCTCGACAGCCTGCTGCTGCTCATCGGCGCCGGACACGAGACCACCGTCAACCTGCTCGGCAGCGCCGTCGTCCAACTCCTCGAGCACCCCGACCAGTTGGAGCAGATCCGGCAGGACCCGGCCCGCTGGCCCGACGCCGTCGAGGAGGCCCTGCGCCACCAGCCGCCGGTCGCCAACATCCTCCCGCGCTTCGCCGTCGAGGACGTCCACGACGAAGCCACCGGCCTCACCTTCGCCCGCGGCGACCTGCTGGTGGTCAACTTCCTCGCCGCCGGTCGCGACACCGCCCTGCACGGGGAGGACGCCGCCGACTACGACCACACCCGGGCCACCCGCCGCGACCACCTCTCCTTCGGCCACGGCGTCCACTACTGCCTCGGCGCCGAGCTCGCCCGCCTCGAATCCCGGATCGCCCTCACCGGGCTCTTCGGCCGCTTCCCCCGCCTCGCCCTCGCCGTCCCCGCGGCCGACCTGCGCCCCCTGCCGTCCTTCATCTCCAACGGCCCGCGCGAGCTGCCCGTCCTGTTGCACGGCCGCGACTGACCGGGACCGGCCCCGGGCGCCCGCCCGGGGCCGGATCAGTCCTTGCGGCCCGTCGCGGCGACGGTGACGCCCAGCCCGATCAGGGCGAGCCCGCCGACGCCCCCGACCAGGGAGAGCCGCTGCGGCGAACGCGCGAACCAGTCGCGGGCGGTGGCCGCGACCAGCCCCCACGCCATGTCGGACACCAGGGCGATGACGTTGAAGACCAGGCCCAGCAGCAGCATCTGCGCCGCGACGCGCCCCTGGCCGCGGTCGACGAACTGCGGCAGCACCGCGGCGAAGAACACGATGGTCTTGGGGTTGGTCACGCCGACGGTGAACCCCTCCCCGAACGTCCGCAGGCCGCTCCGCGCGGCTCCCGCCCCGCCGATCGCGGCCCGCAGCGACCCGCGCTCGCGCCACGCCCTGACGCCGAGGAACACCAGGTAGGCCGCCCCCGCCCACTTGAGCAGCGCGAAGAGCAGCACCGAGCGCTCCACCACGGCGCCCACCCCGAACGCCACGGCCGCGACCAGGGCGTACGCGCCGGTGGTGTTCCCCGCGACCGTGGTCAGCGCGGCCCGCCGCCCGTGGGCCAGGGCCCGCCCGATCACGAACAGCACGCTCGGGCCGGGGACGACGATCAGCAGGAACGACACGGCGGCGAAGGCGAGCAAGCGGTCGGTGGACACCATGGAGGTGATGCAAGCACAGGGCGGCCCGCCCGGCCAGCGGTTTTCCCCGCCCGGGCTTTGCCGAAGCTTTACCGCCTGGTCGTCAACTCCCGCCCGTCGTACCACCCTTGCCCCCGTCCGCCATCCGGGACGACTGGCCGGGGCGGGGGTCCGCGCAGTAATTTAGTTCACATCAGCTAACTATCATCACGACCTCCCAGGGGGCGGCAGGAGATGGCGGACGTGGACACCGAGAAGGACACCAGGAAACGGTGGATCGGCGCGGAGCACCCGCGCTACAAGTGGGTGGCGCTCTCGAACACCACCCTCGGCATGCTGATCGCGACGATCAACTCCTCGATCGTGCTGATCTCGCTCCCGGCGATCTTCAACGGCATCCACCTCAACCCGCTGGAGCCGGGCAACGTCAGCTACCTGCTGTGGATGCTGATGGGGTACATGCTGGTCACGGCGGTGCTGGTGGTGACGCTGGGACGGCTGGGCGACATCTGGGGCCGGGTCCGGATCTACAACGCGGGCTTCCTGATCTTCACCGTCACCTCGGTGATCCTCTCGCTCGACCCGATGGGCGGGGGCGGCGGCGCGCTCTGGCTGATCGGCTGGCGGGTGGTGCAGGCCGTCGGCGGCGCGATGCTGATGGCGAACTCCGCGGCCATCATCACCGACGCCTTCCCGGCCAGGCAGCGCGGCATGGCGCTCGGCGTCAACATGGTCGCCGCGATCGCCGGGTCCTTCATCGGCCTGGTCCTCGGCGGCGTCCTCGCCGAGTGGAACTGGCGGTCGATCTTCTGGGTCAACGTCCCGATCGGCGTCATCGGCACCGTCTGGGCCTACCGCTCGCTGCACGAGACCGGCGTCCGCCGCCCCGGGAGGATCGACTGGTGGGGCAACATCACCTTCGCCGTCGGCCTCACCGCGCTGCTCGCGGGCATCACCTACGGCATCCAGCCGTACGGCGGCCACACCATGGGCTGGACCAACCCCTGGGTGCTGGCCGGCCTGATCGGCGGCGCGGCCGTGCTGGTCGCGTTCTGCGTGATCGAGACCAAGGTCGCCGAGCCGATGTTCCCGCTGCGCCTGTTCCGCGACCCGGTGTTCGCGGGCGGCAACCTGGCGACGCTGCTGGGCTCGATCGCCCGCGGCGGCCTGCAGTTCATGCTGATCGTCTGGCTGCAGGGCATCTGGCTGCCGCTGCACGGCTACGAGTACGAGCAGACCCCGCTGTGGGCGGGCATCTACCTCGTCCCGCTGACCGTCGGCTTCCTCGCCGCCGGGCCGATCGCCGGACACCTCTCGGACCGCTTCGGCGCCCGGATGTTCGCGGCCGGCGGCCTGGTCGTGATGGCCGCCTCGTTCGCCGGACTGCTGGCCCTGCCCACCGACTTCGGGTACGTGTGGTTCGCCCTGCTGGTGTTCCTCAACGGCCTCGGCGGCGGCCTGTTCGCCGCGCCCAACACCGCGCTGGTGATGTCCAGCGTCCCGGCCGCCGACCGCGGCGCCGCCTCCGGCATGCGGGCGACCTTCCAGAACGCGGGCATGGTGCTCTCCATCGGCGTGTTCTTCTCGCTGATGGTGGCCGGCCTGGCCGGATCGCTCCCGCAGACCCTCAACGACGGCCTCACCGCCCAGGGCGTCTCGCCCGCGGACGCCCACGCAGTGGCCCAACTCCCGCCGGTCGGAACGCTGTTCGCTGCCTTCCTCGGCTACAACCCGATCCACGAACTGCTCGGCCCCCAGGTGCTCTCCGGCCTGCCCGCCTCCAACGCGCAGACCCTCACCGGACGGGAGTTCTTCCCGCACCTGATCTCCGGCCCGTTCCACGACGGCCTGATGGTGGTCTTCTCGCTCGCCATCGCGATGTCGCTGGTCGCCGCCCTGGCCTCGCTGCTGCGCGGCCGCCGAGCCGGTACCGTCGACGGCGGCCCCGAGAGCGGCGCGACCACCGTCCCGGACGGGGACGCTTCGGTCTCCCGGGGCGCAGCGTGACGTGAACGAGACGGCGGAGCAGGGGAGTTCGACGGTGGGACAGCAGCACGAGGGCGGGCTCGACCCGGCGGAGGTGGCGCGCCTGCGCCTGGTCATCGCCCGCCTGAACCGGCACCTGATGCAGGCGTCCGACCGGCAGGAGTTCACCTTCGCCCAGCAGTCCGCCCTGGCCCGGATCGAGGAGCACGGCCCGGTCCGGCTCGGCGAACTCGCCGCGCTGGAACGGGTCGCCGCCCCCTCGCTCACCCGCACCGTCGCCTCCCTGGTCGAGTCCCGCCTGGTCAACCGCGTCCCCGATCCCAACGACGGACGCTCCGCCCTGGTCGAACTCGCCCCCGAGGGCGTCGAGCTGCTGGCCCACATCCGCCGCCGCCGCTCCGAGCTGCTGGCCCGCCGCACCGCCGAACTCACCGACGAGGAGCGACGGACCCTGATGGCGGCCCTGCCCGTCCTGGAGCGCCTGGTCGCCATCGACAGCTGAACGCCCCCGCTCCGCCCCCGCCGCCCCGCCGCCCCACGGCCGCGGGGCGGCGGCGCGCGGATTCCGCTCGAAAGCGTCGTGTTCCGGGGAAGGGCGGACCCGGTCGGGCATGTGTGGGCGACCCGTTGATTCCGGCTTTCCCGTCGCCCGTCGGGAGAAGTTCCGACCGAATTTCCTCCATCCGGTGAAGCCGCTCCCAAGGGCGGGCGGCGGGCCGATCCGAACGGCCGGCCTCGCTGCGACCGTCACCACGGCGACCACGTCCAGGAGGAAATTCCCGTGCGCCCCGTCGTGCGAAGTGTCGCGATCGTGAGCAGCGCCGCCCTCACCGCCCTCACCCTCGCCGTGCCCTCCGCCGTCGCGAAGGACGCTGTTGACGCGGTCACCGCCAACGCCGCGGTCGATCCTGAGACCGCGGCCCTCGCCCCGCCGCGCGACCTCGCCGCCGCCGTCGGGGAACAGGGGCGCGGCGCCTTCGACGACGCTTTCACCGGTGTCTCCGTCGACCGGAAGAACAACCAGGTCATCGTGTACGGAACCGACGGGGCTCGGAGCAGGAAGATGACCGGCGCGGCACAGCAGAAGCACGCCGGGATCGACACCGGCCGGGTCAAGTACGTGACCGCGAAGTACTCGAGGAAGGACCTGGACGCCTCGCTCGACCGGACAACGGAGGCGGCGAGGTCCTCCGACGCCGCACACCTGGAGGTGTACGGCGCGGCCGCCGCCCCGGACGGTTCCGGCATCCCGGTCACCGCCACCGCGGGCGAGGCGCCCCAGCCGTTCACCCGGCGTTGGAACGACGGCCGCGCCTTCATCGGCGGGAACGTGCCGATCGGCGACGGCAACCCCAGCGTCGGCTCGTGGTCCTCCCTCTCGAGGGGCGGCTACACGGGGTTCACCGGCTCCGACCACCCGCAGTGGGACGCGCAGACCACCGTCACCGACTACTGCAACGGCAACGGGACGGACTCCGACGAGGCCGACCAGCCCGAGGGGAGGTGGTACGCCGTTACTTCGGCGGCGTACTCCTACGACGGGGACTCCGTCTGCCAGGACGGGGCGCGGCCCTACTACGACGGCCACGGGGTGCCCTGCGGCATCACCGGCAGCAGCACCCGCCAGGCCCGTGGCATCGTGTCGGGCGGCGAAGGCGGGACGCTGTACCGGACCGAGGCGCCGGACATCCTGGACTCGTCCTGTCCCTGCTGCTCCTGACCGCCTGCGGGCAGTGGGTGGGCGGGCAGGAGGCCCCGAACCGGCTGGCGGTGTCCGCGGGGCCGCTGGGCGAGAAGCCGGTCGGGGTGACCTTCCGGGCCTACAGCACGGAGGGCACCTTCCGCGCCTACCTGCTCGACAAGGGCGGCACCGTCATCGGCACCTCCCCCGGGGCGCTGCGGGAGGGGAGGGCGACGATCACCACGCTGTGCGACGGCACGACCTGGCAGCAGGTGCTCGACCACCAGGACTTCGAGGACCAGGTGGCGGTCGTGCTGTCCAACCCCGGGCAGCCCGACCTGATCGCGACCGGGGCGCTCCACGTCGAGGCGTACTGAGCCGGCACGGCTCAGCCGCAGTGGCCCTGGGCGTCGGCCCGGTCGTAGTCGCCCGCTGCGAACGCCTTCGCCGGGACGGTGAAGTACAGCGTCCCGGCGTCGCCCCAGGCCCAGCCGAGCTCCTCGTCCGCGGCGAGCTGGAGCAGGTGGACGTGCGGCCCGTCGGCGTCGCGGTAGGTCACCGAGCTCCCGTAGGAGGTGTCCGGCCAGCCGAACGCGCAGTGCTTCCCGGCGGTGTTCCCGTCGAAGCCGTCCATGGTGTCGAGGACGAGCGAGGCCGCGCCCCAGTGCCGGTCCGTGTCGTACTCGAGGTCGTCGTCCGCGACGTCCCAGCAGTCCGGCAGCATGGTCGAGGCGGCCGCGTGGACGGGCCGGGCCGGGTAACTGCGAGCGGGGGCGGGTGCGGGGACCTCGACGGCCCGGGCCGGGTCGGCGGGGACGACGCGGTACATCTCCGGGCTGGAGGTGTCGAGCTTCCGGTACTCCTCGTACGACACGTCCGGGTCGAGCTGGAAGAAGTTCAACAGGCCCGGGCGGGTGGGGAGTTCGGCGCCGAGCCAGGGAGCGAGCGCGTCGGTGTCGAGGACGGCGAGCAGCGACAGCGGGACGCCGTCGAGGGCGGGCCAGGGCGTCTCCGGGTCGAGCAGGGCGGGGCCGCCGAGCCGGCACCGGCCGGTGGCCGGGGCCCCGTCGGTGGCGGTCTCCAGCCGGAAGCCGCGGCGGGCCATCGCCGCGAACTGCGCTCCGGCCCGCTCCCCGAGGCGCTCGGCGCAGAGGCGGGGCAGGTCGGCGGGGTCGTGGAATTCCATGCCGACATCCTCTCAACTCCCGCTGACGACAACCCGGTCGGTGCGGCCGTCGACCGCGGGAGCGGGGTCAGGGGACGGCCGGGACGGTGGCGAAGTCCAGCGCGGTCGCACCGCCGGGGCCGTCGCAGACGAGCAGGTCCGGGTTCGGGGCGGGACCGGTGTTCCGATCAGCAAGCCTGGGCGGCGATCCCGTCCAGCACCATCTCCAGTCCCGCCGCGAACGACTCGCCCGGCGTCAGGTGGTCGGCCGAACGCATCACCTCCGCGATCGTCGGGTGCCGCCCCGCCGCCAGCACCCGCATCACGTACGGTCCCATCGCCACCTGCCAGTCGTGGTTCGAGCGCCCGTCCGCCCGTTCCGCCCGGCGCTGCGCCACCTCCACCCGCAGCCGCCCCGCCAGGTAGGCGTGGAACACCCCCGCCGCCTGCTGCACCAGGGTCGGTCGCCCGGCGAAGCCCGGCACGCCCCACAGCACGGCCAGGGCGGCCTCCCGAGCGGCCAGCGCGTTCGGGCCCAAGTGCGGCCGCCCGCCGAGCAGTTCGATGAACCACTCGTGCCGCAGCACGGCCGCCCGGTGCCGCCCGGCGAGCGTCCGCAACTCCTCCCGCCACTCCCGGGGTCCGGCCGGGGGCGGTGCCTCGTGCGGGCCGGGGGCGATCTCGGCGTAGACCGCGTCCACCATCAGCTCCAGCAGTTCGGCCTTGGTCTCCACGTACCCGTACAGCCGCATCGGGCCGACCTCCAGCACCGCCGCGACCCGCCGGATCGACACCCCCTCCAGCCCGTCCGCGTCGGCCAGTTCGACCGCGGCGCCGACGATCAGCGCCCGGCTCAGCGGCCCCGGCGTCCGCCGCTCCGGTGGCTCCGGGCGCTCCCAGACCAGGCCGGAACCGGTGCCGGGGTCGGGCTCGGAATCGTGACGGGGGGTCATGGGGGCGGTCTCCGTTCGGCGGTGCGGGGCAGTGCGGGGCGGTGCGGGCGGTGCTGCGGGAACACGATACGAGTGAGCCTGTCGATACAGTGTATCGAAGCGATACGGTGTATCGGACGGAGCGACGAAGGGGAGGACGGAAGATGACGCACACCACGGACGTGGCGATCGTCGGCGGCGGCCCGGGCGGGCTGACCCTGGCGCGGCTGCTCACCACGGGCGGCAGCGCCCGCGTGACGGTGTACGAACGCGACGGCGGGCGGACGGCCCGCACCCAGGGCGGCACGCTCGACCTGCACGCCGACACCGGGCAGCGCGCCCTGCGCGCCGCCGGGCTGACGCAGGCGTTCCGCCGCCACGCCCGGCCCGAGGGGGAGGACATGCTGCTGCTCGACCCCACCGGCACCGTGCTGCACCGCGACGACACCCCGGACGACTCGCCCGCGCTCCGCCCCGAGATCGACCGCGCCGACCTGCGCGACCTGCTGCTGGACTCCCTCCCGCCCGGCACCGTCGCCTGGGGCCGCACCCTGCGCACCGCCGTCCCGGTCCCGGCCTCCGCCCCGTCCCCGGACGGCGAAGGCAGCGGCGGCGGCTGGCAGTTGGAGTTCACCGACGGCAGCCGGGCCGAGCACCAGCTCCTGATCGGCGCCGACGGCGCCAACTCCCGGGTGCGGCCGCTGCTCACCCCCGCCGTGCCGCAGCACCTCGGCGTCAACGCGATCGAGGGCACCGTCCCCGACATCGACCGCACCCACCCCGACCTCGCCGCCGTCGTCGGCCGCGGCAGCTACTGGGTGGTCGGCGACGGCCGCTCCCTGGTCGCCCAGCGCTGCAGCGACGGCTCCGTCCGGATCGGCCTGAGCTTCTACGGCCCGGCCGACCGCGCCGCCGACTGGCTCACCACCTGCGGCATCCCGTTCGACCGCCCCGACGAGGCCCGGGCCGCGCTGCTCCCGCTGTTCGCCGACTGGACGCCCGACTGCCGCGCCCTGATCGCCGCCGCCTGCGCCGGCCCGCTCACCCCGCGCGCCCTGACCGCCCTCCCGGTCGGCCTGCGCTGGCCGCACCGCCCCGGCCTCACCCTGCTCGGCGACGCCGCCCACCTGATGCCCCCGGTCGGCCACGGCGCCAACGCCGCGATGCGCGACGCCCTGGAACTGGCCACCGCCCTCGCCGCCACCCCCGCCGACCCCGACGCCGCCCTGCGGGCCTACGAGGAGGAGATGTTCACCCGCACCGCCGGGGTCGCCGACGAGTCGGCCCGGATCCTGGCGATGATCACCTCCCCGGCGGGCGGCCCCGGCATCGCCGCGTTCTTCCGGGGCGAGACGCGGCCGGGCGCGTAACGCCGCGACCGCGCTCGGCCGGACCGGGCGCCGGTCAGGTCGTCCAGGCGGGGGTGGGGGCCGCTCCGGGTGCCGAGGGGGAGGGGGCGGTGGCGCGCAGGGCGATCTCCAGTTCGAGGCGGGTGTCGGGGGAGGCCAGGGCGGGCCCGAAGAGGCGGTGGACGCGGTGCAGCCGCTGGCGGGCGGTCTGCGGGTGGATGCCGAGGCGGGCGGCGACCTCGGGGGCGGTGCCGCGGCCGGTCTGCAGCCAGGCGAGCAGGGTGGCGGCGAGGCGCTCGCGCTGCTTGGGGGTGAGCGGGGCCAGCGGCGCCAGACGGCGTTCGGCGATCAGTCGGACCAGGGCCGGGTCGGTGAGCAGCAGCAGGTCCGCGTAGCGCTCGCGGCAGTCGACCGGGCGCTGCGGCGGTTCGGGCAGCGCGGCCCGGACCAGGCGGGCCCAGCGCAGCGACTGCGCGGCGAGGGCGGGCGGCACGGCCGGGCCGATCACGGCGCCGCGCCCGTGCAGGGCGGCCGCGAGCTGCGGGTCGGCGAGCGCGGTGGCGGGGTCGGGCAGCAGCAGGTGCGGCTGCGGGACGTCCAGCCCCGCCAGGACGCGGTCGGGCAGCCGGGCCGGGGGCGGACCGGACGGACCGGACGGACCGGACGGTCCCGGCGGGCGGGGCGCGGCGGCGGGGCGCGGGTCGAGCGAGACGGCGGCGACCTGCGCGGGCAGCGGCCAGTCCGCGAGGCGGGCGGCGGCGGCGAGTTCGGCCGGGTCGGCGCCCGCCAGCAGCAGGTCGTGCAGCCGCTGCCGGGCCCGGCCGAGCGCCCCGGCCCGGTCGGTGCGGGCGTCCACGTAGCCCTGGACGCTGGCCGCGGCCACCTCGTCGATGTGCGCGAACACCGCCTCGGCGAGGGTGACCAGTTGCTCCGCGGCCAGCCCGCGGCGGCGGGCCACCCGGGCGTACCGGCGCCAGGCGATCCGGGCACCGAGCCGGAACGCGGCCTGCAGGGCGTCCAGGCTGCGGCCCTCGGAGAGTTCGCCGCGGCCGAGCGACCGGTACACCCGCAGCTGGCGCGGGCCGGGCGAGGGCAGCCCGGCGACCCGGTCGGTGAACTCGGCGAGCGCGGTCTCCACCCCCTGCTGGATTCCGGCGCCGAATTGCCCGGAGAGCGGTCGGGAGAATTCCGGGACGGCTGACCTGATCTCCCGGATGATCTCGGACGCGAGGGATTGCTGCTCGGCTCTGAGTTCGGTGGAGAAATCACGTGGAAGCCCTTCCCACGGTCCGCCCAATTCCGCTCCTCGGGGTAGCGATAATCCGTCCGGCCGACGCCCGGCGCGAGCCGGAAGGCACCGGTGCGCGCCAGGACGGGCAAGGGGAGTATGCGTCCGGGTTACCCGCCGGTCAATAGGTTCGACGCAAGCTTGCGGGCCCGTACGACGGCCGCCGCGGGTGGAAACGCTGACGCGGATGACAGTTCCGTCGGAGGGGGGAAGGAATTCCTGGCACTTTCGGGTGGACTTTCCGGAGCCGCTTGCGCCGCGTGTTGACGACCCGTCAGGCCGCTCCTAGCTTCGTGGCGACCCGGAGAAAGTCGGGGAACACCCGGGGAATTCCGGGTGCGGAGCGGACGAGGGACGCGGACGACGATGCGGAAGGTGTGCGGAATGCGGAGGAACGGCGTACGGACGGCGGTACTCGCGGCGCTCGCGGTCACGGGGCTCCTGGCCGCCGGGGCGGAACCCGCGGCGGCGGCCGGGACCCGACCGGTGGAGACCCACTTCTCCGTCGGCTTCGTGAAGGGCTTCTTCTTCCCCGGCTCCAGCCCGGACGGCGCCAACGACTGGTCCTGCCGACCGTCCGCGGCGCACCCGGACCCGGTGGTGCTGGTGCACGGCACGCTGGAGAACCAGAACGACAACTGGGGCGGCGCGGCCCCGCTGCTGGCCAACCAGGGGTACTGCGTCTACTCCTTCAACTACGGCGGCCCGTCCGCCGGTTCACCGGTCCAGGGCACCGGACCGATCGCCGACGGGGCGAGGACGCTGGCCGCCTTCGTCGACCGGGTGCTGGCCGCGACCGGCGCCGCGAAGGCCGACCTGGTCGGCCACTCGCAGGGCGGCATGCTGCCCCGCTACTACCTGAAGCACCTCGGCGGCGCCGCCAAGGTCGGCAGGCTGGTCGCCCTGGCCCCCAGCAACTACGGCACCACCCTGGACGGCATCACCGAACTCGGCCGCCAGCTGCGCATCCTGGAGCCCGCCAACGACCTCCTGGGCGGCCCCTGCCCGGCCTGCGTGGAGCAGGAGATCGGCTCGCCGTTCCTCACCGAGCTGAACGCCGGGGGCGCCACCGTCCCCGGCGTCGAGTACACCGTGATCGCCACCAGGTACGACGAGGTGGTCACCCCGTACACCAACTCCTTCCTCCCCGCGGGGCCGCACGTCACCAACATCCTGGTGCAGGACCAGTGCCCGCTGGACGCCACCGACCACCTGGAGATCGGCTACGACCCGGTCGCGCTCACGGACGTGCTGAACGCGTTGGACCCGGCGCACCCGCGGGCGGTGCCCTGCCAGGTGGTGCTGCCGGTGACGGGGCCGCTGCTGTAGCGCGGCGGCGGCGGTCGGCGCGGCGGCGGCCGCGGCGGTGGGGTCCGGCGGCTCGGGGACCGGACCCCACCGAGGACGGGCGCCGCTCAGGCCGGGTCGAGGTCCCCGGTGCGGCGACGGTGGCGGGACGGCCGGGCGGCCGGGCCCGCGGCGTCGGCGATCCAGGCGTCGAGCTGCTCCCAGCTCCCGTACAGCCAGTCCGCGAACTCCTCCGGACCGGTGGGCAGTTGGTCGAGCCGGTAGCTCCACCAGCGCAGCCGGACCAGGTCGCCGGGGCCGGGGCCGTAGCCGGGGCCGAGCATCCAGGGCAGCAGCCGCTCCGGGCCGGTGTGCCCGCACACCAGCACCACGGCGGACGGGTCCACGGCGGCCAGCACCGCCCGCGCGCCCGGCAGGTGCGGCGGGAGCAGGTGCGGCATCGCCTCGGCCCGCTCGGCCAGCGCGTGCTGCCCGCGGGCGCGCAGCCTGGCGATCGAACCGGCCCGCCGGGCCGCGCTGTAGTTGGTGCCCTCCGGGTACAGCCAGAACGCCTCTCCGGGGCCCAACGCCCTTCCCTGCTCGGTGAGTTCGCCGAGCGCGGCGGCCCGCCCGGCGCGGTTCCAGCGGAACAGCACGAGCGGCACGCCGCGCAGCAGCGCCCGCAGTCCGGGCTCCAGGGCGACGCAGCGCTTGGCGATGCCGCGCGGGCTGCGGCCGAGCACGGCGGAGACCGCGACGAGGGCGAGCTGGGTGTTGAGGATGCCCGCGTGCCGGGCCAGCACCACCACCGGCCGCCCGGGGTCCGGCGGCGGGTCGGGCAGCTCGATCCGGAAGCGCAGGCCGGTCCAGCGCTCGGCGAGCCGCCGGAAGCGGCGCCCGGCCCGGACGGTGAGCAACTGCCAGGCCTCCGGCCCGGCCCGGTGGGCCCGCAGCCGCAGCGAACCGGCCAGCGCGGTCAGCGAGAACCCGGCCAGGTACGCGGCCCACACCAGCGGGAGGCGGACGGCGGCCCGGGCGCGGACGGGCAGCAGCGGCCGGAGCAGGCCGAGCAGGAGCAGCAGCGGGGCGAGGAGGAGCAGCAGCACCGTCAGGGCGCCGAGGGCGAGGGCGTCCCCGGCCGCGGCGAGCGCGCCGGCCCGCAGCCGGGCAGCCCGGGAGAGCCCCGGGGAGGGCGGAGTCCTGTGCATGGCACAAGACCTCTCACGCCGCCGGGCCCCCGGCCAGCCGAAGATCCACTCCGCTGGACCGATCGGGGCGAGGGTGCCGCGGACGGGCGAAGGTGCAGGTGGGAGCGGTTGCGGAGGCCGGAAACCGGACCGGACGATGGCCATTGCGGGCCCGTCGGGCGCGCGGGGGGTACGGACCCCGGGGCGGCCCCGGAGACAGGTGGCGAATCGATGGACGGTCTGTTGGACGGACAGGGCAAGGTCGCGTTCGTGCTCGGCGGCGGCGGTGACCGGGGCGGCAACCAGGTCGGCATGGTGCGGGCGCTGCTGGAGGCCGGGATCACCCCCGACATCGTGGTCGGCACCTCGATCGGCTCGGTGCAGGGCGCCATCCTGGCGAAGAACCCCACCATCTCGGTGGTCGCCGAACTGACCGAGCTGTGGATGGAGTTCATCAGCATGAAGGTGATGAAGCCGTCCCTGCGGGCGTTCCTCTCCAACGTCCGGCACGTGCGGGCCGGCCTCACCTCGGAGGACGCCGCCCACCGGATGCTGCTCAACCACTTCGCCCCGCACAGCCGGATCGAGGACCTCAAGCTCCCGTTCGTCTGCCCGGCCTCCTCGATCGAGCGGGCCGAGGCGCACTACTTCGACCACGGGCCGCTGATCCCGGCGCTGCTGGCGTCCTGCTGCGTGCCCGGCCTGTTCCCGCCGGTGGAGATCGACGGCGAGCACTACCTGGACGGCGGGCTGATCGACTCGCTGCCGGTCGGCGTCGCGGCCTCGCTCGGGGCGACCACCGTGTACGCGCTGCGCATCCGGCAGACCGATGCGCAGCTCGCGCTGCCCCGGATGCCCTGGCAGCTCGCGCACGTCGCGTTCGAGGTGACCCGACGGGCGGCCGTGGAGTCCGAGATCGCCCGGCACCGGCCCGGGGTCACCGTGCACGTGCTGCCCAGCGGCGAGGACGAACTGGTGAAGGCCGGACGCGGACCGGTGGCCTCCACCCGTGCCGAACTGGAGACCGTCCGGCGGCGGATCGCACTCGGCTACGACGCCGCCTCCGCGTTCCTGGAGGGCCTGCAGCGCACCCGGCAGGACGCCGTCGGCTGACCGCCGCACCACCCCGCGCGCCCGGCGGACGACGGCGAAGGCCCCGGCGCGCCCGGCGGACGACGGCGAAGGGTCCGCCGACACGCGCCCCTCCCGCACTCCCGAACGCCCCCGCCCGCCGGGGGCGTTCGCGCGCCCGGCCCCGGGGCGGCAGCGGCGCGGGCCACCACCGGCCCAAGGGCGACAGCCACGCTCGACACGGTTTCGGCGCCCCCAATCCTCCACGGGCCAAGGTTCACCTAATCGGGTGCACGCGGGGCTGCACGGGCGATCTCGCGGCCGGAACGATCTAGTGTTCCGGAGGCGGCCGGGGAGCGCGGTGACAGCGCCCTTCCGAACCCCGCCGACACTTTCCCCCTTCTTTCCCTCTGCCCGATCGCCCCACCGGCACCCCGCAATGCCCCAACACGTTCACTGATCTGACGGTCCGTCAGATTCCGTGCGAGACGAAGGAGAGCCCGGCCCGATGTCCGTGGACAGCAGCCCGGAGACTCAGCAGGCGCAGCGCCAGCAGACCAGCCTCACCACCGCCGCGGCCCGCAACCTGGCCACCACGACCAAGTCCGCGCCGCAGATGCAGGAGATCACCTCCCGCTGGCTGCTGCGGATGCTCCCGTGGACGCAGACCTCCGGCGGCACCTACCGGGTCAACCGCCGACTGACCTACACCGTCGGCGACGGTCGGATCGAGTTCATCCAGACCGGCGGCGACGTCCGGGTCATCCCCCGGGAGCTCGGCGAACTCGCCCTGCTGCGCGGCTACGAGGACGACGAGGTGCTCACCGCCCTGGCCGACCGCTGCCAGCAGCGCGACTTCCGGGTCGGTGAGGTGCTGGTCGAGCGCGGCACCCCGTCCGACAAGATCCACCTGGTCGCGCACGGCAAGATCAACCAGGTCTCCACCGGCAAGTACGGCGACGACGCCGTGGTCGGCGTGCTCGGTGACGGCGACCGCTTCGGCGAGAACGCCCTGCTGGACGCCGACGCCACCTGGGACTACACCGCCACCGCCAAGACCGCGGGCACCCTGCTGACCCTCGCCCGGGCCGACTTCGAGGCGGTGCTCGCCCAGTCCGAGAGCCTGCAGGCCCACATCCGCGACTTCGCCAGCCTCCCGCTGCAGCGGCAGAACGAGCTCGGCGAGGCCGAGATCGCCATGTCGGCCGGCCACCAGGGCGAGCACCTGCTGCCCACCGCGTTCGTCGACTACGAGCTCAAGCCGCGCGAGTACGAGCTCTCCATCGCGCAGACCGTGCTCCGCGTCCACTCCCGGGTCGCGGACCTGTACAACCAGCCGATGAACCAGATCGAGCAGCAGCTCAAGCTCACCGTGGAGGCGCTGCGCGAGCGCCAGGAGCACGAGCTGATCAACAACCGCGAGTTCGGCCTGCTCTCCAACTGCGCCTTCAACCAGCGCATCCAGACCCACTCCGGCCCGGCCACCCCCGACGACCTCGACGAGCTGCTCAGCCGCCGCCGCGACTCCGAGTTCTTCCTCGCCCACCCGAAGACCATCGCCGCCCTCGGCCGGGAGTTCAACGCCCGCGGCCTGTACCCCGACACCGTCGACCTCCAGGGGCACAAGGTTCCGGCCTGGCGCGGCGTCCCGATTCTGCCCTGCAACAAGATCCCGATCACCCCGGAGAACACCAGCTCCATCCTGGTGCTGCGCACCGGCGAGGACAACCAGGGCGTCATCGGCCTGCACCAGACCGGCATCCCGGACGAGTACCAGCCCAGCCTGTCGGTCCGCTTCATGGGCATCGACGAGAAGGCCGTGATCAACTACCTGGTCACCGCCTACTACTCGGCCGCCATCCTCGTCCCGGACGCGCTCGGCGTGCTGGAGAACGTGGAGATCGCGCACCGCTGACCGGCGCCGCGCGACGACGGCCGCCGCCGGCCGTAACCAAACGGCGGCGCACCACGTTGAGGGTGCGTCGGATTGATCATGCCGATCCGTTTCTGCAGCTCGCCCCACGGCACTGGCACTGCAGGCGGAACGGCCCGGTCCTCCGACGCGCCCTCGACTGCGCTCCGGCCGGTTCAGCCGTGTCCGAATCGGACGGGCCGGAACCGACCGGGCCCGAACCGAACCGGATCGGTCGGAGCCAGCCGCAACCGGCCGGATCCGGAGCGGGGCGCGCAGCACGTCGACGACTGCCCACGGCCACTGGAAGGATGGACCACGCCCATGCAGCGCAACGACCGTCCGTCAGCGGACGGCAGAACGGGGGCCCCGGCCTTACCCGCCCGGGCCCGCGCCCTCGTCCGGGCCCGGGTCGGTGCCCGGGTCGGCACCCGGGGCCCGCAGGTGCGGCGCGGTGCCCGCACCGCCACCGCCCTGGCCGGCGTCGCCGTGGTCTGTGCGGTGCTCACCGGCGCCACCCAGGCCGCGTCCGCCGCGCGCGGCGGCGGCGACCACCGGCTCGACATCTGCGTCGAGGTGCACACCTCGGTGGACGCGCCCGGGGTGCACATCGAGGTGGACGCGGGCGGCGGGGCCGACGTCCCGCTCCACCCGCAGGGCGGCGGCAAGGGGCACGACAGCCACGGGAACGGCCACGGGTACGGGCACGACCACCACTGCCACCCGACGCCCACGCCCACACCGACGCCCTCGCCGACCCCGAAGCCCACCCCCACCCCCACGCCCGCGCCGACGCCTTCGCCGAAGCCGACCCCCAGGCCGGCGCCCACCCCCACGCCGACACCCACGCCTTCGCCGAAACCGACGCCGAAACCGACGCCGACGCCCACCCCGGCCCGGCCCACCCCCAGTGCGGTGCCGCCACCGGCCCCGGCCACCAGCCCCGCACCGACGACGCCCGCGCCGAGCCCCACACCCGCCCGGCCCGCGCCCGCGGCGAGCGTCCACCTGCCGCCGCCCCCGGTGCACGCCGACGCGCCCAAGCACCACACCACCCCGGCGACCACCCGGATGCTGGTGGTCACCGTCCCCGCCGTGCTGGCAGCCGCCGCGCTGCGCCCGCGCGGGAAGTCCGGCGGCGCCGGACGCCGCGGCCGCTCCTGACCCCGGCCCCGCGTCGGGCGGGCAGTGCCGCCCCGCGGGCCCCGCGGGGCGTTCAGGAGAACCGGGAAAACCCTTCATCCACTGGACAGTTCAGGAGAGGATCCGTCATGTCCGAATGGCTGGCACTCGCCCTCGCGATGGTCGGGGCGTGCCTGGTCGTCGTCGCGGTCGTGCTGCTGAGGAACCGCAGGGCCGACGAGGACGAGGACACCTCGGAGACGCCCGACGTCATCGAGTACATCACCATGATGATCGGCGTGGTCTACGCGATCGTGCTGGGCCTGGCCATCGCGGGCGTCTGGGAGTCCCGCTCCGCCGCGCAGGACGACGTGCAGCGCGAGGCCCAGGCGCTGCACGAGGTCAGCGCCCGCGCCGAGGTGTTCCCCGCCGACTACCGGGCCGTGGTCGACAAGGACGTCGACGCCTACGTCTCGTTCGTGGTGAACACCGAGTGGCACTACATGCGCACCGAGGGGGAGATCAGCCCCGAGGGCACCGACCTGCTCGCCAAGCTGCGCACCGACGTGGCCGCGCGGGCGCCGCAGAACGACATCGAGGCGCAGGCGTACCAGTCGATGATGGACAAGGTCGCCGCGGCCGACGAGGCCCGCAACTCCCGTGGGGGCAACGTCGGTCCGACCATGCCCGGAGTGGTCTGGTTCGGTCTCGGCATCGGCGCGGTGATCACCATCGGCATGCTGTTCGCCCTGCAGATCCGCCGCTCGCCGCGCGAACTCGTCCTGGCGGGCACGTTCAGTGCGCTGTTCGGGTTCCTGCTCTTCCTGATCTGGGACTTCGACGACCCGTTCGGGCGCGGCATGTCGGTCACCACCGAGCCGTTCCTCAACCTGTTCCCCTTCCTCGGTGGCTGACCGCCGTCCGGCCGCCGATCGGCCACTGATCGTTCCTGCGCGCCAACTGTCCGTCCGATGAACGGAATTGAGAGGGCTGGCGGAACATTCGGCCGGGCTGGCCGTGCCGAAGCGGTTCGCGCACTACTCTGGAGGGAGCCGCCTGCCGTGCCGACGGGGGTCCTGGTGCGGGCGGCCGACGGGGAGCCCGTGCGGGCCGCCGCCCCGGGCGGCGGTGGCGCGGGCACGACGGGGGAGAGCGCAAGGGGGAAGCACGTCATGGGGGAGCACCAGGCATCCGGTCCGGCGGTGTGCGGTCCGGTGACATCAGGTCCGGCGGCGTCCGGTGAGGAGTCGGCGGGCCCGGCGGTGTGCGGGCTGACGGAGGGCAAGTACGCCCGGGTCGAACGGGAGCGCCGCTTCCTGCTCGACCGGGTGCCCGCCCCCGGCAGCGTCACCGTCGCCCGCCGGATCACCGACCGCTACGTGGACGGCACCCGGCTGCGCCTGCGCCGGGCCGAGCGGCTCGACACCGGCGAGTGCACGTACAAGCTCACCCAGAAGCTGCCCGCCCCGCCGGGCACGCCCGGCGCCGTCCAGGGCCTGATCACCAATCTGTACCTCTCCGAGGAGGAGTACGCCCGCCTGCTGGCGGCGCTGCCCGGCCCCGAACTGACCAAGACCCGGCTGAGCGTGCCCCCGCTCGGGGTGGACGTCTTCGAGGGGCCGCTGCGCGGACTGGTGCTGGCCGAGGCCGAGTTCGAGAACGCCGAGGACGCAGAAACGTTCGTCCCGCCCCCCGGCTGCATCGCCGAACTCACCGCCGACCAGCACTTCACCGGCGGGCAGCTCGCCCGCACCGACCGCGAGGAACTCCGCGGCGACCTGGCCGAGTACGGTGTGGCCCTGCCCTGAGCCGCCCCCGCCCGGGGCGCGGCCCGGCTGCGCGGGATCCTGGACGAGGTCAAGCCGGTCTTCGGGCGGGCGCTCTGACGGACGACCGGCGGGCCGGACGTGCCGGGTGCGCGGCGGCCCGCGGCGGCCCGGGACGGATGGTGCTCCGGGCCGCCGCGGCGCCCGGGCTACTCCGGCTGCGGCTGCTCCGGCCGGGGCCGCTTCAGGTGGCGGGTGAAGAAGCGCGCCGCCGCGTCCCCGGCGTGCGGGGGGACGCCGGTGTGGCCGCCCATGTTGGCGTTCAGGCACTTCTCCGGGGAGCCGAAGGCGTCGAACAGGTCCAGCGAGGTCCGGCGGTCGTTGCCCTCGTCGTCCCACTGCAGCAGCACGTGCAGCGGGACGGTGACCTGGCGGGCCTCCTCGAAGGTGCGGCGCGGGACGAAGCTCCCGGCGAAGAGCGCGGCGGCCGCGATCCGCGGCTCGACGAGCGCGAGGCGGACGCCGACGGCGATCACGCCGCCCGAGTAGCCGACCGGGCCGTCGATGTCCGGCAGCGCCAGCAGCGCGTCCAGGGCGGCCCGGTGCTCCGGGACGGCGAGGTCGACGAGCGGGAGGACCAGGGCGTCGACGAGCTCCGGGCCGACCGGCTCGCCCGCCTCCATGGTGCGGCGCAGCTCGGCCCGGGCCTCGTCGAGGGCCGGGACGCGGGGGCGCTCGCCGCTGCCGGGGAGCTCGATGCAGGCCGAGGCGAAGCCGTCCGCGGCGGCGTGCCGGGCCCGCTCCGCGAGCCGGGGCCGCATCCGGTGCAGGCCGAGCGGGGGGAGGCCGAGCAGGATCGGCGGCACGGGGGCGGACGGGCTCGCGGAGGCGGGCGTCCACAGGACGCCGGGGATCCCGTCGAGGGTGAACTCGCGTTCGAGGACGCCGTCGTCGAGCTGCTGCTCGGAGGTGAAGTGCAGGTGCACGGCAGTGGTGCCTTTCGGGAAAGCGCGTGGAACGGCGCTCCCGGGCGACCTACCGCCCGACCGTGGCCCCAGCGGGGAGCACCCATGTCGATACTGCGTTCACGGGTACCACCTCCCAGGTCTGTCGCACGGCCACCGGAAAGGTAGCAGTGGTCGCGGTGCCGCGCCAAACGATTTCTCCGGCCGGAGGCCGGAGTAGATCTACAGGGAAACTGTACATTCGACGGGTGGAAACCTAGGGTGGGGACCATGAGCGAAGAGTCCGAGCCCGCACCGTCCGCCCTGCGCGCCTCGCAGCAGGTGCGGTCGGTGATCGGCAAGCTGCGCCGCCGGCTCCGGGCCGCGGCCGGAACGGGGGACTTCACCCTCACCCAGGCGTCCACCGTGGGACGGCTGCTGGACAGCGAGGGCCAGGGCCTGACCACCAGCGACCTCGCCGTCGCCGAGGGGATGCGCCACCAGTCGATGGCCACCACCATCGCCACCCTGGCCGCCCAGGGACTGGTCGAACGCAGCCGCGACCCCGAGGACGGCCGTCGCATGCTGATCGTGCTCACCCCCGAGGGGCGGCGCCGCGGCGAGGAGGGCCGCCGGGCCCGCGGCGAGTGGCTGGCCGCGGAACTCCAGCGCAAGTGCACCGAGGAGGAGCGGCAGACCGTGATCGCCGCGATGGCCGTCCTCGAACGCCTCGTCCAGGACTGACGGCCCGGCCGGGCCCCCACCGGCACCTCCCCGACCCCGACCGCCGACCGCGGCCTCCCCGACCGCCGAACGGCAGACCGGAAGCACCATGACCGACCGCACGACCGCCGTGACCGCCCCCGGACAGCAGCGGGCCGGGGCGCCCGCGCTCGACCGCCGACTCGTCCCCCCGATGGTGATCGGCTCCGTCCTCAACCCGATCAACTCCACCGTCATCGCCGTCGCGCTCGTCCCGATCGGCGCCGCGCTCGGCGCCTCGCCCGCGCAGACGGCCTGGCTGGTGTCCGCGCTGTACCTGGCCACCGCGCTCGGGCAGCCCGTGGTGGGGCGGCTGATCGACCTGTTCGGGCCGCGGCGGCTGTTCCTGGTCGGCACCGGCCTGGTCGGCGTGGCCGGGGTGGTCGGCACGCTCGCCCCCGACCTCGGGACGCTGATCGCCGCCCGCGTCGTCCTCGGCTTCGGCACCTGCGCGGGCTACCCGGCCGCGATGGCCCTGCTGCGCGCCGAGTCCCGGCGCACCGGACAGGACAGTCCCGCCGGGGTGCTCACCCTGCTGGCCGTCGCCAACCAGACCGTGGCCGTGGTCGGCCCGCTGCTCGGCGGACTGCTCACCGGTCTCGGCGGCTGGCGCGCCACCTTCGCGCTGAACGTCCCGCTGTCGGTGCTCGCCCTCACCCTCGGTGCCCTGCGCCTGCCCAGGACGCCACCGCAGGAACGTTCCGCCACCGGCCCCGGCCCGCTGCGCCGGATCGACCTGCCCGGGATGGCGCTGTTCGCGGCCCTGCTGCTCTCGCTGCTGCTGTTCCTGATGCACCCGCACCCCGACCGCTGGTACCTGCCGCTGCTCACCCTCGCCGCCGCCGTCGCCTTCACCGCCCGCGAACGCCGCGCCGAACAGCCGTTCATCGACGTCAAGGTGCTCGGCGGCAACGCCCCGCTGCTCGCCACCTACGCCCGCGCCCTGGCCGCGTACGTCGTCGCCTACGCCTTCCTGTACGGCTTCGCGCAGTGGACCGAGGAGGGCTTCGGCCTGTCGCCGCTGCAGGCCGGGCTGGTGCAGGCGCCGACCTTCCTGGTCGGCATCGGCGTCTCCGTCCTGGCCGGGCGCCGCGGCGGCATCCGGGCCACCCTGCTGGTCGGCGCGGCCGGGCAGATCGCCGCCTGCCTGCTGATGCTCGCCCTCGGCGTGCACAGCCCGCTGTGGGTGCTGCTGGTGCTGGCCGTGCTGTTCGGCGTCCCGCAGGGCGCCAACGGGCTGGCCCTGCAGAACTCCGTCTACCTGCAGTCCGACCCGGCCCGCACCGGCTCCTCCGCCGGGCTGCTGCGCACCTTCGCCTACCTCGGCTCGATGGTCGCCTCCGCCGCGACCGCCGCCGCGTACGGGCCGCACGCGGGCACCGCCGGGATGCACCAACTGGCCTGGATCATGCTGGGCGCGGCCGTGCTGTTCCTGCTGCTGACCGCCTTCGACCGCGCCCTGCGGACCCTGCGCGCCCCCGCGGCCGCCGCCCGGGCCTGAACGGCGGGAACCGCGGTTCAGCTCGGGCGTGCGCCCGAGACGGCCAGGCCGTCCATGTAGTCGCGGACGTGCACGACCAGCCCGTCCCGGACCCGCAGCACCAGCAGCCCCGGCACCGCGAAGGCGCCCCGGCCGCCCGCGAGCTCGCCCCGCACGACCTGCTCGACCACCAGCACCTCCGGATCGGTCGACGCGTGCAGCGCCGTCTCCACCACCTCGGTCGGCCGGGCCGGGCTCGCCCCCCACGCCGCCGCGTACCCCGCGCGCACCGCCTCCCGGCCCTCGTAGCGCTCCGGGAACCCCGGGAAGCGGAACGGGAACTCGTGCACGGCGTCCGGCGCGTACAGGTCCGCGAGGGCGTCCGCGTCCAGCGCCAGCACCGCCCGGCGGTAGCGCGCCAGCACACCCCGCGGGCTCGGGTCGAGCGGGGCTTCGGACGTGGTCATGGTGAACTCCCGGGAAGGGTGGGGTGGTTGGTGCGCCGACGAGCCTACTACCGGACGAGGCGGGGAGGTCGGGGAATCCGGGGGGCCGGTGCGGCAGGATGGTGGGCGTGCCACTGCCCAGGACGGTGCCGGAACTCCCGGCCGCGCACGGCTTCCGGCTGCGCCGCTGGAGCCCGCAGGACGCCGAGCTGCTCCGGGAGGCGGCGACCGACCCGTACATCCCGCTGACCACCACCGTGCCGAGCCCGTACAGCGCGGCCGCCGCGGCGGCGTACCTGCAACGCCAGTGGCGCCGGACCGAGATCGGGACGGGCTACCCCTTCGTGATCGTCGACCCCGCGGGCCGGGCGGTCGGCGACGTCGGCCTCTGGGTGGGCGAACTCCCGCTGCGCGGCTGGGCGACCGTCGGCTACTGGGTCGTCCCGACGGCCCGCCGCCGGGGCGCCGCCACGGCCGCGCTGCGCGCCGTCACCGACTGGGCGCTCGACGAACTCGCCCTGCCCGGGATCGAGTTGTCCGTGGAGCCGGGCAACGTCGGCTCGATCCGCACCGCCGAACGCGGCGGCTACCGGTGCACCGGCCTGCGGCCCGCCCACCAGGGGGTGGACGGGCGCCCCCGCGAGGTGTGGCGCTACGTCAGGACCGGTGGGACGGACGGGCGGGTCAGAGCCTGATCGGCGCCCCGAAGCCCTGGTGGCCCGCACCGGCGCGGGTCAGGGCCAGCCAGCCGTGACCGCGCACCGGGGTGTCCGGGCCGATCTCGCCGGGGGCGACCGACAGGTGACGGGCGGCCAGGTGGATGCTCTGCGCCTCGGAGGCGTTCGGCTCCGGGTAGGCGTCCTCGTACTCCTCCTCGTCCTCGAAGTCGTCCACCGTCAGCACCTCCTCCCACGGCAGCGGCTCGCCCTCCCACTCCGGCTCGCTCGCCCGCCAGTACGAGCGCACCACCGAGCCGCCCTCCGCGACGATCCAGATCATCGCGTCCGCGTGCGGGTCCTCGTAGAACAGCTGCGCCCGCCCGCAGGCCGCGCTCAGCGTCTCCACCACCGTGGTCGGCCACCAGGCGCAACTGCCGAGCGGCGACTCCGCGAAGACCAGCCGCCAGCCCGCGTACTCCGGCGTCACGAAGACCCGGTGCACCGCCGCCCCGTCCACCCGCTTCGTGTCGTCCCCCTGCGCGGCCTCGCCGCCGCGCACCGTCACCGGGACGCGGTCGTGCAGCCCCAGCGCCTCGAACGCCGCCAGGTAGCCCTCCCCGGGCACCGCCAGCCACCAGGCGTCCGCCAGCGGGCGCGGACGCTCCGCCGCGAACGCGGCCCGGGCCGCCTCCGTCAGCTCCGCGCGGTCGGCGCCCGGGCCGGCCTCGGCGAGCAGCACGTCGACCAGCGCCGCCAGGTCCTCCGGGGCGGGCACGGCGCCGTCGTCGGCGGGTCCGGGGGCGGCGGAGGTGTCGAGGGTCGTCTCGGTCACGGGGTTTCCTCGCTGCAGAGTCGGGCCAACCCGGGCAGGCGGCGGGACAGTTCGTCGTGGTCATCGAAGCCGAAGTCCCATCCCGGATCCAAATCCGGTAGCCGGACCGGCGATCCGGGCAGCGGCAGGTCGGCCCCGGTGGCCGCGCGGTGGGCGTGCCAGGCGATGCCGAGGGCCTCCTCGCACTCGAGGTCGACCCCCGCCGCGACGGCGGCGCGCACCACCGGGAGCCCGGCCAGCAGGTCGGGACCGGCCACCACCCGCTCGAAGACCTCCCGGCCCTGGACGAGCAGCCAGCCGCGGAAGTAGTCGAACCCGTCGTCCGAACAGCCGCCGTTGAGCAGGTACGCGGCACCCCACAGCGGGGCGCGGTAGGAGTCGGCCAGCAGTCCGTCCAGGAGCAGGCCCGCCGCGCGGATCTCCGCGACCGGCCGCCGCGCCAGCAGCGCGGCCGCCCGCCCGGCGACGGCCGCGCCCTCGTCGGGGCCGGTGTCCGCCCCCGGGACGCGGGCCCGCTCGATCAGGGCCCAGAACTCGTCGATGTCCATGACGGGGCATCATGCCGGGCCCTGCCGACAGCGCCCTCGGACCGGCGGCAGGGGGTCGAGGGCGGGGAGGGCGGCCAGGACCCCCGGCGTCCGCGCGGATGTCCGCGTCGGGTGGACGCGCAGTTGCCCGTCGGCGAGCGTCCGCAGGCTCCGGAGCTGCTGCTGTCGTCCGCCCGGGCCCGGCTGCGCGCCGGGCACACCGGCCGCCACCGGCTCAGGCCAGCCGGACCAGGGCGGTGACGACGACCGCGGCGAGCACCACCACCAGGAACGGGGCCCGCCGCCACAGCGCCACCCCGGCGGCGGCCAGCCCGGCGAGCCGGGCGTCGACGCCGAGCAGGTGCCCGTGGGCGAGGGTCTGCTGCGCCGTCAGGGCGGCGAGCAGGGCCACCGGCGCCAGCACGGAGAAGGCGCGCACCGCCGGACGGTCCAGCAGACGGGCCGGGACGCACAGGCCCAGCAGCTTCAGCAGGTAGCAACCGGCGGCGGTCGCCAGCACCGCGATCCAGACGGTCACCGGCCCGACCTCCCCCGCCCCGCCGGGCCGACCAGCGGCACGGCGGCCAGCGGCACGGCCGCCAGCGCCAGCAGCACCGGAACGCCCGTGGGCAGCAGCGGCGTCCCCGCCAGGACCAGCACCACCGCGGCGACGGCCACCCGGCGCTCGCGCGGATCGCGCAGCCGGGGCGCCAGCAGGGCCAGGAAGACGGCCGGTCCGGCGGCGTCCAGCCCGTAGCGGGCCGGATCTCCCACGGCGCCCGCGCCGAGCGCGCCGAGCAGGGTGGTCAGGTTCCACAGCGCGAACAGGCAGACCCCGGTGGCGGTGAAGCCGAGGCGCGCGGCCCGCCGGTCCGGCTGGGCGAGGGTCACGGCGGCGGTCTCGTCGATGACGAGCTGAGCGGCCAGCGGACGCAGCGCGACCGGCAGCCGCAGCCGCTCGGCCAGCCGCATCCCGTAGAAGGCGTTGCGGATGCCGAGGAAGAGCGCCCCGGCCACGGCGGCGACCGGAGCGGCGCCCGCCGCGAGCGCGGCGACCAGCGCGAACTGGCTGGCCCCGGTGAAGACCAGCAGGCTGAGCGCACAGGTCTGGGCCACCGTCAGGTGGGCACCGGCCCCGGCCGCACCGAAGGCGACCCCGGAGACCCCGACGCCGACCCCGACGGTGAGGGAGTCCCGGAGCACCGCCCGGGCGGGCCGGGCCGCGCGCCCGTCGGCGCAGGACGGTTGAGTGGTGACTGTCATGCCCCCACGGTGCCGGGAGCGGGCCGCGGGGGTCTTGTACGTTCCTGCACCGCCCGGCGGTAGGCACCCGGCGGGACGCCGACGCTGCGGCGGAAGTGGCGTGACAGGTGCGCCTGGTCGACGAAGCCGACCGCGACGGCCACCTCGGCCGGCGGCACGCCGCGACGCAGCAGCGACCGGGCCGCGGCCACCCGCTGCTGGTTCAGCCAGGCGTGCGGCGGCAGCCCGTGGGCGTCGCGGAAGGCGCGCAGCAGCGGGAAGGGCCGGGCACCGACCGCCGCGGCCAGCTCCTCCAGGCCGGGCGGGTCGACGAGCCGGGCCCGGAGCAGTTCGCGGGCCCGGACCACGGCGAGCGCCCCGGCGGAGCCCACCCGCTGGGCGGTGCGGGGCGCGGCGTGGGTGCGCAGCAGGCGCGCCACCAGCAGCCGGAAGGCGGTGGAGGCGGCCAGCGCGTCGTCCCGCCCGACGGCCCCGTGCACCGCGTGGACCAGCCGGGCCAGCTCGTCGTCGTGGGCGACGGCGGTGGTGAAGGCGGGCGTACCGGCACCGACCGGCCGCAGGTCGGCGGCGACGTCGAGCACGCTCTCCACCGCGGGGTAGAGCACGCGGTAGCCCCAGCCCTCCGGCACCCCGGCGTGACCGGTCACCACCACCTCCGGGTTGACGAGCGCGACCGTCCCCGCACCGGCCCGCTCGATCCCGCCGCCGTAGTGGAACTCCTCCACGCCCGCGGTGATGGCCGCGACCACGTAGGTGTCGTGGGTGTGCCGACCGAAGGCGTGGTCGACGTAGTGGGCGTCCAGGAGCTCCACCTGCGGGAGCGCCCGGTGGACGGAGAAGGTCGCGTGTTCTGCGGACAAGGCGGTTACCTGAGCTGCTGCGGGGAGGAGCCGGAGCCTCGATTCTGCCCGTTCTCCCCGCGGACCGGGAGGAGGGGCCGGCGGTCCGTGCGACGGTCACGGCCCCGCGCCGGGGGCCCGGCCCCGCCCCCGGGGCGACGCGCCGTCAGTCGAAGTACACCACGAGCCTGACCCCGTCGTCGCCGAAGCGGCCGGCCAGTGCTGCCATGACGGCGAACACGTGCTCCCAGCCGGTGCCCGGCCCGAGCGCGTCCCCGAGGGTGAACGGGCGGTACGTCACCTGGGTGGTGCCCACCGTCCACGTGCCGTAGGGCAGTTCCGCCGGGCTCCGGCCGTCGACGTGGGGCCCCATCCGCTGCAGCAGCTCTTCCGAGTTCCACTGTTCGCCGACCCAGAACCAGCTCTCCAGGTGCGGGTGCGGGCCAGGTAGCACGACCACTCCCCGCAGGCCCGCGGGCGACGCCGTCAGGTCGATCCGGGCCAGCTCCGCCCAGCTCACCCACGTCGGGCTGTGCGTGGCCGCGTCCAGGCGGGCGGCCTCCTCGAAGTCCGCCCGCATCGCCGCCGAGACGTCGGCCGGCAGCCCGCGGTGCCCGGCGAGCGGCTCCCAGCCCTGGTGGTTGCGCACCCCGAACAGCAGCGCGAACGCGTCGTAGTCGCGCCCACCGCCGTACAGCGGGTACAGGTCCATGCACCGCTGCCACGGCTCCCACTCGAACCAGTCGTCGTCGGCGTTCGGGTCCCTGACCTCGATGCAGCCGTACATGTCGGTGCTCACGGCCGCGAGGCTAGGGCACGGCCCACGGCGGTGACCAGCCGATTCCTCCGCGGGCGGACCCGCGCGCCCCCGCCCCTGCTACTCCGGTCCGGGCGGCGGCGTCAGCCCGTAGCGTTCGATGACGCCCGGCAGCCAGTCCGGCTGCCCGAACTCCAGTCCGTACCGGTGGGCGAGCTCGGCCACGGCCGCGGGGTCCGGCTGCCCGGCGGCCGTCATCTCCGCGATCTCGCGGAAGCAGTGCTCGAACCCGGCCGGGCTGATGATCTCGATCATCCGCGCCGGGGTGGAACCGGCGTTCCACATCGTGTGCAGCTCGCCCCGGGGCTTGGTGATGTAGCCGCCGCTGCCGAGGACGACCTCACGGTCGCCGGAGCGGAAACCGATCTCGCCCTCGGTCACGATCGAGTACTCGTCCTCGCGGGTGTGCAGGTGCGGCGGCACCAGCGCCCCGACCGGGAACGGGTGCTCGACCACGGAGACCGCGCCACCGGTGTCGGAACCCCAGAGCTTGAACGCGACCCCGATGGAACCGAGGAAGCCCTCGTCACCGGTGCCCGGCTGGACGACGGTGAGCGGGGGCGGGGGGACGGAGGGTGACGACATGGGAACCACCTCCTGTTGGAACCAGCGTCCGCCCGGGCCCCGGGTGCGTCAAACGTTGAGCGAACGCACCCGCCCACCGGAACGCACGGCCCAGCCGCAGTCCGGCCCGGGCCCGGCCCGACGCCGCCCCCGTCGCGCCGGTCGCGCCGGTCGCGCCGGCGACGATCGGCAGCTGCCGTACTAGGCTGCCGCAATGACCACCGCGAACCGCCCGGGCAAACCCGTTGAACTGGTGATATTCGACTGCGACGGCGTGCTGGTCGACAGCGAGCGGATCGCCGTGCGCGTGCAGGTGGAGATCGGCGCGCAACTCGGCTGGCCGCTCGATGCGGACGAGGTGGTGCAGCGGTTCATCGGACGCAGTCACGCCGCGATCTGGCAGCAGGTCGGCGAACGCCTCGGCCCCGCCGCGGCCCTCGAGTGGGAGCACCGCTTCGAACGGCGCCACCGCGAACTGGTGGACGCCGAACTCACCCCCGTGGACGGCATCGTGGAGGCCCTGGACGCCCTCGACGCGCTCGGCCTGCCGTACTGCGTCGCCTCCAGCGGCAGCCACGCCAAGATGCGGCACACCCTCGGCCGCACCGGACTGCACGAGCGCTTCGCCGGACGGATCTTCAGCGCCGAGGAGGTCGCCCGCGGGAAGCCCTTCCCCGACGTCTTCCTGCACGCCGCCGCCCGGAGCGGGTACGCCCCCGAGGTCTGCGCCGTCGTCGAGGACAGCCCCGCCGGACTCCGGGCCGCCCGGGCCGCCGGGATGCGCCGCCTCGGCTACACCGCGGGACCCACCGGCGGGGCGCTCACCGGCGGCGAACGCGGGGACGGCGCGTTCGGGGAGGGCGGGGACGGGGGTGCGGACGGTACCGTGCTCTTCTCCGAGATGCGCCAACTGCCCGCGCTGCTGCGCACGTTCACCGCAGGCTGACCGGGAGGCGGACGGTGGACCGGCCGGCCGGTCGGTCACCGTGCCCCGCCCCCGCCGCGAGGAAGGACCCCGTCCATGGCCCAGGCCCAGCTGCCCGCCGGGTACACCGCCCGTCCGCTCGACCCGTCCGTCGACCTGCCCGCCGTCCTCGACCTGGTGAACACCTGCGAACGGGACCTGCACGGCAGTGCGGTGGCCGGGGTCGACCCCGGTGAGCTCACCGCGGTCCTGGCCCGGCCTGGGTTCGACCCCGCCGTCGACACGCTGCTGGTGCACGGGCCGGACGGCCGCCCGGCCGCCTGGGCGTGGAGCGACCGGCGCTGCGAGTGCCGCGTCCACCCCGCGCACCGGGGCCGCCGCCTGGGCACCGCCCTGCTGGGGTGGACGGAGAGCCGGGCCGTCGAGCAGGGCGTGGGCAAGCTCGTCCAGGTCGTCGCCGACCGGGACGCCACGGGCCTCGCGATGCTGCGCACCTACGGGTACCGGCCGAAGGGCGCCAGTTGGCTGCTGGAGATCGCCCTCGACGGGCTGCCCGGGCCCGCCGAGCTCGGACCCGGCCCCGAGGGCGTCACCATCCGCCCGTTCCGGGGCGGCGACGCGTGGGACGAGCACGAGGCGCACCGGGTGGTCGAGGAGGCGTTCGCGGACTGGAGGGCGCGCCGGATGTCCTTCGCCGAGTGGGCCGAACACGCCGTCCACCGCGAGACCTTCGCCCCCGGACGCTCACCGCTCGCCGTCTCCGACGCCGACGGCCGGGTGGTCGGCGTCGCCCTGGCCCTCGACCAGCCCGGCACCGGCGACGGCTACGTGGACAGCCTCGCCGTCGACCGCGACCACCGCCACCGCGGCATCGCCCGCCACCTGCTCCACCACACCTTCCTGGCCTGCCGGGAGGCCGGGCTGAGCCACTGCACGCTGTGGACGCACTCCGGGACGGGTGCGCTCGACCTGTACCTCAAGGTCGGCATGACGGTGCGGTACACGTCCGTGGTGCTGGAGAAGAGCCTCCCGGCCTGACGGGTCGCCAGGGGCGCGGGGGGCGTTCCGCCCGGCCGGGCAGGGGACCGTCCGGCCGGGCAGGGAGGGGCTCAGCCGAGCAGGGCGAGCAGGCGCAGGGCCTGGCGGTGGCCGGTGCCGGGCGGGTTGCGGGCCTCGGTCGCGGGATCGGCGGTGAGGAAGACCAGCCAGAGCAGGGCGAACAGGCGGCGGCACGCCAGCAGGCGCTGCGCCTCGGCGGGGGAGAGGGAGAAGCGGGACAGGAAGGACTCGGCGTCCAGGTCGGTGTCCACCCAGGTGGAGACGTGCTCGACCATCTCGGCCAGTTCGTAGGGGTGGTCGGAGCGGCCGGAGTCCTCGAAGTCGACCAGCCGGACGTCCGTGCCGTCCCAGAGGAAGTTGGCGAGGTTGCCGTCGGCCTGTCCCAGCACCGGGGGCACCGTCCGGTCCTCCCGCAGGGCGGTCCCGGCGCCGTCCAGCCAGCGCAGGCCCGCCGCGAGGGCGCGGCCGACCTCGGGGGCCGGGTGGGCGGCGCAGGCTGCGGCCCGGGTGCGGATCGCCGCGGCGGACTCCCGGACGTCCCAGCGCCGGACCGGCAGGCGGGCGGCGGTCCCGGCCGGTACGGCGCGGTGCAGGCGCAGCACGGCCCGGGCCAGCGCGTCCAGGTGGGCGTCGGTCAGGGCGCTGCCGCGCAGCTGGGTGCCCGGCAGGCGGGACATGGTGACGACGCCGTCGGCGCGGTCGAGCGGCCGCGGGGCCAGCCCCGGGGCGTACCGGTCGAGCAGGGTCAGGGCCCGCCACTCCCGGTCCGGTTCGCCGTTCGCGTCCGGCCGGAAGCGCTTGCGCACCGAGTCGGGCAGCAGGTCGATGCCGTGGGTGGCCCACTGCGGGGTCATGGCGGTGCGTCAACTCCTCGTAGCCGGAAGGACCCCGGGGCGGGCGCCGGGGCGGGCGTCAGGGCTGCTCGTCGAGGGCCGCGAGCAGGGCCGGGCCGGACCAGGCGGGCGGTGCGGTGGCCTCCTCGGCCGCGCGGACCAGGTCGAGCAGGCGGCGGTTGGCGGGGGCGGACAGACCGTGGCGTTCGGCCAACGCGACGACCTCGCCCTGCAGTTCGCCGATCTCGGTGGGGCGGGAGCGCTGCAGGTCCTCCCACATCGAGGAGCGGGCCCGGGCGTCCACCCGCAGGCTCGCCGCCGCGACCCGGCGGAACACCGCGTCGGGCAGGCCCAGCACGGACGGCATCCACTGCGGCGGCACGGGCGTCAGCCGGGCCGGGGCCAGCCCCGCCGCCGCGAACACCGCCAGCGCCTCGCGCTGGCAGCGGGCCAGCACCAGCCGGTACGGGCGGCTGCCGAGCTGTTCGCGCAGCGGCAGGCCGGAGAGCGCGTTGACGGCGTTGTTGAGGTTCATCAGCAGCTTCGCCGCCTGCACCCGCGGCATGTCCGCGCGCAGCCCGACCGGCAGCCCGGCGGCCGCCGCCGCGTCGGCGAACCGCCGCGCGGCGGACGCCCGTTCGAGCATCAGCGCGCCGCCGGTGCCCTGGTGGAAGGAGGCCGGACCGGTGCGCACCACGTTGTACGGCACCATCCCGGCCAGCACCGTCCGGCCGGGCAGCGCCTCGCGCAGCACCCGCGCGTTGTGCAGGCCGTTCTGGAAGCTGACGACGGTGCTGCGCCCGTCCAGGTGCGGGTCGAGCAGCCGGGCCGCGGCCGCGGTGTCCGCGGACTTGACGGTCACCAGCACGTAGTCGGCGCCCGCCGCGGCCGCGGCGTCCACGGCGGTGCGCGGCCGGGCGTGCAGGCGGCGGTCGCCGGGACCGGTCAGGGTCAGGCCCGCCCGGTCCAGCTCGGCCATCGCGGCGGGCCGCCCGATCAGCGTCACGTCGGCCCGGGCGGCCAGCGCCCCGCCCAGTCGGCAGCCGATGCTGCCCGCGCCGAACACGGCGATCCGCAGCGGCAGCGTCGTACGGTTCTCGGACACCGGCGGCTCCTTCGACAACGGCGTCAGCGGTACGGCCCCACGGCCGACGGCCCCGAGGTTACCGTCCGGTCGCGGGAGGTCCACCCGCCGGGGCGCCCGGGCAGGGAGGGGGCGTGAACGCGCTCGTCCGGCCGCGGGAGCGCGGGGAACGCCCCGCCGACGACGGCCCGTGCCGGGCGGACGGGCCGGTGGCTGGTGGAGGGCCACGGCCACGCCCACCTGACCGGCTCCGCCCCGGCCGCCCCCGTACGGCCCCTGACACTCACTCAGGTGGTGGACGCCTCCGTGGCCCCGCCCGCGGGTGCTCCCAGGCGGGCCGCGAGCAGCGCCGCCACGTCGTCGTCGGCCGGTCCGCCCGCGTAGCGGCGCAGGTCGCGGCGGAGGTTCTCCAGGAGCGCGACGTCCGGATCGGCGGTCCAGCGGGCCAGCCGTTCGGTCAGCGGGTAGAACTCGCCGCGCCGGTCCCGGGTCTCGCTGACGCCGTCGGTGTACAGCAGCACCCGGTCACCGGGCCCGAACGGGAGGGTCTGCGGGTGGTACTCGCTGGCCACCAGCGCCGACAGGTTCAGCGGCGGCAGCGGCACCCGCGGCTCGACCGGCCGCACCGTCCCGTCCGCGCGCAGCAGCACCGGCGGCGGGTGGCCGCAGTTGAGCAGGTACGCCTCCGGCCGGTCCTCCGGGACCTCCAGCAGCACGGCGGTGGCGAAGCGCTCCGCCGCGTCCGGCGAGGAGGCGCGCTCGGCGTACCGCTGCAGGCCGATCTCCAGCCGGCTCGCCAGCGCGGGCAGGTCCTTCGCGTCGTACGCGGCCTCCCGGAACGAGCCGAGCAGCGCGGCCGCCATCTCCACCGCGGGCAGGCCCTTGCCCTGGACGTCGCCCAGGATGATCCGGACCCCGAACGGCGTGCGCACCGCCTCGTACAGGTCGCCGCCGATCTGCGCCTGCTCGGCCGCCGCGTTGTAGTACAGCGCCAGGCCGACGTCGCCGATCCGGTCCGGCAGCGGGCGCAGCACCACCTGCTGCGCCGTCCGCGCCACCGAGCGCACCAGCGCCAGGTCGCGTTCGCGGCGCACCCGCATCCCGGAGGTGTACGAGGCGGCCAGGGTGACGGTGACGGTCGCGGCGATCACCGAGGCCGCCGAGGCGCCGACCTCCCCGTCCCGGAGCAGCGCCAGCACCACCTCCGTGACCACCGAGAGCACGCCGATCACCAGCGTCCCGAAGGAGCCCCAGGTCGCCGCGGCGAGGGCGGGTGCGGCCGCCACGAACCGGTCGTAGCGCTGTCCGGCGGGGGTCTCCGCGTCCGCCGCCGCCGACAGGGCGATCAGCAGGAAGGGCGAGAGCCGGACGATCCGGGTCAGGAAGGGCCGGACGCGGCCGGAGGGGGAGTGGTCGTCGATGGTGGGCATGGCCCGAAGAACGCTACCGGCGCCGCCCGCCCGGTTGTGGGAGGCGCGGGCGGCCGGTGATCGCCGCCGGTCCGGTGCGCGGCCGGGGAGAGCGGTCTGACCTGGCACGTTGCGGCCCTGACGGGGTGTGGCCGGAGCCAGGCACTGTGTCAGGGGCGCAACAGGACGCCTGACAGATTGAATGATTGTCCTATGTCAATGGGGCGACCAGACTCGTGCCTTCGACACCACGACACATCCGTGCCGACCCCGATTGCCAAGGTGAAAATGACCGCCATCCCCGTGGCCCCGCCGGAGAACCGGTGGGCGACGCCCAAGCGCGTGAGCCTGGTCCCGCTGGTTGCCCTGATCTTCTTCAGCGTCTCCGGCGGTGCCTACGGCATCGAGCCGCTGTTCTCGACCTCCGGCCCCGGCATGGGCATCCTGCTCATCCTGGTCGCCCCGCTGATCTACAGCGTGCCGCACGCCCTGGTCTGCGCCGAGCTCGGCACCGCCATCCCCGTCGAGGGCGGCTACTACCACTGGGTCAAGCGCGGCCTCGGCCGGTTCTGGGCCTTCCAGCAGGGCCTGCTGCAGTGGGTCTGCAGCTTCGTCGACATGGCGCTGTACCCGGTCATGTTCACCTCCTACCTGTCGAGCCTGATCAGCGCCGTCGCCCCGGGGCAGCACGTGCTGTTCGAGGCCGGCCCGGTCCAGGTCGACGTGAACTGGCTGATCTGCGTCGGCGTCATCGTGGTCTTCACCCTGCTCAACCTGATGGGCGCGGGCTGGGTCGGCGACTCCTCGGTGGCCTTCGCGGTCGTCTGCCTGACCCCGATGCTGATCCTCACCGCCATCGGCGGCTACCACCTGCTCAGCGACGGCATCAACCCGGTCTCCTCGATGACGGCCGAACAGGGCCAGTCCACCTGGAACGCCTTCGGCGCGGGCCTGTTCATCGTGATGTGGAACTACTCCGGCTGGGACTCCGTCTCCACCGTCGCCGGCGAGATGGAGAACCCGAGGAAGCACCTGCCCAAGGCGCTGTTCTGGTCCGTCCTGCTGATCGTCGTCGGCTACCTGCTGCCCTCGCTGGCCTCCCTCGCGGTCGGCCCGGACGGCGAGAACGGCTGGAAGAAGTGGGAGGACGGCGCCCTCCCGGACATCGCGGGCGAACTGGCCGGGCCCTGGCTGCAGTACGTCGTCACCATCGGCGGCCTGTTCGCCTCGGTCGCGATGTTCTCCGCGCTGCTCGCCTCCTACTCCCGGCTGCCCTCCTCGCTCTCGCACGACGGCTACCTGCCCCAGTGGGTCTCCAAGGAGAGCAGGCGCTACAAGATGCCGATCGCCTCGATCGTCGGCTCCTCCGTGGTCTACGCGCTGTTCTGCTTCTCCAGCTTCCAGAGCCTGGTGATCTACGACGTCTTCCTCACCAACATCGGCATCCTGCTGGAGGTCGCCGCGCTGATCGCGCTGCGCATCCGCGAACCCCACCTGGAGCGCCCCTACAAGATCCCCGGCGGCTGGTGGAGCGTCGGCCTGATCGCCCTCTGCCTGAGCGGCGTCAGCGTCTGGGCCGCCCTGGAGCAGTACAACGAGGAGGGCACCAAGGCCGTCGTCTACTCGCTGATCGTGGTCGGCGCCTCCCTGCTGCTCTACCCGCTGCTCGCCGCCCGCAAGGCCGCCCGGGCCTCGGCCGCCGCCGACCGGGCCGCCGCGAACGGCCGGGACGCCGGGGAGCCCGGCCCGTACGAGGCGTACGGGCTGTCAGGGTGGCGGCCGGACTCGGCACAGGGTGACAGGGCCGCCGACGGGGCCGGAGCCGATAGCGTCGAAGCATGATCAACAGCTTCGCCCTGCACGTTCCGGACGCCGAACTGGAGCCCGAACCGCTCGACCCCGGGCAGATCATCTCCGGCACGCCCGAGGTCACCGGCAAGGTGGTCCGGGAGTCCGCCGACGGGCGCCAGGTCCACGGGATCTGGCAGATCACCCCCGGCGTGGTCACCGACACCGAGGCCGACGAGGTGTTCGTCGTCCTCAGCGGCCGGGCCACCGTCGAGTTCCAGGACGGGCCGGTCCTGGAACTCGGTCCCGGCGACCTCGCGGTGCTCCGCGAGGGCGACCGGACCACCTGGACCGTCCACGAGACGCTCCGCAAGGTCTACACCGTCAACCTCGGCCCGGACGCGGCCGGGGCCTGACGCCCCCGAAGCACCCGACGGCCCGGCCGCCCTCACGGCCGGGCCGCACCCTCCCTAGGCAAGGAACCGAGAGCATGGACCCCGTACACGCACTGCGGGACGCCAAACCCACCCCGTTCTGGCTGGAGGACCCGGGCCGCCCGGAGGCGAACTCCGCCCTCACCGGCGACGTCCGCTGCGACCTGCTGGTCGTCGGCGGCGGCTACAGCGGCCTGTGGACCGCGCTGATCGCCAAGGAGCGGGACCCCGGACGCGACGTGGTCCTGATCGAGGCCGAACAGACCGGCTGGGCCGCCTCCGGCCGCAACGGCGGCTTCTGCGCCGCCAGCCTCACCCACGGCCTCGGCAACGGCCTGGAGCGCTGGCCCGACGAACTGGCCGCACTCGAACAGCTCGGCGCCCGCAACCTGCAGGCCATCGAGGACGCGGTGGCGACGCACGCGATCGACTGCGACTGGGAGCGCACCGGCGAACTCGACGTCGCCACCGAGCCCCACCAGGTCGAGGAGCTCGCCGCGTTCCACGAGACCGCCAAGCAGTACGGCGACTACGAGTTCCTGGACGCCGACGCCGTCCGGGCCCAGGTCGCCTCCCCGACCTACCTCGGCGCGCTCTGGGACAAGGACGGCGTGGCGATGCTCCACCCCGCCAAGCTCGCCTGGGGCCTCAAGCGGGCCTGCGAGCGGCTCGGCGTGCGGATCTTCGAGCACACCAAGGCGCTCGACCTCGCCGAGTCCGGCCCCGGCATGGCCGTGCGCACCCCCTACGGCCGGGTGTTCGCCCGCCAGGTCGCCCTCGGCACCAACGTCTTCCCGTCCCTGGTCAAGCGGATCCGCCCGTACACCGTGCCGGTCTACGACTACGCGCTGATGACCGAACCGCTCAGCGCCGAACAGCTCGCCGCGATCGGCTGGCAGGGCCGCCAGGGCATCGGCGACAGCGCCAACCAGTTCCACTACTACCGGCTGTCCGCCGACAACCGGATCCTGTGGGGCGGCTACGACGCGATCTACCACTACGGGGCCAAGGTCCGCGCCGAGTACGACCACCGGCCGCAGACCTACCAGACCCTCGCCCGGCACTTCTTCCGGACCTTCCCGCAGCTGGAGGGCCTGCGCTTCACCCACGCCTGGGGCGGCGCCATCGACACCTGCACCCGGTTCTCCGCCTTCTTCGACACCGCCCACCACGGCAAGGTCGCCCTCGCCGCGGGCTACACCGGCCTGGGCGTCGGCGCGACCCGCTTCGGCGCCGAGGTGATGCTCGACCTGCTCGCCGGGGCCCGCACCGAGCGCACCGCCCTGGAGATGGTGCGCCGCAAGCCGCTGCCCTTCCCGCCCGAACCCGTCCGCTGGGCCGGGATCGGCCTCACCAAGTGGTCGCTGGACCGCGCCGACCGCAACGCCGGCCGCCGCAACCTCTGGCTCAAGACCATGGACCGGCTCGGCCTCGGCTTCGACAGCTGACGTCCCGGTCCGCCCCGCCCGCCCGGCCGCCCGCCCGCTCCCCGCGGGCGGGCGGCCGTCGTTCCCGCCCCGTCAGGAGCCGCTCCCGCACTGGCGGTCCAGGGTGGCGAGGTCGGCGTTGATGTCGGTCACCACCTCGTTCGGGTCGGCCATCACCATGCCGTTCAGGCGGAAGCCCAGCTCCTGGAACTCCTGGGCCAGGCGGACGATCGTCGGGCGGACGGGCGGGTCCGCGTCGGTGCCCGCGCGCATCAGGCCCTGGTAGGCGAGGTTCGCGGCGTCGGCCTGCGAGCCGCGGGTGGAACCGGCGTCGCGGCGGTAGGCGGCGACGGCGGCGGCGGCCTCGCGGCACCCGGCCGGGGGCACGGGGGGCAGGTGGACGGGGGCCTCGGCGGTGGGAGACGGGTCCGGTTCGGCGTCCGGCTCCGGCTCCGGCTCCGGGGAGGGTGAGTCGGACGGCGTGGGCGTGGGCGTCGGGGCGGGGGAGCGGCGCGGGCTCGGGGTGGTGCGTTCCGGGGCGGGCTCCGCCGAGGAGTCCACGACCGGGGCGGGGGCGGGCCCGGGGCGGGGCGGGTCCGGGGGCAGCAGGTAGGCGAGCAGGGCCACCAGGGCCGCGGCCACGCCCGACAGGGCCGCCACCGCTCCCCAGTCGGGGCGTCCGCGGCGGCGGCCCGCTTCCGGCGGCTCCTCGGGCTGACGGTCCGTCATACCGCCATCGTGGGTGGCCCGGTGGCCGTTCGTCCAGTGACCGGCGGACCCGGCCGGGGGCCGGGCTCAGTCGGTGGCGTGCCGGAGCAGGACCTCCGGGAAGGCGGACGGGGCGAAGACCGCGGCGGCGACCCGGTACTCGGCCGGGAGGGCGGACCACAGGCGGTCGAGGAGCGCGGCGGCGTCCGGGTACGGGGTGGAGACCTCCAGGTAGGGCGCGCCGGTGCCGGGCGCGGACGGGGCACCCCGGTAGGTGGTCAGCAGCACGCCCTCGCCGGGTGCGAGGGCGTCCAGGCGCAGGAAGAGGCGGTCGGTGGCGGTGCGGGCCGCGGCGCTGCGGCGGGCCGCGCCGAACCAGGCGGGGCCGCCCGGGCGGACGTCGGCGACCACGGTCAGGCGCGGGGTGAAGATCGGCGGGTCCGGCTCGTAGTCCAGGCCGTCCAGGGCCTCCAGCGGGGACCGGCCCGCGTCCAGGCGGTCCGCGACCGTCGCGACCTGCTCGCCGTTGCCGTACACCACCCGCCCGCCGCTGCGCCGCACCGCCGGGTAGTGCCGCAGGTCGTCGTGCGCGCGGACGTCGGTCGGGACGACGGTCAGCGCGCCGTCCGGGGTGACGCGCAGGGCGCGGGCGCGGGAGGCGGGGCTGCGGCCGGTCAGGAAGTAGGCGGCCAGGTCGGCGCCGTCGGCGGTGCGGCAGCGCAGCACGCCGCGGCCCGGGTACGGGTGGGCGGCGAGGGCCTCGGTGAGGTCGGTCGGCACGGGGCTGGTCCTCCGGTGCGGGCGGGGCGGTGGCGGTCGGTCGGGAAGATCATTCCAGCGGCGCGGTCCCGCCCCGGCGGCGGCCCCCGGCCGACCGGGCCCGGCCTCCCGGGCGGGTGGCCGCCTCAGTCCTCCGGCAGGCGCTCGCCGGCCGCGGCGGCGGCCTCCCGGGCGGCGCGCTCCACCCGTTCGCGGTGGGCCGACCACCAGGCCGCGTCGCCCTCGGGCAGGACCGAGCCGTTCGGGCGCAGGCCGGTCGCGCCGTCCACGAGTTCGCGGACCAGGTCGGCGTGGCCCGCGTGCCGGTGGGTCTCGGCGACCACGTGCAGCAGGATCCGGCCCAGCGTCAGCTCGCTGTGCGGCGGCCACGGAACCCTGCCCACCGCGTCCAGCGGCAGGTCGTCGATGGTGGCGTCCGCGTGCGCCCAGACCCGGCGGTACCCGTCGAGCAGCGCCTCCCGGCTCTCCTCCGGCCGCGCCCACAGGTCGGCGTTCGGCTCGGCGGCACCCGCCACCCACAGGCCCGGGCCGTCCGCGAACGGCCGGTCGAAGGCGGCGCCGAAGTACGCCGCCTCCGCGCCCGTCAGGTGCTTCACCAGCCCCAGCAGGTTCGTCCCGGTCGGGGTCAGCGGGCGGCGGACGTCGTACTCCGACAGGCCGTCGAGCTTCCACACCAGGGCGCCCCTGGCGTCCTGCAGGTACAGCTTCAGGTCCCGCTTGGTCGCGGTGAGTTGATCGTCCGTGTGCGTCATGGCCGGAGTCTGTCCGCCGTCGGCCACCGGCCACAAACCCTTTTCGCCGCCCGGAGCCGGTTCGGTAGCGTTCGGGCATGGCCATCGACCGTTCCCTCGTGGACGCCGCGATCGAACTGACCCGCCGTCGCTTCCCGGGCCGGGACCTGGCGGGCGCGGCGGCCCTGCGCCTGGACGACGGCACCGTGCTCACCAGCACCGCCCCCGAGGCCCCCAACGGCGCGGTCCAGCTGTGCCACGAGACCGGCGCGCTCTGCGAGGCGTTCAAGCTCGACCGCAGGGTGGTCGCCTCGGTCTGCGTCACCGCCGTCGACGGCGGCCGCGGCTTCTGGGTGCTCGCCCCCTGCGGCGTCTGCCAGGAACGCCTGTTCGCCCACGGCCCGGACGTCGAGGTCGGCGTCCCCCTCCCCGAGGACCCGCGCCGCTGGCGCACCCTGCGCCTGCGGGACGTCCAACCGCACTGGTTCGCCCGGGTGTTCCCCGACGACGTGTGGCCGTACGAGGGCGGGGAGGGAGCCGGGGACGGCTGAGGGGGCCGCCGCCCCGGGCGCGACCGGTCAGGCGGTGACGGCGAAGACCAGCAGGCCCTCCGGCTGCTCCTCCAGCACCTCGACCTGCTCGACCACCGCGCGGGACGGGCCGTGGCGCATCCAGGCGACCATCAGGTCGACCGCGGCGGGCTCGCCCTCGAAGACGGCCTCGACCCGGCCGTCCGGCAGGTTGCGCACCCAGCCCGCCACGCCCGCCTCCGCGGCCGCCCGGCGGCAGGAGTCGCGGAAGAAGACGCCCTGCACCGTGCCCGAGACCAGTACGCGCCGCCGGATCACCCGCCACCTGCCCTTCGTCGTCGTTGCCAGCAGGGTTATACCGCAGCGGGCCGGGGCGCGGGCGGCAGGACGCGCTGGTGGCGGCGGGCGCGGTCAACCGGTGGCGGTGGCGGGGACGACGGCGGTGGCGGGGAGCGGGGCGGGAGCGGGGGCGACCTGGTCGAGGCGGCGGCCGAACGGGCGCCAGGCGAACAGCGTCAGGCCGGTCATCACGGCGGCGGAGAACCAGAACGGGCCGGTCAGGCCGAGCAGCCGGGCGATCGGACCGCCGAGCAGCGCGCCGAGGGCCGAACCGCCGACCGCCAGCGCCATGAAGGCGTTGTTGACCCGGCCGCGCAGCTCGTCCGGCACGGCGCGCTGCACCAGCGTCCGGTCCACGCTCACCCAGATCGCCCCGTGCACGCCGAACACGCCCAGCACCGCGCCCGCGACCCACGGCGAGCCGGCCAGCGCCAGGCCGACGTGCGTCAGCGTCTCCAGCACCAGGCCCAGCCGCAGCAGCACCGAGGCGGAGAACCGGGCCTGCAGGCGCGGGGCGACCAGCGCCCCCGCCAGGCCGCCGACCGCCGAGGCCGTCAGCAGCAGGCCGTAGCCGAAGCCCGACAGGCCCAGGCGCTCGCGGGCGTACAGCACCATGACGGAGAAGGCCGCCAGCAGCGTCACGTTCATCAGGCACAGCGCCAGCGTGAGCGTCCGCAGCGCGGGCCGCTGCCACAGCCAGCGCACGCTGTCGGTGAACTGGCGGCCCAGCGGTGCCCGTCGGACGGGGGCGGGGGCTGGGGGTTCCGGGCGGGGGAGCAGGCGCAGCGTGGAGACCAGGGCGGCGGCACCGGCGAAGCTCAGGGCGTCGACCGTCAGCGGCAGCCCCGCGGCCACGCCGAACAGGGCCGCGCCCAGCGGCGGCCCGCAGAGCCGGTTGAGCACCGACTCGGTGCCGAACATCCGGGAGTTGGCGCGCGGCAGGTCCGCCGAGTCGACCACGGCGGGCAGCAGCGCCGAGGAGGCGTTGTCGCCCAGCGCGGCGCAACTGCCCAGCAGCAGGCCGATCGCGTAGATCAGCGGCAGCGACACCGCGCCCGCGTACACCGCGGCCGCCAGCACCGCCGTCAGCACGGCGCGCGCCGCGTTCGCCGCCACCGTCAGCCGTCGGCGGTCCACCCGGTCGACCAGCACCCCGCTGACCGGGGCCAGCAGCAGCCACGGGAGCTGCTGCACGAACACCGCCAAGGCGACCGGCACCGGATCCCTGGTCAGTGACGTCACCAGCAGCGGGGCCGCGGCCGACACGATCCCGTCGCCCAGCGAGGACACCGCCGCCGCCGACCACAGCGAGGCGAAACCGCGCCCCAACCCGCGGCCGCCGCCGCCCTCGCGCCCCACAGGTGCCCACCTTCTTCGCGTTCGTCCGGTTCCGGTCGAGTTCGAAGGGTGAGGCTAATCGGCGCTCCGGGTGCTCGGCACGCGGTTTTCCGGCCGCCGGTGGACAACTCCGCGGCGCTGCGCGGTTCCGGCAGCTTCCGCAGCTTCCGCGCAGCTCGGCGGCGTGGCACGTCAGGACGGGAACGGCCCCGGTCGGCGGTCGTCACCGCGGCGTAACGCGGGCGCAGCGGACGCGACAAGATCCACACCTAGGCTGCGGACGGAGCAGGGGAACGGACGCACACGAGGAGGGGGTCCCCACGGACAGCAGACGAGCGCGACCCGACTGGCTCACCCACCCGCTGCGCTGGCAGCGCGGCCCCGTGCCCTGGGCGGCGACCGTGCGCGGCGCGGCCGGGATGGCGGTGCCGCTCGGGCTCGCCGTCGCCGCCGGACGGCCCGCCGAGGGCGTGCTGGCCGGGCTCGGCGCGATGTTCGCGGGCGTCAACGACCGTCCCGCCGGGCGGCGCACCGGCGCCGTCCAGCAGGCCGTGCCCGCGCTCGCCGGAGCCCTCGGCCTGCTGCTGGGCGCCGCCACCGGCTGGTGGGCGGTACCGCTGCTGGGTGCGGTCGGCGTGCTCTGCGGGGCGATCAGCGTCACCGGGCCGGTCGCCTCCGCCGCGGCCGTCCAGCTGATGGTGCTGACCGTGCTCGGCTGCGGCATGCCCGTCCCGCTGCCCGGCTGGGCCAAGGCCGCCTGCTACCTGGCCGGCGCCGGCTGGCTCCTGCTGCTGCGCCAACTCACCACCCACCCGCGGCCCCTGCACGCCGAACGGCAGGCCGTCGCCGCCGTCTTCGACGCCCTCGCCGACGCCCTCGACGCGACCGGCACCGACCGCGCCGAGACCGCCCGCCGCCGCCTCACCGCCGCCCTCGACCGGGCCGGGGAACAGCTGCGCACCGACCACCGGCACACCCGCACCCTGCGCACCCGGCTCGCCGCCGCGTCCGCCCTCAGCGAGGCGGGCGTCGCCCTGCTGCGCGACGCCCGCCCGCTGCCCGCCCGGCTCGCCACCGGCCCGCGCCGCCTCGCCGCCGCCGTCCGCGCCGACCGCCTCCCCGGCCCGCTGCCCGTCCCCGCCGCCGAGACGCCCGCGGCCGCGGCCTTCGACCGGGCCGTGCTGCAGGCCGCCACCGCCTTCGGCGGGACGCCGCAGCCCCCGGGGCCCCGCGAACGGGCCCGCCGCCACGGGCTGCGCCGCCGGCTGGCCGGCTGGGTGCTGGGGGTGCGGCCGCAGCGGCGCCCCGGAGCGGTGCCGGGCGTGCGCCCGTGGGGACGGGCCGGGCGGGCGTACGGGGTGCGGGTCGGGGTGTGCGTGGCCGCCAGCGCGGCGCTCGCGCTCGGCCTGCGGGCCGGGCACTGGTACTGGCTGCCGGTCACCGCCGCGTTCCTGGTCAAGCCCGACCTGGGTCCGCTGTTCTCCCGGGTCGTCAACCGCTTCGCCGGGACGGTCGCCGGGGTCCTGCTGGTCGCCGCGCTCGCGCCCGCGCTGCCCGACCCGTGGTGGCCGGTCGCCGCGGTGGCCGCGACCGGGGCGCTGATACCCGTCGCGCAGCGCCACTTCGCCGCGCAGACCGCCGTCATCACCGTCACCGTGCTGGCCTTCGTCACCACCGGCGGCGACCGCGGCGCCGCCCCCGGGCGGCTCACCGACACCACGCTGGCCTGCGTCCTCGTCCTGCTGGTCGGCCACCTCCCCGGCCTCGCCGACACCCGGGCCCGGGTCGGCCAGCGCGCCGCGCACGCCCTGCGGCACACCCAGCGCTACCTCGACCACGTCCTGCTGACCGAGCGCCAGGACCGGGCCCGCCCCACCGACGACGCCGTCGCCGCCCGCCGCGCCGAACTGCGCCGCACCGCCTACCGCGCCCTCGCCCAGGCCCGCGCCGCCGCCGAGACCGCCGCCGCCGAACTCCGCCCCGGCGCCCCCGCCGAACCCGACTGGCTGCGCCTGACCGTCCACGCCGAACGCCTCGCCGACGCCGCCACCGCGTACGCCGTCGCCCGCGACCACGGGACCCCCGTCCCCGCCACCCCCGCCGCGGCCCGCACCCTCACCCGCACCCTCGCCGCGGCCGCCGACGCCCTCGACCACCCCGGCCCCGTCCCCGTCCCGCCCGCCGCCCCCGCCGCACTGCCCCCCGAACTCGACGGCGTCGCGACCGAGGTCCGCCGCATCCGGGCCCTGTCGGCCGGCTGAGCACGCCCCGCCCGGAGCACCCACCGCGCCGCGGAGGCGGAGAACACCCGGCCCGGTGGCGGTGCGGGGCGGTAGCCTGCGGGTCCGGGCCCGCCGCCGGGCTCCGCGGGGCGGACGGCGGGGCGCGGCAGGGGACTTCGGACGGACGGGGGCGGGAGCATGGACGGCAGAGGGACGGCGGCGGAGGGCAGACGGCCGACCTTGGAGGCGGTCGCCGCGCGGGCGGGCGTCGGGCGGGGCACCGCGTCCCGGGTGGTCAACGGGGCGGAGAACGTCAGCAGCAAGGCGCGGGAGGCGGTGCTCCGGGCGATCGGCGAGCTCGGCTACGTGCCCAACAACCTGGCCCGGGGCCTGGTGCGGCGCCGCACCGACACCGTCGCGCTGGTGATGGGCGTCTCCGAGGACACCGTCTGGGACGAGCCCTACTTCTCCGTCCTGGTCCGCGGCATCAAGCGCGGGCTCGCCGGGACGGGGCTCCAACTGCTGCTCGCCATCGCCCAGTCGGCGCCGGAGGAGGAGCAGCTGATGCGCTACCTGACGGCCCAGCACGTCGACGGCGTCCTACTGACCTCGTTGCACGGCAACGACCCGATGCCCCGCCACCTGGAGGAGAGCGGCATCCCCACCGTGGTCATCGGCGCCCCCATCGGCTTCGACCCGCCCTGCTGCGTGGACGTGGACAACCGCGACGGCGCCCGACGCGCCGTCCGCCACCTCGCCCGGCAGGGGCGCCGCCGGATCGCCACCATCACCGGCCCGCAGGACACCCGGCCCGGCCTGCAGCGCCTCCAGGGGTTCCACGACGCGCTCGCCGCCGCCGCGCTGCCCGCCGGGCCGGTCGCCCACGGCGACTTCTCCGCCGACTCCGGGGCACGCGCGATGCAGGAGCTGCTCCGGCGCGACCCGGGACTCGACGCCGTCTTCGCCGCCTCGGACAGCATGGCGATCGGCGCGATGCGGGTCCTGAAGGAGCAGGGGCGCCGCGTCCCCGAGGACGTCGCGGTGGTCGGCTTCGACGACTCGCCCATCGCCGTGCACACCGACCCGCCGCTGACCTCCGTCCACCAGCCGCTGGAGAAGATGGGCCGGGAGATGACGCGGATGCTGATCGCCCGGATCAACGGCGAGACGGTGGACCGCCCGATGGTGGTCTTCGAACCGCAACTGGTGGTGCGGGACTCCACCTGAGCCCGCCCACCCCCCTCGGTGGAGTCAGTGAACGACAGCGAACGGCAGCGAACGGCAGGTGCAGTGCGATGGACGCGGCAGAACGGGCGGAGGCCCGCCTCGACGACTCCGGCCACGTGCTGGTCGTGCCCCGGCGGGCGCGGGAGGAGGAGGCGGCGGTCGGCGACTTCTTCGGCGCCGTGGTCACGCCGGAGGAACTGGCCTCCGGCGCGGTCGACCTCACCGGGCGGACCGTCCACCTGCACCCCGACGCGGCCGCGACCGACCCGGCCCTGCTGCGCGCCGCCGACCGGGTGCTCACCGACCCGGGCCGGGCACCGCGGCGGGTCGGCGGCCCGGGGGGCCAGGACGGCCCCGGCCCGGCCCTCGGCGTGTACTACCGCCGGTTCTTCGACCCCGCCGAGGGCCACTTCCGGCGGATCAGCACCGAGCACGCGTTCCAGTCGCTGACCGAGTCCACCAAGCCCGGGACGGCCCACCGCAGCGGCATCTACCTGACGCCCGTCACCGCGGACGGCGCCGACCTGCACTTCCGCCTGCTGCGCTGCTCCACCAACCTCTCCGGCCCCACCGAGGGCTTCCGTGCCACCGACACCCGCATCGTCGAGGCCCTGAACCGGGAGGCCGCCACCGTCCTGCGGGGCCACGCGCCGCTGAACCACGTCCTCGCGCAGATCTACCACAACACCCCGGCCGCGGCCGGGCGCAAGCAGTCCAAGGCCCGGATCTCGGCCCACGCCGACAAGACCAAGGACATGCCCGCCAACGGCCTGATGGCCTTCTGCACCTTCTACGACGAGCGGCTCGACACCCTGCCGCCGCTGCCGGCGGACCCCGACGACCGCGGCCTGAACGGCGTCAGCGCGCTGACCGGGCTGCGCTTCCGCCGCAAGGAGCAGCCCGCGCCACCGGGAACGGGCCCGCTGCCCGCGCAGTTCACGGTGACGCTGCACCCCGGCTCGGTCCTGCTCCTGCCGCTCTCCACCAACCGCCTCTACACCCACGAGATCCGGCCCTCCGCGCTGGACGCCGCCCTGCTCCCGACCCGCCTCGGGTACGTGGTGCGCTGCTCGAACGCCGAAGCCGTCCACCGGGACGGCCGCACGTACCTCAAGACCGCCGACGGGCCGGTCGAACTCGGGCCGCCCACCGAGGCCGGGACGGACGAACTGCGCCGCCGGTACGCCGAGGAGAACCGCAGCACCTCCTTCGTCGACTACGGCGCGCGGTTCCCGTTCAGCCTGAACGAGGGGGACTACCGTGCCCCGCGCCCCTGAGCCCGCCGCGGACGTCCGCACCCACCACCTGCCGACCGGCCGGGACCTGTTCGCCGAGCTGTCCGCGGCCACCCGCTGGGAGGAGGTCGGCAAGGGCCGCTGCAGCGCCGTGCTGGTGCGGCCGGACGCGGCGGGCGGCGTGCCGCTGGTGCGCACCACCGCCCGGTACGCGCACCCGGCGCAGCGCTTCCGGCCGGTGCACGCGTGGCTGGCGGAGCAGGTCCGCGAACGCGCCGGGCTGCCGGACGCGTTCGACAACGCCCTCGCCGAGGTCTACACCCGCGCCTACACCAGGATGGGCGCCCACAGCGACCTCGCCCTCGACCTGGCCGAGGGCTCGTCCATCGCCGTCTTCTCCTGCTACCGGGACGCCGCGGCGGTGCTGCCGCGCACCCTGCGGGTCCAGGCCAAGGAGGACGGGGGCGGTGAGTTCGAGGTGCCGCTGCTGCACCACGGCGTCGTGGTGTTCTCCGTCGCGGCCAACCGGCGGCTGCGGCACCGGATCGTGCTGGACCCGCCCGCCCGGGCGGTGGACAACGAGTGGCTGGGGGTGACCTTCCGGACCTCGCGGACCAGGCTCGACTTCCGCGACGGGCGCCCGCACCTCCCGGACGGACAGGGGGAGTTGACGCTCGCCACCGAGGAGCAGCGCAGCGAGTTCCACCGGCTGCGGCGCCGCGAGAACGCGGAGAGCGACTTCCGCTACCCGCCGCTGGCGTACACCGTCAGCGAGAGCGACCTGCTGCCGCCGCACTGACCGCCCGGTGGGCGGACCGCGGGCAGCGGGCGTCGGCGGGGCCGGTAGACTCGGCGGGCACTGACAACGTTGACATCCGCCTCGGTGCACCGCCGGACCCGCCCCGCCCGCCTGGAGTACCCGCATGCCACTGGCGCTCGTCGCCCTCGCCGTCACCGCGTTCGCGATCGGCACCACCGAGTTCTCCGCGATGGGGCTGCTCCCGCAGATCGCCCACGGCCTGGACCGGACGATCCCGCAGACCGGCTGGCTGATCTCGCTGTACGCGCTGGGCGTGGTGATCGGGGCGCCGCTGCTGACCGCGGTGGCCGCGAAGCTGCCGCGCAAGACGGTGCTGATCGGGCTCGCCGGGCTGTTCACCCTCGGCAACCTGCTGTGCGCCGTCGCCCCGAACTTCGCCTTCCTCGCGGTGGCCCGGCTGATCACCGGCCTGCCGCACGGCGCGTTCTTCGGCGCCGGGGCGGTCGCCGCCGCCGAGATGGCCGCCCCGCACCTGCGGGCCCGCGCCGTGTCGGTGATGTTCTCCGGGCTGACGGTCTCGAACATCCTCGGCGTGCCCGCCGCCACCCTGCTCGGCCAGCAGCTCGGCTGGCGGGCCGCGATGCTCGTCGTGGTGGTGATCGGCCTGCTCGGCGCCGCCGCCATCGCCCGCTTCGTCCCGCACCTGCCCAGCCACCCCGGCGCGGGGCTGCGCAGCGAACTCGCCACCTTCCGCAGCGGACAGCTCTGGCTGGCCCTGGCCACCGTGGTGTTCGGCTGCGCCGGACTGTTCGCCTGCTACACCTACATCACCCCCACCCTCACCGAGGTCGCCGGGTTCGCCGAGGGCTCGGTCACCCTGGTCCTCGCCCTGTTCGGCGTCGGCATGACCATCGGCAACGTGATCGGCGGCTACGCGGCCGACCGGGCGCTGCGCCCGTCGATCTGCGCGACCTTCCTGGCGATGGCCGCAGCGCTCGGCCTGTTCGCGCTCACCGCGCACAACCGCTGGTCGGCCGCCGCCACGGTGGTGCTGATCGGCACGGCGGGCTTCGCCACCGTCCCGACCGTGCAGACCCTGGTCATCCAGAAGGCGCGCACCGCCCCCACACTGGCCTCCGCGACCGTGCAGGGCGCCTTCAACCTGGCCAACGCGACGGGCGCCTGGCTCGGCGGCCTGGCCATCGACGCCGGGTTCGGCCTGACCTCGCCCTCGCTGGTCGGCGCGGGCCTGTCGCTGCTCGGCTTCGCGATCGCCGCCGCCTCCTGGTCGGTGGACCGCCGCACCCCGGTGGCCGTCGCCGACCGGCCGGTGGCGGCCGGGCCCGCGGAGGCGGTGGCCACGACGGGCTGACGGGGCGGGCCAGCGGGGCTGGCCTCGACGGGACCGGGCGGTAGATGATCTTATGAGTCCGTCCGGGTCCTCGTGCGGGAGGCCCGCGCAGCCCGAAGGAGACCCCTCATGACCAGCCCCGACACCCGCCCCGGCCGGGTCGGCGTCATGCTGCCCCGCGACCTGCCCGTGCACCAGCTCCTCCCGTACGCGCGCCGCGCCGAGGAGCTCGGCTTCGACGAACTGTGGGTGGTCGAGGACCTCGGCTGGCGCGGCGGCGTCGCCCAGGCCGCCAGCGTGCTCGCCGCCACCGAGCGGATCACCGTCGGCATCGGCATCCTGCCCGCCGGGGCCCGCAACGCCTGCTTCGCCGCGATGGAACTCGCCACCCTCGCCCAGCTCCACCCCGGCCGCCTCACCGCGGGCGTCGGCCACGGCATGCGCGCCTGGATGGAACAGGCCGGCGGCGCCTGGCCCGCCAGCCCGCTCACCCTGCTGCGCGAGTACGCCACCGCGCTGCGCACCCTGCTGCGCGGCCAGGACGGCCCCGCCGACGGCCGCTACGTGCGCTGCCACGGCGTGCGGCTGACCGAGACCCCCGAGGTGGTGCCGCCCGTGCTGCTGGGCGTGCGCGGCCCCCGGTCGCAGGCCCTGGCCGGGCAGGTCGCCGACGGCCTGCTGCTCGCCGAACCCGCCGCCCCCGCCTACGTCGCCGCCTCGCTGCGCCACCTCGGCCGCCGGGACGCCGAGGTGGTCACGTACGACGTCGCCGCCGTCGACGAGGACGGCGGGGCCGCCGTCGACCGCGTCCGGGCCGGGCTGGCCGCGATCGGCGAACCCGACTGGGCGCCGCACGTCGACCCGCTCCCGTTCGCCGCCGAGTTCCGCGCCCACCGCGCCGCCAGCGCCGACGGCGCGCAGTTCGCCCGCACCCTGCCCGCCGAGTGGGTGCGCGCCCTCGCCGTCACCGGCACCCCCGCCGAGGCCCGGGCCGCGATCGCCGCCCGCCACGCGGCCGGGGCCACCTGCGTCGTCCTCGCCCCCGTCGGGCCCGACCCGCTGGGCGCCCTGAAGTCGCTTTCCCTCGCCCTGCCCGGCAACGGCTGACCCGGCGCCCGGAGCCGCCGGGTCACAGCGGCGCGGTGCACCGGTCGGCCCAGGACAGGGCCGGTTCGAGCGGCTCGTACCAGGAGCTGAGGCCGAGCAGCCTGCTGCCGAGCTCGGTGAGCCGCGCCGTCGGGTAGCGCTTGGACTCGTCCAGGACCGGGGCGCCGTCGGGGGTGCCGCCCGTGGTGCGGTCCCAGCGCGGGGTGCGCAGGTGGCGCCAGGCGTCGACGCGGGACTTGCGCAGCCGCTCGTGCTCCTCCAGGGCGGGCGCCATCGACAGGTACTGCACGGCGCGCACGCCCCGCTCGGAGCGGTTGGGGGCGACGCCGTGCGCCAGCAGGCCGTTCCAGATCAGCAGGTCGCCGGGGTGCAGCTCGGGGCGGACCAGCGGGAACTCGGCGCGGTCGACGGCCGGGCGCAGCGGGTCGCGGCCCGGCGGCTGGGCGAGCCGCCACGGCTCGAACCGGCGGAACAGCTCCGGGCTGCAGTGGAAGCCGCCGGTGTCCGGCGCGGTCTCGTTGAGCGCGATCAGCCCCTGCACCCGCTGCGGCGGCACGCCCAGGGAGGTGTCCACGTCCCAGTGCAGCTCGACCCCGTCGGAGCCGCGGTCGTCGGAGCAGCGGTCGACGGGGTCGAGGCGGGCCCGGTCGCGGCTGCCGCGGTTGGGCGGGTTGAGGTTGAGCCGGTCCAGGGTGACCCACAGCTCCTCGCAGTCCCAGACGTCCACGAAGGCGTCGTAGACCCGCTGGTCCTGCCGGCTGTCCCACTGCAGCTGGTGGTGGTACGCCTCGACGAAGCCGTGGACGTGCAGCTCCCGGTCCAGGTCGGAGCGGAACGGCCGGTCGGTGAACCAGCCGGCCGGGTCGTGCGGGTCCAGGCCCTGGAACTCCCAGGCGAAGTCGAGCATCCGGCGGGCGTGCTCGGCGGGCACCGCCTCGCGGACCACCACGTAGCCGTGGGTCTGCCAGTGCGCGAAGTCCTGCGGGGAGAGCACCCGCAGCGGACGGGACTTGGCCAGTTCGCGCAGGGTGTGCTGGGCGAGGAAGGACTCGCCGTCGGTGCTGAAGTACGGGCGGTCGCTCGCGGCCCGGTACAGGTGGGCGCGGCGGGACGGTGCGAACAGCATGGGGAAACCCCTCCGAGGAGCGTGCGGGAGGCGGGCGGACGGCCGTGCGCCCCGGCGGCGGCCCGCGAGCACGGCAGCGGCCCGCGGACACGGCGGCGGGCCCGGCCGGGCGGTTGACCCGGCAGGGCAGGGGCGCGGGCGACGGGGAAGGGCGGCACGGGGAGTGCGCCGCGGTCGCTCCGATCGCCAGATTGGTTCAGACCAAAGGTGTTGTCAAGTTCCTGACCGGTAACCAGGAGGGCCGCACGTCAAGCCCGTTGGGACCACGACCCGGCGGACGGTCAGGACCGGAACCGGGAACGGCGGGAGGCCGCCTCCGGACCCGGCGCCTCCGGCGGCCCGGAGGCCGCCGCGTCCGCCAGCACGGCCAGCGCCTCGTGCCACAGCGGGACCGCCTCCTCGGGCCGCCCCAGCGCGACCAGCGCGTGCCCGAGCTGCTCCAGGGCCCGCCCCCGGGCCCACCGGTCACCGGAGGCGCGGTGCAGCTCCAGGGCCCGGCGCAGGCAGCCGACCGCCTGCGGCAGCCGCCCGGACGCCCGGTGCACGGCGCCCAGGTGCAGCAGGGCCAGGCCCTCGGTGCGCGGGTCCGGACCGGTCGAGCGCAGCGACAGTGCCTCCAGCAGGAAGCGCTCCGCGTCCGCCAACCGCCCCAGCCGCAGCGAGGCGTCGCCCAGGTTGGTCAGGGTCACCCGCTCCACCCGGCGGTGCCCGAGCGTCCGGGCCAGCGGCAGGGCGGGTTCCAGCAGCTCCAGGGCCTCCGCGGCCCGCCCCTGGCGCAGGACCAGCTCCGCCAGGTGGTTGCGCGCCGCGCACTCGCTCTCCGGCTCCGTCCCGCCCTCCGCGCAGCGCTCCAGCGCCCGCCGCAGGTGGATCTCCGCCTCCACCGGCCGCCCCGCGTGCAACTGCGCCGTGCCGAGCAGCGCCAGCGACACCGTCAGGGCCCGCGGATCGGTGCTGCCGGCCGCCGCCGCGACGGCTATCCGGGCCGCGGCCAACCACTCCGCCCGGTGGTGCTGCCGGTGGAAGAACGACCAGAGCGCGAACGGCAGTTGCCAGGCCGCGGGCGGCCGCCCCGTCAGCGCCGCGTGCCGGATCAGCGCCAGCAGGTCGGCCAGGTGCGCCTCGCACCAGGCCACCGCGTCCTCGGCCGCCCCGAACACCGGCGGCCGCACCCCCGGCAGCGGCGCCGGCCCCGCCGGGCGGGACCCCGGCTCCAGCAGCCGACCGGCCGCGTCCGCGCCCTGCCGGTACCAGTCGTACAGCCGGTCCAGCGCCGCCGCCCGGTCCCGCGGGGAGTCCTGACCCTCCGCCAGCTCCCGCCCGTACACCTGCAGCAGCGAGTGGAAGCGGAACCGTTCCGGCCCCTCCGGCTCCAGCAGGTGGACGTCCGCCAGCACGTCCAGCAGCTCGTGCGCGTTGCCCGCGGTGGTGCCCAGCAGCGCCGCCGCGCTCTCCGCGGTCAGCGCCGCGCCCGGGTGCAGCGCCAGCAGGCGGAAGGCCCGGGCCGGCTCCGGGGCCAGCGCCCGGTACGACCAGGAGAACACCGTCCGCAGCGCCGAGTCGCCGTCGTCCGCCGCCGCCAGCACGTGCAGCCGGGTGCGGTCCGAGCGCAGCTCCTCGTTGACCCGGGACAGCGACAGGCCCGGCCGGGACAGCGCCCGCTCGGCCGCCACCAGCAGCGCCAGCGGCAACCGGCCGCAGCGGCGCACCAGTTCACCGGCCGCCGCGAGGTCCGCGTCCACCCGCTCCGGCCCCAGGGTGCGGCGCAGCAGCTCCACCGCCCGCTCCTGGGGCAGCGGGGCCAGCGTCACCCGCCGCGCCCCGTCCCGCACCACCAGCCCGGCCATCCTGGTCCGGCTGGTCACCAGCACCACGCACCCCGGCGCGCCCGGCAGCAACGGACGCACCTGGGCGGGCGCCGCCGCGTTGTCCAGCACCAGCAGCACCCGCCGCTCGGCCAGCAGCGTGCGCAGCAGCGCGCTGCGCTCCGGCACCCGCGGCGGGATCGTCCCCGCGTCCGCGCCCAGCGCCCGCAGGAAGCCGTCCAGCACCTCGCCCGGCTCCCGCGGCGCCCCCGAACCGCCGTGCCCCGCCAGGTCGCTGAACAGCACCCCGTCCGGGAACCGGTGGCGCACCCGGTGCGCCCACTGCACCGCCAGCGCGGTCTTGCCGATCCCGCCCATCCCGTCCAGCACCCACACCCGCGGCCCGCCCTCGCCCCAGCGCGGCCGGGCCGGGGACAGCGCCCCGTCCAGCTCGGCGAGCGCCGCCTCGCGGCCCGCGAACACGCCCGGCGCGGGCGGCAGTTGCACGGGCACGGCCACCGGTGGCGGCGGGGGAGCGGCCGCCGGGCGACCGGGACCGTCGAGGGCCGGGGCCTCCGGGGCGTCCGGCGGGCCCAGCCGTTCGGGGTCGACCCCCAGCGCCCGGACGCAGGCCGCGGCCAGCAGCGCGTTGCCGGGCCGCCGCCCGGTCTCCACCCGGCTCAGGTAGCTCTTGCTGTAACTGGTCGCCCGGGCGAGCTCCGCGAGGGACACCCCGCGCTCCTCCCGCAACGCCCGCAGCCGCTCGCCGAACCTCACCGGCCCCGGCCCCCACTTCCCCTGATGTGCCGTCACTGCCCCGCGGCGCGCGGTGCCCGAGGTGTTGCCAGTCGCCCCTGTCAACGGGCAACACCTTGCCGCCGCCCCGCACGGACCGGAGGATGGCGGACGGTGCCAGGCCCGCAGCACGCCGACGCGCCAGCCTATCCGCCGTCAGGGAAGCGGCGGAGCGGCCGCCCACCGGAACCGACCAGGCCGGCGCAGCGCGGTGCCCCGACGGACGCGGTGCCCCGGCAGAACCGCCCCGCCCCGCACCCCGCCGCGGGCACACTCGACAGATGCCCACCGAACACTGGCCGCTGCCCGGCCTGACCGTCCGCACCGAACGCCTCGAACTGCGGCTGCCCGCCGAAGCCGAACTGCACGAACTCGCCGACCTCGCCGCTCGCGGCGTGGTCGTGCCCGGCACCAGGCCCTTCGGCTCCACCTGGGCCTACGGCACCCCCACCGAACGCGCCCGGGCCGTCCTCAGGTCGCACTGGCGCGCCCAGGCCACCTGGACCCCCGAGGAGTGGAGCCTGCCGCTGGCGGTCTTCGTCGACGGCCACCCCGTCGGCGTCCAGTCCGTCCGCGCCACCGACTTCGCCCTCCGCCGCGAGATCCTCTCCGGCTCCTGGCTGGCCCTCCCGCACCACGGCCGCGGCCTCGGCACGGCCGCCCGCGCCGCCATGCTCCACCTGGTCTTCGCCGGGCTCGGCGCCACCGACGCCACCTCGCACTGCTACGCCGACAACGCCCCCTCCCTCGCCGTCTCGCGCCGCCTCGGCTACCGGCCCGACGGCATCCGGCGCGACAGCCGCCGCGGCGAGCCCGCCACCGTCCTGCGGCTGCGGATCACCCGCGAGCAGTGGGAGGCCACCGAACGCCCCGAGGCCCGGCTGACCGGCCTGGACGCCTGCACCGAACTCTTCGGCCTCTGACGCCGGGCACGACCGCGGGCACCCGTCCGTTCAGCCGGTGCGGGGAGGAGAACGGAGCGGAGCACTGGTGCCCTACCTGATCGTGCTGGGCGTGCTGGGCGCGGTGCTGACCGCGCTCGGCCTCGCCGGGCGGGCGCTGCGCCGGCGCGGCGGCACCGGCGCGTCCGCGCTGCGCGGCGCACTGGCCGGGTACGAGGAGGCGATGCGCGCCACCTCGTACCAGGCGCACGTGGAGCTGCGGGCCGAGGCCGACCGCGTCGCCCCGGTCGCCGCGCCCGACGGCTTCCGGCCCGTCCCGGGCCCGCGCGGCGACCGCCGCCCCGACCCGGTCAGGCGCGGGCGTCGCCGGTGGCGGCGGCGGTGACCGTCACCTTGAGGTGCTTCATGATCGGCTGGTCGCTCTGCGTGGAGTAGTCGCCGAGCGCGCACAGCACGTTCATCTCCGGCATGTAGCCCGCCGCGCAGCCCCGGGGCAGGTCGTACGGGACGGCGAGGTAGCCGTGCAGCGAGCGGGTGGAGCCGTCGCGGGCGGTGGCGGTGACGTCCACCGGGTCGAACTCGCCGAGGTGGCGCTCGCGCATGTCCTGGCGGTTCATGAACACCAGGGTGCGCAGGTTCTTCACGCCCCGGTAGCGGTCGTCGTCCGAGTAGATCGTGGTGTTCCACTGGTCGTGCGAGCGCATCGTCCCCAGGACCAGGGTGCCGGGGGCGGGGATCACGTCGGGCAGCGGGGCGGTGGAGAACTCGGCCCTGCCCGAGGGCGTCAGGAACACCAGCTCGCGGGCGGGCTGCCGCAGCCGGAAGCCCAGCGGCAGGCGCACCCGCCGGTTGAAGTCCTCGAAGCCGTCCAGCACCTTCGCCATGGTGTCGCGGATCCGGTCGTAGTCCTCGACGTACCACTCCCAGGGCGTCGCGCTGCCCGGCAGCGCGGCCCGGGCCAGACCGGCGATGATCGCCGGCTCGGAGAGCAGCTGCCGGGACGCGGGCTTCTTCCGCATCCCCACCGACAGGTGCACCATGCTCATCGAGTCCTCCACCGAGACGGACTGCACCCCGCCGCGCTGCCGGTCCTGCTCGGTGCGGCCCAGGCAGGGCAGGATCAGCGCCCGCCGCCCGTGCACCAGGTGGCTGCGGTTCAGCTTCGTCGACACGTGCACCGTCAACTCGCAGCGGCGCAGCGCCTCGTGCGTGCGGGCGGTGTCCGGCGCGGCCAGCGCGAAGTTGCCGCCCATCCCGACGAAGACCTTCACCTCGCCGCGCGCCATCGCCCCGATCACCCCGACGGTGTCCAGCCCGTGCGCACGCGGCGCGTCGATCCCGCAGACCTGCGAGAGCCGGTCCAGGAACTCCGGCGCCGGACGGTGGTCGACCCCGCAGGTCCGGTTGCCCTGCACGTTGGAGTGCCCGCGCACCGGCGACGGACCGGCGCCCTCCCGGCCCAGGTTGCCGCGCAGCAGCAGCACGTTGACGATCTCCCGCACGGTGTCCACCCCGTGCTCGTGCTGGGTGACGCCCAGGCACCAGGAGAAGATCGACCGGTCCGCCTCCCGGTAGATCCGCGCCGCCGCCAGCAGCTGGGGCCGGCTCAGGCCGCTCTGCCGCTCCAGCTCCTCCCAGGGGGTCTTCTCCACCAGCTCCCGGTACGCCGCGAACCCGGTGGTGTACCGCTCGATGAAGTCCTCGTCCAGCGCCTTCGGGTCCTGCGCCGACTGCTCCAGCACCGCCTTCGCGATCCCCCGCAGCAGCGCCAGGTCGCCGCCGATCCGCACCTGCAGGTTCAGGCTGCTGGTGGACGTCGCCCGCCCCAGCGCCATGTTCGCGAACTCGTGCGGCACGATGGTGCGGGTCGCCGCCGCCTCCACCAGCGGGTTGACGTGCACCACCTTCGCCCCGCGCCGGGTCGCGTCGGCCAGCGCCGTCAGCATCCGCGGCGCGTTGGACGCCGCGTTCACGCCCAGGATGAACAGCGCGTCCGCGGCCTCCCAGTCGCGCAGGTCGGCCGTCCCCTTGCCCGTCCCGAGCGCGGCCGTCAGCGCCCGCCCCGACGCCTCGTGGCACATGTTCGAGCAGTCGGGCAGGTTGTTGGTGCCCAGTTCGCGGGCCATCAGCTGGTACAGGAACGTGCCCTCGTTGCTCAGCCGCCCCGAGGTGTAGAACGCCGCCCGGTTCGGGTCGTCCAGGCCGCGCACCACCTCGCCGAACAGGTCGAAGGCCCGCTGCCAGTCGATCGGGACGTACCGGTCGGTGTCGGGGTCGTACACCATCGGCTCGGTGAGGCGCCCCTGGTCCTCCAGCGCGAAGTCGCTCCACTGCGACAGCTCGGAGACGGTGTGCGCCGCGAAGAACTCCCGGCCCACCCGCTTGCCCGTCATCTCCCAGGTGACATGCTTGATCCCGTTCTCGCAGATGTCCAGGTGCAGGCCCTTGTAGTCGTCCGGCCAGGCGCACCCCGGACAGTCGAACCCGCCGTCCTCGTGGTTCATCCTCAGCACCGCCCGGGGGCCGTCCACCCACTCCCCGGTCGCCGCCAGCACCTTCGTCACGCTCTTCGCGGCCCCCCAGCCCGCCGCCGGATGCCGGTACGGTGCGAACGACGGCGGCGCCGACGGCTCCGCCCCCACGCTCGGCTCCACCTGCGGTTCCTCTTCGGCAGCGGTCACGGCACGCCTCCCGGCTCTCGGGCACTCCTCACGGCAACGGCACCCCCATCGTGCCCACCGCGGCCCCGTCCGCGCCCCACCGCCGCGCCGGGCGGGTGGTACCCGGCACGGCGGGACAGGGCGGTTTCCCGAACCCCGAAGACGGGCGCTGGCACCATCGAAACGCCCCGCCCCGCCCGGCCACGATGAAGGCATGGACGAGCGAACGACCGACGCGAACGGCACCAACGGCACCAACGGCACCAACGGCACGGCAGCCCGGGCGGACGGACTGCACCGGCAGTACGGGCGCGGCCCCCGGGCGGTGGCGGCCCTGCGCGGAGTCAGCGCCCGGTTCGCGACCGGCACCTTCACCGCCGTGATGGGGCCCTCCGGGTCCGGCAAGACCACCCTGCTGCACTGCCTCGCCGGAATGGACCGCCCCGACCGCGGCACCGTCCGGTGGGGCGACACCGAGATCGGCGCCCTCCCCGAACGCCGACTCGCCGTCCTGCGCCGGGAGAACGTCGGATTCGTCTTCCAGGCCTTCAACCTGATGCCCGCCATGACCGCGGCCCAGAACGTCGAACTCCCCGGCCGCCTCGCCGGACACCGCCCCGACCGGCGGCAGGTCCACGAAGCCCTGGCCAGGGTCGGCCTCGCCGACTGCGCACGCCACCGCCCCGCCCAGCTCTCCGGCGGCCAGCAGCAGCGCGTCGCCCTCGCCCGGGCCCTGGTCACCCGCCCCCGCGTGCTGTTCGCGGACGAGCCCACCGGCGCCCTCGACCGCGCCACCGGACGGGAGGTCCTCGCCCTGCTGCGCGACGGCGTCGACCGCGACGGCCGGACCTGCGTCATGGTCACCCACGACCCGGTCGCCGCCGCCTACGCCGACCGGGTCCTGCTGCTCGCCGACGGCCGCCTGGTCGACGAACTCCACCACCCCACCGCCGACCGGGTCGCCCGCGCGCTCGCCCTCGCGGACGGCACCCACGGCACCCACGCGACGACCGGAGGGACCGGACGATGACCGGCACGACCGTCGCCCTCGCCTGGGCCCAACTGCGGCGCCGACCGGCCGGGTTCACCGGCCTCGCCGCGGCCCTGCTGCTCGCCGTCGCCGCCGTCACCGCCCTCGGCGCGCTGCTCGGCGCCGAACGCGGCCTCACCGCGGCGCAGCGGCAGGCCGTCGACGGGCCCGGCGTGCCGCTGATCGCCGGGGCGTTCGGGGAGATCACCGTCCTGGTGGCGTTCTTCGTCGCCCTGCACACCCTCGGCTTCGCCCTGCGCCACCAGTACCGCGACCTCGCGCTGCTGCGCACCGTCGCGGCCACGCCCCGACAGGTCCGCCGACTGCTGCGCGCCCAGAGCGCCCTGGTCGTCCTGGCCGTCGCCGCCCCCGGCGCCCTGCTCGGCACCGCCGCCGCCCGCGCCTTCCTCACCGGCCTGCAGCGCCACGCCCTGGCCGCACCGCGGGCCCGGATCACCGACACCGTCCCCGCCGCGCTCGCCGCCACCGCCGTCACCCTGCTCCTCGCCACCGCCGCCGCGACCGCCGCCGCCCGCCGGATCACCCGGCCCGCCCCGGCCGCCGCGCTCACCGGCAGCACCGGCACCACCCCCGGCCCCGGGCCGCTCCGGCTCGCCGCCGCCGCGGCCGCCCTCACCGGCGGCGTCCTGCTGCTGCGCCTCGCCGCGACCCGACCCGCCGAACACGTCGACAAATCGGCCCAGGCCGCGCTGCTCGCGACCCTGGCCCTGCTGGCCGCCGCCGCCCTCGCCGGACCCCTGCTCACCCGGCCCGCCGCCGCCCTGCTCGGCGCCGCCACCCGCGTCCTCGCCCCCGGCACCGGCTGGCTCGCCGACGCCAACCAGCGCGGCCACGCCCACCGCCTCGCCGCCGCGGTCGTCCCCGTCGCCCTGCTCACCGGACTGTCCACCACCATGGCCACCATGACGGCCACCGCCCGACACGCCGCCCGCGCCACGGGCGCACCGGGCGGGGCCACCTCCGCCACCGACATCTGGCTGCGCCAGACCGAACTCGGCCTCCTCACCGCCTTCGGCGCCGTCGCCACCCTCACCACCCTGATCGGACTGACCGCCGAACGCCGCCGCGAACTCGCCCTGCTACGGCTGGTCGGCGCCACCCGCCCGCAGGTGCTGCGCACCGTCACCACCGAAGCCGCCCTCACCTGCGCCGTCGGCCTGCTCCTCGGCACCCTCGTCACCGCCGCCACCACCAGCGCCTTCAGCACCGCGGCGCTCGGCGGCCCGCTCCCCGCCGTCCCGCTCGCGACCTGTGCCCGCATCGCCGCCGCGGCCCTGCTGCTCACCGTGCCCGTCACCCTCGCCACCGCGGCGGTCGCCCTGCGGGGGTCGGCGGTGGAGGCGGCGGGCGGGCGCGAGTGAGGCACGGCGGGGTGGTGCAAGGTGGTGTCCGGATCGGGGTCGGTGCGAGAGGCGGGGAGGTCGGTGGCGGTGGGCAGGACGGGGCGGTGGTGGGCGGTGCGGCCCGGGGAGTGGGGGTTCGCGGTGGCGGGGCTGGTACCGGCGCTGCTCGGCGGGGCGTACGCGTGGGCCGCGCTGTACGTCGGGGTGCTGCTGTCGCTGACCGTGGTCGGTCTGCCGGTGGTGGCGGCCGCCCTGACCGGGGCCAGGGCGCTGGGGCGGCCGCACCGGTGGCTGGCCGGGCGGCTGCTGGGTGCGCAGGTGCCCGACCCCGGGCCCGTGGTGCGGGCGCCGGGAGCGGTCGGGGCGCTCCGGGCGGCGCTCACCGACGTCGTGGCCTGGCGCACCCTCGGCTACCTGCTGCTGCGACTGCCGCTGGGACTGCTCGGGGCCGCCCTCGTCCTGCTGCCGATCGGCTGCCTGTGGCTGCTCGGCTTCCCGCTGTGGCTGCGGCTGCTGGAGGACGGGCCGCACCCCGCCGGGGCGTTCGACCTGCTCGGACCGCTGCTGGGCCTGGCCGTGCTCGCCGCCGTCCCGCCCGCCGTCCGGCTGCTCGCCGGGGCCGAGCGGCGGCTCGCCCGCCACCTGCTCGGACCGGCCCGCGCCCAGCAGCGGGTCCGCGACCTGGAGGCCGCCCGCCACACCCTGCTCAGCACCGGGAGCGACCGGCTCCGCCGCCTCGAACGCGACCTGCACGACGGCACCCAGGCCCGCCTGGTCGCCGTCGCCATCACCCTCTCCCTCGCCGACGACGTCCTCGCCGACCCGCACCCCGACCCGGCGCGGCTGCGCGCCCTGGTCGACCGGGCCCGCCACCAGACCGACGACACCATCGCCGAACTGCGCGTCCTCACCCGCGGACTGCGACCCACCGGTCTCGACGGCGGACTCGCCGAGGCGCTGCCCGCGCTCGCCGCGGGCTGCGCCGTCCCCGTCACCCTCCGCCTCGACCTCCCGCGGCGTCCGGACGAGGCGGTCGAGCAGACCCTCTGGTACTGCGCGGCCGAGCTGCTCACCAACGTCACCCGGCACAGCGCCGCCCGCTCCGCCGAACTCACCCTCGAACCCGTCGCGGTCGGCACCGCCGGAGCCGTCGACACCGCCGGTGGCCGCCGCGAGCTGATCCGCCTGACCGTCCGGGACGACGGCCGCGGCGGGGCCGCCCCCGACCCGGGTGCCGCCGCGGACGCCGCCGCGGGCAGCGGCCTCGCCGGACTGGCCGAACGCCTCGCCGCCGTCGACGGCCGCCTACGGGTCGACAGCCCGCCCGGCGGCCCCACCACCGTCACCGCCGAACTGCCCGCCCGGCTGTGAGCCGGGCCCGCCCCGCAGCCCGGCCGGGCCCGCGGCCGGGGCGCGGCCCGGCGGGGGCCCGAGCGGCGGTCGCGGCTCCCGGCCGCCCGGACCGTTGCGGACGGCGCGCGGGGAGGCGCCGAGCTCGCGGCGGCACGCCTTGTTGAACGCCTGGAGGTCGGGGATGCCGACCGACGCCGCGACGGCGGGGATGGACAGGGTGGTGGCCTGCAGGAAGTGGCGGGCCCGCTCCATCCGCCGGGCGCGCAGGTAGCCGACCACGGTGCTCCCGGTGGCGGCGCGGAAGAGCCTGGTCAGGTGGTTGTGCGAGACGCCCGCCGCCCTCGCGATCTCCGCCACGCCCAGCGGCCCGGCCAGGCGCGCCTCGATCACCGCCAGGGCGGTCGCGACCGCCGGATGGGGCGCGGCGGCGTCGGGCGTGCGCGGCGGGGCCAGCTGGGCCACCCGCCACAGCGCCGCCCAGACCTCGGCCGTCGCGCGGGCCGGTGAGTGCGGCCAGGCCGCCAGTGCGCTGTTCAACTGCGCGGCGAGCGGCGCGAGTTCGGCTCCGGCGTCCTGGATCACCGGAATGCCGGTCGGCGGACCGGCCGATCCGAGGCGCAGGTGCACGTACAGGTGCTCGGAGCGGCCCCGGTAGCGGTAGCGCACCGTGCTGCCGGGCGGGACGAGGCTGACCCGGCCCGGGCGGATCGCGTGCGCGGTGCCGTCCACCGTCAGGTCGGCCTCGTAGCCGTAGAGGTGCAGCTGCCACAGGTTCGGCAGCGAGAACACGTCCGTACGGTCGGCGCAGCCGTGCACGCCGATGCCGACGGCGGCCAGGCCGGGAGGTTCGTCGAGGTGGGCGAGTGCGGTGTCCACGCCCGAGTTCTACCACCCCGCCTGCCGCCCCGGTCCGCCGCCGTCCCCGTCCCCGGCGACGGCCCCCGGCGGGGCGGCGGACGGTGAAAACCGACCAGTGGACGGCGAACCTGGCCCACCCGCGGAGCGGGCCCGCGGCCCTAGCGTCCTCGCCATGGACAACGAACCGATCCTGCTCGACTCGGTCCGGATGGCCCGCTTCGTGGCCCGCGGCTCCCTCCGGCTGGACGCGGTCGTGCCCGCGGACCTGAACGCCGAGGCGCTGACCGTGCTGGCGCAGGAGGTGCCCCCGGTCCCGTACGGGACGCCCCTGGCGCGGGCGTACGCCCCCGACTCCTTCCCCGCCAGGCTGCTGGCGGTCCCGCAGGTCGCGGGCGCGCTGCGCAGCCTGGTCGGCCCCGGACCGCTCGTGGACCACCACGCCGTCCACGTCCGGGAGCCCCGCGGCGGGGACGCGCAGCCGCTGCACGCGGACGCCATCATCGACGTCAGGCCGGACGCCTTCGACGTGCAACTCATGTACTACCCGCAGGAGGTGACGCTGGAGATGGGCGGCACGCTCAGCGTCCCCGGCAGCCACCTGCGCCGGACCAACGAGACCGACACCGGCCGCTACCAGAACCTCCGCGGCCAGGACCGGCTGGTCTGCCCGGCCGGGACGGTGGTGTTCGTGCACCACGGCCTCTGGCACGGCGGCCGCCGCAACGACAGCGACACCACCCGCTACATGTTCAAGATCCGCTTCAACCCGACGGTCCGCCAGCGCCTCCTGTGGGACACCTCGGACCTGCACGACCCGCGCGTGCGCGCCGAACTGGACGTCCACTTCCCCTGGTACGAACAGGCCACCGGCCGCCTGGAGCGCTACAACCGCGCCCTGCTGTGGCGCGAACTGACCGGCGACCCCGACTTCGACCTCGACCACTGGGTGACCAGGGTCTCCAACCGGCCCCAGGAGGCGACGGCATGACGGCCGACCCCCGCACGGACACCGCCCCCGCCCCCGTCCTCCGCCAGCAGGTGCTCGTGCTGTACCTGAGCACCTCCGCACTGGACTCCGAGGTGCTCGGCTGGTCGCGCTACGACGGCACCGGTCGCACCTCCCCGACCACGGGGGACGGCGCGGAGCCGCCCTACGGCACCGGACTCGACGCGCTCAAGGACGGCTGGCGGCTGATCCAGGCCGCCCAGCTCCTGCCGCCCCACCCGGGCCACGAGTACGACGTCTCCTTCCTCAAGCACGAGTTCTTCCTCGAACGGATCGAACGGATCGAACGGGTCGAGGACCCCCGCACCGGCGCGTGACGGGCCCCGGCGGGTGTCGGGCCCTGGCGGGTGTCGGCCCGGCCGGCGGTCAGGCCGGCCCGGACAGGTACGCCAGTACCGCCAGCACCCGCCGGTTGTCCGACGGGGAGGCGAGCAGCCCGAACTTCGCGAACACCGAGGCGACGTGCTTCTCCACCGCGCGCTCCGACACCGACAGGCGCTCGGCCACCGCCCGGTTCGACCGGCCCTCCGCCATCAGCGCCAGGACCTCCCGCTCGCGGGAGGTCAGTGCGTCGACCGCGCTGCGGCGGCGGGCCCGCACCAGGTGGCCGACCACCTCCGGGTCCAGCGCGGTGCCGCCCGCCGCGACCCGGTGCAGGGCCTCCACGAACTCCGAGGTGCGGGCCACCCGCTCCTTCAGCAGGTAGCCGACCCCGGCCGCGCCGTCCGCCAGCAGCCGCTCCGCCCAGGAGGGCTCCAGGTGCTGGGAGAAGACCAGCACCCCGACCCCCGGGTGCGACTCCCGGATCCGCAGCGCCGCCCGGAGGCCCTCGTCGGTGTGGGTCGGCGGCATCCGCACGTCCACCACCGCGACCTGCGGACGGTGCGCCGCGACCGCCGCCAGCAGGTCCTCCGCGGTGGCGACCGCCGCGAGGACCGCGCAGCCGCGCACCGCCAGCAACTCCGCCATGCCGTCCCGGAGCACCGCCGAGTCCTCGGCCAGCACCACCCGCAGCCGTTCCTCCGTCATCCCCCCATTGTGGCCCGGCCCGAACGCCCGTCAGTCCACCGGCGCCGCCCGGCGCCTGACCACCCGCGGGCCCTCGTCCGCGGAGACCGGCCACAGCCGGATCCGCACCCGGCGCTGTCGCACGCAGTCGCAGGGGTCGACCGGCCCGGCGGGCCCCGGGAACCGGTTCGCGAAGACCTGCCGGGGCTGCTTCTCGTCCATCCGCCCACCCTACGGACCCACCGGGGCCCGGGGCAGGGGGATGGTGCGTACGATGGCGAACCGTGCTGATCTGGATCAACGGGCCGTTCGGCGGGGGCAAGACCCAGACCGCCCACCACCTGGCCCACCGCCTGCCCGGCGCCGCGATCTGCGACCCCGAGCACCTCGGCTTCGGGCTGCGCCGGATGCTCCCGCCCGACCTGCGCGGCGACTTCCAGGACCTGCCCGCCTGGCGCCGCGGCACCGTCGAGGTCCTCGACCTCGCCGCCCGCGAACACCCCGGTCCGGTGCTCGTCCCGATGACCGTCACCGACACCCGCTACTTCGCCGAGACCGTCGGACGGCTGCGCGAACTCGGCCACGACGTGCGGCACTTCACCCTGCTCGCCGACCGCGCCACCGTCCTGCGCCGCCTCGCCGAACGCGACCTCGTCCACCGCCTGCGCCGCCTGGCCGGGCTGAACGGCCCGCGCCCGCGCGAGAGCTTCGCCGTCGCCCGGCTGGACGACTGCCTCACCCGCCTCGCCGCCCCCGCCTTCGCCACCCACCTCACCACCGACCGCCTGAGCATCCGGCAGACCGCCGAGCGCATCGCCGACCTCGCGGGCCTGCACCTGCGCCCCGACACCGACTCCCCGCTGCGGGCGAGCCTGCGCCGGGCCGCGGTGAAGGTCCGTCACATCCGCCTGGGCTAGGAACGGCCCGGAGGCGTGCCGCGTCCTCCGGCGTCCCGGGCCGCTGCGGGTGCCGGGGCCCGTCAGGCCCGCGGTTCCAGGGGCGGCCGGTCGTGGGCCTGCCCGATGACCTGCTCGGCGAGTTCGCGGGCGGCTGCGGCCGGGTCGGTCGCGGGGCGGGTCGCGCCGGCGGCGAGTGCGCCGTCGACGAGCAGCAGCAGTTGGTCGCCGGCGGCGGCGGGCCGGGGGTGGCCGAGGCGGGCGAGTTCGGCGGCGAACAGGGCGGCGACGCGTTCGCGGTACTCGCGGGTGACGGCGTGGCCGGGGTGCTCGGGGTCGGCGAGGGCGAGGTCGGCGGCGAGGTAGCGGCAGCCGCGGTAGCCGTCCCCGGCGACGATCTCGCCGATCCGGTCGAAGACCGCCAGCAGCCGGGCGCGCGGGTCGTGGCCCGCGGCGTCCATGGTCCGCCGGTAGCGGGCCTCGTCCTCGGCGGCGCTGCGCCGCAGCACCTCGGTGATCAGGCCGTCCTTGCCGCCGAAGTGCTCGTACAGCGAGCGGCGGGCGACGCCTGCGCCCTTGAGCAGCGCGTCCACGCCGACGCCCATGCCGTGCTGGTACGTCAACTCCTGGGCGGCGTCGAGGAGTCGCTGTCGGGGGCCGGGTTCGGTGCGGGTGCTCATGGGTTCAGGGTGCCAGGGGTTGACCGGTAGATCAACCGGTCTATACATTCACGGCCGACAGTGATAGACCGACTGTTCTATCTACGAGGAGTCCCCGTGTCACCTCGCACCACCACGGACGTGACCGCCCCCGCGCGGATGCGCAGCTACCACGTCGACAGCGGCGCCGGCATCGACGGCCTCACCCTGCGCGAGCACCCCGTCCCCGCGCCCGGACCGGGCCAGGTCCTGGTCGCGGTCCGGGCCGTCTCGCCCAGCTACCGCGACCTGCTGGTCCTCGGCGGCCGGTACGTGCTCCCCGTCCGGCCCGACGTCGTGCCCGTCGCGGAAGGGGCGGGCGAGGTCGTCGCGCTCGGGCCCGGCGTCGACACCGTCCTGGTCGGTGACCGGGTGACGGCGTCGCTCTTCCCGAGCTGGCAGGACGGCCCGTTCGGCCTGCTGCACCTGCCGCAGCTCGGCGGCACGCTGGACGGGCTGCTCACCGAGTACGCGCTGCTCGACGCGCACGCGCTGGTCCCGGTGCCCGCGCACCTCTCGTACGCCGAGGCGGCGACCCTGCCCTGCGTCGCCGTGACCGCGTGGAACGCGCTCACCGGCGACGGCGGACTGCGCCCCGGCCAGACCGTGGTCACCCAGGGATCGGGCGGGGTGTCGCTGTTCGCCCTGCAACTCGCGCGGGCGCTCGGCGCCCGGGTGGTCGCCACCACCAGCGGGCCCGCCAAGGCCGCGCGGCTGGCCGCGCTCGGGGCGGACCGGGTGGTCGACTACCGCGCCGAACCGGACTGGCCCGCCGCCGTCCGCGACGCCACCGGCGGTGCCGGCGCGGACCGGGTGGTCGACGTGGTCGGCCGGCTCGACGAGTCGGTGCGCGCCGTCGCCCTCGGCGGGCACATCGCGATGGTCGGCTTCGTCTCGGAGACCGCCCCGCCGATCGACGCCCGGCGGCTCTTCGCTTCCGGCGCGGTCCTGCGGCCGGTCGCGGTCGGCAGCCGCGCGCAGTTCCGCGAACTCACCAAGGTCGTCGAGCAGCACCGGATCCGCCCGGTGATCGACCGGTCCTTCCCCTTCGACCGGGCCGTGGACGCCTTCCGGCACTACGCCTCCGGCTCGGCCTTCGGCAAGGTGGTGATCGAACTGCCGCCCCCCGCGGCTTGAGGCCCCCACCGCGGACGCGCGGGCGCCGTCGCCCACCCGCCCGACCCCGGCGGCCTTCAGGCGCCCTCCTCCGGGATTTCCACGATCACCAGGGTGCCCCGGCTGCCCGGCCCGACCGCGTGCGCGGTGTCCGCCGGGACGGTGAACAGCTCGCCGGTGCGGAGCGGGACCGGGGCGCTGTCCACCAGCAGTTCCAGGCGGCCGTCGAGGACGAGGAGGGTCTCGGCGGTGCGGTGGCGTTCCTCCGGCAGCGGGGTGCCGTCCATCCGCAGGACCTTCACGCAGGCCGCGCCGGCCCGGCCGACCGGGAGCGAGTCCCACGCCCCCGGGAGCCGGGCCGCCACGTCCGACAGGTTGAGCACACTCATGGCACGCGCCTTCCGGCAGGCCCGCGCGGGGAACCGGGGGCCCGCCCGTCGAGTTGACCGGACGGCCCGAAACTACCCGTCCGGGGGCGGGAGTTGGTCGACCGTTCGGTAAAGACCGCGGCCGGGCGGGATCAGTGCGGGGAGGGATCAGCGCGGGGCGGGCCCGGCGAGGGCGTCCCAGCGGGTGAAGCCCGCGGTGAACAGGGCGCGGACGGCGGCGGTCTCGGCGGGCGTCCAGGATTCGGGGTCGGAGGTCGGGTCGAGCGCCGTGCCGCCGAACAGCTTGTCGTAGGCGCTGTCGTGCACCGGGCCCTCGGCGGGCAGGGCGCCGGGCAGGTCGGTGAAGAAGTTCCAGGTGTCGAGGAGGAGCCGGCAGCTCGCGGGCGGCTGCCGCTCGGGGGCTTCGGTCCAGAGGCGGGCGGCGGTCAGGTCGAGGGTGTTCCCCGCGCCCCAGAAGAAGTCCAGCCCGTGGTGCAGGCAGTGGGCCTCGGCCGCGGCCGGGTCGGGGAAGCGCAGCAGGAGACCGTCCGGGCCGGTGAGGAAGGTGTCGGGCTCGTCGTTCTCGCCGAGGCGCCACAGCAGGGTCGGGTCACCGGTGGGGGTCAGGACGCGGTACGGATAGTGGTCGGGCACGGGGCGAGGGTAGCCCGGCGGGGTGGCGGGGTGGGTTGCGGGGCGGTAACTGCGACAATGGACGGCGACGATCTTCGGGTCTGCGCACCGGACAGTGAGCAGACAGCAACAGACAGACAGTGAGGTTGCCTTGTCCAAGGTCAAACTGAGCACCAATCACGGCGACATCGTGATCCGGCTGGACGCCGAGAAGGCTCCGGCGACGGTCGCCAACTTCCTGCAGTACGTCCGGGACGGCTTCTACAGCGGCACCGTCTTCCACCGGGTCATCGACGACTTCATGGTGCAGGGCGGCGGCATGGAGCCGGGCCTGCGCCGCAAGGAGACCCGCGCCCCGATCCAGAACGAGGCCGACAACGGCCTGAAGAACACCCGCTACACCGTGGCGATGGCCCGCACCGCGGACCCGCACTCGGCCACCGCGCAGTTCTTCATCAACGTCGCGGACAACGCCTTCCTCGACCACACCGCCAAGAGCGGCCCGGGCTGGGGCTACGCCGTGTTCGGCGAGGTCGTCGAGGGCCGGGAGGTGGTGGACGAGATCAAGTCGGTGCCCACCACCTCCAAGGGCGGCCACGCGGACGTCCCCAAGGAGGACGTGCTGCTGGTCAGCGCCGAGGTCGTCGAGTAGCCGGAACCCCCGGGCGACGGCGCCGCGCAGCCCGCCGCCCCGCCCCGGAGGAACGGGGCGGGGCGGCGGGCCCGGGCCTCAGGGGCCGACCGTCAGGGCCGCCGTCAGCGGGAGCTCGCCGCAGTGCGGGCCCGCCTGCAGGACGAAGCCGCCGGGCTCGGTCCGCCAGCCCCGCTCCGCCACCGACCAGTGCTCCAACGCCCGCGCGGGCACCCGCAGTTCCACCTCGACCTGCTCGCCTGGCCCGGCCTCCGCGGCGCCGAAGGCGGCCAGCCAGCGCACCGGCCGCTCCAGCGCCGAACCCGGCCGCGACAGGTACAGCTGCACCGTCTCCCGGGAGCGCCGCGGCCCCTCGTTGCGCAGCACCACCCGCACCGTGCGCGAGCCGTCCGCCGCCGGGGCCGAGGGCGCGCCCAGTGCCAGGTAGCGCCACTCGCCCCAGCCCAGCCCGTGCCCGAACCAGTACGCGGGGGAGCGGCCGGTGCGCAGCCAGCCCCGGTGGCCCAGGTGCAGGCCCTCCGCGTACTCCAGCCGCCCGTCGGTCGGGGCGGTCGCGTACACCGGGCAGTCGGCCTCGGCGTCCGGCCAGGTGGTGGGCAGCCGCCCGCCCGGCTCGGACCGGCCCAGCAGCACCTCGGCCAGCGCGTCCCCGCCCTCCTGGCCGGGGAACCAGCAGGTCAGCACCGCACCCACCCGCTCGCGCCAGGGCAGCAGCACCGGGCTGCCGGTGTTCACCACCACCACCGTGCGCGGGTTGGCCGCCGCCACCGCCGCCACCAGCTCGTCCTGGCGGCCCGGCAGCCGCAGGCCCGCCCGGTCGAAGCCCTCGCTCTCGTGCTCGTCCGTGGTGCCGACCACCACCACCGCGACGTCCGCCGCCGCGGCCAGCTCCACCGCGTGCGCGAACTCCCGCTCCAGCTCCGCCTCCGGCGGGTCGGCGGCCAGCACCAGCACCCGGCCGTGCGCGGCCTCCACCGTCCGCCGGGCCAGCAGCGCGACCTGCTGGCCCGCCGCCAGCTCCAGCTCCACCTGCCGGAACGAGGGCGACACGTGCAGGTACGTCGGGTCGTCCGAGAGCGGCTCGACGTACTCCTCCAGCAGCACCTCCCCGTCCGCCTCCAGGCGCAGCGCGCCCAGGCCCACCACGCCCAGGCGCCAGCGGCCCGCGGACGGCGCGGTGAACCGGGTCGCCACCTCGACGGTGCGCACCGGCGCCAGGTCGACCTCCCCGGCCGGCTCCAGCACCCGCCCGGTCGCCCGCGCCTCGGTGTGCACCGGCGAGCCGTCGGCCGCCAGGTAGCGCACCAGCACGCCCGGCGCCGAACCGTCCGGCAGCACGCAGTCCGCGGCCGCCAGCGGCGTCGGACGCAGGTTGGTGCGCACCCCCGGCGCGTACACCAGCTCCACCGCCGGGTCCAGCGCCGCGCGCAGGCCCGCCAGCGGCGAGACCGGCGCGGCCGGGAACACCGAGGCGCTGCCGCCGCCCTGCACCCGGGCCGTCGCCGCGTTCGGGCCGATCAGCGCGACCCGGCGCAGCGCCGACTCCTCCAGCGGCAGCAGCCGCTGCGGGTTGTGCAGCAGCACGGTGCCCGCGACGGCCGCCGCCCGCAGCGCCCCCCGGGTCGCCGGGTCGGTGGGCACCGGCTCCCGCCCGCCCGCCGCGGGCGGGTCGAACGCGCCGACCCGCTCCGCGAGCCGCAGCAGCCGCGCCACCTTGTCGTCCAGCGCGGCCGCCGATACCCGGCCGGCCCGCACCGCCGCCGCCAGCGCCGCGCCCCACGCCGGATTGGGCCCCGGCATCGACAGGTCGCAGGCCGCGGCCCCCGGCCCGTCCGCCGCGTGCACCGACCCCCAGTCCGAGACCACCAGCCCGTCGAAGCCCCACTCGCCCTTCAACGGCTCGGCCAGCAGCGGGTGTTCGACCATCGACGTCCCGTTGACCCGGTTGTACGCCGACATCACCGCCCACACCCCGGCCCGCACCGCCGCCTCGAACGGCGCCAGGTACACCTCGCGCAGCGTCCGCTCGTCCACCCGGGCGTCCACGGTCAGCCGCTCGGTCTCCGAGTCGTTCGCCACGTAGTGCTTGGCCGTCGCCGCGACCCCGCGCGCCTGCACGCCCGCGACGTACGCCGCCCCGATCCGGGCGGTCAGCAGCGGGTCCTCCGAGAAGCACTCGAAGTTCCGCCCGCCCAGCGGCGAGCGGTGCAGGTTCAACGTCGGCGCCAGCACCACGTGCACGCCCTTGCGCCGGGCCTCCGCCGCCAGCAACCCGCCCATCCGGGCGGCCAGTTCCTCGTCCCAGGACGCGGCCAGCGCGGTCGCGCACGGCAGCAGCAGCGCGGTGTCCGCCTCGTCCCACCGCTCCCCGCGCACCCCGACCGGCCCGTCCGAGCAGACGACCGGGTGCATCCCGATCGCGGGCTCCGCACTGGTGCGGAAGGTGTCCCCGCCGGAGACCAGCCGGGCCTTCTGCTCCAGGTCGAGCACCTGGTGGTCGGATTCGCTTGCAGAGGCGGTGAGTTGAGGTGACATGGAGAGCTGGGTCATCCTTTCGTGGCTCCTTGCATGATGCCGTCGATGATCTGGCGGCCCATCAGGAGGAATGCGACGAGGACGGGCGCGCTGGCGACCAGGGCGCCGGTGAGGACCAGCGAGTAGTCCTTGATGTAGCCGCTGGCGAGTTCGGAGAGGGTGAGCTGGACGGTCGGGTTCTGCTGGGTCATGACGACCTTGGGCCAGTAGAAGTCGTTCCAGGCGGCCATGAAGGTGAGCATGCCCAGGACGCTCATCGCGGGGCGGGCGGCGGGCAGCACCACGTGCCAGACCAGGCCGCGGGTGGTGCAGCCGTCCATCCGGCCGGCGTCCAGGAGTTCGTCGGGGACGGCGCCGACCAGGTACTGGCGCATGAAGAACAGGCCGAAGGCGTTGGCCGCGGCCGGGACGATCAGGGCCTGCAGGTGGTCGGCCCAGTGGAACCAGTTCGCCATCATGATGTAGAGCGGGATGATGCCCAGCTGGGTGGGGACCATCATGGTGGCGACCACCGAGGCCAGCAGCGGGCCCCGGCCGCGGAAGCGGAGCTTGGCGAAGGCGAAGCCGCCCAGGGTGCTGGTCAGCACCACGCTGGCGGTGACGGTGGTGGCCACGACCAGCGAGTTGACCATCGCCAGCCGCAGGTCGGTCTGGGCGAACACCTGGGTGGCGTTGTGCCAGAGCCGGCCGCCGGGCAGCAGCACCGGGGGCATCCGGTGGATCTCGGTGTTGGAGCGGGAGGCCGCCACCAGCGTCCAGTACAGCGGGAAGAGCGAGAGCAGCACGGCGGCGCCGAGGACGACGTACACGCCGCGTCCGGCGGTCAGCTGCCGGGTGGCACGGGAGCGTCCGGCGGTCATTCGGCACCTCGCATCCGGCGCGCGGCCAGGAAGTTGACGGCGGCGACCAGCACGATCAGCAGGAACATCGCCCAGGAGATCGCCGCGCCGTAGCCGTACTTGAAGCGGCCCCAGAACTGGTTGTACGAGTACAGGGCCAGGGTCTGGAACTGGTGCTGGGAGCCGCCGGTGGTCGGGTCCTGCTGCTGGCTGAACAGCATCGGCTCGCCGAACAGCTGCAGCGCGCCGATGGTGGAGACGATGACGGTGAACAGGATCGTCGGCCGCAGCATCGGGATCGTGATCGAGCGGAACTGCCGCCAGCGGCTCGCCCCGTCCAGCGCGGCCGCCTCGTACAGCTCGAACGGGACGGACTGCATCGCGGCCAGGTAGAGCAGGGCGTTGTAGCCCGTCCAGCGCCAGGTGACGATCGCGGCGATCGCCGACCAGGAGGAGAGGGTGCCGGCCTGCCAGTCGACGTGGTCGACGCCGAACAGCGACAGGAACCAGTTGACCATGCCGAAGTCGCGGCCGAACAGCTGGACGAAGATCAGCGTGACGGCGGCCACCGAGGTGACGTTCGGCAGCAGGATGCCCAGGCGCATCAGGGTGCGGCCGCGCATCCGGTAGTTGAGCAGGTGGGCCAGGCCGAGCGCGAGCAGCAGTTGCGGGACGGTGGCCAGCACGCCGATGCCCAGGGTGTTCTTGACGGCGTTCCAGAAGAACGGGTCGTCCAGCAGCCTGCGGTAGTTCTCCAGGCCGACCCACCGGCCCTCGCTGCCGGGGCGGTCGGCCCGCCAGGCGGTGAACGAGACGTAGCCGGTGTACAGCATCGGGAACAGCCCGAAGACGCCGAAGACCACGAAGAACGGCGAGAGGTACAGGTAGGGCGAGACGGTGCGGTCGAGCCGGTGCCAGCGGTGGCCGGCGGGGCGGGCGGGGGCGCGGGCGCCGCGGGCGGCGGCGGTCGATGCGGCCAAGGGGAGCTCCCGGGGGCGGGGACGGGACGGGGACGGGGCGGGCGGGTGGCGCGGTGCCGGTGCGGCGTCAGGTCCGCACCGGCACCGCGGGTCTCGGGGGAGCGGACCGTCAGTTGACGATGTTGCCGACGTCCTTGAGGGCCTGCTTCCAGGCGCCGTCCGGGTCGGCCTTGCCCTGCTCGATCGAGGTCAGCGCGTTGCCGAGGGCGGTGCCGATCTCCGCGCCGTGCGCGCCGAGCGGCTGCGGGTTCAGGTCGCGGGCCGACTGGGAGAAGATCCTGCCGGTCGGGGCGTTGTTGAACAGCGGGTCGGTGTGCTCGGCGATGTCGGGCTGGGTCCACAGCGCCTGGTCGGAGGGGAAGTAGCCCTTCTCCTTGAAGAGCCGGGCCTCCTGCTCGGGGGCGGTGAGCCACTTGGCCAGCTCGGCGGCGGCCTTGGTGTGCTTGCCGGACTTCGGGACGGTCAGGTACGAGCCGCCCCAGTTGCCGCCGCCGCCGGGGATCCGGGCGATGTCCCACGTGCCGCCGTCGGCGGGCGGGTTGGCCTTGAACTCGTAGCTCATCCAGGCCGGGCAGGCGACGGTGGCGAACTGGCTCTTCTGGAAGCCGGTGTCCCAGGCGGGGGTGAACGCCTGGATGCCCGCGGACTCGCCGTCCCTGACGGCACCGGCCACCAGGTCGAAGGACTGCTTGACGGCCGGGTTGGTGGTGACCACGACCTTGCCCTCGGCGTCGTAGACGCCCTGCGGGGCCTGGGCCAGGATCGCGCTGAACAGGTTGCCGCCGCTGTCGAACCAGCGGACGTCCTTGTTCGGGCTGGCGGCCAGGAACTGCTTGCCCGCGGCCAGGTAGGACGGCCAGTCCTTCATCAGCGCGGCGACCGCCTCGCGGTCAGTGGGCAGGCCCGCGGCCTTGAACAGGTCGCTGCGGTAGCACAGCGCCAGGCCGCCCATGTCGGTGCCCAGGCCGAACAGCACCTTGCCGTCGGGGCTGGAGGCGGGGGCGGTCTTGGACGGCACCCACTGGTCCTTGCTGACGCCGTTGTCCAGGAAGTTGAGGAACTTCCCGGCCTCCGGCTGGAAGCCCGCGACCTGCCCGATCTCGATCGCCTCGACGTCGGCGGTGCCGGAGCCGGCCAGCAGGTGGGCGTGCAGGTTCTGGTGGTGCGCGCCCATGTCGGCGCGGTTCTCCTTGACGGTGACGTTCGGGTGGGCCTGCTCGTACTCCTTGTACAGGTCCGCGTAGCCGAAGTCGGAGAACAGGTTCACCGTGAGGGTGATCTTCGCGTTCGGGTCCTCGTCCGCGGACGGGCCGCCGCCGCTGCCGCTGGAGCAGGAGGTCGCGGCGGTCAGGGCCAGCACCAGCAGCGCGGAGCAGGCGAGCAGGCGGCCTCTCGGGCCGGTGCGGGGCAGGGGAACGGGCATGGAACGGCTCCTCGCGGGGATGGCAGGTGGGGCCCGGGAGCTGCGCTCTGGGAGAGCGCTCTCCCGGGTGGCATCCGGAGCTTGGTCGCTCCACCCGTCCCCCGTCAAGGGGTGCGGTCGCGAAACATCACAGTCGTAGCTGGGGTTTGACGACGTTTCGCTGGCGAACGAACTGTCGTCGCCCTTGACACGGGTGAAACAACGGGGCAACCATCACTGGCGTAGTGAGAGAGCGCTCTCCCTGATCCGGGCACCGGCCCTCGACGGTGCCGCCCCCACCCCACCCGATCGGGAGCCCCGATGCCCGCCCCACCCCTGCCCGCCCCACCCCTGCCCGCCCCCCGGCCCGTGCGGCCGACCACCTCCGCACCCCCGCACCGCGCCCTGGCCGCGGCCCTCGCCGCCGCGCTGGTCGCCGCGCTGGTCCTGCTGCTGCCCGTCGGCCGGGCCCAGGCCGCCCCCGTCCTGCTCTCGCAGGGCAGGACCGCCACCGCCTCCAGCACCGAGAACTACGGCACCCCCGCGTCCAACGCCGTCGACGGCAACACCGGCACCCGCTGGTCCTCGGCGAACACCGACCCGCAGTGGCTGCAGGTCGACCTCGGCGCACCCGCCGCGCTCAGCTCCGTCACCCTGCAGTGGGAGGCGGCGTACGCGAAGGGCTACCAGATCCAGCTGTCCACCGACGGCACCGCCTGGACCACCGCGTACACCACCGCCAACGGCGCGGGCGGCACCGAGACCGTCCCGGTCACCGGCACCGCCCGCTACGTGCGGATGTACGGCACCGCCCGGGCCACCGGCTACGGCTACTCGCTCTGGGAGTTCCAGGTCTACGGCGCCACCGGCGGCGCCCAGGGCTGCGGCACCGCGAACGCCGCCAAGGGCAGGACCGCCACCGCCTCCAGCACCGAGAACTACGGCACCCCCGCCTCCAACGCCGTCGACGGCGACACCGGCACCCGCTGGTCCTCGGCGGCCGCCGACCCGCAGTGGCTGCAGGTCGACCTCGGCTCCGCGCAGAGCGTCTGCGGCACCTCGGTCAGCTGGGAGAGCGCCTACGCCAAGGCGTACCGGATCCAGCTGTCCACCGACGGCACCGGCTGGACCGACGCCTGGAGCACCACCAACGGCGCGGGCGGCACCGAGAAGCAGGAGTTCACCGGCACCGCCCGCTATGTCCGCCTGTACGGCACCGCCCGGGCCACCGGCTACGGGTACTCCGTCTGGGAGTTCCAGGTGTTCACCGGCTCCGGCGGCAGCACCGGCCCCAGCCCGACCCCGACGCCGACCCCCACCGGCACCACCCCGCCCGGCAACTGGACCACCGTGTTCAGCGACAACTTCACCGGCGGCCCCGGCAGCGCCCCCTCCGCCGACAACTGGACGGTGCGCACCGGCACCTCCGAGCCCGGCGGCGCCGCCAACTGGGGCACCGGCGAGATCCAGAACGACACCGCCAACCCGGCCAACGTCGCGATCGACGGCAACGGCCACCTCAACCTGACCGCCGTCCGCGACGGCAGCGGCAACTGGACCTCCGGCCGGGTCGAGAGCAGGCGCGGCGACTTCGCCGCCCCCGCGGGCGGACAGCTGCTGATCTCCGCGCAGATCAAGCAGCCCGGCGTCGCCGACGGCACCGGCTACTGGCCGTCCTTCCGCGCCGTCGGGGCGAACGACCGCAGCGGCGGCTGGCCGAGCACCGGCGAGACCGACATCCTCGAGGACGTCAACGGCCGCAGCCAGACCTCCGCCACCCTGCACTGCGGAACGGCCCCCGGCGGCAACTGCAATGAGTACAACGGCATGACCAGCGGACTCGCCTCCTGCCCCGGCTGCCAGAGCGACTACCACACCTACAGCCAGGTCATCGACCGCACCGTCAGCGACGAGCAGATCCGCTGGTACCTCGACGGCCGGCAGATCTGGCAGGTCAACGAGTCCCAGGTCGGCACCACCGACTGGAAGAACGCCGTCGACCACGGCTTCAAGCTGGTCTTCAACCTCGGCATCGGCGGCTCCTTCCCCGACAGCGTCTGCGGCTGCACCACGCCCAGCGCCACCACCACCTCCGGGGGCGCGCTGTCCATCGGCACCGTCACCGTCGCCACCACCACCGGCACCGCCCCCGCCGCCCTCGCCGACCCGCCCGTCCCCACCGGGAAGAGCACCGTCAAGGTCACCGGCAGCCAGGGCAACTGGGGCCTGAGCGTCAACGGCCGGCCCTACCAGCTCAAGGGCGTCACCTGGGGCCCCGCCCAGTCCACCGCCGACGCGCACATGCGCGACCTCAAGGCGCTGGGCGTCAACACCCTGCGCACCTGGGGCACCGACGCGGCCAGCAAGCCGCTGCTGGACGCCGCCGCCGCGTACGGGCTCAAGGTCGTCAACGGCTTCTGGCTCAACCAGGGCGCCGACTACGTCAACGACACCGCCTACAAGACCAGCACCCTCGACTCCATCAAGCAGTGGGTGACCACCTACAAGGACCACCCCGGCGTGCTGATGTGGGACGTCGGCAACGAGGTCATCCTCACCACCCAGGACCACGCCTACAACGGCGCCACGGTGGAGCAGGAGCGCGTCGCCTACGCCCAGTTCGTCGAGCAGGTCGCCCAGGCGATCCACGCCGTCGACCCCGACCACCCGGTCACCTCCACCGACGCCTACACCGGCGCCTGGGCGTACTACAAGCAGTACGCCCCCAGCCTCGACCTGCTGGCCGTCAACTCCTACGGCGCGGTCTGCAACGTCAAGCAGGACTGGACCAACGGCGGCTACACCAAGCCGTACATCGTCACCGAGTCCGGCGACGCGGGCGAGTGGGAGGTCCCGAACGACGCCAACGGCGTCCCCACCCAGCCCACCGACACCCAGAAGCGCGACGGCTACACCAGCGCCTGGAACTGCATCTCCGGCCACACCGGCGTCGCGCTCGGCGCCACCATCTTCAACTACGGCACCGAGAACGACTTCGGCGGCACCTGGTTCAACCTGATCCCCGGCGGCTGGAAGCAGCCCGCCTACTACTCCGTCGCCAAGTCCTACGGCGGCAGCGCCAAGGACGGCAACACCCCGCCGGTGATGCCGAACGTCACCCTGAGCAAGACCTCCGACGTCCCGGCCGGCGGCACCTTCACCGTCAGCGCGCCCGCCACCGACCCCGACGGCGACCTGGTCCGCTACCAGCTGTACTACAGCTCCAAGTACGTGGACGGCGGCACCGGCTTCAGCCAGGTCCGCTTCACCCAGACCGGCGACGGCCAGTTCACCGTCACCGCGCCCAGGACCCTGGGCGTCTGGAAGGTCTACGTCTACGCCTACGACGGCCACGGCAACGTCGGCATCGAGTCGAAGTCCTTCCGCACCGTCGCCCCCACCCCCGGCGGCACCAACGTCGCCAAGGGCAAGGCCACCACCGCCTCCAGCTACCAGGCCGTCGGCAACGGCGCCCCCTACCCGCCGTCCAACACCACCGACGGCAACTGGTCCACCCGGTGGGCCAGCGAGTGGGCCGACCCGCAGTGGCTCCAGGTCGACCTGGGCCAGACCACCTCGTTCAAGCACGTGCAGCTCGGCTGGGAGTCCGCGTACGGCAAGGCGTACCAGATCCAGACCTCCACCGACGGCACCAACTGGACCACGGTCTACACCCAGGCCAACGGCACCGGCGGCATCGAGGACATCGACGTCAACGGCAGCGGACGCTACGTCCGGGTCGCCATGACCCAGCGCGGCACCGCCTACGGCTACTCGATGTACGAGTTCGGCGTCTACGCCTGACGACCGGACGACGCAGGGGCGCCCGGACCGTGCCACCGGACCGGACGCCCCGCCGAAGAGCACCCGGTGCCGCGCGGCAGGGAGCGCCGCGCGGCACCGGGCCCCCACCCACCCTTCCTCACCCGGAGGTCCGATGAAACACCGCACCTCGCGCGGCGCGCCCCACCGCACCGCGCTCGCCGGGGCCCTCGCCGCGATCCTCGCGGCCGGCGCCCTCACCGGCGGCGTCCTCGCCCAGCAGGCGGCCGCCGCCGCCGACCCGCTGATCAGCCAGTCCAAGCCGGTCACCGCCTCGTCCGTGGAGAGCGCGAGCTTCCCCGCCGCGGCCGTCGCCGACAACAACCTCGCCACCCGCTGGGCCAGCGCCTGGACCGACTCCCAGTGGGTCCAGATCGACCTCGGCGGCACCGCGAGCATCAGCCACGTCGAACTCGACTGGGAGGCCGCGTACGCCAGCGGCTACCAGCTGCAGACCAGCAACGACGCCACCACCTGGACCACCGTCTACACCAAGGCCAACGGCACCGGCGGCACCGAGCAGATCGACCTCGCCGGCAGCGGACGGTACATCCGGCTCAACCTCACCAAGCGGGCCACCGGATACGGCTACTCGGTGGAGGAGTTCAAGGTCTACGGCCAGGTCTCCACCGCCACCACCGGCTACGTCCCGGCCAACCCCCAGGTCACCGGCGTCACCCCCGCCACCGGGAACCCGCCGCACGCCTACTTCCACGAGTTCCAGGCCAACTGCACCGCCACCCACGACCTGCCCGACGACCCGATCGTCTACCCGGGCAAGCCCGGCGCCTCGCACATGCACACCTTCATGGGCGCCACCAACACCAACGCCAACTCCACGCTGGAGTCGCTGCAGGCGAGCACCACCAGCTGCCTCGCCCCCGGCGACAAGTCCGGCTACTGGATGCCCACCATGTACGACGGCGACACCCCCGTCGACCCGGTCGGCCTGCAGACCATCTACTACAAGAGCGGCATCAACGACTACACCGCCGTCCGCCCCTTCCCGGCCGGCCTGCGGTTCGTCGTCGCCAGCCCCACCGACAGCGCCACCGACTTCGCCACCCACCCCGGCTACGTGGCCGGCTGGGAGTGCGGCACCAGCTACCACACCTCCGACCTGCCCACCAGCTGCCCCGGCGGCGGCCAGATCGACATCCGCTTCCAGGCCCCCAGCTGCTGGAACGGCCTGTACCTGGACACCCCCGACCACAAGAGCCACATGGCCTACCCCATCGACGGGGTCTGCCCGGCCGACCACCCGGTCGCGCTGCCGATGATCGAGTTCAAGATGGCCTTCCCGGCCAACCTGGACCACCTCGCCCAGCTCCACCTCTCCAGCGGACGCGGGTTCTCCTTCCACTACGACTTCTTCAACGCCTGGGACGCTCCGACCCTGGCCGCGATGGTCAACCACTGCATCGTCGGCGGGCTCCAGTGCAACGCCCGCGGCTACGACGAGAACCAGCCCGGCAAGGGCGCGGCGCTCAACGAGCAGTACCTTCTGCCGTAAGCCCTGAGCCGTAGCCCCACCGCGGACCCCGGCCCCGCCGCCACGGACCCCACATCCGGCGGCGGGGCCGGCCCGCGCCCCACCCCCACGGAGGACCACCGATGAGGCTTCGCCGCACCGCCGCGCTGCTCCTGCTGCCCCTGCTCGCCGCCGTCGGCTGCGGGTCGGGCACCACCCCCGCGGCCGGGCCCCCGCCCGCCGCGGCACCCCCGGCGTCCGCGGCGCCCTCGTCCAGCGCGCCCGACCGGCCCTCCGACGCCACCTCGATGATCTGCAACCCGTACTTCCGGCAGGAACTCGCCGGGGCGCTCGGCACCGACATCGTCCAACCCCTCGCCCCCACCTGGGAGAAGCGCGTCTACAGCTGCGAGTACCGCTACGACCGGGGCAGCATGACGCTCTCGGTCAAGGAGCTGCCCGACGCCGCCACCGCGCTCGCCCAGTACGACGGCCTGCGCGGCAGCGCCGGGGCGGTCACCGACCTGAACGGCCTCGGCGAGGCCGCGTACAAGCGCGCCGACGGCACCACCGTGGTGCGCAAGGACAGCTTCGTGCTCACCGTCGACGTCGCCAAGCTGCCCGAGACCTTCGGCACGCCCCCGCGCAGCCGGGCGGACGTCGCCGTGATGACCGCCACCACCGTCATGATCTGCTGGCAGGAGCACAGTTCCTGATCGGACGCGGCCCGGGAGGGCCACTGCCGACCGGGCGCGCCCGGGGGAGCGCCCCCGGCCGCGCCCGGCCCCGGCGCGCCCCGCTTCCCGCCCGGGGAACGGGTGGGGAGCGGCGTCGACCACGGTTCGGAACGGGCTGGGAGAGCGCTCTCCGAGCGTGCTATAAAGGGCCCCATGAGCAGCGAAGCCCTCAAGCGCGCCACCACCCTGGAGGACGTGGCGCGGGTCGCGGGCGTCTCCCGGGCCACCGTCTCCCGCGTCATCAACGGCGTCCGCAACGTGGACCCCGCGATCCAGGACGCCGTCCGCCAGGCCATCACCCGCACCGGCTACGTCCCCAACAGCGCCGCCCGCTCGCTGGTCACCCGGCGCACCGGCGCCCTCGCCCTGGTCATCTCCGGCAGCGACGCCCCCGAGACCCCCGACCACCACGTCGGCGGCGAGATCTTCGCCGACCCCTTCTTCGGACGCGTCGTCAGCGGCGTCTTCACCGGCCTGCGCCCGCTCGACCTGCACCCCGTCCTGATGCTCGCCGACAGTGCCGAGGCCCGCGACAAGGCGCTCACCTACCTGCGGCAGGGCAACGCCGACGGCGCCATGGTCGTCTCCACCCACAGCCGCGACCCGCTCCCCGCCCAACTCCTCGCCGCCGGGATCCCCACCGTCCTGTTCGGCCGCCCCCCGACGCCGCTCTCGCTCTCCTGCGTCGACCTCGACAACCGCGAGGGCGGCCGGATCGCGGCCGACCACCTGCACGCCCGCGGCCGCCACCGGGTCGCCGCCGTCTCCGGGCCGCTCGGCGTCCGCGCCGCCCGCGACCGGCTCTCCGGCTTCCGGGAGGCGATGGCCGACCACGGAATCCACCAACTCCCGCACGTCGAAGGCGACTTCACCCGCGAGGACGGCGAACGCGCGATGGCCTCGCTGCTGCGCCGCTACCCCGACCTGGACGGCGTCTTCGCCGCCAACGACCTGATGGCCCAGGGCGCCCTCGCCGTCCTCGCCGAACACCGGCGCCGCGTCCCCGAGGACATCGCGGTGATCGGCTTCGACGACTCCTCCGCCGCGACGGCCGGACGCCCCCACCTCACCACCGTCCGCCAGCCCGTCGAGGAGATGGCCGCCGAGATGACCCGCGTCCTGCTCGACCACCTCGCCCGCCCCGGCCGCGCCGCCACCACCGTCCTGTTCGAACCCACCCTGATCGAGCGCCAGTCCGCCTGAGAAAGTGTGGGGTAATTGATCAACTGCGTGGCGTGATCGCTGGGGGTGGTCGTCGCGGTCGAGATGTCCGCGATGATCGCCGCCATGTGTGTCTGCGCGTGCAAGCCGTCCTACGAGTCGTCTCTG
>NZ_BSSA01000031.1 GCF_030268885.1 Kitasatospora phosalacinea
CCTGCGGCACGCCCAGGCGCTCGGCCAGCAGCGCGGGCAGCACGCCCATCGTGCCGTCGGTGGAGGCCATGCCGCACACCACCAGGTCGTAGCCGGTCTTCTCCAGCGCCGCCGCCAGGATCGCCGAGGTGCCGATCGCGTCGGTGCCGTGGATGTCGTCGTCGTTGACGTGCACGGCCTTGTCCGCGCCCATCGACAGCGCCTTGCGCAGCGCGTCCTTCGCGTCGTCCGGGCCCACGGTCAGCACCGTCACCTCGGCGCCCTCGTTGGCCTCCGCGATCCGCAGCGCCTGCTCGACGCCGTACTCGTCCAGCTCCGACAGGAGGCCGTCCACGCCCTCCCGGTCGGTGGTGGCATCGTCCGCGAAGCGACGGTCACCGGTCGCGTCGGGCACGTACTTCACACAGACAACGATCCTCAAGCTCACGGCCACCTTGTCCTTTCACGCGGGAGGGAACTGAGTTCCCCCACTAGACCACACTCCGTGCCACAGATCCACTCTGGTGGGGGTGTGAGAGGGGACTCAGTTCCCAGGGCGCGCGGGCCGGTGGCCGGGCTCAGGCGGCCCGGCGCAGGCGCAGGGTGGAGTCGCGGTGCGGGCGGGCGTCCGGGTCGGTGACGGGGTGCCCGGGGTGGTCGTGCCGGGCGTGCTCCTCGGCGAGCTCGACCGTCCACTGCGCCGGGTCCAGCCGCAGCGAGGCGAGCATCTCCGCGGGGGTGGGGAAGTGCATCTCGGGGTGCGGGCGGTCGTGCTTGACCGGGGGCGCGGCGTGGCTGGTGACCAGCAGCGTGCCGCCGGGGGCGACGGCCGCGGCGGCCCGGCGCAGCACCCGCTCGCGCGGGAACTCGGCGGGCGAGTGGAGGAACTGCGCCGAGACCAGGTCGTACGCGCCGGACGGGAAGTCGTGCGCCAGGTCGACGCGCTGCCAGTCGATCCGGTCGGCGAGGCCCGCGACGGCGGCCCGGGCGGCGGCCCGCTCCAGCGCGACCCGCGAGATGTCGACGGCGGTGACCTGCCAGCCCTGCTCGGCCAGCCAGAGCGCGTCCCCGCCCTCGCCGCAGCCCAGGTCGAGCGCCCGGCCGGGCTCCAGGCCGGCGGCCTGCACGGTCAGCGAGGCGTTCGGGCGGCCGCTCCAGATCTGCTCGCTCTCGCCGTAGCGCTTCTCCCAGAACTCGACCGCGTCGACGGCGAGGCGGGTCTCCTCGGCGACCAGGTCGGCGTTGATCGCGGCGGCGGCCCGCAGCCCGTCCGCGGCGGCGATCGCGACCTGCGCGGCCGGGTCGGTCAGGTTGCCCGCCGCCCACACGCCGGGGACGCCGGTGGCGCCGGTCGGGTCGGTGGTGGCCAGCCGGGTGGCGAAGCGGACGCCCTCGCGGACCAGGTCGGTGGCCGCCAGGCCCAGCTCGGCCAGGAACGGCGCGGTCACGGCCATCTCGGTGCCGACGGCCAGCGCCTCGCACGCCACCACGGTGCCGTCGGCCAGCCGCACGCCGGTCAGCTCGGCGCCGTCGTCCTCGGGCAGCAGCGCGACCACCTCGCCGGGCACCACGCTCACCCCGCGGGCGGCCAGTTCGCGCCGCTGCTGCTCGTCGAACGGCCCGCCGGTGTGCGCGAGCAGCGTGACGTCCCCGCTCCACTGCCGCCACAGCAGCGCCTGGTGCACGGCGACCACCGGGTTGGTGGCCAGCACGGCGATCTTCCGGTCGCGGACCTCCCAGCCGTGGCAGTACGGGCAGTGCACCACCTGGCGCCCCCAGCGCCCGGCCAGACCGGGCACCTCGGGCAGCAGGTCGGTGGTGCCGGTGGTCAGCAGCAGGCGGCGGGCGTGCACGGCGCTGCCGTCCGACAGCTTGGCGCGGAAGCCGCCCTCCGCCTCGCGGCTGACGGACAGCACCTCCGCGTCGTGGAACTCGCCGCCGTACGAGGCGACTTCGGCCCGGCCGAGGGCGACGAGCTCGGCGGGCGGCAGGCCCTCGCGGCCGAGCAGGCCGTGGATGCCCTCGGCGGGCGCGTTGCGCGGCCGGCCGGAGTCGACCACCAGGACGGAGCGGCGCGCCCGGGCCAGGGTCAGGGCGCCGCTGAGCCCGGCGGCGCCGCCGCCGACGATCAGGACGTCGTGGTGGCGGACCGGGTGCGGGTGCTGGTCGGGGTGCGGGTGCTGGTGCGTCGTGGTCATGCTCCGATGGTGCGCCGGGTTCGCCGGATTGACAAACAATGTTGCTGAGGTGGCAAATGGAGGGGCGGAGAGGAGCAGGACGATGGGCGAGGCGATGGGCGAGGACTTCGAGGCGGTGCTGACGGGCGTCGGCCCCCGGCTGCGGGCGATCCGCCAGCAGCACGGCACCACGCTGGCGCAGCTGAGCGAGCAGACCGGCATCTCGGTCAGCACGCTGTCCCGGCTGGAGTCCGGCGGGCGGCGGCCGACCCTGGAACTGCTGCTGCCGCTGGCCCGCGCGCACGGCGTGGCCCTGGACGAACTCGTCGACGCCCCGCCGACCGGCGATCCCCGGGTGCGGCTGCGCCCGTTCGTCCGGCACGGCTGGACGTACCTTCCGCTGGCCCGCAGCCTCGGCGGCATGCAGGCGTACAAGATCGTCGTCCCGGCGGGCGGCAGCCGGGAGAACTGCGAGCAGCGCACCCACGAGGGCCACGAGTGGCTGTACGTGCTCTCCGGGGAGCTGCTGCTGAAGCTGGGCGAGCACGAGGTGGTGCTGAAGGCGGGCGAGGCGGCGGAGTTCGACACCCGGACGCCGCACCTGTTCACCAACGCGGGGCGGCTGCCGGTGGAGTTCCTCAGCCTGTTCGGGCCGCAGGGGGAGCGGGTGCACGTGCGGGCGCGCACCGCCGACAGGGCCGGGAGGGACGGGGACTGACGGCCGGACGGCGGGACGCCGCGCCCGTGGGGGTGGGCGCGGCGTCCGAACGGGCGGTGGCGGGGCGTCAGTTGACGAAGACCGTGCCGCCGAGGGTGGTGTCGGTGACCGGACCGTAGGCGGCCGAGAAGCTGATGCTGGCGAAGCAGATGCTCGGGCCGGACAGCTTGGTGAAGCCCTGGTTGGTCATGGTGATCTGCGCCGGGCTGTTGGTGGCGTTGCCGTTGAGGGCGCCGCCGGTGGAGGAGTAGGTGCACAGGGCGTTCCCGGCCAGGGTCTTGAGGCTGACCACCGCCTGGACGGAACCGCTGAGGGTGACCGGGAACCCGGCGGAGTCGGAGATGCTCAGGGTGTAGGGCAGGTTGCTCATGGTCAGGCTGTTCACGCCGGTGACGCCGACCACGTTGGAGGTGCAGCCGGAGAAGGTCAGGGTGCCGACCGGGCCGGACGCGGTGGCGGAGCCGGTGGCGAGCGGGTTGCTGCTCACGCTGCCGCCGATGGTGGAGGTGGTGCACTTGACGCCGGTGGTGGTGCCCGGGTTGTACATGGTGGCCAGGGTGCCGCTCACCAGGTTCGCGGACAGGCTGTCGCCGACCCCGACGGGGGTGGTGGTCCCGGCGATGGTCAGCACCGGGGTGGTCCCGGCCGCGGTGGCGGGCGCGGCGGGCAGGGCGAGCAGGGCCCCGGCGGCGGCGAGGGCGGCGACGCCCGCGAAGGTGCGGTTGCGCATGAGGGTTCGTTCCTTCCGGTGGGTGGGGGATCGGACGGAGCTGCTCCGGCACGCTCGCCGGAGCGCGTGCCGCCCCCGCGCTGGGACGGGGCGGCACGGGCAGGTGGGGGAGCGGGGTCGGTCAGTGGGCGGAGCTGTCGCTCAACGCGGCGGTGAGGTCGGCGATGTCGGCGTCCAGTACGAAGGAGGCGTCGGTCTGCTGGAAGCTCACCGAGTCCTTGCCCGCGGCGGCGGGCAGGCCCATGGTCCAGTTGATGATCTGGTTCAGCGAGCCGAGCACGCCGCACCCGTTGGCGCCGGGCACCGTGAAGGTGTTGTCGACCAGTGACGCGCCGGTCTCCGAAATGGCCAGCGCGTTGTGCCCGTTGGGGTCCGGGGCGTAGTCCAGGGTGCCCGGGTCGCCGGTCATCGGCGGGGTGGAGCCGGTGGTGCCCGTGGTGGGCTTGAGCAGCAGCGGCGCCGAGTCCGAGCCGACGTAGCAGTGCAGGCCGAACAGCGCGTTGTACAGGTGGAGTTTGATCGGCAGCTGGAACACCGGGTACGGCTCGCCGGTCGCCAGCGGCGTGAACTTGGTGACCGGGCCCGCGAGTTCGACCTGGGCGAAGACGCTGGTGATCCCCGGCAGGTAGTTCTGGATGCCCGGGATGTTGATCTGCACCATCGGCGCGCTGAGCAGCGGCGCGCCGGTCGGCGGCACCACGGTGTACTGGTTGGCGCTGCTGCCGTCCGGGAACGACACCTCGGGCGCCGACTTGTCCCAGTAGAAGCCGAACTGCAGCGTGATCGGCGAGTTGAACGGCACCACGGTGCTGCCGAGGGTGAACTTCCCGGCCTTGGTCACCGACACCAGGCAGCCCACCTGGAGGTTCTCCGGGTTCTGCATGGCGGGCGCGGCGAGCGGACAGTTGCCCATGCCGGTGTACGGGGCGCCGGGCGCCGCGGTGGCGGCGGAGGCCGGGGCGGTGCCGGACAGCAGCGCGGCGCAGGCGAGGACGGCGGCGGGCGGCAGTAGGCGGCGGAGCCGGCGCCGGGGTGCGGGGGCGGTGGGTGCGGGGGTGGGCGGGCTGGTGCGCAGGGTGGGGCGCATGGCGGGGCACTCCTGACGGCAGGGGGTGGGCAGGGCGGTGCGACCGGACGGGTGGGGTGCCGGAACGGGCCGCGGTGGCCGGACGGGCCGGTGCGGGGAGGAGCCGGTGGCCGGGGGTGGCCGGGTCGCTGTGCGGTGGAGCGGGGTGGGCCCGGTGAGCAGGGCGCTCGACGCCACGAGCGACCGGGCCGAGGGCGCACGACTGCCACCGTTGCGCCGCGAGCGGCCCGCCGTACCGGGAACGCGGCGCCCCCGTACGGGAAGTGCGCCGGGCCGGAGCGAGAACGACCCGGTGGGTGCGGCGGGATGCCGTGGTTACCGCCGGGTACCTGCCAAGTTCTAGGCGGCCTTCCGGTCCAACGTCAAGGCGGTGCACCGAAGTTGGAAGGAAGGTGAGTGGAGTTCGGTCAGATGGTTGTCTCAAGTGCCCCATCGGTCACGGGAGTTGACCCGGATTCCGGAAATCCGGGACGGTGCGCGAAGTATTGACCCGCCATGTACCCCGGGGTAACTTCCAGTCAGCTCGCCGGTTGTGAGAAAGATCGTCAATTGTACTGCCGTGCACCACAGTTGACGTTCCGGGCCCACGCCAGGCACTCGCACCCACGAAGAGCCGCGGATCCCCCACCCGAACCCTCTGGAGCTGTCCATGGCACCCTCCGCAGAACAACCCGCCGCCACCACGACCGGGCGCGGCCGGGTCCGGCTGCGCCGCGCCGCACTGATGGCGATACCGGCCTGCGTCACCGCGGGCGTCCTGGTGACCCTGACCGCGCAGAACGTCCTCGCCACCCAGTTCGCCATCTCCGGCATGGCCTTCCAGGTCACCGCCGACAAGCTGGACGGCAGCGGGTTCGAACAGTTCGGCACCCTCGACAACATGATCGAGAACAGCCCCAACGCCGGGGACACCGGCGGCCAGCTGTTCCTGATCCAGACGGTGGTCAAGCAGGCGTCACTGACCAAGCTCTGCCAGAGCGTCAACCTGGGCGGCATCAACCTGCTGATCACGGCGGGCGACAAGGGCACTCCCGTCACCGCCGAGAACCTCACCACCGACTCCGACCTGATGAGCGGCGACGCCGAGTTCAAGGGACTGGAAGTCGGCCGCGACGCCAGCACCTTCGACAAGGGCGGCGTGGCCGGCCCGCCCGGCATGTTCGGCCAGCAGGGCGACATCGTCACCGTCGACCACTTCCGGCAGCAGAACTACGCCACCACCGCCGGAACCTTCCGCCTGCCCAACATGCACCTCAGCTTCAGCAGCGATGGCTGCTGAACCCGGACCGGCACCGGACCGGGCGGCCGACACCACGGCCGCCCGGCCCGCCGCCGAGACGCCCCTCACCGACACACCCGCCGCCCCGCGCGGCTTCGCGGGCTGGCGCGGACGCCGGCCCTTCTGGGGCGGCCTGCTGGTCGTCCTGGCCGGGAGCGAGATCCTGTTCACCGAGAAGGCCCCGATGCGCATGGTCATCCGCATCGGCATGCTCGGCCTGGCGGGCTACCTCGTCCCCGCGCTCATGGTGCTCTGCGGACTGCTGCTGATCTTCCACCCCGTCCAACGGGTCTTCTACTCCCTGGTCGCCGTCGTCGCCACCCTCGGCACCTGGGTCACCTCCAACCTCGGCGGCTTCTTCATCGGCCTGCTGCTCGGCCTGACCGGCAGCAGCCTCGCCTTCGGCTGGCTCCCCGACCAACCCCGACGCCGCCGCCTGCTGCGCCGGGAACCGAAACGCGGCACGGACCGCGGCACGGACCGCGCGGCGAACGGCGGGACGGACGGCGGGACGGACGGCGGCGCGGGGCGCGGACCGGCACCCGAAGCGACCCCGGCCTGACCGGGGCGGCGCCCGGCGGAGGAGCGTGGCCACCGTCGGACGCCCCGGCCGCGGCCCCCGCACACCGAGCGGGCGGGGACCGCGGCCGGGCCCGCACCGGACGCCGGTGACGGCCCGCCACTTCTTGGTACCTTGGGCAGCCGACGGCCCGCGAACGGCCGCGACGGTGCAACGGGCCCGGCGGCGGACCCGCGGGAGCGGGCACACGGCGGGCACACGGCGGCGGGCATGGCCACGGCGGACGGGACGGGTGCGGTGCGGGTACTGCGGTGCGGCAGCGACGCCGTCCTGATCGAGGCCGAGGACGCCGAACAGGCCCAGCGGCTGCACGCCGCCCTGCGCGACGCCCCGCCCACGGGCACCGGCGAACTCGTCCCCGCCGCCCGTACCGTCCTGGTCCGCTACGACCCGTCCGCGACCGACTGGCAGCGCCTGCGGGCCGCCGTCACCGCGCTCCCGCTGCGCGAGGCGCCACCGGCCTCCGCCGCCGAGACCGTGGTCGTCCCCGTCCGCTACGACGGGCCCGACCTCGCCGAGGTCGCCCGGCTGGCCGGGCTGACGGAACGCCAGGTCGTCGAACGCCACACCGCCGGGCACTACCGCGTCGCGTTCTGCGGCTTCGCCCCCGGCTTCGCCTACCTCACCGGACTCGACCCGCGCCTGCGGGTGCCGCGCCGCGCCGAACCCCGCACCCGCGTCCCCGCCGGGGCGGTCGCCGTCGCCGACGAGTACACCGGCGTCTACCCCCGCACCTCGCCCGGCGGCTGGCAACTGCTCGGCACCACCGACCTCCCGCTGTGGGACGCCGCCGCCGACCCGCCCACCCGGCTGCGCCCGGGGACCGCCGTGCGCTTCGTCGTGGCGGGGCAGGGAGGGGAGTCGTGAACGGGCCCGTCGAGGACGCCGCACCGGCGCGAGAGGCTGTACCGGCGCGAGACGGTGTACCGGGAGCGGGAGCGGGAGGGGGCGCGGACGCCGGGAGGGCCGCGCTGCTGGTGGTGCGGGCCGGGTACGGGGCGACCGTGCAGGACCTGGGACGCCCCGGGCTGGCCGCGCTCGGGGTGGGGCGCTCCGGAGCCGCCGACCGGGGTGCGCTGCGGCTCGCCAACCGGCTGGTGGGCAACCCGGAGGACGCCGCGGGGCTCGAAATGCCGCTCGGCGGCGTCGAATTGGCGTTCCGCCGGGCCGCCACCTGCGCGCTCGCCGGAGCCGACTGCCCGGCCTGGGTGGACGGTCGCCCGGTCGGCCCGCGCACCCCGCTGGCGGTGCCCGCCGGGGCCCGGCTGCGGATCGGCACGCCCGGCCGCGGCCTGCGCGCCTACCTGGCCGTCCGCGGCGGGCTGGACGTCCCCGCGGTGCTGGGCTCCCGCGCCACCGACACCCTCGCCGGACTCGGACCGCAACGGCTGACGGCCGGACAGCTGCTGCCCGTCGGCACCGCCGCCACCGGCTGGCCCGCCGCCGAGCACGCCCCGCGCCGCGACCGGACCGGGCCCCTCGTGCTGCACGTGGTCCCGGGGCCGCGCGACGACTGGTTCACCCCCGCCGCGCTGCGCACCCTGTGCGGCGAGCCGTACACCGTGACCGCCGACAGCGACCGGGTCGGCATGCGGCTGGACGGCCCCGTGCTGGAACGGGCCCGGAGCGGCGAACTGCCCTCCGAGGGCATGGTGGGCGGCGCGCTCCAGGTGCCGCCGTCCGGGCGGCCGATCCTGTTCCTCGCCGACCACCCCGTCACCGGCGGGTACCCGGTGATCGCGGTGGTCCGCCGGGCCGACCTGGACGCGGCCGCCCAGGCCAGGCCCGGCGACGTGCTGCACTTCCGGCTGGAGGGTCGGCCGGACGGTCGGCCGGGCTGAGGACGGAAGGGAACCGGGGGAGGCCCCCGGTTCCGCCCCGCCCCCGGCGGCACGTCAACCCAGGGTGACGACCTTCGCCCAGCTCGGCGGGGCGTCCGGCAGGTAGTCGGGATCGTCCTCGTCCACGCTGCGGGGGCGCGGGAACAGGCCGACGACGGTGCGGCACGGGGGCGGACTGCTCGGCCACGGGGTCTGGCCGTCCGTCAGGACGACGACCACGTCCGGGGCGGGACGGCGGCGCAGGGCCGCGGCGAAACCGGTCCGCAGGTCGGTGCCGCCACCGCCGACCAGCTCCAACCCGCCCTCGGCGGCGGCCTGCCGGACCAGCCGGGCGGCGGCGTCGCAGGAGAGCACCGAGACCAGGTCGCGCCGCCCGTCCACCGCGCGCAGGATCGCCGCGGTCTCCAGCAGTGCGCTGCCCAGCTCGCCGTCGCTGACCGACCCCGAGGTGTCGACGACCACCACCACCCGGGGCGGTCGGCGGCGCAGCGAGGGCAGCACGACCCCGGGGAGGGCGGACGAGCGGCGCGCCGGGCGGCCGTAGCTGTAGTCGGTGCCCGCGCCCGCCGCGGCCACCGCGGAGCGGACCGCCGCGCCGAGCAGCTCCCGCCAGGGCTGCGGCGGGTGGAAGGCCTCCCGGGCCCAGCGCCGCCAGCCCGCGGGGGTGCTGCCGGGCCGGGCCAGGATGCCCTGGGCGACCCGGAAGCGGACCAGGTCGCGCTCGTGCGGGGCCAGGCCGTACCGGCAGTCGCAGTCCGCGTCCGGGTCGTGCGGGCAGCCCGGGCCGGACTCCCACTCCCGTTCCAGGCCGTCGGCGCCGCTGCCGCACTCCAGCCAGACCAGGCGCTGGTACTTGGTGCCGATGGTGAACTGCCGCAGGTAGTCCTCCATCAGCCCGCCCTCGGCCAGCCCGAGGGTGCTCGGGTAGACCGCGTCGACCGGCCGGACCAGGCCGTCGCCGAACGCGTCGTCGTTGATCTCGCAGTCCGCGGCCAGGTTGATCCGCAGCCGGTCGGCCGGGCCGTCCAGGCCCAGTGAGCGCATCGCCCGGTCGCCGCGCCGGGCGTGGTCGCGCAGCAGGTGCGAGACCTCGTGCACCCAGACCGAGGCCAGCTCCTCCTCGGAGGTGCGGTCGACGAACCCGGGCGAGACGTAGCACCGCCAGTACCGGTCCACGGCCATGGTCGGCACCCGGGACGACTCCACCACGTGCATCGCGAACAGCGCCGTCGCCAGGTACGGGCGGGCCCGCACCGCGTGCAGCCGGGCCGCGAACAGCTTCTCGGTGTCCAGCCGCAGCGCCGTCCGGCCGGTGGCGGTGGCGGCCGCGTCCGCTCCGGCTGCGCCCGCTCCGGCTGCGCCCGCTCCGGTCGGGGTGCTCACCGCCGGGGTACTCACCGCCGGGGGGTTCACCGGCGCCCCGTGGTGGCGGGGACGCGGGCCGCCGAACGCTCGGCCCGGCGGGAGACCTGCAGCGCACCGGCGAAGCGGTGGACCAACTCCGGTACCTCCCAGGCGTCCTGGCGCAGCGAGGCGAGCGTGGTCACCGGCACCACCAGCAGGTCGGGCGGGCTGCTCTCCAGTGCGCGGGCCATCAACGCCCAGGCGGAGTCCCAGCGTTCGCGGGTCGGACGGGAACGGACGGCGGCCACCACCCCGTCCAGCACGGTCTGCCGCAGGTCGCCGCGCTCGGGCAGGACGGCGGCGGCCGGGTCGGCGAGCAGGTCCTCGGGCGCGGGCAGGTCCATCCGGTCGACGGTGGCCAGGAGTTCGAGCCCCGGCCCGTCGCCGACGGTGCCGCGCACCAGCAGCGACAGCACCTCGCGGGAGGAGCCGGCCGCCGAACCGAACGCGAGCAGCCGCACGGTCATCTCCCAACTGCGCGGCGAAGGCCACGCCTTGCCGCGCCGGGTCTCGGCGGACGGCAGCCGGTGGGTCAGCTCGGGCCGGACGGTGAGCAGCCCGCACACCGCTCGGCGGGCGAACTCGACCGCGGCGGGCAGCCGTTCGGCGTCCAGCCGGGGCAGTTCGGCGCGCGGCCACACGCCGCCCAGGCCGCGCACCACCACCTCGGCGTCGTGCACCCAGTCCAGGTGGACGAAGCGGTTGGCCAGCGGCGGGCTCAGCTCCCAGCCGTCGGCGGCCGAGGCGCGCGGGTTGGCCGCCGCCACGATCCTCACCCCCGGCGGGAGTTGCAGCGAACCGATCCGCCGCTCCAGCACCAGCCGGAGCAGTGCGGCCTGCACCGCCGGTGGCGCGGTGGACAGTTCGTCGAGGAACAGCAGCCCGCGGCCCTGCCGGACCAGCCGCACCGCCCAGTCCGGCGGCGCCAGCGGCACGCCCTGCACGGCGGGGTCGTCACCGATCACCGGCAGGCCGGAGAAGTCGGACGGCTCGTGGACGCTGGCGATCACCGTGGTGAGCGGCAGGTCGAGTTCGGTGGCGAGCTGGTTCAGCGCGGCGGTCTTGCCGATGCCGGGCTCGCCCCACAGCAGGACCGGCAGGTCGGCGGCGACGGCGAGGGTCAGCGCCTCGGTCTGGAGGTCCTGCCGGGGCTCGGTGCCGGACTCCTTCAGTAGACCCAGGAGGCGGTCGGCGAGGGCGAGTTGGGGCGAGGGCGAAACGGAAGAAGGCATGGGTGATCACCTTTGGGGTCGGAGGAGGCGTGCGGGGCAGGGCAGGGCAGGGCACGGCACGGCGGGGCACGGCGGGGCACGGCGGGGCGCCGGCCCTGTCAGGACGTCCGGCGCCGTCGGCTGTGCGGAGGGAGGCGGTGCGGGCGGCCGTTCGGGCGCGGTTCACCCGGCGCGGGGACGGGAGCGGTGTCGTAGCGGCTGCGGACCGGTCCGAGACCGGCCGCGTACAGGCTGCGGACCAGGCGGTGCTGCAGGTCGGCGTCCAGCGCCTCGGCCAGCGGGCCGTGGCGCAGCACGGCCCGCGGGCCGATGAGCCGGTGCACGGCGGCGAGCGCCCCGGCGCGGTCGCCGTGCAGCAGCCGCTGCCGGACGGAGTCCAGGTTCTCCGGCTGCCGGTGCGCGCGGTCGATCGCCCGCAGGCACGGCAGCGGGGGCCCGCCGAGCTCCGCCAGTGCCTCCTCGCGCCGCAACTGCTCCGGGTCGTGGTCGAGCGGCACCAGCACCCCGTCGACCACGGCGATCCGGTGCGCAACGCCACGGCACTCCACCGTCAACGGACCGTCCCCGTACGCCCGTTCGGGCCGAGCGGGGTCATGCGCGGGCCGGTGGTCGGGGGCGAGCGCGGCGGCCACCAGCGGGTGCAGCGCGTCCGGCCCGAGCAGCCCCGTACGGAGCAGCAGCAGGTCGGGCGGCGTCCACGTGGCGGCGTCCGGCAGCACGGCGAGGCCGCGCACCCCGCGCCCGGCCCTCGCCGCCGCGGTCGGACCGCCGCCGAGCAGCAGGTGCCGCCGGTGGGCGAGCCGCACCACGACGGGGGCGTCCTCCGGCAGCCCGTCCGCCGACCGGAGCAGGGCGGCCTCGAACTCCCATGCCGCGTCCGCGACCTGACCGTCCGTCAGGTCAGCGGTGCGGTCGGCGAGTTCGGGGGCGCGGCGGGCGTCCCAGAGGTGACGGTGCAGGTCGAGGCGGAAGCGCGGGTCGGGGCGCGGCCGGGGCCGCCCGGCGGACGGGCGGACGGCGGCGTCCCACAGCGCCAGCCCGATCCGCTGGCCCGCCGAGGCGTGGCCGGGCGCCGTCCGGGCGACCAGGTGCAGCGGCGGCCCGCCCCCGTCGCGCGGGTAGCGCGCCAGGGACAGCGTCAGTCCGGGCCGCAGCACCCCGTCCGGGGCGATCCGCGGCAGGTGCCAGCGCAGCAGGTCGGGGGCCAGGTGCCGCAGGTCGGCCCGGAGCCGACCCGTCAGCTCGGACCCGTACGTGCGGGTGACGGCGCGCAGCTCGATCTCCGGATCGCATCCGGCCGCTGCGCAGGCTCCGCCCCAATCGCCCAGCGCACGGCGGGCGGTGGCGGTCTCGATCATGGCCGGGGGAACGGCGAAACGCCGGACGCGCGACCAGAAACTGTTGCGGGTGTCCTCGTCCAGGAGGGAAGTGTCGTACATCAGCACGCACTTCGGAAGGACGGGACCTCCAATCCGTGAGTAGTCATCGCCGGTGATCGTAGCCGCAGAGCGGCGACCTGTCAGCCCCGTTCCGGTCCCGCCCGCCCGCGCGCCGCTGCCCGTGCGCTCCCCGGGCGCTCCTCGGACGCTCCCCGGACGGGTCCCGGACGGTTCCCGACGTAGGGTGACGGGAAGGGACAGGGAGCCGGTGGCGGAAGGGCGGTGGAGGATGTCGGACGGGCGGGCGACGGGCGGACGGCCCCGGTGGCGGCGGCCCGGCGAGGTGCTGCGACTGCGCCTGCTGCGGGAGATCAACTCCACGGTGCACGGCGCCGACCTGCACCTGGAGCGCTACGACCGCCCGGCCGGTGACCCGGGGCTGTTCGGCCCGGACAGCGTGGTGTGGCGGGTGCACGGGCACCCGGCCGGGATGCTGGTCGGCGGGTTCGCCGCGCTGATGCTCCAGTCGCTGCACCCCGTGGCGATGCGCGCCGTCGCCCAGCACTCCGACTACCGCACCGACCCGGTCGGCCGACTGCACCGCACCGCCCGGTTCGTCTCCACCACCACGCTCGGCTCCTCCGCCGCCGCCGAGGCCGCGATCGCCGACGTCCGCCGCATCCACGGTCACGTCCGCGGTCGCGACGCCGAGGGGCGGCCGTACCGGGCCGACGACCCCGACCTGCTGTGCTGGGTGCACACCGCCGAAGTGGCCTGCTTCCTGGCGGGACACCAGGTCTTCGCCGGGGGTGACCGGTTGACCGCGGCGCAGTGCGACGACTACCTCGCCGAGGTCGCCCAGATCGGCCAACTCCTGGGCGCCGACGGCGTGCCCCTCTCCCGCGCCGGACTCGCCCGCTACCTGAGCGGGGCGCGCGGTGCGCTACGGGCCGGACCCGAGGCGCTGGAGGCCGTCGGGCTGCTGCGCGGCTTCGGTCGGACCGGGCGCGAGCGCCTCGCCGTCCGCGTCCTCACCAACGCGGCGGTCGGCCTGCTGCCCGCCTGGGCCCGCTCCGCGCTCGGCATCCGCCGCCCCTGGGCCGTCCGTCGGCTGTGGGACCGCCCGCTGGCCCGGCTGCTCGGCGCCGCCATGGTGTGGGCCTGCGGACTGTCCCCGATCCGCGCCGCCGCGACCGCCCGGGCCCGGGCGAGGCCGGCCGTTCCGGCGGGGGACGCCGCGGGACGCTGAGCGCGGGCGGCGGGCCCGGACGCGACGGGCCGGGACGCGACGGGCCGGGCCCGGGACGCGACGGGCCCGGACGTGGCGCAGCGGGAGACGTGGTGGAGCGGCCGTCGCGTCCGGGCTGGGTTCCGGGGGCGACGGCCGCTCCGGCGTCGTCAGTGGTCAGCGTGGGGTGCGGGGAGTGCGGACGTCAGCACTGGGGCCGACGGCCGTGGTTCGCTCCGCGCCTCGCGCGGGCCTTCTTCTTGCGGCGGCGCTTCGACGACATGGCCTCTCCTCTCGCGTGGTGCACGTGGTGCACGACAGCCCCCCGTCCACCGTGCCCCGTCCGCGCCGAACCCGCCAGCCGACCCGGACCGGCGCGTCCGCGGGCGGTCGGGCGGTGCCCGGGCCGCCCGGGCAGCAGGACGGAGAGCAGCGGGGCCGAGACGAAGTCGTGGAGGCACGAGCGAGGACGAGGGCGACTGACCGGGGACCTTCCGCGCGGACCGGCCGTCGGCGCGGTCGAGGGCGCTCCGGTCAGTGGGCGCTTCGGTCAGTGGGTGCTTCGCCCGGCGGATCGCGGTTAGACGGACGGAAATCCGTTCATCCGCACAGCTGCCCAGCAGCTCGTCTGCCAGTACGACGGACCGATGGTCCGACCGTCCGACGGAAGGAGCACCAGATGACCGTGATCTCGCACCTGCCCGGCGCCCACGAGGAGGAGTGGGAGTGGCAGCTCAGCGGCGCCTGCCGCGCCGCCGACTCCCAGCTGTTCTTCCACCCCGCGGGGGAGCGGGGCCAGGCCCACGACGACCGCGACCGCGCCGCCAAGGCCGTCTGCGCCCGCTGCCCCGTCCGCGAGCGCTGCCTGATGCACGCCCTGGCCGCCCGTGAACGCTACGGCGTGTGGGGCGGCTGCACCGAGGAGGAGCGGCGCGGCATGCTGCGTCGTCGGCGGCGCAACCGCGCCCGCGTCGCACGTTGAGACGCCCGTCGGGACGTCCGCCGAGGCGCCTGCCGAGCGGACGGACCGAGCGGACGGACCGAGCGGACGGACGAGTGTGCGACGGAGGCGGCCCCCGGTTCTCCGGGGGCCGCCTCCGTTTTCCGCGTTTCGGCTGTTCCTGCGGCTCAGGCGAGCAGTCGGGTCGCGTCGATCTCCGCCCAGATGGACTTGCCCTGGCTGTGCCGGTCCGCACCCCAGCGGTCGGCGGTGCGCTGCACGATGTACAGGCCGTGTCCGCCGGGCAGGCCGGGCAGGTGCGGGGTGCGCAGCGTCGGCAGGACCTCCGACGCGTCGGACACCTCGATCCGCAGCCGGTCGGGCGTCGCGTCCAGGACGAGTTCGAGCGGACCGCCCGCGTGCAGCATGGCGTTGCCGACGAGCTCGGCGACCAGCAGCACGACGTCCTCGGGGAGGTCGGGGTCGGGCGGGGTGGACCACGACCAGTCGCCCAGCGCCTCCGCGGTGAACGCCCTGGCGCGGGCCACCGGGCGCGGCACGCCCGCCAGGCGCAGGCGACGGCGCTGTCCACCCCGGGGCAGCGCCGCCCCGGCGTCGGGACGGTCGCCGTCGAGGGTCCCCCGGCTCGGTGTCACGTGCGGGTTCCCTTCGCTCTGGGCGGCGGTTTCATCGGTCCATCTCATCAGCTCGGTCTCACGAGTCGGTTTCCCGGCAGACCCCGGATTATGCCGGGGATGCCTGGTCGTTCGTGACGCGGTGGTTGATGTGCGCACAGGCTCACCCGTCCGCCGCGAGGGCCGCTTCCACCGTCTCGTGGACGGCGAACACGGCCTTCGCGCCGGTCAGTTCGAGCAGGTGCCGGACCGACCCGGAGAGCGCCGCCAGGTGGAAGGCCACCCCCGCGTCGGTGGCGGCCATCCGGGTCTGGAGCAGCAGGTTCAGCCCGGACGAGTCGCAGAAGTCGACCCGTCCGAGGTCGACCACCACGACCGGGGGGCGCTCGGAGAGCAGCAGGTCGAGCGCCTCCCGGGCGGGGGCCAGGGTTTCGATGTCCAGGTCGCCCGCCAGTACGCACACCGCCGCGTGCGACGGTGTGCGCCGGACATCGACGGCCAGGGGGGCCATGGGCAAGTTCTCGGCTGGCATCCTCGTCCTGTTCCTTCGACCGATCTCCCTCGACCTTACGCATTGACGGGCCCGGCGGTCGAGACGGGGAGCCCGGTGCGGTCGGCGCGGACGGCCCTGGCCGTCACGGCAACGAGAATTGGCGGGAGGTCAGTCCTCGGCCACCAGGCCGGTGCGCAGCTTGGCCAGCGTCCGCGACAGCAGCCGGGACACGTGCATCTGCGACAGCCCGAGGCGCTCGCCGATCTGCGACTGGGTGAGGTCCTCGGTGAACCGCATCGCCAGGATCTGCCGCTCCCGCTCCGGGAGCTGCGCGATCATCGGCTTCAGCGCGACCAGGTTCTCCACCAGCGCGAACCGCCCGTCCACCCGGCCCAGCCGCTCGGCGGGCTGCTGCCCGTCGCCCTCGCCCGGGGAGGTCAGGTCGAGGGAGCCGGCGGTGTGCGCGTTCGCGGCGGCCAGCCCCTCGATCACCTCCTCCTCGGTCAGCGAGAGGTACTCGGCGAGGTCGGCGACGGTCGGCTCGTGGTCCAGGGTCTGGGCCAGCGCGTCCTGCGCCTTCGCCAGGTCCAGGCGCAGCTCCTGCAGCCGGCGCGGCACGTGCACGGACCAGGTGGTGTCCCGGAAGTGGCGCCGTATCTCGCCGACGATGGTGGGCACCGCGTACGTGGTGAACTCGACGCCCAGGTTCGGGTCGAACCGGTCGATCGCCTTGATCAGGCCGACCGAGCCGACCTGCAGCAGGTCCTCGTACGGCTCCTTGCTGTGTCCGAAGCGGCGGATCGCGAACCGGACCAGGGTCAGGTTCAGCTCGATCAGGGTGTTGCGGACGTAGCTGAACTCACGGGTGCCCTCCTCCAGGCCCGCCAGCCGCCGCAGCAGCACCCGGGTCATCTCGCGGGCGTCGCTCGGCGAGGCGTTCGCCGGGTCGGCGAGCACCTCCGGGTCGAGGCCCGGAACGTCGAGCAGGGACGCGCCCGCGGGCGCGGGCCGGGCCGCTCCGAGCTGGTCGGAGGGCGCCTCGGTGGTGGCGTTCAGGAGAAGTTCATCAGTGGGCACGGGCATGCCAGTCCTTTCCTCGTCTCCGGCCGGTCCGTCCCCGGGTACCCGGGGTTCCTTCGATCATGCAGGATACGACCGTGAAGGTTGAGTGAAGGAAATGTGACGATTTTCGAACCGATCGGACGTGCATGCGGTCCGGCGGGCGGGGCAGGCGGCCCACCGACGCGGACCGCGCCCGGCGGCCGCACTCCGGCGAAGGAGGGAACACCATGGGCCGGATCGAGGAGTCCATCGAGATCGACGCGCCGATCGGCACGGTCTACCGCGAGTGGACCGACACCGAGTCGCTGCCCGCGTGCATGCGCGGCGGGGCGGGACGCGGCGCCACCGCGACCGAGGTGCTGCCGCCCGACCGGATCGCCTGGAGCGGCGGCCCCGAGCTGCCCGGACACTCCGGAGTCGTCACCTTCCACCGCGTCACCGACCACAGCACCCGGCTGATGCTCCAGCTCGACACCGAACCGCACGGGCTGTGGGGCCACCTGGTCGAGGGGCTCGGCTTCACCGACCGCAAGGTCATCGACGACCTCGCCGCCTTCAAGGCGCGGGTCGAGGAGCACCAGCAGCACCACCAGGCCGCCTGAGCCGGCCCGCTTCGTTCGTCCCAGCAGCCCGCGAGAAACGGAAGGGAGCACCGCCATGGGCCCCGTCACCGAGCGGATCACCCTGCACCTGCTCGCCCCCGACGGCGCCGCCGTCCACCTCGAGACCGTCTGGCGCTACCGACCCGACGACCCGTACGCGGTCAGCCTCGACTTCGGCCCGCGCGCCGCCGGGGCGGGCTGGGTGCTGTCCCGGGAGATGCTGCTCGCCGCGCTGCACGGGCCGGTCGGCGAGGGCGACCTGCACTTCGCGCCCGTCGACGACGGACTGCTCTGCCTGGTGCTCGGCGGCGCCGGCGGCTCGGTGGTGCTCACCGTGGACTGCGCCGCGATCGCGGCCTTCCTCGCCGTCACCCTCGAACTGGTGCCGCTGGGTAGCGAGTCCGAGCGGATCGACTGGGAGGGCGAGCTGGCCGGGCTGCTGTCGGCCTGAGCGGCCCGGGCCCGCGCGGAGCGGGCCCGAGGGGCGGTTCAGCGGCGGGCCAGCCGCCGTTCGCCGCCCGCGCCGGTGGCGTAGTCGAGGTGGTAGTGCGCGAAGACCTCGGGCTCCTGCTCGGCGGCGAGCACGTCGTCGATGCCGATGGACGGTGCGTTCTTCACGTCGTTGCGGTTGAACGGCACCCGCAGGTAGCCGGGACCGGCCACCGCGTCCGCGATCGGCACGAACACCAGGCGGTGCCGGCCGAGCATGCCGACCGTGACGGTGGCGAAGGACGGCAGGTCGGTGGCGGTGTCGACGTAGACGTTCTCCAGGCTGCCGATCTTCTTGCCGTCCTGGTCGACCACGTCGTGGTTGCGCCACTCCCGGATGTCGGCGATCTCGATCATTCACGGCCTCCGTGGGCTGGGCTCGGACCCTGTGCGTCCCCGTCCGTTCCATGCTCACCGACGGCGGCGGAGCGCGCTTCCCGGACGGGCGGCCAGACGTCCGGGGGCGGGGCGGACGGCGTCGGAGCGGTGCTCGGGGCGGTGGGAGGCGTGCCGGGAGGCGTGGCGGGCGTCGGCGCGGGGAGCAGCAGGGCGCAGAGCTCGTCGAGCAGCTCGGCGGCCCGCCGGGCCTGCGCGGGGTCGGGCAGGGCCCGGGCGAGCAGCGGTTCGGCGGGGCGGGCGGCCCGGGCGCGGACGTAGCCGCGGGCGAGCGCCGAGACGGACAGCAGGGTGCGGCGCCCGTCGGCCGGGTCGGGGGCGGCCTCCAGCAGGCCGCGTTCGCGCAGGCGGGCGACGGAGGTGGAGACGTGGCTCTGGGCGAAGCCGGTGCGCACCCGGATGTCCTGCACCGAGCTGCCGGGGTGCTGGTACACGTCGGAGACCACCGCGATCTCGCCCGGGCTGAGGGTCTCCGAGGCGTGGTCGGTGACCATCGCCCGGCCGAGTTCGGTGAGCCGCTTGCCCAGTCGCAGAAGCCGTACGCCGTCCATGGCGGACAGGCTACCGCCCCGCCCGCCCACTGCATCGGCGAAGATGTATCACCGGAGATGCATCACCGAGGATGCATCTTCCAAGATGTATCTGTGGCGATGTAGTTTGGCGGCATGACGACCAACGAGCCCGCCGGCTCCGACCCCGGCGCGCACCGCGCCGCCCAGCTGAGCCCCGTCTCCCGCACCGCGCTCTCGGTGGCCCGGGTGCGCGCCTACGAGAGCAGCCGGCCGGAGCCGCTGTTCACCGACCCCTACGCCCTGGCGTTCATCGAAGCCTCCGGCACCCCGCTGCCCACCGCGGGCCCGGCCGGGCCGCTCGCCCGGCTGCTGGTCGCCCGGGGCGTCATGCGCACCCGCTTCTACGACGACCGGCTGCTCGCCCTCGGCCCCCGCCAGGTCGTGCTGCTCGCCGCCGGGCTCGACACCCGCGCCCACCGGCTGGCCTGGCCGTCCGGCACCCGGCTGTTCGAGATCGACCTGCCCGCCGTCCTCGACTTCAAGCAGGGGGTCCTCGACGAGCAGGTGGCCGAGGCGGCCTGCGAGCGCACCGCGCTGCCCGCCGACCTGGCCGACCCCGACTGGACGGACCGGCTGCTGGCCGCCGGGTTCGACCCCGCGCGGCCCACCGACTGGCTGGCCGAGGGGCTGCTGGTCTACCTCGACGCGGACCAGGCCGCCGGGCTCCTCACCGCCGTCGGCGGCCTGTCCGCACCCGGCAGCCGCCTGCTGACCGAGCAGGGCCGCGACCTGTCCGAGGTCCCGGCCGAGGCGGGACTCACCGAGATGACCGCCCTGTGGCGCGGCGGCCTCGGCTCCGGCACCGCCGACTGGCTGGACGCGCACGGCTGGCGGACCCACTTCACCGCGATCGACGCCTTCGCCGCGAGCCTCGGACGCGAACTCCCGCCCGTCGGGGGCTTCGACGGCGCGGGCTTCCTGGAGGCCCACCGCCCGGCCTGAACCGCCGCACCGACGCCCGGTCCGGCGGTCCGGGCCGCCGGACCGGCCGTCGTGCCGGGCGCTCCCGCAGGCCGTCGAACCGTCCGAACCACTCTGCCGCACAAGCACGTTCACCGCCGACCGGAAGAACCGGCCGACGGTGAACGGGTGTTGTGCAGGACGTGGTGCGGGGTCGGTCAGGAGGTCGCGGTGCACACCGCCGTCGCGGTCGCCGACGCCGAGGCGTCGGTCCGGGTCGCCTGGACGCCGAACGAGGTGGACGCCGCCGGAGCCAGCGCCCCGTTGTAGGACAGGCTCGTCGCGGTGACGGTCTGCCCGCTGCGGGTCACGTTCGCGCCCCAACCCCCGCTGATCTGCAGGCTGGTGGGCCACGTCCAGGAGACCTGCCAGCCCTTGGTGGCCGCGGTGCCGGTGTTGGTGACGGTCACCGTCGCGGTCAGGCCGCTGCCCCAGTCGTTCAGGCTGATCGTCGCCGAGCACCCGGAGCCGGTGCCGGTGCCGCCGGTCGCGGTGGTCGCCGTCACCGCCGCCGAGGCGGCCGACACGTTGCCCGCCGCGTCCTTCGCCCGGACGGTGTAGCTGTACGCCGTCGCCGCGCTCAACCCGCTGTCGGTGTAGGAGGTTCCGGTCGGCGAACCGACCTTCGCCCCGTTGCGGTACACGTCGTAGCCGGTGACCGCGGTGTTGTCGGTGGACGCCGTCCAGGACAGCGAGACGCTGCTCGCCGTGGTGCCGGAGACGGTCAACCCGCCCGGCACGGAAGGCGCCTGGACGTCGCCGGTGCCGGTGCCGCCGGAGGAGCCGAAGCCCGGGGCCTTGACCGAGGCCAGGTAGCCGTCCTTGACCGTGTTGACCGTGGTCCAGTCGTCGTTCAGGATGCCGCCGGTGTCACCGGAGTTGGGGTTCCACGACCAGAACGTCCACTGGAAGGAGTCCGCCCCGTACGTCGCGGTCGGCCGCAGGTACTGCACCAGGGCCTTCAACCAGGCCTGGTCGGTGGTCGACTGGAGCGTGGTGCCGAACTCGCCGACCCACACCGGGGCGATGTTCTGGTTGAACAGGTAACCCCAGTTCTTGTCCCACACGCCCGGCATGTTCGACGGGAAGCTCGGGTCGGAGAACCAGGTCTGTTGCGCCACGCTGGTGGCGTAGTCGTGCGCGGAGTACACCACCCGGTTGGGGACGCTCAGTTGGACCGGGTACTGCCCCGCGCCCTGCAGGTTGCCGCCCCACCAGTACGAGCTGCCGTTGAAGCTCTGCACGCCCTCGACGAAGATCAGCAGCTTCGAGTTGGCCGACAGCACCGCCTCGCCGCCGCGCTGGGCGGCCAGCCGCCAGTCGGTGGAGGTGTCGCCGCAGCCCCAACAGGCCGGGTCGTGCGGCTCGTTGTGCAGGTCGATGCCGACCACGGCGGAGTTGCCCGCGTACCGGGCGGCGATCGTCTTCAGGTTCGCCAGCCAGGTCGACTCCGGCACCGAGGCGGTGTACCAGAGCGCCGACTGCCCGCCGGAGTCCGGGCGGTGGCGGTCCAGGATGACCTTCATGCCGATGCTGCCCGCGTAGTTGACCAGCTTGTCCATCACGCCGAGCGAGTTCAGGCCGACCAGGTCGGCGTTCATCCCGCTGGAGGTGTTGATGCTGGTCGGGGTGGTGCCCTTGAAGATGTCGTCGCTGTACGGCAGCCGGATGGTGTTGTAGCCCAGCGACTTCATCTGGTCGATCATCGACTTGTAGTCGCGGCTCCACAGGCCGTGGGGCACGTAGTTGGAGGTCTCGAAGCCGAACCAGTTGATGCCCGCGATCCGCACCGGGGTCCCGGCCTCGTCCAGGATCTGCCGACCGCTGGTGTGCCAGTACCCGGCCCCCGCGGTGGCGGCGGCCGCGGCGGTGGTGGTCGTACCGGTGGCGGCCTGGGCCGCGGGGACCGCCGGGGCGGTCAGGGTGGTGACGAGTGCGGCGGCCAGGGCCGCCGCGCAGCCCGCCAGTCGGCGCGTCAGGCGCCGGCGCAGCTGGAGGTGCATGGGTCTCGTTCCTCTCTGGACGCGTGGGGGGCGTCCGGTGGGGGTGGGGTGGTCCGAGACGTTCGTGGTGCCGGGGAGGATGGGACAGGACGGTCGTGTGGCGAGGCTTTCGGGAGCGCTCCCACTGGCAGCCCTCGCGGGCCTGCCATATGAAGCCAGACGGTCCGAGGGGTCGTCAAGAGTTCTGGGAGCGCTCCCACTCGATCGGGGCCGCCCGACCGGCCGCGCTGAAACGTACATCGGGTGGGCACCGGCCGGGCATCGGCCGGAAGGAGCACCGCGGCGGTGACCCGGCCGACGTCCCGCGCGTTGACCACGGGCGGGCCGCGATGATGGAGTCCGGACCGCCGGATGTGCGTTCTCCCTGTTGAGAGCCGTTGAGAGCTGTTGAGAGGTTGGTTGCGATGGCGGGTCGGCAGATCACCGTGGTCGGGGAGTGCGTCGCCGACTCCTTCGTCGAACGCGACGGGGCCCGGCCGGGCGAACTCGCGCTGCGGGTGCTGCCCGGCGGCGGCCCGGCGAACACCGCGGTCGCGCTGGCCCGGCTGGGCACGCCCACCCGGTTCGTCGGCCGGATCTCGGCCGACCCGTTCGGCGCGCTCTTCCGCACCCACCTGACCGGCTCCGGCGTCGACCTGACGGCCACCGTCGCGGCCGCCGAACCCAGCACCCTCGCCTTGGCCGCGCTCGACGGCGACGGCCGCGCCACGTACTCCTTCCACGCCGAGGGCACCGCCGACTGGCAGTGGACCCGCGAGGAACTGGCCGCCGCCCGCCACGACGGATCGGTCTGCCTGCACACCGGCTCGCTCGCCCTGGTGCGCGGACCCGGCGGCCCGCGGATCGAGGGCCTGCTCGCCGAAGCCCGCCCGTACGCCACCGTGTCGATCGACCCCAACGTCCGCACCCTGCTGGTCGCCCCCGACGCCTACCGGCAGCGCCTCGACCGCTGGTGCGAACTGGCCGACCTGCTGCGCCTGAGCGAGGACGACCTGGAGGTCCTGCTGCCCGGCGCCACCCCCGAGGACGCCTGCGACCGCTGGCACGAGGCGGGCGCCCGGCTGGTCGTCGTGACGCTCGCCGAACGCGGCGCGCTCGCCTCGCTGGACGGCCGCCGCGTCCGGGTCGCCGCGCCCGTGACGCCGGTGGTCGACACCGTCGGCGCGGGCGACTCCTTCACCGCCGGGCTGCTGCACTCCCTCGCCGTCCAGGACCACCTCGGTGGCCGCCTCGACTCCCTCACCCCCGACGGCCTGGAACGCGCCTGCGCCTTCGCCGCCCGCGTCGCGGCCCGCACGGTCGCCGTGCCCGGCGCCAACCCGCCCTGGGCGGACGACCTCTGAGCCCGCGGGAGCGCCGCAGCCCGCGGGAGCGCCGCAGCCCGCGGGAGCGCCGGAGCCCCGCCCCGGGCGCCGTCAGTCGGCCGACGCCGATCCGGCCGCGGCGGCCCAGACGGTGCCGGGGCGGCGGCGCGCCACCCAGCCGGGCTTGTTGACCTGCCGGGCCCGGCCGACGGCGAGGCTCCCGCTCGGCACCCGCTCGGTGACCACGCTGCCCGCGGCGACGAACGCGCCCGCCCCGACCTGGACGGGCGCGACCAGGCTGGTGTTGCAGCCGATGAAGGCCGCGTCGCCGACCTGCGTGGCGTGCTTGGCCACCCCGTCGTAGAGCGAGAACGTGGTGCCGGCGCCGATGTTGACGTCGGCCCCGAGGGTGGCGTTGCCGACGTAGGCGAGGTGGGCGACCTGGGTGCCCGCACCGAGCACCGACTCCTTCACCTCGACGAACGCGCCGACCCTGGTCCGCGGCCCGAGGTCGGCACCGGGCCGCAGGTAGGCGTACGGGCCGACGTCGGCACCGGCGCCGATCCGCGCGCCGACGGCGTGCGCCCGCACCACCCGGGCGCCCGGCCCGACCTCGGTGTCCTCCAGCGTGGTGTCGGGGCCGATGACGGCGCGGGCCGCGACGGTGGTGCGGCCGCGCAGGTGCACCCCGGGCTCGACGGTCACCCCGGCGGTGAGTTCCACCGTGGCGTCGATCCAGGTGGCGGCCGGCTCGATGATCGCCACGCCGCGCTCCAGCCAGCCCCGGTTGATCCGCTCCCGCAGGACCGCCCGGGCCTCGGCGAGCCGGACCTGGTCGCGGCAGCGGAGCGCCTCGGCCGGATCGGCGAGCGGATGGGTGCGGACCTCGTGCCCGGCGGTCCGCACCGCCCCGACCAGGTCCGCCAGGCTCTGCGCCCGCTCCCCGCCCCGGCGGCGGAGCCCGGAGAGCGCCGCCCGCAGCACCCGCGCGTCGAAGGCGTGCGCGACGGGGGCCGCACCGGTGAGGACGGTCGCCGCCGCGCCGGAGTCCTCGTGCGCCCGGGCCAGTTCCAGCAGCGAACCGGACCGCAGCAGGGGGACGTCCCCGGTCAGCACCAGCACCGTCCCGTCCGCGTCGGCGGCCGTGTCGAGGGCGGCCCCGACGGCCTGGCCCGCGCCGCGCGGCCCGCGCTGCCGGACGGGGACGGCGGAGGGGGCGTGCGCGTCCAGGAACTCCGCGACCAGGCGGTGGTGCCCGGGGCCGGCGACCACCCGGGGCGGGTCGGCGTCGAGCGGCCGCGCGGCCTGCAGCACGTGCTCCAGCAGCGGCCGCCCCAGGAGGGGGTGGAGGGCCGCGGGCGGTTCGGCGGGCGTCCGGGCGGCTCCGCCGCCGACCAGTGCGATCAGTGTCCTCGTCATGGCGTGGGCCTCCCCGTGGGTCGTTCCAGGAACTGCGCCACCAGGCCGTCGACGACGCCCGGTGCTTCGATGTCCATGCCGTGGCCCGCGTCGACCTCCGCGACCCGGTAGCCGTGCGCCCGCACCGCCCGCAGGGTCGCCGCCGTCAGCAGGCTGCCGCGGGCGGCGGCGACCACCAGCGTCGGGACGGCGGGCAGCGGATCGGGCAGCGGCCGCGCCGCCTCGGTGAACGCGGCCGCCACCGCCCCGGGGTGGTAGCGCCACCGCCAGCGGCCGTCCGCCGACGCGGCCAGGTGGGTGCGGACCTCCTCGTCCACCACCCGGTCCGGGGCCTGCGGCCACGTCCGGGCCCGGACCGCCCGGGCCTCGGCCGGGTCGGCGAACACCGGGGCGTCCAGCGCGGCCCGGGCCAGCTCCCGGGCCCGGGCGGGGTCGACCGCGACGGCCGGGTCGAGCAGTACCTGACGGTGCACCAGGTGCGGGAGGCGGGCGGCGACCTGCAGCGCGACCGCCCCGCCGAAGGAGAGGCCGACCAGGTCGAAGCCGTCCGGTGCGAGCCGGGCCGCGGTGGCGGCCACGTCCGCGGCGTGCTGGTCGAGCGTCCACGGCGGCCGGTGCACGGACCGGCCGTGGCCGCGCAGGTCGACGGCGTACCCGGTGCGGCCGGTGAGGAAGCCCCACCGGCCCCCGTGCCCGCGCACCCCGTGCAGGGCCAGCAGCGGCCGGGCGGTGCGGACCGGCCCGCCGGGGTCGAGCGGCCGCGCGTGCAGGAGGGCGGCGCTCACGTGGGCACGACGGTGCGGACCAGGCCGGTGCGCATGATGGTCTCGTGGTCCTCCCGCATCGGCGGGCGCTCGTGCAGCAGGTGGACCAGGGTGCCGGGCTCGCGCCGCACGCCGCCGGTCCGCTCCAGCCGGTTGACCAGGTCCCGGTCCTCGCCGCCCCAGCCGACGAACCGCTCGTCGAAGCCGCCGACCGCGGCGAACCGGTCCTGGGTGAGCAGCACGCACCCGCCGGGGGGACGCCGGAGCAGGTAGCCGGAGAGCAGCACCGGCCGCCGGTCCTCGCGCGGGTCCCGGTACCGTTCGGCGACGGCCAGGGAGGCGTCGGCGTCGAGGCAGAACACGTCCTCGTAGGGCAGGGCCGCCCAGGACGCCTCGGCCCGGGCCGCCGCCCGGGCCAGGAAGCCGGGGTCGAGCACGATGTCGGCGTCCAGCAGGCACAGCAGCGGGTTGCCGTCGCTGCCCCGGGAGGCCCCGCAGTTCACCGCGGCGGCCTTGTTGAACTCGCCGGGGTTGCGGTGGAAGACGTAGCGGTCCACCAGGCTGCCGTAGACGGCCCGGTGCCGGGGCGCGTCGTCGCTCTCCACCAGGGTGACGGTGTACCGCTCCTTCGGGAGGGACTGCCAGGCCAGCGCGTTCAGGCAGGCCCGCAGGTTGCGGTGGCGCAGCGGGTCGCCGTCCCCGCCCCGGAACGGGATCACCACGTGCACCGGCGGGCCGGACGCGGGAGCGGGACGGGGCCGGGCGGTGGGCGGCCCCGACAGGGCGGAGTGGTACACCAGCCGGATCAGCCGGCCGATTCGGTTCCCCGCCGCGTGCAGCTCGGCGGCGGCCTCCGGCCGGGCGGCGGCGAACTCGACCAGGGCGCGGTCCAGGCGGCCGAACAGCCGCGGCAGGTCGCCGTCGCCCCGGTCGGCGGCGGCCAGCAGGCGGCGCAGCTGCCGGTCCTGCCCGGCGGCCGCGTCGAGCACCGTCCGGGCCTGGGCGTAGCGCAGCAGGCTCGCCTTCCAGCACGGGGGACTGTAGGAGCGGGCCACGGGGTCGGTCCCGGCCAGGACCGCTCCGGCGAGCACGTGGTGCCAGTCGACGGGCATCGTTTTCCTTCCGGAAGTCCGGTGGGTGCGGGTGGTGCGGGGTCAGGTGGTGCGGGGTCAGGTCGTACGGGTCAGGTGGTGCCGGTCAGCTGGTGCGGGGTCAGGTCGTACCGGGGTCGGCGGGGGCAGCGGGGTCGGCGGGGGCGGCCGGGCGTCGCAGTGGTGCGCGCAGGCGGTGGGCCAGTGCGCTCGTCGCCACGCAGGCGCCCAGGGCGGCCCAGAGCCGGTCGGGGTGGTCCAGTCCGACGCCGACCACGGCCGGGCCGACCGCGTACGACAGCGTCCAGGTGAGCTGGAACAGCGCCATGTGCGGGCCCTCGTCGCCGGTGGGGGCGAGGGCCACCGCGGTGGCGGCGGCGGTCGGTTTGGAGGCCAGCTCCGCCACCGCCAGCACCACCGCGACCAGCACGGCGAGCGGCCCCTGCAGGGCCCGGGGCGCGCTGGAGAGCACGGCGGTCAGCGCGATCGCGCCGGCCACCACGGCGATCGACAGCCGCAGGACCCGGGTCCGGTCCCAGGCCGCCAGCCGCCGGTTCACCCGGACCTGGAGCAGCGAGACGGTGGCGTACCGGGCGGCGACCACCGCGGTGGGCCAGTACGCGGGCTGGCCCAGGCCCTGCACCAGGTAGAGCGGGAAGGCCACGGTGGGGATCAGCCAGGCCGCGGAGAGCAGCGTCTGGGACACCACCAGGGACAGGAACGGCCGGTCGGTGACGGCCCGCCGCAGGCCGGACCGGGCCGCCCGGTCCGGCGGCGGGCCGGAGGGGGCGGCGACGCCGAGCAGCAGCAGGCCGGCGAGGACGGAGCTGGCGCTGTTCAGGCCCAGCGCGACGGAGAGCCCCGGCCCGCCGGCCAGCGCCATCAGCAGGGTCGCGGCCAGGGTTCCGGCGCCCAGGCAGGTGGTCTTGAGCGCGTTCACCGAGGAGAACCAGCGGGTGAGTTCGGCGGGTTCGGCGAGCCGGGCGACCAGGGTCGGCCAGGCCGCGCCGTAGAGCCGGTCGGAGGCCATCACCAGGAACGCCGCGCCGACGACCGCGGGCAGGGTTCCGGCGACCCCGTACAGGGCGTACCCGACGGCGGTGAGCGCATTGCTGATCAGCAGGCACGATTTCGGTCCGATCAGCTGAATCATTCGTCCACAAATCGGAATGACCGCGAAAGAGGTAATCGACCCGATCGTGACGGTGGTGCCCGCGGCGGCCGCCGAGAAATGCTGGACGCGAACGAAGAAGAGCAAGGAGAGGGGCATGAAGACGCCGGCGCCGACCGTGTCGGCGGCCACCGAGAGGAAGAGCCTGCGCTGGCGCCGCAGTGGTGCAGAGGCTGTCATGTCACCTACAGCTAACGAAGCGGACATACCCCGCACACACCCCCGAAGCAGGTAGGACGAACTGAACGGAGAGTGAACGCCGGGCGAACCTCCGCCGCCATTGCCGTGATCACTTATAGGTCTGGACCAGAGCGGACCGCAACAGCAGGGCAGGCAACCCGTCGGGGATGTGACCTCGGTCACCGAAACCACCCGGGGAATTTCCGGACATAACCGGGCCACCTGCTGATTCGCCCCAGATCGACCCCGCCCGCCCCGGGCGTCCCCGCCGACCCGGAGGACCGCACCGGAAAATCTCCCCCCACGCCGAAACGTACAGAGCCGGTAAAGGAATCGGCGGGTTTTTCGAGCGGCCTTGACGCCGCCATCCGGAGCTGTTGATGATCGGTGCGTCGATTCCGGCCGAACCCGGCCGAGCCCGGTACCGCTTCGCGTCTCCGCCGCCTTGCCAGCGCCGCCCTCGTGGCCCCACACCACCAGTGCCGACCCTGGAGACGCCCGTGCAGCCCGGCCCCCTTCACCTTCTCGCAGGCGCGGCCGTCGCGTCCTACGACCCGCACGCCCGCTCGTACAACGCCCCCTGCTGGTCGTCCAGCCGCCCCCACCACCAGGCCGCCCGCCGGGCCCTGGCCTGCCTGGCGGAGGCCGACGCCGACCTGCGCGCCGCCGCGGTCCACCTCCACCGGACGACGGCCCCCGGCGAGATGTTCCACCCGCTCGTCGCGGCCCTCGACGGCCTGCCGCCCGCACTCCGGCAGCAGGCCCTCGACCACGGCCGCCGACTGGCCGACGGGATCCGCCTGCTGTTCCACGCCACCGACGCCAGGCTGCGCCCGCCGCGACCGACCGGCGGACCGCCGTCCGACCGGGGCGACCGCCGGATCCTGGTGGTGGTCCCGTTCCGCAGCACCGGCGTCCAGCCGCTCCGGCTGCGGAACCTGCGGGCCTGCCTGACCGCCCTCGACCGCCTGCGCCCGGTGCCGGGCGTCGAGCTGACGGTCTGCCTGGTCGAGAGCGACACGGAGCCCCGCCACCGCACCGAGTTCGAGCCCCGGGTGGACCGCTACCTGTTCGTGCCCGACGGCGGTCCCTTCAACAAGGCGCTCGCCGTCAACACCGCCGTCCTCCCCGGAGGACCGGGGGCCCCGGGCGAGTCGGTGTGCGTGCTGGACGCCGACATCGTGCTCGAACCGGACTTCCTGGCCGCCGCGCCCGCAGCGGTGCCGCCGGGCGGAGCGCTGCTCCCGTACCAGGACGCGTTCTGCCTGGACGAGCGCTCCTCGGACCGGATGGCCGCACTGGTCGACCGGGACGACGGGCCGGACGGCCCATGGTCCGGCTACCTGATCCGGCGGCCCCCCGGCGGGTGCGTACTGGTCGACCGGTCCGCCTTCCACGCCGTCGGCGGCTTCGACGAACGGTTCGTCGGCTGGGGCGGCGAGGACCGGGACCTGGTCGACCGGCTCGCCGCCCGCGCCGAGGTCACCCGGCTCCCCGGCTTCCTCGTCCACCTGATGCACGAGCGGCCCGCCATGCGCGAGGACCGCGCGCAGACCATGGCCGCCGCCCGGCAGCGCTGACGCACCCGCACCCGCGTTCCGCAGTTGCCCCCGCCCGGCGCGCACCGCGCCCCGGGGCGGTTCCGCACGTCCGCACGTCCGCACGTCCGTACGGCCGCACGTCCGCAGTTCCGCGGGCCTGCGGCGAGACCACTTCGAAGGAGAACACCGTGAGCACCGTGAAGACCGCGAGCACCGTGAAGACCGCGAGCACCGTCCTGATCACCGGCGCGGCCGGATTCATCGGCCGCAACCTCGCCGCGCACCTGTCCGAACAGGGCGTCCGGGTCTTCGGCGTCGACAACTTCTGCGTGCCGCCGACCGGGCCGCTCCCCCTCCCGGTCGAGCACCGGGACGTCCGCGACCTCACCCCCGAGGACCTGCGCGGGGTGGACACGGTCGTCCACCTCGCCGCGCTGAAGAGCGTCCCCGGCTCGTTCCACGACCCCGCCAACCTGACCCACAACCTGGGCACCGACCACCACGTGCTGGCGGTCTTCGCCGCCTCGGACGCCCGCCGACTGCTGCTGGCCGGCACCTGCGAGGTCTACGGGCAGCAGGTCGGCCACAACCGGGAGGACGACCGGCTGCGGCCCCGCTCCCCGTACGCGGTGGGGAAGGCCGCCACCGAGATGCTCGCCGACGTGTACCGCTCGCTGGCGCCGGAGAAGGAGATCGGGGTGGCCCGCTTCTTCAACACCTACGGGCCCGACGAGGGCGCGGACGCCGTCGTCCCGGCGTTCCTGGACGCGGTGCACGAGGACGGCGTCTGCCGGATCGAGGGCGACGGGGAGCAGGCCCGGGACCTCACCCACATCGGCGACATGGTCCGGATGCTGGCCACCGTGCTGGCCGCCGACCGCCTCCCGGAGGTGGTCAACCTGGGCTCGGGGCAGGCGACTTGCGTCCGGGAGATCGCCGAGCGGATCATCGAGATCGCCGGCACCGGACGGATCGAGCACGTCGCCTCCCGACCCAACGAGATCCACTCCTTCCTCGCCGACATGGGCCGCTTCCGGGCCCTCTTCGGCGCCGGGCCCGGCCGCGACCTGTCCGAGGGGCTGGCCGCCGCCCACCGGGGCCGCCTGCTGCTGACCGCGCGGCGGGACGCCGAACCGACCGCCACCGCACGATGACCCCGGCCCCCGGCCCCCGGACGGGCCGGACCGCACGAGAGGAACCCGCATGGCCATTCCCGAGCACCTGCGCACGCTGCGCGAACTGGTCGGCCCCGACCACCTGCTGTGGATCCCCGGGGTGAACGCCGTGGTGGTCGACGACCGGGGACGGGTGCTGCTGCACCGGCGGGCCGAGGACCGCACCTGGTCGGTGCTGAGCGGCATCCTCGACCCCGGCGAGGAACCCGCCGCCGGCGCCGTCCGGGAGGTGATGGAGGAGACCGGCGTGCACGTGCTCCCGGAAGCCGTCACCAGCGTCACCGTCTCCCCGCCGGTCACCCACGCCAACGGCGACCGGGCCCAGTACCTGGAGATCTGCTTCCGCTGCCGCCCGCTGTCCGGGCAGGCCCGGGTCAACGACGACGAGTCGCTGGAGGTCGGCTGGTTCGCCCCGGACCGGCTGCCTCCGCTCGAACCCCGTAGTCTGCTGCGGATCGAGCACGCGCTGCGGCGCTCGGCCGCGTGGTTCGCCGTGCCCGAGCCCGTATCCGAGCCCGTGTCCGAGCCCGTGTCCGAGTCCGGGCGCGTGGCCGGGCGCGTCTGACGCGCGGAGGAGGGGCGGGGCGGGTGCGGGTGGTGCCGGAGTTGCCGGAGGGGTCCTGGTGGGACTGGGACGTCGTCACCTCGACGGCGGAACTGTTCGTGCTGGGTGCGGACCACGACCTGACGTACCACCACGGGCTCGAACTCCGCTTCCACCGACCGCTGTTCGTCCGGTGCCCGGCGGACCCGTTCCACGACCCGGTGTTCCGCGCGGCGACGGAGGCGGAGGAGGAGTCGGTGGCCCGGGCGGTCGGCGGGACGCCCGGGGTGCTGGTCGCGTTCGAGTGCGACGACGGCGGGGAGCTCCGGGCGACCGGTCTGGTTGCGGCCCGGTGCCTGGAGGTCGTCCCCGGGGTGGTCTTCCGGTACTGGCGCGAGCACCTGGAGCCGGGGCAGCGGCGGGCGCCCTGGGTGCGGCCGCCGACTGCTCCGCCGACTGCTCCGCCGACTGCTCCGCCGGGGGTTACTGGTCGGCGGTGAGCTTGCCGGCCTTGCCCCAGTTCTCGGCCGGGTACTCCTGGATCCACACGAGGACGCTCTCGGGCGGGCAGTCCAGGGCGGCCACGAAGGCCGCGGTGACCCGCTCGACCAGCTCGCGCTTCTGCTCGACCTCGCGCGGGCCCTGCTGGATGGTGACGATCGGCATTCTCGGCTCCCGGTGTCCGTCGGTGTTCGTGTGTCGGACCGGTCCTTCCGGCCCGACACCAGTCCACCCGATCCGGCCGTCCGCACCCAGACCCGATCCGCTCTCGCAGCGATCACGAATCCTGATCGTCGCCGGTCGGGGCCGCTCGGGAGGTGCTGCGGCGGCAGGCTTCCAGGAGCAGTCGCGGCGGCGGGGCGGAGCGTCGGACGGCGAGCGACACCGGCAGGGCCAGCGGGGTGCGGCAGGGGCGGAAGGCGATCCGGCGGGCGTGCAGCATCCGGGCGTTGGCCGCGTACACCACCGTCCACATCGGGGTGCCGGTGCCGATCGCGGCGAGCGTGTTCTGCAGGGTGTGGTGCGGCGGACCGGGCAGCGGCCGGAAACCGGCCCGGGCGCAGGCGTCCGTCACCAGGTCGACCAGGGCCGGGTGGTGGCGCCGCTCGGTCAGCAGCAGGGGCAGCGCGGCGAGGTCGGCGAGGTCGACCTCGGGCCGGTCGGCGAGCGGGTGGCCGGCAGGCAGCGCGATCACCAACTCGTCCTGCCAGAGCGGCAGGTAGCGAAGTCCGTCGTCGCCGGGGAGCGCGCCGCGGACGAAGGCGGCGTCAAGTCGCCCGTCCGAGAGGCGGGCCAGCCGTTCCCGGACGGGCGCGGAGTGCAACTCGACGCGTACGGTCGGGGCTTGGCGGCGGTAGGTGTCCAGGATGTCGTCCAGCCGCTCCCCGAGCCCGCCGACGGTGCCGAGCCGGAGCACGGTCGGCGCGGCCAGGTCGGCGGCCAGCGCGCGGGCCGCGTCCTCGGCCGCCAGGACGTTCCGGGCCGCGGGCAGGAAGCGCTCGCCCGCCGGGGTCAGGCGCACGTGGCGCGGCGAACGGTCGAACAGCTCGACCTTCAACTCGCGCTCCAGTCGCCGCACCTGCTGGCTCACGGCGGGCTGGCCGAGCAGCAGTCGCTCGGCGGCCCGTCCGAAGTGCAGTTCCTCCGCGACGGCGACGAAACAGTGCAACTGCCGCAGTTCCACGGGGTTCTCCTCCGGTCGGTGCTCCGGCGCCGCCGCTGACGGGCCGTGGCCAGGGTGAGGGGTCGGGGCGTCAGACCTCGGCGTCGAACCAGGGGCGGCCGGCGTGCCAGTGGGCGACCCAGCCCGCGAAACCGGAGGCGGCGCCGGTGTGGCCGAACTCGGCGCCGAACGGGGTGGCGCCGACGTCGGTGACGCACCAGACGTGGCCGCGGTGCGGGCCGGTGACGACGAGGTGCCAGTACAGGCCGCAGCCGTCGGTGCCGAGCACGATCGACCCGTCGTTGTAGACCCGTCCGACGCGCGCGTCCGCCTCCTCCTCGGGGGTCTCCTCGTCGTCCTCCCAGAGCCAGCCCGCGGTGAGCGGGAACGGGCGGGCGAGGTCGCGCTCGGCGGGGTCGCCGCCCCAGTCGGAGGGGAGCTCGGCGAGCCCGACCAGGCCGTGGTCGGGCGGACCGGCGTAGGAGCCGTCGGTGATCTCGGCGACGAAGGTGCGGTACGGCTCGGGCAGCACGACGCCGTGCTCGGCCTCGAAGGCGTGCACGGCGGCCCAGCCGAGGGCGTCCGCGCCGTCGGGGGCGGGGTTGAAGGCGGCGCGGAGGAGGGCGAGGTCGGCCGGGTCCGGCTGGTCGGTGTGCACGGCCCCATGGATAGCAGACGGCCCGGACAGCGGGTGGGGCGAGTGGGGCGGGTGGGGCGGGTGGGGCGGCGCGGCGGGGGAGGCGGGAGCCGGTGAGGGCCGGTGGGGTCGACGGGGGAATTGAACGCGTTCAGTATTGGATGTACGTTCTCTTCCGTGAAGTACGTGATCCCCGGCGGGACCGGGCAGGTCGGCACCGTGCTGGAGCGTGCGCTGCGCGCCGACGGGCACCGGGTGGTGATCCTCACCCGGACGCCCACCGCCCCGCACCACGTCCCCTGGGACGGCCGGACCCTCGGCCCCTGGGTCCGGGAACTGGACGGCGCCGACGTCGTGGTCAACCTGGCCGGGCGGACGGTCAGTTGCCGCTACACGCCGGAGAACCTCCAGCAGATGATGGACTCCCGGGTGGACTCGACGCGGGTGGTCGGCGAAGCCGTCGCCGCCGCCGAACGGCCGCCCCGGGTCTGGCTGCAGATGAGCACCGCCACGGTGTACGCGCACCGCTTCGACGCCCCGAACGACGAGGCGACCGGCGTCATCGGCGGCACCGAACCGGGCGTCCCGGACTACTGGGAGTACAGCGTCCGGATCGCCCGGAACTGGGAGGCCGCCCAGGCCGAGGCCGACACGCCCGGCACCCGGAAGGTCGCGCTGCGGGCCGCGATGGTCCTCAGTCCGGACCGCGGCGGAGTCTTCGACGTGCTCTCCCGGCTGGCCCGGCTCGGCCTGGGCGGGCCGGTCGCGGGCGGACGGCAGTATGTCTCCTGGATCCACGAGCACGACTTCGTCCGGGCGGTGCGCTTCCTGGTCGAACGGGACGACCTCGCCGGGCCGGTCAACCTGGCCGCGCCCAACCCGCTGCCGCACCGGCAGTTGATGCGCGAGCTGCGCCGCGCCATCGGCGTGCCGATCGGCCTGCCCGCCACCCGCTGGATGGCCGAACTCGGTGCCCTCGTCCTCCGCTCGGACACCGAACTGCTGCTCAAGAGCCGCCGCGTGGTGCCCGGCCGCCTGCAGGACGCCGGCTTCGCCTTCGACTTCCCGCACTGCGCGGACGCCGTCCGCGAACTCGTCGCCCGCCGCGCGGGGGAACGTCGTTCCGGGCCGGACGCATCGACGGGCCCGGTCGGGCGCAGGTCCGCTTCTCCTGTGCGGGTCGACTGACGGACGCCGGTTTCAGCGCCGACGTCTCGGCCCGGCGCGGCCGCCGGCAGGATTTCCCCGCCACCGCACACAGCTCGACCGGCCGGGCTGCTACGCCTACCAGGTCGACACGTCCGGCTCCGGTTCGATCGTGGTTTTCTCCGCCGTGCTCGCCACCGGTTGACCGCGCTCGACTTCGCCGGGGACCTCGGTGATCGGCCGCCCCCGCGCGCCAGCCGTCTCGCCACGCGATTCGACGGCGCGGTACGGGGGGCGCCTGCCGGGACGGGTCACCCGTCGGGCGGGATCCCCGGCGTTCCGCACGTGACCGCGCCCTGCGCCGACGGCGGCCCCGACGCGGTCGCCGATGCGGCCGTCGTGCCGTTCACCGGCGTGGATGGCGCAGTCCTCCCCGGCACCCACGCCCCGGTCGGAGCGGGGGCTCCGGCCTGCCCGGCGCCTGGCCGACGACGGTGACACCTCCGTCGCGGGCGACGGCCGGGAAGCGGGACGGCCGACGGCCGGTCAGGGGGCGGGGCGGAGGCCGGTCAGGGCGAGGGTGATCAGGCGGCGGGTCTCGGCGGTGGCGTCCGGGTCGTCCTCGGTGGTGGTGGCGATTGCGCTGACCAGCTTGAGGAGCGGGGCGATCGGCACGTCGGAGCGGACGGCTCCGGTGGCCGCGGCGCGGTCGAGGAGGCGCTGTCCGGCGGCGGCGATCATCGCGTGGCAGGTGGCGCCGAAGCCCGGATCGCCGCCGGTCTCCTCCCGGGCGCTGCGGAGCAGGGAGGCGCCGAGACCGCGGTTGGCCACCGCGTGCGCGCCGAGGTCGTGCAGCCACTCGGTCAGCGCGGTCTCCGGCGGCAGCGCGGCGGCCCGGTGGTCGGCCTGTGCGCAGAGCGCCGCGACCCGTCCCTTGAACACCGTCTCCAGCAGGAGCTGCCGGGAGGGGAAGTGGCGGTGCAGCGTCGCCGAGCCGACCCCGGCCACCCGGGCGACCTCCTCCAGCGAGACGTCCGCCCCCTGCTCGGCGACCAGCACTTCGGCGATCGCCACGATCCGCTCGTAGTTCCGGCGGGCATCCGCACGCATCGGCCGCGGTGCGGGCGACGGCAGGGACGGCAGGGACGACGGGGCGGGGGTGGGGCGGCTCGGGGGCACCGGAACTCCTGACGGCTCACCAACCGGGGTGGTCCCCCATATCGTAGCCGCCCGCCAACGGGGGTGCCGTGTTGCGTCGGGGGCGCGCCGGTCGGCGGTGTTCGGCGGCCGGGCCGGAGCGGGGAGGAGCGGGTTTCCGGGCGGCTTGCCAACCGGGGTGGCCCCCCATATCGTGGCGCTCCACAAGTGGGGGGACGCCCCGTTTCGTTCGGCGGCGTCCGGGGAGCAGACCGGGGAGGAGCCCCATGGGGTACGCGGGCAGTGGGTCGGGCCGGAGCGGGTTGCCGGTGCTCGGACGGGTCGGGGTGTGGGCGGGCGGGGCGGACGAGTGGCCGGTCGCGGAACTGCGCCGCGCGGTCGCCGTCGCCGAGCAACTGGGCTACGGCGCACTGTGGTTCGGGGAGACGGGAGGCCGGGAGGCGATGGCGCAGGCCGCCCTGCTGCTGGCTGCGGGCGAGCGGATCGCGGTGGTCTGCGGGATGGCCGATGTGTACGCCCGGGACGCGGTGGCGACGGCGGCCGGGGTGCGGACGTTGGAGGAAGCCTTCCCCGGACGCTTCCTGGCGGCGCTGTGGGAGAGCCACCCGACCCTGGCGCAGGAGGTCCGCGGCCACGCGTACCGCCCGGCCGTCGAGATGCTGCGGGCGTACCTGGAAGGGCTGGATGCGGCGCCGTTCGGGCCGCCCGGCCGCGGGGGCGGGCGGGTGCCGCGGCTGGTGTCGGCGCTGGGGCGGGAGGTGCTGGAGGTGGCGGCGGAGAGCGCCGACGGCGCGCTGGTGTTCGGCCTGCCGGTCGCGCACACCCGGGAGGCCCGCCGCCTGCTCGGTCCCGAGGCCCTGCTGGCCGTCGTCCAGCTCTGTGTCCTCGCCCCGGACGCCCCGGACCCGGCTGCCGCCCGCCGGGCGGCCACCGGACTGGCCGCGGCCGCGATGCCGAACCGGCGCGAGCTGCTGCGCGCATCGGGCCACCGCCAACTCGACCCGCCGGGCCCGGAACTCGTCGACGCCCTGGTGGCGCACGGCGACGCGGCGGCGGTCGCGGCCCGCATCCGCGAGCACCGGGAAGCCGGAGCGGACCACGTCGCCCTGCACGTCCTCAGCCTGGACGGGCCGGACGGGCCGGACGGTTCGAACGGGCCGGGCGTGCCCGAGCGTGCCTGGGCGCGGTTGGCTGCGGAGCTGGGCCCGGAGACGATGGGGCGGGAACGGTGACACCCGCCGCACGGAGTGGTTCGAGCAGGCCCGGGGAGGCGGAGCGCACCGCGGGCCGGGACACCGCCGTCGCGCTGGTCGGCGTCCGGGCCGAGTGCTGCTCCACCGACCACCGGGCCCACGACCGCCGCCTGCGGCACGTGCCGCTGCTCGCCGAAGCAGGCCGCTCCGCGGAGCTCGTACGGCTCGCTCGGGTCGACGCCCACGCGCGCAGGCGCCGCGACCGGGTGCCGCGCGACCGCGGGACGGCTCCGGAGCGGCCCGCGTGCGCCGCGGACGGCGACCGTTGGTGCGCCGTACGCCCTGGTCCCGCTGGTGGGCGGGGCCAGGGCGGCTCCGGGAGTCCGTTCCGGAGGACCGGTGCGCGCCCCGGTCGTCGGCCGACTTCCGGCCGTCGTCGATCGACCGGCGGTGCGGCGGTCGACGACGGTGCAGCCCGGCAGGGCAGGTGACGGTCCGTCAGTTCGCGGCGGGGCCGGGCCCGGACGCGTACGCGAGCGGGGGCGCGATGGCCTGGGCGTCCGCGCCGCCGCCGACCCACAGGCCGATGAAGAGGGCGGCGGTGGCCTCCAGCAGTCCGGCCCGGTCGAGGGCGCCGGCGGAGAGCGGGGTGCAGCCCAGGTCGCGGACGAGCGTGGTGACCTGCGCCAGGGCGGCGGGGTCGTCGCCGCACAGCGGGACGGCGAGCGGGCGGCCGTCGAAGACCGGCGGCCGCATCCGCCAGACGTCCTCGTGGCACAGGTTGAACGCCTTCACCACGTGGGCGCCGGGTGCGGCGGACGCCAACTGCTCGGCGGCGGACGGCCCGTGGCCGGTCAGCAGGCGGAAGCCCGGACCGACGGGGTTGGCGCAGTCGACCAGGGTCCGTCCCGCGAGCGGTTCGGCGAGGGTCCGCACCACCTCCGCGCCGGTGCCGAACGGCAGGGCGACGAGCACCACTTCGGCGTCCGCCACGGCCGTGCGCAGCCCGCCCGACCGGGCCCCGCGGCCGATGCGTTCGGCCAACTGCCGTGCCCTGTCCGGGTTGCGGCCGCCGATGGTGAGCCGGTGCCCGGCCCGCGCCCAGTGGGTGCCCAGCGCGTCCGCCATGTTGCCGGTGCCCAGAATGCCGATCCTCATCAACTGACTCCCGTTCGAACGGATTTCGCCCCGACGCCGACACCGGACGTCGACCTCGGTCGCGGTTTCGGGTTCGACCCTAGGGAGGCGGTCGGGCACCATTCGGTACGTGACCACTGACCGCCTGCTCGCCGACTGCCGGGCCCGCCTCGCCTTCGACCTGCTCTCCAACACCTGGAACGCCGTGCTGCTCTGGGCCCTGCGCGACGGGCCGTGCCGCCCCGCCGAACTGCGCGGCCGGATCGGCGGGATCAGCTCCAAGGTCCTCACCGAGACGCTGCGCCGCCTGCAGTACAACGGCCTGGTCGAACGCCACCCGCCGCAGCCCGGGCGTCCCGGCGTCGCCTACGAACTCACCGCGCTGGGACGGACCTTGCTGCCCGCCATCGACGCCTTCGGGGCGTGGGCGTTCGCGCACGGCGACGAGGTGATGGCCGCCCAGGAGGCCGCGGACGGGGCGGCGGAGGAACCGGCGCAGGCGTAGGGGGAACGGGCGTGACGGAGGACGGGATCGAGCGGCGGCTCGCCGCGGTCGCGGACGGCAGTGCGGACCGGGACGCCGTCGACCGCTGGGCCGGTCGGCAGTTGCTGGACGACGGGCGGGAGTGGGACGAGACCTCGCTGTGGGCGTTGAACCTGCTCTTCGGCATCGACCTGCGGCACGGGCCGGGCCGGCCCCACCTGCACGACGAGCAGCAGGTCGGCGAATGGCTGGCGGAGTACCGGCGCCGCCGCGCCGAGCGGTGACGGCACCGGGCCGGAGTCGGGCCGGAGTCGGGTCGGGGACGGGCAGCAGTCTCCGGTCCCGGGGCGGGCGCGTCGGTGGCGCGTGGACAGTGCGGGTGCGGGGCGGACGCGGGCCGGGCCGGACCGGGAGGAAAACGGCTCCGCCGCCGGGCAGTTGGCGCAGGCGCCGGGCGCGGCCGACGCGACCGGGTGGACGTGCCGCTGCTGCGCGGGCACCCGGCGGGCCCGGCGCCGGTGGCGGCCGGACGCCGACTCCCGCTGCGGAAGCCCCGTGCCGGCGCCGATCCGCCACCGCTGGGCGCGCCTTGACGTCCCACCGGGTGACGTCCCATCGAATGGCGCACCCGCGGCGACCGACCGTTCGCCTGCGATCCGAAGCTCGCGGAGGATGGGCCCGGGGGCCGTCCGCGGGCGCAGTGCCCGCTCGGACGGCTCGGTACGCACGGGGGGTCGTCGACGAGTGAGGAGCACATCCGTGGTCGGTTCCGCACGCCCGCGCACGGCACGAACGACGCACACGCAACGGACGGCGCGAACGGCGCGAACGGCGCCGAGGGGCAGGTGGGCGAGCCGGTGCGCCGTCCTGGCCCCCGGGGCCGCGCTGACCGGGCTGGCCGTCCTGGGCGGCCTGGTGCCGCCCGCTGCGGCGGCCGAGGGCACCCCTGCGGCCGGACCGGTGGAGGCCGGGCCGGTGGCGGCCGCGACGCCCGAGGGGCCCGCGGGGTCGGCGCAACTGCCGCCGATGCCCGCGGCCGAGGCGTACGACGGCGAGACCCGGCTGGCCTCGCCGGAGGAGGTGGCCTCCCAGTGCGACCAGCCCGGCGCCTGCACCTTCCGGATCACGGACCGGATCGTCGGGCTGTTCGGCAGCGCGGTCGCCTCGGTCGGCAACGCGGCGATCAACTGCACGGGCGAGGACCTGGAGATCGACCGCTCCCTGACGGTGGCCAGCAGCAGCACCGACAACATCAGCGGCTCGATCTCCGGCAAGGCCACCGTCACCGGCAGCATCGACACCACCGTCACCGCCTCCGCCCAGGGCAGTCAGTCGTCGAGCACCACCAACGGCACCGTCCAGTACGGGCCGAACAAGGACAAGGGCCCCACCACCCAGGACAAGTTCCAGGACACCACGGACACGACCGGCACCGTGGCCGGTTCCAACGCCCTGCACCTGGGCGCCAAGGCCAGTTTCGAACTCGCCTTCCAGGCCTCCTACGCCAAGCAGTGGCAGGCCACCGTGAAGGAGACCACCCGCGTGGTGTTCACGGTCTCCTCCAACGACGAGATCCAGTTCGGCGCGATCAACGCCGTCACCCGGGTGGTCGGCATCCTGTCGGTCAACCACACCGGCCGGTTCATCAAGAACGTGGTGGTGGACAGCCCGTCCGTCGCCACCAGCAGCTCCATCGTCGCGCAGACCTTCTCCCGCCCGGACGTGTGCCTGTCGCTGCGCCCGCCCGGCCGGGCACTGCCGCAGCCGGGCCTGGTGGAGGTGGCGCCGGAGCCGCCGGGGCGGGTGCCGGACGCCGTGCACGCGCGCACCGCCGAGGGCACCTGGAGCGAGCGGTGAGGCGGGGCGCGGCGCTGGCCGCCGCGCTGCTGCTGGTGGGCGGCCCGGCGGCCGGCCCGGCGTTCGCGGACGAGGGCGCACCGCAGCAGGGCGCACCGCAGCAGGGGGCCCCGTCGCAGGAAGCTCCGCCGCAGGCGGTCTCGCAGCAGGCCGTCGAGGAGCTGGTGGCGCAGGCCTTCGACGGCGACCGGCCGCTGCCGGACGCGGCCGCCGTCGCGCGCGGCTGCGGCCGCGACTACGGGTGCGGTTTCCGGTTCATCCCCGGCCTGACCGCCGAACGCACCGCCGCCGTCGTCTCGGTCGGCAACACCGTCATCAACTGCACCAACAAGAAGATCAGCGTCTTCCGGACGGTGGTGCTGGAGTCCAGCGCCACCGACAACCTGGCCGGTGAGATCTCCGGCTCCGCCACCGTCGAGGGCACCGTCGACAACACCACCAACGTGTCCGGCACGGCGGCGGGCTCCAGCAAGACCGAGAACTCGCACACCGACATCACCGCGCCCAAGGACAAGGGCCCCAACACCGACACCACCAACGGCACCACCACCACGACCAGCGGCAGCGTCACCGGCTCCGGCCAGCTCAAACTGACCGCCACCGCGGCCTTCCAGATGGCCTTCAAGGCCGCCTACTCGCACGAGTGGAAGCGCACCAACACCGAGAGCACGCAGGTGAAGTTCACCGTCGGCATCGGCGAGGAACTGCAGTTCGGCATGCTCAGCGCGATGACCCGCACCGTGGGCGTGCTGTCGGTCGACGGCACCGGGACGACGGTCAAGAACATCGTGGTGACCAGCCCCTCCAGCAGCAACATCAGCACCGTGGTCGCCCAGACCTTCAACGCCAAGGACTACTGCCTGACGCTGCGCCCCCAACGCTCCCTGCCCGGAGCCGAGGACGGCGTGTACGAGGGCACCCCGCACCCGGCCGACCAGCGCCCGCTGGCGCGGTACCGGCTGACGGACGGGAAGGAGTGGGCCCGCACCGACTGACCGAGGCCGACTGACCGAGGCCGACCGGCCGAGGCCGCCCGGCCGGAACCGCCCGACCGGAACCGCCGGGCCCTGTATCGTACGGGAACCACCCGTGCGGCACACCGGGCCCGGCGGTTCGCTGCGGTACGGGTGGGTACGGGGACGCTGACGGGGGAGGGCGCGGTGGCGGAACCGAGCGTGACGGGGCCGAGCGTGGCGGTGTTCGACCTGGACGGCACGCTGTGCCGGGGTGACTCCTTCGCGGGGTTCCTGCGGCGGTCGATGCTGGACGGGCGGCTGCGCGCGGCCCTCTCGCTGGCCGCGGCGGTGGTGCTGGTGCCGCTGTTCCTGCTGCCCGCGGGGCGGCGCCGGGCGGTGCGCGGCTTCGTGCTGCTGGCCACCGCGGGCCGCAGTGCCGCCCAACTGGCGGAGATGGCAGCGCAGTTCGCGGTGGAGCACGTGGCGAAGGGGCGGATCGAGCCGGTGCTGGAGCGGCTGTGCGAGCACCGCGAGCGCGGTGACCGGGTGGTGGTGGCGACCGGCTGCGCCGAGCCGTTGGCGTCCGCCGTGTGCCGCGAACTCGGCCTGGGGGACGTCGAGGTGCTGGCCGCCGCACTGGCGCCCGGGCGTTTCGCGCACCGGCCGGTGCGCGGTTGCCTGGGCGTGCAGAAGGTCGCCCGGCTGGGCGAGCTGGGCATCGCCGTGCCGGTCGCCCACGCCTACACCGACAGTTCGGTGGACCTGCCGCTGCTGCGGGCCGCCGAGCGGCGCTTCCTGGTCGAACCCCGGCCGCGCACCGTGGCCCGGGTGCGGGCCGCGCTGGGGCCGGAGTTCACCGTGCTGGGCTGAGGGGGCGGCGGCTCAGCAGTACCACCAGGTGCCGGGGGCGAGGACGGTGTCGCCCGGTTCGAGGTTCTCGGTGTGCAGGTTCGCGACCTGGCAGAGGCCGCCGAGCGCCGCGTTCGGGTCCTGCTCGCGCGGGGTGCTGGTGAAGTCCGCCAGCGCCTGGGTCTGCTGGTCGATCCCGGCGTTCTCCTTCTCGCCCTTGCCCGCGACCGAGTCCAGGCAGTCCCGGCTGGTGGCCGGGCACTTGTCCATCTTCTCCTTGTTGCCCGCGTTGGTGGTGCAGGCCGGGCTGTTGGCCTGGTCGCCCGCGCACGGATCGCTCTTGCCCGCGTTGGTGGGGGGCTCGGCCGGGGGCGGGGTCTGGGTGGCGGTGAGGTTGGTGATCATCTCGCCGCAACCGGGGTTGCTGGTGGCGGTGTTGGTGAAGGTGACCTCGGGGGCGTCCTCGGCGGCGGTGAAGGAGTAGGTGCGGCCGATGAACCAGTCGGCCTTCCCGGCGGGGGGTTTGGTGGTGAAGTTGCCGACCGGGTTGGCCGGGCCGGCGACGGTCACCGTGTAGGTGCGCGGGGCGGCGCCGGAGGTGACGCAGGAATCGGGATTGTCGTCCCAGGTCAGGGTGACGGTCGCACCGGCCCGGACGCCGCGCAGCCGGGTGCTGAGGGCGACCGCCTTGCCGTTCCAGCCCAGAGTGGCGGCCTGGAACCCCTTGGGGTGGGCCGCCCGCGAGGAGGAGCCGACACCGCTCGGCCCGGTCCAGCCGTCGACGCCGCTCACCCAGGACTGGCCGTCCGGAACGGTCGGGGAGGAGAACGTCGCGTTCGGCACCACCACCGGGTCGGTGTCCGCGGCTCCGGCGGGGAGCGGGGCGGCGAGGGCCAGGGCGGCCCCGATCGGGAGGGCCAACAGGCGGATGGGCGGCACGGGCTGCTCCAGGGTCTCGGTGAACGGGAATGCGGCCGCCCGGTGTCGTGCGTGCCGGGCGGCCGATCGGCTTGGGGGGATCAGGGATTGAGCGGGACGGCGCGGGCGGGCAGGCCCTGCGGCGGGGTGTCCAGCGGGAGCAGGCGCTTGTCCGGGCCGGCCGTGTTGTCGGGCGTCCCGGCGGTCGGTCGGGCGGCGCCGCAGCGTTGCAGTTCGACCTCGGTGAGCGGGCCGGTGCGCTGGTAGTAGCGGTCCGGCAGCGAGGTCGCCGGGACGTCGAAGGTGGCGTCCAACCGGTAGTTGTTGCGGGAGTTGGTGAACGAGCCGACCACCCGTTCGCGGGCGGGCTGCACCTCGATCCAGCTCACCTCGCCGGGCTGGATCACCGGGTTCAGCGGCTTGTTCGTGGTCCGCGACCAGGTCAGCGGGTTGCTGGTGGACACCGCCGCCGCGTTCCCGCCCGCCACGCTGAAGCCCGCCTCGACCTGACTCGCCACGTTGGGGCGGCTCTTGGCGAGTTCGGAGCGGCTGGGCAGCAGCGGCGCGCCCTTGAGCGCGTAGTACTGGGTGAGGCTGTCGTACGGCGGCTCGGTGACCTCCAGCTTGCGGTCGTCCGTGATCGCGTTGCGGGTGCAGTTCAGGTACACCTCGCCGACGATCCGGGTCTGCCCGTAGTACTGGTACGAGTACCGCCTGTCGACGGTGAACGTGCAGGTGGTCGGCGAGCCCTCGCAGTCGTCCACCGCCACGCCCGGCTCCAGCGGGTCGTTGCCGCGGTACGCCTTCGGGGGCGGCAGCTGCTCCTTGCGGACCTTCTGGTCGACCGGGGCGGGCGTCTGCTTCGCCTGCACGTTGGTGATCAGCGGGCCGCAGGACATCGACCCGGCGGGCTCCGCCGAGTCGAAGGAGACCATCGGGTTGTCCTCGGTCGCGGTGAACGAGAAGCTGCGCCCCGTCGTCCAGTTGGCGGTGCCGACGGTGTCGCTGCCCTTGGTGGTGACCTGCGGGTCGGGCGCGGGCCCGTCGGTGACCAGCGAGACGTTGTACGTCTGGCCGTCCTTGACCTGCTCCGGGGTGCAGCCCCGGTACGTGCTGGGGCTGTCGTCCCAGGTGAGGGTGACGGTGGAGCCCCGCTTGACGCCCCACAGCCGGGTGCGCAGGGTCAGCGGGGCGCCGTTCCAGTTCAGCGAGGCCGCCTGGTAGCCGCTCGGGTGCTGGGCCAGCCCCTTGCCGAACACCACGCCGTTGCCGTCCGGCGACCAGCCCGCGTGCCCGGCCTGGGTGCCGTTGTCGGGGGCGACCGGGTCGGCGAAGGTGCCGTTCGGGACGGTCGCGTCGACCGTGTCGGCGGCGTGCGCGGCGGGCGGCGGGGCGGTCAGGGCGAGGGCGGCGGCGAGCAGCACCGAACCGGTGGTGTACGGGAGTTGACGGAACATCAGCACTGACCCCATTGCTTCGGCGGGATGACCATGTACGCGGGCGGGAGGCCGTCGGTGAGGGCGTTCGACAGCGGGCAGAGGTGCTGGGCGGCGGCGTCCGGGCTCTCGTCGCGCGGGAGGTCGTTGAAGTCCTTCACGGCGCCGGTCTGTTGGTCGATGCCGTCGTTGGTCTGCTTGCCGTCCCCGGCGACGCCGCTCAGGCAGTCGCGGCTGGTGGGCGGGCACTTGGCGATGTCGTCCTCGGCCTTGCCGACGTCCTTGCACTCCGGGGTGCCGGCCGAGTCGCCCGCGCACGGGTCGGCGGCGGCGGCCGCGCCGGGTGGCGGTCCGGTGGGGGCGGTCTGCTTGGCGGCCACGTTGGCGATGGACGGCTGGCAGCTCTGCTTCGCGTTGGACGCGTCGAAGGAGAAGGTGATCCGGGGGGAGTTCTCGGCGGCGGTGAAGGAGTAGGACCGGCCGAGGAACCAGTTCGCCTTCCCGACGGGGTCGTTGGTGGTGAACCTGCCGGGCGGGTTGGCGTCACCCGCGACCGACACCGTGTAGGCGCGCTTGGGGAGGTCGCTGCCCGCGCAGGTGTCCGGGTTGTCGTCCCAGGTCAGGGTGACCGTGGCGCCCCGCGGGACGTCGCGCAGCAGGGTGCTCAGCGGCTTGTCCGAGGCGGGGTCGGCGAGGAAGGCGGCCTGGTAGCCCCGCGGGTGGTTGGCCCGCCCCGCCGAGAGCAGGCCCGGACCGTCCCACCCCTCGATGTCGAGGTACGCCCAGTCCTTCCCGGACGGGACGGTCGGGGAGGCGAAGGTGCCGTTCACCACCGTGGCCGGGGCGGTGTCCTCCGCGCCCGCCGGGGTCGGGGCGGCGAGGGCGAGGGCGCATGCGCTACTGAGCGTGATGGCCAGGCTTCTGGCCGGTGAGGTCCGGAGCAACGGGTGCCTCCCTGAACTCGGCTGCGGAGCCGATCGGTTGATGGCTGGGCGAGACTTCCGACGATCAAGATCCCTGGCCATGCTGGGCGGATCGACTACGCACCGCAACCGATGGCGGACCGAACGGGGGGTGAACGAAGCATCGACTGCGCCGTTGGCATGGAAAGCGGTCCGTGTCCGCACGAACCAGGTGACGGAGGGTTAGGCATTCCGACGATCGGATCGTCATTTCCCGACTTCGACTCCGGCGTCGACTCCGACTTCGACTTCGACTTCGACCGGAGTCGGACCGCCGCCGCACGCCACCCGTGCCGTGCCGAGCCGCGCCCGACCTGACCACGAGGCACCGATGACACCCCACGCCCGAAGCGCCGCCCTGCTCGCGGCCGCCGCCCCCTGCCTGCTCGCCTGCCTGCTCGCCGCGCCACCGGCCGCCGCCGCACAGGGCGACCACCCCGCGCCGCAGGGCGCCCCGCACGCCGCGCACCGGCCGGTGGACAAGATCCACCCCGTCCAGCCCCCGCCCGGACGGCTCGCCCAGGGCGGGCCCGTCCAGCGCACCGCCCCCGGCACCCCGTCCCGTTGAGGCCCCGTCACCCCACGCCCCGCACGTCCATGGAGGAACCACCGATGCACCGCACGCTGCGCCAGCTGCCCGCCGCCACCCTGACCGCGATGGTGGCCGGACTGACCCTGGTGTCCACCACCGTCCTGCCGGTCGGCACCGCGTCCGCGTACGACCTGCGGCTGCGCGCCTGGGGCAACAACGCCAACGGGCAGCTCGGCGACGGCAGCGCCAAGACCCAGCGGCTCACCCCCGTCTCCGTGGTCGGCATGGCCGGAGCCGAGCTCAACGGCATCGCCGCCGGAGGCACCACCAGCGGCACCACCGTCACCGGGTTCGCGCTCGCGCTGCTCGGCAACGGCACCGTCGAAGCCTGGGGCAAGAACGACAAGGGCCAGCTCGGCAACGGCACCACCAGCGCCACCGAGGACGCCGCCGTGCCGGGCCTGGTCGCCGGACTGACCGACGTCGAGGCCGTCGCCGCGGGCGGCGCGCACGCCCTCGCCCTGCTCAAGGACGGCACCGTCAAGGCGTGGGGCCTCAACGACAAGGGCCAGCTCGGCGACGGCACCACCGTCAACACCAACCTGCCCGTCACCGTCGCCGGGCTCTCCGACGTCAAGGCGATCGCCGCCGGTGACGCCTTCAGCATGGCGCTGCTCAAGGACGGCACCGTCAAGACCTGGGGCAACAACGACAAGGGCCAGCTCGGCGTCACCCCGGTGCCGGTCAGCTCCACCGCGCCCGTCCCCGCGCCCGCGCCCGCCACCCGCAACACCGCGATGAGCATCCCCGGCCTGACCACCGTCAAGGGCATCGCCGCCGGGGCCAACCACGCCCTCGCCCTGCTCGCCGACGGCCACGTCTACGCCTGGGGCCTCAACGACAAGGGCCAGCTCGGCGACGACACGACCGCCAACAAGCCCTACCCCGTGCCCGTCCAGGAGCTCACCGACGTCACCGCGCTCTCCGCCGGGGCCACCCACAGCCTCGCCCTGCTCCAGGACCACACGCTGCGCGCCTGGGGCGCCAACGACAAGGGGCAGATCGGCGACGGCACCACCACCCAGCGCAACACCAGCGTGCCCGTGCCCGGGGTGACCGGCATCGAGGCGATCGCCTCCGGCGCCGCGCACAACCTGGCCGTGCTCGCCGACGGCACCGTGCAGGCGTGGGGCCTCAACGACAAGGGCCAGCTCGGCGACGGCACCACCACCCAGCGCAACACCCCCGTCCAGGTGCTCGCCAAGTCCGGCAGCGTCTCCCTGGTCTCCGCGCCCAGCAACGGCAACTTCAGCCTCGCGCGCTGACCCGCCACCCCTAGAGAAAGGCCCTCCATGACGCCCTCCCAGAACGCCGCCGCCCCCCGCACCCCGCAGCGCACCCCCCTGCGCACCAAGCTGCGCCCCGCGCTGCGGCCCGCCCTCGCCGCCGGCCTGGCCGCGTTCACCGCGCTCAGCCTGGCCGCCGTACCCGCCGGGACCGCGCACGCGCAGGAGAAGCGGCTCAAGGCCTGGGGCAACAACCGCTCCGGACAGCTCGGCGACGGCACCTGGACCGACTTCCGCACCACCTCCACCACCGTGCTCGGCCTGACCAGCGCCGAGGTCGACAAGATCGCCGCCGGTGGCGGCGGCTCCACCACCGGGCACGGGCTGGCGCTGCTCAAGGACCGCACCGTGATGTCCTGGGGCGCCAACAGCTCGGGGCAGCTCGGCGACGGCAGCGTCTTCAGCCACAACGCGCCCGGCCAGGTCGTCAACCTCTCCAACGCCCGCGACGTCGCCGCCGGGGGCTGGCACAGCCTCGCCCTGCTCGACGACCAGACCGTGGTCGCCTGGGGCCGCAACAACTACGGGCAGCTTGGCAACGGCACCAACAGCGACAGCAGCGTCCCCGTCCGGGTCGAGGGCCTCAACAAGGTCGTCGCGATCGCCGCGGGCCTCAACCACAGCATCGCGCTGCGCGAGGACGGCACCGTCTGGGCCTGGGGCTACAACATCAACGGGCAGCTCGGCGACGGCACTTCGGCCAGCCGCAACGTCCCCGCGCCGGTCGGCGGCCTCAGCGGCGTCACCAAGATCGCGGCCGGGTGCAACCACAACCTGGCCCTGATCGGCCCGCCCAGCGGCGGCACCAGGCCCACCAGCGGCAACTCGGTCAAGGCCTGGGGCTACAACGCGACCGGACAGCTCGGCGACAACAGCACCATCAACCGGTACACGCCCGTCGACACCCAGGGCATCTGGCTCGGCGGCGTCTCGCAGATCGCCGCGGGCTGCAACCACAGCCTGGCCGTCACCGACAGCGACAACAAGCTGAAGGCCTGGGGCCAGAACACCTCCGGGCAGGTCGGCGACGGCACCACCGACTACCGGATCACCCCCGTCCCGGTGCCCGGCATCAAGGGCGTCCAGCTGGTCGCGGGCGGCCGCGAGCACACCGTCGTGCTGCTCGGCGACAACACCGTCCGCTCCTGGGGCGCCAACGGCTCCGGCCAGCTCGGCAACGGCACCACCACCGAGAGCAGCACCCCCGTCACCACGCTCACCGCGCTGACCGGCGTGGACAAGATCGCCGCCCCGGTGGGCGGCGACTTCAGCCTCGCCAACTGAGGCCGCAGGAACGGACGTCCAGGGGCCCCCGCGACACTCGCGCGGGCCCTTCGCCCTTCGGTCTTCAAGGGGTGCGGGCGGGGCGGGGAGTTCCGGGCGTCCTTGACAGGGCGGGGCGCCGGTAGGAAGGGTGAGGTGTAGACCACTTGGGTCCTGGCGTTCCGTCAACTCGCTTGGAGGGAAAGCATGGTCGCTCTGGGTGACCCGGAGTCGTTCGCCGCTTTCGGGGCCGTGCTCTTCGACTGCGACGGCACCCTCGCCGACACCCACCCCGCCCACCACCTGGCCCTCGCGGCGACCCTGGCACCGTACGGGGTGGAGGTCAGCCGCGAGTGGTACGCGGGATACACCGGGACGTCCACGCCGGAGACGATCAGGGCTGCACTGGCCGGGCAACGGGCCGCCGCGGACGACGAGTTGGTGGACCGGCTGGTGGGCGAGTGCAGCGAGCGCTACCTCGACCACCTGGCCGCCGTCACCGAGATCGCCCCGGTCACCGCCCTGGCCCGCGCACTGTCCGGCCGCCTCCCGCTCGCCGTCGCCTCCGGCGGGACGCGCCGGACGGTGGAGGCGACGCTGCGGCACCTGGGGCTGGACGGGCTGTTCGCGTGCGCGGTGACCCGCGACGAGGTCCGGCAGGGCAAGCCCGCGCCGGACCTCTTCCTGCTGGCGGCACGGCAGTTGGGCGTCGAACCGGCGGCGTGCGTGGTGCTGGAGGACGCGGACAGCGGGCTGCTGGCGGCGGCGCGGGCGGGGATGGTGGCGGTGGACGTGCGGGGGCGCTAGACGAGGTCGCACCCGATGCCGCGGCCCTTCGGGCGGGCGGAGGGGAAGAGTTCCCCGCGGGCAAGAAGGCCAAGGGCCGCAAGCGGTCCCTCGTGACCGGTACGCGGTACGCTCGGCCTGGGCCTGGGCCTGGGCCTCGGCTCACCGGCCAGAGCCCTACCGGACCGGACCGGCCAGCGTTTCGATGGGCGGAAGCGGCCGGTTCGGCTCTTCCCGGGTGAGGTTCGCCAGCTCTTCGGGTGGTTCGGCGCCGTCCCGAACGGTCGTGACGTAGACCCTCGCTTCCTGCAGGCCCAGTCGCGGGGCCTGTTTGCGCAGGTGGCTCATCGCGGCCACGACGCCCGCGGAGCGGACGAGCGCGCGAACGGCGGAGGCCAGTGGATCGGGCGCTCTGATGCCCTTGACCTGGAGGAGGTACTGCTCCTCCCAGCCCGCCTCCTCCCACGAGACGGCGGGCACGTGGTGGATGCTCCCGTCGTGCCGGTCCACCAGGTAGTGGCCCCCGACGAAGCTGCCGCGCGCGTCACGGGCGCGGGCCTGGTCCGCCGAGCGCCAGAAGACGAGCCAGCCGACCGTGCTCTCCTGCACGTGGTGGACGTCGGGCGTGGGGGCGGGCCCCCGCCACGGCCACGTCGGCAGCTCTCGGGCCAGGAAGGACTCGACCAGCCCGACGGCGCGTTCCTTGGAGATCACGATCTCATCATTCGCCACAGGTCAACCGGTTTTCGGCCTGCCTGCGCCGCCCCGGCCCGGATCTCGAACGCGGACCGAGGCCGGGACGTCGGTGAGTCGGCGCGCGGGCGGTCAACTTCCCTGCGGAGAGAGGCGCTTCGCCAGGTACGGGCCGGTGCGGCTGTCGGGGGAGGCGGCGACGGCGGCCGGGGTGCCGGTGGCGAGGAGGCGGCCGCCCGCGTCACCGCCGCCGGGGCCGAGGTCGATGACGTGGTCGGCCCCGGCGATCAGGTCGAGGTCGTGTTCGGCGACCAGGACGGTGGCGCCCGCGTCGACCAGGCGGTGCAGCTGGGCGGTGAGGACCTCGCTGTCGGCGGGGTGCAGGCCGGTGGTGGGCTCGTCCAGCAGGTAGAGGGTGTGGCGGCGGTGGGCGTGCTGGAGCTCGGCGGCGAGTTTGACCCGCTGGGCCTCGCCGCCGGAGAGCTCGGGGGCGGGCTGGCCGAGCCGCAGGTAGCCGAGGCCGACCTGCTGGAGGGTGGTGAGGACGCGGGCGGCGGGCGGGGCGTCGGCGAGGAACGCGGCGGCCTCGTCGACGGTCAGGGCGAGGACGTCGGCGATGGTGGCCCCGCGGTAGGTCACCTGCAACGTCTGCGGGTCGTAGCGGCTGCCGTGGCAGTCCGGGCAGGGGCTCCAGGCGGTGGGCAGGAACAGCAGCTCGACCTCGATCGCGCCCGCGCCCTCGCAGGTGGGGCAGCGTCCGGCGGCGACGTTGAAGGAGAACCGGCCCGCGCCGTAGCCGCGCTCCTTCGCCTCCGCGGTGGCGGCGAAGAGCTTGCGGACGCTGTCCAGCAGGCCGGTGTAGGTGGCCAGGTTGGAGCGCGGGGTGCGGCCCAGCGGGGTCTGGTCGAAGCGCACCACGCGGCGGTCCCCGGCGGCGTCGGCGACGGCCGCGAGCAGCGTCGACTTGCCCGCGCCCGACACGCCGGTGACGGCGGTGAGCACGCCCAGCGGCACCTCCACGTCCAGGCCGCGCAGGTTGTGCCGGGTGACGCCGCGCAGCCGCAGCACGCCGGTGGGGGTGCGGCCGCGGGACGGCGGCGGGGGCGGCGGGTCGAACAGGAAGCGGCGGGTCGCGGAGGCGTCCACCGTGCGCAGGCCCTCGACCGGGCCGCTGTGCAGGACGCGGCCGCCGCCGCTGCCCGCGGCCGGGCCGACGTCCACCAGCCAGTCGGCGCCGCGCACCACCGCCATGTCGTGCTCGACCACGAACACCGAGTTCCCGGCGGCGCGCAGTTCGGTCAGGACGCGCCGCAGCGCCTCGGTGTCGGCCGGGTGCAGGCCCGCCGAGGGCTCGTCCAGGACGTACACCACGCCGAACAGGCCGGAGCGCAACTGGGTGGCCAGGCGCAGGCGTTGGAGTTCGCCGGTGGAGAGGGTGGGGGCGGTGCGGTCGAGCGAGAGGTAGCCGAGGCCGAGGCGCTCCAGGGCGGTGAGGCGGTCGACGAGGTCGGTGGTGATCAGGGCGGCCGGGCCGTCCCCGGCGGTGTGCGGGCGCAGCAGTGCGGCGAGCCGCTCGGCGGGCAGGGCGGCCAGGCCGGTGACGTTCAGCCCGGCGAAGGTGACGGCGAGCGCTTCGGGGCGCAGCCGGTGGCCGTGGCAGTTCGGGCAGGTGGACTGCTCCAGGAAGGCGGCGGCCCGGGTGCGGGCCGCCTCGCTGCGGGACTCGGCGAAGGCCTTCAGGACCAGGCGCCGGGCACTGCTGTACTTGCCCCGGTAGGGGCGCTGGACGCGGCCGGGCTCGCGCTCGGGGTGGACGGTGACGACCGGCTGCTCCTCGGTGAACAGGATCCACTCCCGTTCGGCGGCGGGCAGTTCGCGCCAGGGCCGGTCCAGGTCGTGCCCGAGCGCGCCGAGGATGTCGCGCAGGTTCTTGCCCTGCCAGGCGCCGGGCCAGGACGCGACGGCGCCCTGCCGGATGGAGAGCGAGTCGTCCGGGACGAGCGAGCGCTCGGTCACCCGGTGCAGCACGCCCTGCCCGTGGCACTCGGGGCAGGCGCCGGCCGGGGTGTTGGGCGAGAACGCGTCGGAGTCCAGCCGCGGCGCGCCGGGCGGGTACGTGCCGCAGCGGGAGAGCAGCATCCGCAGCAGGTTGGACGTGGTGCTGACGGTGCCGACGGTGGAGCGGCCGGACGGGACGGAGCGGCGCTGCTCCAGCGCGACGGCGGGCGGCATGCCGGTCACGGCGTCCACCTGCGGGGCCTCGACCTGGCGCAGCAGGCGGCGGGCGTAGGGCGAGACCGACTCCAGGTAGCGGTGCTGGGCCTGGGCGAACAGGGTGCCGAAGGCCAGCGAGGACTTGCCGGAGCCGGAGACGCCGGTGAACGCGACCACCGCCCCGCGCGGCACCGCCACCGTCACGTTCCGCAGGTTGTGCACCCGGGCGCCGCGCACCCGGACCATGCCGTCGTCGTCGATCTCGCCGTGGTTCACCGCGCCACGCTAACCCGGGGGCGGGCACGGGGCGGGGAGCGGCACGGGGGGTGAAAGTTGCTGAAAGCTGTTTCTATCGCGGTGGGATGAGCTGGGTGGACTCCGGTGAGGTGTATACCTTTTCGCCCGTTTGGCTACCCGATTTTTGTTTCCGGCGGGTGTGCAACCGAACGCAAGAAGGTGAAATTTCTTGCATCAATGTCTTGACGGTGCAGCGGGTCGGGGTGGATCGTCTTCCCGTTGCTTCCTCAAGTCCCCCACCACCTTGGGAGATTCGCTGATGACCCCTGTCCGTAGAACCGTGCCCGTGGCGGCCGCGGCCGGTGCCCTGGTACTGGGCGCGCTGCTGCCGCTCGGCCTGCAGGGCGCCGCGCAGGCCGCCGCCACCCCCAACGGCGGCGACGTGATCGCCAACCTGTTCCAGTGGAACTGGAACTCGGTCGCGGCCGAGTGCACGAACGTCCTGGGGCCGAAGGGCTACGGGGCGGTGCAGGTGGCCCCGCCGCAGGAGTCGATCTCGGTGCCGGGGCACCCCTGGTGGGAGGTCTACCAGCCGGTCTCGTACAACCTGAACAGCCGGATGGGCACCGACGCGCAGTTCCGGGCCATGGTGACGGCCTGTCACAACGCCGGCGTGAAGGTGTACGCCGACGCGGTGATCAACCACATGGCCGGCGCCAACCAGAGCAGCACCACCGGTTACGGCGGCTCGGGGTTCAACCCGGCGGCGTACAGCTACTCGGCGGTGCCCTACTCCAAGTCGGACTTCCACGGCTCCCCGCCGTGTCCCAACGCGGACCTGAGCGTCACCGACTGGAACAACGTCACCCAGGTCCAGGAGTGCCAGGCGCTGAACCTGGAGGACCTGAGCACCGAGAGCGACTACGTCCGCGGCAAGATCGCCGGCTACCTCAACTCCCTGATCGGCGCGGGCGTCGACGGCTTCCGGGTGGACACGGCGAAGCACATCGCGCAGACCGACATGGCGAACATCCTCTCCCGGCTCAGCGACACCCGGTGGGGCGGGCGCCCGTACGTCTACCAGGAGATCTTCCCCGGCGGCGGCAGCCAGTTGGCGCCCGCCGCCTTCGAGAGCAACGGCAGCGTGCTGGAGTTCACCTACGCCTCCAAGCTCTCCCAGCAGTTCAACGGCAACATCGCCAACCTCAAGACCTTCGGGCAGAGTTGGGGCTTCGAGCCGAGCGACAAGTCCAACGTCATGGTGACCAACCACGACCTGGAGCGCGACAGGACCACGCTCACCTACAACGACGGCTCCAAGTACAGGCTGGCGCACGTCTTCGAGCTCGCCTGGGGCTACGGCACCCCGCAGGTCTACTCCGGCTTCCGGTTCAACAACAAGGAGGACTCGCCGCCCGCCGACGGCAACGGCTTCGTCACCGACGTCAACTGCGGCAACGGCACCTGGACCTGCACCGACCGCGACCGGGGCATCTCCAACATGGTCGGCTGGCACAACGCCACCCAGGGCCAGCCCATCGCCAACTGGTGGGACAACGGCAACAACGCGATCGCCTTCAGCCGCGGCAGCAAGGGCTGGGTCGCCATCAACAACAGCGGCTCCGCGGTCACCCAGACCTTCACCACCGGCCTGGCCGCCGGCACCTACTGCGACGTCATCCACGGCGACCTCAGCGGCTCCAACTGCACCGGCCCGACCGTGAGCGTGGACGGCTCCGGCAGGGCGACGGTCACCGTCAACGCGGGTGACGCGGTCGCGCTGTACGCCGCCACCACCGGCACCGCGAGCCCCAGCCCCAGCAGCAGCGCCAGCCCGAGCGGCAGCGCCAGCCCTTCGCCGTCCGCCAGCTCGACCAAGCCCGGCGGCACGGTCACCGAGACGTTCAACGAGAACAGGACCACCGTCAGCGGCCAGAACGTCTACCTGGTCGGCTCCCTGCCGCAGCTCGGCAGCTGGGACCCGAACGCGGCCGTCGCGCTCTCCCCGGCCGGCTACCCCGTGTGGAGCGGCAGCGTCCAACTGCCCGCCAACACCGCCTTCGAGTACAAGTACATCGTCAAGGACGCGTCCGGGAACGTCACCTGGGAGAGCGGCGCCAACCACAGCGCCAACTCCGGTGCCAACGGCGGCACGCTCAACGACAGTTGGGGCGGTGCCACCGCGACCGGCCAGGTCACGGTGAACTTCTCCGAGAACAGGACCACCGTCTACGGGCAGAACGTCTACCTGGTCGGCTCCACCGCCCAGCTCGGCAGTTGGAACCCCGCCAACGCGCTGCCGATGTCCTCGGCCTCGTACCCGAACTGGACGCTCTCGCTCACCCTGCCCGCGAGCACCGCCTTCGAGTACAAGTACCTCGTCAAGGACGCGTCCGGGAACGTCACCTGGGAGAGCGGCGCCAACCGCATCTACACCACCGGTGCCTCCGGGACGGTCACCCTCAACGACAGCTGGAAGTAGCCCCCGTCCGGGGCCCGAGACCCCCACGGAATGAGGCCGCCACCCCGACTGGAGGGGGTGGCGGCCTCGCCGTCGTCCGGCGGGTTCAGTCCCCGTCCGGCGGGTTCGGCCCCCGGCCGGGGAGCGGGCCCGCGGCCAGGCGGGCGGCCACGACGGCGGTGCCGCGGGCCGGGCGGCCGCCCGGGCCCGGGGCGAACTCGACGGTGCCGTCGGTCAGTTCGCCGCCGCAGTGGCCGCAGGCGACGACCGGACGGGCGGGGTGCCCGCAGGTGGTGTGGCGGGGGAGGAGCGGGGCGCCGGCCGGGTCGGAGCGGTGGCGGTCGCCCCAGGCGAGCAGCGCCAGGACGACGCCGTGCAGGTCCCGTCCGGCGTCGGTCAGCAGGTACTCGTCGCGCGGCGGGTGCGCGCTGTAGCGGCGGCGCTCGACCAGGCGCTCGGCGACCAGGTGGTCGAGGCGGGCGGACAGGATGTTGGTGGCGATGCCGAGGTCCTGCCGCAGCTCCTCGAAGCGCCGCAGCCCCAGGAACAGGTCGCGCAGCACCAGCAGCGTCCACGGGTCGGCGACCGCCCCCGCGGCGCGCGAGACGGAGCACGGGATGTCGGCGAAGCGGGTGCGGTCCACGCCGTCCAGTGTAGTGCGGCGGGGCGTAGTGGCTTGCACGATGCAAGTCAGGTGCTAGCTTGGGGGACGAGGGGCCCGCGCGCCCGTGCGTCCGTCGCTCTCGTCCGGGAGGCAGTGATGTACCACGCGATCACCCGTGCCAGGGTCCGCGCGCTGTGGCGGCGGATCGGCACCGGCGACTACCGGGCCGCCGTCGCCACCGCCGCCCCCGACCTGCGCTTCCGCTTCGCCGGGGACACCCCCGTCAGTGCCGAGTTCGTCGGTCGCGACGCCTTCGCCGAGTGGTTCCGCGCCCTGTACGAGCGCTTCCCCGGGCTGCGCCTGACCCCCCGTGAGGTGATCGTCCGGGGCTGGCCCTGGCGCACCACCGTGGTCGTCCGGCTCGACGTGACGGCCACCCTCGCCGACGGCACGCCCTACCGCAACGAGGCCGTCCAGTGGCTCACCCTCCGCTGGGGCCGGATGACCGCGGACGAGGTGCTGGAGGACACCAAGGCGCTGGACGCGGCCTGCCGCCGCCAGGCCGCGGCGACCGCCCTCCGCTGACGGCCGTCATCCGCCGACGGCCGCCCTCCGCCGGCGGCCGGGCCCGCGGGGCGCTACCGGCGCCCCCGGCCTCCGTGGCGCTCGCGGTGCAGTTCGACGAAGGAGGCGACCTTGGCCCGCACCGCCCACGGGTCGACGGGCTTCGGGATGAAGTCGGCGGCGCCCGCGGCGTACGCGCGCATCGCGTGGTCCTCGTCGCCGCCGATGGCGGTGACGAAGACGATCGGGATGTCGCGGGTGCGGGCGCGGCGCCGGATGTGCTCGGCGGTCTCGTAGCCGTCCATGCCCGGCATCTGCACGTCGAGCAGGATCGCGGCGTAGCCGTCGGGCTCCATCAGCGCCCGCAGCGCCTCGGGGCCCGAGGTCGCGGGGACCAGCTGGTGCCCGTGCGGGCCGAGCAGCGCCTCCAGGACGGTCAGGTTCTCCGGACGGTCGTCCACCAGCAGGATCTTGGGCGGCGGCCCGTCGCCGGGCTCCGCCCCGGTGGGTGGCGGCGGCGCCGCGGAGGTGTCCTGCTGCTGCTCCACCAGGGCGAGTTGGCGCCGCAGCAGGGCGTGGCGGGCCCCGGCCCGGGCGGACTGCTCGCGGGCGCGGTCGACCTGCTCGGCGAGGGCGGCGCGGTCGGGGTGCTCGGGGTGCTCGGGGTGTTCGCTGCGGGGGGTGAGGGCGGCCAGCGCGCGTCCGGCCCGGGCGGCCTGTTCGTCGGCCTGCTCGATCTCCCGTTCGGCGGCGTGCAGTTGGCCCTCCAGCTGGCACACCGCCCGGCCGATCGACCGGGCGACCCGCAGCGCCGCCATCCGGGACCGGCGCAGCCGCTCGCGGACGGCCCGGTCGGTGGCCTCGAGGGCGTCGTTCCGTACGGCGTCGAGCAGGGCCTCGACGAACTCCCACGGCGGGATGCGCACGGCCGCGAGGTAGCCCGCCAGCGCGTCCGGACCCAGGCCGCAGCGGGTGGCGAACTCGTCCGCCGGGGTTTCCAGGCGGCGGAAGAGCGCCCGCAGCTCCTCGGCGAACTCCAGTCGCTCCCGGCCGAGTTCGGCTCCCAGTGGCGGGAGGCCGTCGACGGCCGTCACCAGGCGCACCCCGTCGGCACCCGTACCAGGACCCGAACCTCCACCTGCCCGCCTCCGCTCGCTCCGCGCCGATCCGTCCGCCGCGTCCGGGCAGCGCGCGGCCGCACGGCAGCGACGGTGCGCGGTCATCCGTGACCGCGCCCGGCCGAGACGGCGACAATACGACACCGGAGCGCCAATTGACGTCCTGTCAGGTCACGGTTCGGAGGCGTTCGGCGGCGCACGGGTTCTCCGGGGCGGTGTGAAGCGCCGGTGGGGCGGTGTGGAGCGCCGGTGGGGCGCGGGTGCGGCCCGTGGCGACGGGGAGCTTCGGAGCGGCCGCCGGGCGGTGCGGACCCCGAAATCGAACAGCAGGACGGCCGGGGCGGGCGTGCGCGGTCCGGTGTGCCGTCCGGTGCGCGCCGGTGTGCGCTGCGCCATCGGACGCACTCCGGCGGGCCGCAGCCGGGCGCGGGCGGGGCGGGGCGTGACGATCGGCCCAGAGCCTCCGTGCGCCCGGTGCGGGGGAGAAAGGTGCGTCGTGACAATGGACCGTCGTCGTTTCCTGGCCGTCGGCACAGCAGTGGGGGTGGGGTTGATGGCGGGTGCGTCCCCGGCCCGGGCCCGGGGCGGGCCCGGTGCGGTGGAGGCGTTCCCGCCCCGGCAGCGCGGCTGGCGGGCCGCGCCGCCGGACTGGCAGGCGCTGCGGCAGCGCCTCGGCGACCGGCTGGTGCTGCCCGCCGACCCCGGCTACGGGACGGCCCGGCTCGGCTTCAACGAACTGAACGACGGCCAGCTCCCGGGCGCGGTCGCCAAGTGCGCCACCGCCGACGACGTCCGGGCCTGCCTGGACGTGGCCCGCGGCCACGGCATCCCGATCGCCGCCCGCAGCGGCGGCCACAGCTACCTCGGCTACAGCGTCCCCGACCGCGGCCTGGTGATCGACCTGCGCGCGATGAACACCGTCCGGGTCCGCCCCGACGGCAGGGCCGAGGTCGGCGCGGGCGCCCGGCTGATCGAGGTGTACGCGGGCCTGGCCGCGGCCGGACGGCTGCTGCCCGGCGGGAGCTGCCCGACCGTCGGCATCGGCGGACTCACCCTCGGCGGCGGCATCGGCGTCCTGGCCCGCAAGTACGGCCTCACCTGCGACCGGCTGGACGCCGCCGAGGTCGTCACCGCCGACTCCTGCGTGCGCACCGCCGACGCCGAGCACGAGGACGGCCTGCACTGGGCGCTGCGCGGCGGCGGGGGCGGCAACTTCGGCGTGGTCACCCGCTTCACCTTCGACACCCCTCCCGCGCCCGGCCTGACCGTCCTCATCCTGCCGTTCCCCGCCGGGTCCGTCGCCCAGGTGCTCGGCGGCTGGCAGCAGTGGGTCGCCGACGCGCCGCCCGAGCTGTGGGCCAGCTGCCAGGTCTCCGGCGGCAACCCGCCGACCTGCCGGATCGTCGGCTGCTGGGTCGGCGACCCGTCCGGCGCGAACCAGCAGATCGACCGCCTGGTGCGACTGGCCGGCACGACGCCCACCGGGCGCACCGTCGCCGCCAAGGACTACCTGGCCGCGATGAAGTTCATGGCCGGGTGCGCCAACGACACCGTCGCCCAGTGCCACCCCACCTGGGAGGGCGGGCGGCTCACCCGCACCGGGTTCGTCGCGGTCTCCCGGATGTTCGGCCCCGGCCCGGTCGACCCGGCCCGGCTCACCGAGCTGATGACCGGCCGCACCGGCGTCGACCTGCTGCTCGACTCGCTCGGCGGCGCGGTCGGCGAGTACGCCCCCGACGCGACGGCCTTCCCGCACCGCGGCTCGCTCGCCAGCGCCCAGGTCTACGCGGGCGCCACCCCCGCCACCGAGGACCGGGTCCGTGCCACCGTCGACGAGGTCCGCGACGGCCTCGCCCGGCTCGGCGCCCGCGGCGCGTACGTCAACTACATCGACGCGACGCTGCCGGACTGGGGGCGCGCCTACTACGGCGAGAACCTGCCGCGGCTGCAGCGGGTGGCCCGGCGGTACGACCCGGACGGGGTGTTCGCCTTCCCGCAGTCGGTGACGGCGGCCTGAGCGGCGTTGCTCCGGGTGCTGTCACGGCACGCAGCAGCACGGACCTCCGGTGGGCTCCGGCCGCCGGCAGCTCGGACCCGCCGTTCCCCGAGCCCCTGAACACGCGCTCCTGCCGAAGGTTCGTCAGCGTTCGTAGGTCATCTCGGGGAAGCGCGCCGAGGGCCCGTCCAGCAGGTGGTCGTCGTGGCCGCGCAGCCAGCGGTCGAAGAAGGAGGCGACGTAGGCGCGGGTGGCGGCTTCGGTGCGGGCGGGCGGGAGGTCGCCGACCTCGGAGCGGAGGTCGGTGGGGGAGAGGGCGCCCTGGCGGGCGAGTTGGGGGAGGAGGGTGGCGGCGTCGGTGTAGGAGCCGTGGCGGGAGCCTTCGAGGGTGACGTCGGCGTGCCAGCCGGTGCTGTGCCGCCACAGGGCGTCCCAGCCGGGCTGCCGGTGGTAGGAGCCGGAGTCGGGGCTGCGGGTGCCCATCAGGAGGAAGGGGCGGTCGAGGCCGTCCTCGGCGACGCTGGGGAGGAAGACGCCGCTCTGCCCGTCGGGGCCGGGGAAGTGCAGTTGGCCGTCGAGGTCGATCGCGGCGGCGATCCGCGGGTCGTCGTGCATGGCCTGCAGGGCGGTGAAGCCGCCCGCGGAGTGCCCGGCCATGCCGATCCGGCCGAGGTCGAGCGCGGCGGCGAGTCCGGCGGGCAGGCCGGGACGGTCGCCGAGGCAGGCGAGCCGGTCCAGGACGAGGCGGGTGTCGGCGACCCGGGCGTCCATCGACCTGCGCAGCACCGCGCCGATGTCGAGGTCCGGGTCGCCGAGCATGCCGGGCAGCACCGAGGTCGCCAACCCGCCGTCGGGGAAGTCGACTTCGGACGCCTCGTAGGTGTGGTCGACGGTCACCACCACGTACCCGCGGGAGGCCAGGTCCTCGACCAGCGCGGTCCCCCAGGTGCGCGGGTCGCCCAGCCCGGCCGAGTACAGCACGACCGGGCGCGGGCCGCCGGGCAGCACCGGGGCGTCCGTCCGGGCGTGGGTGCGGATCGACGACCAGTCCGTGCTGCCGGGCGTCACGGCGTAGTTGATCAGCCCGACGCCGTCCGGCCCGCCGAAGTGGGCCCCGGCGGCCGCCGTCATGTACGGGGTGCGCGGGCCGTCGGCGGAGCGGACGGCCGGGTACCAGATGCTCACCATCAGCTCACGGGTCCGCCCGGCCGTCCACGGATCGGGGCGGGAGTCGTCGGCGATCCGCAGCGCTGTCGTGCCGATCGCGAACGGCCCGCTGGGCGGCGGGAGTTGTGCGGTGGCCTGCCGGGTGCCGGTTTCGGCCGACGCCGCCGGGGCCGGCAGGGCCGCCGTCGCCGCCAGTGCCGCGAGCAGCAGAGCCGCCCCGATCCGTCCGCGCTTGCCCGTCATCGGAAGTCCCCTCGTGTCCGGTGCCTGTTGACGGGCCCCACCGTACGGGGGCGAACGGGCGGCCCGCGTCGTACTGCGGAGCCAATCGGCGGGTTGCTACCGGAGTATGACGCTCGATCAGGTGGCGGGGCCCCGCCGGGGCAGGGAGAGCAGGGTGATCGCGGCGGTGACCACGGTCAGGGCGAGGACGAAGGCGCCCAGGGTGAACAGGCCCAGGGTGAGGCAGGCGGCCAGGGCGAGGACGGCGAGGCAGTACAGGGCGGCGGCGAAGCGGAGCACCGCGCGGCCGGTGGCCCAGGCGGCGCGCAGCGGGCCGCGGCGGTGCCAGAACCCGGCCAGTGCGAGCAGGCCGAGGAACGGGAGGAGCAGGGTCAGCGCCCCGAGGTCCCGGTTCCGGGTGAACAGGGATCCGGCGTCCACGGAGAACACCCCGGCCGCGCCGAGCACCGCGAGGCCCCCACCCATCAGGACGAACACCGTTCCGACCACCCGGAAGGCGGAGGTCCCCCGCGGCGGCGCCGTCCGGCCCGACTGCGCCTGTTGGGCCGCCAGGAAGCCGACGAACCGGTCCACCACGCCCCGGAGGTTGAAGGCGAGGAAGCAACCGATCGTGAACGCGGCGACGCCCCAGCAGAGCATGAACAGGTGCTCGGAACCCGGGTCCGTCGTCCGGCCGGCCAACGGCATGGTCGCGCTCCTTCGGGTGCGTGCTGGTGCGGCACACCTACCACGGGACGGCGGGCCGGGGGAAGGTCCACGACCGGCGGGCGGTCAGCCCCCGGCCCGGGCCCGGCGCAGCAGGAAGGCGCCGGAGACGGCGGCCAGCACGGCCATGCAGGCGGTGAAGACCAGGCCCGCCTCCGGCAGGCCGAGCGGGCCGTCCAGCAGGCCCACGCCGACCACCGGGATCGAGATGCCCAGGTAGGCGACCACGAACAGCAGTGACAGCACGCCGCCTCGGTGGGCCTCGGGCGCGGCCGCCGCGACCTCGCCGACCGCGCCGCGCAGCGCCATGCCCTGCCCGGCGCCGCCGACCAGGGCGGCCAGGACGAGCGGGGCGAGGGCGTCGGTGGCCAGCGAGAGGGCGAGCAGGCCCAGGCCGCCGATCAGCACCAGGCAGCCCAGCGGGAGCGCCCGCCGCGCGCCCAGCTTCGGCACCAGCAGCTGGCCGCCGGTGGAGGCGAAGAACGCCGAGGCCACGACCAGGCCGACCACCGCGTGGTCGTGCACGCCCACCTCCTCGGCCAGGAACGCGGGCGTCACCGAGGTGAACACCCCCAGCAGCGAGAACCCGGCGAACGCGGCGACCGCCGCGGGCACGAACACCCCGCGCACCTCGGCGGGCAGCGACGGCCGCCGCGGCCGCGCGGTGCGCAGCGGACGCGCCCCGGGCACGCTCTCCGGCAGGGCGCGCACCACCGCGAAGGACAGCGCCAGCAGCACCAGGTGGACGACGAACGGCAGGGTCAGCGGCCGCGCCGCGTACTGGGCCAGCAGCCCGGCCAGCAGCGGCCCGCAGCCCAGGCCGCCCATGTTGGCGGCGGTCGCGGCGAAACCCGCCCGGCCCCTGTGCCCGGGCGGGGCCAGCTCCAGGACGTACGCGGTGGCGGTGCCGGTGAACAGGCCCGCCGCGAAGCCCGACAGCAGGCGGCCCGCGAACAGCCAGGCCAGGCCCTGCTCGGCGAGGAACGCCACCGCGCTGGCCGCCCCGCACACCAGCCCGATCAGCAGCACCGGCCGCCGCCCCACCGCGTCCGAGACGTTCCCGAACAGCAGCAGCACACCGATCACCCCGAGCGCGTAGACGGCGAACACCACCGTCACCATCAGCTCGGAGAACCCGATCCGCTCCTGGTACAGCCCGTACAGCGGGGTGGGCAGCGTGGTGCCGGTCATGCAGACGGCGAACGCGGCCGCCGCCCCCAGGTACCCGCCGCTTCGACGATCGCTCACCTCCCCACCGTAGGCAGTGCGCCGGAGCGGGGGAAGCGGCGCGCCGGGGGCGGACGGGGGCCCGGAGGTCGGCGGGCCGATGCGGGCGAACCATCACATAATGGGCCGTATGGCTGACAAGACGAGCAGTGCGGACCGACCGGCCTCGGTCACCGTCGGCGGCCGCAACGTGCGCATGCGGACCATCGCGTTCCTGCTGCTCGGTGTGCTGGCGATCTGGTTCATCGCCGTGAACACCGCCTCCGTGAAGATCCGGCTGTGGATCCCCACCGTCACGCTGCCGCTGTGGCTGGTGCTGCTGGTCACCCTGCTGGTCGGCGTCGCCCTCGGCTGGCTGCTGGCCCGCCGACGGCCCAGGGGCTGAGCGCCTCACCCGGCGACGGGCACCGCCGCGGCCGCCCCGGCGCCGCGGCCCGCCGTCGGCCCGCCCGGACGTCCACCGGCTCCCGCTCCGCCCGCAGCCGGGTCGCCGACACCCAGCACGCGGCGAGCGCCGTGAAGGCGATCCCGGCCGGCACGCCCCGCCCACCTCCCGCCCGCCCGCCCCGGAAAAGATGCGCCCCCGCCCGGACGGCGGTACGAAGGGCCCACGGACGGCGCACCCGGCAGCGGGGCGGCGCCCGCCGCCGGACCGCGAGGAGAGGACGCCGGGATGTTCGAGGAACGCCGGGCCCGCCGACAGGCCAACCGGGCTTTCGACCACGGGGACGGGGTCACCCGCTACCAGATGAGGCAGAAGGTCCTCGCCGTCGGCGACGACTACTGGATCGACGACGACTCCGGCGACCACGTCTACAAGGTCGACGGCAAGGCGCTGCGCCTGCGCAAGACCTTCCACATCGAGGACCGCTCCGGCCACCGGGTCGCCACCGTCCAGGGCCGGGCGCTGCGGATCAAGGACACGATGGAGATCGAGGACGCCGACGGCAAGCGGATCGCCCTGGTCAAGAAGGCCCTGGTCAACCCGCTCCGCGACCGCTGGCACATCGAGCAGGCCGACGGCCCCGACCTCGCCGTCCACGGCAACGTGCTCGACCACGAGTACACGATCGAACGCGACGGCCGGAAGGTCGCCGAGGTGTCGAAGAAGTGGTTCCGCCTGCGCGACACCTACGGCCTGGAGGTCGGCCCCGACGCCGACCACGCCACCGTGCTCGCCGCCGCGATCGCCATCGACGCGATGACGCACCCCGGCGACTGACGCCCCCGGGCGGCGGCTGCCCGGAACGGCCGCTCGGAACGGCCACTCGGAACGGCCGCTCAGAACCGGAGCCAGCGGCCCTCGGAGACGACCTCGACCACTCCGTCGACCACCTTGACGGCGGTCTCGTCGTCGATGGCGTAGGCCGGGTTCGGCAGGGCGGCCGCCCAGCGCTCGGCGTCGGCCGTGGAGTTCTCCGGCAGGGCCGGGTGGCCCAGGTGCGGGAAGAGGGAGAAGTCGACGAGGCCCAGGGTCTCGTCGGTGCCGGTGGGCGACCGCCACTCGACGAACTCCGCCCCGATGCGGGGCGTCATCACCATGCTGCCGGCGCTGAGCCCCACCCAGACCTTCTCGGGCAGGGTGGGGACCAGCTCCGCCAGGCCGGACTGCCGCATCCAGTGGCACAGGTACAGCGCGTCACCGCCGTTGGCGAGCAGCACGTCGGCCTGCCGGACCCAGGGCAGCCAGCGCTCCGCGCCGATGCTGGGCAGGGCGGTGAGCTCCAGGACGCCCATGGACCGCCAGCCGAGCTCGCACATCGGGGTGCTGGAACGCCCGGTGACGAAGCGCCAGGCCCCGGCCGGGCTCCCCATGGGGTGCCCGTAGCCCGCGGTGGGGATGCACAGGGCGTCGGCCTCCTCGACGGGCTTGCCCAGCAGGTCGACCAGGGCCTGCCGGATGCCGGGGTTCTTCACCCCGGCGGAGGTGAGGAGCAGTTTCACGGTGCCTCCCGTACGGGGTGGTCGTTCCTGCGGGGCGGGGCGGGGCGTCTGACCGGGCCGGGCAGGACCGGGCAGAGCCGGGCCGGGCCGGCACCAGTGTGGCACGCGGGAGCCGGTGCGGGGCGCAGGAGTCAGGCGCCGTGGCCGAGTTGGGCCAGCGCCAGGTCGAGGGTGTCGGCGAAGAAGTCGGCGGCCGCGGTGTCCAGGCACAGCGGCGGCTTGATCTTCAGGACGTTGAGGTGGTCGCCGGTGGGCTGGACGACCACGCCGAGGTCGAGCATCCGGTCGCAGAGTTCGGCGGTCTCCTCGGTGGCGGGCTCCAGGGTGGCCCGGTCGCGGACGAGTTCGAGGCCGAGGTAGAGCCCGGAGCCGTGCACGGCGCCGACGATCCGGTACCGGTCGGCGAGCGCCCGCAGCCGCCGCTTCAGGTGGCCGCCGACCCGCACCGCGTTGCCCTGCAGGTCCTCGTCGCGCAGGGCGTCGAGGACGGCGAGGCCGACGGCGCTGGAGACCGGGCTGCCGCCGGTGGAGGAGAAGAAGTAGCCCTGGTCGCGGTAGCGTTCGGCGATCTCCCGGGTGGTGACCACGGCGCCGAGCGGGTGGCCGTTGCCCATCGCCTTGGCCACGCAGACCACGTCGGGGACGACCCGCTGCTGCTCGAAGCCCCAGAACCACTCGCCCAGCCGGCCGTAGCCCGCCTGCACCTCGTCGGCGACGGCCAGCCCGCCGTGCCGCCGGACCGCCGCGTACACCTGGGCGAGGTAGCCGTCGGGCAGCGCGACGCCGCCCGCGTTGCCGTAGAACGTCTCGCTGACGAACGCCCCCGCCGGGCGCCCGGCGGCGGCCAGGGCGTCCACCACCGCGACCGCCTCGGGCGCGTAGCGGACCGCGTCCGCGCCCCGGTGGCGGCCCCGGTACGGGTTGGGGGAGTCCACCGTGTGGACCCAACTCGGGCGGGTGGCCAGGGCGTTCGGGTTGTCCTGCAGGGAGGTGGAGACCGCGTCGGAGGCGTACGTCCAGCCGTGGTACGCCTCGCGCACGGCGACGACGTCCGGTCGGCCGGAGGCGCCGACGGCCAGCCGCAGGCCCAGGTCCACCGCCTCGGAGCCGGAGTTGACCAGGAAGACGGTGTCCAGCGGGTCGGGCAGCAGCGCGGCCAGGCGCTCGGTGAACTCCACCACCGAGGCGTAGTGGAAGCGCGAGTTGGTGTTCAGCCGCCGCAACTGCCGTGCCACCGCCCGCTCGACGCCCGGGTGGGCGTGGCCCAGCGGGGTCACGTTGTTGACGATGTCGAGGTAGGCGCGGCCGTCGGTGGACACCAGGTGGTGGCGCCAACCCCGTTCGATCCGGGGCGGTTCGGCGTAGTAGTGCTCCTGCACGGTGGCGAACACGGCGGCGCGCCGGGCCAGCAGGTCGGCCCGCCCGGTGCGGTCGGTGGCGACCGCGTCCAACCCCAGCAGCGGGGCGGGGTCGGCGGTCAGCGGCAGCCAGCCGGCCGCGTACTCGGGGCGCACCAGGGCCGGGACGGCCGGGCCGTCGGCCGCGCGCAGGGCCAGCCGGGCCGGGGACCCGGCCGGGAGGCGGACCAGTTCCTCGCCGCCGTGCAGCCCGGCCCCGGCCGACACCGACGGCCGGGTCGCGGCGTCGAACTCCAGCACCAGCACCCGTCCGTCGTGGGCGAGTTCGAGCAGTCCGGGCGCGGCGGTCAGCACCGAGGCGGCGCCGGGCGCCTGCGCCACCAGCTCCGCGCCCGGCCACAGGTCGACCCCGGTGGCGACGGTGGCGGGGGAGACGGTGCGGAGCACCGGCGTCCGGGAGAGCCGGGCCCGCCCGTACGGGGTGCGGGCGACGGCCGCGCCACCGGCCAGTACGGCCGCGGCCGCCCGCCGCTCGACCCCGGTGACCGTCGTGTCCGCCCCGGTGCCCGTCGCGTCGGTGTCCGGTGCCCCGGTGTCCGGTGCCCCGGTGTCCGGTGCGTCGGTGCCCGTCGCGTCGGTGTCCGGTGCGCCCGCCCCGAGCCAGGCCCCGCCGTCCATCGCGTCGGATTCGGTGGCCAGGTCGAGCAGGGCGAAGCGGTCGGGGGTGAGGCCGCGCAGCAGGGGGTGCGCGGGCGGGGCGGCGGCGGTCGGCGGGGCGGCGTACCCCGCGGCGTCCGCGACCAGGTGGGTCATCACCGGCAGCGGCAGGCGGGTGGCCTGCTCGAAGATCCGCCACTCGCGCTCCAGCGCGCCGGTGGCGTAGGCGTTGTCCGCGTCGACGGCGGCCTGCTGCCGTCCGCTCACCACCAGCCCGGCCGCGCGCAGCACGACCAGCGGCCACAGCGCCGCCGCCTCCTCGGCGGACAGCGGCCGCAGCGCGTGGAAGGCCCGGACGGCGGGCAGCACGTGGTGCGGTTCGACCCCGTCGTGGTGGAGCAGCGAGGAGAGCGTCACGGCGAGCTCGCTCACCGCCCAACTCGCGGTCAGGTCACCGAAGTCGATGACCCCGTCGGGCACCGGCAGCGGACTGTCGGGGCGGCGGACCAGGTTGTCGTCGGTCAGGTCCAGGTGCACCGCCTGCACCGGCAGGGTCGCGGCCACCGCCCGGACGCGCGACCACGCCCCGGCGGTGGCCGCCAGGACGGCCGCCCGCCGCTCGGGCTCGGCGACGTGCCCGGCGAGCCGCTCGACCACCCGGTCCGCGTGCCGCAGGTCCCACTGCAGGACGCGCTCCAGACCCGGGTGCCGGAAGTCGCGCAGGGCGGTGCTGACCCGGGCGGCGACCGTGCCCATCGCCGCGACCGTGCGGGGGGAGAGGTGGCGGGGCCCGGACAGCGTCCCGCCGGGCAGGTGGCGCAGCAGCCGGGCGACGGCCGGGCCGCTCCCGGACTCCACCACCGCCCGGCGCGGGGTGCCGTCGGGGCGGCGCAGCACGGTGGCGACCCGCAGGCCGGGGTGGGCGGCGGCGACCAGGTCCGCGGCGGCGTCCTGCGCCTCGACCTCCGTCGGGCCGAACGCCGGGTTGGCGACCTTCAGCACCGCGAGGGCCGCCCCGTCGCCGTCCCGCAGCAGGAAGTTGGCGTCCTGCTGGCTGCCCAGGGCCTCCGCCCGGGCCGCGGTCCCCAGGAGCCGGACGGCGAGGAGCTCGGCCTCGGCCGGGGTGGTCCGCGGGGCGGGCAGGGCCTCCCGGGCGAAGAAGTCGACGGTGCGGTGGTCGGCGTGCGGCATGGCGGGGGTCCTCGGGTGGAGAGGGGCGGGGCGGAGGGCGGGCCGGTTCAGTCGGTGTGCCAGAGGAAGCGGTGGGTGTGGATCGCGAAGTAGGGGAAGTTCTCCACGGCGGTGACGCCCTCGACGGCCCGGACCACGTCGTTGACGAAGTCCAGCAGGTCGGCCGGGCGGGCGCAGACCACCTCGACGAACAGGTCGAAGGTGCCTGCGGTCAGCACCGTGTACACCACCTCGTCGTGCCGGGCGAGCGCGTCGGCCACCGCCCGCGGGTCGCCGTCGACGTGCAGGCCGAGCAGCGCCATCGCCCGGTGGCCCATCGCCATCGGGTCGGTCACCCCGACCACCTGCACCTCCTTGGCGTCGACCAGGCGCTGCAGCCGCAGCCGCGCCGCGGACGGTGACAGGCCCACCTTCGGGCCCAGCTCGGCGTAGGGGATCCGGCCGTCCACCTGCAGCTCCCGCAGGATGGCGCGGTCGATCTCGTCCATGGCACACCTCTTCGCTGTCGGAACGGCAATCCGGAAGGCCGTGGGGAGCACAATGCCCGACCCGGACGCTCGAATCAAGCGCTCGACGCTCGAATCGAGTGCAGCGGCGAGCGGATCGAGCGTCACGGCGGCGGTAGCTCGGCCCGCGTCGCCGCGCCGGGCCGTCCGCCGGGCGAACCGCGCGCCGGGTCGCCCGCACGTGGGCGGCACCCACACCCCCGCCCGCGGAACTGTGGACCCCTCCCACATAGGCTCGCCCCCTACCCGTTCCTACGGTGTGGCGACATCCCTCACTCCTCCGGAAACGGTGACCCATGGCCAGCCCCACCCCCGCCGGCAACGGCGCGCCCCCCGCACCCCGGCCGGCGGCCCTGCGCCGCGTCGTCGCCGCCTCGCTGATCGGCACCACCATCGAGTGGTACGACTACTTCCTGTACGGCTCGGCGGCCGCCCTGGTCTTCGGCCACGTGTTCTTCCCCAAGGCCGACCCGCTGACCGGCACCCTGCTCTCCTTCCTCACCTATGCGATCGGCTTCGCCGCCCGCCCGCTCGGCGCCCTGGTGTTCGGCCACTACGGCGACCGGATCGGCCGCAAGAAGCTGCTGGTGCTGAGCCTGCTGCTGATGGGCGGCGCGACCGCGCTGATCGGCTGCGTCCCGAGCTACGACAGCATCGGCGTCGCGGCGCCGCTGCTGCTGACCTTCCTGCGCCTGGTGCAGGGCTTCGCCCTCGGCGGCGAGTGGGGCGGCGCGGTGCTGCTGGTCTCCGAGCACGGCGACCCGAAGCGCCGCGGCTTCTGGGCGTCCTGGCCGCAGGGCGGCGCCCCGGCCGGGAACCTGCTCGCGGTCGGCGTGCTCGACCTGATGACCTTCGTGCAGAGCGACGAGCAGTTCCTCGCCTGGGGCTGGCGCGTCCCGTTCCTGCTCTCCGCGGTGCTGGTGATGGTCGGCCTGTGGATCCGCCTCGCCGTCGACGAGTCGCCGGTCTTCAAGGAGGCCCTCGCCAGGGCCGAGGCGCGCAAGGCCGAGCAGCGGGCCGAGCGGGAGAAGGCCGAACAGCCCCCGCTGCTGGCCGTGCTGCGCCACCACTGGCGCGAGGTGCTGGTCGCGATGGGCGCCCGGATGGCCGAGAACATCTCGTACTACGTGCTGACCACCTTCGTGCTGGCGTACTGCGTCGGGCACCTGAAGCTGGACAAGCAGACGGCGCTGAACGCCGTCCTGATCGCCTCCGCCGTGCAGTTCGCGCTGATCCCGCTGTTCGGCGCGCTCTCCGACAGGGTCGGCCGCAAGCCGGTCTACCTGGCCGGGGCGGCGGGCGTCGGCGTGTGGGCGTGGGCCTTCTTCGGGCTGCTGGACACCAGGTCGTTCCCGGCGATCCTGCTGGCGATCACCGTCGGCCTGGTCTTCCACAGCGCCATGTACGCCCCGCAGGCCGCGTTCTTCTCCGAGATGTTCGCGACCCGGATGCGCTACTCCGGCGCCTCGATCGGCGCCCAGTTCGCCTCCGTCGCGGCGGGTGCGCCCGCCCCGCTGATCGCCACCGCACTGCTGAAGGACTACGGCAGCTCCACCCCGATCTCGCTGTACGTCACCCTCGCCGCCGTGGTCACCCTGGTCGCCGTCCTGTGCGCCCGGGAGACCCGCGGCCGCGACCTCGCCGACCTGGAGCAGCAGCCCCGGGAGGAGCGGGCCACCAGCGGGGTGTGACCCGCCGTCCGGCGGTGCGTCCGGCGGTTCGTCCGGCGGTGCGTCAGGCGGTGCGTCCGGTGGGCAGGGGCCGGTGCGACGGGTCCCTGCCCGCCGTCCTCCCTGCCCCGCCGTGCCCCCCGGGCCGGTGACCATGGCGCGTCCGCACATGGCGGCCGGTCCGGGGGTGGACTCCGCAGCCATTACCGCGCCCTGCCGGGGGACGCATGATTCACGCCACGGCCCGCCGCACCGGCCCCGACGTCCCCACCCGTCCGGGCCGCCCGGCGGAGCCCGAGGTCATGCCGTCCCCCACCCAGGAGCCCCCCCATGACTCTGCTCGGCACCTCCCGCACCAGGCGCTGGATCCCCGCCGCCACCGCAGCCCTCGCGCTCGCGGCCGGACTGCTGACGGTCGGCGCCCCCACCGCCTCCGCCGCGGGCCTCACCCAGATCAGCAGCTTCGGCAGCAACCCCGGCAACCTCGCGATGTACGCCTACGCGCCCGACGGCCTGCCCACCGGCCGCCCGCTGGTGGTCGCCCTGCACGGCTGCTCGCAGAGCGCCTCCGACTACCACGCCCACTCCGGCTGGGCGCAGTTCGCCGACCAGGACAAGTTCGCGGTGGTCTACCCGCAGACCGGCTCGTCCAACAACTCGCTCAGCTGCTTCCGCTGGTTCGACCCCGCGCAGAGCACCCGCGGCAAGGGCGAGGCGCTCTCGATCAAGCAGATGGTCGACAAGGCCGTCGCCCAGTACGGCAGCGACACCAGCCGGGTCTACGTCACCGGCCTGTCCGCGGGCGGCGGCCAGGCCGCCAACCTGCTCGCCGACTACCCGGACGTCTTCGCGGGCGGCTCCATCGCCTCCGGCCTGCCCGCGCAGTGCGCCACCAGCCAGAACGGCGCCAGCAGTTGCCAGTACGGCAGCATGAACCTCTCGGCCGCGCAGTGGGGCGACAAGGTCCGCAACTCGTACCCCGGCTACACCGGCCCCTACCCGCGGGTGGCGATCTGGCAGGGCAGCTCCGACTACACGGTCTACCCCGTCAACGGCACCGAGCTGCGCGACCAGTGGACCAACGCCTGGGGCCTCTCGCAGACCGCCTCCAGCACCCGGTCCCTCCCCGGCGGCACCACGCTGACCAGCTACGACGACGCCAACGGCCGGCCCGCCGTCCAGCTGTACTCGATCTCCGGCATGGGCCACGGCCTGGCCGTCGACCCGGGCTCCGGCACCGGCCAGTGCGGCTCCACCGGCTCGTACTACCTCGACACCATCTGCTCCAGCTACTACACCGCCGCGTTCTGGGGCCTCGATGGCTCCGGCGGGACCACCGCGCTCCCGGCCCCGACCGGTCTCGCCGTCAGCTCCACCACCGACACGACCGTGACGCTGGGGTGGTCGGCGGTCGGTGGGGCGGTCTCGTACGACGTGTACCGGGGCGGGGTGAAGGTCGGTGGTGCGGCGGGGACTTCGTACACCGACTCGGGGCTGAGCGCGGGCACCGGCTACTCGTACACGGTGGCGGCGGTCGACTCCTCCGGGACGGTCGGCGCGCGGTCCGCCGCCGTCACCGCCACCACCACCGCGGCGCCGTACACCCCGCAGTGCTTCACCGCCAGCAACTACGCCCAGGTCACCGCGGGCCGCGCCCACACCAGCGGCGGCTACACCTACGCCAACGGCTCCAACCAGAACATGGGCCTGTACAACCTGTTCGTCACCCACACCCTCAAGGAGACCGCGGACGGCTACTACGTGATCTCCGACAGCGGCTGCTGACCCCTCATCAGGCAGCCCCCGGCCCCGCCCCGTCCCCCCTCGGACGGGGCGGGGCCGGACCCACGGCTACCGGACGAGGACCGCGACGCCGGTCACCCGGTCCGCGGCGAGGTCCGCGAGCGCCGCGTCCGCGCGCCGCATCGGGTAGCGGTTGACCCGCACCACCGGCCGGACCCGGGCGGCCTCGGCCAGGAACGCGCGCCCGTCGGCGCGGGTGTTGGCGGTGACGCTGCGCAGCGTCCGTTCCTGGAAGAGGTGCTGCCGGTAGTTCAGGGCGGGCACGTCGGTGAGGTGGATGCCCGCCACCGCGAGGGTCCCGCCGCGGTCCAGCGCGGCCAGCGCGACCGGGACGAGTTCGCCCGCGGGGGCGAACAGGATCGCGGCGTCCAGCGGTTCGGGCGGCGGGTCGTACGAGTCGCCGACGAAGCCCGCGCCGAGCTCCCGCGCCAGGTCGCGGGCGGCCGCACCCCGGGTGAACACGGCCAGCCGGGCGCCCCGGGCCGCGGCGAGCTGGGCGGTCAGGTGCGCGGAGGCGCCGAAGCCGTAGAGGCCGAGCAGCCCGCCGTCGGGCAGGTCGGCCCGTTGCAGGGCCCGGTAGCCGATGATCCCGGCGCACAGCAGCGGCGCGAGCTCCTCGGCGGGCGGCCCCTCGGGCAGCAGGTAGGCGAAGCGGGCGTCGGCGGTCACGTACCGTGCGTAGCCGCCGTGCCGGTCCCAGCCGGTGTACGTGGAGGACGGGCACAGGTTCTCCCGCCCGCCGCGGCAGTACCGGCACCGTCCGCACACCCCCGCGAGCCAGGCCACCCCGGCCCGGTCGCCGACCGCGAAGTCCGTCACCCCCGCCCCGACCGCCGTCACCCGCCCCACCACCTCGTGGCCCGGCGTGCAGCGCGGCAGCCGCGGCGGGAGGTCGCCCTCGGCGAGGTGCAGGTCGGTGCGGCACACGCCGCACGCCTCCACCTCCACCAGGACCTCCCCCGGGCCCGGGGCGGACGGCGCACGTCGCTCCGGCACCAGCGGCCCGGGCCCGCCGTCCGCACCCACCGGGCCCGGGCGGGCCACCACCCAGGCGCCGTCCTCCGCGAAGGGGGGTTCCTCGTCGTCCATCGTGCGCTCCGTTCCACCGGCCCCTCCCACCAGCGTGCTCCCGTCCGTGCCCGGGGCCGAGCGGGGACGGTCGTCGCAGCGGCGGTCGGGCCGGTCGCCGGGCGGAGAAGGGCCGTTCGGACCATGTGCGGCCACCGCGCTCCCGGGAGGCTGGGAGCAGGGGGAGCATCGGCCGACCGGTGAGGAGGCGGACGCCGTGCGCGCACATCCGCGGCAACGGAAGAACCCGCTCAGGCGGGGCAGCGACCGCGTCCAGTGGTGGCTGTCCCGGCTCCTGCTGGCACTCGCGGTCGCGGGCCTCCCGGCGGCGCTCGCCGTCGGCCTGGCCGTCCAGCACGAGCAGGCCCGGATCGTCCGGGCCCAGGCCGCGGCCCGCCACCCGGTGACCGCGCGGCTCACCGAGGACGTCGCGGCCGGGCTCGACACCCCCACCGTCCCGGCCGCGGTCGAGTGGACCACCGACGGCACCCCGCACCGGGCCACCGTCCAGGTGGACTCCGGGCAGCACGCCGGTGCCGCGGTGCGGATCTGGCTGGACGCGAACGGCACGGTCGTCCACCGGCCCGCCGACGCGGGCCAGGCCACCGCGGCGGCCTGGACCGCCGCCCTGGTCACCGCCACCGCCCTGCCGCTCGCCGCCACCCTCACCTGGAAGGGCGCGCTGTACGTCCTCGACCGCCGCCGCTACGCCCGCTGGGACGCGGAGTGGCAGCAGGTCGAACCCCGCTGGACCCGCCGCCAGCCGAGCTGACGTGTCCCGTCGGAGCGCCCTGCCCGTGTCACCGGCCCGTTGTGCGCGAACGGGGACAGCGGGGCGGAAAGACCCCCGCACAGTGACGGGAGCCCCGGGTCCACCATGAGCGCACCCCCTTCGCACCGGGCCCGCCACGGAGCCCTCGGCTCCCCGCGCCCGCCCGTGGCGGCCCGGCTGTGGTCCGCCGCGGCCCTCCTGGTCGCCTGGGCCGGGGAGCCGGCCGTGCCGGCGGCCTGGTGGCAGGACACCATCCCCGGCGCGCTCCGGGGCAGCGGTGACGCGCTCGCCGCCGCCGGCCGGCTGTCCGGCCTGCCGGCCGCCTACCTCCTCCCGGTCCTGGTCGCGTTGACGGCGCGGATCCCGTGGCTGGAGAACCGGGTCGGGTCGGACGTGGTGGCCCGCCGGCACCGTGCGCTCGGCGAGTACACCGTGCTCCTCGCCGCGACGCACGCCGCGCCGGTGGTCCTCGGCCACGCCCGGCAGTCGGGGACGGGTCCGCTCGCCGAAGCGGGCACCGTCCTGCTCCACTCCCCGGACGTGCTGCTCGCCGCCACCTGCCTCGGCCCGCTCGTGCTCGTCGGGGCCCTCTCGGCGCGGGCCGTGCGCCGCAGACTGCGCTACGAGACCTGGTGCCACCTCCACCTGCTGGTCCACCCGGCCGCAGGGCTGGCGTTCGCGCACGAGTTCTCCGTCGGAGCGTCTCCGGCCGGAGACCTCACTGGACCCGGCCCCCCGGAGGGCAACCTCGGGCTGCTGGAGATCGCCGTCGCCAACCTGCTGACGAACGCCGTCAAGTACACCCCCGCCGCATGCCGAAGATCAACGCCGCCACCGTCGCCGAGCACCGTGCCCAGCAACGCGCCGCGCTGATCCGGGCCGCCGTCGACGTCCTCGTCGACCAGGGCGCCGCCGCCGTCACCCCGGCCGCGGTCGGCGCCCGCGCCGGGCTCGCCCGCTCCAGCTTCTACCAGTACTTCCCCTCCGCCGCGGCCCTGCTGGCCGCCGTCGTCGAGGAGGCGTTCACCGCCGCCGACACCGCCACCGCCGAGGCCCTCGCCGACGTCCACGACCCCGCCGCCCGCCTCGACGCCTTCGTCCGCACCGAACTCCTGCTCGCCGCCCGGGGTGCCCACCGCCCCGCCAAGGCGCTCCTGCAGGCCGACCTCCCGCCCGAGTGCCTGGCCCGCGTCCACGAACTCCACCACCGGCACCACGCCCCCCTCCAGGCCGCGGTCGCCGAACTGACCGGCGGAGTCGACGCCCCCGAACTGACCGCCCAACTCGTCGGCGGCACCGTCCAGGCCGCCATGACCGCCGTCGAACATGGCGCCGACCCCACCCGCGTCGCCGACCGCGCCCTCGCCCTCCTGCACCACGGCCTGACCCCGCCGGACGAGAGGGCCTAGGGCGGAGCCGCCCGGCAGGGCGGTGCGGGGAGGGTCACGGGCGGGCCGGGGCCGTGGTCGGTCGGGGCCCGTCCCGGTGTTCCGGCGCGTCCGGGCCCGGCTGCCCGTCGGCCGCCGCTGCGCGCGGGCGCCGACGGCGCAGGTCCGGCCGCTGCAGCAGGAGCAGCTGCACGAGCGCGCCGAGCGCCATGGCGGCCCAGATCCCCTCGACGCCGACCGCCCGGGCGAGCGCGAAGGCCGCGCCGAGCTGGACGCCGAGGCCGAGGAAGGTCGCGCCGACGACGCCCCGGCCCCGGCCGCTGCCCTGGTGGAACCCGCCCAGCGCGACGACCAGGGCGTACGGGAGCAGGTAGGGGCCGCACAGCCGCAGGAAGCCGACGGCCTGCGCCGCGACGGCGGGCTCGTCGGTGAACAGGGCGGTGACCGGCCCCGCGAGCGCGGCGCACAGCAGCGCGGCGGCGGTGCCCAGCGCCCCGGCGAGCAGCGCGGTGTCACGCCCGAGGGCCGGCAGCCGGCCGTGCTCGGCGGCGCCCGACAGGCGGGCCGCCTCGATGGCCGCGGCCTGGCGGACGGCGTAGAAGGCCATCGTCACGACCAGCAGCACCCGGTAGCCGATGCCGTACCCGGCGACGGCCGCCACGCCGAAGTCCGCGACGAGGGCCAGCTGCACCGTTCCGACCGCCATCCGGGAGGTGAAGTCGAGGCCGAACGGCAGCCCCTGGGCGAGCAGTCGCCGCGCCGTCCGGGCGGTGCCGCCGGGCGGGGCGGCCAGCCGGTGGCGCCGCCGCAGCACCGCGGTGACCGCGAGCGCGGCGGTGCGGGAGGCGACCAGTGCCAGCGCCGCCCCCTCGACGCCGAGCCCGGGGACGGGGCCGCAGCCGCGGATCAGCAGCGGGTCGAGCCCGAGCAGCAGCACGTTGGACAGCAGGGCGATCCGCATCGGGGTGCGGGTGTCGCCCGCGCCCTTGAAGAGGTCGTCCGCCACGCGCTGGGCGAAGTAGACGACGAACCCGGGGAAGGCGATCGCCAGGTAGCCCGCGGCGAGGGCGGCCGCCGGGCCGTTGAGGAACGTGCGGGCGAGCGGTTCGCGCAGCAGGTACCCCGCGGCGGCCAGGGCCGGGGCCGCCACGGCGCACAGCGTCCAGGCGGCGCGGGCGGTGCGTCCGGCCAGGTGTCCGTCGCGGGCCCCGAGCGCGTGGGAGAGCAGTTGGCTCGTTCCGGAACAGACCGTCAGGACCAGGCCCAGCAGCAGGTTCTCGACCGACCCGGCGAGCGTGACGGCCGCGACCGCCGGGCCGCCCAGCCCGGCCACCCAGAACGTGCTGATGATCGACGCGACCACGCCGGACAGCAGCTCGCCGTAGACCGGCCCCGCCAGTGCGGCCAGCCGCCGCAGGTGTCCGTTCCCCCGCACAACGCCCCCCTCGAACCCGCTACCTCTTGTCGTGCTACCTCGAATCGAGGTAGCACGACAAGAGGTAGCATCAATCGACCGGGTGCACAACACGGAAAGGCCGCACGCTTGTTGACCCTCACCGTCCTCGGCTTCCTGCACCAGCAACCCCTGCACGGCTACCAGCTCAAATCGCAGATCCAGCGCCTCACCGGGCACGTCCGGCCGGTCAGCGACGGCGCCCTCTACCCCGCGCTCACCCGGCTGGAGAAGGCCGGCCTGCTGCTGCGCCGCACCGAACCGGGCTCCGGGCCCGCCCCGCGCCAAGTCCTCGAACTCACCGACGCCGGCCGCGCCGAACTGCTCCGGCGCCTCGCCGAGCCGAGCGACGCCGAGATCAGCGACCAGATGCGGTTCTTCACCGTCGCCGCCTTCCTCGACCTCCTCCCCGACCCGGCCGCCCAGGCCGCGGTGCTCCGCCGCCGCCTGCACTTCCTGGAGACCCCCAGCAGCTTCTTCCACGACGCCGACGGCGCCCCGGTCACCGCCGAGGCCGAACCCAACCCGTTCCGCCGCGGCATGCTCCTCGTCGCCCGCGCCTCCAGCGCGGCCGAACGCGACTGGCTCACCGCCACCATCGACGCCCTCGAAGCCGCCCCCGGCCGGTCGGCCCACCCCGGCCGGTCGGCCCACCCCGGCCGGTCGGCCCACCCCGACCGCTCGCCCGATCCCGACCGCTCGCCCGACCGTTCGCCCAGCCGGGACCGGTGACCCCGGGCGGGCGCCGACCGCGCACCGCCCACCACGAGAGGACCACACCCGATGAGCCGCCTGATCCTGGCGATGCAGACCTCCATCGACGGTTTCGTCGACAGCAGCGTGCCCGGCGCCGCCTGGCAGCAGTGGAACTGGGGGCCCGACTGGCCCTGGAGCGCGGACCTGCGCGCCTCCTTCAACCAGCTGCTCGCCGGGGCCGCCGGACTGCTGCTGAGCCGCCCCATGGCGGACGACGGGTACCTGGCGCACTGGGCCCGGACGGCCGAACAGCACCCCGGCGACCCCGACTGGGAGTTCGCCCGCACCATCGGCTCGCTGCCCGTCCTCGTGGCGAGCCGCGCAGGACGGCCGGAGCGCGACTGGCCGCGCACCACCGTCCTCAACGGGGAGCTGCCCGACCTGGTCGCCCGGGCGAAGGCGGCGGTCGACGGCGACCTGGTCTGCTTCGGCGGCGCGGGCCTCGCCTCCGGCCTGCTCCGCGCTGACCTGCCCGACGAGCTCCGACTCTTCACCAACCCCGGCTTCGCCGGCACCGGCCGCACCGTCTTCGGCCCCTGGCTGGCCACCCGCACCTACCGCGCGGCCTCCGCCACCGCCCACGCCTGCGGCGTCGTCGAGACCCGCTGGACGCGGTGACACCGGCGCGAGCCGGGCCACCGGGCCGTCCGGCAACGCCCGGCTGCGGGCCGCTGGACCACCGCCGACCGCGGCGGTTCAGCGGCCCGCGGTGGGGCGCACGGTGTCGTCCTCGCGGTGGTCGAGCAGCACGGTGACGTCCACGACGCCGTCCACGCTGCGGCACAGGCGTTCCAGCACGTCGGCGAGGCTGCGCCGGTCCACCGTGCCGGTCAGGGTGACCCGGCCGTCCTCGACCGTGACGCCGAGGGCGTCCGGGGACAGGCCCACCGCCCGGTCGAGGACCTCGTGGCGGATCTCCTCGCGGATCGCCCGGTCCTGGCGCAGGAAGACCCGCAGCAGGTCGCCCCGGCTGACGATGCCGATCAGCCGCCCGGCCTCGTCGACGACGGGCAGGCGCTTGAGGTGCGCGTGCTGCATCCGGCGGGCGGCCTCGACGACCGTCCACTCGGGGCGGCAGCACAGCGCGGGCCGGCTCATCAGCTCGCCCGCCGTGGCGGCCCGGCTGCGGGCGGCCTGCTCGGGCGTCAGTCGGGGCGCGAGCAGCAGGCCGGACGGGTCCTCCCGGGCGCACTCGCCGAGCAGCAGGTCCGCCTCGGAGACGATCCCGACCGGCCGGTCCTCGGCGTCCAGCACGGGCACGGCCGTGATGTCGTGCTCCGTCAGCAGCCGGACGATCTCCTTGAAGCCCGTTGCGGGCCGCACGCTCACCACCGGACGGGTCATCAGCTGTCCCACGCTGCGGTGTCGCATCGTCGTTCCCCTTTCCTGGTTCCTGTCCGTGCGCGGTCGCCGGTCACGGCGCGTCGTGGCGGACCACGACGACCGGGCAGGGCGCGTGCTGGACGCAGTGCTGGCCGACCGAGCCCAGCAGCGCCCCGGTGAAGCCGCCGTGTCCGCGGCTGCCGACGACCAGCAGGTCGGCGCCGCGCGCCGCCGCCAGCAGGGCCGCGACCGCGCCGCCCTTGACCACCCGGGCGGCGACCCGGACCGGGTGCCCGGAGCCGGACACCTCGGCGACGGCGTTGTCGAGGACCTTGCGCGCGATGCCGGCCCCGAACTCCTCGTCGTCCGGGTGCCCGCTCCAGCCCGGCGCGGACGGGTGCAGCCAGGCGGTCACCGCCTCGACGTCCGCCCCGACCGCTTGCGCCTGGCCGACCGCCCAGCGCAGCGCGTCCACGGAGGCCGGGGACCCGTCCACCCCGACCACGATCCTCCGCGCTCCCGCGTCCTGTTCCCGCACGGCGTGCCTCCCCTGGTTCCCGTCCGTTCCCGGTGGTGACCCCACCCTCCTCCTCGCGGCGCCCGGCGGCGTAGGGCCGCTGGGGCCGACCCGGGGGACCATCGGGCCCTGCCGGGGCGGCCGCCGGGAGCAGCACCATGGCACCGCGGCGGGACACCGGGTCACCGCCGGAAGGGAGGGACCGACCATGACGCACGGCATCGTGACCGGGTTCGACGGATCGGCGCGCTCCGAGGCCGCGGTCGGCTGGGCCGCCGCGGAGGCGACCCTGCGGGGCGTGCCGCTGCGGATCGTGCACGCCTGGCCCTGGCTCGGCTCGGCCCGCAGCGACGGGCCCGCGGCGGCCCCCCACCAGGGCGCCCTGCGGGAGCTGGACGAGGTCACCGAGCGGCTGCGCGGCGTCCACCCCGGGCTGGACGTCGTCACCGAGGCGGTGGCCGACGACCCCGTCGACGCCCTGCTCGCCCGCGCCGCGGAGCACCGGCTCGTGGTGCTGGGCTCGCGCGGCCTCGGCGGTTTCGCCGGACTGCTGGTGGGCTCCGTCGGCCTGGCCGTCGCCGCCCGCAGCACCACCCCGGTGGTCCTGGTCCGGGACGGCGCGCCCGCCGTCCCCGCCGACGGTGCCGACCGCCCCGAGGTCGTCGCCGGGGTGGCGGGCGGGTCCTCCGCGGCGGTGCTGGAGTTCGCGTTCGCCGAGGCGGAGCGCCGCGGCGGCCGGGTGCGGGCGGTGCACGGCTGGGAGGCGGTCCCGTTCTGGACCGCGGCGGGCTGGGTGCCGCCGCAGGAGGACGTCGAACTCCGGGGCGCCGAGATCCGGGACGGACTGCTCAAGGTGCTCGCGCCCCTCCGGGCGGCGCACCCCGGCGTCGAAGCGGTGGTCGAGACCAGGACCGGGGGCGCCGCGCCCGCGCTGGTCGCCGCGTCCGCCCGGGCCGACCTGGTCGTGGTCGGCCGCCGCGAGCACCGCCTGGGCACCCGCCTCGGCGCGGTGGCCCACGCGGCGGTCCACCACTGCACGGCCCCGGTCGCCGTCGTCCCGCACGACTGACCGCCGCGCCCCGGCGCGGGCTCAGCCCTCGTCGCCGGACGGCGTGCTGGTGATCCGGCGCCCGCTGACGGACGTCGGCCGGATCCGGATCCAGAGCGTGCGCGGCCCGCCCGCCCAGGGCTGGACGGCCAGGTCGCGCAGCAGCCGCTGGAGGGTCTCGTGGTCCTCGATCCGCTCGGCGGTCCCGGTGATCAGCACGCTCCAGCCGGTGTGGCGGTGGTCGTCGATCCGGTCGACCTCGAAGGACACCGCGGTGCCGGGCGCCGCGGCGGCGGCTCCGCCCTCGTGGGTGCGGTAGACGACGGCGCCGCGGTCGACGGTGTAGTTGACCGGGAAGACGGCGGGTTCCGGGTCGCCGGGCAGGGCGATCCGGCCCACGCCCCGGGCGTCGACCTTCTCCCAGCACTCCTCCTCGGTGAGGCGGACCAGTACCGGCCGGGGCGCGGGGGAGCCCTGCCCCGGGGGCCGGTCGGGGAGGCCCTCGACGAGCTCGCGGTAGGTGAGGCCGAGGGCGGCGGCGATCCGCAGGAAGCCGTTGGGGTCGAAGCCGGGCCCGGCGGTGGTCAGGAACTCCAGGTACGGGCGGGACATGCCGGCCTCGCGGGCCAGTGCGCCGGGGCCGAGGCCGAGCACGGCCCGGCGGTCGGCGATCCGGCGGGCGATCGCGTCCGCGGTCTCCGGGTCGGTGTACGGCTGCATGAGCACGGGGCCCACCTCCTGGGTCAGGTCCGGAACAGGGCGACCTTGAGCGCCCCGGTGTCGGCGGCGTCGGCGAACACGTCGTACGCCTCCTGCATCTCGCCGAGGCCGAACCGGTGGGTGACCAGTCCGGCCGCGTCGAGCCGCTTCGCGGCGAGCAGGTCGAGCAGCAGCGGCGTGCTGCTGGTGTCGACCAGGCCGGTGGTGACGGTGACGTCCTTGATCCACAGGTCCTCCAGGTGCAGTACGGCGGGCCTGCCGTGCACCCCGACGTTGGCGACCCGCCCGCCGGGGCGCACCACCCGGGTGCACAGCTCGAAGGTGTCCGGGACGCCGACCGCCTCGATCGCCACGTCGACGCCCAGCCCGTCCGGGCCCAGCACGCGCAGCGCGCCCTCGGTGCCGCCGTCGCCGCGCAGCACCTCGTCGGCCCCGGCCCGCTCGGCGGCCTCCAGCCGGTTCGCGGCCAGGTCGACGGCGACGATCCGGCGCGGGCTGTACAGGCGGGCGGTGGCGATCGCCGCCAGGCCGATCGGTCCGGCGCCGACCACCGCCACCGTGTCACCGGGGCCCACCCGGCCGTTGCGCACCCCGACCTCGAAGGCGGTGGGCAGGATGTCGGCGAACAGCAGCGCGGTCTCGTCGTCGACGGTGTCGGGCAGCCGGTGCAGCGAGTTGTCGGCGAACGGGGTCCGCACGTACTCGGCCTGGGTGCCGTCGACCAGGTGCCCGAGCACCCACCCGCCGCCGCCCGTGCACTGCCCGTACATGCTCCGGCGGCAGTACGCGCAGCGGCCGCAGGCCGAGATGCACGACACCAGGACCCGGTCGCCGGTCGCCACGGTGCGCACCGCGCTGCCGGTCTCGACCACCGTGCCGACGGCCTCGTGGCCCAGCACCCGGCCCTCGGTGACCTCGGGGACGTCGCCCTTCAGGATGTGCAGGTCGGTGCCGCAGACGGTGACGGCGTCCACCCGGACGACCGCGTCCTCCGGGTCGCGCAGCACCGGGAACGGGACCTCGCCCCAGGTGCGGCGGCCGGGCCCGTGGTAGGTCAGTGCCAGCATCGCTCTCACATCCTCGTGTCGGTCGCGGGCGTTCCCACCTCCAGCCTCCCCGCGGCCCGGGCCGCGGCCATGGGCCTGCCAGGGCCCGCCGCGGGGCCGACCGGCCCCATCCGACGGTGCTTCCCGGACGGCGGCCCCGGTGCGGCGCGCCTACGCTGGAAGGCGCCGTCACCGAGCCCGGAGGATCGCGGTGGGCAGCGCAGAAGAGAGCCCGACCCCGTTGCCGCAGCTCAAGCTGGACGACCTGCTGGACGAGTTGCAGAGCCGTCTGGACGCCGCGCGCGGCACCCGCGACCGGGTGCACAGCCTGCTGGAGGCCGTCCTGGCGGTCGGCCGCGACCTCGACCTGACCCAGGTGCTGCGACACATCGTCGAGGCCGCGGTGACCCTCGTCGACGCCGAGTACGGAGCGCTCGGCGTGGTCGGAGAGGACCGCAGACTGTCGCAGTTCGTCCCGGTCGGCCTGACCGAGGAGCAGGCCCGCCGGATCGGCCCGCTGCCCTCCGGGCACGGCCTCCTCGGCGAACTGATCCGCCACCCGCGGCCGCTGCGGCTCGCCCGGCTCGCCGACCACCCCGCCTCCTACGGCTTCCCGCCGCACCACCCGCCGATGAACAGCTTCCTCGGGGTGCCGATCCGGATCCGCGGCAAGGTGTTCGGCAACCTCTACCTCACCGAGAAGCGCGGCGCGGAGGAGTTCGACGCCGAGGACGAGTCGGTGCTGGAGACGCTCGCCGTCGCGGCCGGCGTTGCCATCGAGAACGCCCGGCTGTACGCCCGGGCCCGGTTGCGCGAGCAGTGGCTCGCGGCCGGGGCCGCCGTCACCAACAGCCTGCTGTCGGGCAGCGCCGAGCAGGAGGTGCTGGACCTGCTGGTGGCCCGCGCCGCCGCGATCGCCCGCGCCGACCTCGCGGTGGTCGCCCTGCCGCTGCCCGGCAGCGGCGAACTGGAGGTGCGGATCGCGGTCGGCCACGGCGCCCGCGAGCACCAGGGCCTGGTGCTCCCGCTGGAGGGCTCCTTCATGGGCGCGGCCGCCCGCACCGGCACCCCGGTCACCAGTGCCGACGTCCAGCACGACCCGCGGATCACCGCCGGACCGCCCCGCTGGGAGGGTCTGGGCCCGGCCGTCGCGGTGCCCATCGGCACCGCCGACCTCGGCGTGCGCGGCGTGCTGATGCTGGCCCGCAAGGCCGGGTCGCCGCTCTTCGAACCGGACGAGTCCACGCCCCTGACGGCTTTCGCCGGGCAGGCCGCCCTTGCCATGGAACTCGCCGAGCGCCGCCGCGACTCCGAACAGGTCGCCCTGCTCCAGGAACGCGACCGGATCGCCCGCGACCTGCACGACCTGGCCATCCAGCGGCTGTTCGCGGTCGGCATGACCCTGCAGGGCGCCACCCGGTTCATCGACCACCCCCAGGCCCGGGACCGGGTCCTGCGGGCCATCGACGAACTCGACGAGACCGCCAGGACCATCCGCGCCACCATCTTCGGGCTGCGGGCCCGCGACGCCGGACCGGCCGCCCACGGCCTGCGCGCCGCCGTGGTCGAGTCCGTCGAACGGGCCACCGGGCTGCTCGGCTTCGCCCCCGCCCTGCGGATGACCGGCCTGCTGGACGTCGGCGTGCCCGGGCCGGTCGCCGACGAGGTCGCCGCCGTCCTCCAGGAGGCGCTGTCCAACGCGGCCAAGCACGCCAAGGCGAGCGCCGTCGAGGTGGCGGTCGAGACGGGCGAGGGGCACCTGACGGTCACCGTGACCGACGACGGCGTGGGCCTGCCCGCGGGCGGTCGGCGCAGCGGGCTGGCGAACCTGGCCGAGCGGGCCGCCGCGCTGGGCGGCGAGTTCCGGGCGCGGGCCCGCAGCACCGGCGGCACCGAACTGGTCTGGCAGGTCCCGCTGCCCGGCGACTGACCGCCCGGCGGGTGCACCGGTCCGTCAGCCGTCGATCACCTCGGCGGCCGACAGCCGCGGGGTCGGTGCCCCCTCCGGGCCGTAGCCGAAGCGGACCAGCATCTGCACGAACGCGGGCCCGCGCCGGACGTCCCGGGCCGCCCAGCGCAGGAACGGCCACTCCATCGCCTGGTGCAGCAGCGAGGCCCGCACGCCGTGCACCGTCGCCGCCAGCAGCACGTGCTCCAGCGCCAACCCGGCCCGCAGCCAGTCCTCCGGCCCGTCCCCGCGGGTCAGCAGGACGGCGATCCGCGGGTGCGCCTCGAAGCGCACCGGCGCGAGGTGCCGCTCCGGGGCGAGCGCCCCGAAGTCCCGCACCGGCAGGCGGCCGCCCGCGTCCTGCGGGCCCAGCGCGGCGGCCGGGATGCCGAGCGGCCGCGGCTCGGCCCCCTGCAGCCAGCGGCGGCTCTCGGCCCGCTGGGCGGGGTCGACGGTGTTGCGGCGCTCGGCCTCGGCGGTCAGCCGCAGCAGCCGCGCCGTCTCCTCCTCGTCGGGCAGCAGCAGCTCCGCGTCCTCCGCCCGGGCCGCCTCCGCGAACCCGGCGAGCACCCCCTCGGGCACCGGCGGCCCGGTGAACGGCGAGCGGGCCGAGTGCCGCCGCCAGATCGCGTCGTACAGCGCGTCGACGGCCGGGAGGCGGCAGGGCGCGGGCTCCTCCAGCCGCACCCCGGCCAGCAGCCCGGGCTCCGCCGGATCGGGCAGCAGCCGCACCTCGGGGGCCCAGCCGAGATGGCGGGCGGCGGTGCGCAGGTTGAGCACCGCCGCCCCCACCGAGACGTGCAGCGCCCGGCCCCGCGGGTCGGTGGCCGGCAGGGCGCGCTCGGTGGCGGCCCGCACCTCCAGCACGGAGGTCTCCGGCACCAGCCGGAAGCGCCACGGCTGGGTGTTGTGGACGGACGGCGCCGCGACCGCCGCGGAGACCAGGGTCTCCAGGGCGCCGGCGTCCAGCACCGGGGCGCTCACGGCGTCCACCCCGCCCCGCCCGCCCCCGGCCCCGCCGCCCCGCGCAGCGCCTCCAGGCGCAGGCGGTACTCCTCGGGGTCGATCTCGCCGCGGGCCAGGCGCTCGGCGAGCACCTGTTCGGGCCCGGGCCGCTGCTCGGGCCCCGGCCGCTGCTGCTCGGGCGGCCGCTGCTGCGTCGCACGCCCCGCGTAGCGGAACAGCACCACCGCCGCGGCGACCAGCAGGCCGAGGAACAGCAGGGTGGTGAACAGCATCAGGCCGGCGCCCCAGCCGTTCATCCCGTGGTCGTCCCAGTACATCATCACGGCCTCCCGGGCCGGTGGGCGCCGGGGCGGCGCCCCTCACCGTCCACGGTGCGCCGGGGCGGCGGCGCCGCGCATGGGCCGGACGGCCCCGTCGGCGGTGCCGGTCGGGTTCAGCGCTCCCGGGCCGGGCGGTGCTCGTCCTCGGCGTGCGCGGCCAGCACCGCGGCCTGCAGGCGGCGCTCCACGCCCAGCTTGCCGAGCAGCCGGGAGATGTGGTTCTTGACGGTCTTCTCCGACAGGTACAGCTCGTGCCCGATCTCCCGGTTGGTCCTCCCCTCGCCGATCAGCGCCAGGATCTCCCGCTCGCGCGGGGTCAGCCGGGCCAGCGCCGCCTCCGTACCGCTCTCCTCGTGGTGGCGCAGGCTCTCCATCAGCTTGCGGGTGGTGGCCGGGTCGAGCATCGACTGCCCGGCGGCCACCGTGCGCACCGCGGTGACCAGGTCGGCGCCCTTGACCTGCTTGAGCACGTACCCGGCGGCCCCGGCCATGATCGCGTCCAGCAGGGCGTCGTCGTCGTCGAAGGAGGTGAGCACCAGGCAGGCCAGCTCCGGCATCCGGTCCCGCAGCTCCCGGCACACCGTCACGCCGTCGCCGTCCGGCAGCCGCACGTCCAGCAGCGCCACCCGGGGCCGCAGGGCGGGGACGCGCGCCAGCGCCTGCGCGCAGCTGCCCGCCTCGCCGACCACCTCGATGTCCGGCTCGGCCTCCAGCAGGTCCCGCACCCCGCGGCGGACCACCTCGTGGTCGTCGAGCAGGAACACCGTCACGCGCTGCCCGGCGCCGCCGGGCTCGGTCTCGTCCATGAGGGCTCCCCGGGACGTCGGATCGGTCCCCTCCGATTCTGCCCGCCGCCCGGCCGTCCGGCGCGGCACCGGGGCGGCGCGCACACTGGAACCCGGAGCCGCACGACAGGAGACGGACCGTGGACCACCACCCCCCGTCCCGGCGCGACGGGCCGGAGCCCGACCCGTGGACCCTGCGCTGGAGCGGGTACGAGCCCGCCGAGGAGGGGCTGCGCGAGGCCCTGTGCACCGTCGGCAACGGTTACCTGGCCACCCGGGGCGCCGCGCCCGAGGCGGCCGCGGACGGCGTCCACTACCCCGGCACCTACCTGGCGGGCTGCTACGACCGCACCGGGTCCGTGGTGGGCGGACGCATGTTCGCCCACGAGGACCTGGTCAACTGCCCGAACTGGCTGCCCGTCACCTTCCGCCGCGCGGGCGGCGAGTGGTTCACCGGACCGCCCGAGCAGCAGGAACTCGACCTCGACCTGCGCCGCGGCGTCCTCACCCGCCGTGCCCTGTGCGTCGACGCCGGGGGCCGGCGCACCCGGCTGCTCCAGCGCCGGATCGCCAGCCAGGCCCGGCCGCACCTCGCCGCGCTGGAGACCGTCCTCACCCCCGAGGACTGGTCCGGCCCGCTGGAGGTCCGCTCCGCCCTCGACGGCACCGTCACCAACAGCGGCGTGCCCCGCTACGCCGGGCTGACCGCCCGCCACCTGACCCCGCTGGGCCAGGGCACCGAACCGGACGGCACGCTCTGGCTGCAGACGGCCACCGGCGCGGGCCGCCGCATCGCCCTCGCCGCCCGCCACCGGCTGCACCCCGCCGCGGACGCGTCCGACGGCGACACCCGGCCGGGCCTGGCCGGGTGCACCTTCCGGCTGGACGCCGCCGCCGGGGTGCCCGTCACCCTCGACAAGACCGTCGCCGTCCACACCTCGCACGATCCGGCCACCGGCGACCCGCTCGACGCCGCCCGTCAACTGGCCGCCACCGCACCCGACTTCACCACCCTGCTGGACGAACACGCCCTGCGCTGGGAACAGTTGTGGCGCCGCTGCCGGATCGACGCCGACTTCCCCGGTCTCGGCCCGCTGCACCTCTCGCTGTTCCACCTGCTGCAGACCTGCTCCGAGCACTCCGCCGACCTGGACGTCGGCATCCCGGCCCGCGGCCTGCACGGCGAGGCCTACCGGGGCCACGTCTTCTGGGACGAGCTGTTCGTCCTGCGCCTGCTCGACCTGCGCTTCCCCGAACTCGCCCGCGCCGCCCTGCGCTACCGCCACCGGCGCCTGGACGCCGCCCGCCGCGCCGCCCGTGCCGAGGGCCTCCGCGGCGCGAGCTACCCGTGGCAGAGCGCGGGCGACGGCCAGGAGCAGTCCGCCCGGGTCCACCTCAACCCGCTCTCCGGCCGCTGGCTGCCCGACCACAGCCACCTGCAGCGGCACGTCGGCTCCGCCGTCGCCTACAACGTCTGGCAGTACTACCAGGCCACCGGCGACCGGGACTTCCTCGCCGAGGCGGGCACCGAGATCCTGGTGGAGACCGCCCGCTACTGGGCCTCGGCCGCCGAGTACGCGCCCGCCCGGCAGCGCTGGTCGATCCGCGGCGTGCTCGGGCCGGACGAGTACCACGACGCCTACCCCTGGGCCGACCGTCCGGGGCTGGACGACAACGCCTACACCAACGTGCTCGCCTCCTGGGTGCTCGCCCGCGCCGCCGACGCCCTCGACCTCCTCCCCGCCCGCCGCCGCGCCGAACTCGCCGAACGCCTCGCCCTGGACGCCGCCGAACCCGACCGCTGGCAGGAGATCGGCCGCCACCTGCACGTGCCCTTCCACGACGGGGTGATCAGCCAGTTCGACGGCTACGAGCGCCTCGCCGAACTCGACTGGGACGCCTACCGCCGCCGCCACCCCGACCTGCGCCGCCTCGACCGGATCCTGGAGGCCGAGGGCGACAGCGCCAACCGCTACCGGGTCTCCAAGCAGGCCGACGCCCTGATGCTCTGGTACCTGTTCTCCGCCCGCGAGGTGCGCGACCTGCTGCGCCGCCTCGGCCACCCCGCCGGCCACGAACTGATGCGCCGCACCGCCTCCTACTACCTGCCCCGCACCGTCCACGGCTCCACCCTCAGCTCCGTCGTGCACGCCTGGGTGCTGACCCGCTGCGACCGCCGCTCCTCCTGGCGGCACTTCCGCGACGCGCTCACCGCCGACCTGCACGACGCCCAGGGCGGCACCACCCGCGAGGGCGTCCACCTCGGGGCGATGGCCGGTGCCGTCGACCTGCTGCAGCGCTGCTACACCGGCCTGGAACTGCGCGAGGACGCCCTGTGGCTGGACCCCCGGCTGCCCTCCGCGCTCGGCTCCCTCACCATGGACCTGCGCTACCGCGGCCACTGGGGCGTGCGGATCGCCGTCGACCGGAAGAACGTGACCGTCGCCCTCGACCCGGACCACCAGGAGCCCGTCACCGTGCACCTGCGCGGCACCACCGCCCGGGTGGGCCCCGGCGGGAGCCGCACCTTCGCGCTCTGACCGGGACGGGCCCGGTGTCCCGCCCGGTGGGGCCGGTCGGCCCTCGCCCGCCCCGCCGGTCCTGCCTACCGTGGAAGTGATCCGGCCGTCACCGGACAACGGCCGCCGCAGCGGTGGAGGAGCCATGACATCGCCCACCGGAACCCGCCCGATCGTGCTGGGCGTCGACGCCCGGCAGGTCAGCCCCGTGGTCGTCGGCTGGGCCGCCGACGAGGCCGAGCGGCGCGGACTCCCGCTGCGCCTGGTGCACGCCGTCCCCGACGAGCCCCGCGACCGGCGCGGCGACGGCGCCGCCTACCTGCACTCCCGGCACGAGGCCGGGGCCCAGGCGCTGGAGAAGGCCGAGGGCATGGTGGCCGAACGCCACCCCGGGCTGCGCCCGCGCTCCGTCCTGCGCGACGGGCCCCCGGCCCCGGTGCTGTGCGCGGAGTCCGAAGGGGCCGCGCTGGTGGTGCTCGGCACCCGCCGCCTGGGCCGCCTGGCGGAGGTGCTGAGCCGCTACTCCGTGACGGTGCCGGTCAGCGCCCAGGCGCACTGCCCGGTCGTGGTGGTGCGCGAACCGGAGCACACCACCCTCCAGCCGCCCTACGTGGTGGTCGGCGTCGACGGCTCCCCGGCCTGCGGGCCCGCGGGGCGCTTCGCCGCCGACCTGGCCGCCCGCCGGGGCGCGGCCCTGCGCGCCGTCTCGGTCCGGCGCACCCCCGTCCGGCCGTTCGAACCGCTGGAGGGCGAGGCGGAGCTCCGGCGCCGGATGTTCGAGTCCACCGCGGGCTGCGCCGTGGACGAACCCGACCTCGACCTCACCCACGAGGTCGTCGCCGGTGACCCGGTCGACGAACTCGTCCGGATCTCCGCGCACGCCCTGGCCGTCGTGGTCGGCCGCCACGGCCGCGGCGGCCTCACCGGGATGCGGCTCGGCTCCGTCCCGCACGGCCTGGTCCGCCGGGCCCCCTGTCCCGTGGTCACCGTCCCCGCCGGGGCCGGGGCCGAGGAGCCACTGCAACGAGAGAGGTGAACGGAGCATGCGTGCCGTGATCGTCCACGAGAGCGTGTACGGCAACACCGGGCAGGTCGCCGCGGCGATCGCCGAGGGCGTCCGGCAGGCCGAACCGACCGCCGACGTGCAGTGCCTGCCGGTCGCCGAGGCCGGGCCCGACGCGGTCGAGGGGGCGGACCTGCTGGTGGTCGGCGGCCCCACCCACATGCGGGGCATGACCACCGGCGTCAGCCGCGCCCTGGCCGCCAGGTCGGGCGCTCCGGAGCACGGCGGCCCCGGCCTGCGTTCCTGGTTCCACTCCCTGCCGGACGGCGGCGGGAGCGCCCGGGCCGCCGCGTTCGACACCCGCGCCGAGGTGAAGCACGCCGGTGCGGCAGCCGACGGCATCGCCGCCCGCCTCACCCGCCACCACTACGACCTCGCGGCCGAGCCCGCCGGGTTCCTGGTCGAGGGGACCGAAGGACCGTTGCGCGCGGGCGAGAGCGACCGGGCGCGGGCCTGGGGAGCGCAGCTCGCCCGGCGGTGAGACCGTGGCGGGACGACCACCGGGGCGCCCCGGGCGGGGCGGGGCGGGGCGGGGCCGGGGAACGGGAGAGCGCGATGAACAGAGCGAGCACGTGGAAACCGCTGGCCGTCCTCGGGACCGCCCAGTTCCTGATGGTGCTGGACGCCTCGGTGATGAACGTGTCGATCAGCCAGCTCGTCGAGGACTTCGACACCGAGGTCACCACCGTCCAGGCCGTCATCACCCTCTACACCCTGGTGATGGCGGCCTTCATGCTGACCGGTGGCAAGATCGGCGACATGTTCGGCCGCCGCCGGGTCTTCGTGGTCGGCCTGGTCGTCTACGGCGTCGGCTCCGGCCTGACCGCCGTCGCCCCCACGGTCGGGGTGCTCGCCCTCGGCTGGTCGGTGGTCGAGGGCCTGGGCGCGGCCCTGGTGCTGCCCGCCCTGGCCGCCCTGGTGGCCGGCTCCTACCGGGGGCGCGAACGGGCGGTCGCCTACGGGGTGGTCGGCGGTCTGGCCGGTGCGGGCATCGCGGTGGGGCCGCTGCTCGGCGGCTGGGTCACCACCTACCTGACCTGGCGGCTGGTGTTCGCGGGCGAGGTGGTGCTGGTCCTGGCGATCCTGCTGCTGATGCGCTGGATCCCGCCGCAGCCGGCGCCCGCCACCCGGACCCGGCTCGACGTGCCCGGGGCCGTGCTCTCCGCCGCGGGCCTGGCCCTGGTGGTCCTGGCCGTCCTGCAGAGCGGCACCTGGGGCTGGGTCGAGCCGCGCAACCCGCCGTTCACCGTCCTCGGGTTCGCGCCCACGCTGTTCGTCGTCGCCCTCGGCGCCGCCGTGCTGTACGCCTTCTGCGCCCACGAGCGGCGCCGGGAGCGCCGCGGGGCCACCCCGCTGGTCTCGCTCGCCCTGTTCGGGAACCGGCCGCTGCGCGCCGGGCTGATCGCCCTGTTCAACCAGAACACCGTCCTGCTCGGCCTGTTCTTCGTCATCCCGCTCTACCTCCAGGTCGTCCAGGGCCTGAACGCCTTCGAGACCGGGCTGCGGCTGCTCCCGGTCTCCGTGACCATGCTCGTCACCTCGATGTGCGGCTCGCTGCTGCTGCGCGTCGCCTCGCCCCGGACCGTCGTCCGGACCGGGCTGCTGGTGCTGCTCGCCGCGACCCTGTGGCTGATCGCCGCGATCCGGCCGGAGCTGGCGGGCGCCTCGTTCGGCTGGGCGATGGCCCTGCTCGGCACCGGACTGGGCCTGCTCGCCTCGCAGCTCGGCAATACGGTGCAGTCCAGCGTGCGCACCTCCGAGCGCAGCGAGGCCGGGGGCCTGCAGTACACCGCGCAGAACCTCGGCTCCTCGCTCGGCACGGCGCTGATCGGCGCGATCCTGATCGGCGCGCTCGCCACCTCGGTCACCGCCCGGATCGAGAGCGACCCGAAGGTCAGCGCGGCCGTCGCCCAGCAGGTCGGCACCCAGGTCGAGGCGGGCATCTCCTTCGTCCCGGCCGACCAGGTGTCCGCCGCCCTCGCCACCCACCCCGAGGTGCCGCCGCAGGAGGCCGCGACCCTGGTCGACCACTACCGGGACGCGCAGATCCAGGGCCTGAAGTCCGCCATCCTCGCCTGCTCGGTGATCACCGCCGGGGCCCTGCTGTTCACCCGTCACGTCCCCGCCGACCGGCGCCCGTCCGGCCCCGGGACGGACGCGGCGGACGGTGGGGCGGACGACGCGACGGACGACGCGGCAGACGGTGGGGCGGACGACGCGGCGGGTGACGGCGGGACGTCGCGGAGTCGTTAGGATCGGCGGGTCGTCCGCCGACCGGGGCGGGCGCCCGGGCAACGGTCGTGCGGCAGCGGAGCAGTGAGATGGAAGAACCGGCGGCCCTGTCCGCGCTCGGCTCCCGCTACCTGGAACTGCTCGCGGAGGTCTCCCGGACCGGCCGCCACCTGGACCGCCCCGAACTGGAGTCGCTGCGTGCGCTCGGCGAGCGCGCCGCGGAGGCCGGGCACGGGCTGCGCGAACTGGTCGCGCACTGCCTCGGCGCCGGCCGCCGGGCCTGGCCGTCACTGCCCGGCGTCGCCGCGGCCGGGTCGGTGGGCGGGCTCCGCCGCACCGGCGAGGCGCTGCTCACCGCCGCCGAGGCCGCGGTCGCCGCCCTGGGCGAGGGCCACGAACGGGCGCAGCGCCTGGCGATCCGCCAGGAGGAGGCGGCCCGGCGGGAGTTCATCGACGACCTGCTGTACGGGCGCAGCGACCCGGGTGCGCTGGCCGAGCGGGCCGAGCGCTTCGGGCTGCGGCTGGCCCGCTCGCACGCGGTGGCGGTCGCGGTCGCCGCGCAGCCGTACGACGAGGCGCACCCGTCGGCCCGCCGGGTGGAGCGCGAACTCGTCGGCCGCTTCGGCGAACGGGACGTCCTGCTGGCGACCAAGGACGGCCGGCTGGTGTGCGTCGCCCCCGACAGCGAGCGCGCGGTGCTGGAGGCGTTCGCCGCCCTCGCGCTCCGTCCCGGCCCCGGTTACCCGGCGGCGCTGCGGGTGGCGACCGGGCGGCGCCACTCCGGGCCGGGCGGGGTGGTGCGCAGCTACGACGAGGCGCTGGGCGCCCTGGACTTCGCGCAGCGCCTCGACCTGCCCGCCGAGCGGCTCCGGGCCGAGGAACTGCTGGTGCTCCCGGTGCTGATGCGCGACCGGGCCGCGATGGCGGAGCTGGTGCGCAGCGTGCTGGGACCGCTCGGCGGCGCACGCGGCGGCGCGGCCCCGCTGCTGGCCACCCTGGCCGCGCAGGCCGAGGCGGGCTACGTCCACGCGGAGGCCGCCCGGCGGCTGGGCGTGAGCGTCCGCACGCTCGGCTACCGGATGGACCGGATCAAGGCGCTGACCGGCTACGACCCCTCCGACGCGCTGCACCGCTACACCCTGGAGACCGCCGCGATGGGCGCCCGCCTGCTCGGCTGGCCGCAGCGGGAGCTGTGAGCGGCCTCCCGGACGCCGCCGCTGCGGGATTCCGACGCCGACGGGGCGTCAAGACTGCCGGATCCTGGCAATGTGCGCGCACCCCGCCCCCTGCCACGATCGTCCGGGCGCCGCGGGGGCGGCGCCGCAGTGCGACGGGGGAGCGGACGGGCCGCCGGGCCCGGCCGCCGCGCACTGCCAGGGGGGAACGGGGGCGGGGGCCCGTCCGGTCCGCGGGTGCCGGTGCCGCAGAGGGGAGGGCGTCGGCACCCGCGGGGGCCGGGGCGTCCGGCTCAGCGCTCCCGGGGGCCGCGGCGGACCAGGTGCCAGGCACCGTGCTGGACCAGCAGGGTGAGGACCCCGGCGAGGACGATGCCGGAGAGGTTGAGGGCCAGCTGCACGGCCGACCCCCAGCCCTGGGCGTACTCGCCGTAGGCGACGGCCACGGCGGCGTTGGCCGCGGCGGGGACGGTGGTGACCGAGATCGCCACGCCGACCAGCGCGGACGCCTTGGCGGAGGTCAGCGAGAGCAGGCCCGCGATGCCCGCCAGGAAGGCGACCACGAAGGACATCGCGTCCGGCTGCCAGATGAACGAGGTGTTGGGGCGCAGGGCCGCGAACTTCGCGTCGCTGAACAGGCCCAGGGCGTCCATCAGCAGGGAGAAGCCCACGGTGAGCGCCATCGCCACGGCGAAGCCGACCGCCAGGGCGAGCAGGGAGCGCAGCGCCGCTCGGGCCCGGCGCTGCACGACGGCGACGCACAGCCCGGCGAGCGGCCCGAACTCGGGGCCCACGGCCATCGCGCCGACGATCAGCACCGCGCTGTCCAGCACGGCGCCGCAGGCGGCGAGCATGGTGGCGACCGTCAGCAGCGCGAGGAAGACCCAGCTGAGCGTCGACTCCTCCTGGACGACCTCGGAGACCTCCTCCCACACCAGCGCGTCGACCCCCTCGCCCGGCGCCTCCCGCTCCGCCCGGTCGGCCGCCCGGGAGAGGGTCAGCCCGACCTGGTCCACGCTGATGGCCCCGCGCTCGGCCAGCCCCAACCCGCGCAGCTCGCCCAGCAGTTCGTCCGCCGCCTCGCGGGCCACGTCGCACAGCACCAGGTCACCGGCCGGGCGCACCGCCCCGCCGGGCAGCACCGCGAGGTGGGCGACCCCGACGCGGGCGTCGAGCCGCTCCAGGACCTGCGCACGCAGGTCGGGGGGAACGATCAGGCGGAGCTGGAGCACGGGATCCTCCGGGCGGGTGGCGCGGTCTGCGCCCACCCTAGGGCCGACCCCTCCCGCCGGCGGCCCCGGGCCTCCCGCCTGCGGGCTGCGGCCCCCGGAGGCCCGTCCCGGCGGGGGTGGCAGGATGGCCGGATGGCTGACGACGCTGCTCCCACCCGGGCCGACCGGGTCCGGCTCTACCTCGACACCCTCCGGGCGCGGATGGACCCCGACGAGTTCCGGCTGCTGGGGCGGCTGCTCAGCGGCGCGGTGCGCTCGCTGGCCGCGGCCGAGGACGCGTACGTCGTCGAGCTCGGGGAGCAGCGGGTGAGCCGCCAGGTGCAGGAGGAGTTCCTCGCGGTGCTGTCGATCGTCGCCACCGGCACCATGGAGCACCGGCTGGTCGACCTCGGCGACGGTGCGGTGACCGTGCTGGACGCCGCCGCCGCGGAGAACCCGGTGGCGGTCCGGCGGATGCGGGAGTGGGCGGCCCGGCAGCGCGGCGGGGGAGCCGGGTGAATCGGGCGAAAAGGCACGGGTAGGGTTCGTGGCATGGGAAGGGTGAGGCGGCGGCCGCGGTTCTACGCGCTGCTGGGGGTGGCGGTGCTGGCAGTGGCGGCGCTGGTCACGGTGGTGGTGGTGCGGAGCTTCGCGATGGTGACTGTCGGTCCGGCGCAGGCGCGCGAGCGGGGGAAGGGACCGGTCGGGGCGGGGCAGGTGGACTGCGCGCGGGCGAAGTGCATCGCGCTGACCTTCGACGGCAGCCCGGGCGAGCCGACCGCGCGGGTGCTGGACCTGCTGGCGCAGCACCACGCCGCGGGGACGTTCTTCCTGGAGGGCCGGGACCTCCACCTGCACCCGGACCTGGTGCGGCGGATCGCCGCGGAGGGGCACGAGATCGGCGACCACACCTGGAACCACCCCCGGCTGACCGAGTCCTCCGACCAGCAGGTCCGCGAGGAGCTCGGCCGCACGGCGGACGCGATCGAGCAGCTCACCGGACGGCGGCCCACCCTGATGCGCCCGCCGGAGGGGCGCACCGACGACCGGGTCTCCGGGATCTCCCGGGAGCTCGGCCTGGCCCAGGTGCTGTGGACGGTGACCGCGAAGGACTACGCGACCGAGGACACCGCGCTGATCACCCGGCGGGTCCTGGACGGGGCCGCGCGCGACGGCATCGTCCTGCTGCACCCGCTGCACGGCGGCACCGTCCCGGCCCTGCCCGCCGTGCTGGAGGCGCTCGACGGGCAGGGGTACACCTTCGTGACGGTCAGCCAGCTGCTCGCCCCCGGCACGGCGGAGCCCGGCACGATCTACCGCTGACGGGCCCGGCCGGGCCCGGCGGCGTTCAGTCGGCGCGGTGCGCCTCGACCAGGGCCAGGAACAGGTGCAGGTTCGGGACGCTCCCGGCCGCGGCGCGGGCCCAGGGCGCCGGTTCGCCGTCCTGCAGCAGCAGGACGGCCCCGCCGCGGAGTTCGACCCCGGCCAGCCGGTCCCAGGGCAGCAGCTGCTTGCGGTGGGCGATGCCCGCGGAGGAGAGGTCGAACTCGCCGAAGTCCAGCACCTCCCCGGCCAGGAACGCCCGCTGCGCCCGGTCGCCCTGGGCCCGCAGGACGGCCTGCTGCATGGCCTGCGACCAGACGCGGGGGTGCTGGTAGAACTGGGTGACCACCGCGCTCGCGCCCGGGGTCCGCAGCACGCAGGTGTACATGACCGGGCCGGGGACGCCGTTGATGACGTTCCGGGTCTGCTCCTCGTAGAGCCTGGCCTCGTCCCACCGCACGACCGTCCGGCCGGGGCCGCGTTCGTCGTCGACCACCAGGCCGTGCTCGAACAGGTGCAGCCGCTTCGCGGCCTGGCGGGGGTTGAAGTCCGGGGTGCGGCGCAGCGACACGTAGTAGAAGACCACGGCGGGCACGACGAAGAGGAAGAGCAGCACCGCCAGCGTCACGTAGAACGAGGTCTTGATCAGCACGCCGAACTTCTGCGGCCTGAAGGTCGCGGTCAGGGCGCCCAGTCCGTGCTGCTCGGCGAGTTCGGCGAGGGCGGGCGGTAAGGGCGGCGGGGGAGCCGCCGGGACCGTGTCGGGCATGGGCCTCAACTCCGTTGGAGAGGAACGCTGTTGGATGTCGCAGCTTTCCCTACTTCGGGGGGCGGCGTCCAGGCGGCCCGGTCGGGCGGTCCGGTCGGGCGGCCGCGGTCAGGTGCGCGGCGGCGGTGCGCCAGGCGGCCGTCACGGCGGCGTGGGCCCGGGCGGTGGCGGTCGCCACGTCGCCGTCGAGCCGCAGCGGCGCACCGAAGTGGACGTGCACGCCGGGGCGGCGCAGCGGGGCGGTGGCCAGGCCCGCGAGCTGCTTGGCGGGGGAGCCGGAGCTGATCCGGCGGGCCCCGACCTGGCCGAGCGGGACGACCGGGGCGCCGCTGGCGGCGAGTCGGGCCAGGCCGGTGCGGAAGGGGCCGGGCGGGCCGTCGGCGGCGTCGCGCCGGAGCGGGAGCCGCCCCTCGGGGTAGAGCACCACGACCCGTCCGGCGGCCAGGGCCTCGGCCGCGGCCTCCAGCGCCTCGGCCGCCTGCGCGGTGCCCCGGTGCACGGGGACGTGGCCCTCGCGGGCCAGCGCGCCGCCCAGCAGCGGGATCCGCCACAGCCCGGCGGTGGCCAGGACGACCGGCCGGACACCGAGGCGGCGGACCGCGGCGAGCACCACGCCCGGGTCGACCAGCGAGGAGTGGTTGGCCGCGACGATGCTGCCGGGGGCGAGCACCGCGCCCTCGTCCGCGGTCACGGTGAACCGGCCGAGCAGCGGGACGACGGTGCGGGCGACGGTGCTCAGCACGGCTGGTGGCCTCCGGGAGCGGGACGGGCGCGGGACGGGAGCGGGCGCCGTCCGCGGCGGGGCGGCCCGTCCATGGTGGGGGCGGGCCGCCCCGTCCGGCCTGAGTCCGGGTACTCAACCCGGGTACTCACCCCGCCGGGGGAGCTGCGGCTACGGCCGCTGGGTCAGCAGGTGGGCGCGGTAGCCCTCGCCGAAGGTGGACGTCGGGGTGCCGTTCCAGTCGGTGACCAGCACGTTGCCGCCGCTGCTGCACCCGCCCCAGGGGTTCCACGTCCAGGCGCTGTAGCCGACCCCGTGCGCGTCGGCCCAGGCCATCACCTGGTCGATGTAGTCGTGGGCGCAGGTCTTCTGGCCGATCTCACCGGCCTGGACCGGGACCTTCGCCGCGACCGCACCGATCGTGCTGTCCCAGCAGGAGGCGGTGACGCAGCCGTTCCAGCTGTACGAGTGCCACGAGGCCATCAGGTTGCCGGTGGGGTCCTTCGGCGCGTAGGCGAGCCACTGGCTGAGGTCGTTGGTCCAGGTCAGGCCGCCGGTCATCACCACGTTGGTGGCGCCGGTGGCGCGCACCGCGTCGACCAGGCTCTGCATGCCCGCGACCGGGTAGCCGATGCCGGGGCAGCTGCCGCCGTCGCGCAGGCAGGTCCAGGCGGCGGTGGCGTCGGCCCAGTTGTCGGCGGCGTCCGGGTAGGGCTCGTTGAACAGGTCGAACAGGACGGCGTCGTTCCCCTTGAAGGTCTCGGCGACCTGCTTCCAGAAGGTGGGGGCGTACTGCAGGTCGGGCATCGGCTTCTGGCAGGTCGCGCCGGTGTCCGGACAGCCCGTGCCGGGGCCGGTGTACTGGCCGTGGCTCCAGTGCAGGTCGAGGACCACGTTGATGCCGTTGGCGACCAGCAGGTCGGCGTAGTCCTTGACCGCCTTCCGGTACGCGGCGCCGGTGGTCCCGCCCGCCGGGGTGCCGCTGGTGGTGTCCAGCCAGCACTCCTCGTTCAGCGGGAGCCGCACGGCGTGCACGTTCCAGCCGCGCATCGCGTCGACCGTGGCCTGGTCCGCGGGGCCGTCCCACACGCCCTTGCCCTGGACGCAGGCGAACTCGCCGCTGGAGCGGTTGACGCCCAGCAGGCGGTACGGGGCGCCCGCGGCGGTGACCAGCCGGTTGCCGGAGACGTGCAGGGCCGGGGCGGGACCCGCGGGCGGGGTGGTCGGCGGGTCGGTCGGCGGCGGGGTGGTGGGCGGCTGGCTGGTCGGCGGCGGGCTGGTCGGCGGGGCGGTGGGGCCGGACCCGTCGCACGGGACGCCGTTGACCGTGAAGGCGGTCGGGCCGGCGTTGGCGCCGCTGTAGCCGAAGGTCGCGGCGGGCGCGACGCTGCCGCCGGACGGGACGGCCGCGTTCCAGGGCAGGCTGGTGACCGTGACGTCCCGGCCGGACTGCGTCCAGCTGCCGTTCCAGCCGGAGGACAGCGACTGGTTGCCGCCGTACGAGAAGCCGAGCGTCCAACTGGTCCACGCCGTACCGAGGTTGGTGACGGTCACGGTGGCCTGGAACCCGCTGCCCCAGTCGTTCTGCACCGTGTACACCGCCTTGCAGTGGACCTCGGCGGCCTGGGCGGCCTGCGGCGGGGCGACCAGGGCGGCCGCCGCGAGGGCCAGCGCCCCGGCGGCGGCCGCGCCGGCGGCGGTGCGGGTGCGAACGCGGGGGCGGCGGGGGTCGGGGTCGGGGTGGGGGACGGGGGGCGTGCGACGCATGGAGAACCCTCCTGAAGGCGCGTCGAATCCGGTGGGGGAATTTCCGCCGGAACGGGGGAACCGGGCGGGCAGTGCGGTGCTTATGCGCTTAAGTGCGCGGCGCAAAGGGGTGACCCGGCCGGTTTTCCGGAACGTAGGACAGGAATTGACGGACCGTCAACGGAAGGCGGGCGGAGAAGCGGAAACGGCGCGTGGCGGGCCGAAAGTTTCTCAGCCCGCCGGGGCCGCCGCGGTGCTGCCGCGGACGGTGAGGACGGGCGTCCGCTCCTGGTGCGAGCGCGCGGGGCGGCCGTCGATCAGCTCCAGCAGCACCCGCGCGGTGTGCAGCCCGTACGCCTGGATGTCCCAGGACAGGGCGGTCAGCGCCGGGCGGACCAGGACACACAGCTGCGAGTCGTCCCCGGCCAGGACGGACAGCTCGCCGGGCACCGGGATGCCCATCTCCTGGGCGACGTTGAGCGCGGCGACGGCCATCACGTCGTTGTCGTACAGGATCGCGGTCGGCCGGTCGGGCCGGGACAGCAGGGCCCGGGTCGCCCGCGCGCCCTCCTCGGCGGTGTAGTCGGTCTCCACCACCCGCGGCTCGCCCAGACCGTGCCGGAGCACCGCCGCGCGGAAGGCCGCCACCCGGACCCGGGTGTGGTCGAGGGCGGGCAGTCCGGCGACCCGGGCGATCCGGCGGTGCCCCAGCGCCACCAGGTAGTCGACCGAGGAGTCCACCGCCGCGGTGTCGTCGGCCCAGACGGCGCCCAGCGCGCCGTCCCCCCGGGGCCGCCCGGCCAGCACCGCCGGGACGCCCAGCTCCGCGATCACCGGGAGCCGGGCGTCCTGCGCGTACAGGTCGGTGACCACCAGGCCGTCCACCCGGCGCTCGGCCCACCACAGGCGGATCGCCTCGACGGCCGCGGCGTGGTCCTCGACCACCTGCAGCAGCAGCCCGGTCCGCTGCCCGGACAGCTCGCGCTCCAGGCCCGCGATGAACCGCATGAAGAACGGCTCCACGCCCAGGGTGTCCGCCGGGCGGGCCAGCACCAGGCCCACGCTGTGCGCCCGCGAACCCGACAGCGACCGGGCGGCCAGGCTCGGCCGCCAGCCGAGCCGGTCGGCGATCTCCAGGATCCGCCGCCTGGTCTCCTCGGACACCCCCGGGCGGCCGTTGAGCGCGTACGACACCGCGCCGGTGGAGACGCCCGCCCGCTCCGCGATCTCCCCGATCGTGACCCGTTTCACCGCTGCGCCGTCACTTCGTCGTCCCCCGGGTGGAGCCGTCCTCGCGGAACCCCTGCCGGGACAGGAATACCACCGATCGCCGTCCCGCGGAGCGGTTCCCGGGGGCCCGGGCGGCCGGACCGACCGCCGGAACGGCACGGGCACTTCGCGGCTTAAGCGGTTGAGCGCGTTCCCGGGACGTCCGCCCCGGCATTGGCCCGGGCGCCGGACGGCCCTATTGTGGGCGGTCATGGCATTCCTCTCCATGGACCTCCCGGAGCTGCGCAAGCACCGGCCCGAACGCACCGAACCCGACGACTTCGACGCCTTCTGGGCGGACACCCTGGCCACCGCCAGGGCCGTCCCCGCCCGCCTGGACACCGCACCGGTCGAGACCGGCCTCAGCACCGTCACCGTCGAGGACGTCACCTTCCCCGGCTACGACGGACAGCCGATCAAGGGCTGGCTGGTGCGCCCCCGCGGCGCCGAGGGGCCGCTGCCCGCCGTCGTCGAGTACATCGGCTACGGCGGCGGCCGCGGGCTGCCGCACGACCACCTGCGGTGGGCCAGCGCGGGCTACGCGCACCTGGTCATGGACACCCGCGGGCAGGGCGGCACCTGGGCCACCGGCGACACCCCCGACGACGGGCCCGGCGCGGGCCCGGCCCACCCCGGGTCGATGACCCGCGGCGTCCTCGACCCGGCCACGTACTACTACCGCAGGCTCTACACCGACGCGGTGCGGGCCGTCGACGCCGTGCGCACCCACCCCGGCATCGACCCGGAGAAGGTCCTGGTGGTGGGCGGCAGCCAGGGCGGCGGCCTGGCGCTGGCCGTCGCGGGCCTGGTGCCCGACCTGGCCGGGGTGGTCACGGACGTCCCGTTCCTGCAGCACATACGCCGCGCCACCGAGATCACCGACGCCTTCCCGTACAAGGAGGTCGCCGAGTTCTGCAAGGTCCACCGCGACAAGGTGGAGACCGTCTTCGCGACGCTCGCCTACTTCGACGGCCTCAACTTCGCGGCCCGCGCCAGCGCCCCGGCGCTGTACTCGGTCGCGCTGATGGACGAGACCTGCCCGCCGGAGACCGTCTTCGCCTCCTACCACCACTACCGCGGCCCGAAGGAGATCAGCGTCTACCCCTACAACGGGCACGAGGGCGGCGGCAGCCACCACTTCGCGGTGGCGCTGGCCTTCGCGGCCTCCGTGCGCTGAGCCGGCCGGGGCGGGCGGCGGGCGGGCCGTCCGTTCCGGTGCGGTTGTTCCGGCGCGGTCCTGAGGTTCTGCGGTCCTGAGGTTCTGCGGTTCTGCGGTCGTGCGGTCCTGGACGGGCCCGCGCCGCTGCCGTACGTTCCGGGGATGCGCATCCGAGTCGTCGACGCCTTCACCGACCGTCCGTTCTCCGGCAACCCGGCCGGGGTCGTGCTGCTGGACGGCGGCGGCTTCCCCGCGGACCCCTGGCTCCAGCGGGTCGCCGCCGAGGTCAACCTCTCCGAGACGGCCTTCGCCCACCCGCTGCCGCCCGGCGGCGACGCGGACTGGGCGCTGCGCTGGTTCACGCCCCGTACCGAGGTGGACATGTGCGGGCACGCCACCCTGGCCACCGCGCACGTCCTGCGGACCACCGGCGCCGCCACCGGGCCGGTGCGCTTCACCGCCCGCTGCGGCGTCCTGACCGCCGAGGCCGAGGAGGACGGCGCGATCACCCTGGACTTCCCCACCTCCACGCTCACCCCCGTCGCGGCCCCGGCCGCACTGGCCGCGGCCCTGGGCGCCGAACCGGTCGCCGTCCACGACACCTCCGCCGCCCTCGGCGACCTGCTGGTCGAACTCGCCGACGAGCGGACCGTCCGCGACCTCGCCCCCGACCTCGCCGCGCTGGCCGCCGCCCCGCTCTCCGCCCGCGGGATCATCGCCACCGCCGCCGCCGACGACCCCGACGGCGCCCACCAGTTCGTCTCGCGCTGCTTCTTCCCCGCCCTCGGCATCGACGAGGACCCCGTCACCGGCAGCGCCCACACCGCCCTCGCCCCGTACTGGTCGGCCCGCTTCGGGCGCGACGACCTCACCGGCCGTCAGGGCGGCCCGCGCACCGGCACCGTCCGCACCCGCCTGCGCGGCCCCCGCACCCTGCTCACCGGCCGGGCCGTCACCGTCATCGACGGCGAGCTGCACGCCTGACAGTGAGGATGTGACGTGGTGCTGTTGCCGGCGGGTCTGACCCTCCGCCTGACTGACGTTCTGACTGTCCTGTTTGGGATTTGTCGGCCCGCCGGGCATCACCACGCACGCGGCCGGAC
>NZ_BSSA01000032.1 GCF_030268885.1 Kitasatospora phosalacinea
AAATACGAACGGGGACGCGAAAAGGACGCGACCCGTCACGGATCAGCTAGCTGGTTTTCCAAGGGATTGGCCGCCCCGGGACCGTCCACACAGATGCGTGTCCGGTGCTCCCTGCCGAGCGACCAGTGAACACTACGCCGGATCCGGGCCAGGTGCAAACACGCGCCGCGCCGCGCGCCGCGGGCCGCCGGTGCCGGGCCTGAACGGCCGGAAGGCCGACCCTTGTTGGGGGCCGGCCTTCCGGGGGCGCCGTGGCGCGGTGGGCTTCAGCTGTTGGTGGGGAAGCCCAGGTTGATGCCGCCGTGCGAGGGGTCGAGCCAGCGCTGGGTGACGGCCTTGCCGCGGGTGAAGAACTGGACGCCGTCGGCGCCGTAGGCGTGGGTGTCGCCGAAGAGCGAGGCCTTCCAGCCGCCGAAGGAGTAGTAGGCGACCGGGACGGGGATCGGCACGTTGATGCCGACCATGCCGACCTCGACCTCGTTCTGGAAGCGCCGGGCCGCGCCGCCGTCGTTGGTGAAGATGGCGGTGCCGTTGCCGTACGGGTTGGCGTTGATGAGCTCCAGGCCCTCGTCGTAGGAGGGGACCCGGACGACCGACAGGATCGGGCCGAAGATCTCGTCGTTGTAGACGGACATGCCCGGCTTGACGTGGTCGAACAGGGTCGGGCCGAGCCAGAAGCCGTCGGTGGTGGGGGCGCCGGTGGCGTCCTCGGCGGCGATGGCGTGCTTGCGGCCGTCCACGGCGAGCTCGGCGCCGTCGGCGACGCCGGACTCGACGTAGGAGGTGACCTTGTCGCGGTGCTGGCCGGTGACCAGCGGGCCCATCTCGGAGTCGCCGTTGCAGCCGGGGCCGACCTTGAGGGTGGCCATCCGCTCCTTGATCTTGGCGACCAGCTCGTCGCCGATCGGGTCGACGGCGACCAGGACGGAGACGGCCATGCAGCGCTCGCCGGCCGCGCCGAAGCCGGCGTTGATGGCGGCGTCGGCGGCGAGGTCGAGGTCGGCGTCGGGGAGGACCAGCATGTGGTTCTTGGCGCCGCCGAGGGCCTGGACGCGCTTGCCGTAGCGGGTGCCGTTCTCGTACACGTAGCGGGCGATGGGGGTGGAGCCGACGAAGGAGACCGACTTGACGTCGGGGTGCTCCAGCAGGCGGTCGACGGCGACCTTGTCGCCGTGGACGACGTTGAAGACGCCGTCGGGGAGGCCGGCCTCCTTCCACAGCTCGGCGATGAAGTTGGCGGCGGACGGGTCCTTCTCGGAGGGCTTGAGGACGACCGTGTTGCCGGCCGCGATCGCGATCGGGAAGAACCACATCGGCACCATGGCCGGGAAGTTGAACGGCGAGATGATGGCGACCGGGCCGAGCGGCTGGCGGATCGAGTAGACGTCGACGCCGGTGGAGGCCTGCTCGGTGAAGCCGCCCTTGATCAGCTGCGGGATGCCGCAGGCGTACTCGACGACCTCCTGGCCGCGGGCGAGTTCGCCGAGGGCGTCGGAGTGCACCTTGCCGTGCTCGGAGACGATGATCGCGGCGAGTTCGTCCTTGCGGGCGTTGAACAGCTCGCGGAAGTTGAACAGCACCTGCGTGCGCTTGGCGATCGAGGCCTTGCGCCAGCTGGTGAACGCCTGGGCGGCGGCGGCGACCGCCTGGTCGACCTCGGCGATCTCGGCGAAGTCGACCTGGCCGGTGACCTGACCGGTGGCCGGGTCGTGGATGTCGCCGCGGCGGGGCGCGGTTCCGGCGGTGGCGACGTACTGGCCGCCGATCCAGTGGGTGATGTGCTTGCTGCTCAAGGGTCTCTGCCTCCGATGTCCACGGATGTCCCGCGCTCGTTCTCCAGTCTGCGCGGGGCGGCGGGCCCGCTCAACGAGCACCCTGACGGGGAAGCGCGATTCACCCTTACAGGTCGTCGGAGCGGTCCAGGTAGGGGTCGTGCAGACCGTCGGCGAGTTCGGTGGTCTCCAGCAGGTCGAGGCGCAGGTCCTGGGCCCAGCTCTCGGCCCACTTCACGGTGCCGCCCGTGCTGCCCGTGCTGCCCGTGCTGCCCGTGCCACCCGTACCGGCCGTGTCGACGGCTTCGGCGCCGTCCGCGGAGAGCAGGGCAGCGGCGCTCTCCAACCGGTCGGCGAGCGTACGGGGGCCGAGGTCCTCGTCGAACGCGCTCGCCAGGGCGAGGAGTTCGCCTTCGCGCCGCCGGTCGGTGAGGGCGTGCAGCGCGCGCAGGTCGGCGGGCAGGGCGCGTTCGCAGAGGGTGAGGACGGCGAGCGCGGCGACGTCGTCCAGCGCGGCCACGGGGACGGGGGCGTCCGCGGGGAGGGTCGGCGGGTGGCGCAGCGGTTCGCGGCGCAGTTCGATGCCGAGCGGTGGCTCCCCGGCGAGGCTGTCGAGGGACGACTCGCCCCTGTGGACGGCGAGTTGGTGGCGGCGGGCGGTGCCGGGCGGTGTCTCGACCCGGTGCCCGGCGGCGCGCAGGGTTCCGGCGAGTCCGGCGGCGAGCTCGGCGAGCGGCGGGCCCTCGGCGGTGACCAGCAGCAGGTCGGTGCCGAGGACGGGGGCGGCCAGGCCGTGCAGGCGCAGCGCGTCGGAGCCGGCCAGTGCGAGGGCGTGTTCCAGGCAGTACGGCTGGGCGTCGGCGAGCAGCGCGGCGCGGCGGGCGGGCAGCGCGTCGGGGCCGCTCCCCGGGGCGGCCGGGGCGTCTCCGCTCTTCCCGGTACTGCTGGCGTCGGCGTCCTCCACCCCGTTCACGGTGCTCACGTCGTCCATGGGGACAGTCTGTCCCGTCCGGCGCCGTCTAGTGCGGTCGGTGCAGGTGCGCGGCGGCGTCGTGGAGGGCGAGTTCGAGGGCGCGGGGGTCGACGAGCCGTCCGTCGGGGTGCGGGGGGACGAGCCAGTGCGGGCCGCGGGCGGTGGGGCGGGTGGGGTGCGGGACGGCGATCCAGGTGCCGTGGCCGGAGCCGCGGATGCCGGTGCCGGTCCAGCGTTCGGCGGTGCCGACGGGGACGAGGAAGCCGACGGTGTCGCCGTCGGGGTCCTCCAGGACGGGCCCGCCGCCGAACCGGTCGAGCAGGGCGGCGGCGGGGCGGCCGAGCGGGCCGGGGGCGTGCAGGACGTCCCAGCGGTGCCCGGCGGGGAGCAGGGCGAGGCCGAGGCGGGTGCGTTCCCAGGTGCGGCGGCAGGCGTCGGGGTCGGGGGCGGCGGCGGCCAGCCAGTGCAGGGCGCTGGGGTGGCGGGTGGTGCTCACGTGCGGTTCCTCGTCTCTCCCGGGCGGGGCAACGGGCGGCGGGCGGGTGCCTGCTGCCGTCACCCGGGAGAGCGGGGTGCCGGGGTTCTCTTACACGGATCGCGGGGCGTCCGGGACGGGGCTCCCGGTCAGCGGTCGCCGAAGATCGTCCGGTGCCAGTCCTTGCGGGCGACCGCGGTGGTGTCGAACATGACGTGCTTGACCTGGGTGTACTCGTCGAGCGAGTACTGCGACATGTCCTTGCCGTAGCCGGAGGCCTTGTACCCGCCGTGCGGCATCTCGCTGATGATCGGGATGTGGTCGTTCACCCAGACGCAGCCGGCCGCGATCTCGCGGGTGGCGCGCAGCGAGCGGTGGACGTCGCGGGTCCAGGCGGAGGCGGCGAGGCCGTAGGGGGTGTCGTTGGCGAGCCGCAGGCCCTCCTCGTCGCTGTCGAAGGGCAGCACGACGAGCACCGGGCCGAAGACCTCGCCCTGGACGACCTCGCTGTCCTGGGCGGCACCGGTGATCAGGGTGGGGCGGTGGTAGGCGCCGAGCGCGAGGTCGGTGCCGTCGTGGCCCTTGCCGGTGGCGGGGCCGCCGGTGACGACGGTGGCGTAGGAGCGGGCGCGCTCGACGAAGCCGGCGACCCGGTCGCGGTGGGTGAAGGAGACCAGCGGGCCCATGTCGGTGTGCGGGTTCAGCGGGTCGCCGAGCCGGATGCCCTCGTACAGCTCGGCGACGCCGGCCACGAAGGCGTCGTACAGCGGGCGCTGGACGTAGGCGCGGGTGGCGGCGGTGCAGTCCTGGCCGCTGTTGATCAGGGAGGCGGCGACGGCGCCGTGCACGGCGGCGTCGAGGTCGGCGTCGTCGAAGACCACGAAGGGGGCCTTGCCGCCGAGTTCGAGGTGGGTGCGCTTGACGGTGGCGGTGGCGATCTCGGCGACGCGCCGGCCGACGGCGGTGGAGCCGGTGAAGGACACCATGGCGACGTCGGGGTGGCCGATCAGGTGCTCGCCCGCGGTGCGTCCGGCGCCGGTGACGATGTTGACGACGCCGTCGGGGATGCCCGCGGCGGTGCAGGCGCGGGCGAACATCAGCGAGGTCAGCGGGGTGATCTCGGCGGGCTTGAGGACGATGGTGTTGCCCGCGGCGATCGCCGGGAGGATCTTCCAGGCGGCCATCTGCAGCGGGTAGTTCCAGGGCGCGATGCTGCCGATCACGCCGACCGCCTCGCGGCGCACGTACGAGGTGTGGTCGCCGCTGTACTCCCCGGCGGCCCTGCCCTCCAGGTTGCGGGCGGCCCCGGCGAAGAAGGCGGTGTTGTCGACGGTGCCGGGGACGTCGAACTCGGTGGAGAGCTTGATCGGCTTGCCGGTCTGCGCGGTCTCGACCCGGGCGAAGTCCTCGGCGTGCTCGGCGAGGATCCCGGCGAGGCGGTTCAGCGCGTCGGAGCGGGTGCCGGGGGTGGCGCCGGACCACTCGGGGAGGGCGGCGCTGGCGGCCGCGACGGCGGCGTCGACGTCGGCGGTGGTGGCGAGCTCGACCTGCTGGACGGTGGCGCCGTTCGCGGGGTTGACCACGGCGAAGGGCTCACCGCCGGAGCTCCGGGCCGGGCGGCCCGCGATGTGCTGCGCGCCCTCGTTGAAGCTGGTCAGGTCCATGAGCTGCCTCCATTGCCTACTCGACCCGGCCGACGATGCCTCGGTTCGGGTGCCCGGGGCAAGCATCACTCAGCAACGGCCCGGCCGAAGGGCCTTACAGGGTGCAAGGCTGCGTTCGGGCGACAGGGCGTCGCCGTCGAGCATGATTGTCCTGACACCCTGCGAACCCCCTGGAGGTATCCCCGATGCTCCCCACCGTCGCCCGCGTGCTCGACCTGGACGTGATGCGGCGCGGTCTGCCCCAGGTGGTGGCCGGGGCCGGGGCGCTGGAGCGCCCGGTGCGCTGGGTGCACGTGAGCGAGCTGCCGGACGTGGCGGGGGTGCTGCGCGGCGGCGAGCTGGTGCTGTCGACGGGCATCGCGCTGCCCGAGGACCGGGACGGGCTGGCCCGGTACGTGCGGGAGCTGGCCGAGGTCGGGGTGGCGGGGCTGGTGATCGAGTTCGGCCGCCGGTACTTCGACTCGCTGCCGCGGGCGCTGGTGGCGGCGGCGGAGCGGCACGGCCTGCCGCTGGTGGTGCTGCGCCGGGAGCTGAAGTTCGTCGCGGTGACCGAGGCGGTGCACGCGCTGGTGGTGAACGCGCAGCTGGAGCAGTTGCGGGTGTCCGAGGCGGTGCACCAGGTGTTCAACGAGCTGGCGACGGAGGGTGCGGAGCCCGCCGAGGTGGTGCGGCAGGTGGCCCGGATGGCGGGTGCGCCGGTGGTGCTGGAGAACCTGGCGCACCAGGTGCTGGCGCACGACCCGGCGGGGCGCGGCGAGCAGGAGCTGCTGGAGAACTGGGAGCACCGTTCGCGCGGCGTGCACCCGCCGGGCCGCACCGGGCACGACCCGCGCTCGGGCTGGCTGGTGACCACGGTGGGCGCACGCGGTCAGGACTGGGGCCGGCTGGTGCTGGTGGACGAGCCGGTGCCGCTGCCGCCGGACGTGCCGCACCCGCACGCGATGCTGCTGGAGCGCGGCGCGGCGACGCTGGCGCTGAACCGGCTGGTGGTGCGCGACCGGGAGTCGCTGGAGCGGCAGACCCACCGCACCCTGCTGTCGGGCATCCTGACGCACTCGCTGACGGTCTCCGAGGTGGCGTTGCGTGCGCAGGCGCTGGGCGTGCCGCTGGAGGGGCGCCGCCTGGTGGGCGTGGTGCTGCGCCGCCGGGAGGGGCCGCTGCCCGCGGCGCTGGAGGCGCAGGCCCGGCTGCGGGACTTCACCGAGCTGGCGGCGACCGCGATCCGCAACGCGCGGCTGTCGGCGCTGGTGGGCGCGCTGGACGACGAGGGGGTGGGCCTGCTGGTGGCGCTCGGTTCGCAGCAGGACGAGCACGCCTCGCTGGAGTCCTTCGCGGCGGCGCTGCGCCGACTGTCCGCGGAGGCGGGCCGGGACGGTTCGGCGGACGGGCCGGTGATAGCGGTCGGTTCCTCGGTGGGTTCGGTCCGGGACGCCCGGCGCACCCTGCTGGAGGCCACCCAGGTCGCGGACGCGGCCCTGCACGACGCGCCGGGCGGCCGGGCCGCGTACTACCGCCTGCCGGACGTCCGGCTGCGCGGCCTGCTGCACCTGCTGCGCGACGACGAGCGCCTGCAGACGTACGTGGAGCGGGAGTTGGGTCCGCTGCTGGCGTACGACGCGGAGCACGGCGGGCAGTTGGTGCAGATGCTGCGGATCTACCTGGAGCAGGGCCGCAACAAGTCGGCGGCGGCCGACGCCGCGCACCTGTCGCGCCCGTCCTTCTACGACCGGCTGCACAAGGTGGAACGGATCCTGGGCGTGGACCTGGACCAGGTGGAGTCCTGCCTGTCGCTGCACGTGGCGCTGCTGGCGCTGGACGCGGTGCGCCGCTGACCTCCCGGCCGGCGGCGCACCGCGGGGTCAGCGCGGGCCGAGGGCGACCAGCGCGGCGAGGTCGTTCTCGCCGATGTCCAGCGCGGCCCGCGAGCCGTCCGCGAAGTGCAGGTCGGCGCGGAGCGAGACCCAGGTGTGCCGGGGCTCGACGCGCACCAGCTGGGCGTGGGGCAGTTCGCCGAGGACGCGCTTGGCCCGGTGGTCGTCGAAGGTGCGCCCGGGGGTGTTGTCGCCGCTGCCGACCAGCAGGATCCGCCGGTCGGTGAAGAGCAGCAGGACGTCGTCGTTGTCGTAATCGCGGTCGGCGGAGCGCACCGCGATGACGAACCGTCCGGCCTGGCTCTGCCAGCCGCCGGTCAGGCCGCGCCCGCGGAAGAGCCGGCGCAGCGAGCGGACCAGGCCCCAGGTGCAGTCCTCGACCAGGTCGGCGAGGTACTCGGCGAGGTTGACGAACACGAACAGGCAGCCGAACGCGGTCTCGGCCGCCCGGCCCGACGGGTCCTTGCGGTAGCGCCGGGGCGGTGTGCGGACCAGGTCGCACAGGTCGGTGTCGACGATGCCGCGCAGCTGCTCGCCGGGCGCCACCAGGTGCGCGACCTCCGGCAGGTGCTGGGCCCCGGGCAGCGGCGGGGCGCCGTACGGGGGGTGGGCGGGGTGGCTCATCCGAAGGCCTCCTCGACCCGGTTGCGCGGCACCCGGTACGGGGCGCCCTCGGGCGGGCCGTCGAGCGCGCCGGCGACGGTGTCCAGGCCCTGGTCGGTGAGCAGGTTGTCGGTGAGGACGCCGGTGAAGTCCCCGGCGCCGATAGCCGCGCCCAGGCCGGTCTTGACGCCGCCCTTGACGGCGCCGAAGCCCTTCCCGAGGACCTGGGCGGTGGCGAACTCCCCGAGGTTCCCCGCCGAGGGGTTGCGGACCAGGTCCCAGCCGGACTTGAGCCGGTTGCCCCTGCCGCCGAGCTTGCGGACGGCCTTGGCGGCCGCGCGGGCCTTCTTGATCGACCCGAGGGTGCGGGCCGCCTTCATCGCCTTGATCGCCTCGTGCAGCTCCTTGAGCGCCTTCTCCAGCTTGAGCGAGACCTGGCCGACCCGGGCGATGTAGACGGCGATCTCGCCCTCGACGATGAGCGCCTCGGCGGCGGTGGCGAGGCCCAGGGTGAGGATGTCGACCACGAGTCCGGCGGCCAGCGTGATGATCAGGGTCTCGATCGCCTCGCGGATGATCTCGATGATCAGCTGTTCGGCGAGCTGGCACTCGGCGGCGGCCTGGCTGATGATCTGCGCGACCTGCGCCATGTCCGCGGCGGTGGCGTCGATCGCCTCGACGACGGTGGTCATGTGGGCGCCGAACGCCGCCGAGGCCGCGCCCTCCCAGGCGGCGTCGACCCGGGTGCCGGCCGAGCGCAGCTCGTCGGCGACCTCCTGCATGGCCTTCGCCTGGGCCTGCCACTCGTGCGCGGCGGCGGTCAGCGCCTGCAGGTTGCCGGTGACCTCCTCCAGCTTGTCCATCAGCCCGGTGGCGTCGAGCGCCGCCTTGACGACGGAGTCGAGACCGGCGTCGAGCCCTTCGCTGACGGGGTTCTCGAAGCTGGGCAGCGGCGGCAGCTGTTCGGTGACCCGGTCGCGGGTCCACTTGTACGCGTCGACGGCGTCGCCGAACGAGCCGGGGGCCAGGGTGCTCATCGGCCGCCCCCGTACACCTCGGCGGTGTCCTGTTCGTTGGTCTCGTAGTTGTCCGCCGTGGCCCGCAGCCCCTCGCCGGTCGCGTCGAGCAGGTCGATCAGGTCGGCGAAGTTCTCCTGCTCGGCGTCGGCGTGCTCCTGGTAGGAGTCGTACAGCTCGCCCGAGCCCGGCAGTTTGCCGAAGTCCTCGGACGAGAGCCGGACGCCCGTCAGGGCCGAGCGGATCTGCGCGATCCGTTCGGCCTGGGCGTCGAGAACGGCGGCGTACGCCGTGAGCGCTTCGGGTTCGACCCGAAACCCCGTGTCCCCCATGGTTGTTCCTTTGCTCTCCCGGTCAGGTCGATCATCGTACTGATGGGATTGGCAAAGACATCACGGGGCCCTGGGCGGATCGCCCGGGGCCCCGTGGAGGAAGCGTGAAGGATCGTCAGACGGTGTGTGCGTCGGTGAGGGTGAGCACCTCGTCCAGCACCGCGAGGCCGGTCTTGGCCTCCTCCGCGGTGACGGTGCACGGCGGCACCACGTGGAAGCGGTTCATGTTGGTGAACGGCCACAGGCCGCGCTGCTTGCAGGCCGCCGCGAGCTGCGCCATCGGCGCGTTGTCGGCACCGGCCGCGTTGTACGGCACCAGCGGCTCGCGGGTCTCCCGGTCCTTCACCAGGTCGAGCGCCCAGAACACGCCCAGGCCGCGCACCTCGCCGATCGAGGGGTGGCGCTCCGCCAGCTCGCGCAGGCCGGGGCCGAGCACGGTCTCGCCGATCAGCTTGGCGTTCTCCACGATGCCCTCCTCGGCCATCGTGTTGATCGTCGCCACCGCGGAGGCGCAGGCCAGCGGGTGGCCCGAGTAGGTCAGGCCGCCCGGGAACGCCTTCTGCGCGAAGGTCTCCGCGATCGCTCCGGAGATCGCCACGCCGCCCAGCGGCAGGTAGCCGGAGTTGACGCCCTTGGCGAAGGTCAGCAGGTCCGGGGTGATCCCCCAGTGGTCGGCGGCGAACCACGCGCCGGTGCGGCCGAACCCGGCCATCACCTCGTCCAGGATGAACACGATCCCGTACCGGTCGCAGATCTCCCGCACGCCCGCCAGGTAGCCGGCCGGCGGCACCAGGATGCCCGCGGTGCCGACCACGGTCTCCAGGATGATCGCCGCGACGGTGCCCGGCCCCTCGAACGCGATGGTCTGCTCCAGGTGCGCGAGCGCGCGCTCGCACTCCTGGGCCTCGTTCTCGGCGTGGAAGTTCGAGCGGTACGGGTACGGGCCCCAGAAGTGCACGATGCCCGACACGCCCGCCTCGTTCGCCCAGCGGCGCGGGTCGCCGGTCAGGGCGATCGCGTTGGCGGTGGCGCCGTGGTACGAGCGGTAGGTGGAGAGCACCTTGTGTCGACCGGTGTGCAGCCGGGCCATCCGGATCGCGTTCTCGTTCGCCTCGGCGCCGCCGTTGGTGAAGAAGATCTTGTCCAGGTCACCGGGGGTGCGCTCGGCGATCAGCCGGGCGGCCTCGCTGCGCGACTCCTCGGCGAAGCCCGGCGCGATGGTGCACAGCTGCGCGGCCTTCGCCTGGATCGCCGCGACCACCTTCGGGTGCTGGTGGCCGATGTTGGTGTTCACCAGCTGCGAGGAGAAGTCCAGGTAGCGGTTGCCGTCGTAGTCCCAGAAGTAGGAGCCCTCGGCACCGGCCACCGCGAGGGGGTCGATCAGCGCCTGGGCGGACCACGAGTGGAAGACGTGCGCGCGGTCGGCGGCCTTGACGGCCTGCCCGGCGACCGAGTCAGCGGTGGGAGTGCTCATGCGACCAGCGTAGGGAGCCCGCCCCGTCCGGGGCAGCTCCATCGTGTCACGCGCGTCGCGGATCGCCCTGACAGTGTGCCAAGCACCAGGGGCGCGAGGAGGCCGACCGAGCACGACATCCCGGACGGGATCGCCTGGTCGGTCGCGCAGTTCCTCGCGCCCCTGGGTTGCCGTCAGCGGCTACCGCTTCAGATCGCGGTCATGACGTGCTTGATCCGGGTGTAGTCCTCGAACCCGTACGAGGACAGGTCCTTGCCGTAGCCGGACTTCTTGAAGCCGCCGTGCGGCATCTCGGCGACCAGCGGGATGTGGGTGTTGATCCACACGCAGCCGAAGTCGAGCCGGCGGGACATCCGCATCGCGCGGGCGTGGTCCTTGGTCCACACCGAGGAGGCGAGCGCGTACTCGACGCCGTTCGCGTACTCGACGGCCTGGTCCTCGTCGGTGAACTTCTGGACGGTGATGACCGGGCCGAAGACCTCGTTCTGGATGATCTCGTCGTCCTGCTGCAGGCCGGAGACCACGGTCGCCGCCCAGAAGTAGCCCTTGTCGCCGACCCGGTGGCCGCCGGCCTCGACCTTGGCGTGCGCGGGCAGGCGCTCGATGAAGCCGGCCACCTGCTGGAGCTGGTTGGCGTTGTTGAGCGGGCCGTAGAGCACGTCCTCCTCGTCCACGCCGCCGGTCTTGGTGTCGGCGGCGGCCTTGGCCAGGGCCTCGACGAAGGCGTCGTGGATCGACTCGTGCACCAGGACGCGGGTGGCGGCGGTGCAGTCCTGGCCGGCGTTGAAGTAGCCCGCCACCGAGATGCCCTCGACGGCCTCGGCGATGTCGGCGTCCTCGAAGACCACGACCGGGGCCTTGCCGCCGAGCTCCAGGTGGACGCGCTTGACGTCCTTCGCGGCAGACTCGGCAACCTGCATGCCGGCCCGGACCGAGCCGGTGATGGAGGCCATCGCGGGGGTGCGGTGCTCGACCATCAGGCGGCCGGTCTCGCGGTCGCCGCAGATCACGTTGAAGATGCCGGCCGGCAGCTCCATGTCCTTCAGCACGCCGCCGATGATCTCGGCCAGCAGCACGGTGGAAGCGGGGGTGGTGTCGGAGGGCTTGAGCACCACCGCGTTGCCCGCGGCGATCGCCGGGGCGAACTTCCACACGGCCATCATCATCGGGTAGTTCCACGGCGCGACCTGCGCGCAGACGCCGACCGGCTCGCGGCGGACGATGGAGGTCATCCCGTCCATGTACTCGCCCGCGGCCTTGCCCTCCAGCAGGCGGGCGGCACCGGCGAAGAAGCGCAGCTGGTCGACCATCGGGCCGATCTCCTCGGAGAGGGTCAGCGCACGCGGCTTGCCGGTGTTGCGGACCTCCGCGTCCACGATCTCGTCGGCCCGGGCCTCGACCGCGTCGGCGACCTTGAGCAGCAGCTTCTGCCGGGTGGAGGGGGTGGAGTCCCGCCAGACCGGGAACGCCGCGGCGGCGGCGGCCATCGCGGCGTCCACGTCGGCCGCGCCGGAGAGCGGGGAGGTCGCGTAGACCTCGCCCGTGGTCGGGTCGACGACGTCGAGCGTGCGGCCGTCCGCCGCGTCGACGAACTCGCCGTTGATGTAGTTGCGCAGCGTACGAAGCTCGCTCACGGTCTCTCCTCGGTCTGGGCCTGCGTCGTTGCAGCCCCGGGCGTCAGGTTACTCCGGGGTCCGGGTCGCCACGGCATGTCAGCGACAAGCCACGATCGGCGGTGTGCAGGCTCGCGCGTGTACGTAGCCAGAGTACCCAGGTCGCTGCCGTTATCGACAGACCTCCGCGTCAAGAGCCACGTATTCCGTTCCCGATCTTCGAAACCGCGACGAAATCAGCAGCAGTGCGGCTTGCGATTCCGTCGCCGGTCGGGCACAGTGGCGGCGTGGCCAACCGTGACCGGAACGCCAGCGTTCCCCTCGACGCCGCCTCCAAGGCGATCATCGAGCAGCTCCAGGAGGACGGGCGCCGTCCGTACGCCGCCATCGGCAAGGCCGTGGGCCTGTCCGAGGCGGCCGTCCGGCAGCGCGTCCAGAAGCTGCTCGACCAGGGCGTGATGCAGATCGTCGCCGTGACCGACCCCCTCACCGTCGGGTTCACCCGCCAGGCGATGGTGGGCATCCGCGTGGAGGGCGACATCGAACCGGTCGCCGACGCGCTGGCCGCCTTCGACGAGGTCGACTACGTGGTCTGCACCGCGGGTTCGTTCGACCTCCTCGCCGAGCTGGTGTGCGAGGACGACGAGCACCTTCTCGAACTGATCAACAAGCGCATCCGCTCGCTTCCCGGCGTGCGGAGCACCGAGAGCTTCGTTTACCTGAAGCTCCGGAAACAGACCTACACCTGGGGCACCCGATGACAGCCGACCCGGCCCAGAAGGACCTTTCCAAGACCGCCTACGACCACCTGTGGATGCACTTCACCCGCATGTCGTCGTACGAGAACTCCCCCGTGCCGACGATCGTCAAGGGCGAGGGCACCTACGTCTGGGACGACAAGGGCCGCAAGTACCTCGACGGCCTGGCCGGCCTGTTCGTGGTGCAGGCGGGCCACGGCCGCGAGGAGCTCGCCGAGGCCGCCGCCAAGCAGGCCAAGGAGCTCGCCTTCTTCCCGGTGTGGAGCTACGCCCACCCGAAGGCCGTCGAGCTGGCCGAGCGCCTGGCGAACTACGCCCCGGGCGACCTGAACAAGGTGTTCTTCTCCACCGGTGGCGGCGAGGCCGTCGAGACCGCCTGGAAGCTGGCCAAGCAGTACTTCAAGCTGACCGGCAAGCCGACCAAGTACAAGGTCATCTCCCGCGCCGTCGCCTACCACGGCACCCCGCAGGGCGCGCTGTCCATCACCGGCCTGCCGGGCCTGAAGGCCCCGTTCGAGCCGCTGGTGCCGGGCACCCACAAGGCCCCGAACACCAACATCTACCGCGCCCCGGCCTTCCTGGCCGGCCCCGACGGCACCGTCGACCCGGAGGCCTACGGCCGCTGGGCCGCCGACGAGATCGAGCAGGCCATCCTCTTCGAGGGCCCCGAGACCGTCGCCGCCGTCTTCGTCGAGCCGGTGCAGAACGCCGGCGGCTGCTTCCCGCCGCCGCCCGGGTACTTCCAGCGCCTGCGCGAGATCTGCGACCGCCACGACGTGCTGCTGGTCTCGGACGAGGTCATCTGCGCCTTCGGCCGCCTCGGCACCATGTTCGGCGCCGACAAGTTCGGCTACGTGCCGGACATGATCACCTGCGCCAAGGGCATGACCTCGGGCTACTCCCCGATCGGCGCCACGATCATCTCGGACCGCATCGCCGAGCCGTTCTACAAGGGCGACAACACCTTCCTGCACGGCTACACCTTCGGCGGCCACCCGGTGTCCTCCGCGGTGGCGCTGGCCAACCTGGACATCTTCGAGCGCGAGGGCCTGAACCAGCACGTCCTCGACAACGAGTCGAGGTTCCTGGCCACCCTGAACAAGCTGCGCGACCTGCCGATCGTCGGCGACGTCCGCGGCAACGGGTACTTCTACGGCATCGAGCTCGTCAAGGACAAGGTCACCAAGGAGTCGTTCAACGACGACGAGGTCGAGCGCGTCCTGTACGGCTTCCTGTCCAAGGCGCTGTTCGACAACGGCCTGTACTGCCGCGCCGACGACCGCGGCGACCCGGTCGTGCAGCTGGCCCCGCCGCTGATCTCCGACCAGTCGACCTTCGACGAGATCGAGCAGATCCTGCGGACCAGCCTCTCCGACGCGTGGCAGAAGATCTGATCCTCCTTCCCCACCCTCCACCGAAGGGCGGCCCCGGCTCCTCACCGCCGGGACCGCCCTTCGGCGTTCCCGGCGCGGGCCCGCCGGAACGGGCCCGCGGAGTGAATCTGCGGGCCGACACGCCGCTTTCGGGGTGATTCCTCCCTGTTCGGAGCAGTGCGCCGCACCCGCGGCACCGCCCGGTCGTTCTAATCTGACGACTGTCATATCCCCGTCGGCACCTGGATGGATCTCATGTCAGCGGCCCCGCCCGACAACGACGTGCTCTGGGCCCGAGGGATCGTCAAGTCCCACCACGGCACCCCCGCCCTGCGCGGCGTCTCGCTGGGCGTCCGCGAGGGCGAGATGCTCGCCGTCACCGGCCCGCGCGGCTCCGGCAAGTCGACCCTGCTCGGCTGCCTGTCCGCGCAGCTCCCGGTCGACGAGGGCGAGGTCTGGTTCCACAGCGCCCCCGTGCACACCCTGGGCCGGGCCGGACGCGAGAAGCTGCGCCGCGAGCGCTTCGGCTACGTCGGCCCCGAGCCGCACCTGGTACCGGAACTGACGGCCCGGGAGAACGTCGCCCTGCCGCTGCTGCTGGCCGGTGCCGGGCACCGGGCCGCCTACCGGGCCGCGGGCGAGTGGCTGGAGCGCCTCGACGTCGCCGACTGCGCCAAGCTGCGCCCCGCCGACCTGCAGCAGGATCGGCGCCAGCGGATCGCCGTCGCCCGCGCCCTCGCCCCCGAACCGCCGGTCGTCTTCGCCGACGACCCCACCGCCCCGCTGCACCGCGACGCCCGCGAGCAGGTCCTGCGGATACTCGCCAGCGCCGCCCGCTCGCACGGGCTGACCCTCGTCCTGGCCACCCACGACCCGGCGCTCGCCTGCTTCGCCGACCGCACCGTCCACCTGGTCGACGGCCGGATCGCGCCCGAACCCGCCACCGTCGCCGCCGGGCACTGAGAGGCCGCCGTGTACTACCTCAGACTCGCCCGCGGCTACCGCGCCCTCGACCTCGCCCGCTGGCTGCTCACCGCGACCGCCGCCGCCGTGGTCGCCGCCTTCCTGCTGCGTGCCCTCGGCCGCGCCCTGCACGGCACGGGGGGCGACCTGGAACGGCTGCTCTGGTGCCTGCCGCCGCTCGCCGCGGTCGCCTGGTTCGCCGCCGTCACGGCCCGCGCCGTCCCGGCCCAGCACCCCGAACGCATCACCGGCCTCACCGCGGCCGGCGCCGGACCGACCCGGATCCGGCTGCTCGTCGCGGGCGAGATCGCGCTCGCCTGCGCACTCGGCTCCGCGTTCACCCTGCTGCTGTTCCTGATCCTGCGCAACGACATCGCCGGGCCCTCGCTCGCCCCCGACATCGGCATGGGCGTCCCGCTGCCCGCCGTCGCCCCGGTCACCCTGCTCGCGGTCCTCCCGCTGGTCGCCGGGGTCTCCGCGGCCTGCGCGATCCGCCTCCCCGAGCGCCTCCCCGGCCGCCCCGCCGAACCCGCCGTCCGCCGCTACGGCGCGCTGCGCCTGCTGCTGCCCGCGCCCGTCCTGCTCGCCGGGCTCGGCCTCGAACTGTACGGGCTGCGCCCCGACGCGACCGACGCCGAACGCACCCTCGCCCTCCCCGCCGGGCTGCCCGCCACCAGCCCCGCGCTGCTCACCGGCTGGGCGCTCACCGCCCTCGCGCTCGCCCTGTGGACCGGCCCCCTGCTGGCCCTGGCCGGGCGGCTGCTCGCCCTGCGCAGTCCCGCACCGCTGCGCCTGCTGGCCGGCCGCGGCCTCACCGCCCAGGCCCGCCGCCTCGGCGCGCCGCTGGCCGTGCTCACCGCGGTCGCCGCGCTGCTGCTGGTCGCCTGGCGCAACTGGGCCCGGGCGGGCGGCGACGTCCCCGCCCTGACCCTGGTCGAGGGCGCCCTCGTCCTCGCCTGCGCCCTCGCCGCCCTCGCCGCCCGCCTGCACGAGCTGCGCGCCGACCGCCGCCCCGCCTTCGACGCCCTCGACCGCCTCGGCACCCCGCCCGGCCTGCTCACCGGCACCACCGCCCTGCGCACCCTCGCCGCGGGCACCGTCGTGCTGCTGACCGGCGGGCTGACCGTGATGCTCTGCCCGCTGCTGTAGCGGCGGCGGACGCACCGGGGCCCGGGAGGAACGCGTCCTCCCGGGCCCCTTCCGCTTCCGCGCACTGCTCAGCCGGCGGCGGCCAGCTGGCCGCAGGCGCCGTCGATCTCCTGGCCGCGGGTGTCGCGGACGGTGGTCGGCACGCCGTGGGCCTGCAGGCGGCGGACGAACTCGCGCTCGTCCTCGGGCCGGGAGGCCGTCCACTTCGAACCCGGGGTCGGGTTGAGCGGGATCAGGTTCACGTGCACCCGGCGGTTCTTGATCAGGCGGCCGAGCAGGTCCGCGCGCCACGCCTGGTCGTTGATGTCCTTGATCAGCGCGTACTCGATGGACACCCGGCGGCCGGACTTCTCCGCGTAGTTCCACGCGGCGTCCAGCACCTCGTCGACCTTCCAGCGGGTGTTGACCGGCACCAGCTCGTCGCGCAGCTCGTCGTCCGGGGCGTGCAGCGACAGCGCGAGGCGGCAGCTCAGGCCCTCGTCCGCGAAGCGGTGCATCGCCGGGACGAGGCCGACGGTGGAGACGGTGATGCCGCGCTGCGAGAGGCCGAAGCCGTCCGGGGACGGGTCGGTCAGGCGGCGGATCGCCGACAGCACCCGGTTGTAGTTGGCCAGCGGCTCGCCCATGCCCATGAACACCACGTTCGACAGCCGGGCCTCGCCGCCGGGGACGGCCCCGGACCTGAGGTCGCGCATCCCGGCCGCGATCTGCTCGACGATCTCCCCGGTGGAGAGGTTCCGGGTCAGCCCCGCCTGGCCGGTCGCGCAGAACGGGCAGTTCATGCCGCAGCCCGCCTGCGAGCTGATGCACATCGTGACGCGGTCCGGGTAGCGCATCAGCACCGACTCGACCAGCGTGCCGTCGAACAGCTTCCACAGCGTCTTGCGGGTGGCGTCGTCGTCGCAGGAGACGTGCCGCACCACGGACATCAGCTCGGGCAGCAGCGCCTCGGTCAGCTTCGTCCGGCTCGCCGCCGGGATGTCCGTCCAGGTCTCCGGGTCCGCGGACATCCGGCCGAAGTAGTGGTTCGACAACTGCTTCGCGCGGAACGGCTGTTCGCCCAGCTCGGCGACGGCCTCCTTGCGCTCGGCAGGGCTGAGGTCGGCGAGGTGTCGCGGGGGCTTGGCGCCTCGCGGCGCGACAAAGGTCAGTTCTCCGGGCTTAGGCATGGTTGTTCCAGTGTCGCAGATGCCGGACGGCCCCCGGACGCGGTGGCGTCGCGGGGGCCGTCCGGGCGGGCGGCGGGGCTCAGCTGCCGACGAAGACGGCGAGCAGCAGCCAGACCACGGGGGCGGTGGGCAGCAGGGAGTCCAGCCGGTCCATGATGCCGCCGTGGCCGGGGAGCAGGGTGCCCATGTCCTTGATGCCGAGGTCGCGCTTGATCATCGACTCGGCGAGGTCGCCGAGGGTCGCGGTGACGGCCGCGCAGCCGCCCAGGACCAGGCCCTGCCACCAGGTGCCGTCGTCGATCAGGTACTGCATCAGCAGGGCGCCCGCGATCATCGACAGGCCGATGCCGCCCGCCAGGCCCTCGCGGGTCTTGCCGGGGCTGATGGTCGGCGCGAGCTTGTTGCGGCCGAACTTGTAGCCGACGGCGTACGCGCCGGTGTCGGAGCAGATGGTGACGACCAGGAACAGCAGGATCCGCCAGGCGCCGTCCTCGGCGGCCAGCATCAGGGCGACGAAGGTGGCCAGGAACGGGACGTAGAAGGCGGTGAAGACGCCCGCCGTTATGTCGCGCAGGTAGTTCTCGGGCGGGGCGGACATCCGGGCGACCATCATCGCCAGGCCGGTCACGGCGAGGATCGCCGCGGCCCACTGACCGCCCTCGAAGTAGCCGGTGACGACCATGCCGACGCCGCCGACCAGCAGCGGGACCTGCGGGACGCGGACGTCCTTGCGCTCGGCGAGCCGGCTGGTCAGCTCCCAGACGCCGACGGCCACGGCGGCCGCCACGACCGCCACGAAGACCGCCTTGACCACGAACAGCGAGGCGGCGACCACCGCCCCGAGTCCGACGCCCACGCCTATCGCGGCGGGCAGGTTGCGGCCGCCGCGCGGCTTGCGGGGCTGCTGGTCGGTCTGGGCCACGGGGGTCTCCTGGGCGGGGGGCATGATCTGAGTCTGTGCCGCGCCGCCCCCTCGCCATGCCGGGGGCCGCCGCGCGTGACCCGTTTGGTGTCGGCCGGGTCGGGCCGCCGGTGCCCTCCCGTGCGGAGCGGGTTCGGGCCCGGGTGGAACCGCGCCCCGGGCCGGGCGGTCGGGCCGCCGGTCCGGGGCGTTGCGCGCAGGGGTCCGGATCAGACCTCCAGCAGCTCGGCTTCCTTGTGCTTGAGCAGCTCGTCGATCTGCGCCACGAACTTGGCGGTCAGGTCGTCGAGCTCCTTCTCGCCGCGGCGGCCGTCGTCCTCGCCGATCTCCTTGTCCTTGACCAGCTTGTCGATCGCGTCCTTGGCCTTGCGGCGGATGGAACGGACCGAGACCTTGGCGTCCTCGCCCTTGCCGCGGGCCTGCTTGATGTACTCGCGGCGGCGCTCCTCGGTGAGCTGCGGGAGCACCACCCGGATGACGGAGCCGTCGTTCGACGGGTTGACGCCCAGGTCCGAGTCGCGGATCGCGGTCTCGATGGCCTTCAGCGCGGTCTTGTCGAACGGGGTGACCATGGCCATCCGCGGCTCCGGCACGGAGAACGAGGCCAGCTGGTTGATCGGCGTCAGGGCGCCGTAGTACTCCGCGACGATCTTGGCGAACATCGCCGGGTGCGCACGCCCGGTGCGGATGGCCGCGAGGTCGTCCTTGGCGACGCCGACGGCCTTCTCCATCTTCTCCTCGGCCTCGAGGAGGGTCTCATCGATCACTGTCTGCTCCCTGTCCGGTTCATCTGCTGTTGTCCCGTCCCGGTGCCCCGGACGGCTGGTGCTGCTCGGAGTCCCGACGCCTAGGCCCGGGCGGAGTCCTCGCTGATGAGTGTGCCGATCTTCTCACCCTTGACCGCGCGGGCGATATTGCCCTCGGCGAGCAGCTCGAAGACCAGGATCGGCAGTCCGTTGTCCTTGCACAGGGTGATCGCGGTCAGGTCGGCGACCTTGAGGTCGCGGGAGATCACCTCGGTGTAGTCCAGCGCGTCGAACCGGACCGCGGCCGGGTTGGTGCGCGGGTCGGAGTCGTAGACGCCGTCGACGCCGTTCTTGCCCATCAGCAGGACGTCGGCGTGGATCTCCAGGGCGCGCTGCACGGCGGTGGTGTCGGTGGAGAAGTACGGCATGCCCATGCCCGCGCCGAAGATCACCACGCGGCCCTTCTCCAGGTGCCGGATGGCGCGCAGCGGCAGGTACGGCTCGGCGACCTGGCCCATGGTGATGGCGGTCTGCACGCGGGTCTCCATGCCCTCCTTGATCAGGAAGTCCTGGAGTGCCAGGCAGTTCATCACCGTGCCGAGCATGCCCATGTAGTCGGAGCGGGCCCGGTCCATGCCGCGCTGCTGCAGTTCCGCGCCGCGGAAGAAGTTGCCGCCGCCGATCACGACGGCGACCTCCGTCCCGGCCCGGACCACCGTGGCGATCTCGCGGGCGATGGCGTGCACCACGTCCGGGTCGACGCCGAGGCCGCCTCCGCCGGCGAATGCCTCGCCGGACAGCTTGAGCAGTACCCGGCGGCGTGCACCGCCCGGCGCGGTCTCCTGCGTCTCCTGCATGGACTTTCTCCTTCTCCGCCTGCTGGTCAGCAGATCTGCAAAGTGCTGGTCACGGCGCCGGGCGTGCGGACCCGGTGCCGTGTACACGAGAGGAGGCCACTGCCGCGGGAACCGGTACGGTCTCCTGCACGGCAATGGCCTCCTCGTCGTTCATGGTGCCGACGCCGCCCCCTGGGGGTACTGGAGGGCTCGGTCGGCGCGCTCCTCCGTCCTCGCGGACGGGGGCGGTCCTCCTACCTTATGTCCGGCACGGGGCCGGGCGGGCTGGACGGACCGCGGGGAACGGGTCTCAGGCGCCGACGCGGAAGCGGACGAAGCGCTTGAGGGTGACGCCGGCCTCGTCGAGGACCTTGGCGACGGACTTCTTGTTGTCCTTGGCGAACGCCTGCTCCAGGACGGCGTTCTCCTTGACGAAGCCGGTGACCCGACCCTCGACAATCTTCGGCAGGGCGGCCTCGGGCTTGCCCTCCTCGCGAGCGGTGGCCTCGGCGACGCGGCGCTCGTTCTCCAGCTCCTCGGCCGGGATCTCCTCGCGGGAGAGGTACTTCGGCGCGAAGGCGGCGATGTGCTGCGCGACGTCCTTGGCGGTCTCGGCGTTCTCCTGGTCGAGCTCGACGAGGACACCGATGGTCGGCGGCAGGTCCGGGTCCGACTTGTGCAGGTAGACGGCGACGAAGCCGTCGTTGTCGAACTGCGCGAAGCGGCGGAAGACGATCTTCTCGCCGAGGGTCGCGTTGGCCTCGTCCACGAACTGCTGGACGGTCTGGCCCGGGTTGATCTCGGAGGCCAGGGCGGCGTCCAGGTCGGCCGGGGAGGTGGCGGCCACGTGGGCGGCGATCGCGTTGGCGACCTCGACGAACTTGCCGCCCTTGGCGACGAAGTCGGTCTCGCAGTTCAGCTCGACCAGGACGCCGGACTTCTTGTCCTCGCTGATCAGCGCGGCGACGGCGCCGTTGGAGGCGTCACGGCCCTCGCGCTTGGCAACGCCCTTCTGGCCCTTGATGCGCAGGAGCTCGACGGCCTTCTGGACGTCGCCCTCGGCCTCGTCCAGGGCCTTCTTGCAGTCCATCATGCCGGCGCCGGTGAGCTCACGGAGCTTCTTGACGTCCGCGGCGGTGAAGTTCGCCATGGTTGTGATCTCTTCTCACGTCTCGCGTGTCTGCGTGGGAAAGTGCCGGGGTCCGGGGTGCGGACCCCCGGCACGGGAGAGAGGGGCACCCACCGGCTCAGCCCGGCCGGTGCCCCTCACCCTGTGGTACGTCAGGCCTGCTCGGCCTCGGCGGCCGGAGCCTCGGCAGCGGCCTCGGCCGGAGCGGCCTCAGCCGGAGCGGCCTCGGCGGCGGGGGCCTCGGCGGCCTTCTCGCCCTCGAGGATCTCCTTCTCCCAGGCGGCCAGCGGCTGGTCGGCGCCCGGCTCGGCCTTGGCGTCGCCCTTGGCGACACCGGCGCGGGACTTCAGGCCCTCGGCGACGGCGTCGGCGATCACGCGGGTCAGCAGGGTGACGGAGCGGATGGCGTCGTCGTTGCCCGGGATCTTGTAGTCGACCTCGTCCGGGTCGCAGTTGGTGTCGAGGATGGCGACGACCGGGATGTTGAGCTTCCGGGCCTCGCCGACCGCGATGTGCTCCTTCTTGGTGTCCACGATCCAGACGGCGCTGGGCACGCGCTGCATGTCGCGGATACCGCCGAGGGTCTTCTCCAGCTTGTCGTACTCACGCTGGAGGACCAGGAGCTCCTTCTTGGTGAGGCCGGAGCCGGCCACGTCCGTGAAGTCGATCTCGCTGAGCTCCTTGAGGCGCTGCAGACGCTTGTAGACGGTCGAGAAGTTGGTCAGCATGCCGCCCAGCCAGCGCTGGTTGACGTACGGCATGCCCACGCGGGTCGCCTGCTCGGCGATGGCCTCCTGGGCCTGCTTCTTGGTGCCGACGAAGAGGACGCTGCCGCCGTGGGCAACGGTCTCCTTGACGAACTCGAAGGCGCGGTCGATGTAGTTCAGCGACTGCAGGAGGTCGATGATGTAGATGCCGTTGCGCTCCGTGAAGATGAAGCGCTTCATCTTCGGGTTCCAACGACGGGTCTGGTGACCGAAGTGGACGCCGCTCTCCAGCAGCTCCCGCATCGTGACGACGGCCATGTGCCGTGCTCCTCGTGTGTTGCCCGGCGCGCCGTTCGGCGGCTTGCAGCCTGCGGGGTGCCGGGGTACTCGGTTTGTCCGTGCCGGTCGGGCGACCGTCACGCCTGACGCCCCGACGTGCCAAGCCGCTCGGCCTGCGCGAGGCTTGCGGCCTCGGCAGGCTCGGCGGACCGAGCGGCACTCGCACCGTGACGACCGCTCCCCCGAGGGGGCGGACCGCCGGTGGCGGGGCGTGCGAAGTCGACCCGGCAGACCGGGTCGCGTGTGAAGTGTACGGGAAGCCCCGAGCGGCGGGCGACTCCCCGCGTTCCCGCGGCCCTGTTCAGCGCCGCTCCGAACGGCCCGCCGCCCGCCCTTCACCCCTGCGGGGGACGGCGGTTGTCCACAGCCCCGGTCTGTCCACAGGTCCCGGAACCGACGCGCACGCCGGGCACCGCGCGCCCCACCCTGGCGGGAACGGTCGGACGCGGACCGGAGCGGTCGGGAGTCGACGCGGGAGGAGCGGCGGTGCGGGAGGAGCGGACGGGGTGGTGCGGGGTGGGACGGGGGCTGGGGCTGGGGCAGCGGCGGGGACGGAGGCTGGGACGGGGGTGGGTGCGGATGCGGACGGGCGCGGCGCTGTTGCTGGTGCAGGGGTTGGCCCTGGTGGCGCTCGGCGGGTTCGCGCCGGCGGCGGGTGCGGTGCGCTCCCCCGCCGTGCGGCCCCCTGCGGTCGGGTCCGGGCCGGGGCGGGTGTGGCCGGTGGGCGATCGGTCGGGGCTGCTGCGGCGGTTCGACCCGCCCCCGACGCGCTGGGCCGCGGGGCACCGCGGGGTGGACCTGGCGGCCGCGCCGGGCACGGTGGTGCGGGCGGCGGCGCCGGGCGTGGTGACCTTCGCCGGGGAGGTCGCCGGGCGTCCGGTGGTCGTGGTGACCCACACCGGGTCGGGTGTGCCTCCGCTGCGGACCACGTACCTGCCGGTGACCGCCTCCGCAGCGGTCGGCGCGGGTGTCGCGGCGGGCGACCCGATCGGGGTGGTGGCCACCGGCTCCGGCCACTGCCCGGTCGACTGCCTGCACTGGGGGCTGCTCCGCGGCGACCACTACCTCGACCCGCTCGGCCTGCTCGGCTCCGGGCGGGCCCGGCTGCTCCCGCTCACCCCGCCGTGAGCCGCAGTCAGCTCCCGGCCGCCCCGGCTGCTCCGTCCGCCCCCGCGGTCCCTGCCGTCCCGGCCGCCGGGTGCGCTCCTCCCCGGTCCGCCGGGCGCAGTCCGTCGAGGGCGAAGCGCACCGCGGTGTCGGCGATCTCCCGGACGGCCCCGGCGGCGTCCTCGCCGCGGATCCGTTCGGCCTGGCGGACCGCCGCCTCCACCACGCCCTGGAGCAGGGCGGCCGCGACGCCGGGCCGGTCGTGGCCGAGGTCCTCCAGGGTGCGGACCACCATGGCGGTCAGCCCGGCGTGGGCCGCCCTGATCCTGGCCCGCGCGGCGTCGTCGAGCTCGTACTCGGCGACGGCGACCACGGCGCGGTGCACCGGGTCGGTGGCCAGCGACACCTGGCCGCGGACGTACGCCTCGATCCGCTCGGCCGCACTGTCGCGGGCCGCCATGCCCGCTTCGACCTCGGCGGCCCAGAGCGGGAGGTCGACCGTGCAGAGCGCTTCCACCAGTTCGGACTTCGAGCGGAAGTACTCGTACACCGAGGACCTGGCGAGGCCGGTGCGCGCCGCGAGCGCGCCGAAGCCCAGCGCCTCCCGGCCGCCCTCCGCCAGCAGGACGCGTGCGGCGTCCAGCAGCGCCGCCTGCTGCAACTGTCGATGCTCGGCCACCGTGGCCGCCCGGATTTTCGGCACGTCCCAACTCTACGGACGCCGACGGCCGGTGGGCACGACACCGCGCTCCCACCGGCCACCACGCGCCGGGCGCGCCGCCCGGCGCTCAGCGGACGTCGGACATCTTCGCCCGCAGCTGCAGCACCGACTTGGTGTGGATCTGGCTGACCCGGCTCTCGGTCACCCCGAGCACCTGGCCGATCTCCGCCAGGGTCAGGCCCTCGTAGTAGTAGAGCGTCACGACGGTCTTCTCCCGTTCGGGCAGCGTGTTGACCGCCGAGGCGAGCAGCCGCCGCAGCTCGCGGTCCTCGGCGATCTCGACCGGGTTGTCCGCACCGCTGTCCGGCAGCGTCTCCATCAGGGTGAGCCGGTCGCCGCCCTCGCCCGCCGAGTGCAGCAGCTCGTCCAGCGCCACCACGTTGGCCAGCGACAACTGGCTGAAAATGGTGTGCAGTTCGTCGAGCGAGATGCCCATCTCGCTCGCGACCTCGGGATCGTGCGGCGTCCGCCGCAGCCGGGCCTCCAGCGTGGCGTAGGCCCGCTCGACCGCCTTGGCCTTCTGCCGGACCGACCTGGGAATCCAGTCCAGCGCCCGCAGTTCGTCGATGATCGCCCCGCGGATCCGGCTGATCGCATAGGTCTCGAACTTGATCGCCCGGTCGATGTCGAACTTCTCGATGGCGTCGATCAGCCCGAAGACCCCGGAGGACACGAAGTCCGCCTGCTCCACGTTGGCGGGCAGCCCGACCCCGACCCGGCCCGCCACGTACTTCACCAGTGGCGAGTAGTGCAGGATCAGCTGGTCCCGTAGCCCGTGGTCACCGGTCTCCTTGTACGAGCGCCACAACGCCTGCAGCGCCGACTGGTCGGCGCCCTTCGCCCGCTCCCCCGCCTTCCCCTCGCCCGCCGCACCGTCGCGTGCACCCGGTGCGGAGGCCGGCGCCGGCACCGTGGCCCCGGCGCGCCCGCCCGCGCCTGCGCCCGCCCCACTGCCCGACGACCCGCTACGCCCGGCGGTCTTCGCGGACGGCGCGGCGCTGCCGGAAGCTCCGGGCGCCGCGGAAGCCCCGGGCGCTCCAGGAGACGCAGGCCCGGTCGGAGTCGCGGCCCCGACCGGGAGGACGGCTGCGGCCGGGGGCGGCACCGCCGGCGGCGCACCCGGCGCCGGTGACGGCTGTCCGCTCCCGCCACCGTGGCCGGTCGCACCGCCCGACCCGGGTGCGGGGGCCGGCAACTGGACCGGTGGGGGCCCGTCCTGCCGCAGGCCCGGGCTCGCGCCCGCGCCCCGGCCCCCGTTCGGGGCCGGTGCCGGAGGTTCCGGCGAGCGCGCGGGCGGCGGCCCGCCCGCCTGCCTGCGGACCTGGGTGCTCCGGACGGACGGTTCCTTCGCCTTCGAACGGGCCCCCCGCTTGGACTGGCCGCGCACCGGACGCCCGGCCGCGGGCACCCCCGGAGACGGGTGCTCGGTGCCGACCGGCCCCGGCCGCGGCCCGTCGGCACCCCTCGGAGCGCCGCTATCGCGACCGCCCTCGCCCCGGTCGCTGCCGTCCCGGCCCTCGGCTCCGGCCGGACCGCCCGACCGGGCCCCCTCCCCCGTCCCCGCGCCCGCGCCCGCGCCCGTACGGGCGGTCTCGTCGCCGTACGGCCGCGGCTTCGCCACCGCGCCGGGCGGTGTCGCCTGCGGACGGGGCGGCACCTGGCCCGCCCGGTCGGCCGGTGGACGGGCCGGGGTCGGCCGGGCCGCGGGCCCCGACGGGGCGGGCGGGTGCGGGAGGGGGGAGGGAGGGGCGGGACGGGGCTGGGGCTGCGGGGGCGCGGCCGGGGGGCTGCCCGGTCGCGTCATTCCCACGACTCCCCCGGATCTGGCCCGCAGTTCCGCGGCGTTGTGGGTCTCGGCCCCCGTCCCGTCCGGGGACCGACCGTCACCGGTCACCCTGTGTCCGGGAATGTGAGTGGGCATGCGTTGGTCTGCGCCGTTCTGCCGAGTCATGTGCTGATAGGGACGCCATGGGCGAGCGTAGCGTGACCGGGTCGCTGCACAGTGCTACCGCCACTCGGGCGTCGCCCGATCCGGTGGCAGCAAAGGGCGGCGTCGGCGCGTCGCGGACGGGCCGCCCGGTGCGCCCGGGCCCCTTCCTGCCCGGGCCGCCCGCAGACCAGCACCGACCGGCGCTCACCCGCGCACCCCGTCGGGCGCCCGGGCCCGGCCGCCCCGCGCGGCGCCCGGCCCGGCCCGTCGCCCCGTCATCGTCCCCCAACTCGCCCCGCACCACCTCTTGTTGACCGGTTGCCCCGCTCGATGTCCATCAGCCCGTCCGACTCTGCCCGGATGTGATCACTTGCGACGCACCAGCCTCCAATGTGCTCCGTGCCGTTCGACGAAGCCGAGCGAGCTCAGTTCGTGGAGGTGCTGGACGGTGGCGGCCTCGGAGAGCGCCGCGTAGTGGGCGAGCCGCTGGACCGGCGCTCCGTCCGCACTGGCGGGCACCGCCTCCAGGACGCGGGCCACCGGTGGTTCCAGTGCGTCCCTCGGCAGGATCGGGCCGACCCGTTCCGGCGCCAGGTCGGCCCCGATGGCGCCGATCAGCTCGCCCACCTCCGCGCCGCTGGTGACCATGGTGGCCGTCCCGGCCCTGATCAACGTGTGCACGCCCGCCGAGAGTTCGGACGTGATCGGGCCGGGGACGCCCATGGTGTGCCGGTTGAGGTCCCGGGCCCGGCGTGCGGTGCTGAGCGCGCCGCTGCGCGGTGCGGCCTCGACCACGACCGTGCCGCGGGTGAGCGCTGCTATCACCCGGTTCCGCAGCACGAACCTGAACCTGGTCGGGTTCATCCCGAGCGCCAGTTCGCTCACCAGCAGCCCGTCGCGCCCGATCCGCTGGATCAGTCCCTCGTTCCCGCGCGGGTAGCAGATGTCGACACCGCTGGCGAGCACGGCGATCGTCATCCCGTTGACCGCCAACGCCCCCAGGTGCGCGGCGGTGTCCACCCCGTACGCCGCCCCGGACACGACCACCCAGCCCCGCTCGGCCAGTTCGGACCCGAGCTGGCCGGCGACATGCCGCCCGTAAGCGGTGCAGGCCCGTGATCCGACGACGGCCACCGACCTCAGGGCGAGCAGCCGCAGCGACGGCAGCCGCTGGGACGGGAGGCCGCGGGTCCACAGCCCGACCGGGCGGCTGTCGCCGAGGTCGTCGAGTTGGGAGGGCCACTCGCTGTCGCCCGGAATGATGAACTTCCCACCGAGCTTGGTGATGCGCTCCAGGTCGGTGACCGGGTTGAACTTCCGCAACCTCTCCTGGTAGGCCGCGATCCGGTCGGCACCGAGCCCGAGCCGGTCCGCTGGCGCCCCCTCGTAGAACCCCTGCAGCAGTTGGACCGCACCGAGTCGGCGGATCGCCCTGCCGATCGCGGCGTCGCCCGGTTCGATCAGCCTGGTGAGCGCCGCCCGGGAGATCCGTTCGGGCTCCGGCGGATCCGGCGGGGGCGTCGGCGCGGCCCACGCCGTGGGGCGGATGACCCGGGGCTCGCTCCGTGCCGTCCCGGTACGGGCGGGTCGGTCCGCGGTCGCGGCCGCGGCCACCCGGTGCGGTTGCCCGGGTCGGCCGTCGGGTGGCGGACCCGGCGGGTCGGCCAGGTCCGGTCCGCCGCCCGCTCGCGGCACGCCCCGGACCGGCCCGGTCGGCCCGTGGCGCGAGCGGTGCACGGACGGCGGCCCGGCACCGCGGACCGGGTGTCGGAGGCGCTCGCCGCCGTCGCACCCCACCCGGGCGCCGACCGGATCGACGGCCGGGGCGTCCGGCGGGGCGGCGGGCTGGTCGGTGTGTGCGCGGGACGCGGGGTGCGCGGTCATCGGTGCTCCTTCTGCTCGGGTCTGTTCGCGGTCCCCGTCCGCTCCTGCGGGGCGGACGGCGGTGGGGTGGACGGTGGCGGCTGGAGGGACCGGTCGGACCGGAGCGGTTCGGCCGGGCTCCGGCGCGGCGGTGGGTGCGGGGCGGTCAGGGCTCGTCCCCCGCATCCGTGTCGGTGGTGGCGTCGGCGTACGGGTAGCACTGGTCGCTCCTGCGGTCCGTCGGGCGGACGGCGCGCTGGACACCGGTGCGGAGGGTCAGCGCGCTCTGGACGTCGGACCGGTTGGGACGGTCCCGACCGGCGAGGTCGGCCACCGTCCAGGCGACCCGCAGGACGCGGTCGAGTCCGCGTGCGGTGAGCAGGCCGCGGTCGAGGTCACGCTCGGCATCGGCCAGCGACCCGGGTGCGAGTCGCCAGCGCGTGCGCAGTTCGTGCCCGGGCACTTCGGCGTTGGTCCGCCACGGGGTGTCGACGAGGCGAGCGGCGGCCCGCGCCCGGGCTTCCCGCACGCGTGCGGCGACCGTCGCCGTGCTCTCGGCCCTTCCGCCTTGCTGCATCAACTCGGCCTTGGTGACTCCGGCGACCTGGACTTGGAGGTCCACCCGGTCCAACAGCGGGCCTGACAACCTCGCCTGATAGCGGTTGACCATGACGGGTGTGCATTCGCATCCCTCTCCTCTCAGTGAGTAGCGGCCGCAGGGGCAGGGGTTGGCGGCCAGGCAGAGCAGGAAGCGGGCGGGCAGCCGCATCGAGCCCGCGGCTCTGGCGATCATCACCTCCCCCGATTCGAGGGGTTGGCGCAGCGCGTCGAGGACCCGGACCGGGAACTCGGGTGCCTCGTCGAGGAACAGCACGCCGCGGTGGGCGAGGGAGACGGCTCCGGGCCTGGGCAGTCCCGTTCCGCCGCCGACGATGGCGGGCATGGTCGTCGAGTGGTGCGGAGCGCAGTAGGGCGGGGTGTCGATCAGGGGGCGGTCGGGTGGGAGCAGGCCGGCCACGGAGTGGATCGCGGTCACTTCGAGGGCTTCGGCGGGGGTGAGTGGTGGGAGCAGGGCCGGAAGCCGTTCGGCCAGCATCGTCTTGCCGGCTCCGGGCGGGCCCTTCAGGTAGAGGTGGTGACCGCCCGCGGCGGCGATCTCCAGGGCCTGGCGGGCTTCGTACTGCCCGGCCACGTCGGCGAGGTCGGGCCGGACGGCCTGCTCCGAGGTGAGGTCGCGGACGCCGAGGCCGGGCAGCAGCAGCCCCGCGAACGAGGAGTCGGGGCGGCCGGTGGGTGCGTCCGGTGGTTCGTCGGGGACGGGGGCGTTGGTGAGGACCGCGATGAGCTGGCGCAGGCTGCGCACTCCGAGGACGGAGACTCCGGGCACCAGTCTCGCTTCGGCGGCGGTCTGCTCGGCGACCACGATCTGCCGGTAGCCCGCGTCGGCCGCCGCCAGGACCGCGGGCAGGACGCCGCGCACCGGGCGCACGCGACCGTCCAGCCCCAGCTCTCCGATGATCAGCAGGCCGTCGATCGACGCGGGGTCGAGCCGTTCGGCGGCTGCCAGGACGGCGCAGGCCACCGCCAGGTCGTACCCGCTGCCGCTCTTGGGCACGGAGGCCGGGGTGAGGCCCACGGTGAGTTTCCGCAGCGGCCACTTCTCGCCGCTGTTGGAGACGGCGGCCCGCACCCGGTCGCGGGCTTCCAGGAGGGCCTTGTCGGCGAGGCCGACCAGGCTGAAGGCCGCGAGCCCGGGTTCGAGGTCGGCCTGGACCTCGACCACGACGCCGTCCACCCCGACCAGGGCGACCGAGCAGGTGCGGGCGAAGGCCATCTCACACCGCCCCGCGCAGGTGCTCGACCGCGGCGGCGCCCCGGCGGGGGTTGACCACGGCGACCAGGTCGATCCGGACCCCGCCGGGCGGCGGCGGAGCCGGACCGCCGCTCTCCGCGTCGGGCTGCAGGTCGGCTCCCCCGCCTCCCCCGGCCCGTTCGGCGGCGAGCACCAGGCGGGAGAAGTGCACCGGCCAGCGTTCGGCGAGCCAGCGCTCGGCGAGGTGGCGCAACCGGTCGGCCTTGGCCTGGTCGATCGCCTCGGCGGGCTGTTGGAAGCCCCGCTCGGAACGGGTCTTCACCTCGCAGATCGCGAGGGTGTCCCCGTCGAGCGCGACGATGTCGAGTTCGCCCTCGACGCAGCGCCAGTTGCGTTCCAGGATGCACAGCCCGTCCTCGGCGAGCCGACGGGCGGCGACCTCCTCGCCGTAGCGTCCGAGGCCGTTGTTGGGGGACGTCTTGTTGGGGTTCTGCACGGCAATCACCTCCGGCCGGAAGGTTGCCGTCACGTGCCGGAGGTGGGCCAGCGGGTTCGTCGGACCTGTGGACAACCCGGGCCTGTGGATAACTCCGTTCACCCGTTCGAGCTACAGATGCCCGCAGATCGAAAAATGCGCTGGACAGTGCCCGAGCGACCGGGTCAGTCTCGGTGGCCCGGGCACGGCCGCAGCGCGGTCAGTTCCCGAAGGCGGAGTCGTCCGAGGGCAGCTCGAGGTCGCTCTTGGCGAGCTCCTCGATGTTCACGTCCTTGAAAGTCAGCACGCGGACCTTCCGAACGAACCGGGCCGGTCGGTACATGTCCCAGACCCACGCATCCGCCATCGACACCTCGAAGAACACCTCACCCTGCACCGAGTGCACCTGGAGGTCGTAGTCATTCGTCAGGTAGAAACGCCGCTCGGTCTCGATCACGTACTTGAACAGGCCGACGACATCCCGGTACTCCCGGTAGAGCTTGAGCTCCATCTCGGTCTCGTACTTCTCGAGGTCTTCGGCACTCATTCCAAGCGTCCCCTCACTCGTCACGTCCACCCCATTGTGGACCACCGGGCCCGTGCTCAGAGCCTTACTGGCGGTTCTGGCGGCCCATCCGTCAGAACCCGCGCCACCAGTTCGGCCAGTCCGCGCGGGTGGACGGTCTCGCTGGTGGCCCTCAACTCCCCCAGCGTCCACCAGCGGGCGGTCAGCAGCAGCGCGTGCTCGTCCGCTCCGCCGTCCGCCAGTGACACCGAAGTCCGCGTGGTACGGGCCAGCCGGAACCACTGCTCCTGTCGGTACTCCCTGCCCCGGAAGGAGAACTCCACCGTGCCGTACGCGACCGGCGGTCCCCAGTCCACGTCCGTCAGCCCGGTCTCCTCGGCCAGCTCGCGCCGGGCCGCCTCCAACGGGCTCTCGCCCGGCTCGATGCCGCCGCCCGGCGTGATCCACCAGGTGGTGCCGGGCTCGGCCGGGTCCGTGCCGCGCAACAGCAGGACCCGGTCCTCCGGGTCCAGCAGCAGCACCCGAACGGCCCTGCGCTGCTCGGCCACCACCTGGTTCGGCTCCGTCCTGAGGCGCTGCGCGCGTCTCCTCACCGGCACCGGGGCCGGTCCGTCCTCCACCGCGGGGTCAGGCCCTCCGTCGCCGCAGTCGGCGGACCAGCGAGGCCGCTCCGCCCACCGCGGAGGCGGCCACGATCAGCACCGCACCGCCGGCCGACGTCCACGCGGCGGGCAGCAGCGGACCGGCCCGGTGGGCGCCGGGCGCGCCCAGGTCGTCGAAGGACGAGGTGCGCTGCTCCAGCCCGGCCCGGGAGAACGGCTGGATCACCGCCTCGACCCTCGCCCTCACCCCGGAGACCGGCACCGAGCCGAACGCCACGTCGAGGTGGCTCCGCGAGTCCAGGGAGTTCCCCCGGAAGTCGCCGAGCAGGAACAGCCGCCCCTCGGGCACGGTGACCGAGAACTCGGTCGTGCCCACCCGGAGCGGAGCGAGGTAAGGCTCGGACACCTGGTGCCCGTTGACGGTGATCCGCCCCTCGCGGTCGCCCGAGACGGTGTCCCCGCCGACCGCGACCACGCGCTTCACCAGGGTCGCGTTGCCCCAGTCCTGGTCCTGGAAGACCACGATGTCGCCGCGGCCGACCGACCCGCCGGTGCGGGCCAGAACGGTGTCGCCGACCGCCAGGGTCGGGCTCATCGAGCCGGTGGGGATCTTGTAGGGCCGGTACTGGACGGCGAGCAGCGCGAAGCCGCCGACCAGCATCACGAAGCCGAGCGCGATCACCACGCCCTGCACGATCGACGCGACGCTCCGGCGACGGGCCGGTCCGGCCTCGGCACGCGGTGCCCGCTCCGCGACGCTGCTCATCGGCTCCGCCCTCTCCTGGCCGCCGGGGGCTCCGGTCGAGTCCCCGCGGCCGGTCCGCGGCCGGCCGTCCCGGTCCGGACAGCGCTGCGGGCCGCGGCACGTGCAAGCAGATTACTCGCCGGTACCACGGCCCGCGCAAGAGGTGTTCCCGATCGGTCGTTGCCCGCTCAGCGGCGGCGCCGACGCACCCACCAGACGGCGGGCACGGCGAGCGCCGTCCCGGCCATCGTCGGGGCCAGCGGCCCGGCGGCAGCGAGCCCCTTCTGGTCGAAGGTGTCCGGAACGGGCAGCGTCGCCCAGTCGCCGACCGGCCAGGCCACCACGAAGGCGCGGCCGACCACGTTGTCGACCGGGACGGTACCGCCCCCGGGCTGGTCCATGTGGTACCGCGAGTCCAACGAGTTGCCGCGGTGGTCACCCATCACCCAGATGGCGCCCTTGGGCACGTGCACCGGCCCGAACGGCTTCTCCCCGCACGGGGTGTTGCCGGGGAAGATGTACGGCTCGTCGAGCGCCACCCCGTTCACCTTGACCGGACCGGAGCCCTGGCACTCGACGGTGTCACCGCCGACCGCGATGACGCGCTTGATCAGGTCCTTCTCGTCGCTGGACGGCATCAGCCCGATGAAGCTGAACACGTCCTGCACGCCGCGCACGAAGGAGTTGTCGCTGCGCTGGGTCGGCTCGTCGTTCAGCCAGCCGCCCGGGTCCTTGAAGACCACCACCTCGCCGCGCTCCGGCTCCGAGCCGAACCACGGGGTGAGCTTGTCGACCAGGACGCGGTCGCCGACCTGGAGCGTGTTCTCCATCGACCCCGAGGGGATCGAGAACGCCTGGACGAAGAAGGTCTTGATCACCAGGGCCAGGATCAGCGCGATGCCGATCAGGATCGGCAGTTCCTTCCAGAAGGAACGCTGCCGGGGAGCCCTCCTGGACGGATTCTCGGCCTCCCCGTCGGTCTCCGAGCCGGCCTCGGCGTTCCGGAGCTCCTCGCCGTCACCGGCGGACAGCCCTTCCTGGTTGCCGACGGGCTCCCCGTCGGGCTCCGGAGCACCTGATCGGGCACCGATCACCAGATCCCCCACGACATCTCCTCCCTGCTGTGCGGACGCCTGTGCGCCCGCGCTCACCAGTGCCGCACAGCGGGCACCACACTCTGCGATCAGTCGAGGGCCCGCCTCTGGCTTGCCCTACCTGGGCAGGCCCGACACCAGGCCGGAACCGAGCACTTCACACTTCTCTATCACTCCCGGTCGACGTGCCCGTGCTCCCACGCGCCGACCGGAACGTCAGTCGGCCACCGGCTCGCCCCTCCGGTCCGTCCTGCGGCACCGGGTGAGGAGCGGAAGGACGCCCAACACACCCATAACGAGCGGGGGTTCCGCAGGAACCGGTTCAACCGCGGCGGATCCTGCCGCCCGCACCGGCAGGGAGGAGAGTGAATCGGGGACGCCCAGTTGACCGAAGTGGGAGAGCGGCCAGGCGACCACGAAGGCGCGCCCCACCACGTTCCCCACCGGAATCGTCCCGGAGCCCGGATTGCCCATGTGGTAACGGGAGTCGGCGGACAGGTCGCGGTGGTCGCCCATCACCCAGAGCCGTCCCTGCGGGACCGTCACCTTGAAGGTGATCCGCGAGGGCGAGTTCCCGGCCGCGATGTACGGCTCGTCCAGCGGGGTGCCGTTCACGCTCACCCGGCCGTGCTCGTCGCAGCACTCCACGGTGTCGCCGCCGACGCCGATCACCCGCTTGATCAAGTCCCGTTCGTCGTCGGAGGGAAGGAGCCCCACCGCGGAGAACACCGACTTCACGTTCCGCACCACGGGCCCGTCCGTGGACGGCTTGTGGTCGTTCTCCAGCCAGCCGCCCGGGTCCTTGAAGACCACCACCTCACCGCGTTCCGGTTCGGCGCCGAACCACGGGGTGAGCTTGTCCACGACGACCCGGTCGCCGATCTGCAGGGTCTGTTCCATCGAACCGGAGGGGATCACGAACACCTGGAGCAGGAAGGTCTTCATCACCAGCGCGATGACCAGGGCCACCAGCACGATCACCGGCAGCTCGCGCAGGAAGGAGCGCTGCTTGCGGCGCGCGGCACGCTTGGCCGCACGGCGGCGCTCGGCGCGGCCCCGCGCGGGGCGGCCGCCGAGGCCGTCCGCGCCCCCGGCGCCGTCCCCGTCCGCGGCGCCGTCCCCGGAGGAGAGGTACACGGACTCTGGCTCGGGTTCGGGCCCGGGCTCAAGGTCGGGCGCGGAGCCGGTGCGGGGGGTGGTGCGGCCCGGGCCGGTGGCGGCGGCCCTGGGTCTACCTCTGCTCCCCATGGCCACCGGTCCCCTCAATCGCGGCGAACGCCGCCGGTCGGTCGAGGGAGGTGGCGCGGCCGAGGGGGAACAGCACCCAGTCGGCGCGGCCGATCACCTTGTCCTCGGGCACGGCACCGCCGCCGGGCTCGCCGAGGTGGTCACGGGAGTCGCGGGAGGCGCTGCGGTGGTCGCCCATCACCCACAACTTGCCGTCGGGAACCACGATGTCGAACGGCACCGCCGACGGCGCGTCGCCGGGGAACAGGTACGCGCTCTCGTCCAGCGGCACGCCGTTGACCTTGAGCCGCCCGTCGGTGCCGCAGCAGGTGATCCGGTCCCCGCCGACGCCGATCACCCGCTTCACGTAGACCGTGTCACCCGCGGGAGCCAGGCCCGCCTCGGTCAACAGCCGCTTCACACCGGACGGTTCGTCCTGGTACGGCAGGAAGGAGCCGATGCCGTCGAAGACCACCACGTCGCCCCGCCGGGGGTGCCCGCCGAAGGCGTACGCGAGCTGGTTGACCAGCACCCGGTCGCCCGGTTCCAGCGTCCCCTCCATCGAGCCGGACGGCACCGCGAACGGCCGCACCGCGAAGGCGTTCACCAGCAGCAGCACGACCACGCACACCGCGCCGATCCACAGCAGGTCCCGCGACCACCGCCGCCCGCCGTCGCCGCCGTCACTGCCGTCCTCGTCCCCCTCACCGGTTCCGGGGTCGGCGTGAGCGTCCGCGTCAGCACCGGAGGTGGGACCGGTCCCGGGGCCGGGCCCGGAGTCGGGCCCCGCGCCGGAACCCGCGTCGGAGCCGGGGCGCGAACCAGCGTGCGGCTCGGCGTCGGGAGCCGTTCCGGGGGCGGAAACGACGGCGGACCGCGTCGGCGAGTCCGTACCGGTGGGTGCGGGACTGCCGTCGCGGTCCGTCGGTGGCTCGTGCGTGCTCATCGGAGGTGAGCTTATCCCCCCGGTCTACACCGGTTGGAGGGCCGACCCCGTCGAGCCTGCGCGATCACGCGTCGCGCTTCTCCTTGATCTTCGCGGCCTTGCCGCGGAGGTCGCGCAGGTAGTACAGCTTGGCGCGGCGGACCGCACCGCGGGTCACGACCTCGATCTTCTCGACGACCGGGGTGTGCACCGGGAAGGTGCGCTCGACACCGACGTTGAAGCTGACCTTGCGAACGGTGAAGGTCTCACCGATGCCGGCGCCGTGACGACGGATGACGACGCCCTGGAAGACCTGGACGCGCGAGCGGTTGCCTTCGATGACTCGGACGTGCACCTTGAGGGTGTCGCCGGGGCGGAAGGCGGGGATGTCGGTGCGCAGCGAGGCCGCGTCGACAGCAGCGAGCTTGTTGCTCATCGTTGCTCTCCATCGCAGGCGCCACGGGCCGCCCACGGAAGTTCGATTCAACCGGGTGGTGTTGCGGGCCGCTTCGGCTGGCGATGAACCCCCCGTGGCGGGGGCACCGGTCCACTGACTCCCCGCGGGGGGAGCCGGGCGGCAGACAACAGTCGCCTATTCTTCCACAGGCTCGGCCACGGACCGAAATCGGCCCTCGGCCTCGTCCCAGGCCAGGCCGAGCACGCTCAGCGCCTCGCGCTCCTTCTTGGTGAACGCCTCGCGCTGCCAGCGGGCCACCAGGTCGGGCCGGTTGGCGAGGGTGCGGGCGAACGCCTGCTCGCGCCGCCACTGGGCGATCTTCCCGTGGTGGCCGCTGAGCAGGACCTCCGGCACCTCCCGGCCGCGCCACTCGGCGGGCTTGGTGTACACCGGACCCTCCAGCAGGTCGGCCATGGCGCCGGGGGCGAAGGAGTCGTCGCGGTGCGACTCGGCGTTGCCGAGCACGCCGGGCAGTAGCCGGGCGATCGCCTCGACCATCACCAGCACGGCGACCTCGCCACCGGCCAGCACGTAGTCGCCGATGGAGGTCTCGACCACCGGCATCCGGGTCGCGGCCTCCTCGATGACCCGCCGGTCGATGCCCTCGTAGCGGGCGGGTGCGAAGGCCAGCCAGGGGCGGGCGGCGAGGTCCTGGGCGAGCTCCTGGGTGAAGGAGCGCCCGCTGGGGGTGGGCACCACCAGGGTCGGCACCTCGCCCTCGGGCCCGGCGGCCAGGACGGCGTCCAGGGCGGCGCCCCACGGCTCGGGCTTCATCACCATGCCGGGGCCACCGCCGTAGGGCGTGTCGTCCACGGTGCGGTGGACGTCGGTCGTCCACGAGCGCAGGTCGTGCAGGTGCACGTCCAACTGGCCGCGGGCCCGCGCCTTGCCGACCAGGGAGACGTTCAGCGGCTCCAGGTACTCGGGGAAGATCGTGACGACGTCGATCCGCATGTCGCTCACGCGCCACCGCCCTGCTCGCCCGAGCCCGAGCCCGAGCCCGAGTCCGAGTCCGAGTCCGAGTCCGCACCAGCGTCGGCGTCGGCGTCGGCACCCGCACCCGCGTCCGCACCCGCACCCGCACCCGCGCGGGCGGAGGCGACCACCGCGTCGGCCGGGTCGATCAGGCCGGGCGGCGGGGTGATGACGACGCGCTGCTCGTCCAGGTCGATGGTGGGGACGATCTGCTCGACGAACGGGACCAGTACCTCGGTGCCGTCGAGGCGCTCGACGGTCAGCAGGTCCTGGTACGGGAGGTGGACCACCTCGGTGAGCTCGCCGACCCGGGTGCCGTCGGCCAGCACCACGTCCAGGCCGATGAGCTGGTGGTCGTAGTACTCGTCCGGGTCCTCGGGGGTCTCGTCCGGGTCGACCTCGGCGATCAGCATGGTGCCGCGCAGGGCCTCGGCGGCGGTGCGGTCCTTGACCCCGGCGAAGCGCAGCAGCAGGCGCCCGCTGTGCACCCGGCCGCTCTCGACGGTCAGCGGTCCGATGGCGGCGGGGTCGGTGAGGAGGACCGCGCCGGGCCCGAGCCGCAGTTCCGGCTCGTCGGTGCGGACTTCGACGCTGACGTCCCCCCGGATGCCGTGGGCGCGGCCGATCTTGCCGACGACGAGCTGCACGGTGATCGTTCTCCTGAGAGGTGATGGAGCTGGAAGGTACTTGCGGAGGGGGCGGGGCGGAACGGCCGTGGCCCCGGAAACGGGAAGGACCGGCCGGGACGGAAGCGTCCCGGCCGGTCCTGAGACCCGGTGGCCGACCTGCTGGTCGGCGCCCTCGGCGGTCGAGCGGAGGTCAGCGGAGGCTGTCCACGTCGACCAGGTCGACCCGGACGTTGCGGCCGCCCAGGGCGCCGACCACGGTGCGCAGCGCGCGAGCCGTGCGGCCGCCCCGGCCGATCACCTTGCCGAGGTCGTCAGGGTGCACGCGCACCTCGATGGTGTGGCCGCGGCGCAGGTTGCGCGAGCGGACCTGCACCTCGTCGGGGTGCTCGACGATGCCCTTCACCAGGTGGTCGAGGGCTTCCTCGATCATGCTCAGGCCTCGGTGGAAGCGGCCTCGGCCTCGTCAGCCTTGTCCGACTTCTTGGCCTTCGGGGTGATGGCGACACCGGTGGTGGCGTCCTCGAAGCCGGCGACGGCCTTGGCGAACAGGTGCGAGAAGTCCTCGACCTTGGGCTCGGCCACCTTCAGCGGCTCCGGAGCCGGCAGGCCCTTGAACTTCTGCCAGTCGCCGGTGAGCTTGAGGATGGCGAGGACCGGCTCGGTCGGCTGGGCGCCGACGGACAGCCAGTACTGGGCGCGCTCGCTGTCGACCTCGATCTTCGAGGGGTTGTAGGTCGGCTGGTAGAGGCCGATCTCCTCGATCGCGCGACCGTCGCGCTTGGTGCGCGAGTCGGCGACGACGATGCGGTAGTGCGGGGAGCGGATCTTGCCCAGACGCTTCAGCTTGATCTTGACAGCCACGGGTGTGGATTCTCCTGGTTTTGACGTGGGTGAGCAGCGCTCCGCCGCGTGGGGCTGCGGCGCGAGGTGCCGTTCAAGGGACACGCCAGCCTTTGGGAGAGAGGGTCCTGCTGGGCTGCCGAGTACTCAGCCATCAATTGTGCCACACCACGAAGGTCCCCCCGAACCGCGCCCCCGCGCGGTACGGCAGGACCTCCTGGCGTCGTCGGGCGTTCCGCCCCGACGACGGCGGTGCCCACCGGGCGGGCCGCGGGCACCCCGCCCGCGCCCCGGTCAAGCGCCGCCGGACGCCGTCGACCGACGTCCGAACACCGCCGAGCACCGCCGAGCACCGTCGAACACCACCGAGCACCGCCGGACGCCGTCCCGGTCGAGCGCTCGTTCCGGCCGGACGGCGTCCGCGGGCGGGCGCCGATCGGGCCGGGGTCGTACGGAGGGTTCAGGCGATCCTGAACGGCTGCTGGCACGCGCCGCAGACGATCGCGGCCTGCGCCAGCACGGACGGGACGACGCGGACGTTGCGGCCGCAGCCGCAGACCGCCTTGACCCGGACGCCGCCGCCCGAGGAGCCGTGCCGTGCGGCCGGCCCGCGGAAGGCGCGGTGGTTGCCCTCGCCCGCGACGGCGAGCTGGTGCGCCCCGAGCGCGCGGTCGAGGCGCTCGATGGTCTCGGCGTACCGGTCGCGGGTCTCGTGCCCCATCGTGACCTGGGAGAAGCCGCTGCTGGCGTGCGGCTCGACCGGGTGGGCCAGGCCCAGCTCGGAGGCGAGCAGCAGGAAGCGGCGGTTGTGGTAGCGACCGGCCCGCGAGGTGTCGCGGATCTCCCGGGCGGCGGCCAGGCCGTGGGCGGCCTCGTGCAGCAGCCGCTCGAAGTTGAGCTGGGTGCCGCAGGCGGACGAGGATTCGCCGATCAGCGCCTCGGGCGACGCCAGGTCGGGCAGGTCCCGGTGATGGGCCTGGATGTCGCTCCAGGCGGCGGCCAGTTCGGCCGCGAGGACGAGGGGCTGTGTCGTGCTCACGCTGTACCAACGATGGGGAGAGAACCGGTGTTCCGGCGGGCACCCGTGTTCGGGAACTCACAGCGGACTCTCAGGAATGCACTTTCGCGCGCGAATCGCGCGACTCCGGACTGACGCAAGACCAACCCCCTGCACGTGTGGGCCCGGCGGGCTTCGCCGGGCTTCGGCACCCGCCGCGGAGCCCAACATCCCCACGACGGACGGCCCGCGACCTGTCCGAAAATTGACAGGGCCACGGGCCGTATACCGTACCGCTTGCGGAGTACCTCGGGGAGTTGACTGGTCAGTAGTCTCAACTGCCAGCACGCGGACCGGGGTTCCGGATTCCTCCGTGCCCCGGCCCGCGGTTCCGGTCAGTACGCGCGGGCCACCAGCGCGTAGTTGCCGGGCTGGTCGTCGGCGGCCGGAACGGTGCCGTCCGCGGCGACCAGGCAGCGCACCGAGACGCCCTGCTCGGCCAGCTTGGCCTCGCCCTCGGGGCCGAGGTCGGCCCAGGAGATCCGGCCCCAGCCGGTGGCCGCGGCCTCGACGGCCTCGTCGATGCTCTTGACGTCCACGGTGCGGGACTCGCGGCGCTCGCGGGACTCGCGCAGCAGCTGCGCCTGGTCCTCCTCCAGGATGCCGGGGACGGTCGCGGCCAGGGAGTCGACCGAGACCGGCTCCTTGCCCCCGGCGATCCGGCGGACCAGCATCGCGGTGCCGGCCTCCAGGTCGCGCGGGCCGACCTCGATGCGCAGCGGGACGCCCTTGAGCTCCCAGTCGACGGCGCGGCGGCCGAACGGGGTGTCGGTGCGGTCGTCGACCACCACCCGGACGCCCGCCGCCTCCAGCTGGGCGCCGATCTCGCGGACCTTCGCCAGCACCGCGTCCTCGCCCTTGATGGCGAGCACCACGGCCTGCACGGCGGCCAGCCGCGGCGGCACCCGCAGGCCGTTGTCGTCGCCGTGCGACATGATCAGGCCACCGACCATGCGGGTGGAGACGCCCCAGGAGGTCTGCCAGACGTGCTCGCGCTCGGCGCCCTGCAGCTGGTAGGTGGTGTTGAACGCCTTGGCGAAGTTCTGGCCCAGCTCGTGGCTGGTGCCCATCTGCAGCGCCTTGCCGTCGCCCATCATGCCTTCGAGCGTGAGGGTGTTGATGGCGCCGGCGAAGCGCTCCTTGGCGGTCTTGCGGCCGAGCACCACGTCGATGCCGAGGACGTTGGTCATGAAGTCGCCGTAGACGTCCGTGTGGATCCGCGAGGCGTACGCGCGGGCGTCCTCGTAGGTGGCGTGGGCGGTGTGGCCCTCCTGCCAGAGGAACTCGGTGGTGCGCAGGAAGACGCGCGGGCGCAGCTCCCAGCGGACCACGTTGGCCCACTGGTTGATCAGCAGCGGCAGGTCGCGGTGGCTCTGCACCCACTTGGAGAAGTACTCGTTGATGATGGTCTCGGAGGTGGGCCGGACGACGACCGGCTCCTCCAGCTCCTTGCCGCCGCCGTGGGTGACCACCGCGAGCTCGGGGGCGAAGCCCTCGACGTGCTCGGCCTCCTTGGTCAGGTAGGACTGCGGGATGAACATCGGGAAGTAGGCGTTCTGCGCGCCGGCCTTCTTGATCCGCGCGTCCATCTCCTGCTGCATCCGCTCCCACAGGCCGTAGCCGTACGGTCGGATGACCATGGTGCCCCGGACCGGACCGTTGTCGGCCAGCTCTGCCTTGTTGATGAGGTCCTGGTACCAGCGGGGGAAGTCTTCCGCCTGGGGGGTGAGAACGGGTGCCTTAGCCATGGGCCGAATGGTACGGAAAACCGGGGCCGGACCGTGAATCCGTTTCACCGGACGGCCCTGCGGCCACCGCCCGCACCTGCTGCGCCGTCCCAAACCCCCGGGGCCGGACCGGCCGGACTGCACCGCGCCCGCGCACACCCCGGGGCGCACACCCGCGGCGCGCGGATACCTGCTCGCACCCCTCTGGACGGCGGGGGCGGCCCGCTGTTCGCTGGGAGGGGGGCCGGGGGGCAGGGCTGCGGGGGCCGCAGCCGATTCCGAGGACCGATTGGGAGGCCGCGATGGCTTCAGCGCAGGTGACCGGCAGCACCGTGGACCGGGTCCGGACGGACTCCCCGGCGGGGCGCAGCGGTCGGGCGCGGGACTGGGCGGAGATCCAGGAGCGCATGCTCGTCCCCCTCTACCAGGACGTTTACCGGCAGTTGGAGGTCGGCGCGGCCACCAGCCTGCTGGGCGTCGGCTGCCGCTCCGGGCTGGCGCTGCTGCTCGCCGCCGGGCGCGGCGCGCAGGTCGCGGGGGTGGAGGCGGACGGCGGGCTGCGGGAGCTCGCGGCGGCCCGCGGGCTGCAGGTGTCGCCCGGCGGCCGGTCGGCGGAGGTCGCCCGTTCGGCGTCCCCCGTCCCCCGCCCGGCGCACTCCCTGGTGACGGTTTTCGAGCAGCCGCCGACGCCCGCGCTGGTCGCCTGGGCGCTCGCCCGCACGCTGCCCGGCGGGCAGCTGGTGATGGCCGCGTGGGGACCGGCGGAGCGCTGCGAGAGCGCCGCCGTGCTGGAGGTCGCCCGGCGGCACGCCCCGCTCGGCGCGCCGGACCCGTTCGCGGCCTCCCGCCCCGGCGCGCTGGAGTCGCTGCTGGCCTCGGCCGGGGCGCGCCCGTCCGGGAGCGGCCGGGTGGACTGCCCGTTCGCCTACGCGGGGCTGGACTCGGCGGTCCGCGGCCTGCTCTCGACCGGCCTGTTCGACCGGGCCGAGGAGGCGGCGGGCGCGGCGCTGGTGGCGAAGGAGCTGGAGGAGGTGCTGCACCCGTACCTGCGGCCGGACGGCTCGGTGCGGATGGCGAACGAGTTCCGCTGGGCCGCGGGCACCCGGCCCCGCGCCTGAGGGGGGCTCAGGAGCGGCTGAGCCCGGCGGCGGCGTACGCGGCGTCCTCGTCCAGGGTCTCGGCCTCCAGCAGGGCGGCGGCCAGCGCGTCGAGCCGGTCGCGGTGCCGGTGCAGCAGGGCGACGGCCTCCTCCCAGCACTCGGCGACGATCCGGCGGGCCTCCTCGTCGACCGCGTCCAGCGTGGTGGGGGCGGCGGCCAGGCCGTACGGGGACTGGCTGTCGTTGGGGACGGCGGTGACCCGGCCGACCCGTTCGCTCATGCCCCAGCGCCCGGCCATCGAGCGGGCGATGGTGGTGAGCTGTTCGAGGTCGCTCTCGGCGCCGGTGGTGACCACCCCGTAGACCACCTGCTCGGCGGCCATCCCGCCGAGCGCGCCGATGATCCGGCCGCGCAGGTAGGGCTCGGTGTAGGAGTAGCGGTCGGTGTCGGGGGTGGAGAGGGTGACGCCGAGGGCGCGGCCGCGCGGCACGATGGTGATCTTGCGGACCGGGTCGGCGCCGGGCTGGAGCATGCCGAGCAGGGCGTGCCCGGACTCGTGGAAGGCGGTCCGTTCGCGTTCCTGCTGGGGCATCACCAGCGGGCGCACCGCCCCGAGCTGGACCTTCTCCAGGGCCTCGGAGAGGTTCTCCTGGTCGACCGCCTCCTGCTGGCGCTTGACGGCGAGCAGCGCGGCCTCGTTGACCAGGTTGGCCAGGTCGGCGCCGGTCATGCCGGGGGTGGTGCGGGCGACGGCGTCCAGGTCGGTGCCCTCGGCGAGCGGCACCTGGCGGGTGTGGATCCGCAGGATCTGCTCGCGGCCGGCCCGGTCGGGCGGGCTGACGGTGATCCGGCGGTCGAACCGGCCGGGGCGCAGCAGCGCCGGGTCGAGGATCTCGGCGCGGTTGGTCGCGGCGATCACGATCACGCCCTCGGAGCCGGAGAACCCGTCCATCTCGGTGAGGATCTGGTTGAGGGTCTGCTCGCGCTCGTCGTGGCCGCCCATGCCGCCACCGCCGCCGCGCTGGCGCCCGATGGTGTCGATCTCGTCGATGAACACGATCGCCGGGGCGACCTTGCGGGCCTCGGAGAACAGTTCGCGGACCCGGCTGGCGCCGACACCGACGATCATCTCGATGAACTCGGACGCCGAGGCGGAGAAGAACGGCACGTCCGCCTCCCCCGCGACGGCCCGGGCCAGCAGCGTCTTGCCGGTGCCGGGCGGGCCGGTGAGCAGCACGCCGCGCGGCATCTTCGCGCCGAGCCTCCGGTACGCCTGGGGGTTCTTCAGGAAGTCGACCACCTCGCTGAGCTCGGCCTCGACCTCGTCGATGCCCGCCACGTCCTGGAAGGTGGTGCGCTTGCCCTGGCTGGTGTCCACCGGCTTGGGCGGGGCCTTGCGGCCGAGCGCGCCGCCGCCGATCCCGCCGGACATCCGGCGGGCGATCAGCACCCACACCCCGATCAGCAGCAGCATCGGCGCCAGCGAGATCAGCAGGTTCGCCAGGAAGCTGCGCTGCTGCACCACCGGACGGGCCGTCACCTCGACGTTCTGCGCCTGCAGGGTGCCCCAGATGTTGTCGTTGGCGAAGGCCGGGCGCTGGGTGGTGAACTCCGTGTAGTCGCCCTTGCCGCCGTCCGGCTTGGGCTGCTTCTCCTTGAGCGTGCCCTCGATGGCGTCGCCCTTGGAGTAGATCTTGGTGACGTTCCCGCCGTTGAGCTGCTTGTTGAACTCGGTGTACGAGATCGTGGTCGAGCCGCCGTTGCCGAAGAAGCTCAGCAGCAGGTCGGACAGCAGGAACACCACCAGCGCGGTGAGGACCAGGCCCGTCCAGCCGCCCGGCATCCTCTTCCTCGGCGGCGGCGGGGGCGGTGCCCCCTCGGACCGCCAGGGCTGGTCGGGGGTCTGGCGCGGCGGCACGGGGTTGCTCACCCGTCGGACGATACGGACGTCGTACGCGTCGGACGGCGCGCAACGCCGCGGCGCGACCGCAGCGCCGCCGGGTCAGCGCACCGGCGTCGGCCACTCCTCCGCGGTCAGCGCGAACCGCTCGTGGTCGCGCCAGGCGCCCTGCAGGAACAGCATCCGCGGTGTGAACCCCTCGTGCCGGAAGCCCAGGCGGCGCGCCATCGCGATCGACCGCTCGTTGTCCGGCTGCACGTTGATCTCCAGCCGGTGCAGCCCCAGCCCGCCCCGCTCCGACGGCGTGAAGCAGCGCTCCACCACCAGCCGCATGCCCTCCGACATCCGGCCCGTCCCGACGAACGGCTCGTACGAGTCGTAGCCCAGCACGCCGTTGCAGAACCGCGCCATCACGATGTTCGCCACGTTGCACTTGCCGACCAGGCCGCCGGTCTCGACGTCGACGATCAGGAACGTGCGCAGGCCCGCGCCCTGACGGCTCAGCAGGTCCGGCATGCCGTCGGGCTCGACGGGGTTCCACCGCCCGATGTGCGCGGCGGAGCGCCGCACCGCCTCGGCGTAGGGGACGACGTCATCGGGGCGGGGGGCTCGGATCGTCACGCGCATACGGGACATCATGGCGCAACCCGGCGCGAAAGCGGGGGCGCGGGGGCCGTGCGGGCTCTCCTGCTCGCACGGCCCCCGCCCGTCCGCCTACAGCAGGTCCTTGAACTCCTTGGGGAGGTCGAAGTCGGTCGGCCCCTTGCCCGGCTGGAGGCCGAACGCCCCGCCGGGCTGGGCGCCCTGGCCGGGGCCGAGGGCCTTGCGCTCGGCGGCGGCCGCCTCCTCCTGGGCGCGCTTGAGCGGGTTGCCGCTCTTGCGCTTGCCCTTGGCGACCGGCGCCTTCTTGGCGGAGCGCTTGCCGCCGCCGCCCATCCCGGGGATGCCGGGCATGCCCGGGATGCCCTTGCCGGAGGCCATCGCGGACATCATCTTGCGGGCCTCGAAGAAGCGCTCGACCAGGCTGGAGACCTCGCCGACCTGGACGCCGGAGCCCTTGGCGATGCGCAGTCGGCGCGAGCCGTTGATGAGCTTGGGGTCGGAGCGCTCGGCCGGGGTCATCGACTTGATGATCGCGCCGACCCGGTTGACGTCCTTGTCGTCCAGGTTGTTGATCTGGTCGCGGATCTGGCCCATGCCGGGCAGCATGCCGAGCAGCTTGGAGATCGAGCCCATCTTCTGGACCTGCTCCAGCTGCGACAGGAAGTCGTCGAGCGTGAAGTCCTTGCCGCCGCCCTGGAGCTTGGCGGCCATCTTCTCGGCCTCGGCCTGGGAGAAGGTCTGCTCGGCCTTCTCGATCAGGGAGAGGACGTCGCCCATGCCGAGGATGCGCGAGGCCATCCGGTCGGGGTGGAAGGCGTCGAAGTCGTCGACCTTCTCGCCGTTGGAGGCGAACATGATCTGGCGGCCGGTGACGTGGGCGACCGAGAGCGCGGCACCGCCGCGCGCGTCGCCGTCGAGCTTGGAGAGCACGACGCCGGTGAAGTCGACGCCCTCCAGGAAGGCCTGGGCGGTGGTGACCGCGTCCTGGCCGACCATGGCGTCGACCACGAACAGGACCTCGTCCGGGTCGATCGCGGCCCGGATGTCGGCGGCCTGCTGCATCAGTTCGGCGTCGATGCCGAGGCGGCCGGCGGTGTCGACGATGACGACGTCGTACTGCTTCTGCTTGGCGTACTCGATGGAGTCGCGGGCGACCTGCACCGGGTCGCCGACGCCGTTGCCGGGCTGCGGGCCGTAGAAGGCGACGCCGGCCCGCTCCGCGACGACGCCGAGCTGGGTGACGGCGTTGGGGCGCTGGAGGTCGCAGGCGACCAGCAGCGGGGTGTGCTTCTGGGTCCTGAGCCAGTGGCCGAGCTTTCCGGCCAGGGTGGTCTTGCCCGCGCCCTGGAGGCCGGCCAGCATGATCACGGTCGGGCCGGTCTTGGCGTACCGCAGGCGGCGGGTCTCGCCGCCGAGGATGCTGATCAGCTCCTCGTTGACGATCTTGATGATCTGCTGGGCCGGGTTCAGCGCGCCGGAGACCTCGGAGCCGAGGGCCCGGTCCTTGACCTGCTTGATGAAGGCGCGGACCACGGGGAGCGCGACGTCCGCCTCCAGCAGGGCGATCCGGATCTCGCGCGCGGTGGCGTCGATGTCCGCCTCGCTGAGACGGCCCTTGCCCCGGAGGTTCTTGAACGTCGCTGCGAGGCGGTCGGAGAGAGTGTCGAACACGTCGGTCGCGGGTCCCTTGCGGCATCGAGTACGGGTAACTGTCGTCGCCCCAAGGGTAGCCGCACCCCGGCGAGTGGTCTGCGCCCCTGCGGGAACCGCGGGTCAGTGCGCCTCCAGGGCGGCCCGGACGGCCCGCGCGACCTCCTCGGCGCGGGCCGGTTCCAGCGGGCCGCCGTCGGTGGAGGTGAGGTAGAAGGCGTCGACGGCCTCCGCGCCGAGGGTGGAGACGTGCGCGGTGCGGACCCGCACCCCGGCGGTGTCCAGGGCGCGGCCGATCCGGTGCAGCAGGCCGGGCGCGTCGTGCGCGCGGACCTCCAGCACGGTGGCGGACCGCGAGGCGTGCGGGGCGACGGTGACCACCGGCGGCGGGGTGCTGATGCCGCGGCGGCGCGGCGCGGCGGCGTCGCGCTCGGCGAGCTTGCGGGCGACGTCCAGCGAGCCGTCCAGGGCGCGGCGCAGGTCGGCGCGGAGCCGGGCGGCCTCGGGCAGGTCGCCGTACTCGGCGGCGACCGTCCAGGACAGCAGCAGGACGGGCCCGGCGCCGACCGGGTCGAGCTCGCGCAGGCCCGCCTTGCGGACGGCGAGCCGGTGCACGGCCAGCACGCCCGCGACGGTGCCGAGCAGGCCGGGGCGGTCCGGGATGGCCAGGGTCAGTTCGACGCCCATCGGCTCGGCGCCGCCGTCCGGCGCGGGCTCGGCGTGCGCGGTGAGGGCGAGCGCGGGGCCGCCGGTGCGGGCGGCCTCGACGGCGAGCCGCTCCTGGTCGGCGGTGACCTCGGGGTCGGTGGCGGGCGGGCCGCTCTGCCCGGCCAGCCGGGCGGCGGTGCGCTCGACCAGGGTGGCGACCAGCGAGGCCCGCCAGCTGGACCAGGCGGCGGGACCGGTGGCGGTGGCGTCGGCCTCGGTGAGGGCGTGCAGCAGCTCCAGGTGGGCCTGGGTGCCGACGGTCTTGGCGATCAGGTCGGCGGTGGCGGGGTCGTCGGGGTCGCGCCGGGTCGCGGTGTCCACCAGCGTCAGGTGGTGGCGCACCAGCAGCGCCAGGGTGTCGGTGTCGCGCTTGCCGAATCCCATCCGGGCGGCGACGTCGCGGACGATCACCTCCCCGGCCTCGGAGTGGTCCCCGGGCCAGCCCTTGCCGAGGTCGTGCAGCAGCGCGGCGACCAGCAGCAGGTCGGGACGGGCGGTGCGGCGGGTCATCGCGGCGGCCCGGACGGCGGTCTCGATCAGGTGCCGGTCGACGGTCCAGCGGTGCACGGCGTTGCGCTGCGGACGGCAGCGGACCCGCTCCCAGTCGGGCAGCATCCGGCTGATCAGGCCCTCCGCCTCCAGCGCCTCCCAGACCGGCAGGCAGGCCTCGCCCGCGCCGAGCAGGGTGACCAGCTGCTCGCGGGCCTCGTCCGGCCAGGGCACCGGCAGCGGCCTGGTCTCGGCGGCCAGCCGCCGCACGGTGGCGTAGCCGACGGTCAGCCCGGCCTGGGCGGCCGCGGCGGCGGCGCGCAGCGGCAGCACCGGGTCGGTGGCGGGCCGGGCGGCCTGGGCGAGCACGGCCTCGCCGTCCTGCTCGACCACGCCCTCGGCGAGCGGGCGGCGCTCGGGCCCGGCGGGGCCGACCTGGGTGCGCCGGGCGCCGTTGAACGGAAAGCCGAACCGGACGGCGCGGCGCGGCACCGGGCTGCGGCGGGCGGTCAGCACCCGGTCGACGGCGCGCCAGGTGACGTCCGAGGCGTACGCGACGGTGCGGGCGGCCTGGTAGACCTGGCGCAGCAGGGTGTCGGCGTCGAGCACGCCGAGGCGTTCGGCGACCTGGTCCTGGTCCTGCAGGGAGAGCCGTTCGGTGGCCCGGCCGGTGGACAGGTGCAGCGCGTCGCGGACGTCGGCCAGGGTGCGGGCGGCGGCGTCCAGGCCGTCGCGGGGGGCGTCGGCGATCCAGGTCGCGGCGACGGCGTTCAGCGCGACCAGGTCGCGCAGGCCGCCGCGGGCCTCCTTGAGGTCGGGTTCGAGCAGGAAGGACAGCTCGCCGTGGCGCTCGGCCCGGGCCCGGCCGAGCTCCTGGAGCTCGGGCAGCCGCTCGGGGGCGGCGGCCCGCCAGTCGGCGAGGACGGCGGAGCGCAGGTCGGCGGTGAGCTGCGGGTCGCCCGCCAGGTGGCGGGCGTCGAGCAGGCCGAGCTGGGCCTTGAGGTCCTCGGCGGCGACCTTGCGGGCCTCGCCGGGGGTGCGGACGGCGTGGTCGAGGGCGACCCCGCTGTCCCAGACCGGGTACCAGATCCGTTCGGCGAGGTCGGCGGCGAGCGGGCCCTCGTGCAGCAGCAGCACGTCCAGGTCGCTGCGCGGGGAGAGCTCGGCCCGGCCGTAGCCGCCGACGGCGACCAGGGCGGTGCGGGCGGGGGCCCCGGCCGTCCGGTAGAGGCCGGCCAGCCAGTCGTCGGTGAGCCGGGCCAGGGCGGCGCGCCGCTGCGGGCCGACCGCGCCGGGATCGGCCAGCAGGCGGGCGCGTTCGGCCGGGTAGCCGTACTCGGCGGGGTCGGTGCTGCTCACGTCTGCTCCCGGTGCGTGCTGGTGCCGGATACGCCTTCGGCGGACCTGCCGCGTGGGCAGGTCCGCCAGGAGGGTCCTCAGCGGTGGGTCAGAGGGCGTCGGGGCCGCGTTCGCCGGTGCGGACCCGGACGGCGGTCTCGACCGGGATCGACCAGACCTTGCCGTCGCCGATCTTGCCGGTGCGGGCGGCCTTGACGACCACGTCGATCAGCTGCTCGGCGTCCTCGTCGTCGACCAGTATCTCGATCCGGACCTTCGGCACCAGGTCGACGGTGTACTCGGCGCCGCGGTAGACCTCGGTGTGGCCGCGCTGCCGGCCGTACCCGCTGGCCTCGGTGACGGTCAGGCCGTGCACCCCGAAGGCCTGCAGGGCGTCCTTGACCTCGTCCAGGCGGTGCGGCTTGATGACCGCGGTGATCAGCTTCATCGGGCGTCGACCTCGGTCTTCTCGGCGCTGGCGGGGACGGCGGGGGTGGCCACGGTGCGGGCGAGGCTGGCGCCGACGGCGGTGAAGTCGTAGGCGGACTCGGCGTGCTCGGCCTGGTCGATGCCGGACACCTCGACGTCCTCGGAGACCCGGAAGCCGATGGTCTTCTGGATCGCCTGGCCCAGCAGCCAGGAGAGCACGAAGGAGTAGACCAGGACCACGACCACGCCGAGCGCCTGCTTGCCGAGCTGCCCCAGGCCGCCGCCGTAGAACAGGCCGGACGCGGTCTGGCCGACGTGGCCGGTGGCGAAGAAGCCGATCAGCAGCGAGCCGACGATGCCGCCGACCAGGTGGACGCCGACCACGTCGAGCGAGTCGTCGAAGCCGAACTTGTACTTCAGGCTGATCGCCGCGGCGCACAGCGCACCGGCGATCAGGCCGATCGCGATCGAGCCGAGCGGGGAGACCGAGCCGCAGGCCGGGGTGATGGCGACCAGGCCGGCCACCGCGCCGGAGGCGGCGCCGAGGGTGGTGAACGCGCCGTGCCGGATCTTCTCGTAGGCCAGCCAGCCGAGGACGGCGGCGGCGGTGGCGACCTGGGTGTTGACGAAGGCCATGCCCGCCACGCCGTTGGCGGCCAGCGCCGAGCCCGCGTTGAAGCCGAACCAGCCGAACCAGAGCAGGCCGGAGCCGAGCATCACCAGCGGCAGGCTGTGCGGGCGCATCGGGTCCTTCTTGAAGCCGATCCGCTTGCCCAGCACCAGGGCCAGCGCCAGGCCCGCCGCACCGGCGTTGATGTGCACCGCGGTGCCGCCCGCGAAGTCGATCACGCCGTTGCGGTCACCGAGCCAGCCGCCGTTGCCGCCGTCGAAGAAGAACACCCAGTGCGCGACCGGGAAGTACACGACGGTCACCCAGAGCGCCACGAACAGGCTCCAGGCCGCGAACTTCGCCCGGTCCGCGATGGCGCCGCTGATCAGCGCCGGGGTGATGATCGCGAACATCAGCTGGAAGGCCGCGAAGCCGGTCACCGGGATCGTCCCGGTCAGCGCGTTCAGGTCGATGCCGCGCATGCCCAGGTAGTCGAGGTTGCCGATCAGACCCGCCCCGGCGTCCGGCCCGAAGGCCAGCGTGTAGCCGTACAGGACCCAGAGCACGGTGACGATGGCCAGTGAGATGAAGCTCATCACCAGCATGTTGAGGGTGCTCTTGACCCTGACCATGCCTCCGTAGAAGAAGGCCAGACCCGGGGTCATCAACATGACCAGGGCCGCACAGATGAACACAAAGGCGGTATCGCCCGCGCTGAAGCCGTCCGGCATCGGCGTCTCCTCCGAAATGAGAGCCGCACCACGCCCGGGATACCTGTCCCGTGCCATCCCGGCGTGTCGGCGATGAGAGGAGAGTGCCGAAGGCGGGTTTCGGCCGATGCGGCTCGGTGTTTCGCCGCAGTGACGCGGTTGACGCGCCCGTTACGGGCACGTGAACCGCGGCAGGTGACGCGTACTGGACAGCCCGTGTCATACTGCCGCGGCCGTCCGGACGGGCGGGTCGGACGGCCGCGGGAGACGGGGGCGGGGGCGCGGGCGGGGGGTCAGACCACCGAGACGAACTCCGGGATGTCGTGCACCACCCGCTCGGCCAGCCGGTCCACCCCGGGGGCGCCGCCGAAGTCCCGGCTGGCGGCCTCGGAGGTCTTGCGGACCCGGGTGTTCAGCCGCTCGGAGCGCACCTTCTTGGCGATGTCCACCGCCTCCTCGCAGTACTTCGCCGCGTCCTCCGGCTCGTTCTGCAGCAGCCGCACCGAAGCCATGCCGACCAGGTTGAACGCGTAGGTGCGGACGTGGTCGCCGTCCTCCCGGAACCGGTCGACCGCCTCGGTGATCAGCGGCTCGGCGGCCTTCGCCATCGCGGGCGCGCGGTCCGTGGTGTAGGCGAGGTCCCGGTACGAGTGCCCGTTCTCCGCGCACAGCTCGGCGTACGAGAAGAACTTGAGCCAGCTCGGCGTCTCCTCGTTGCTCTCCCGGATGTCGCTGAAGGTGTCCTCCGCCAGCCGGACCGCCCGGGCGCAGCGGTTGACCTCGCCGATGTTGGAGTAGGCGCGGGCCTCCATCGCGTACAGCAGCGACTGCTGGCGGGCGGTGGCGGTGTCGCGGCTGCCGTACTGGGCGAGGTGGATCAGCTCCAGCGCGTCCTCGCCGCGGTTGAGGTGGATCATCTGCCGGCTCATGTCGGTCAGCACGTGCGCGCCGAACGGGCGGTCACCGGCCTCCTTGGCCGCGTGCAGCGCCAGCACGTAGTACTTCTGCGCGCTCGGGTGCATGCCCACGTCGTACGACATGAAGCCGGCCAGGTGGGCGAGTTCGGCGGTGATCCGGAACAGCCGCTTGGTGGTCGCCTCGGGGTAGGTCTCCTGCAACAGGTCGGTGACCTCGTGGAGTTGGCCGACCACCGCCTTGCGGCGCAGGCCGCCGCCGTTCTGCGCGTCCCACTTCCGGAACATCTCGGTGGTCTGCTCCAGCAGCTGCATCTCCGGCTCGGACAGCCGCCCGGAGAACTGCTGGCCGCCGTTGGCCGCCGCCAGGATCGGGGTGGGCGCGCCGTTCGGGCCGGGGGTCAGCCAGCGCTGCATCGGCTCGATCAGCGCCGCACCGGCCGTCAGCGCGAGCGAAGTGCCCAGGAAGCCGCGGCGGTTGAGCATCAGGTCGCTGCGCGAGTACTCGCTGATCGCCTGCACGGTCTGCTGCGGGCTCCAGGGCAGGTCCACCCCGCTGCCGACGGTGGTCACCTGGACCACCGCGCGCAGGCCGAGGTCCTCGACCGAGACCACCGAGCCGAAGCGCTCCGAGAACAGCTCCGACATGATCTTCGGGATCGGCTCGCGCGGCTGCTCGCCGTCCAGCCAGCGGCGCACCCGCGAGGTGTCGGTGGAGACGTGGTGCGCGCCGATCTGCCGTGCCCTGCGGTTCACTTGGCGCGCCAGCTCGCCCTTCGACCAGCCGCTGCGCGCGAACCAGGAGCCCAGCTTCTCGTTCGGCTGCTTCTCACCCATGGGACCGTCCCCATCCCGCCCCGAACCCGGGGCCCCTCTTCGCCCTTGACCCGTTCTCATCACCGCCCGCGTGACCGGTCGGCTGCGTTCCGTATGCCGAACGTAGCGTCCCTCCGCCATCCGGGGGAGCAACGTCGGAGAAACGCCACCTTTCGCCACCCCCAGGAGTGAACTACCGGACGGGCGGGCGCGCTTCACTATGAGTCAGCTCGGCATGACCCCGGCACATGCCCGGACCCGACGGAACCCGACGGAGGCACGCGTGCGGCAACGACGATCCGGCATCCGAAGCGCCGGTGCAAGGCGCCTGCTGGCCCGCGCCACCCGGATCGGTGTGCGCCGGTCCGTGCGCGCCTCCGGTGCACCACGCACCACGCGTCCAACGGGCGACGCATCGTCACCGTCCCGTAACCAGCGGCGACCGGAACCGGTTGGGGGTGGCATGGACAAGCTGTTCGGCACCCTCCGGCTCACCCCCCTCGGCGGCCGCCGCCGCACCCGGCCCGCCGCGCTGCAGGCCGCCGCCGAGTACTCCGAACGCTGGGGCTGGACGCTGACCACCGGCAGCCCGACCGCCCGCGCCGGGACGGCCTGCGACTGCGGCGCCCCGCACTGCGCCGCGCCCAACCTGCACCTGCGGGTCGGCCCGGCGATCGCCCCCGGCGCGACCGCCGCCGAACTCGCCGCCCGATGTCCGGCCGACGCCCCGCTGCTCCTCCCCGCCGGCCACCAGTTCGACGTGCTGGACGTCCCGGCCCAGCCCGGCCTGCAGGCCCTGGTCCGGCTGGAGCGGATGGGCACCCAGGTCGGCCCGGTGCTGGCCTCCCCGGCCGGCCGACTGCTGCTCTTCGTCGCCCCCGGCACCGCCGAGCGCCTGCCCGACCTGCTCTACCGGATGGGCTGGGACGACGCCTCCCTCGACCTCACCTGCCACGGCCTCGGCTCCTACCTGGCCGTGCCGCCCACCCCGCTGGGCCCGCTCGGTCCGATGCGCTGGCTGCGCCGCCCGACCGCCGACAGCGCCCCGCCCGAGGCCCGCCTGCTGCTCGGCACCCTCGCGTACGCCTGCCACCGCACCCGGGACCGGCAGAGCGAGTTCGCCAGCTAGGCCCCTCCCCCGCCGCAAAGTGGAAACGCTGAGGTCCGTCCCAGGAGGGGTTCCCTCCTCGAACGGACCTCGCTCGGTGTGCCGGTGCGCCGCCTAGCCGAGCAGCGCGTCCACGAAGGCGCCGGGCTCGAACGGGGCGAGGTCGTCCGCGCCCTCGCCGAGGCCGATCAGCTTGACCGGGACGCCGAGTTCGCGCTGCACCGAGATGACGATGCCGCCCTTGGCGGTGCCGTCGAGCTTGGTGAGCACGATGCCGGTGATGTCGACGACCTCCGCGAACACCCGCGCCTGGACCAGGCCGTTCTGTCCGGTGGTGGCGTCGAGCACGAGCAGCACCTCGTCGACCGGGCCGTGCTTCTCGACGACGCGCTTGACCTTGCCGAGCTCGTCCATCAGGCCGGTCTTGGTGTGCAGGCGGCCCGCGGTGTCGATCAGGACGGTGTCGACGCCGTCGGCGATGCCCTGCTTGACCGCGTCGAACGCGACGGAGGCCGGGTCGCCGCCCTCGGGGCCGCGGACGGTGTGCGCGCCGACCCGTTCGCCCCAGGTCTGCAGCTGGTCGGCGGCGGCGGCGCGGAAGGTGTCGGCGGCGCCGAGCACGACCTTCCGGCCGTCGGCGACCAGGACGCGGGCGAGCTTGCCGGTGGTGGTGGTCTTGCCGACGCCGTTGACGCCGACCACCAGGACCACGGCCGGGCCGTCCCCCTGCTTGACCGAGCGGACGGTGCGGTCGGCGTCGGTGCCGATCAGCTTGACGAGCTCCTCGCGGAGCAGGCCGCGCAGTTCGTCGGGGGTGCGGGTGCCGAGCACCTTGACCCGGGTGCGCAGGTTGTCGACGAGCTCCTGGGTGGCGGCGACGCCGACGTCGGCGGTGAGGAGGGTCTCCTCGATCTCCTCCCAGGTGTCCTCGTCGAGGCGGTCCCGGGAGAGCAGGGTCAGCAGGCCCTTGCCGAGGGTCGACTGCGAGCGGGAGAGCCGGGAGCGCAGCCGGACCAGGCGGCCGGCGGTGGGCTCGGGCACCTCGATCGCGGGCGCGGCCTCGGCCTCCTCGGCCCGCACCTCCTCGACGGTCGGCTGCTCGGCCGCCGTCTCGGGCTCGGCCCCGGGTTCGGTTTCGACCTCCGTCCCGGTCCCGCTCGGAGCGGTCTCGGTCGGGGCGGGCTTGGCCGGGGCGGGCGCGGTGATGGTCGGCGCCTGGCTCGGCCGGTCCAGTTCTCTGCGTCGTCTGCCGGAGACGACGAGTCCGGTGATCGCGCCGATGGCGACCACCGCGATGACAACGGCAAGGATCACGTATTCCATAACCCGTCCAGTATCACTTAGCGCCTATGCCGGGCCCGGTTCCGCGGGTTCCAGCGCTGTCCTGTGCCCGTCCCCGCGTCCCGGCCGCCCGGGCCCGGGCACCCGCAGCCGCTGGCTGATCACCTGCGAGATGCCGTCGCCCTTCATGGTGACGCCGTAGAGGGCGTCGGCGGACTCCATGGTGAGCTTCTGGTGGGTGATGACGATCAGTTGGGAGCTCTCCCGCAGCTCCTCCATGATCCCGACCAGTCGCCGCAGGTTCGTCTCGTCGAGCGCGGCCTCCACCTCGTCCATCACGTAGAACGGGCTGGGCCTGGCCTTGAAGATGGACACCAGCAGGGCGACCGCGGTGAGCGAGCGCTCGCCGCCGGAGAGCAGCGAGAGCCGCTTGACCTTCTTGCCGGGCGGCCGGGCCTCCACCTCGACGCCGGTGGTGAGCATGTTCTCCGGGTCGGTGAGCAGCAGTCGGCCCTCGCCGCCGGGGAAGAGCCGGGCGAAGACGCCCTCGAACTGGGCGGCGGTGTCGTGGTAGGCGGCGGTGAACAGCTGCTCGACCCGGGCGTCGACGTCGCGGACGATGTCCATCAGGTCGCGGCGGCTCCTGCGCAGGTCGTCGAGCTGTTCGCCGAGGAACCGGTGGCGGGCCTCCAGGGCGGCGAACTCCTCCAGCGCGAGCGGGTTGACCTTGCCGAGCTGCTGGTGGGCGCGTTCGGCGGCCTTGAGACGCTGCTCGACCTCGGCCCGGACGTAGGGACGGGGTGCGCCCGCAGCCTCCTGCCCGCCCGTGGCCTCCCGCCCGTCCTCGGGCGGCGGGGCGGGGACGGGCTGGTCGGGGCCGTAGCCCGCGAGCAGGTCGCCGCCCTCGATGCCGAACTCCTCCAGCGCCCTGGCCTCCAACTGCTCGATCCGCAGCCGCTTCTCGGCGCGCAGCACCTCGTCGCGGTGGCCGGCGTCGACCAGGCGGTCGAGTTCGGCCTTGAGTTCGCGGCCGTGCTCGCGGAACTGACGCAGCTCGGCCTCGCGGGCGGCGCGGTCGGCCTCGACGGCGGCGCGTTCGGCCTCGGCGGCGGCGAGGGTCCCCTCGATCCGGCCGAGCAGGTGGCGGGCGCCGGTGGCGACGGCGGTGGCGACGGCGGCCTCCCGGCGGGCGCGGTCGCGGCGCTCGGCGGCGCGGGCGCGGGCCTCGCGTTCGGCGCGGGCGGCGCGGTCGAGCCGGTCGGCGCGGCCGGCCAGGTTGCGGACGCGCTCCTCGTGGGTGCGGACGGCGAGCCGGGACTCCATCTCGGCCTGCCGGGCGGCGGCTCCGGCGGCGGCGAGCCGGTCGCGTTCGGCGGGGTCGGGTTCGTCCTCGCCGTCCTCGGCGAGCTCCTCGGCGGTGGCGAGGCGGGCGGCGAGCTCCTCGGCGGCGGTGCGGGCCCCGGCGAGGCCGCTCTCGGCCTTGGCGGCGGCGTCGGCGGTGCGTTCGGCCTCGTCGGCGGCGGCCCGGGCGGCGCCGCCGGAGCGGCCGAGGGCCCCGGCGAGTTCGGCCCGGCGCTGTTCGCCGCGGCGCCGGAGGGCGGTCAACTGCTCGACCTCGGACGCGAGTGCGGCCCGGCGTTCGCGGGCGGCGGCGAGTTCCGCCGCCAACTGCCGGCAGCGGGCGTCGAGTTCCTCGATGCCGCGGGCGGCCTCGGCGACGGCGGCCCGGGTCTCCAGCGGGCTGGGCGCGCCGGGCGAGCCGCCGTGGGCGAGGGCGGCGGAGAGCAGGTCGCCGTCCCGGGTGACGGCGCTCCACTGCGGGTGGGCGGCGGTCAACCGCCGGGCGGCGTCCAGGTCCTCGACCACGGCGGTGCGTTCCAGCAGCCGTCGGGCGGCGGCCGCGACGGCGGGCGGCCCGTCGACCAGGGAGCCGGCCCACGTCGCTCCGGCGGGCGGCTGGGCGGGCGGCTGCGCCCCGGGCGCGGCGGGGTCCGGACCGTCGGCGATCAGCAGGGCGGCCCGCCCGGCGTCGGCGGTGCGCAGCCAGGCCAGGGCGTCGGCGGCGCCGTCCGCGTCGGGGACGGCGACGGCTTCGGCGGCGGGGCCGAGCGCGGCGGCCAGGGCGAGTTCGAACCCGGGGGCGACGGTGAGGAGTTCGGCGGCGGGACCGAGGACGCCGGGGCGTTCCAGCAGGGCGGCGCTGCCGTCCTTGCGGCGCAGGCCGAGGGCGAGCGCGTCGTGCCGGGCGGTGAGCGCGGCGCGTTCCTGCTCGGCGGCGGCGAGCGCCTCGCGGGCCGTCGCGACCGCCCGTTCGGCGGCCTGCAGTTCGCCGCGGGCCCGGTCGTGGCGCTCCTCGCTCTCCCCCTCCCCCGCGGTGAACTCCTGGTGCCGTTCCCGGAGTCGCTCGTACTCCTGCTGGGCGGAGGCGGCCCGCAGCAGGGCCTCGTCGCGGGCGGTGGCGAGCCGCTCGGCCTCGGCCTCGGCGGCGGTGGCCCGGGAGCGGGCGGCGGCCGCGGCGCCCTGCAGGCGGGCGAGTCCCTCGCGCCGGTCGGCGATGGCCCGGGCGGCGGCCCTGAGCCTGTTCTCCTCGGCGGCCAGGGCGCGTTCGAGGTCGGCGCGCTCCTCGACGGCCTCGGCCAGCGCGTCCTGCGCCTGCTCCAGGGCCGCTTCGAGGGCGGCCTCCTCCTCGCGCACCTCGGCGGCCTCCCGCTCCAGGTCCTCCGGGTCGCGGCCGCGGTGCTCCTCCAACTGTCCGGCGGTGGCGGCGGCGCGCACCCGGGCCTCGGCGAGTCCGACGGTGCCGCGGGTGCGCTCGGCGAGCGAGGAGAGCCGGTACCAGGTCTGCCGGGCGGCCTCCAGGGCGGGCCCGAGCTGTTCGACCTGGGCCTCCAGGACGGCCTCGCGCTGGAGGGCGGCGGCGAGCTGCTGTTCGACGGTGGTGCGGCGCAGCCCCAGTGCGATCTCGTCGGCGACCTCGGCCTCGACGGCGCGGCGCAGGGTGAGCAGGTCGTCGGCGAGCAGCCGCAGCCGGGCGTCGCGCAGTTCGGCCTGGATGCCCGCGGCGCGTCGGGCGATCTTCGCCTGGCGGCCCAACGGGCCGAGCTGGCGGCGCAGTTCGGAGACCAGGTCCTGGACGCGGTTGAGGTTGGTCTGCATCGCGTCGAGCTTCCGCAGCGCCTTCTCCTTGCGCTTGCGGTGCTTGAGGACGCCGGCCGCCTCCTCGATGAAGGCGCGCCGCCCCATCGGGTCGGCGTGCAGGACGGAGTCGAGCTGGCCCTGGCCGACGATGACGTGCATCTCGCGGCCGATGCCGGAGTCGGAGAGCAGTTCCTGGATGTCGAGCAGTCGGCAGACGGTGCCGTTGAGCGCGTACTCGCTGCCGCCGTTGCGGAACATCGTCCGGGTGATGGTGACTTCGGAGTAGTCGATCGGCAGGGCGCCGTCGGTGTTGTCGATGGTGAGGCTGACCTCGGCGCGGCCGAGCGGGGGGCGCCCGCTGGTGCCCGCGAAGATGACGTCCTCCATCTTGCCGCCGCGCAGCGACTTGGCGCCCTGTTCGCCCATCACCCAGGAGAGCGCGTCGACGACGTTGGACTTGCCGGAGCCGTTGGGGCCGACCACGCAGGTGATGCCGGGTTCGAAGCGCAGGGTGGTCGCCGAGGCGAAGGACTTGAACCCGCGCAGGGTCAGGCTCTTGAGGTGCACCCGACCGTCCTCCTCGCCGCGCCGCCGGCCGCCGCGCCGCGGCCACGCCACCTGCCGTCCCGCTCCGGGACGGCCCGCCGCCTGCGACTGTATCCGGCCGCACCGCCGACGGACTCCAGGCGGTGGTTTGGCCGTGCGGCGGGTCGGGCAGTCTCTGGGCAGCGGACCGGCGTGGACACGACGAAGGGACGTCCGCTCCGGACGTCCCTTGCAGGCTGCCATCCCCTCGCCGGGGGGAAGCTCAGCGCACGACTGCGTCGATCCTGACGGCCGCGAGCGATCAGGTCAGGGCCGGCTCGCGCTGGTCCAGGTCGATGCTGCTGAGCAGCGAGTGCTCGTCGGCGACGGCGGACAGGGCGTCGTTCTCGGCCTGGAGCTTCACGAGCTCGTTCTCCAGGTCCTGGACGCGCTGCTGCAACCGTCGCATCTCGGAGAGCATTCGCGGGTCGGGGCCGCCGACGTACCCGAGAAGCGCCTTTGCCATGATGTGTGGTCCTCCACGCTGAGTGACCGAACCGTGTACGGTGGGTCTTTGGGGGAAGGGATACGCACGCGTCTGCGCGCCGGACGTGCTGGCTGGGCACTACGAGGGCATCCGCTGGTGAGTGACACACTCACAGGCGTGGCCTCGCCGGTTAAACGCAAACCTGTGCGCGGGTTTCCAGCGTCTCACCAAAGACCGTACGGGTCAACACGATCACCGCACGCTACCGCGGCCCTGTCACCTGCATGGCGGGAACCTCACGCCATCGGCCGGGCTAGTGGATCACTACGTCTGCGGAGTCAACCACGAGTGCGCCACGATGGCAACCCCGTGACACCGGCAGTTGCCGGGGGCTCTCCTCCCGCCGGCAACTGCGGTGTGCTCATCGGATCGCGAAGCCCTCGTACCCGTCGCCCACGGCGGTCCAGATCTCGGTGACCCCGCTGACCTGACCAGGCGTTCCGGGCCCGCGCAGCGCGGCGAGCAGGCGCTCGCAGTCGGCGCGCGACCCCTCGGCGACGACCTGGACGCGGCCGTCCCCGAGGTTGCTCGTGTAACCCGTCAGCCCGATCTCCAGGGCCCTGGCCCTGGTCCACCAGCGGAACCCCACCTGCTGGACGCGCCCGCGCACCCAGATGGTGGCGCGGACGGATCGGTGGCTGTCGTGACCTTGCATGTGTCGACCATAGTCGGGCACTTCGGGGGCGCCCGGAACGGGTTTCACGCCCCTTCCACCGACCCTCCCCACCACCGCGCGACCCGTCACCCCACGCTCCCCACCGCACGGCCCGCCCACCGCACGACCGGGCGCACCGCGCGCGCCGCCCACCGCGCGGCCCGCCCTCAGCGGCGCGGCTCGGCCAGCGCGTGCAGCGTCCAGCCCCGGCCGGCCGGGTCCAGCGGGGCGGTGGCGGCGGTGAACAGCTCGGCCGCCCGCCGGTAGGAGAGGCGGCCGCGCCCGGTGAGCGGGCAGCGGTCGGCGGCGGGGGTGCCGGACGGGGCGCGCCGGTCGGTGAGGAACAGCGGGCCCGCGGTGCGCCCGGCCACCAGCAGCGGCAGCAGCCGGGCGGTGCCGCCGCGCCAGTGCAGCGGGGGCTGCCCGGGGGCGGCGCGGGCCTGCCGGTTCGGCAGGTCGAGCCGGTCCACGTCCAGCGCCAGCAGCCGTTCGATCGGTGCGCCGCTCTCCCGGACGAGGTGCCAGAGCACCTTCTCGCGCAGCGGGACCCGCAGGGCGAACACCGCCCGCAGCCGCTCCTCGTCGAGGCTCCCGGCCGGGTCGGCGGGGGTGGTCGGCAGCGGGCGCACCCCCGCGGCCGGGTCGGCGGCCAGCCAGCCGCACGCGCACCACCAGCGCAGGGCGGCCCGCAGCGCGGACAGTTCGCGGTTGGCGGTGCGCGCCCCGACCGCGGCGGCCCGTTCGGCGAACGCGGCGGCGACCCGCTCGGGCGCGTCGGGCCCGTCCAGCAGGGCGAGCGGCAGCACCGGCGGGGCGGCCCGCCGCCGCTCGGCGCCGGTCGGCGGGGTGCGGCCGACCAGCAGCCAGGCCCAGGTGTGCAGGGCGATCCGGTAGACCCGCCGGGAGCCCTCCGCGAGCGGGGCCCCCGCCAGGTAGTGCTCGGCGGCGACGGCGAACTCCACGGGTGTCATACCCGCAGTAAATCCGCTTTCCCATCGAGCCGTCAACATCCGCTCCGACTGCGGTAAATCCACTTATTTACTGCGTCAGATCCCCACCCCTGAAAAATTGATGCCGATCCGCTCAACTTTTCCGGCCGGACCTCTTGCCGGGCGGCCCGGCGACCGGGCAGCCTGCCGGTCATGCCACTGATCCCACGGCGCCTCGCCGTCCTGCGCGGGCGGCCCTTCCGCCTCTTCTTCACCGGGTACGCCGTCTCGCTGTTCGGCTCCTCCACCGCCTCCGTCGCGGTCGCCTTCGCGGTGCTGGACGGCGGGGGCGGCGGCTCCGGGCTCGGCGTGGTGATGGCGGCCCGGATCGTGCCGATCGTGCTGCTGCTGGTGCTCGGCGGGGCGGCCGCGGACCGGCTGGGCCCGCGCCGGACGATGCTCGGCTCGGACGGGCTGCGCTGCGCGACCCAGGCGGCCACCGCCGCGCTGCTGTTCGCCGGGCACGGGACGGTGTGGGCACTGGCGGCGCTGATGGTGCTGTGGGGGCTGGGCGAGGCGGTGTTCCTGCCCGCGCTGGACGCGCTGCTGCCGCGGCTCGTCCCGGCCGCCGAACTGGCCGACGCCAACGCGCTGCTGGGCATCGCCCGCAACGGCGCCGCGGTGGCCGGTCCGGCCCTGGCGGGCCTGCTGACCGCCACCGCCGGACCGGGCTGGGTGCTGCTGCTCGACGCCGCCTCCTACGCGGCGGGCCTGGCGGCGCTGGCCCCGCTGCGCGTCCCGGCCGCCCCCGGCGGCGCCGCCGGGCCCGGGCTGCTGGCCGAACTGCGGGACGGCTGGGGCGAGTTCCGCTCCCGGCGGTGGCTGTGGGCGAGCGTGCTGCAGGGCTGCCTGTTCAACCTGCTGGTGTGGGCGCCGTTCCTGGTGCTGGGCCCGGTGCTGGCCCGCGAGCACCTCGGCGGGGCGGGCGGCTGGGGCGCGGTGATGGGCGCGTACGGGGCGGGCGCGGTGCTGGGCGGGCTGGTGCTGCTCGGGCGGCAGCCGCGGCGGCCGCTGCGCACGGTGCTGGTGGTGACGGCCGGATGGGCGCTGCCCTCCGGGGCGCTGGCGCTCGGCGGTCCGCTGCCGCTGGTGATGGCGGCGGCGGCCGGGGCGGGGGTGACCTCGATCGTCTCCGGCAGCCTGTTCTCCACCCTGGTGCAGCGCCACGTCCCGCCGCGGGCGCTGGGCCGGGTCGGCGCGTACGTGACGCTGGGGGCGTTCGCGTTCGGGCCGGTGGGGCTGGCGCTGGCCGGCCCGCTCGCGGCGGCGGTCGGGGCGCGGACGGTGCTGGGCTGGGGCGCGGCCTGGCAGCTGGCCTCCTGCGCGGCGGTGCTGGCGCTGCTGGGCCGCCGGGAGCCGGTCGTCGCCGCCCCCGGTCCGGCCCCGGAGGTGCGGACGGCCCCCGTGCCGTCCGGGGACGGCGGCCGGGGGCCGTCGGGCGGGTGAGCGGGCGGCGGTCAGCCCCCGAAACCGCCGAAGTCGTCCCCGCCGAAGCCGCCGAAGTCGTCCCCGCCGAAGTCACTGCCGCCACCGTCGAAGCCGCCGCCGTCGAAGTCGCTGCCGCCGCCGTCGAAGTCGCTGCCGCCGCCGTCGGGGTCGAAATCGTCGCCCGGGTACTCGCCACCGCCGGAACCGTGGTCGTCCGCGTAGGCGTAGCCGGGGGTGGCGAGCGCCGAGCCGAGCACGGTGCCGACCAGCAGGCCGGGCAGCAGGCCGCCGCCGAAGTAGCCGCCCGCCCAGGGGCGGTAGGCGGGGCCCGCGTCCCAGTACGGCTGGTGGCCGTCCGCGGTCTCCACGGTGCGGACCTGCGGCTCCCCGCCGCCGGAGATCCGGGCCGCGTCGTCGGCGCAGGCCGGGACGGAGCGCGGGGCGCCACCGGGCGGGGCCCACTGCACGTCGGTGGTGGAGGGGCCGTGCCGCGGGTCGAAGAAGCACGGGACGCGGCGCTCGGGCAGCGGGCGGCCCTCGCGGCGGGCGGCCAGGGTGGCCAGCGCGAACCGGCCCTGCTCCAGCGCCTCGGTCACCGGGCGGACGTCCGCGGGCCGCTCCGCCGCGTCCATGGTCCGCTTGGCGCGGTCGTAGGCGTCCAGCGCGGCGGTGTAGTCGGTGCGCTGGGCGTCGTCCGCGTCGGGGGCGCCGGGGTCGAAGTCGAGCCGGTCGAGCTCCTCGCCGAACGCGGTGATGTCCTCGTCCACCACGGTGCGCAGCTGGGCGAGCTCGGCCCGGGCCTGCTCCTCCCGGCGCTTCCTGGTGCGGCGGACCAGCAGGAGGGCGCCCGCGCCGACCACCGCGACCAGCAGCACCGGGACGAGCACCCAGGCGATCGAGGTGCTGTGCTGCGGGCCGTCGCCCTTGACCTTCTCCGCGGCCCCGTCGACGAACTCGTTCAGGGTGGCGTCGATGTTCCCGCCGTTGGAGCGGTACGCGGCCCCGGCCAGGTTCCGGACCGTGGCCTGGTCCAGCACCTGGGGGCCGGTGGACTGGGCCTGGAACCGGTCGCCGCGCCAGATCGCGTAGACACCGGCGGCGCCGACCTTGGTGCGGAGGTCGACGAACAGGTTCTCCGTCGGGTAGGCGGGGCTGTCGGGCAGCACCGCGACGTAGATCGGCTTGTCGACGTCCTTGAGCTTCTTCGCCAGCGCGGCCGCCTGCTCCGGGGAGAAGCGGCTGCTCATCGACGGGTCGACGTAGAGCTGGACCCGCTTCATGGCGTCGGCCGCGTCGTTCAGGCCGGACGCCGACGCGGGCGCGGACGGCACGAGCGCCATCAGCAGGCCGAGCAGCGCCGACAGGAGGACGGCGGCGGGCCCGGTGGCGCGGGAGCGGCGGAGCACGGTTCTCATGTCCCGACCGTACCGGTCTCCCGCCCGGCGACACGCGCTCCTCCGACCGGACCCCGCTCCCGGTGCCACCCCCTACTCCAGGGCGAGGCGGACCGCCGGAACCCCCGCCGACCGGCCGGAGTTGGCGCCCGGCGTCCCGGTCGGGGCCCCGGAGCGGGCATAGTGGTGACGATCTTCCGCAGTTCCCGGCCCCCGCGCCGCCAAGCCCACCCCGACAGGAGACCCCTGGTGTTCCTCGGCCTCGTCACCGCCGTCGCGGCGTCCGCCTGCTACGGCACCGGGTCGGTGCTGCAGGCCCTCGGCGCCCGCCGCTCCGCCCGGCAGGAGGCGGCCTCCGGCACCGTCACCGAGCACGGCGGGCCGAGCCTGTCCTCGACCGCGAAGGCCGCCGTCACCTGGGAGTTCATCCTCGGCACGGTGCTGGACTTCATCGGCTTCGGCCTGGGCGCGCTGGCCGCCCGGCTGCTGCCGCTGTTCCTGTCGCAGACCATCATCAGCGCCAACCTGGTGATCACGGCGGTGCTGTCGGTGAAGCTGCTGGGCCTGCGGCTGCGCCAGTTGGAGTGGCTGTCGATCGGGATCCTGTGCGGCGCGCTGGTGCTGCTCGCGGTGGCCGCCGGCCCGGAGGGCGGGCACGAGGCGGCCCGGACCTTCCACTGGGCGCTGCTGATCGGCTCCGCGGTGCTGATCGCGGGCGGCTCGCTGGTGGTGCGCCGGCTCGGGGCGGGCGGGGCGATCGTGGCGGGCCTGCTCTCCGGCCTGGGCTTCGGCGCGCTGGGCATCGGCGTGCGGGTCCTGGACGGCGTGCAGCCGTTCGACCTCGGCGCGCTGCTCGCCGACCCCGCGCTGTACGCCGTGCTGGTCGGCGGCCTGGGCGGGATGTACCTGCACACGGTGGCCCTGCAGATCGGCTCGGTGAACGGCGCGACCGCCGCCCTGGTGGTCGGCGAGACCGTCGTCCCCGGCGCGGTGGGCGTGCTCTGGCTGGGCGACTCCTCCCGGGACGGCCTGGGCTGGCTGGCCGCCCTCGGCTTCGTGCTGGCGGTGGTCAGCGCCGTCGGCGTGGCCTACTTCGGCGAGGAGGGCGGCGCGCTGCACGCGGCCGCCGAGGAGGAGAGGGCGCCCGCCGGGAGGCCGAACTGACCGGGCGGCCGTGGAGCGGAGCGCCCGGGGCCGGGCGCGGACGGCCTCAGGCCCGGGGCGGGCGCTGGCAGCCGGGGCAGGAGTAGCTGGAGCGGTTCATCCAGGCGTCCCGGCGCATCGCGGTGCCGCAGCGGCGGCAGGGCTGCCCCTCGCGGCCGTACGCGTCGAGGTCGCGGGAGAAGTAGCCGCTCTCGCCGTTGACGTTGACGTACATCGAGTCGAAGCTCGTCCCGCCGACGGCCAGCGCCGCGGTCATGACGTCCCGGGCGTGGCCGAGGAGTTCGAGCGCGGCGGGGCGGGTGAGGGTGGCGGTGGGGCGGTCGTAGTGCAGGCGGCTGCGCCACAGCGCCTCGTCGGCGTAGATGTTGCCGACGCCGCTGACCAGGGTCTGGTCGAGCAGGGCCCGCTTGACGGTGGTGCGCCGGGCACGCAGCGCGCGGGCGAAGGCGTCGTCGTCGAAGCGGGCGTCGAGCGGGTCGCGGGCGATGTGGGCGAGCGAGACGGGGGTGGCCTCGGGGTCGTCGGCCTCGGCCTCCTCGACGGCCAGGCCGCCGAAGGTGCGCTGGTCGACGAAGCGCAGCTCGGTGCCGCCGTCGGCGAACCGGAGCCGGGCCCGCAGGTGCACGGAGTCGGCCATCTCCGGTTCCTGGACGAGGAGTTGGCCGCTCATGCCGAGGTGTCCGACCATCGAGAGGCCGTCGCCGAGCGGCACCCACAGGTACTTGCCGCGGCGCTGCGGTTCGCCGAGGGTGCGGCCGCGCAGCAGGGCGGCGAACTCGTCGGCGCCGCCGGGCTGGCGGCGCACGGCGCGCGGGTGCAGCACCTGGACGTCGGCGACGGTGCGTCCGGCGGCCCAGCGGGCCAGACCGCGGCGGACGACCTCGACCTCGGGCAGTTCGGGCACGGCGCTCCGCTCAGACCGTCGCGGCGGACTCGCCGACGGCGGCAGCGGGCTGCGCGGCCTCGTTCTCGGCCTTGATGGTGCGCCAGGCGGACTCGGCGGCCTTCTGCTCGGCCTCCTTCTTCGAGCGTCCGCTGCCGGAGCCGTAGTCCTGGCCGGCCACCCGGGCCGCGGCGGTGAAGGTCTTCTCGTGGTCCGGGCCGGACTCGGTGACCACGTACTCGGGGACGCCCAGGCCGACGGCGGCGGTGAGCTCCTGGAGGCTGGTCTTCCAGTCGAGTCCGGCGCCGAGCTGCGCGGATTCCGCGATCAGCGGGTCGAACAGCCGGTGGACGAACTCGGTGGCCGCTTCCAGGCCCTGGTCCAGGTAGATCGCGCCGATCACGGCCTCGACGGTGTCGGCGAGGATCGACGACTTGTCGCGGCCGCCGGTGCCCTCTTCGCCCTTGCCGAGCCGGATGAAGGCACCGAGGTCCAGGCCGCGGCCGACCTCGGCGAGCGCGCGGGAGTTGACCACCGCGGCGCGGAGTTTGGCGAGCGTGCCCTCGGCGACCTCCGGGTGGAGGCGGTAGAGGGTGTCGGTCACCACGAGGCCCAGCACCGAGTCGCCGAGGAACTCCAGGCGCTCGTTGGTGGGCAGCCCGCCGTTCTCGTACGCGTACGAGCGGTGGGTCAGGGCGCGTACCAGAAGGGCGCGCTCGAGCGGGTACCCGAGGCGCCCTTCCAGGACGTCGTATTCGGTCGAGGCCGGCCCACCGCCCTTGCCCCCGTTGGTCCCGGGGTTCGGCTTGCGGGAGGAACTACCAGCTTCCGACATCGATCCGTGCACCCCGCCGATCAGACCGAGAGGACCTGGCGACGGTTGTACGTGCCGCAGCTCGGGCACGCGATGTGCGAGAGCTTCGGCTCGTGGCAGCGGTCGCACGCGACGAGCGCGGGCGCGACGGCCTTCCAGTTGGAACGGCGGTGACGCGTGTTGCTGCGCGACATCTTCCGCTTCGGAACAGCCACGGTAAATCTCCTGGTTCTACGGCGGGGGCCCTCACGGGCACCGCTGTGTCTTATTCCTCGTCACCCTCGTCGCCGGGGGCGGCGGAGAGTCCCTGCAGAGCCGCCCACCGGGGGTCGGCGGCGTCGTGGTGGTGCGCCGGGTCGTCGCTCAGGCGGGCCCCGCACTCGGAGCACAGACCCAGGCAGTCGTCCTGGCACACCGGCTGCAGCGGCAGTGCGAGCACCACCGCGTCACGCAGCACCGGCTGGAGGTCGAACAGGTCGCCCTCCAGGCGGTAAGTCTCGTCCTCGGACTCCTCGTCGAAGTCGTCCCCCGCGACCGCGCGGTGACGCTCCTCGGACTCCGGGTAGTAGTACAGCTCCTGGAAGTCGACCTCCAGGTCGTCCTCCACCGGCTCCAGGCAGCGGGAGCACTCTCCGGTCACGTGGGCCTCGGCGGTGCCGGTGACCAGCACGCCCTCGACCACGGACTCCAGGCGGAGCTCCAGCTTGATCTCGCTCTTCTCGGGAACGCCGATCACGTCCGCGATGCCGAGCTCCGCCGGGGCCTCCAGGGTGCGGGAGACCTTGCGCAGCGAGCCGGGGCGACGTCCGAGCTCGTGCGTGTCGAACACGAGCGGGTCGCGGTGGTCGAGGCGGTTCAAGGTTTCCTGACTTCCTGGTGGCGGCACGCATCCCTGCGTGGCGCGGGTTTCGACGTTCCTGCGGTGCGGCGGCCCGGAAGCGGGCGCGCGGCGAACCCGGCGCGAACAGGCCGGAGCAGTCAGACTACCGGAGAGTCCACGCCGAACCCAACTCGCCCCTCAGCGGCCGCCCAGCTCCCGGAGCCTGGTCATGTCGATCATGCTGGTGTCGAAGAAGCTGGTCTCGTCCAGCCCGCCCTGCTGCTGCGGCAGCTGCGGCTGCTGCTGGGGCTGCTGCGGGTAGCCGTACGGGTCGGCGGGCAGCGGGTTGCCCCACTGGTCGAAGCCCTGCGGCTGCTGGTACTGCGGCTGCTGGTAGTACGGGTCGACCGGCTGCTGGTGCCCGTAGGGCTGGCCGTACGGGTCGGCCTGCGGGGCCGCCGCCGGGTCGTAGCCGCCGCCGTACGCCTCGGCGTACTGCGGGACCTGCGGCTGGGCGTACGGGTCCTCGCCGGGCTGCTGCCAGCCGGCCGCGGCCGGGGTCTGCTCGGGCCAGGACTGCTGCTGCGGGACGTCCCCGTACCAGTTCTGCGGCTGCTGCTCGTGCTCGGGCCCGTCGCCGGCGGCGAAGCCGGCCGCGACCGCCTCGGCGCGGTCCTTGAGCTGCTGGGCCTCGTCGGCGGCGGCCAGGTAGGCGCCCAGCTCGTCGATCGGGGCCTTGCCGAGCAGCTTGTCGCGGCCCTTGCCGACGGCCTCCAGGGTGGCGGAGAGCACCGCCTCCAGGGTGGCCAGCTTCACGTCGACGTACTCGTCGGCCTCCGGGCTGGGGCTGATCCGCGGGCGGAACTCCTCGCCGTCCTCGGCGCCGTCCGCCTCCGGCTCGTACACCCCGGACTCGCCGCGCAGCTTCTGCCGGCCGCGGCCGACCGCGCCGAGCGTCTTGGTGAGCACCACCTCGAAGTTGGCCAGCTTGGAGTCGACGTAGTCGTCGGCCTCGGCCCGCTTGGCCTGCACCTCGGCCCGCGCCTCGGCGAGGATCCGGTCCGCCTCGGCCTGGGCCTGCCGGACCACCTCGGTGTCGGAGATCAGCGAGCCGCGCTCGTCGTGCGCGCCGCGGATGATCCGGTCGGCCTGCTCCCGGGCGTCGGCCACCATCTGCTGGTGGTCGGCCACCACCGACTGGGCCTGGGCGAGTTCCGCGGGCATGGTCTCCCGCAGGTCGCGGAGGAGTCCGGTCAACTCGGCACGGTTGACCACGCAGGACGACGACATCGGCATCGCCTTGGCCTTCTCGACCACGGCGATGATCTCGTCGAGTTTCTGCTGCACGTCCACGGGCGCATTCAGTCTTTCCGTGTGCCGCCGAGGTGCGGCGGAGGCAGTGCCCGGAAGACCGCTGGGTGCGGCCCCGGGGCCGGGAGTACAGACTGTACGGCCACCCACCCCACCGCTCGCAACGCCCTGCTCAGTTGCGCCGTTCGGCGATCCGCTCGACCAGCCGCCGGTGCACCGTGGGGGGCAGCAGGTGCGAGACGTCCCCGCCCAGCGAGGCGACCTCCTTGACCAGGCTGGAGGACAGGAAGCTGTACGTCGGCGAGGTCGGCACGAAGAGCGTCTCCACGCCGGTCAGCCCGTGGTTCATCTGGGCCATCTGCAACTCGTAGTCGAAGTCGCCGGCCGCCCGCAGGCCCTTGATGATCGCCGGGATGCCGCGCTCGCGGCAGAAGTCCACCAGCAGGCCGCTGTGCGACTCCACCTCGATGTTGCCCAGGTGCGCGGTGGTCTCCGCGATCAGGCCGATCCGCTCCTCGATGGAGAACATGCCCTGCTTGTTGCGGTTGATCAGCACCGCGACGTGCACCACGTCGTACAGCTTGGAGGCCCGCTCGATGATGTCGAGGTGTCCGTTGGTGATGGGGTCGAAGGACCCCGGACAGACGGCGCGGCGCATGCGTGAGCTCCCTTGTGGGGCGGGGTGTCCTGCTACGAGTCTTGGTCAGTCCCGTCGGCGGCGCGACCGTACCAGAGCGTGCCCTCGCCGTACCTGCGCGAGCGCAGCCCCTCGAAGCCGTCCGGCCAGGCGAACTCGCCGCCGCGGGTGCTGCGTTCCACGGTGACGAGAACGTCGGCGGACAGCCAGCCCCCCGAGCGGAGTGTGACCAGCATCTCCCGCAGCACGGCGTCCTCCACCGCGTACGGCGGATCCAGGAACACCAGGTCGTACGGCTCGGCCGGGGGCGCGCCCGCGATCACCTTCTCGGCCCGGTCGGCCCGCACCTCGGCGCCAGGCAGGCCCAGCGTCCGGACGTTCTCCCGGACGGTGCGCACCGCGCTCGCGTCCGCCTCCACCAGCAGGGCGTGCGCCGCCCCGCGGGAGAGCGCCTCCAGCCCGACCGCGCCGCTGCCGGCGAACAGGTCGAGCATCCGGGCCCCGGTGACCGGACCGTGCAGCGCCTCGACGGTGGAGAACATCGCCTCCCGCGCCTTGTCGGAGGTCGGACGGGTGTTCCGGCCGGGCGGCACGGCGAGACGGCGGCCTCCGGCACGGCCGGCGATCACGCGAGGCATGGCGAGTCCTTATGACAGCAGGGGCGCGAGGAACTGCGCGCCCGACCATAGCCGACGAAACGGGCACGGCCGGGCGCGCGGCTCCTCACCTCCCCCGCGGACTCACTCGTTGGCGGCGGCGCCCAGCAGCGTCGGCGAGGCGTAGCGCGACCAGGACAGGCAGCCGTCGGGCGGGCAGTACTCGGGGCGGCGCGGGTCGTGGCCGAGCTCGCGCAGCTTGGTGCGGACGGAGTCGGGCGTGCGGCCGTAGCGGGCGGCGATCCGGGCGACGGTCTCGCCGTCGTGGAAGCGGCGGACCAGCTCCTCCTCGTGCTGCGGCACCCAGGGGGCGCCGTGGCCGGGGTAGAGCTCGCGGAGCACGTCCCGGTCGGGGATCGGCTCGGAGACGTCGGCGACGATGGCCAGCGCACGCAGGGCGCGGTTGAGCGCGATGCGCAGCGAGGCGACGTCCTCCACCGGGAGGCGGAGCTTGCCGGAGGCGACCGGGTTGGCGGAGTTGCCCTCGCGCCAGCCGGTCAGGGTGAGGGTGACTTCGCGGTCGTCCTCGCTGGCGACCTCGATCCGGAAGACCTTGTCGCCGAGCGGGAGCTCGTTGAGGTGACGGAATGCCATGCAATGACCCCCAATTCTGGCGCCGGGGACGCGACTTGGGGTGCGCCCCGAACAAGTACATCCTCTCGCGAGGCACTGACAACCGGGGTGTCCGAACGACCGGCCTCAGCCCTTCTCCAGGTACTCCGCGCGGTCCTCGTCGAGCAGGCTCTCCAGGGCGGTGCGCAGCTCCGGGTGGGCCTCCAGCGCGGGGTCGGCGGCGACCAGCCGGGTGGCCTCGGCGCGGGCGGTGGCGATGACCTCCTCGTCCTCCAGCACCGAGAGCACCTTGAGCGAGGACTTCACGCCGGACTGGGCCTGGCCGAGCACGTCGCCCTCGCGGCGCTGTTCGAGGTCGATCCGGGAGAGCGCGAAGCCGTCCAGGGTGCCGGCCACCGCGTCCAGCCGGGCCCGGGCGGCGCTGGCCGCGGGCATGTCGCTGACCAGCAGGCACAGCCCGGGGGCGGAGCCGCGGCCGACCCGGCCGCGCAGCTGGTGCAGCTGGGAGACGCCGAACCGGTCGGCGTCCATGATCACCATGACGGTGGAGTTCGGCACGTTGACGCCGACCTCGATGACGGTGGTGGCGACCAGCACGTCCACCTCACCGGCGGCGAAGCGGCGCATCACGTCGTCCTTGGCCTCGGGCGCCAGCCTGCCGTGCAGGACCTCCACCCGCAGCCCGGCCAGCGGCCCCTCGGCGAGCTTCTCCGCGGTCTCCACCACGGCCAGCGGCGGCCGCCGCTCCTCGCCGTCGGCGCCGCCGACCTCCTCGGGCTCCTCCTTGCGCTTCCTCCTGCCCTTCGCGGGCTCCTCCTCGTCCCCGATCCGCGGGCAGACCACGTACGCCTGGTGGCCCTTGCCGACCTCCTCGCGGACCCGCTCCCAGGCCCGGACGAGGAAGTTGGGCTTCTCCAGGGCCGGGACGACGTGGGTGGAGATCGGCGAGCGGCCGGAGGGCAGCTGGTCCAGGACGGAGGTCTCCAGGTCTCCGAAGACGGTCATCGCGACGGTGCGCGGGATCGGCGTGGCGGTCATCACCAGCAGGTGCGGGGGCTGCTCGCCCTTGGCGCGCAGCGCGTCGCGCTGCTCGACGCCGAAGCGGTGCTGCTCGTCGACCACGACCAGGCCGAGGTCGGCGAACTGCACCCGGTCCTCGATCAGGGCGTGGGTGCCGATGGTGATCCCGGCCTTGCCGGAGGCCATGTCCAGCAGCGCTCCGCGGCGGGCGGCGGCGCCCATCGAGCCGGTCAGCAGCGCGACCCGGGTGCCGATCTCGGAGCCGCCGATCATCCCGGCCTCGGCGAGGTCGCCCATCATCTCGACGATCGAACGGTGGTGCTGCTGGGCCAGCACCTCGGTCGGCGCCAGCAGCACGGCCTGCCCGCCGCTGTCGACCACGGTGAGCATGGCGCGCAGCGCCACCAGGGTCTTGCCCGAGCCGACCTCGCCCTGCAGCAGCCGGTGCATCGGGTGCTCGGTGGCCAGGTCGGCGAAGATCTCGGCGCAGACCCTGCGCTGGCCGTCGGTGAGGGTGAACGGCAGCCGCTCGTCGAAGGCGTCCAGCACCCCGCCGGGGACGGGGCGGCGCGGGACGGCGGGCAGCGCGGAGTCGGCGGCCCGGCGCTGGGCCAGGGCGACCTGCAGGACGAACGCCTCGTCCCAGCGCAGCCGGGCCTGGGCGCGCTCCTTCTCGGCCTGGTCGCGCGGGCGGTGGATCAGCTCCAGCGCCTCGGGCAGCGGGATCAGGCCGTGCTCGGCGCGCAGTTCGGCGGGCAGCGGTTCGCCGACGTCGGCGAGGTGCTTGGTGAGGGCCATCTCCACGCACAGGGCGAGCTTCCAGCTGGGCATCTGGGCGCTGGCCGGGTAGACCGGGATGAGCCGCCCCGCGAACTGCTTCGCCGCCGAGGAGCCCTCCTCGTCGTCGATCAACTGGTAGTCGGGCGAGGCGAGTTGGCGGGTGCGGTTGAACAGGCCGACCTTGCCCGCGAACAGGCCCTGCTGGCCGGGGCGGAGGTCCTTCTGCCGCCAGCCCTGGTTGAAGAACACCAGCGAGAGCTTCGAGCGGCCGTCGGTGACCACCACCTCCAGCCGGTCGCCCTTGCGGCCGCGGAACGGGATCAGCGTGACCTTCTCGATCCGGGCCAGCACCGTGACGTGCTCGTCCACCTCCAGCTCGTCCAGGCTGGTGAGCTGCCCGCGCTCGACGTACCGGCGCGGGTAGTGGTGCAGCAGGTCGCCGACCGTGCGCAGCTTGAGACCGTCGGCCAGCACCTTCGCGGTGCGGTCGCCGACCAGTTCCTTCAGCGGTTCATCGAGAGCGCCCATGGCGTCCCATTTCACACCACCGGACCGACGGCCCGGCTCACTCCACCCCGATGAGCAGCGGGGCGGACTCCTGCCCGCCCCGGTACGCGACGGTGTCGACCTCGGGGCGGGTGCGCCGGGCGTGCGCGATCAGGCGGTCGGCGAGGTCCTCGGGGGCCTCCTCGCCCAGCACCAGGGTGACCAGTTCGCCGCCGGCCGCGATCATCCGGTCGAGCACGGTCAGCGCGGTCTCGGTGAGGTCGGCGCCGATCACCGCGACGTCGCCGTCGATCAGGCCGAGCACGTCGCCCGCCTGGCAGACGCCCGCCATCGTCCAGGACTCGCCCTCGGCGACGGCCAGTTCGGCGTACCGGGTGGCGCCCGCCGCGGAGGTCATCGCCACCACGTCCTCGTCGAAGCGCCGCCCGGCGTCGTGCACGGCCAGCGCCGCCAGGCCCTGCACCGGGGAGCGGGTGGGCAGCACGGCGATCCGCACGCCCTCCTCGCGCAGCTGGTCGGCGGCCGCACCGGCGGCGGGCCGCAGCTCCGGGTCGTTGAGCAGCAGGACGACCTCGCGGGCCCCGCAGCGGTGCACCGCGGCGACCAGCTCGGCGCTCACCGGCGGACGGTCCGGATCGGCCTCCAGCACCACCGACCCGGCCTGCCCGCACAGCTGCGCCAGCCCGCTGCCGGTCACCACGCTGAGCACCGCCCGCCCGTGCGAGACGGTCTCCTCGCGCTCCCCGGCCCGGGCGGCGGCCTCGGCGAAGTGGGTGATCCTGATCCGGTACGGCCGCCCCGCCTCGACGCCCGCCTCGACGGCCGCGCCCGCGTCGTCCACGTGCACGTGCACGTTCCACAGGCCGTCCCCGCCGCCGATCACCAGCGAGTCGCCGAGCCGCCCCAGCCGTTCGCGCAGCAGCGGCAGCTGCTCGTCCCCGGCCTCCAGCAGGTAGATCACCTCGAACGCGGGGTGGCCCGAGCCGGGCGGCCGCTCGTAGCTCTCGCAGCCGTCCACCACCAGCGGGTCGACCTCGCGGCGCAGCGCGACCGGGCCCATCGGCTGCTGCCCGGAGACGGCGTCCACCAGCGCGCCCAGCACCGCGACCAGGCCGCGGCCGCCCGCGTCCACCACGCCCGCCTCGGCCAGCGCCGACAGCTGGTCGGGGGTCAGCAGCAGCGCCTGCCGGGCCGCCCGGTACGCCTCCTGGGCCTGTCCGGTCAGGCCGTCCGCGCCGCCCGCGGCCTTCGCGGCGGCGGCCGCGACCGTCAGCAGGGTGCCCTCCACCGGCTCGGCGACCGCCTGGTACGCGGAGCGGGCGCCGTGGTCGAGCGCACCGGCCAGCTCGCCGCCGTCCGACAGCTCCTCGGCGAAGCCGCGCAGCCACTGCGCCAGGATCACGCCCGAGTTCCCGCGCGCCCCGATCAGCGCGCCGCGGGCGGCGGCGGCCGCGGCGACCGACAGCTCGGGCTCCTCGGCGGCGGCGAACACCGCGTCCAGCGCCTCGGCCGCGGACTCCACCGTCAGGTACAGGTTCGTCCCGGTGTCCCCGTCCGGCACCGGGTACACGTTCAGCGCGTCGATCTCCTCGCGGGCCTGGCCGAGGGCCGCCAGCGCGAGCCGGCACCAGGTGCGGACGGCCGGGGCGTCGAGGGTGTCCAGCACCAGGTCTCCTCCGGATGAACGCCACGGGAACCCGACAGGACGCGGTGGCGAGGGGCGAGGGGCGATTGCTGGCAGGTTATCGGCCCCCGGGGCGCCCTCCGCCGCAGGCTCGTGCCCAGCTCGGGGGAACGATCACCCCGGCGATCGTGGTAGTTTCGTTGAGCGGGAGTCACCGTTGTATGCTCTCCCGGTTGCCTGGAGCACCCCGGGCTAGTGACAAGTACCTGATCTGAAGTCTTGGAGTGACTCCTGTGGCTGCCAACTGTGACGTCTGCGGCAAGGGCCCGGGCTTCGGCAACAGCATCTCCCACTCGCACCGCCGCACCCCCCGTCGTTGGAACCCCAACATCCAGACGGTGCGCGCTGTGATCGGGCGGACGCCGAAGCGGCTCAACGTCTGCACCTCGTGCATCAAGGCCGGTAAGGTCTCGCGCTGACGCGCAGACCGGTACGCCGGTCACCATCTTTTCCCGAAAGCCGACCACACCCCTCCGGGGACTGCGGTCGGCTTTCGGCTTTTCCACCCAGGGCTTCGGGGAAGTCCTCGGCAGACCAGCATGCCCCGTCAGGGGCTCGGGGAACGGCGAGTCCGAGCTGCTGACGGCCGGAGCCCACCGAGGTGTCCGTGCTGCTCCGGGCCGCAGGAACAGAGCCCGGAGCCACCGCACGCACCGCCGGCAGCCCCGGGCCCGCCGCTCCCGGGCCCCTGACGGCTAGCTCCGGGCCTGCCAGAAGTGGTCCACCGGCCCGATGCCGGAACCGAGCGCGAAGCCGTGCGCGATCGCGCCGGTGACGTACGCCTTGGCGCGGGCGACGGCGAGCGGCACCGGGTCGCCGAGGGCGAGCTGCGCGGCGATCGCGCTGGCGAGGGTGCAGCCGGTGCCGTGGGTGTGGCGGTTGTCGTGGCGGGGGGCGCGGTACCAGTGGGCCTCGCCGTCGGGGCCGAGCAGCAGGTCGGCGGCCTCGCCCTCCAGGTGGCCGCCCTTGACCAGGGCCCAGTCGGGCCCGAGCTCGCGCAGGGCCTTCGCGGCGTCGAGCATCCCGTCCTCGCCGGTGACGGTGATCCCGGTGAGCTGGGTCACCTCGTGCAGGTTGGGGGTGGCAAGGGTGGCGACCGGGAGGAGCCGCTCGCGGAGGGTGGTGACGGCGTCCGCGGCGAGCAGGGCGTCGCCGTGCTTGGAGACGCCGACCGGGTCGACGACGACGGGGGCGGGGGCGTCGGCGAGCAGCTCGGCGACGGTCTCGACGAGTTCGACGGAGGCGAGCATGCCGGTCTTGACGGCCTGGACGCCGATGTCGTCGACGACGCTGCGGTACTGGGCGCGGACGGCTTCGGCGGGCAGCTCCCAGTAGCCCTGGACGCCGAGCGAGTTCTGCGCGGTGACGGCGGTGATGACGCTCATGCCGTGGACGCCGAGGGCGAGCATGGCCTTGAGGTCGGCCTGGATGCCCGCACCGCCGCCGCTGTCGGAACCGGCGACGGTGAGGACTCGGGGCGGGGCGGCGGCGAAGGTGCTCATGCGCCCCAACCTACCGACCCCGCCCGGCGGGTCAGAGCACGGCCTCGGATTCCGTCCAGCGGTCCTGCGGGACGGTCTTGAGCTGGACGACGGCGTCGGCGATCGGGGTGAGGTGGATCTCGGTGCCGCGCAGCGCGGTGAAGTGCCCGTAGGCGCCCTTGTGGACGGCTTCGACGGCGTGCCAGCCGAAGCGGGTGGCGAGGACCCGGTCGAGGGCGGTGGGGGTGCCGCCGCGCTGGGTGTGGCCGAGGATGACCGGCCGGGCCTCCTTGCCGAGCAGGTTCTCCAGTTCGACGGCGAGCCGGGTGCCGATGCCGCCGAAGGTCTGGTGGCCGAACTGGTCGACCTGGCCGTGCTCGAAGCGCAGCGTGCCGGGCAGCGGCTGGGCGCCCTCGGCGACGGCGATGATGGCGAACTTCTTGCCGCGCCGGAAGCGCTCCTCGATCATCCGGGCGACGGCCTCGATGTCGAAGGGCTTCTCGGGGATGAGGATGCCGTGGGCGCCGCCGGCCATGCCCGCGGTGAGGGTGATCCAGCCGGTGTGGCGGCCCATCAACTCGACGACCATCACCCGCTGGTGGGACTCGGCGGTGGTCTTGAGCCGGTCGATGGCCTCGGTGGCGACGTGCACGGCGGTGTCGAAGCCGAAGGTGACGTCGGTGGCGTCGATGTCGTTGTCGATGGTCTTGGGGACGGCGACGACGGGCAGTCCGGCGTCGCTGAACAGCTTGGCGGCGGTGAGGGTGCCCTCGCCGCCGATCGCGATCAGTGCGTCGATGCCGAGGTTCGCGGCGAGCTGCTTCGAGTTCTCGACAGCCCAGCGGATCTTCTCGCGCTGCACCCGGGCGGAGCCGAGGACGGTGCCGCCGAGGGTGAGCAGGCCGGTGACGTCCTCGTGCGAGACGGGCCGGGCGCGGCCCTCGATCAGGCCGAGGAAGCCGTCCTCGATGCCGAGGATCTCGTCGCCGTGCACGTCGGTGCCGCGGTGCACGATGGAGCGGATGACCGCGTTGAGGCCGGGGCAGTCGCCGCCGCTGGTGAGAACGCCGATTCGCATGGTGGCTGTGCTCCTGCTCCTGGGGGTGCGCCCCCGCGTACGTAGGTGGACCGGACCGTCGACGCTGTCGGTCCGCCCGACAGTGGCAACCCTACGCGCTCGGGGGCCGTACCAGCCGGTAGCCGTCCGGCCCGGTGGGCGGCTGCTCCGGAGCGGGCTACTGCTCGGCGAAGTGGTCCCAGCCCGCGGTGCGGTCCCAGGGGGCGCCGTCGACGGTGACGGTGCCGCCGCGGCCGGGGCGGGCGGTGCGGACCACCTCGCCGATGACCCGCCAACGGGCGGGCAGCGCCGCGGACTTGGGGAAGGTCGCGACGATCGCGTGGTCCTCGCCGCCGGACAGCACCCACACCAGCGGGTCGACGCCGACCGCCTGCCCGATGTCGGCCATCTGCGCGGGCACGTCGAAGTCGGCGGCGTGCAGGTCGATGTCCACGTCGCTGGCCCGGGCGACGTGGCCGAGGTCGGCGACCAGCCCGTCCGAGACGTCGACCATGGCGGTGGCGCCGAGCTCGCTGGCGGCGGGGCCCGCGTGGTACGGCGGTTCGGGGCGGCGGTGGGCCTCGACGAAGGCGCGCGGGGAGCGGAAGCCGCGCTGCAGGACGGTCAGCCCGGCGGCGGACCAGCCGAGCCAGCCGGTCACCGCGACCACGTCCCCGACCTGCGCGCCGGAGCGCACCACCGGGCGCCGGCCCTGCAGGTCGCCGAGCGCGGTGATGGCCAGCGTGATGGTGTCGCCGCGCACCACGTCGCCGCCGACCACGGTGGCACCGGCCACCTGGCACTCGTCGCGCAGCCCGTCCATCAGCTCGGTGGCCCAGGTGGTGGGCAGGTCGGCGGGGGTGACCAGGCCGAGCAGCAGGGCGGTCGGGACGGCGCCCATCGCGGCGATGTCGGCGAGGTTCTGCGCGGCGCACTTGCGGCCGACGTCGTACGCGGTGGACCAGTCGCGGCGGAAGTGCCGGCCCTCGATGAGCACGTCGGTGGTGGCGACCACCCGGCCGTCGGGCGCCTTGACCACGGCCGCGTCGTCGCCGGGCCCGAGCTCCACCGCCGGGGTCATCGGCAGCCGCGCGGTCAGCTCCCGGATGAGCCCGAACTCGCCGAGTTCGCCCACGGTCCCCTGCATCAGCCCGTCCTCCGCGTTCCCCGTTGTTGTCCGATAGGTGTGCGCCCCGTGTCGTGGGAGCCGCCGCCCCCGCGCGCAGCGTACGCCTTCCGGGGTCTCCCCCGTCCGCCCGGTCGCGCGGTAGCGTTGGTGATCAGACTGCCGGTCGCAACTCCCCCACCCAAGCCGCCTGGAGGTCCACCGTGGTGCAGGCGTACATCCTGATCCAGACCGAGGTGGGCAGGGCCACCGCGGTAGCCGAGTCCATCGCCAAGATCCCCGGGGTGATCACCGCCGAGGACGTGACGGGGCCGTACGACGTGATCGTCCGGGCCGAGGCGGAGTCGATCGACGAGCTGGGCCGCCTGGTGGTGGCCAACGTGCAGCAGGTCGAGGGCATCACCCGCACCCTGACCTGTCCGGTGGTGCGCCTGTAGGACGGCTTACCATCGTGCGGTGGCCACCCGTGACCTGCTGAACCGCCTGCCCGCCCCGGTGCGCTGGCTGGCGCCGCCCGCCGTGCTGCTGGCCTGCACGGCGGGGCTGGTCGCGTCCTGGAGCGGCGATCCGGACGTCACCCCGCCGGTGCCGTCCGCGGAGGCCGCGCAGTACTGCCGGGCGCTGGACGCGGCGCTGCCCGCCGAGGTGCTGGGGCACGCCCGGAAGGACCCCTCCCCGGCCTCCCCGTACACCGCGGCCTGGGCGTCCTCCCCGCGCACCGTGCTGACCTGCGGCGGGGAGCGGCCGGAGTTCCTGGACGACGGCACCCGCACCGGCCCGTGCGTCAACGAGGTGAGCTGGGGCGTGACCGAGGACGGCGACGGCGGCTACCGCTTCGCGACCGGGCTGCGCAAGGCGTACGTGGTGGTGGAGGTCCCGGCGGGCGCGTACGGCAACTACGCGGACCCGCTGGGCTCGCTGGCCGACGCCGTCCGGTCGACCGTCCCGACCTGGGACGGGAAGGCCGACTCGGGCTGCCTGGACGGGACCTCCTGAGCGGCTGAGCCCTAGCGCAGGCCGGTGGAGCGGCGCAGCGCGGCGGTCAGCAGGCGGTCGATCAGCTCGGCGTAGGGGACGCCGGTGGCCTCCCACATCTTGGGGTAGGCCGAGATGGGGGTGAAGCCGGGCATGGTGTTGACCTCGTTGACCATCCAGCGGCCGTCGGGCAGCAGGAAGAAGTCGACCCGGGCCAGGCCCTCGCAGCCGAGGCCCTCGAACACCTCGACGGCCTGGCGGCGGATCTCGTCCTGCTCGGCGGCGGTGAGGTCGGCGGGGATGCGCACCTCGGAGGAGTCGATGTACTTGGCCTCGAAGTCGTAGAACTCGAAGTCGCCGTCGACCAGCACCTCGGCGGCCACCGAGGCGCGCGGACCGTCCTCGAACTCCAGCACGCCGCACTCGATCTCGCGGCCCTCGACGCCCTTCTCCACGATCACCTTGGGGTCGTGGCGGCGGGCCTCCTCGACCGCGGCGTCCAGGTCGGCGAGGTCCTTGACCTTGGTGATGCCGATCGAGGAGCCGGCCCGGCAGGGCTTGACGAACAGCGGCAGGCCGAGCGCGGCGATCCGGCCGCGGGCGGCCTCGCGGCCCGCCTCGGACTCCCACTCGCGCGGCTTGACCACCGTGTACTCGCCCGCGTACAGGCCGAGCGACTCGATGATCCGCTTGGTGAACTCCTTGTCCATGCCGACCGCGGAGGCCAGCACGCCGGAGCCGACGTAGGGCACGCCGGAGAGCTCCAGCAGGCCCTGCAGGGTGCCGTCCTCGCCCCACGGGCCGTGCAGCAGCGGGAGCACCACGTCGACCTCGCCGAGGACCTTCGGCGCGGCGCCGGGCTCGCTCCACACCACCTCGCGGCTGCCGGGGGCCAGGGGCAGCGCGACCTGGCCCTCGGCGGACTCGGCGACCTGGTCGACGTCGGGCATCCGGCCGTCGGTGATGGCCATCCGGGACGGTTCGTCGCCGACCAGGGCCCAGCGGCCCTCGTGGGTGATGCCGATCGGCAGCACCTCGTACTTGCTGCGGTCGATCGAGCGCAGCACGCTGGCGGCGGTGACCACGGACACGCCGTGCTCGGAGCTGCGGCCGCCGAAGACGATCGCGACGCGCGGCTTGGCCGCCTGGTTCGGGGAGGACTGTTCGATGCTCATATCGGCGTTGAGACTACCGTCCGATTCCGGTCAGCGGCGTTCAGGCTTGGCCGAACGGGCCATCAAGCCCTTCAGCACCTCCTGGGGCGGCCGGCCCCTGTGCACCACGTCCACCACGGCCTCGACGATCGGCATGTCCACCCCGTTGCGCCGGGCCAGGTCGAGCACCGACTCGCAGGACTTCACGCCCTCCGCGGTCTGGCTGGTGGCGGCGACGGTCTCGGCCAGCGTCATGCCGCGGCCCAGGTTGGTGCCGAAGGTGTTGTTCCGGGACAGCGGCGAGGAGCAGGTCGCCACCAGGTCGCCCATCCCGGCCAGGCCCGCGAAGGTGTGCGCGTCGGCGCCCAGCACCAGGCCCAACCGGGTGGTCTCGGCCAGCCCGCGGGTGATCAGCGTCGCCTTGGTGTTGTCGCCCAGCCCCATGCCGTTGGCCATGCCGACCGCCAGGCCGATCACGTTCTTCACCGCGCCGCCCAGCTCGCAGCCCACCACGTCGGTGTTGGTGTACGGGCGGAAGTACGGGGTGTGGCAGGCCTTCTGGAAGCGCTTGGCGACCTCCTCGTCGGTGCAGGCCACCACGGTCGCGGCGGGCTGCCGGTTGGCGATCTCGCCGGCCAGGTTCGGGCCCGACACCACCACGACCCGCTCCGGGCCGACCCCGGCGACCTCGGTGATCACCTCGCTCATCCGCTTGACGGTGCCCAGCTCGACGCCCTTCATCAGGCTCACCAGCGCCGTCTGCGGCTCGATCAGCGGCGCCCAGAGCGCGAGGTTGTCGCGCAGCGTCTGGGACGGCACCGAGAGCACCGCGAAGTCCGCCCCGGCCAGCGCCTCGGCGGCGTCGGTGGTGGCCCGGATGCCCGCCGGCAGGGTCAGCTCCGGCAGGTAGTCCCGGTTGACGTGCTCCCGGTCGATCGCCTCGACCAGCTCCGGGCGGCGGCCCCACAGGGTCACCTCGCAGCCCGCGTCGGCCAGGATCATCGCGAAGACGGTGCCCCAGGAACCCGTCCCCATCACCGCGCAGCGGGTCACCGGCCGCCCTCCTCGACGGCGCGCCCGCCCTCGGCCCGGGCCGCGGCGGCCCGTTCCCGGGCGGCCTTGCGCATGTCGTAGCGCTCCTTCGGGGCCTGCTCGCCGCGGATGTCCTCCAGCACGGCGGTGATCGCGGCCATGATGTCGTCGGTGGCGTCCTTCAGCACCTGGGCGGTGATCTCCTGGCCCCGGTAGCGGCTCAGGTCGACCGCGGGGCCCGCCGCGACGACCACCTTGTGCCGCGGGAACAGCCGGTACTTGCCCTTGCCCTTCCCGTACGGCGGGATGATCTCGTGCGCGCCCCAGTGCGCCACCGGGATCACCGGCGCGCCCGTCATCAGCGCGACCCGGGCCGCGCCGCTCTTGCCGGTCATCGGCCAGAGGTCCGGGTCCCGGGTGAGGGTGCCCTCCGGGTAGAACTGCACGCACTGGCCGCCGTTGACCGCGTCGATCGCGGCCCGGAACGCCTCGGCGGCGTCGGTGGACTCCCGGAACACCGGGATCTGGCCGGTCTTGCGGAGCATGAAGCCGATGAACGGCACCGAGAACAGCGAGGACTTGGCGAGGATCCGGGGCGGGCGGCCCGAGTTGTACTGCCAGTGCGCGTAGAACACCGGGTCGATCACCGAGTTGTGGTTCACCGCGGCGATGAACCCGGACTTCTCGGGCAGGTGCTCCCAGCCGCGCCACTCCGCCTTTGCCAGGGCGTTGGTCACCGGCTTCACGAGCACCGCCGCGAAGCGGTACCAGATCCCGTAGTCGGCGTTTCCGAACCTGGCGTTAGAGCGGCGGGCCACCCCTGGCTCCTCTTCACTCGTGCGGCGCCCCGTACTGCGCCGCGGTCTCTCCTCGCCGGGACCGACCAGCGGCTCCGAGGCGCCGACCAGTCTCGCCCGGGAGCCGAGCCTGTGTCGAGCTGCCACCACCGCCACCGGTCGACCGGCCCCGCCCGCCGCCCCGGGCGCCCGGGACACGCTGGCCAGGCCGCCCCGGCCGACGCCACAATGGCGCCGATGACAGAGGACACCGTACGCCCCGCCGCCGTCGGGCCGACCGCCCCGGTCCGGACGCACCCCGCGGGGGCCGGGCTGCGGCTCGGCTGGTCGGTGGTGGTGCCGGTCAAACCGCTCGCCGGGGCGAAGAGCCGGCTCTCCGCGCTGGGCCCGCTGCGGCCCCGGCTCGCCCTCGCGTTCGCGCTCGACACCGTCGCCGCCGCGCTGGCCTGCCCGCTGGTCGGCCGCGTCCTGGTGGTCACCCGGGACGTGCGCGCCGCCGCGGAGCTGCGTGCGCTGGGGGCCGACGTCCTGGACGACGAGCCGGGCGGCCTCAACCCCGCGCTGGCGCACGGAGCCGCGACCGCCCACCGGCGCCACCCCCGCTCCCCCGTCACCACCCTCTCCGCGGACCTGCCCGCGCTCCGGCCCGCCGAGCTCGCCCGGGTGCTGGCCGCGGTGCCCGCGCACGGCCGGGCCTTCCTCGCCGACGCCCCCGGCACCGGCACCGTGCTGCTCGCCGGACCGCCCGGCGAACCGCTGCACCCCGCCTTCGGACCGGGCTCCCGGGACGCCCACCTGGCGGGCGGCGCCACCGAGCTGCTGCTCCCCGACGCCCCCTCCGTCCGCCGTGACGTCGACACCCCCGCGGACCTGGCCGCCGCCCGCCTGCTCGGCCTCGGCCCGGCCACCGCGGCCCTGCTCCGAAGCCCTATGCTGGCCCCCATGCAGGCCACCGCGTTCACGTACGACCCGACGACCCGCTCCGGCTCGGTCCTGCTCGACGACGGCACGCCCGTCCCCTTCGACGCACCGGCCTTCGACGCCGGCGGCCTGCGGCTGCTCCGGGCCGGTCAGCGGGTGCGGATCCGCACCACCGGCGAGGGCGCCGACCGCCGGGTGGTCTTCCTCACCCTGCAGACCTTCCCGGACCCGGAAGCCGACTGACCTCCCCTCAGGCGCTCCACCGCCCCGGCTCCGGCCCGAACCGGCCGCCGCGGCCGCCCAGCCCCTCCAGCCGCAGCGCGGTGACCTCCGGCGAGTCGACCAACGCGAGCGGGGCGGCCACCCGTTGGGGCCGCCCGCCGCCGCCGGGCAGCACCCGGATCAGCCGCGTCCGGCCGAGCAGCGCGAAGCCGAGCTGCAACCGGCCGTCCCGCGCCAGGAAGGCCTCGGTGCGCTCGACCGCGCCGGGGCCGAGGAAGTAGCGGTAGGCCTCGTACTGCGTCCAGCCCAGCGGCAGGGTGTTGAGCGTCTGCCAGAGCGAGGACAGCGCGGTGGCGAGGGCGGGGAAGGAGGTCGGCTCGGTGATCCCCTCGATGCCGACGGTGTAACCGGGCGGCGTGCTCTTCACGGTGGCTCCTGGGGTGGGTCGAATTCGGCCCAGACGGTGTGGGTGCGCGCGCGGTAGCGGTGTCCGTAGCGGTCGGCCCGGGCGAGGACCTGTAGGACCGTCATGTGGTCGTGCTCCTCCGGCTCCCCGGGGAGCTCGGCCTCCACCCGGTAACCGCCCCCGGGCAGCTGGATGATCCTGGCTTCGGCCCCCGTGGCCGCAGCGAGCCTGGACGCAAGGTCGAACACCCTCGTGCTTCGCACGCCACGCCGCTCCCCGAAGTTGACCGGTCACTCACTGTGAAACTAAGTCATTAGATTCCACCTGATGCATTAGATTGTCAAGCTGATTCGCCCGCCCTGCCGCCCGCCGGCAGGTCTCGCCCTCGCCGGGAGGCACCAGATGCCCTCACAGGACCCGCCGTACCTCCGCATCGCGGACCACCTGCGCCGCCGGGTGACGGCCGGGGAGTGGGCGGTCGGCGAGCGGCTGCCGTCCCGGGCGAAGCTGGCCGAGAGCTACGGCGTGGGGCCGAACGTGCTGCAGCGGGCGCAGGAGGTGCTCATCGGCGAGGGCCTGCTGGAGGGCCGGACCGGCTCGGGCACCTACGTCCGCGAGCCGGTCCCCCGGCTGCCGCTGGTGCGCACCCGGGCGCCCGGCGAGTTCCCCGGCGAACCGGCGCCGGAGGGCGAGTGGGAGTCGGAGACCTGGGCCCTCACCCCCGCCCCGGAGGCGGTGGCCCACCGCCTGCGGATCGAGCCCGGCGACCTGACGGCGCACACCCGGTACGAGTTCAAGCTGGACCACAGGGTCCTCCAACTCGCCGAGTCCTGGGAGCCGATGGCCGTCACCGCCGGCACCCCGGCGACCCTCCCCCGCTACGGCCCGTGGCACCGCCGGAGCGTGGTGGAGCGGATGGCCCGGATCGGGGTGCGGGTGGTGCGTGCGCTGGAGCGGCCGCGCCCCGCCCGGGCGACGCCGGAGCAGGCCGCGCTGCTGGGGATCTCCACCGGCGACGCGCTGACCGTGATCGAACGGACCTACCTGGACGACTCCGGACGGCCGGTGGAGACCGCGGATCTGGTGATTCCGGATTCCCGCTGGGAGATCTGCTACGAGCTCCCGGTGGACGGCCCGGAGTAATTCCCGGCCGGTCCCGCGCTTTTCCCCCGGCCCGGCGGCGGGGTGACGGCGCGTCGCCCCGATGCCCCGTCAACCCGGCGCGGCCCCGTCCGTCCGCGCCCCGGGGCGGACGGAATCCGCACCGGCCCGTTCGGCCGAACGGGTGACGGAGGCTCAACCGGACCGCCCCGGGCCGGGAACGGAGAAGGCCGCGCCGGTCCGCCCCGGGGAGGTCCCGGGCGGGCCGACGCGGCCGGTGCCCCGGTGCCGGACGGGCCGGCGCCGGGTGCGGGCGACTACTTGGCGGTGGACTTGCGCGCGGTGGTGGTCTTCCGCGTGGCGGTCTTCTTCGCCGGAGCGGTCTTCTTGGCGGTGGCGGTGGCCTTCTTGGCGGCCGCCGCGGTGGTGGTCTTCTTCGCCGCGGTGGTCGCCTTCTTGGTGGCGGCCGCGCTGGTCTTCTTGGCCACCGCGGTCTTGGCGGTGGTGGCCTTCTTGACCGCGGTCTTGGCCGGGGCCGCCTTCTTGGCCGCGGTGGTCGCGGTCTTCTTGGCGGCGGTCTTCTTGGTCGCGGTGCTGCCCGCGGCGGCGGCGCGCTTGGTCGCGGCGCGCTTGGCGGCCGGGGTGGCGGCCACGCCGGACTTGCCCGGGGTGAGCGAGCCCTTGGGCGCCTTCTTGACCGACGGGCCCTCCTTCGGCAGCTTCTTGCTGCCGGAGACGAGGTCCTTGAAGCCCTGGCCGGGGCGGAACCGCGGAACCGCGGTCTTCTTGACCTTGACCCGCTCGCCGGTCTGCGGGTTACGGGCGAAGCGCGCCGAGCGCTCCACCTTCTCGAAGGTGCCGAAACCGGTGACCGAGACGCGGTCACCCGCCACGACGGCACGCACCATGGTGTCGAGCACTGCGTCGACGGCCTCTGCGGCAGCCTTGCGACCGCCCAGCTGCTCGGCCACCGCTTCGACAAGCTGAGCCTTGTTCACGTCTTCCCCTTCGGAAACGGGCGCCGGATGATTCCATCCGTTCTTTTCGCACGTTAGGTATGTATCTGCGGACTTTCAATTACCAAACGCGTGAATCACCCTAGTGTCGCAATGGATTTGCGCATGGAGGTGCTCACCGGGGAGGCATCCGCCCCTCGTCGAGGTCCTGCACAAAGCGACTCAACCGCCGTGCCGCCTCCGGGAGATCGCGCTTCGCGGTCTCGGTGACGATCAGCAGTTGTCGGGTGAGAGCGGTCTTTGCGTCCGTCGACACGTTCAGCGCGTGAACGCGGGCGTGGGCTTGCTTCAACCGCTCGGCCACCAGTGCGTAGAGCAGGGTGACTTCCGAGTCGGCAGCACCGTCCTGACCGTCCCCGGACGCCGGTTGGCCGTCCTGGCACGGGGGTTCGGGACTGTGGTGCATGCAACGATTGTGCCATCTGTGCGGAGTTGCGCTACACCAGGGTCTATTCCCGGCTGACGAACTCCCCTGCGAACAACGAAGACCCGCCCCGGAGGGGGGCGGGTCTTCGTTGTCGGTCCGTCAGAAAGCGGTGCCTCAGGCGACCGGCTGGGTCCGCGGCTTGTAGGACGGCCGCTTCGCCTCGAACGCGGCGATGTCGCCCTCGTTCTGCAGGGTGATGCTGATGTCGTCCAGGCCGTTCAGCAGCCGCCAGCGCACGTTGTCGTCCAGCTCGAACGGGGCGGTGACGCCCTCGGCCCGGACCTCGCGGGCCTCCAGGTCGACGGTGATCTCGGCGGTCGGGTCGGCCTCGGTCAGCGCCCAGAGCCGCTCCACGGTCTCCTGCGGCAGGACCACCGTCAGCAGGCCGTTCTTCAGCGAGTTCCCGCGGAAGATGTCGGCGAACCGGGAGGAGATGACGGCCTGGAAGCCGTAGTTCTGCAGCGCCCAGACGGCGTGCTCGCGGGACGAGCCGGTGCCGAACTCGGGGCCGGCCACCAGGACGGTGGCGCCCTTGCGCTCGGGCTGGTTCAGGACGAAGGACTCGTCCTTACGCCAGGCCTCGAACAGGCCGTCCTCGAAGCCGGAGCGGGTGACCTTCTTCAGCCAGTGCGCCGGGATGATCTGGTCGGTGTCCACGTTCGAACGGCGCAGCGGGACGGCGCGGCCGGTGTGGGTGGTGAACTTCTCCATGGCTCAGACCTCCACGGCCACGTTGTCGGTCAGGTCCGCGGGGGCGGCCAGACGGCCCACCAGCGCGGTGGCGGCGGCCACCTGGGGGGAGACCAGGTGGGTGCGGCCGCCCTTGCCCTGGCGGCCCTCGAAGTTGCGGTTCGAGGTGGAGGCGCAGCGCTCGCCCGGGGCCAGCTGGTCCGGGTTCATGCCCAGGCACATCGAGCAGCCCGCGTGCCGCCACTCGGCGCCTGCGGCGGTGAAGACCTTGTCCAGGCCCTCCTCCACGGCCTGCAGGGCGACCCGGACCGAGCCCGGGACGACCAGCATGCGCACGCCCTCGGCGATCCGCCGGCCGTCCAGGATGGCCGCGGCGGCCCGCAGGTCCTCGATCCGGCCGTTGGTGCAGGAGCCGACGAACACGGCGTCGACCTTGACCTCGCGCAGCGGGGTGCCGGCCTCCAGGCCCATGTACTTCAGGGCGTTCTCGGCGGCGATCCGCTCCTGCGGGTCCGCGAAGTCCGCCGGGTCCGGCACGTTCGCGCCCAGCGGCGCGCCCTGGCCCGGGTTGGTGCCCCAGGTGACGAACGGGGTCAGCTCGGCCGCGTCGATGAACACCTCGGCGTCGAAGACCGCGTCCTCGTCGGTGGCCAGGGTCTCCCAGTAGGCGACCGCGGCGTCCCAGTCCTCGCCCTGCGGGGCGTGCGGGCGGCCCTGCAGGTAGTCGAAGGTGGTGCGGTCCGGGGCGATCATGCCGGCCCGGGCGCCCGCCTCGATGGACATGTTGCAGATCGTCATCCGGGCCTCCATGGAGAGGCTGCGGATCGCCGAACCGCGGTACTCCAGGACGTAGCCCTGGCCGCCGCCGGTGCCGATCTTCGCGATCACGGCCAGGATCAGGTCCTTGGCGGTGACGCCCTCGGGCAGCTCCCCCTCGACCGTGATCGCCATGGTCTTGAACGGGGCCAGCGGCAGGGTCTGGGTGGCCAGCACGTGCTCGACCTGGCTGGTGCCGATGCCGAAGGCCAGCGCGCCGAAGGCGCCGTGGGTGGAGGTGTGCGAGTCGCCGCAGACCACGGTCATGCCCGGCTGGGTCAGGCCCAGCTGCGGGCCGACCACGTGGACCACGCCCTGCTCGACGTCGCCCAGCGAGTGGATGCGCACGCCGAACTCCTCGGCGTTCTTGCGCAGCGTCTCCAGCTGGACCCGGGAGACCGGGTCGGCGATCGGCTTGTCGATGTCCAGGGTCGGGGTGTTGTGGTCCTCGGTCGCGATCGTCAGATCGGTCCGGCGCACCGGGCGCCCGGCCAGCCGGAGGCCGTCGAACGCCTGCGGGCTGGTCACCTCGTGCAGCAGGTGCAGGTCGATGTAGAGCAGGTCGGGCTCGCCCTCGGCGCGCCGGACGACGTGGTCGTCCCAGACCTTCTCTGCGAGTGTCCGTCCCATCGGATTCCCTCCAGCCGGCCGCTCTGCCGGCCTTCTCGTGATCGTCGAGGTCTTGTCCCGTGCCGCCCTGTGAGGCTCGCTTGGAGTCGCGACCTGCACGCCGGACCGTCCAGGATCCGGACACCCTGGTGGAGTGCCGTCCTGGGTGTCTCCCGGGCTGCTGACTCCAAGAGTGGCGCTTTTCTCGGAAGATTGAACTTGCGTCTCGCTGATTGAGACTGCAGTATCGAGACATGGACAACACTAGCGGCGTCGGCGTTCTCGACAAGGCCGCTCTGGTGCTCAGCGCACTGGAGTCGGGCCCCGCCACGTTGGCGGGGCTGGTCGCCGCCACCGGTCTGGCACGGCCCACGGCCCACCGACTCGCCGTCGCACTCGAACACCACCGCCTCGTCACCCGCGACATGCAGGGCCGCTTCATCCTCGGCCCCCGCCTCGCCGAACTCTCCGCCGCCGCGGGCGAGGACCGCCTGCTGGCCGCCGCCGGCCCGGTCCTCACCCACCTGCGGGACGTGACGGGCGAGAGCGCCCAGCTCTACCGCCGCCAGGGCGAGATGCGGATCTGCGTGGCCGCCGCCGAGCGCCTCTCCGGCCTGCGCGACACCGTGCCGGTCGGCTCCACCCTCCCGATGAAGGCCGGCTCCGCCGCCCAGGTCCTGCTCGCCTGGGAGGAGCCCGAGCGCCTGCACCGCGGCCTCCAGGGCGCCCGCTTCACCGCCACCGCCCTCAGCGGCGTCCGCCGCCGCGGCTGGGCGCAGTCCATCGGCGAGCGCGAGCCCGGCGTCGCCTCGGTCTCCGCCCCCGTCCGCGGTCCCTCCAACCGCGTCGTCGCCGCCGTCTCCGTCTCCGGGCCCATCGAGCGCCTCACCCGCCACCCCGGCCGGATGCACGCCCAGGCCATCATCGAAGCCGCGAACCGCCTCACCGAGGCCCTCCGTCGCACCTGAACGACCCCGTGGCACCACGATGCCCTCCCGCCCGACGGCGGGAGGGCATCGCCGCATCGGGGCGGGGAGGAGAGGGGGGAAGGCCGCGCGCACGCGGGGGTGGAGGTGCCGGCTCCCGGGGGGACGCACGGGAGGCGGGTGGACGGGGGCGGACATGCAAAAAGCCCCGGTTTCCCGGAGCTCGTGCAGTGAGTTTCTTGGCTGGGGTACCAGGACTCGAACCTAGACTAAATGAACCAGAATCACTCGTGCTGCCAATTACACCATACCCCAAAAGTACCCCCGACCGGATTCGAACCGGCGCTACCGCCTTGAGAGGGCGGCGTGCTAGGCCACTACACAACGGGGGCCCGAATGAGTGAGTACCCCCGACCGGATTCGAACCGGCGCTACCGCCTTGAGAGGGCGGCGTGCTAGGCCACTACACAACGGGGGCGGGACTCATTCGCTTTGCAATTGTCAAGAATTGCGTACCCCCGACCGGATTCGAACCGGCGCTACCGCCTTGAGAGGGCGGCGTGCTAGGCCACTACACAACGGGGGCTCACTGCAGATGTGCTGCGCTGGGGTACCAGGACTCGAACCTAGACTAACTGAACCAGAATCAGTCGTGCTGCCAATTACACCATACCCCACCAGAGTTCAACCCCTCTGCGGGGTCTTCCTCGGTGTCTTGCGCCTCCCTGCCCGGGCGGCGCAGAAAGAACATTACCCGACGCCCCGCCCCGCTCCAAAATCGATAACCGCAGGCAGCGCGCCGGACACCTGCGGGCCAGGTCAGCGACACGGCCAGCAGGTGCCGGGAGGGGGCCCGGGAGGCGGCTCAGGAGGCCGGGAGGAGCTCCAGGGCGGCGCGCAGGCGACGGAGCGTCTCCTCGCGGCCGAGCAGTTCCATGGACTCGAACAGCGGCGGGGAGACCCGGCGGCCGGTGACCGCGACCCGCAGCGGGGTGAAGGCGAACTTGGGCTTGATGCCCAGGCCGTCGACCAGGGCCTCGCGCAGGGCGGCCTGGATCGGGTCGGGGGTGAAGTCGGGCAGCGCGGTGAGCGCCCGGACCGAGGCCTCCAGGACCGGACGGGCGTCCGCGGTGAGGGCCTTGGCGGCGTCCTCGGGGTCGACGGTGAAGTCGGCGGGGTCGACGAACAGGAAGCCGGCCATGGTGACGATCTCGGAGAGGACGACCATCCGCTCCTGGGTGAGCGGCGCGACCTTGGCGAGCAGGTCGAGCTGCTCGGCGGTGGGCTCGGCCGGGAGCAGGCCGGGGGCCTGCAGGTAGGGCACCAGGCGCCTGACGAACTCCTCGGGGGCGAGGCGGCGGACGTGCTCGGCGTTGATGTGCTCGGCCTTCTTGAGGTCGAAGCGGGCCGGGTTGCCGTTGACGTCGTCGATGTCGAAGGCGGCGACCATCTCGTCGATGTCGAAGATGTCGCGGTCCTCGGCGAGCGACCAGCCCAGCAGGGCCAGGTAGTTGAGCAGGCCCTCGGGGAGGAAGCCGCGCTCGCGGTAGAGGTTGAGCGAGGCCTGCGGGTCGCGCTTGGAGAGCTTCTTGTTGCCCTCGCCCATCACGTACGGCAGGTGGCCGAACTGCGGGGTGGTGCCGTTGCCGACGCCGATCTCGGCGAGGGCGGCGTAGAGGGCGATCTGACGGGGCGTCGAGGAGAGCAGGTCCTCGCCGCGCAGGACGTGGGTGATCTCCATCAGGGCGTCGTCGACCGGGTTGACCAGGGTGTACAGCGGGGCGCCGTTGGCCCGGACGATGCCGTAGTCGGGGACGTCCTTCGGGTCGAAGGAGATCGGGCCGCGCACCAGGTCGTCGAAGGCGAGGGTGGTGTCGGGCATCCGGAAGCGGAGGATCGACGGGCGGCCCTCCGCCTCGTAGGCGGCCCGCTGCTCGGCCGTCAGGTCGCGGCAGTGGCCGTCGTAGCCGGAGGGCCGGCCGGCGGCGCGGGCGGCCTCGCGGCGGGCGTCGAGCTCCTCGGTGGTGCAGTAGCAGGGGTAGGCGTGGCCGGCCTCGCGCAGGCGCTTCGCGACGTCCGCGTAGACGTCCATCCGCTGCGACTGGCGGTAGGGGGCGTGCGGGCCGCCGACCTCGGGGCCCTCGTTCCAGTCGAAGCCGAGCCAGCGCATGGCGTCGAGCAGCTGCTGGTACGACTCCTCGGAGTCGCGGGCCGCGTCGGTGTCCTCGATGCGGAAGACCAGGGTGCCGCCGTTGTGCCGGGCGTAGGCCCAGTTGAACAGGGCGGTGCGGACCAGGCCGACGTGCGGGTTGCCGGTCGGGGAGGGGCAGAAGCGGACCCGGACGGCGGGGTTCTTCTTCTCTGACACGCTTGCTGCTTCCTTCATCGCTTGACGACCTTGTTGGAGAGGGTGCCGATGCCTTCGACGGAGACGGCGACCTCGTCGCCGACGCTCAGCGGGCCGACGCCCGCGGGGGTGCCGGTGAGGATGACGTCGCCGGGGAGCAGCGTCATCGCCTCGGAGACGTGCACGATCAGCTCGGCGACCGAGCGGACCATCTGGGAGGTGCGGCCGGCCTGGCGGAGCTCGCCGTTGACGGTGCAGGTGACGGCCAGGTCGGCGGGGTCGAGGTCGGTCTCGATCCAGGGGCCGAGCGGGCAGGAGGTGTCGAAGCCCTTGGCGCGGGCCCACTGGCCCTCGCGCTGCTGCACGTCGCGGGCGGTGACGTCGTTGGCGCAGGTGTAGCCGAAGACCACCTCGGGGACGCGCTCCAGCGGCACCTCGCGGCACATCCGGCCGATCACCACGGCGAGTTCGGCCTCGTGCTGCACGTCCGAGGAGAACGGCGGGTAGGCGATCGACTCGGTGGGGCCGATGACGGCGGTGGAGGGCTTGAAGAACGTCAGCGGGACGGCGGGGACCTCGTTGCCCAGCTCGGCGGCGTGCGCGGCGTAGTTCCGGCCGACGGCGACGATCTTGCTGGGGAGCATCGGGGCCAGCAGCCGGACGTCCTGCAGGCGGTGGGTCTCGCCGGTCGGCTGGGGGGTGCCGAAGGGGTGCCCGGCCAGGGTGTGGACCACCAGCGAGTCGGGTTGCGCGGCATCCCCCTCGATGATTCCGAAGGAGACCGAGCCCGCCGCGGGGCTCCCTTCGCGGACGGAGAACCTGGCGATACGCACAGCCCTGCAACCTCTCGGTTCGTCGGCCGTCCGGACGCTCCCGGACGGCTGCCGAGCCCGCAGTACCGGGCCCGGCTGGTGCCACCAGGTTATCGAGGCGGGGGTCAGTCCCGCGGCAGGCGGGGGGCCGGGGCGGTCATCAGGACCGTGCGGCGCGGGTTGGCCGTGCTGGCGGGGAGCTCGGTGGCGTACGCCCGCCGGGTGCGGCCGGACGCGAAGCCCGGGAGCTGGGAGAAGTCCGCGACGGAGGCCAGGGTGGTGCGGCGCGGGTTGGCCGTGGAACGGGTGGCCTCGGTGGTCGTCTCGGACATTTGCGTCAGCACCCTTGTTTCGCTCGAACGGACTTTTGCACGGGCCCGCCGCTGGGCAGGCTCCGATCAACCCTGTCAGGTTAGGGAGCCCATTCCACAGCGGCCGTGACCAAAGCTACACATCGAGCTGTGATTTTGCTCACAATTACCGGAGCAAAGGGCGCGTAGGCGGCGATTCGGGACCAATGGCGAAATCCACCATTGCGGATATCCCGGACATTCCACGCACAACCCGATCTTCCCGTTCGTTGACCGGGTCATGTCGAGTGTCCGAAAAGGACCGTATTCCGGGGCGGATGCGCCACGCAACGTGAGGCCCCGCGCGCGGAGGGTGGCCCAGGACACCGTGTCGTAACGGCCCTTGTTGGACTTCCCCCGCTGTGCTGGAATGCCACGGAAAAACTCGACACCGCCCTATCTCCGCCCGGCGGGGAAGGGCGCCCGGTCCAGAGGTTGCGACGCCAGTGCAGGGACGTTTCAAGAGGGGCAGCGGCGCCGCGGGTGACCCGGAGTCGCGCGAGCCCGTGGCCGGCCCCCACCAGGCGGCACCGGCGACGACGGGCCACGGAGAGCGGCCGTACGGCGCTCCCGCCGAGCCCGCCGCCGAGAGCGGTGCGCAGGGCGCGAACGCCGCGCCGCAGGAACGGGTCGACGACAGGTCGGCCGACAAGAAGAGCAAGCGGGCCAGGCTCCGCGGCACGCTCACCCGCCGCCGCGCGACCGGCCTGAGCCGCTTCGCCATGCGCAACTGGCGAATCCGCACCCGCCTGATCGCCCTGCTCTTCCTGCCCGTGATCGTGGCGCTCGTCCTCGGCGGCCTGCGCGTGCAGAGCTCGATGGAGAACTCCCGCGAGCTCTCCCAGATGAGCGACCTGGCCGAGCTGGCCCGGAGCGCGACCGACCTGGCCCACGCCCTGCAGACCGAGCGCGACATCTCCGCCGGTCCGCTGGCGGCCGGCGGCACCGCGGCCGCCGACAAGGAGATCACCAAGGCGCAGAGCGACACCAACGCGCTCTCCAAGAAGTTCACCGCCGCGGCCGACAAGTTCGACAACCTCGACCTGGCCGGTTCCAAGACCCTGCTGCTGCAGGTCCGCCGCGACCTCAACAGCCTCTCCGGCGCCCGCACCGGCGCGTTCCGGGACCCGAAGAACATCCAGGCGACGATCACCAACTACGACGCGATCATCGTCGACCTGCTCGGCGCCACCCAGGACATCGCGGTCACCTCGAACTCCTCCGAGCTGATCACGGCCACCCGCTCGCTGTACCAGTTCTCGCTGTCCAAGGAGTACACCTCCATGCAGCGTGCGCTGATCTCCGCGGCGCTGGCCAACCCCGCGGGCCCCGACCTCTCCTCGTCCGACGAGACCTTCGGCATCCGGCTGATGAACTCCGAGGACAACGCCACCCAGAACTTCACCGCGATCTACGGCGAGGGCGCGGCCCGCTCGCTGCGCTCCGCGATGAGCTTCAACAAGGTGATCGCCGAGGCCGACCGGTTCTCCAAGGCCGTCCTCACCCCCAACGGCATCAAGCAGACCGACGACGTCAGCTACCAGCAGTGGTACGAGGAGGCCACGGCCAAGATCACCGCCCAGCGGGCGATCGAGACCACCCTGCTGGCGAACCTGAACGGCAAGGCCCAGAAGCTCCAGTCCGACGCCGACACCGAGTCGGTGATCAACGCCTCGCTGGTCGCCCTGGTGCTCGTCGTCGCCATCGCCGGCGCCGCCCTGGTGGCCCGCTCGATGGTGCGCTCGCTGACCCGCCTGCAGACCTCCGCCGAGGACGTCGCCGAGCGCCGCCTGCCGGAGCTGGTCAAGACCCTCTCCGAGAGCGACCCGCAGGACGTCGACGTCACCGTCGAGCCGGTCGGCGTCGACTCCGCCGACGAGATCGGCCACGTGGCGCACGCGTTCGACATGGTGCACCGCGAGGCGGTCCGCCTGGCCGCCGAGCAGGCGCTGCTGCGCGGCAACATCAACGCGATGTTCACCAACCTCTCGCGCCGCAGCCAGGGCCTGATCCAGCGCCAGCTGTCGCTGATCTCCGAGCTGGAGAGCCGCGAGGCGGACCCGGACCAGCTGGCCTCGCTGTTCAAGCTCGACCACCTCGCGACCCGCATGCGCCGCAACGGCGAGAACCTCCTCGTCCTCGCGGGCGAGGACCCGGGCCGCCGCTGGACCCGCCCCGTCCCGCTGGTCGACGTGCTGCGCGCCGCCGCCTCCGAGGTGGAGCAGTACGAGCGCGTCGAGCTCGCCTCGGTGCCCACCGCCGAGGTGGCCGGCCGCGTCGTCAACGACCTCGTCCACCTGCTCGCCGAGCTGCTGGAGAACGCCACCTCGTTCTCCTCCCCGCAGACCCGGGTCCGGGTCACCGGCCACGCCCTGCCGGACGGCCGGGTGCTGATCGAGATCCACGACACCGGCATCGGCCTCTCCCCCGACGACCTCGCCGACATCAACGAGCGCCTCGCGAACCCGCCGGTCGTGGACGTCTCCGTCTCCCGCCGGATGGGCCTGTTCGTGGTCGGCCGGCTGTCCCTGCGGCACGGCATCCGGATCCAGCTCCGCCCGTCCGACTCCGGCGGCACCACCGCGCTGGTCATGCTGCCGGTCGACGTCACCAACTCCGCCGAGCGGCGCGGCAACCGGCCCGGTGCGGGCGCCGGTGCCGGTGCCGGTGCGGGCCAGCCCGGCGGCAAGCAGCAGCGCGGCCTGGCGCCGACGCCGCGCCAGCAGGGCCGTCCCGGGGGCGACCTGCCCGGCGGCGGGCGCACCGCGCTCGGCCAGGCGGGCCCGAACGACCCCGCGGGCCGTCCGCAGCTGGGCCAGGGCCCGGGCGGCGGCAGCCCCGACCTGTTCTCCCCCGCCGGGTCCTCCGGCCCGTCCGCGCCGCGGCGCGTGCCGGGCGGTCCCGGGGGTCAGGGCGCGCCCGGCGGCCAGCCGGGCGACGGCGGGTTCGGCCCGGGCGGCGCGTTCGGCACCGGCCCGGCCCAGGGCGGCCGCTCCGGTGGGCTGCCGACCCGTTCGGCGGGCCAGTCGCTGCGCGAGAACCCGGTGGCGCCGGGCGGACCGGGGCCGTCGGCCCCGGCCGGTCCGGGTGCGGGTGCGCCGGGCGCGGGCGGGCTGCCGCCCCGCCGGGTGCCGGGTGCCTCGGGTGCGCCGGGCCTGCAGGGCGGTCCGGGCGGCGGTCTGCCGCCGCGGCGTCCGCAGCCGGGCCAGCAGGGGCAGCCGGGCCAGCCGCCGCAGGGCGGTCCGCAGGGGCCGCGCCGTCCGCAGGGCCCGCAGGCTCCGCAGGGCGGTCCGCAGCAGGGCCAGCAGCAGCGTCCGTTCGGCGAGCCGACCCAGCACGGGCGGGCCGAGCAGCCGCAGCGGCGTCCGCTGCCGCAACAGCCGGGCGCGCCGATCGAGGCGGCGCCGGGCGACCAGTCCGGCCTGTTCGGGCGGCCGCGGTTCGAGGCGTCCGACATCGACCCGCGCGACCCGCTGGGCCTCGGCCTGGTGGAGCCGGTGCTGCCGGACCCGGTCGGCCAGGGCGTCCCGCCGCTGCCGCCGCAGGCCCAGCAGCAGCCGCCGCAGCAGCAGTTCGCGGAGCGTCCGCAGCCGATGGCGCTGCCGACCGCCGGTGAGCGGCCGGCCGGTCCGGTGCAGGGCCAGGAGCAGCTCCGGTCGCGTCCGTACCAGCCGCAGCGTCCCGGCACCTCCGCGCCGGGCTTCGTCCAGCAGTCCCCGCAGCAGGCGCCGCAGGCCGAGCGGCAGCGTCCGCAGGGCCAGCCCGGTCAGCCGGGCCAGGGCCTGCCGCCGCGTCCGACCGGTCCGCAGGGCGGTGCGCCGCAGGGTGCCCCGCAGCAGCGTCCGGCCGGTCCGCAGGGCCAGCCGGGCCAGCCCGGCCAGGGCCGTCCGTTCCCCGGCCAGGGGCAGGGCCCGGGCCAGGGGCAGCGTCCGGCGGCGCCGTTCGGCGGTGCTCCGGCGGGCGGCGCGGTGGACCCGCAGGGCGATCCGGACGCGCCGTGGCGCCCGTCGGCGAACGACGAGCGCTGGCGGCGGGCCGAGCAGATGCGCGAGCCGCAGACCAACGGCCTGACCACCTCGGGGCTGCCTCGCCGCACCCCGCAGGCCAACCTGGTCTCCGGCAGCGCCGAGGCCAGCCCGCTGACCGGACCCCAGGTCTCGCGCAGCCCGGAGGAGGTGCGCGGTCGGCTGACCAACCTGCGCCGCGGCATCCAGCAGGGCCGCCAGGCGGGCACGCAGCAGTCGGGCTTCGGCGGTCCCGGGTCGCAGCAGCGGCCTGGCTTCGACTTCGGCGGGACGTCCGAGGGCTACCGGGGAGCCCGGGGCGGGCGGTCCGACGTCGATGGCAACAACGGCTTCGGCCCCGAGCACCAGGAGCGTTGAGTTGATCCAGATGAGCCAGGCCGCACAGAACCTGAACTGGCTGATCACCAATTTCGTGGACAACACCCCCGGGGTGTCCCACACGGTGGTGGTCTCCGCCGACGGTCTGCTGCTGTGCATGTCCGAGGGCTTCCCCCGGGACCGCGCCGACCAGCTGGCCGCCGTCGCCTCCGGCCTCACCTCGCTGACCTCGGGCGCGAGCCGGATCTTCGAGGGCGGCGAGGTCAACCAGACCGTCGTGGAGATGGAGCGCGGCTTCCTGTTCCTGATGGCGATCAGCGACGGTTCCGCGCTCGCGGTCCTCGCCTCGCCGGACTCCGACATCGGCCTGATCGGTTACGAGATGGCCCTGTTGGTCGACCGGGCCGGCGCGGTGCTCACGCCGGCCCTGCGGGCCGAGCTCCAGGGCAGTCTCCTGCACTGACGGTCGGGTCCGACCCGTCCCGACTCCTTCGCACCACCCTCACCGTGCCGGACCCTCACCCGACCCCGGGTCCGGCACTTCACCCCAGGTCTTCGCCGTACGGTGGCTGACAGCCCGTCAGTCAACGGCCCAGCGGGCTCCGGCCGCGAACGACTGCAGCACAAGGAGGACGCATGACCCCGCCCCCGACACCCGCCGGCGCGTACGGCAACGGGTACGGAAACGGCTACGGCGGCCAGCAGGCCGGCGGGTACGGCGGCCAGCAGTCGGACGGCTACGAGCAGCAGCCGCTGGTCCGCCCGTACGCGATGACCGGCGGACGCACCCGGCCCCGCTACCAGTTGGCCATCGAGGCGCTGATCTCGACCACCGGCACCGCCGCTCCGGGCGGGCTGCTCCCCGAGCACGCCCGCATCGTGTCGCTGTGCCGCGAGGTCAAGTCGGTCGCCGAGATCTCCGCGCTGGCAGGTGTCCCGCTCGGGGTCGCCCGCATCCTCGTTGCAGACCTGGCGGAAGCCGGTCTGGTCGCCATCCACCAGCCCGCCGCCGCGGGCGAGTCGGGCGGTACGCCTGACGTCACGCTGCTCGAAAGGGTCCTCAGTGGACTTCGCAAGCTCTAACGCGGCCGCCGCCCCCAGCCGCGCCACCACCTCCGCCAAGATCGTCGTCGCGGGCGGCTTCGGCGTGGGCAAGACGACGCTCGTCGGCGCGGTCTCCGAGATCAACCCCCTGCGTACCGAAGCCGTCATGACCTCGGCCTCCGCCGGCATCGACGACCTCAGCCACGTCTCCGGCAAGACGACCACCACCGTCGCCATGGACTTCGGCCGCATCACCCTCGACGAGGACCTCATCCTCTACC
>NZ_BSSA01000033.1 GCF_030268885.1 Kitasatospora phosalacinea
TCGGAGTTCACCGACGGCGCAGCGGACACCCCGCCACCACCACTGCTGCTACAGGCAGTGAGCACCACCATGGAAGCGGCCCCGACGGCCAGCCATCCTCTGCGCATCTCGCTCATCCTTCACGCTGATCGTCCGTGTGACACGGGGGAAGCCGCAGCCGACAGGGCGTGACCGACCTTCCGGGCTGCTCGGCTGCTTAACGTAGACGTCACATCGCGGCCATGTCCATAGAGCGGTCAACATTGATATCCACCAGTTTTGTTGCCGAACAAGGCTCGATTTACTAAAACTTTGCTTAACCGACTGTCGAATCAGCCTTCGTTATCGGACCGCGACCGGGAATCGCTGGACAACGTTGTCAAGGCGGGCGAGAATCACCGGGTACGATCCGGCAGCGCCCTGCCCAGCACCGTGGCGCTCCCTTGCCACACCCGCGGAGACGTCACAATGAGTTACGACATGGCCGGTACCGCCGTCACAGCCGGACCCCACGGGTCCACGCCGGACGGCGCCGCCCCCGGGCCGCTGATCGCGGCCCTCGACATCGGCGGCACCAAGATCGCCGGAGGGCTGGTCGGCACCGACGGCGCCCTGCACCACCAGCTCCAGGTGCCGACCCCCGCCACCGGCGACCACCGCGAACTGATGGCCGCCGTCGACCGCGTCCTCGACGACCTCGCCCGCCACCCCCACTGGCCGCACGTCCGGGCCCTCGGCATCGGCAGCGCCGGGCCGGTCGACACCGCCCGCGGCACCGTCAGCCCCGTCAACCTCCCCGGCTGGCGCGAGTTCCCGCTCCGGGACGAGGCCGGGCGGCACCCCGCCGCCGCCCACCTGCCGGTCACCCTCGGCGGCGACGCCGTCGCGATGACCGCCGCCGAGCACTGGCAGGGCGCCGCCCGCCCCTACCGCAACGCCCTGTGCCTGGTCGTCTCCACCGGCGTCGGCGCCGGCCTCGTCCTCGACGGCACCCTGCACCCCGGCACCACCGGCAACGCCGGGCACCTCGGCCACATCACCGTCGACTACAACGGCCGCCCCTGCCCCTGCGGTTCACGCGGCTGCCTCGAAGGCCTCGCCTCCGGCACCGCCATCGCCCGCACCGCCGCCGAACTCGGCTGGACCCCCGGCCCCGACGGCGACGCCACCGCCACCGCCGTCGCCCGCGCCGCCCACGGCGGCGACCCGCTCGCCCTCACCGCCTTCGACCGGGCCGCCCGCGCCCTCGCCGCGGGCATCGCCGCCACCGCCACCCTGGTCGAACTCGACGCGGCCGTCGTCGGCGGCGGCGTCGCCCGGGCCGGTTCCGTGCTCTTCGAGCCGCTCGCCCGGCACCTCAGCAGCTACGCCACCCTCGCCTTCACCCGCCACCTCGCCCTCCACCCCGCCCGCCTCGGCACCGACGCCGGCCTGATCGGCGCCGCCGCCCTCACCCTCCACCACCTGCCCGCCCACTCCTGAACCCCGCCCCGTCGTGCCCCTCCCCCGCACCTCCGGGGGCGGGGCGCGACGTCGCGTGCGCGGCGGACCCCTGCCGCTCCGGGACGGCAGCGCCCTCGACCGGTCGGGCCTCCCCGGCGGTTCCTCCGCGACCACCACGCACCCGGATCCGCCCGGCGCCCGCTCGGCCTTCCCGAGGTCCGCGAGGTCCAGCTCGCCCCCCGCCCGGGCGCGGGGAGCCGGGCGCGCCCCTCCCCCCTGCCCGGGTGCGCCCCTCTCCTCCCGCACCCCCCGTCCCCGGCCGCCGGGCGGACGGCCCCTCCCGTAGGATCGGGAGGACGACCCTTCTGCTGGGCACCCCTTCTGGTACGGGAGGACCACCGCATGACGGAACGCAAGCCCCCCGGTGTGACCTTCGAGAGCTGGGTCGACCGGCAGATCCGCGAGGCCGCCGAGCGCGGCGCGTTCGACGACCTGCCGGGCACGGGCAAGCCGCTGGCCAACGAGCAGCAGCCGTACCACGAGATGTGGTGGATCCGGGAGAAGATGGAGCGCGAGGGCCTCTCCTACCTGCCGCCGTCCCTCGCCCTGCGGGCCGAACTCCGCGAGGCCCTGGACACCGCCCGGCTGGCCCCGACCGAACCCCTGCTGCGCAGTCGCCTGACCGAGGCCAACGCCCGCATCGAGGCCGCCCTGCGCCGCCCGATCGAGGGCCCCCCGCTGGGCCTGTCCCCGGTGGACGTCGAAGCGGCCGTCACCGAGTGGCGCCGCTCCCACCCCTGAACCGCCGCCCCTCCCCGCGCCCCCAGCAGGCCGGCCGCACAGGGTCCGGACGGCCTCGTCGACCGACCCGGGCTCCTGCCGGTCGTCGTCGTCCGCCGTCCACGGAACGCCTGTCGTCATCGTTCTCCCCCTTCTCCCCTTCCGGCACGGAAGCCTCCGAACTCCCGCTCCGGGAGCAGCGGTTGGCGCCTCCGCCCGGTGTCCGGCCTCTCCGCAACCACCCGAACGCGGCCCTGCACGGGCCGCCTCGGCGGTGAACCCGCCGTCGCGCACCGAGGACTGGGTAAGGTGGGGGGCGTGGTGAGTCCCGAGTCGGACGAGGTGGGGGCTTTCGGTTCCGCCGTCAGCCCCTCGAACGTCCTGAACGCCTGAACACCCGCGCGCCGCACGCCGGGTGACCCACCCGCGCGCCCGTACGCCTGCGCGCCGCGGGTTGCGGTGGCGGTCGGGCGGCGGGGTTGGCCGTGGTGCCGAGACGAGGTCCCTTCGGTCCCCCTCAGCTCGGAGTCGCGTTCGATGCCTCTCGCCCTGTACGTCCTCGCCCTGGCGGTGTTCGCCACCGGTACCTCGGAATTCCTCCCGGCCGGTCTGCTGCCGGAGATCGCCGCCGGTCTCGACGTGTCCGTCGGGGCGGCGGGCACGCTCGCGTCCGCCTTCGCGCTCGGGATGGTGGCGGGTGCGCCGCTGATGGCGGCGTGGGCCCGGCGGTGGCCGCGCCGGGCCGGGCTGTTCGGGTTCGTGGCGGTGTTCGCGGCGGCGCACGCGGTGGCTGCGGTGACGGGGTCGTTCGCGGTGCTGTTCGCGACCCGGGTGGTGGCGGCGCTGGCGAACGCCGGGTTCCTGGCGCTGGCGGTGGTCACCGCGGCGGCGCTGGTGGCGCCGGACCGCAAGGGGCGGGCGGTGGGGGTGCTGCTGTCGGGGACGACGGCGGCGACCGTCGTGGGGGTTCCGGCGGGAGCGCTGCTGGGCCAACTGCTGGACTGGCGAGCCGCGTTCTGGGCGGTGGCGGCGCTGTGCGTTCCGGCGGCGGTGGGGGTGCTGCTGGGCGTCCCGGCGGGGGCGGACGCGTCGGCGGCCCCGCCGTTGCGCACCGAGCTGGCCCAACTCGCCCGTCCGCGGCTGTGGTTGACGCTGCTGCTGGCGGCGCTGGTGAACGCGGGGACGTTCGGTGCGTTCACCTTCCTGGCCCCGGTGGTGACCGGCCCGGCGGGGCTGGGGCGGGGCTGGGTGCCGGTGGTGCTGGTGCTGTTCGGCACGGGCACCTTCCTGGGGGTGAGCGCGGCGGGGCGGCTGGCCGACACCCGGTCCCGTCAACTCCTCTACGTGGGTGGCCCGTTGCTGCTGATCGGCTGGCCCGCGCTGGCGGTGTGCGCGGGGCGTCCGGCGCTGCTGCTGCCGTTGGTCCTGCTGCTGGGCGCGCTGTCCTTCGCGGTCGGCGCGACGCTGGTCACCCGGGCGCTGTACGAGGCTCCGAGCGCGCCGACGATGGCGGGCGGGTACGCGACGGCCGCGCTGAACCTCGGCGCGGCCGCCGGTCCGCTGCTGGCCGCCACCACCCTGCCGTCCGCGACCGGGCCGTTCCGGGCGGCCGCGGCGCTGGTCGCGGCCGCGCTGCTGCTCGGGGTGGTCGGCCGTTCCCTCACCCGCGGCTGAGCCGCCGCCCGCCCCGACCTGCGGCGGTTCGTGAACCCCGGGGCCGGGGACGCCCCCGCCCGGGGCGACGGTACAGTGCTCGCGACCATCAATCGGAAGATCACATTCCGCTATGCGAGGGGGCGCCGTGCCGAGCACCGAGCAGGACCGGGAGAGAGCGCAGTCGATCGACAGCCTGCGGTCGATCTGGGCGGCGGGCGGACAGCCGCAGCCGGTGCCGCCGTGGTACCGGCGGGTGACCCGGAGGCAGGCCGGCGCCACGGCGGCCTGCCTGGCCGTGCTGCTGCTGGCGTACCTGGCGATCCGGTCGGTGGACTCGGAGGTCACGCAGCACCGGGTGGCACTGCCGACCGAGCTCGCGGGCCTGCCCCGGGCCGCCGAGGACCAGGACCTGCGCACCCTCCGGTCCGAGTACGAGGCGCAGCAGAGCAGGCGCTACGCCCTGCGGGCCGTCCAGGTGCAGGGGTACGGGCGGCCGGGCGCCACCGGCCTGCGGGAGAGCGAGCTGCTGGCGGTGGCGATGGAGGGCTCGTTCCCGGACGCCGCGCAGGCCGCGACCGCGATGCTGGGCGGCTACTCGCCGACCGGCGGCTCGCTGCGGGACGGCACGCCGGTGGCCGGGATGCAGACCTACGCCCCGGGCCCGCTCGGCGGCACGATCGCCTGCGCGACGGTCGGCGAGCCAGACTCGGCGTCGGCGGTCTGCGCCTGGGCGGACGGCAGCACCCTGGGCGCCCTGGTCGACCGCACCGGCGAACTGACTGCGGAGCAACTCGCCGACCGTACCCGGCAGTTGCGCGCCCTGACCGAGCAGCCCGCCTGAGGCCCCGCCCGCTTCGTCACTTCAACCCGCCGCTGCTGTGCAGGAGTTGGCCGTTGACCCACTGGCCCTGCGGCGAGCAGAGGAAGTCGACCAGGTGGGCGGCGTCCCGCGGGGTGCCGATCCGGCCCAGCGGGGTGTGCCGGGCCGTGTCGGCCCGGTGCTCCTCGCTCATCCAGCCGGTGTCGGTCGGGCCGGGGTCGACCACGTTGGCGGTCACGCCGAGGTGGGCGAGTTCGCGGGCGGCGGCGCGGGTGATCCGGTCCAGGGCGCCCTTGCTGGCCCCGTAGGGGAGGTTGCCGACGGTGTGGTCGCTGGTCAGGGCGACGATCCGGCCGGTGCCGAACGCGCCGGTGAAGCGCAGGCCGAACTCGCGGATCAGCAGCCAGCTCGCCCGGGCGTTGACCGCGAAGTGCCGGTCGAAGCTCTCCACCGTGGTGTCGAGCAGCCCGGAGTCGACGGATTCGGCGTGGCTCATCACCAGCGCGGTGACGGGGCCCAGCCCGGCCTCCACCCGGTCGAACAGCTGCCCGGGCGCGGCCGGGTCGGCCAGGTCGGCGGGCACCGCGAGGTGCCGCGCCCCGTGCGCGCCGATCAGCGCACCGACGGCCTCCACCGCCCCGTCCTCGACGCCCCAGACCATCCGGGCGTCGTAGGGCGTCCAGTAGCTGTAGGCGATGTCCCACCCCGAGGCGGCGAGCCGCTCGGCGATGCCCGCGCCGATGCCGATCGTCCGGCCGACGCCGGTGACCAGGGCGACGGGGCGGGTGGCGGGGTCCGTTGTCTGCTTCACGACCGCCGATCCTGACCGTCCGTCAACCCGCCCGACAAACCCTTTTCCGCCCTACTCCCCCTCGGCCCTACTCCCCCTCGGCGTGCAGCACGGCCCGGACCGGCCCGTCGGGGTGCACGGTGAGCCGGTACGCGGTCCCTGCCGGGGCCTCGGTGATCTCCGCCCGGTACGCGGGCAGCAGCTCCTCCAGCAGCAGCACCATCTCGCGGACGGCGAACTGCGCGCCCAGGCAGGCCCGCGGCCCGAGGCCGAACGGGAAGTACGCACCGGGAGCGGGCCGCCGCTCGGCGTCCAGGAAGCGCTGCGGGCGGAACTCCTCCGGCTCCGGCCACAGCTGCGGGTCGCGGTGGGTCAGGTAGGGGGAGAGCAGCACGGTCGTCCCGGCCTCGATCGGGAGGCCGTCCAACTCCCCGTCCTCGGCGGCGTACCGGGGCATCAGCCAGGCGACGGGGTACAGCCGCAGCGTCTCGTCGACCAGGGCCCGGATCGCGGCCGCCCGCTCGGCGGACCCGGCCGGTCCGGCGGCCAGGGCCCAGGACCGCTGCTCGGGGTGGGCGTCGAGCAGCAGGAACAGCCAGCTGAGCGCGGTGGCGGTGGTCTCGTACCCGGCCACCACCAGCGTCATCAGCTCGTCGCGCACCAACCGCTCGGTGTAGTCCGGCAGTTCGGCGGCCGCCCGGAGCAGCACCTGCACCAGTCCGGGCTCCTCGGCCTCCCCGGCGAGGGCGATGGCGTGCTCGGCGACCCGGTCGACCTGCTCGTTGGCCTCCGTGAAGTCGACGGTGGTGTCGCCGGTGGCGGGCGCGAACGCGGGGATGGCGGCGAAGCCCTCGCTGGCGGCGACCAGCCGCCGGTGGGTCTCCGGGTCGAGCGGGTGCGCGGTGAGCGAGCGCCAGATCACGTCCAGCGAGAAGTACCGCAGGTCGGCGTCGATCTCGCGGGTCTCCCCGCTGCGCGCCGCCTCCTGCCAGCGCGCGGCGGCGGCCGCCACCCCGGCCCGGATCTGCGGCTCGTACGCCCGGATCCCCCGGACGGTGAACTGCGGCTGCAGCAGCTTGCGTTGACGCCGCCACGGCTCGCCCGCGGCGCACAGCAGCCCGTCCCCGAGCAGCGGCTTGACCCGGTGCCCGCGCTTGACGTAGTCGTCCGGCTGCCTGGCCAGCACCTGCTGCACCTGTGCCGCCCCGGTGACCAGGACGACCTTCCGCTCCCCGATCCTGAATCCGGCGACCGGCCCCAACTCCCGCACCATGGACATCAGTTCGACGACCCGGCCGCCCCCGGCCCGCCAGCGGGCGAGCGCCTCGGCGTCGAGTTCGGGAAGGACGCTGGTCGCGGCCGTGGCCAAGGCGGTCTCCTGCCGTGCGGGGTCGAGCGGTGCGGACACCGACCACCCTAACGCCGGGTCAGACCGCCTGCGCCCGCTCCCCGACCCCGCCGGAAGCCCCGCCGGAAGTCCCGGAGGCGCACCCCGCGCACCGTCCGAGCCCCCGTGCTCCCCCGCTCACTCCGGCCGCCGCTCCCCCAGCACCCCGTCCAGCAGTCCGTGCAACCGCTCCTCGCCCAACTGCGGGTTGGCGGCCGCCCCTTCGCGCAACTCCGGGTCGGCGAGCAGCTCGGCGACCCGCTCCGCCCCCAGCCGCGGGTTCGCGGCGGCGGCCAGTCCGACGGCCCGCTCCGGGTCGGCCAGCAACGCCTCCAGGTCGCCGTCGAACTCCGGGTCACCGGCGGCCAGTTCGCGCACCTCGCGGTCGACGTGGCGGGTGAGTCCGGCGGGCAGCCCGGCCCGCGGGAAGGCGGGGCGCATCCGCAGGCGCTCCCGGTGCGCGGGGTGGCGCAGGTAGGCGTCCAGCAGCAGCGCGGGCGGCGCGTCGGGGTGGTGCAGGGCCAGCAGGTCGCGCACCTGCTCGTCCTCGTCCGCGGCGAGCCGGCGGACCGTCGGCCCGTCCAGGTGGGGGCAGGTCGCGGCGGCCCGGCGCAGCAGCGGCAGCGGCGAGAGGGCGCAGGCGAGGTACCAGGCCGGGTCGGGGACGTCGAGGGGCTCGTCGAGGTCCCCGAAGTCGGCCCTGCGGTAGCCGTACGGACTCTCCCGGGGCGAGGTCTCGTCCAGCACCCGCCCGCGGGCGGGGTCGCGCGGTGCGGGGTCGGCGGCGGCCCGGGCGGCGACCTCGGGGTCGGCGTCCGCGGCGAGGAGGTCGATCAGGTCGGCGGTGAGTCCGGGGTGCCCGGCCAGCCGGTGGCGCACCCGGCGGTCGGGGTCGGCGGCGAGCTGCACCATCGACGCGGGGGCGAGCGCGGGGTGTCGGGCGACCGTCGCGCGGATGCCCGGGTCCGGGTCGGCGGCGAGGGTGCGCACGGCCTCCGGCGGCAGGTGCGGGTTGCGGGCGAGCTCCGGGAGGCACCGGCGCTGCGCGAACGCGTCGGCGATCACCTCGGACGGCAGGGCGCCGCCCTGGTAGAGGTAGGAGCGCTCCCGTTCCGAGGTGATCTGCCCCCACTCCCCGGGGGTCACGTGCCGCGGCCCGGTGGCGCGTTCGGCCGCGGCCCGGACCCGGGGGTCGGGGTCGGCGAGCAGCGCGGCCTGCTGCGCCGGTGGCAGCCCGCCGATGAACGGGCACGCCTGGAGGCGCAGTTCGGGTTCGGGGTGGCCGGCCATCCGGCGGCGGAAGGCGTTCCTGATCACACCGATCCCGTGCATCTCCATGAGGATCTCGTTGCGGGTGAGCAGGTGCGTCTCCCGCGGGAAGGTCCCGAGCAGCACCAGTTCGACCGCCTCGTCGGGCAGCGGCCGCGGGCGCAGCCGGGCACTCCGGCTGCCCACCGCCTGGAGCGCCACCAGGTCCACGGGGTCGCGGGCCAACCGCAGGCAGTGCGCGTCCGCCAGCCAGGGGTTGCGCGCCACCCCGCTGCGCACGCCCCGCTCCGGGCAGTCCAGCGCCAGCTCGACGAAGTCCGCGGGCAGCGGCCGCAGCCCGAACCCCTGCCAGGCGGGCCGCCCCGCGGGGACCAGCAGCCTCCGCAGCACGGCCGTCCCGGCCCGGGGGTTGGCCACCACACCACGCAGCAGGTCGGCGCCCGCCTCTTCCGGCTCGTTCACCGCGCCATGCTGTCACGCCCGGCCGACCACGGGCCCCGGCCACCGGCCACTGCCACCCCCGCAGCGGCCCCGCCGCGACCGCGACACCGCCCCGCGCCGCCGCCGCGGGTGAGAGATGTCTCAGCACTCCACCGCGGTCCGGCGGAATACGCCGCCTCCGCCGGGGGCCCGTACCCCGTGCCACCCGTTCCCCACCCGCCCCGCACCCCCTTTATGCAGGGCTTATTCACAGATCGGGCGGTCACGGCGGGGACGGTCGGCCCCTCGTCCCGGGGCCTTCGGCGTGCCATACTCCTTCACCATGACCGGCTTCCACGCGACCAAGGCCCTGCGGGGCGCGGTGTTCACCGCGCTCGCCGTGCCGCTGGCCGCGTTCGGTCAGGTGGCGATCACCGGGCGCGCCCTGCCGCTGACCCTGGTCGCGGCGGCGAGCGTCGCGGTCTTCCTGCTGGCGGTGCTCCTCGACGGGGCGCGCCGCCGCTTCCTGCTGCTGTCCTCCGTGCTGGTGCCGGTGGAGCTGCTGCTGAACACCGCGTTCAACCTCGGCCAGGACGCCTGTGCGCGGCCCGCCCGGGGCATGGACCTGCTGGTCTGCGGCGGCGACTCGGTGAGCGGTTCGGAGCTGTTCGCGCAGTGGACGCACGGCTCGGCGGGCCTGGTGCGCCTGCTGGTGCTGGCCGTGCACCTGGCGCTGGCGCTGGCCGCCGCGGCCTGGCTGCGGCTCGCGGACGCGGCGGTCGCCGGGGTCACCGAGGCGCTGTCCGCCCTGGCCCGCCTGCTGCCCGCCCCGTGGCGCGCCCTGCTGCTGGCCGCCCGCCCGGGCTGCCCGGCCGCGCTGCTGCCGTCCCCGGGCACCGAACCCGCGGCCCGCCGTCCGCAGGTCCTCCTGCTCTCCCCCGCTCCGCGTCGCGGTCCCCCGCAGTTGGCCCTCGCCAGCTGACGGACCGTCACCCGGACGCGTTCCGTCCCGGGCGCCCATGCGCCCCTCCCCTTCCCCCAGCCAGCACCCGGCCGCGCCGCGCCCCCGTCCCCGTACGGGCCGCGACGGGCGCCGCCGCGCGGTGCCGAGGAGACGACGGACACCATGACCAGCACCCCGAAGAACCAGAACCCGCACCGGAACACCACCGCCCGCGAGCGCCTCAAGCAGACCCAGCAGGCCGAGGCCCGGGCCGCCCGGCGCCGCCGCGGCCTGACCGTCGGCGTGTCGATCGCCGCCGCCGTGGCCGTGGTCGCGGGCGGCACCGCCCTCGCGGTCTCCACCGGCTCGAAGGGCGACGGCCCCGCCGCGTCGGCCGTCGCGCCCGCCAACGTCTCCGCCGCCGACGACACCGTCGTCGTGTACGGCAAGGCCGACGCCCCGCACACCCTGTCGGTGTACGAGGACTTCCGCTGCCCGGTCTGCCGGGCCTTCGAGACCTCGGCCGGCAAGAGCGTCCAGCAGCTCGCCGACCAGGGCGACTACAAGATCGAGTACCACCTGGCCACGTTCCTGGACAACAACCTGGGCGGCAAGGGCTCCAGGACCGCGCTGGCCGCGGCGGGCGCGGCGCTGAACGAGGGCGTCGACAAGTTCAAGGCCTTCCACGACGTGCTGTACGCCAACCAGCCCGCCGAGAGCGAGGACGGCTTCGGCGACGTCAACCACCTGCTCGACCTGGCCGGCCAGGTGCCCGGCCTGAAGACCGACGCGTTCACCAAGGCCGTCACCGAGGGCACCTACAAGGGCTGGGCGGCGAAGGTCTCCACCGCGTTCAACAAGAGCGGCGTCTCCGGCACCCCGACGGTCGAGCTGGACGGCAAGCAGCTCTCCGTCATCGGGCAGGACGGCAAGCCGCTCACCGGCGAGCAGTTCACCGCCCTGGTCCGGCAGACCACCGGCGGGTGACCCGGTGACCACCGCCCGCACCCCCGTCCCCGCCACCCGCGGCTACGCCTGGCTCCTGCTGGTCACCGGCCTGATCGGCCTGGCCGCCTCCGCCGTCCTCACCCTCGACAAGCTCAAGCTGCTGGAGAACCCGGCCTACCGGCCCAGCTGCAACATCAACCCGGTCATCAGCTGCGGCTCGATCATGCGCACCGCCCAGGCCGAGGCCTTCGGCTTCCCCAACCCGCTGATCGGCCTGGCCGCGTTCGGCGCCCTCGCCGCCATCGGCGCGGGCCTGGTCGCGGGCGCCGCGTACCGCCGCTGGTTCTGGCTCTCCCTGCAGGCGGGCACCCTGCTCGGCCTCGGCTTCGTCGCCTGGCTGATCGACCAGGCCCTGTACGAGATCGGCGCCCTCTGCCCCTACTGCATGGTCGTCTGGGCCGTGGTCATCACCGCCTTCTGGTACACCACCGTCCACAACCTCCGCACCGGCACCCTCCCCGCCCCACCCGCCCTCCGCCGCCTCGCCGCCCTCCGCCTCCAGTGGCTCGTCCCGGTCGGCGCCTACCTGGTGATCGCCCTGCTGATCCTCAACCGCTTCTGGTACTACTGGTCCACCCTGCTCTGACCCGGCCCGCTCCGGACGGCTCCCACCTGCGCTTCCGCAGCTGGGGGCCGTCGGCGTGCGCCCTGCGGCGCCGTCCGAGCACACCGCTGCGAACGGGACACCGGTTCACGGACCGCCCGCTCAGGAGCGGTAGCCCGGCAGGAGTCGGCGGGCCTGTTCGGCGGCGCGGTCCAGGCCCGCCTTGACGCCCTCCCGGTCGTCGAGGATGCTCACCAGCTCGGCGCCGAACAGGTCGTACAGCGAGCCGTACTCGGCGAGGGCGGCCCGGGGCCGGCCGACCGGCAGCACCTTGCGGAAGCCGATCACGCCGGGGTTGGCCTCCACGTAGGAGGTGGTGGCGTCGGACCGGGTGGGCAGCGTCGAGTTGCGCACCGCGGTCCAGGTCTGGGCGTTGGCAGAGGTCATGAAGGCGATGAACTTCTCGGCGGCTGCCCGGTGTTCGGCGTCGGAGGCGGCGGAGGCGACGAGGTTGTGGCCGCCGAGCGGCGAGCCCGCCCGCCCCGAGCCGCCGGCCGGCACGGGCGCGATCCCGAGGTTGTCCCGGTCGTCGAACGCCGCGCCGCGGGTGACGTTGGCGTTCTCCCACGGTCCCTCGACGACGGCGGCGACCCGACCGGCCGAGAACGCCGCGAGCAGCGCGGAGCGGCCCTGGGGCGTGCCGTCGTCCTTGGTCACGCCGGGTGCGGAGAGGAGTGCCTTCAGTCCGGTGACCGCCTTGACCGCGGCCGGGGAGTTGACGGTGATCGTCCGGTCGGGGACGTCGACCAGGTCCACGTCCTCGCCGTACAGGAACGGCATCGCGTAGTACCCCTGGACGTGCAGGGCGAAGCCGTCGGCACCCGTCCGCGCCTTGATCGCCGCGGCCGCGGCCTTGAGGTCGGACCAGGTGGCCGGCGGCCCGGAGAGGCCCGCCGCGGCGAACAGCCGCTTGTTGTACAGCAGCGCCAGGACGTCGGTGGACTGCGGCACGGCGTACAGCCGCCCCTCGTAACGGGCCTGCTCGATCAGCTGGGGTTCGAACTTCGCGACGTCCGCCGCGGCCTCGGTCCCGTCCAGCGGGACCAGCCGGCCCGCCTGCGCCAGTCCGGCCGTCCAGCCGACGTCGGCGCGGAGCACGTCCGGCGCGTCCTTCCCGCTCGCGGCCTCGAACCGGGCGCGGGCCTCGGTGAACGGGACGCTGACGTACTCCACCTTGATGCCCGGGTTGACCTCCTCGAAGTCGTGCACCAACGTGCGGAAGGTCGGACTTTCGGTCACCGGGTCGGAGGTGTCCCACCAGGTGATGGTGACGGCGGGTTCGGGGCGTCCCGCCGACGAGGTGGTGGCGGGGCCGCAGGCGGTCAGCACGAGGGCGACCGCGAGCGCGAGGACGGCGGGCGGGCCGGCACGTCGCACGGTGACTCCTGTCGGGGGTGGGTCGTCGGACGGAACGGCCGAATCCCAACACGTGTTCGCAAGGCGTGACAACAGTTTTCGCAAAATTGTGCAAACTGTTCCGCCGGGCAGCCGTCCCGACCCCGACGCGCCGCACCCCCGACAGGCGTCCCCGGTCAGCCCTGGCCGGTCGCGGTGGCGGCCGGGTCGCAGGTGAGCAGGCCGGTCACGTAGTTCATGGTGGTGCCGTAGCCCGCGTAGGTCATCCAGCCGTCGGCCTGGATGACCTGGCACGGGGAGACCGTGCCGTCCTGGTACTGGACGGCGACGGCCTCGGCGTCGGAGCAGCCGTTGTGGACCTGGGTGTACCGCCAGCTCGGGTAGTACTCCACGCACGACGGCGCGGGGGTGCTCTCGACAGCAGCGGCGGAGGAGGCGGCCGCCAGCGGGGCGAGCACACCGACGGCAGCGACGGCGGCGACGGCGAGGGAGCGGGGAATCCGGCGAAGGGCGGTGGTCGTGTTCGTCATGCCGGCAGCGTCCTTCACCTCCAAGATCTTGCGCAAGTGTCTGAAAACTCTTTCAGTCATTCTCGTCCGACGAGCGGCCCGGGTGCTGAACCCCCTGCTCATGCGCCGTTCCCCGGCCGTTCTCCAGGGCCGCCGCGCCGAACGGGCGAAGGCGTACGAAGCATGTCCCTCCGGTGAAAACCGATCACGGACGGAGGGCGGGACCTCGGCCGGAAACCGACGGTCGCCGGGTCGGCACCCGCCCGGGCTCTCGACGCGCCGCGACTGCCGACCCCCTCTCAGCAGCGTCCGAGGGGGAGCGTCGGAGCCGGCACGGCGTGCGGCGCGAGGAGGATGTGGGCCGGGTCGAGCAGGGAGACGAAGCGGTCGACCAGCGGGTTGGTGCAGTTCGGCGACCAGACCGCCGAGACCTCGGCGATGCCGGTGCGCGGGGTGACCGGCAGGTAGTCGACGCCGGGGTAGCGGTTGGACATGCCGGCGCCGGACAGCGAGACCAGACCCTGGGCGGCCACCGCCAGCGCGAGGGCCATCGGGTCGGTGACCTCGCAGACCACCTCGGGGGTGAACCCGGCCCGGCGGCACAGGTCGAGGGAACGGTCGAAGACCACCGGCTTCGAGGACCGGCCGATCATCGCGAACCGTTCGCCGGCCAGCTCGGCCAGCCGCACCTCGCCGGTCCGGCCCGCGGGGTGGCCGGCCGGCAGCAGGGCGAGCAGCGGGTCGTCGAACAGCACCCGGCGGGCCAGGGCTCCGAACTCCTCGGGGTGGGTGACCCGGTGGAGCGCCACGTCGACCTCGTCACGGCGCACGGACGCCAGCTGCTCCAGGCCGCCGACCTGGCGCACCGACACGGTCACCCCGGGATGCCGGGCTCCGAGTTCGCGCAGGGCGGGCATCACCATGTCGTACAGGCCGCCCCAGGTGACGCCGACCCGCAGCATTCCGGCCCGGCCGGCGGCCACCGACCGTACGGAGGCGTCGAGTTCGGCCGCCTGGGCGAGCAGGCGCTGCGCGCCCGCGAGGAGTTCGGCGCCCGCGGTGGTCAGGCGCAGCGGCTGCGAGGTGCGGTCCACCAGCGTCGCGGACAGGCGCCGCTCCAGCAGGCGGATCTGCTGACTGAGCGCGGGTTGGGAGAGGTGCAGGCGCCGGGCGGCGGCGGTGAAGTTCCGCTCCTCGGCCAGCGCGACGAAGTAGCCCAGCAGGCGCAGGTCCACGCCGACTCCCATTGCTCGCGCTTATCGCTCGGAAAGGGCCAAGTATTGGACTCCCGGGAGCCGTTGCTCAAGTCTGGACGCACCAAGGCCGAACCGCCCCGCTCCGGAGGACCCGCGCATGACCGCCACCGCCCGCACCGCCCGTCGCACCACGCTCCTGGGCGCCGGCACCCTGCTGCTCGCCGGGGTCGGCGTCGGCGCGGCCGCCGCCTCCCCGCACGACGTCCCGCCGCCGGTCTCCGTCGCCACCACCGGCACCTTCTCCTTCCACCCGTGCGCCTCCGGCACCCCGGCCGCAGACTCCTGCCTGACCGACCACGTGACCGGCGCCCTGCCCGGCCTCGGCTCCGTGAGCGGCGTGTTCGAGGTGCACATCGCCACCTCCGCGGCCGCGGCGGACGGCTGTGCGCCGATCGACAAGCACGGTGCGTTCACCGTTCCCGGCCGGGGCACGGTCGAGGTGCGGGCGACCGGCGTGTACTGCAGCGCGCACGCCACCGCCGCCTACGAGTACCGGGTGACCGGCGGCACCGGGGAGCTCACCGGCGCGGGCGGCCGCGGCCAGTGGCTGGTCCCGGCACCGGCCTCCTTCGCCGACGGCAACGGCAGCGGGACCGAGTACTTCTACGGGACGCTGCACGGCTGACGGAGGGTCCGCCCCTGCGGCCGGGCCCCGTGGGCCCGGCGCGGACGGCCCGGTTCACAGCGCGGCGAGGAGCTGTTCGGTGACGGTGTGCAGGCGCAGGGCGGCGGCCGGGTCGAACGCGGGGGTGTCGGTGCGGATGCGGCGGCCCTCCAGGACGGCGGTGAGGCCGGGGGCGGGGGCGTCGAGGTGGGGGAGGATCTGGGCGACGGCCGCGGTGGCGGGTTTGGCGTGGGCGCGCAGGTGGCTGACGTGGGCGGCGGTGGCGGGGTCGTACTCGCCCGCGAAGCCGGTGGCGGTGACGCCGGGGTGGTTGACCACCTGGGGGACGTCGGGGTGCAGGTGGGCGAGGTGGGTGGCGAGCAGGTCGCAGAGGGCTCCGCCGTGGCCGAGGGCACCGGTGCCGGGGTAGTTGCGGCGTAGCTGGAGGTCGTCCCAGCGGACGGGGCCGCCCTGGCCGGCGGCGCCGAAGTTGAGGACCACGGGGCGTGCGGCGCGCCGGAGTTGGGGCAGCAGGCCGTGGGAGAGCAGGTGGCGGCTGAGGTAGTAGAGGGCGAAGTTGCTCTCCAGGCCGTCGGCGGTCTCGACCCGGGTGGAGCGGTGGTAGCGGGCACCGAGGACGAGGAGGTCCACGGCCGGGTGGTGGGTGGCGACGTGGTCGATCAGGCGGCGGTTCTCGGCGACCAGGCTGAGGTCGGCGGCCAGGAAGTGGGCGCGCTCCCCGGCACCGCGCCGGTGGGCCTCGGCCCGGAACGCCGCGCCCTTGGCCGGGTCGGTGCCGACCACCAGGACGTGGTGCCCGCGGTCCAGGTAGGTGGTGGCGAGTGCGCGGCCGATGCCGTCCGTACCGCCGGTGATCACTGCTGTGGCCATGGTTCCCCTCCGCGCCCCGAATGTTTTGATGAATCAAAGCATCTGCGCGTGGAGCAGGCAACTGCCCTGCTCGGCACGTGAGTTGCCCGGCCGTCCGGTCGCCCGGCCGTCCGGTCGCCCGGACCGGCCCGGTACGCTGGGCGGGTGACCGCGACCCCCACCCCACCGTCCACCGCCCCGGAGCTGGCGCGGCTGGAGACGGCGCTGTCCGCGCTGGTCCGGTGGAGCGAGAGCAAGCACGTCCGCGCCGAGGTGGCCCGCCTCGCCGGGTGCGACCTGCCGTCCAGCGCGCTGCGGCTGCTGGAGCACTTCGCGGCGGCCGGCCCGATGCGGGTGTCGGACATCGCCGAGTGCCTGCGCATCGACGTCTCGACGGCCTCGCTGCAGCTGCGCCGCCTGCGCGCCGACGCGCTGGTCGTCCGCCGCACCGACCCGTCCGACGGCCGCTCCGGGGTGATCGCGATCACCGAGGAGGGCCGCCGGGCGCTGGCCCGGATCCGGGCGGCCCGCTGCGGTCTGCTCGCCGAGGTCTTCGGCGCCACGCCCCCGGAGCAACTCGGCCGCGCCGCGGACGTGTTGGGTCTCGTCCAGGAGCACATGCTGGCGGCCGCGGCGGAGTACGCGCCCCCGGTCGGCCCTGCCACCGACCCCGCCGCCGACCGGTCGGCGGACGCCCCGTGAACACCCGCCACCCCGCCCCCGGGCTCACGGTCTCCGGGCCCGACACCGCTCCCCCGCTGGTCCTGGTGCACGGCATCCGGCTGTCCGCCACGATGTGGCGCCCGCACGTCCGCCGGCTCGTCCCCGACTTCCGGGTCAGCACCCCCGACCTGCCCTGCCACGGCGCCCTCACCGAGCACCCGTTCACCCTGGACGCGGCCGTCGCCACCGTCCGCCGGGCCGTCCGGGAGGCCCGCGAGGCGACCGGACGGCCCCCGCTGCTGGTCGGCCTGTCCCTGGGCGGGTACGTCTCGCTCGCCCACGCCGCCCGCCACCCCGGGGAGGCGGCCGCGCTGCTGCTGCACGGCTGCACCGCCCGCACCAGTGGCCCGCTGCCCGCCCTGTACGCCACCGCCGGACGGCTGAACGACCGCCTGGGGCCCGAGCGTTCGGCCCGGCTGCAGGCCCGGGCGATGCGCCGGATGCTGCCGCCGGAGTCCGCCGAGGCGGTGCTGGCCGGGGGCTTCCACCTGCCCGCGCTCACCCAGGGCGTCGCCGAGCTGCGCCGCCACGACTTCCTCGCCCTGGCCGCCCGGCTGACCGCCCCCACGCTCTTCCTGAACGGCCGCTCCGACCTGCCGTTCCGCGCCGACGAGCGCCGCTTCCTGGCCGCCGTCCGGGCCGCGGGCACCCCCGCCCGACTGTTCCACACCCGCGGCGGCCACCTGCTCAGCCTCACCGACCCGGACCGCTTCGCCACCCTGCTGCGCCGCGCCCACCGGCACCTCCTGCCGGAGCCGGGCTGAGCGCCCGCCCGGGCTCAGCCCCGCAGCCGGTACACCACCGCCCGCCGCCCCGGCCCCGACGCCACCTGCGGGTCCAGGAAGTCCTCCGCCGGGTCGTGCACCATGCCCAGCCGCCGCGCCACCGCCCGCGAGGGCGCGTTCGCCCCGGCGATCACCGCCAGGATCTCCGGCAGCCCCAACTCCCGGAAACCGTAGTCGAGAACGGCCCGTCCGGCCTCGGTGGCGTAGCCGTGCCCCCAGGCGTCGCGGTGCAGCCGCCAACCGGCCTCGACCCCGTCGAAGGGCATCTCCGCGTCCACCGGGTCGAGTCCGGCGAAGCCCAGGAACCGCCGCTCGGAGCGGAGTTCGACCGCCCACCAGCCCCAGCCGCGTTCCGCCAGCTCCGCCCGGAAGTGCTCCAGGGACGCGGCCGACTGCTCCCGGTCGAGCAGAGTGCCGAAGTAGCGCCGGACCTCGGGATCGGCGTTCAACTCGGCCCACCGGTCGAGGTCTTCGTCCCGCCACTGACGCAACAGCAGCCTGGACGTGGTCAGTTCGGCAACTGCCATGGTGAATTCCTCTCTCCGCCGCGGCTGTTCAGCCCTGTACCGCCCCGGCCAGCACCTCGGCGGCCAGCGCGTCCGACGCGTCCAGGACGGCGGCCAGGCTCGCCGGGTCGGTGCCGCCGGGGGCGAAGAGCTGCTGGGCGCGCCGGGCGAACTCCGGTGGTGCGCACGGCAGTCGACCGGCCGAGGCGATCGCGCCCTTCTCGTTGACCAACCACTGCCCGGCCCGCGCGTGCAGCACGTGCACCAGCAGCCCGACGGCCCGGAACAGGCACCCGGCGACGTAACCGGCGTCCCCCCGCACGGCTCCCTTGCGCGCGTTGGCCAGGGCGAACGGCGCCTCCCAGGCCGCGTCCGACTCCAGCGTCCGCGCCAACGCGGCCGGGAACGCCGCGACGTCGGCCTGCAGCGCGGTCAACTCGCCCTCGGGGTCGGCCAGGACCCGGGCGAGCGCGAGTTCGCCCGGGTAGGCGTAGGAGGGCACGCCGTACGGGTGCCCGGCCTGCTGGCCGGTGACGTAGCGGCCCGCGCGGGCCTCGGCGGCGTGGTGGCGCACCCGCTGCACGTCCCGGTACAGCCAGTCGACCCGGACCGGGCCGAGGTCCAGCCAGGCGCCGCCGTCCACCCAGGGGCCCCAGCCGCCGGGCTCGGTGACCTCGACGGGCCGCCCGCACAGTTCGGCGGCCAGCTCCCGCAGGGCTCCGGTGTCGAGCTCGCCGGGGCGGTAGTACAGGCCGAGGTCGTAGTCGGATCCGGGGCGGTGCGCCCCGCGCGCCCGGCTGCCGCCGAGGCAGACCCCGACGATCCCGCCGACCTGCGCCAACCGCCCGGCGATCCGGTCGAGTTCCCCCTCCCCCAGCTCGCCCTCGCCCGCCGCCGCCGTCGCTCCACCACCGTGCTCAGTCATCGTCCGCCACGATGCCGCACCGCCCCCTCCGCCGCCAGCCGTTTTCCCCCGGTCGGCCGCAGCACCCGAACGGCCCGGCGCCGGAACGCGAAAGCGCGCGGTGGGGGCGCCGCACCACCCCCACCGCGCTGCCGGACGCCACCCGCGAGGTGTCCGGCTAGGACCCGGACGGTCCCGGGGGCCGCCCCCGTCGTGACACGGCCCCGCTCCCGTCCGACCCCGGCTCAACCGGCCGTGCAGGCCACCCCGTTGAGGGTGAAGCCGCTCGCGGCGGCTGCGTTGCCGGTGTGGTTGGCCTGGAAGCCGAAGCTCGTGGAGCCCCCGGCCGGAATCGCCGCGTTGTACGACAGGTTGCTCGCGGCGACCTGCCCGGTGGCCGGGCTGACGGTCGCGTTCCAGGCGTTGGTGACGGTCTGCCCGCCGGGCAGCGTGAAGGCCAGCTTCCAGCCGTTCACGTCGCTGCCGCCGGTGTTGGTGACCGTCACGTTCTCGGTCAGGCCGGTGTTCCAGGCGCTGACCTGGGTGCTGACCTTGCAGGCCGCGCCGGTCGGCGGCACCGACGGCGAGGCGGAGGAGGACGGCGACGAGGACGGCGAGCTCGACGGCGAGGTGGAGCCCGACGGGGACGGCGAGGTGCCGCCGCCGAGCGCCGTCACCGTCGCGTTGTACGCGGCCTTCGGCTGGTAGTTGTCGTCGTACATGGTGGCCGCGCCGTAGCCGGAGAAGAAGCCCGGGATCCAGGAGTCCGGGTCGCCGACGCCCCACTGCGAGACGCCCACGCAACCGCTCACCGCGAGGCAGGAGTTGACCACGTAGGCGTAGTCGGTGGCCTGCTGGGCGAGGTTGGCGGCGCTGGCCGGGACGGGCATCCGGTCGTCCAGCTCGGTGATGGCGACGTTGACGCCGAGCGCGGTGAAGCGCTGGATGTTGGCCTTCAGGCTGCTGGGGACCTGGCCGACGATGAAGTGGCTCTCGAAGCCGACGCCGTCGATCGGGACGCCCTGCTGCTTGAGCGAGGACACCAGCTGGTACATGGCGTCGCTCTTCGCGCCGAGGCCCTCGATGTTGTAGTCGTTCAGGTAGAGCTTGGCGTTCGGGTCGGCGGCGTGCGCGGTGCGCAGCGCGTCGGCGATGTAGCCGGAGCCCATGGCGTTGGTGAAGGCGTCGGTGCGCAGCGTGCCGTCCTCGTTGAACGGCTCGTTGACGACGTCCCAGGAGTAGACCTGGCCCTTGTAGTGGGTGGCCTCGGTGGTGATGTGCTTCTCCATCGCGGCCTGCACCTGGCTGGTGGGCAGGCTGCTGACCCAGTTGGGCAGCTGGCTGTGCCAGACCAGGGTGTGGCCGCGCACCCGCATGCTGTGGGCCTTGGCGAAGGAGACGATCTGGTCGCCGGGGCCGAAGTTGAAGTTCCCGGCGGAGGGTTCGGTGGTGTCCCACTTCATCTCGTTGCCGGGGGTGACCATGTCGAACTGGGTGCCCGCGATGGCGGTGATGGTGGAGCTGCTCAGGTTGGACTGGGTGAGGGCGGTGCCGAAGTAGCTGCCCTTGGCCTCGGCGAGGTCGCGCAGGGTGGTGCCGGCGGCTCCGGCGGGACCGCTGCCGACGGTGGCGGCGGCCAGCAGTCCGCCTGCTGCGGCGAGGGCGAGCACCGCGAGGGCGCGCCCGGGCCGGCGTGCTGCGCGCAACTGTGCAGCCATGGTTCGTCCTTCCGGGGGTGGGTGGGGTGCACGGACCGTACGGCGGGGCGTACGGGCCCGGCAACGGAGGCCCGGAGGGGGCCGGCCACCTGCCCGGTACCGAAATTTTCGACGTCCGTTCGACTGCCGTTCGACGCTCCCCGCCCCGACCTGCGGCGGTCTCCCGAAAACGACGCGGCGGCCGCGGCCCGGCGTACCGGGTCCGCGGCCGCCGCAACCGGCCCGCGGGGTGCGAAAGTTACAGCGCTACCGCACGTCAGCGGGCTGCGGCACCGGGACGGCGGCGAGTTCCTTGCCCATGCAGACGCTCTGCTCGTGGTCCTTGTAGTAGCCGAACTTGCGGATCTCGGCGTAGCCCTCGGAGGTGTAGAGCGCGATCGCCTCGGGCTGCAGGGTGCCGGTCTCCAGCACCAGCCGGGTGCGCCCGGCCGCGAGGGCGCTGGCCTCCAGGTGGCGCAGCACGGCGCGGGCGTAGCCCCGGCCGCGGGCCTCGGGGACGACGTACATCCGCTTGAGCTCGGCGTCGGTGTCGCGCAGGCCGTCCTCGTCCTGCTCCTTGGCGCGCCACCCGCCGCAGGCCACCGGCCGCCCGTCCTGGTAGCCGATCACGAACAGCCCGGCGGGCGGGTCGAAGTGGTCGGCGCGGATGGCGGTCTGGTCGCCGTCGCCGTACCTGCGGACGTACTCCTGCTGGACGTCGGCGGCGAGTTGCTGGGCGTCGGGGTGTCCGAAGCCGGTGGTGCGGATCTCCATGGCGCCCAAGGGTACGGGCCCGCTCCCCGGCGGCGGGGTGCGGGCCCGGGCCCCGGGTTCAGGGGCGGGTGAGGCGGGCGATCAGGTCGTCCTTGCCGAACATCCGGGCGGCGTCCAGCGCGGAGGGCGCCCCGGCGTGCGGGTCGGCGCCGTGGGCGAGCAGCGCGTCGACGACCTCGGTGGCCCCCTTGAAGACGGCGCCTGCCAGCGGGGTCTGGCCGCGGTCGTTGGCCCGGTCGGCGTCGGCGCCGCGCTCCAGCAGGACGGTGACGGCGGCGGCGTGGCCGTGGTAGGCGGCGAGCATCAGCAGGGTGTCGCCGCGGTCGTTGGTGAGGTTGGCGGGCGTCCCGGCGTCGAGGTAGGCGGCGAGCAGCGGGGCGTCGCCGGTGCGGGCGGCGTCGAAGAGCCGGCCGGCCAGGGCGATGACCTCGGCGTCGTCCTGGGTGGTGCCCTCGCCCTGCGCGGTGGGGTCGGTCATGAGGAGGTGTTCCGCCTTCCGGGTGGGCGGCCGTGCGGGGCCGCGGCTCGTCCTGGTCGTGCCACCGCGAACGCTAGCCGACGGCGCGGCGCTCCGGTACGGCGTGGTGCGGCGGGGCCGTTCGGGCGAATTCCGGGTGCGCGGGGCGGGGGCGCGCCCGGCGCGGGGACGCCTGACTGCGCCGGTGCGATCCACTGGCCCCGGGCGTCGCCGAACCGCGGGACGTATACCGCCGATCCGGGTGCCCGGGTGAGATCCACCCGTTTGCCGCACCCCATCATCTATTACTTCTTGTCACCATTGAGGCACTTTCCGTTACACCGTCCCCGCCCCTCGTGAGGAGCAATCCCGTGATTCTCTCCATCTCCGGCATCGTCCTGTTCGGCGTCATCGCCTTCCTCTTCTTCCGCCGGGACGGGTTGAAGATCTCGCACGCCCTGGTGTGCGCGCTGTTCGGCTTCTACGTCGCGGGCTCCTCGATCGCCCCGAGCATCCAGGCGGGCGGCGCGAGCCTGGCCAGCCTGATCGGCGGCCTGAAGTTCTGAGCGGTCCCTGCTCCTCACGGCCCGGGCGCGGACATCCCCACCGCCCCGGGCCTTCTGCCAACCCCGCCCGGCCGGTCGTCCCCCGCCGGCCCCGCTCCCGTCCCCTGCCTGCCCTCCCCTGCCCTCCGGAGCCCGCATGTCCCTCACCCGCCACCTCACCCGGGGCCGCGACCTCGCCCGCAGCGCGGGCGACCACGCCGCCGACGTGTTCGCGCCGCTGGCGCTGATCGGCCGCGGCCTGCGCCGCCACGCCGACTGGGCCAAGGCCCGCTGGGCGGCCACCCCGAAGGAGCGGCGCGGTCCGACGCTGCTGGTCGGCGCGGCCGTGGTGCTCGGCGTCTTCCTGCTGCCGCACGGCCCGCTGCTGGCGATCGTCGCCGTGCTCGCCTCGGCGGCCTGGGTCGGCCGCACCCCCAAGGCCCCGGCGGAGCCCGAGCCGGACCCGGCCGACGTCAAGCTGCCCGCCCTGTACGCGGCGCTCACCCCGTACTTCGGCGGCTACGACGACCCGGGCGCGCTGTACCGGGTCGAGGGCGACTGGAAGGCGGCGTTCGGCGGCTGGGAGTTCGACGCGGACGGACGGCTGGCCGCGCTGGAGATCGCCTACCCGGCGTACTTCACCGACACCGAGCCGGCCGCCCGGGCCCGGATCGAGCAGGTGGTGCAGGGCAAGGCGGGGCGCTCGCGGGAGTACCGCTTCGACTGGGACGAGGAGTTGAACCGGCTGCGGGTGTCGGCGCTGGCCCCGCTGCCCGCGGACATCGCGGCGCAGCGCTTCGTGACCGCGCCGGGCGAGATCGTGCTGGGCTTCACCGACGGCGCGGGCAGCCACCGCACCATCCCGGTCGAGCAGGGCGGCGTGACGGAGCAGCAGCCGCCGGTGGTCTGGCGGGTCGGTCCGCGCTCGGCGGAGCCGCACCTGCTGGCGCTGGGCGCGCCGGGCCACGGCACCTCGACGCTGCTGCGCTCGATCGCGCTGCAGGCGCTGCCGCTGGGCGACCTGGTGGTGGTGGACGGGGCGAGCACCGGCGAGCACGCCTGCCTGGTGAACCGTCCCGGCGTGCACACGGTGGAGACCAGCCTGCACGGGGCGCTGGCGGCGCTGGAGTGGTGCGCGCAGGAGACCGAGCGGCGACTGGTGGCGCTGAACGCGGCCCGGCACCACGGGCTGGCGGCGCCCGCGGACGTGACCCGGCCGCTGTGGATCCTGCTGGACCGGCTGACCGAGCTGTCCGAACTGGCGCACGCGGAGGGCCGCACCGATCCGCAGGAGCTGCTGGAGGTGCCGCTGCGGCACGGCCGGGCGGCCCGGGTGACGGTGGTGTTCGTGGACGCGCTGGACGCCCGCGACCGGATCTCCCCCACCGTGCGCACCTGCACCCGCGCCCGGGTGGTGCTGGGCCCGGTGAACGCCGACTCCGGCGCGGCCGCGCTGGGCGGCCCGCTGGACATCGCCCCCGCCGCGCACACCCCGCCCGGCCGCGGCTACGCCCGGATCGGCACCGCCGCCCCGGTCCGGCTGCAGGTCCCGGTGACCGTCGACCCGCTGGACGAGGACGCCCCGGCCCCGCTGCGGGACGCGGTGGTGGCGCTGCTGCCGCACCGCGACACCCGCACCGAGGCGCCCGCCCCGGCGCCGCTGGTCGCCGAGCTGGTGGAACCGGTCCGGGCGGACCTGGCCAAGGACCCGGCGCCCGCCGGGGAGTCCGCGCCGGGCCGCCCCCGTCCGGTCTGGTAGGCCCCGTCCGGCCCGGTGGTCCCCGTCCGGTCCGGTGGGAGGGTCGGACGGGAGGAGCGGTCGTCCGGGCGAACTTCGGCGGGCCACATGTGCACAAAATGTGACACGCCGGGTGATAACACCGCTCAGATGTGACAAAACGGGCCACCATGGGTACAAACAGGGGCGGCACGACAGGCGACGTATGTCCCGACGGGAATCTTCGTCGGAGGTCGAGCGTTGGACCCAGCGACGAAGACAGCGACCACTAGTCCTGTGGGCAAGAAGCCCGGGAGGCACGATTCATGAGCGAGCGAGCTCTCCGCGGCACGCGACTCGGGGCGACCAGCTACGAGACCGACCGCGGCATTGACCTGGCACCCCGCCAGACCGTCGAGTACGCATGTCAGAACGGACACCGCTTCGAGGTCCCGTTCTCGGTCGAGGCGGAGATCCCCGTGGTGTGGGAGTGCCGCTTCTGCGGCCAGGAGGCCGCCCTCCTCGACGGTGAGGAGCCGGAGGAGAAGAAGACCAAGCCCACCCGCACCCACTGGGACATGCTGATGGAGCGCCGTACCCGCGAGGAGCTGGAGGAGGTCCTGGCCGAGCGCCTGGCCGTCCTGCGCTCGGGCGGGATGAACCTGGCGATCCACCCGCGCGACTCGCGCAAGTCCGCCTGACGGGCGGGCACCGCACCAACGCCGAAGGGCCCCGGTTCTCCACCGGGGCCCTTCGGCGTTTGGTGCACCCGTCGTCGGCGCGCCCGTCAGGGCGCGATCGGCGGCCGGTACCCGGTGTCCGGTCCGGAGGGGCCGGAGGGTCCGCGCCCGGCGGGCGGGTCGACGACCTCGCCCTGGACGACCTTGCCGTCGGGCCGGTGGATGCGCAGCTGCTCCTGCAGCCGCATCGCGTCGGCGAACCGGTCCGCGCCGACCGGGGCGGTGGAGCGCAGCACCGAGCCGGTGATCCGGCGGCCGACCGCGCGCCACAGCGCGCGGGTCGGCGGCAGCAGGAAGGTCACGGCCAGCAGGTCGGACAGGAAGCCCGGGACCAGCAGCAGGACGCCCGCCAGCACCGTCATCGAGGTGCCGGTCTGCGGCTGCGCGGACTGCGGGTCCTTGGACAGCTCGACGGCCGCCCGGAACGCCCGGGCCCCGGCGCGCTTGATCACCGTGCCGCCGAGGAACACCCCGCCGACCAGCAGCAGCAGCGTCAGGAACCAGCCGATCCACCCGGCCACCACCGTCAGCAGCCAGATCTCCAGCACCAGCCAGGCGACGACCAGCAACGGCACGGTGCGGGCGAGCCTGCCTCGGCGGGCCGGGCGGGCCGGGGTTGCTTGCTGGGACACGGTACGGATCCACTCCATCGCGGTGCTCTCCGCGGCGACCGGCCTGCCCGGCCGCGTCCACGGCACCACCCAGCACAACGGCCCCGGGGCGCGCGGTGTTCCGCGGCGCGCCCCGGGGCCGTCGGCCCGTCGCTGCTCAGACGGCGTGCTGCACCTCGCGCTCGCCCTCCGCGGCCCCGCGCCCGTCCCGGCGCCGGCGCACCGCGCCGGTGGCCGCGAACGCGCAGGCCAGCACGCCGCCGAGGGCCAGCACCCACTCCGGCCCGGCGCCGACCCGGTCGGCGAGCGTCCGGCCGTCGCGCAGCGGCACCACCGCGTTCAGCACGGCCTGCTCCATCTCGCCGGTGCGCTGCTGCACGCTGCCGTCCGGGGCGATCACCGCGGAGACGCCGCTGGTGGCCGCGATCAGCACCGCCCGCCCGTGCTCGACGGCCCGCAGTCGGGACATCGCGAGCTGCTGCTCGGTCTGGCCGGTGTTGTTGTATGTGGCGTTGTTGGTCTGCACGACGATGACCCGGCCGCCCTGGTTGACGGCGTCCCGGACGATCTCGTCGTAGGCCACCTCGAAGCAGATGACGTCGCCGATCCGGGCCGGGCCCAGCTGCATCACGCCGTTGTGGGTGCCGGGGTAGAAGTCCCGGGCGACCCGCTGCAGGCGGCTGATCACCTTGGACAGCTCCTGCCGGAACGGCACGTACTCGCCGAACGGCACCGGGTGCTGCTTGGTGTAGGAGGCGCCGGGGCCGGTGGCCGGGTCCCAGACGATGCCCTCGTTCTGGACGTGCTGCTCGTCGGGGCCGTCGACCAGGGCGCCGACCAGGGTGGGCACGCCGACGGCCTTGACCGCCTCGTCGATCCGGGCCCGCGCGGCGGGGTCGGTGAACGGGTCCAGGTCGGAGGCGTTCTCGGGCCAGATCACGACGTCGGGCTTGGCGACCCGGCCGGCCGCGACGTCCGCGGCGAGCTTCTCGGTGGCGGTGGCGTGGTTGTCCAGCACCTCCATCGGGCGGCCCAGGAAGTCCATGCCGGGACGGTCCACGTTGCCCTGGACGAGCGCGACCTTGACGGTGTCGTCGGCCGAGGTCGGCACCGGCACCGCGTAGCCGACCAGTACCAGGGCGAGCGCGCCGACCGCGCCGACGGCGGTGCGCCAGGGCAGGTCGGTGTCGGTGCGGCGGGCGCGGGCGGCGCTCAGCGCCGCCCAGGCCAGCAGGGTGCCGCTGCCCGCGACCGCGAAGGTCACCAGCGGGGCGCCGCCGAGCGCGGCCAGCGGGGTGAGCGGGCTGGCGGTGTTGGCGAACGCCAGCCGGCCCCACGGGAAGCCGCCGAACGGCAGCCGGTCGCGCATCCACTCCTGGGTGACCCACAGCAGCGCGCCCCACAGCGGCCAGCCGCGCAGCTTGGAGGTCAGGGCCGTCCCGGCGCCCATCAGGGCCAGGAACAGCGCCTCGATCAGCGACAGGCCGACGGTGGCGTCCCAGCCGACCGGGCGCAGCCAGGACAGCAGCAGCACGAAGAACGGCACGCCGAGGGCGAAGCCCAGCCAGGCGCCGTGCCGGGCGGTGCGGCCGCGGGTGAGCAGGGCCAGGGCGGCCACCGCGAGGATCGACAGCGGCCACACGTCGAACGGCGGGAAGGCGAGGGCCAGCGCCAGGCCGGAGAGCGCGGCCAGGCCGGTCCGGGCCCACCAGGCCCGGCGGCGGCCGGGCGCGGGCGCGGTCCGCGACGGCTGCGGGCCCTCCTCGGCCACCGGCTGCTCCTGCTGCTCGGGCTGCTCCTGCGAAACCGGCAGTGCCACCTGCGCACCACCTCTCTACCTCGGGGCCGTCCCCGTGCGCGGGGCACGGGTCCGACCTCGTTCGACGTCCCAGGAAAGGTACCTCACTCCCCCGGGCGCCCCGTCCGGCCGACGGCCCGTCAGCGGCCGACCGGCGGGCGGTGCCCGGCCCAGGGCAGTGCCTCCTCCAGGGTGCGGGCGACCTGCAGGAGCAGGTCCTCGCGCCAGGGGGCGGCGACCAGTTGGACGCCGACGGGCAGGCCGGTGGCCGCGTCCCGGTGCAGCGGGAGCGAGATCGCGGGCTGGCCGGTGACGTTGAACAGCGAGGTGAAGACGCCCATCGGGTAGGAGTTGCGGACGGCGGCGGCCGGGTCGGCGGCGGTGCCGGTGCGCCAGGCGCCGATCCGCGGCGGCAGGCAGGCCATGGTGGGGGTGACCAGTAGGTCGTGCCGGGCGAGGAAGTCCTCGACCAGACGGCGGGAGAACCGCTGGGCGCTCTGCACGGCCTGCGCGTACGCCCAGGAGTCGACGGCGTGCGCGGCCCGGCGTAGCGCCCGGTTGTGCGGTTCGACCAGGTCGGGGTCGGTGAGCGGGACGGCGGCGGCGCCGGTGTTCCAGATCGCGGTGAAGGCGGCGACCAGTTCGGCGGCGGGCGGCAGCGGCAGCGGGGCGTCGACCAGGTGGTGCCCGGCGTGCTCCAGGGCGCGCAGCGCGCGTTCGACGGCGGTGCGGCAGGCCGGGTCGACGGTGATCCCCTCGACCGGGGAGTCGGTGAGGTGCCCGATCCGCAGGCCGGTCGGCGGCGCCTGGTCGCACGCGGCGGCGTACGGGCGGGCGGGGGCGGGCGGGGACCACCAGCTGCCGGGGTCGTGCCGGGCCAGCGCGTCCAGGACGGCGGCGGTGTCCTCGACGGTGCGGGTGACGGCGCCGCCGGTGGCGAGGCCCTCGACCAGGACGGTGGCTCCGGCGACCCGGCCGCGGGTGGGTTTGAGGCCGACCAGGCCGGTGCAGGAGGCGGGGATGCGGATCGACCCGCCGCCGTCCTCGGCGTGCGCGAGCGGGGCCGCCCCGGCGGCGACGGCGGCGCCCGCTCCGCTGGAGGAGCCGCCGGGGGTGCGGTCGGGGTCCCACGGGTTGCGGGTGATGCCGAGGGCGGGGCTCTCGGTGAACGGCAGCGCCCCGAACTCGGAGGTGGTGGTCTTGCCCATCGGCACGAACCCGGCCGCCAGCAGCCGCCCCACCGCCGGGTCGGTGGCGGCGGCGGGCTCCCGCGAGGTGGCGAGCGAGCCGTGGGTGGTGGGCCACCCGGCGACGTCCGCGAGGTCCTTCACCGGCAGCGGCACGCCCAGGAACGGGGGCAGCCGCTCGTCCTTCCCGGCCGCCAGCACCCGGCGCTCGGCGGCCCGGGCGGCGGCCAGCACGGCCGCGTCGTCGCGGAAGCAGAAGGCGTTGAGCACCGGGTCGAGGCGGTCGGCGCGCCGCAGGTACGCCTCGGCGAGCTCGACCGGGCCGAGTTCGCGGCGGCGGACGGCCGCGGCGAGGTCGAGCGCCGGGGTGAACGGGTCGAACGGGTCGAACGGGTCGGTGGGCATCGCGCTGTCCTCTCCTCGCGTGGTGCCCCCACCCTGCGCGCCCCGTCCGCCCCGGGTCTTGGACGAATGTCCGGCCCGCCGGGCGTCAGGCGTCGAGCAGGTGGACGGTGCGGCCGCGGACGACGGTGCGCAGGCAGGTGGGCAGCGGCTCGCCGGGGGTGAGGTCGGGCAGGCCGGGGGTGCCGGAGCGCGGGTCGGTGGACCAGCCCGCGATGCGGGTGTCGGGGGCCTGGACGACCAGGTCGGTGGTGGCCCAGATCGCGTAGGAGGCGACGGCGCCGGGGACGAGCACGCCGTCGGCGTCGTGGCCCAGGGCGCGGTGGCCGCCGCGGGTGTGGGCGGTGAAGGCGGCGCGCACCGAGATCCGGTGCTCGGGGGTGCGGTGGAAGGCGGCGGCCCGGACGGTGCCCCACGGGTCGAGCGGGGTGACCGGCGCGTCGGAGCCGAAGGCCAGCGGGATGCCGGTGCGCAGCATCGCCGCGAAGGGGTTGAGGGCGGCGGCGCGCTCGGCGCCGAGGCGGGCGGCGTACATGCCGTCGGGGCCGCCCCAGGCCGCGTCGAAGGCGGGCTGGACGGAGGCGGTGAGGCCGAGTTCGGCGAACGCGGCGAGCGTCTCGTGGGTCAGCGCCTCGGCGTGCTCGACCCGGTGCCGGGCGGCCTTGACCCGCTCCAGGCCGAGCTTGTCGGCGGCGGCCCGCACGCCCGCCACGACGGCGCCGATCGCGGCGTCGCCGATGGCGTGGAACCCGGCCTGCAGGCCCGCCTCGGTGCAGGCGGTGACGTGGTCGGCGATCTCGGCGGCGCTCAGGTAGGCGACGCCGGTGTGCGGGGCGTCGGTGTACGGGTCGTGCAGGCAGGCGGTGCGCGAGCCGAGGGCGCCGTCGACGAACAGGTCGCCGCCCGCGCCGACCGCGCCGAGGCGCTTGGCGGTCTCGACGCCCTCGGGGCCGAGTTCGCCCCAGTAGCCGTACACCTCGGGGCCGTCGGTCCCGGCGGCGAGGGCGAGCAGCGCGGCGAGGTCCTCGGCGGAGGAGATCTGCGGCCCGGCGCACTCGTGCAGGGTGCCGATGCCCAGTTCGGCGGCCCGGCGCAGGGTGGCGAGCTGGGCGGCGCGGCGCTGTTCGGCGGTGAGGTGGGCCAGCGCGGCCTGCCGGACGGCGTGGTGGGCGTCCCGGGTGAGCGGGCCGGTGGCGTCGTACCCGGGGAGCGCCTCCAGACCGGGGACGAGGGCGCGCAGGGCGCTGCTGGCGAGGGCGGAGTGGACGTCGGTGCGGGAGAGGTAGAGCGGGGCGCCCTTGGCGGCGGCGTCGAGTTCGGCGAGCGCGGGGGCGCGGTGCTCGGGCCAGCGGGTCTCGTCCCAGCCGTGGCCGATCAGCGCGCCGCCGGTGTGGGGGGCGCAGAACTCGGCGGTGCGGCGCAGGGTTTCGGCGAGCGAGGTGCTGCCGGTGAGGTCGAGGCCGGTGAGGGCGAGGCCGGTGGAGGTGGCGTGCACGTGGGCGTCGACGAAGGCGGGGGTGACCAGGGCGCCGTCCAGTTCGACGATCTCGTCGGCGGTGTCGGCGTACGCCGCGGCGGCTCCGTCGCTGCCGACCCAGGCGACGTGCCGGCCCTCGACCAGCATGGCGGTGGCGAAGGGGTCGGCGGGGCTGTAGACGTTGCCGCCGCGCAGCAGCACGGTCCGGTCGGTGCGTTCGGTCATGGCGTCCAGTCTCGCACCCCGGACGGCCTGGTCAGAGCTTCGGGGGGCGGGCCTCGTACGGGGTGGAGAGGACGACGGTGGTGCGGGTGGAGACGCCCGCGGCGGAGCGGATCCGGGCGAGCAGGTCCTCCAGGTCGCCGGGGCCGGGGACGCGGACCTTGAGGATGTAGTTCTCGTCGCCCGCGACGCTGTGGCACGCCTCGATCTCGGGGAGGCCGACCAGGCGTTCGGGGGTGTCGTCGGGCGCGCTGGGGTCGAAGGGCTTGACCGAGATGAACGCGGTGAGCGCCAGGTCGACCGCCTCGGGGTCGACGATGGCGGTGTAGCCGCGGATGACGCCGCGCTGTTCGAGGCGGCGCACCCGCTGGTGCACGGCCGAGGTGGACAGGCCGGTGGCCTTGCCCAGGTCGGTGTAGCTCATCCGTCCGTCCTGCAGCAGCAGCTGGACGATGCGCTGGTCGAGTTCCTCCACAAGGCGTCAACCTACTCGATCGCGGGCGGGCCGTGCAGACAGCTCACCGGGGGCGCATCCGGGGGGCACATGCCAACGGAATGTGGCGAGGAACACAGGGAATGCATCACCGTGCGCCGGAGTGCAGGGTTATGACGTCCCGTCATGGGGAAGTGCTGCTGGTGGCCCGGACAACGAGAGGCTCCGGCCGGATCCTAGGGGGATCAGAATGCCTTCCACCGACCAGCGTTCCGACGTCGAGGACGAACCCGGCGCGCCCGAGACCTCCTTCGGGACGGACCCGGGCGCGGCCGACACCTGGGAGATCGTCCGGGTGCACTGCCCGGCGTGCGACCGCCCGATCGCCCTGATCGGGGACGAGGAGCGCCTGCCGCAGCACGCGGTGCTCACCTCCGCGTGGAACCCCTTCCAGCCCGCGATCTGCCGGGGCACCGGCGCGCCGACCGCCGACCTGCCCGAGTGCGAGGAGCGGCCCGAGCAGGACGGCCTGGACAACCTGGTGACGCTGCCGACGGCGCTGGACTGGCGCACCCAGCCGTTCTCGCACGCCGGGGCCCACCGCGCGGTGCGCGCGTCCGTGCCCGCGCAGCGCGACCGCCGCGCGGCCTGAGCCCGCGCGCACCCGAGGAACCGGGCCGTCCCCGACGGCCCGACGTCCCGGCGAGGGCGCCGCACGCGGTGCCCTCCGGGATCACCCCCGCGGCCCCGGCCCCCGTACGCTGGCCGGATGGACGCCGACTCCCCCGACCTGTCCGCGCTGGCCGCGGAGCTGCTGGCGCTGCCGCCCTCGCTCGGCCCGGTGCGGCTGGTCGCGGTGGACGGGCACGCGGGCTCCGGCAAGACCACCTTCGCGGGGCGGCTGTCGGCCGCGCTCGGCGGCGCGCCCGTGGTGCACCTGGACGACCTGGCCACGCACCGGGAGCCGTTCGGCTGGCCGGGGCGGCTGCGCGCCCAGGTGCTGGAGCCGCTGACGCGCGGGGTCGCGGCCCGGCACGCGGTGTACGACTGGACGGCGCGGGAGTTCGGCGCCGTCCGGGAGGTGCCGGTGGCGCCGGTGGTGCTGCTGGAGGGGGTGGGCGCGGGCCGGCGGGCGGTGCGGCCCCACCTGGCGGCGCTGCTGTGGATGGAGCTGGACCAGGCGGCCGCGCGGGCCCGCGGGGAGCTGCGGGACGGTCCGGAACTGGCCGAGTTCTGGGCCGGTTGGTCGCGTGCGGAGCAGGCGCACTTCGCGGCGGACCCGAGCCGTCCGCACGCGCACGTCCGGGTCGACGGGGTCACCGGGCGAATCCTTCGGAGCACCCTGAGTGAACCGCGTAGACCCCCCTTGACCTGCGGCGTCGCCAGGATCTAAGTTCTGCGTGTCGCGGAAATCAGTTGAATCCGCAACCACAGACACGGCGCCTCCGGCTTGTTCCCCCGTGAGCCGGAGGCGCCGTCCTGCCTCCCGGCCCGTGCGCCGGTGAGCGATCGTCTCGCGCCATTCGAGCCGCGCGGCACCCTTACGGATCAGCGCCGCGCCGGTACCATGCCACGCAGGCGCGCAGAGGAGCGCCCCGAGGTCTGGCGGGGGGCGTCAGTGACGGTGGAGAGTTCCGGCGGGAAGGGTCCCGCGGCGGGGGGTCCGGATCCGGACGCCGACCGCGCCTGGTCGCGCGCCATGGACGCCTACACGGCCGGTTCGTACGCCCGCGCGGAGGAGGAGTTCCGCGCCGCGGTCTACGTCGACCCCGGCATGGCCGACGCCTGGCTGGGCCTGCACGCGCTGCGCAGCGACACCGCGGGCGCCCTGCTGGCGATGCACCGGCACCGGGACCGCTTCGGCGAGCAGCGCGAGCGCCACCGCCGCCCGCTCAGTTCCTGGTACTGGCTGGGCTGGTGGGTGCAGCCGGTGCTGGAGACCCCGCAGGACCTCGCGCTCGCGCACGCCTCGCACTGGCTGGACGGCCGTCACCTGGCCGAGCTGGAGCAGGCCCTGACGGCCTGTCCCCCGCCCGAGCGGGAGCCCGCGGTGCGCTTCCTGCACGCCTGCCGCTCCTACCTGCTCAAGGACTGGGAGCAGCTGATCCGGGACACCGACCGGCTGCTGGACGACCCGCTGCTGGGCATCGAGGCGGGCCTGTTCGCGGGCATGGCGCGCGTCCGGCTCGACATGTGCGCGCAGGCCCAGCGCCCGCTGGCGGCCTCGCTGGCGCGCTGCCGCTCCGAGCAGCCGCAGCGCAAGGAGCTGCGCTACTGGCTGGCCCGGGCGTACGAGGGCGCCGGGCGCAGCGCAGCGGCGCTGCCGCTGTACCGGGCGGTGCACCGGGCGGACCCGGCGTTCATGGACACCGAGCAGCGGCTGGCGGCGATCGCCGCGGAGGACGGGCTGCTGGACGGCGAGGCGTTCGGCGAGTACCGGGGCGTGGCGGCGCCGCCCGGCAGCGGCGCGCTGGAGGAGCTGGAGCCGGTGGAGTTCCGCGGCGGCTCCGGCGGGGTCAGCGCGGCGGCCTGCGCCGAGGAGGAGGACGACGGCCCGGCCGCCGCCGAACCGGGCCGGGCGCAGCTGGCCGAGCGGGCCGGGGCCGCGGCGCCGCCGCCCCGGCTGGCCAACTGGCCCGCCGCGCAGGCCGTTCCGCCCGCCGGGCCGAACCCGGCCCCGGCCGCCCGGCTGGAGCTGGACCGGGCGCTGGCCGAGCTGGAGGCGATGGTCGGCCTGGACCCGGTCAAGCGCCAGGTGCGGGCGCTGTCCGCGCAGTTGCGGATGGCCCGGCTGCGCGCGGACCGCGGGCTGCCGGTGCAGCCGCCGAAGCGGCACTTCGTGTTCTCCGGCCCCTCGGGCACCGGCAAGACCACGGTCGCGCGGATCCTCGGCCGGGTCTTCCACGCCCTCGGGCTGCTCTCCGGCGACCACCTGGTGGAGGCTCAACGGGCCGACCTGGTGGGCGAGTTCCTGGGCCAGACGGCGGTGAAGGCGAACGAGCTGATCGACTCGGCGCTGGACGGCGTGCTGTTCATAGACGAGGCGTACTCGCTGGCCAACTCCGGCTACAGCAAGGGCGACGCGTACGGCGACGAGGCGCTGCAGGTCCTGCTGAAGCGGGCCGAGGACAATCGGGACAGGTTGGTCGTCATCCTCGCGGGGTACCCGGACGGCATGAATCGACTACTGGCAACGAACCCGGGCCTGAACTCCCGCTTCACCACCCGGGTCGACTTCCCCTCCTACCGGCCCGCCGAACTCACCGACATCGGCCTGAAGTTGGCGCAGGCCGACGGCGACGGCTGGGACGTGGACGCGGCCGAGGAACTGTCCTCGATCTGCGGGCACGTCGTCGCCGAGGGCTGGATCGACCAGCTCGGCAACGGCCGCTTCGTCCGCACCCTGTACGAGAAGTCCTGCGCCTACCGCGACCTGCGGCTGTCCGGCCAGCGCGGCACGCCCTCCCGTGAGGACCTGGCGACGCTGCGCCTGCCGGACCTGCTGCAGGCGTACGGAGAGCTGATCGACGGCCGCCCGTGAGAGGCCTGCGCAGGGCCCGGCCGGAGCGGTCGGAGGACGTCCCGGCGCCGAGGGGCGGGGACGGGCGGAAGTCCGGTGCGGGGCGGTCGGGGGACGACCCCGCGCCGCGCCGGGCGGAGGAGCGGACGGCCGGGCGCCGAGGGGTGCCCTGGTACGTCTCCCTGCCGGTCACGCTGGCCGTGATCCTGGCACTGTTCCTGGGGATGGCGAACCTGGGCTGGCTGCCGGGTCTGCCGAACCCCTTCGCCGAGAAGACCGTCGACCGCAGCCAGCCCGCGGTCCTCAAGTCGGTGCGGGACATGAGCCGTTACAACGCGGCCACCGGCGACTTCCAGGTCATCGTGGACCTCGCGAACGAGGCCAAGTTCCTGCCGTCGGCGATCCTGGGCACCCGCAGCCTGTACGTGGGCACCGGCAGCGTCGAGGCGTACGTGGACCTCGGCAAGCTGGGGCCGGACGCGGTGAAGGTCTCCGAGGACCGGCGGACGGCGTCCATCACCATTCCGCACGCGCAGCTCGCCGAAGCGGCGCTGGACGTCAAGCGCTCCTACATGTACTCGCAGGAGCGCGGGCTGTTCGACCGGCTCGGCGACCTGTTCTCGGACAGCAGCGCCGACGACCAGCACAAGGTGGAGCTGCTGGCCGTCGGCAAGATCGACAAGGCCGCGAAGGAGACCGGTCTGACCACCACCGCGGAGAACAACACCAAGGCGATGCTGACGGGCCTGCTGGGCTCGCTGGGCTTCACCCAGGTCACGGTCACCGTGGCCTGAGCGCCGCCGGAACGCACGGGCGGCCGGCCCCCGCCGAGGGGGCCGGCCGTCCGGGTGCGGGCGTCAGCGCTGGGCGGCGGCGGGCGGCCGGTGGTCGGGGTCGTGCACCTCGCCGACCAGTTCCTCCAGCACGTCCTCCAGGGCGACCAGGCCGAGCTGGCGCCCGTCCGGGTCGACCACCGCGGCCAGGTGGGCGGCGGCGCGGCGCATCGCGGCGAGCGCGTCGTCCAGCGGCAGGCCGGAGCGCAGCACGGTGATCGGCCGCCACAGCCGGGCCGGGACGGGCGCGGTCAGGTCGTCGACCTCCAGCGAGTCCTTGACGTGCAGGTAGCCGAGGACGGTGCCCTGCTCGTCGGCGACCGGGAAGCGGGAGAAGCCGGTGCGCACGGCCAGGCGCTGGATCTCCTCGCCGGTGACCTCGCGGCCGACGGTAACCAGCTGCTCGGGGGCCAGCAGCACCTCGGTGACCGGGCGGCTGCCCATCTCCAGGGCGTCCTCCAGGCGTTCGCGGCGGCTGTCGTCGAGCAGTCCGGCCTCGCCGGAGTCGGTGAGCATCAGCAGCAGCTGCTCGCTGGTGGCGACCGAGTCGACCTCGTCCTTGGGCTCGACCCGGAACAGCCGCAGCACGCCGTTGGCGAAGGCGTTCAGGAAGGCGATGAACGGGGCGAGCAGGCGGGCCAGGCGGTCCAGCGGCGGGCCGAGCCAGAGCGCGGCCCGCTCCGGGCCGGCCAGGGCCAGGTTCTTCGGCACCATCTCGCCGACCACCATGTGCAGGAACACCACGATGCTCAGCGCGATGACGTAGCTCAGCAGGTGCATCGCCGAGTCGGGCACGCCGAGCGCGTGGAAGGCGGGCTCCAGCAGGTGCGCGATGGTGGGTTCGGCCAGCGCGCCCAGCAGCAGCGAGCAGACGGTGATGCCGAGTTGGGCGGCGGCCAGCATCGCGGAGACGTTGGACAGCGCGTGCAGCACGGTGCGGGCGCGCCTGTCGCCCGCCTCGGCGAGCGGTTCGATCTGGCTGCGGCGCACCGAGATGACGGCGAACTCGGCGCCGACGAAGAAGGCGTTGCCGAGCAGCAGGAGCAGTGAGAAGGCGAGTTGCAGGGCGCTCATCGGTGGTGGTCCTGGTCCTCGTGGTCGTCCTCGTGCACCCGGCGGACCTCGACCCGGCTGGTGCGGTGCCGGTCGACGGCGGTCACGGTCAGCTCCCAGCCGGGCAGGTGGGCGCTCTCGCCGACGGCGGGGAGCTTGCCGAGCAGGTCGGCGAGCAGGCCGCCGAGCGTCTCGTACGGGCCGTCGGGGGCGTTCAGGCCGATCTTGGCGAGCTGGTCGAGCCGGGCCCGGCCGTCGGCGTCCCAGACCGGCAGTCCGTCGCGCGGGGCGAGCGGGCGCAGGTCGGGGGTGTCGGCGGGGTCGTGCTCGTCCTGGACCTCGCCGACCACCTCCTCGACGATGTCCTCGATGGTGGCGACGCCCGCGGTGCCGCCGTACTCGTCGACGACCACGGCCATCGGCTCGCGGCCGCGCAGCAGGTCGAGCAGCCGCTCGACGGGCATGGTCTCGGGCACCAGCAGCGGCGGGGCGGCCAGGTGGCGGACCCTGGTGTGGTCGCGCCGCCCGGCGGGGACGGCGAGGGCGTCCTTGAGGGTGACGGTGCCGGTGACCTCGTCGAGGCTCTCGGCGTACACCGGGAAGCGGCTCAGCCCGGTGGCCCGGGTCAGGTTGAGCACGTCGGTGGCGGTGGCGTCCTCCTGCAGGGCGGCGACGTCGATCCGCGGGGTCATCACCGACTCGGCGGTCAGCTCGCGCAGGCCCAGCGTGCGGACGAACAGCGTCGCGGACTGCTCGTCCATCACGCCGGCCTGGTACGAGTGCCGGGCCAGTGCGACGAGTTCGTCGGCGGTGCGGGCGTGGCCGAGCTCCTCCTGCGGTTCGACGCCGAAGGCCCGGACGATCCGGTCGGCGGAGCCGTTGAGGAAGGCGATCAGCGGCCGGCAGGCGGCGGAGAACGCGCGCTGCGGGCCGACCACCGCGTAGGCGACCTGGATCGGCCGGGAGATCGCCCAGTTCTTCGGGACGAGCTCGCCGATCACCATCTGGATCACGGTGGCCAGCACCAGGCCGACGATCACCGCGGTGCCGCGGGCCGCCGACTCGGGCAGGCCGACGGCGGTGAACACCGGCGTGAGCAGCACGGACAGCGCCGGTTCGGCGAGCATGCCGACCACCAGCGAGGTGATGGTGATGCCGAGTTGGGCGCCGGAGAGCTGGAAGGACAGCTTGTGCAGGGCCTTGGACAGGCTCCCGGCCCGTCGGTCGCCGTCGGCCGCGGCGCGTTCCACGGTGCCGCGGTCGGCGGTCACGAACGCGAACTCGGCGGCCACGAACAGGCCGTTGGCGAGGATGAGCAGGAAGGCCGCGAGCAGCAGGAGCCAGGCGGTGGTCATCGGGCCGCCCGCCTTTCCTGACGGGGAACGTGCACGGCGGCGCGGGTACTACCGGACGGATCGTCCATCGAGGGGAGGTGTCACTCCTCTGGTCGCGGGCGGACGCGGGCAGCCCGGTTCTCGGGTGGGCTTTGCCGCGGTTTTACCAGCGTAGACGATACCCGAACGCTTCCCGGGGCCTGTTCGACCCGTCCGTCCGGTGGCGTGTCAGGGCTGCTGCTCCCGGACCCCGGCGGCGTGCTGCTCGACCAGGTCGCGCAGGGCGCGGGCGGCGGCGACGGCCTGCGCCCGCCCGCCGCCGGGCTGGATGCCGACGGCGGCCAGCGCGGTGCCGTCCGCGAGGTCGAGCACCACCCAGGGGTCGCCCGCCCGGAGGTTCACCCGGACCACCTCGGCCCAGGACAGCCGGCGGCTGCGGACGAAGTTGACCACGGTCAGGCCCGCCTCGTCGGCGACCACCTTGGGGCGGGCCAGCATCAGGCCGACCGCGGCGAACAGCAGGCCGGAGCAGACCATCATCGCCCGGTCGTTGAACTGCCAGCTCTCCGGCAGCGCGACGGCGAGCACCGAGAACAGCACCACCAGCGCGGCGCACAGCGGGTAGAGCACGGCGCGGTTGCGGCGGGGCGCCCAGGTGACGGGCAGGGCGGTGGCGGCGGGGGTGGACACGGGTGGCTCCAGGGTGGGGGCCGCGGTCCGGGCGGGGCCGGGGGTGGCGGCCCCCGCCCGGTGGCGGGTCAGATGCGGCAGGCGTGGATGTTGGTGACCAGGATGGCGCGGGCGCCGATCGCCCACAGGTCGTCCATGATCCGCTGGGCCTCCTTGCGGAGCACCATCGAACGGACCGCGACCCAGCCCTCGGTGTGCAGCGGCGAGACGGTCGGCGACTCCAGGCCCGGGGTGAGGGCGACGGCCTCGCCGACCTTCTCCGCGCGGATGTCGTAGTCCATCAGCACGTAGCGGCGGGCCACCAGCACGCCCTGCAGGCGGCGCAGGAACTGCTCGACCGCGGCGTCCTCGCCCGCGCCCTTGGAGCGGATCACCACGGCGTCGGAGACCAGGATCGGGTCGCCGAACACCTCCAGGCCCGCGTTGCGCAGGCTGGTGCCGGTCTCCACCACGTCGGCGATCACGTCGGCGACGCCCAGGTGCACGGCGGTCTCGACCGCGCCGTCCAGCTTGGTGACGGTGGCCTTCACGCCGTGCTCGGCGAGGTGCTGCTCGACCAGGCCGGTGTACGAGGTGGCGATCCGCAGGCCGTCCAGGTCGCGGACGTCCGCAAGCTCGGTGCCGACCGGCTTGGCGAAGCGGAAGGTCGACCCGGCGAAGCCGAGCGCGAGCACCTCCTCGGCCTCCGAGGCGGAGTCCAGCAGCAGGTCGCGGCCGGTGATGCCGACGTCGAGCCGGCCGGAGCCGACGTACACGGCGATGTCGCGCGGGCGCAGGAAGAAGAACTCGACCTGGTTGTCCGGGTCGACCAGGACGAGTTCCTTGGCCTCCTTGCGCTGCCGGTAGCCGGCCTCATGGAGCATCTCCGCCGCGGGACCCGAGAGCGAACCCTTGTTGGGGACGGCGATGCGGAGCATGAGTGGCGAACCCTTCGCGTTGGCGATCAATGGGGGGTGGGGCTTAGAGGTACTTGTAGACGTCTTCGAGCGTCAGCCCGCGGGCGAGCATCATCACCTGGACGTGGTAGAGGAGCTGCGAGATCTCCTCCGCCGCCTCCTCGGGCGACTGGTACTCGGCAGCCATCCAGACCTCGGCGGCCTCCTCGACGACCTTCTTGCCGATCGCGTGGACGCCCTGCTGCACGAGCTGGGCGGTGCGGGAGGTCGCGGGGTCGCCGGTGGCGGCCTTCTGCTGGAGCTCGGCGAAGAGCTCCTCGAATGTCTTGGAAGCCATGATGGGCTCACCTTACGGGGTGCGGGCTGACGGACGGTAAACGGTTTCGCACCGTGGACAGTCGGATGGACGGCCGGACGGCCTCACGCCTTGGACAGCGCGCGCAGCGCGGCCGCGGTGGCCACCGCCGCGGTGACCGCCTCGTGGCCCTTGTCCTCGGCCGAGCCGGGCAGCCCGGCCCGGTCCAGGGCCTGCTGCTCGGTGTCGCAGGTGAGGACGCCGAAGCCGACCGGGACGCCGGTGTCCACCGACACCTGGGTCAGGCCGAGGGTGGCGCCCTGGCAGACGTAGTCGAAGTGCGGGGTGCCGCCGCGGATCACCACGCCCAGCGCCACCACCGCGTCGTAGCCCGCGTCGGCCAGCCGCCTGGCGGCGACCGGCAGCTCGAAGGTGCCGGGGACGCGGACCACGGTCGCGCCGCCGTCCGCGCCGAGCTCCGCCAGGGCGCGCCGGGCGCCGTCCAGCAGTCCGTTCATCACCTGCTCGTGCCACTGGGCGGCGACGACCGCGACCCGCAGGTCGGCGGTGTTCTCCAGGTTCTCGGGGGACAGGACGGGGGCTCCGTGGCCGGCCATGGTCGTCTTCCTCTGTTCGTTCGGTGTCGGTGCGCTGGTGCGGGTGCGGTTACTTGCCGTCGTCGTCGAGCCACGGCAGGTCGTGGCCCATCCGGTCGCGCTTGGTGCGCAGGTAGCGCAGGTTGTGCTCGCCCGCGGCGGTGGGCAGCGGGCGGCGGGCGGCGACCTTGAGGCCGTGCTCGGTGAGCGCGGTCTGCTTGGCCGGGTTGTTGCTGAGCAGGGTCAGCGAGCGCACGCCGAGGTCGGTGAGCATCTGCGCGGCGATCGAGTAGTCGCGGGCGTCGGCGGGCAGGCCCTGGTCGAGGTTGGCGTCGACGGTGTCCAGGCCCTGCTCCTGCAGCTGGTAGGCGCGCAGCTTGTGGGCCAGGCCGATGCCGCGGCCCTCGTGGCCGCGCAGGTAGAGCACCACGCCGCGGCCGGCCCCGGCGACGGCGGCCAGCGAGGCCTGCAGCTGGGGGCCGCAGTCGCAGCGCAGCGAGCCGAACACGTCGCCGGTCAGGCACTCGGAGTGCAGCCGGACGAGGACGTCCTCGCCGTCGGGGAGGCGGCCGTCCGCGTCCAGGCCGCCCGCCACCAGGGCCAGGTGCTCGGTGCCGTCGATGGTGCCGCGGTAGCCGACGGCGGTGAACGTGCCGTGCTCGGTGGGCAGTTGGGTGACGGCGGCGCGGTCGACGTGCAGTTCGGTGCGGCGGCGGTAGGCGATCAGGTCCTCGATCGAGATGATCGCCAGGCCGTGCTCGCGGGCGAAGGCGTGCAGTTCGGGCAGCCGGGCCATGGTGCCGTCGTCGTTGACCACCTCGGCGATGCCGCCCGCCGGGGCGAGCCCGGCGAGGCGGGCCAGGTCGACGGCGGCCTCGGTGTGGCCGGGGCGGACCAGCACGCCGCCGTCGACGGCGCGCAGCGGGAAGACGTGCCCGGGGCGGGTCAGGTCGGCCGGTTCGGTGCCCGGGCTGGCCAGCAGCTTGACGGTGCGGGCCCGGTCGGCGGCCGAGATGCCGGTGGAGACGCCCTCGCGGGCGTCCACCGAGACGGCGTACGCGGTGCCCTTGCGGTCCTCGTTGACCCGGGTCATCGGCGGCAGCTTCAGCCGGTCGAGCTCCTCGCCGGTCATCGGGACGCAGATCACGCCGGAGGAGTACCGGACGGTGAAGGCCAGCAGCTCGGGGGCGGCGGCGGAGGCGGCGAAGACGATGTCGCCCTCGTTCTCGCGGTCCTCGTCGTCGACCACGATCACGGCGCGGCCGAGCGCGATGTCGGCGATCGCGCGCTCGACCGGGTCGAGGGCGAGCGGCTCGGCGGGCAGCGGGTGGTCGGCGGGCTCGGTGCCGGCGGGCTCGGTGCTCATGCGGTGGCTCCCTTGGCGAGCGGGGCGGTGCGGGTGGCCCGGGCCTTCGTCCACCAGCTGGCCAGGCCGGCCACCACCAGGACGAAGTAGACGGTGAAGGTGAGGGCCGAGAAGACGTAGCCGTGGGTGTACGAGTACGGGACGCTGACCAGGTCGACGGCGATCCAGGCGAACCAGAACTCGACCCAGCCGCGGGCCTGGGCGTACATCGCGGCCAGCGTGCCGACGAAGATGTACGCGTCCAGCAGCGGGTTCCAGGACAGCTTCGGGAAGGCGTCGAACAGCGCGGCGACGGCGGCGGTGCCCGCCGCGGTGGCGGCGACCAGGACGGCCCGCTCGGTCCAGGTCGCGAAGCGGACCGCGACCTCGCCGGTGTCGCGGCGCCCGCGGTTCCACTGCGTCCAGCCCCAGAGCGCGGTGACGATGACGATCACCTGCTTGCCGATCAGGCCGGGCACCTGCCCGCCGAGGAAGACGGTGATCAGCACCGCGCCGGCCAGCAGCTGGGCGGGCCAGGTGAGGACGGAGCGGCGCCAGCCCAGGGCCAGGGCGCCGAGCCCTATCAGGTTGCCGACCATGTCGGCGACCTTCACCTGCTCGCCGAAGGCGGTGAAGGCCAGGTCGCGGAACGCACTCACTTGGAACCCCCCAGGGTGTCGGGCAGCGCACGGGTGTCGAGCAGCCGCTCGACGTACTTGGCGAGGACGTCGACCTCGAGGTTGACGGGCTCGCCGACCTGCTTGGCCCCCAGCGTGGTGAGGGCGAGGGTGGCGGGGATCAGCGAGACGGTGAACGAGTCGAGGGCGGCCTCGACGACGGTGAGGCTCACTCCGTCCACGGTGATCGACCCCTTCTCCACCAGGTAGCGCGAGATCGGCTGCGGCAGGCTGAAACGCAGCACCTCCCAGCGCGGATTCCCGTCCGCGTCGAGGTCGCCGGGCGCGCGGGAGAGCAGCGTGCCGGTGGCGTCGACGTGCCCCTGCACCAGGTGGCCGCCGAGCCGGGCGCCGAGCGCCATCGCCCTCTCCAGGTTGACCCGGGAGCCGGGGCGCAGCACGCCGAGGCTGGAGCGCTGCAGCGTCTCGCGCATCACGTCGGCACTGAACTCGCCGCTGCGGGCCGCCAGTTGCTCGTTGTCGTCGAGGACGGTCAGACAGACGCCGTTGACCGCGATCGAGTCGCCGTGCCGGGCGTCGGCCGTCACGACCGGACCGCGCAGGCGGATGCGCGAGGATTCGCCGATCTCCTCGATGGAGACGACCTCGCCGAGCTCTTCGATGATGCCGGTGAACACCCGGGTTCTCCTCGCGCTTGGGGCGCGGACTCCGGGGCGGCTCGTGGGAGTTGACTGCGGACGCATGCCCGACGGGGCGCACCCGGGGCGCCTGGGCTTCCTCGCCGAGGCACGGGTTCGCTGCCGTCCTGCTTCGCGCACCCCGGCCCTCGGGTGGGCCGCGGTGCTGAACACGCTTCGTCCGCCGCGCACGCCTCCCATCCGGACTTTAACCGTCGGTCCAGGAATTTCACCTGGTCAACCGGCCGCTGGCTGCGGACGGGTCGCGGACTGTAACCGCCGGTTCGGATTTTCACCGACCCCGGAGTGCGCTGAACGTCACTGGTACTGCACCCACATTGTTGCACGCGCCGGTGGTCGGGCCGCAAGGACGTGTCCTGTGGCCTGGTTCACGTCGGCGGCGCACGGTGGGAGGGAATAGTTCTCCGTACGGAGGGCTCCCGGCCGAGGAGTTGAGCCGCGATGGCGATGTTCATGGACGTCCACCACGGAATGGCGGGCATCACCGCCGAGCAGTTGAAGGCCGCGCACGAGGCGGACCTCGCGGTGCAGGGCGAGGAGGGCGTGGAGTTCCGGCAGGCCTGGGCCGACCCGGACTCGGGCACCGTCTACTGCCTGTCCTCCGCCCCGACCCGGGAGGCCGTGCAGCGCGTGCACGAGCGCACCGGGCACCCGGCGGACGAGGTGCACCCGGTGCCGCTGCAGGTCTGAGACCCCCCTGGCGGCGGGGGCGTGAGCGGCGGTAGCGTCGGGGCACGTGATCTTCGACGCCCTCGCCGCGGACGCGATCCGCGAACCGGCCCGTCTGCGGGCCCTGTACGAGCAGCCGAGCGAACTGGTGCGGCGCAAGCAGGTGGACCGCCTGCACGAGTCGGCGCGCCGGCTCATCGGCTGCTCCTCGCTGGTCTTCCTGGCCACCGCCGACGCCGAGGGCAACTGCGACGCCACTCCGCGCGGCGGCCCGCCCGGCTTCGTCGCGGTGCTGGACGAGCGCACCCTGGCGATCCCCGACGCCACCGGCAACCGGCGCCTGGACAGCCTGCACAACATCGCCGCCACCGGCCGGGCCGGGCTGGTCTTCCTCGTCCCCGGCCGGGCCGCCACCCTGCGGGTCAACGGGCGGGCCTGCGTCAGCGAGGACCCGGAGCTGCTGGCCCGGCTGACGCCGGTGGGGAAGCCGCCGCGCACCGCGATCGTGGTGGCCGCGGACGAGGTCTACCAGCACTGCCCGAAGGCGCTGCTGCGCGCCTCCGCCTGGCGGCCCGAACAGTGGCTGCCCGCCGACGCGGCGCCCAGCTCGGCCGAGATCACCCTCTCCCACCTGGGGGACCCGGCACTGACCCTGGAGCAGGTGCTGGCCGCGGAGGAGGAGTCGCTGCGGCTGCGCTACGAGTGAGCGGGGGGCGGCGCCGGACGGGGGTGGGTGCATGCTGGGGGGACGGGGTTCCCGCATAGGCGGAACTTTGGGGGGTCATAGCTTCGGCTTATGACGACATAAGCCGGAGCCCCGTACCGGGCGCGCCCGCCGGCCGCAAGGCTGGGCGGTACGCGCCCCGAGTCGAACAGGAGTACCTGCCCATGCCCCGCCCCGTCCGGGTGGCCATCGTCGGTTCCGGCCCCGCCGGGATCTACGCCGCCGACGCGCTGCTGAAGTCCGAGCTGGCCGCCGCCCCCGGCGTCTCCATCGACCTGATCGAGCGCCTGCCCGCCCCCTTCGGCCTGATCCGCTACGGCGTCGCCCCCGACCACCCCCGGATCAAGGGCATCATCACGGCCCTGCACCAGGTCCTCGACAAGCCCCAGGTCCGCCTGCTCGGCAACGTCGACTACCCCGGCGACCTCTCGCTCGACGAGCTGCACCGCTTCTACGACGCCCTGGTCTTCGCCACCGGCGCCGAGGCCGACCGCGACCTGAACATCCCCGGCATCGAGCTGGACGGCTCGTACGGCGCCGCCGACTTCGTCTCCTGGTACGACGGCCACCCCGAGGTGCCGCGGACCTGGCCGCTGGAGGCCGAGCAGGTCGCCGTCCTCGGCGTCGGCAACGTCGCGCTCGACGTCGCCCGCATCCTCGCCAAGACCGCGGACGAGCTGCTGCCCACCGAGATCCCGCCGAACGTGTACGAGGGCCTGGCCGCGAACCGGGCCGTCGAGGTGCACGTGTTCGGGCGGCGCGGGCCCGCGCAGGCCAAGTTCTCGCCGATGGAGCTGCGCGAGCTCGACCACTCCCCCACCATCGAGGTGGTCGTCGACCCCGAGGACATCGACTACGACGAGGGCTCCATCGCCACCCGGCGCGCCAACAAGCAGGCCGACATGGTCGCCTCCACGCTGGAGAACTGGGCGATCCGCGACGTCGGCAACCGGCCGCACCGCATCCACCTGCACTTCTTCGAGAACCCGGTCGAGGTGCTCGGCGAGGACGGCCGCGTCGTCGCGCTGCGCACCGAGCGCACCGAACTCGACGGCACCGGCAACACGGTCGGCACCGGCACCTTCCGCGAGTGGCCCGTCCAGGCGGTCTACCGGGCGGTCGGCTACCGCTCCGACGAACTGCCCAAGCTGCCGTTCGACGCCCTCAGCGCGACCGTCCCGCACGAGGCCGGGCGGGTCCAGGAGAACGGCGCCCACCTGCCGTCCGTCTACGTCACCGGCTGGGTCAAGCGCGGCCCCGTCGGCCTGATCGGCCACACCAAGGGCGACGCCAACGAGACCGTCGCCTGCCTGGTCGCCGACCACGCCGCGGGTCTGCTCCGCGAGGCGGCCGAGCCGTCCGAGGACGCGGTCGTCGACTTCCTGCGCAGCCGCGGCGTCGACTTCACCACCTGGGAGGGGTGGCACCACCTGGACGCCCACGAGAAGGCCCTCGGCGCGGCCGAGGGCCGCGAGCGGGTGAAGGTCGTCGAGCGGGTGGGCATGCTGGACGCCTCGCGCAGCGACCGGGCGGCGGAGCGCAACAACCTGCGGTAGCGCGGGGGGACGCACGGCCGGATCGCGAGAGGTGCGGGGCGCTGCCCCGGGTCGCGGTCCGGCCGTGCGCGCTCGGTCGGCCGCGCGGTTCCCCGCACCCCGGTTCCGCAGCGTCCGGTCCACCGGCGGGCGGGCCGCCCCGTCGGTGGACCGGACGCTGCGGAAGGGTCAGCCCTCCGTCGCGCCGGTGCGGTGGCGGTCGTAGTGGCGGGCGACCCGGGCGCGGTTGCCGCAGGAGGTCTTGCACCACTCCTGGCGGCCGTGCGCCTTGACGAAGTAGCGGACGCAGCGCGGGGCCTGGCAGGCCCGCAGGTTCGGGCGGTCGGGGCCGGCCAGGAAGTCGATGACGGCGCGGGCCAGGGCGGCGAGCAGGCGGGCCCGGGCGTCGGGGGTGGTGGAGAGCGGGCGGATCCGGGCCGGGGATCCGTCGGCGGCCCAGTCCAGCTGCGGGACGACGGGGTCGAGTGCCGCGGCGGCGTTGAGCTGCGCCAGGGCCCGGTCGGCGGGCATCAGCCGGTGCGCGTCGGCGCGGCTGGCGGGGCCGGGGCTGACCGCGCGGGCGAACAGGGCGCGGGCGGCCCGGCGCAGGGCGATCAGCTCGGTGTGCAACTCCTCGTCCAGGGGCGGGAGTTCGGTGGTTCCGGTGAAGCGTTCGGCGTGTTCGGCGAGCCAGGCGGCCGCACCGGCGGGTTCGGCCAGGTCGTCGAGCACGCCGCCGTCGCCGTCGTGGCGGACGGTGCCCACCAAGTCCAGTGCGGGCCGGTGCGGTTGCTGCGCGCCGTCGTCGTCCGCCATGGTCCCTCCTCGCCGTTGCCGCCCGTCCGCGTTCTCCCTTGCCGAGCGGATCGCCCCTACCCTAGGGTCACTAACGCCAAAGCGAAAGCCAACCATTAGGACGTGGCGAAGGAGCCCGATGACCCTGCTGCTGGCCCAGATCAGCGACCTCCACCTCGACGGCACCGGGCGCGCCACCGAGCGCGCCGCCCGCGTCGTGCACCACCTGCGCGGGCTGGCCCGTCCCGTCGACGCCCTGCTGGTCACCGGCGACATCGCCGACCACGGCGCGGAGGACGAGTACCGGGAGGCGGCCGAACTGCTCGCCGACCTGCCCTTCCCCGTCCTGTCCTGCCCCGGCAACCACGACGCGCGCCCCGCCTACCGCAAGGCACTGCTCGGCGAGGAGCCGGACACCACGCCGGTCAACCGGGCGCACCTGGTCGGCGGCGCCGCGGTCCTGACGGTCGACTCGACGATCCCGGGGCGGGACGAGGGCCTGCTGGAGCCCGCGACGCTCGCCTGGATCGACCGCACCCTGAACGGACTCCCGCCCGGCACACCGGCGCTGATCGCCTTCCACCAGCCGCCGGTGGCCCTGCACCACCCGCTGCCCGACGCGTACGCCCTGCAGCGCCCCGAGGACCTCGCCGCCCTGCTCGACGCCCACCCCGAGGTCGTCGCCCTGATCACCGGACACGCCCACACCGCCGCCGCGTCGACCTTCGCCGGACGCCCGCTGATCGTCGGGCCCGCCATCACCTGGACGCTCCAACTCCCCTGGGAGACGGAGGACTTCATCGGTCGCGACCAGCCGCCCGCACTCGCCTACCACGTCCTGGACGAGGAGCGGCGACTCACCACGCACTACCGCGTCGTGCTCTGAGCGCCCCGCCCCGGAGGCGCCTCCGCGGCCACCCCGCGCACCGCCGCCGGCCCCTGCGAGCGGCGGCGGGGCGGGTGTCACCGGGGCCCGGCCGGTCGGCGGTTTCTACAGAGGTGTAGAACAAAGGCGTCCACCCCGGGACCGTCCGAAGGAGACCCGCCGAGATGACCGACCCCGCGGCCGTCGCGCCCTGGCACTGGTCGGCGTTGGCCGACAGCTGGACCCCGGAACCGGTGGTCCTCGCCCTGTGCGCCGCGCTCGCGGCCGGCTACCTGGTGGGGGCGCGCCGCCACCGGGCGGGCGGGGGCGGCCGCTGGCCCTGGTACCGCACGATGGCGTTCCTGGGCGGGCTCGCGGTCTGGGGCTGGACGACCTGCTCGGGCCTCGGGGTGTACGAGCGGGTGCTGTTCACCGACCGGGCGGTGCAGTTGGTGCTGCTGCTGATGCTGGTCCCGATGCTGCTGGCGCTCGGCGCGCCGGTCTCGCTGCTGGCCGCGGCGCTGCCGGAGGCGGGCCGCGGGCGGCTGCGGGCGGCGCTGTCCGGGCGGGTCTCGCGGGTGCTGATGTTCCCGCTGGTGTCGACCGTGCTGCTGGTCGCGCCGCCCTGGCTGCTGTACTTCACGCCCTGCTACGGGCACACTCTGACCAGCCCGGTCTGGAACACCGGCTTCCACCTGGTGCCGGTGCTGCTGGGCCTGCTCTACTTCTGGCCGCGCCTGCAGCTGGACCCGGTCGCGCACGCGTACCCGCTGCTGATCGGCGTGGTGATCACCTTCGTGGAGGTGGTCTTCGACGCGGCCCTCGCACTCGTCCTGCTGTACGGCGGGCACGTGGTCGCCGAGCCGTACTACACGGCGCTGGCCCGCAGTTGGGGGCCCGGTCCGGCCCGGGACCAGTTCATCGGGGGCAACGCGATCTGGATCCTCGGCGACCTGGTCGGCCTGCCCTTCCTGTGCGCGCTGGTCCGCCGGATGGTCGTCACCGGGCGCGCCGAGACGGCGGCGGTGGACGCGGCGCTGGACGCGGCCGAGCAGGCGCGGGCGGCGCGGGCCGGGGCGGAGGAGTCGGCCGGGGCGGGCGGGGTGGGCGAGGCGGACGGGGAGCGGCCGTGGTGGCTGGACGACCCCACCCTGCGCCACCGCTACGGGGGCTGACCCCGGCGGTGCGACGCAGCTCACGGGCCGGGTGCGCCGCGCCGCGGGAATGCACCTGCGGGCCCCCGGGTTGCACCGGGCGTACGGTTGAATACCCAGGGGGGTATCGACGAGAGGTCCGACGACATGACGCACGCGCCCGGCATCACCGCCACCCTCACCGGCACTCCCTTCGCGGAGGCCGCCGAGCAGGTCCGCACGGCCCTCGCCGAACAGGGTTTCGGCGTCCTCACCGAGATCGACCTGACGGCCACCCTGCGCACCAAGCTCGGCGTCGAGCTGGAGGACTACCTGGTCCTCGGCGCCTGCAACCCCCCGATCGCCCACCGCGCCCTGGAGGCCGACCGCCGGATCGGCCTGCTGCTGCCCTGCAACGTGGTGCTGCGCGCCGTCCCCGAGGGCGTCCTGGTCGAGGCCATGGACCCCCAGCTGATGGTGCAGTTCACCGGACGGCCCGAACTCGCCGAGGTCGCCGACGAGGCCGCCGCCCGCCTGCGCGCGGCGCTCGCCTCGCTGGGCGGCTGAGCGACCGACCGGCCGGCTGACCGACCGGCCGCCCGGGGCACCCCCGCGCAGGGGACGCCCCGGGCGCAGCACGACCTCCTGGATACCCCCCAGGGTATTATTCGTTCCCTCGCGCTTGGAGAGAGACCAGTGAACCGCCCCTCCCCCGCCCCGGCGGCCCCCGCCCCGGTGGCCCCGGCCGCCCCGCCCCGGCCCGGGCTGCTGGGCCGACTCGGCGTGTGGTCCGTGCACCACGTCAAGACCGTGCTGGCCGGTTGGCTGGTGCTGGTGATCGGGCTGGGCGCGTTCGCCCCGCAGGTCACCTCCGCGCTGTCCGGCGCGGGCTGGCAGGCCGACGGCTCCGAGTCGGTGAAGGTCCGCACGCTCGCCGAGGAGCACTTCGCGGGCAACGCCTCGTCCGCGCTCCAGATCGTGGTGGCCGCGGACCGCCCCGTCACCGAGCCCGCCGTCCAGCAGACCATCACCAAGGCCGGCGAGATCGCCGCCGCCGACCCGCGGATCTCCACCGTCGTGGCGCCGCAGCCCGGCGCCACCATCAGCCAGGACGGCCGCACCGCCCTCCTGCTGGCCGGCGCCGCCGCGTCCCCGGACGACATGGTCCGCGCCGCCGACGACCTCAAGGAACCGCTGAACGCGCTGTCCACCGACGGGATCAGCGTCCACGCCACCGGCGCGTCCGTGCTGTGGAGCGACTTCAACACCGCCAACCACGACGCGATGATGAAGTCCGAGATCATGTCCTGGCCGGTCACCCTGGCGATCCTGGTCCTGGCCTTCGGCTCGCTGGTCGCCGCCGGACTGCCGCTGCTGCTCACCATGGCCGGCCTGGCCGCCTCCGCAGGCTCGCTGGTCCTGATCAGCCACCTGTTCCCGGTCTCCATCTGGGCGATGAACTTCGCCATGATGTTCGCCCTCGCCCTCGGCATCGACTACGCCCTGTTCCTGGTGGTCCGCTTCCGCAGCGCCCGGACGGGCCGCTCGCTCAGCAGCGCCGGGGCGGTCGCGGAGACCATGGACACCGCGGGCAAGGCCGTCCTGCTCTCCGGCGCGACCGTGCTGGTCAGCCTGTCCGCCGTCATGCTCGTCCCCTCCCCCGCGTTCCGGTCCATGGCCGGCGGCATCATGCTCGCCGTCCTGTTCGTGCTCGCCGCCACCCTCACCCTGCTGCCCGCCGTCCTCGGCAAGCTCGGCCACCGCGTCGACGCCCTCGCCCTGCCCTGGGTCAAGACCGGCGAACACCGCTCCCCGCGCTTCGCCGCCTGGGGCGAGCGCCTGTGGAGGCACCCGCTGCGCTGGGGCGCCCTCGCCCTGGCCGTGCTCATCGCCCTGGCCGCGCCCGTGATCGGGCTGCGCACCGCGATGCCCTCGATCACCGTGCTGCCCACCGACGCCAGCGCCCGGGCCGGCTACACCGCCGTCCAGCAGGCCTTCGGCCCCGGCGCACCCGGCACCCTGCAGATCCTCACCCCCGCCGACCAGGCCGACACCACCGCCCACGCGATCGCCGCGAACCCCGGCATCGCCGGCGTGATGCCCGCCCAGAACGCCGCCGACGGCTCCGGCTGGTCGATGATCCAGGCCGTCCCCACCGTCGACCCCTCCAGCCCCGACCTGTCCGGCACCGTCCACTCCCTGCGCGACGCGCTTCCCGCCGACGCCCTGGTCGGCGGCGCCGCGGTGGAGAACCTCGACCTGCAGCACCTGCTGACCGAGAAGACCCCGCTGGTGATCGGCGTCGTCATGGCGCTCGGCTTCGTCCTGCTGCTGTTCGCGCTGCGCGCCCCGCTGATCGCCGCGCTCGGCACCCTCGCCAGCCTGCTGTCCACCGGCGCCGCGTTCGGCGTGGCCCGGCTGGTCTTCCAGGACGGCCACGGCGCGGGGCTGCTCGGCTTCAGGTCCCAGGGATTCCTGGACGGCTGGGCACCGGTGTTCTTCTTCGCGATGATCTTCGCGATCGCGATGGACTACACCGTCTTCCTGCTCGCCTCCGCCAAGGAGCACTACGAGCGCACCGGCGACCCCAGGGAGGCCATGGTCGGCGCCCTCGCCCACTCCGGCCGGGTGATCTTCGCGGCAGCCGGCGTCATGGTCGCGGTGTTCTTCACCTTCGCCCTCTCCGGCCCGCTGCCGCCCAAGGAGATGGGCATCGTCCTCGGCGTGGCCGTCCTGCTCGACGCGGCCCTCGTCCGCCTGGTCCTGCTGCCCGTCATCCTCCGCCTGACCGGTCGCGCCGCCTGGCACACTCCCCGGTGGCTGGACCGCGTCCTGCCCCGGATCCCGTTCTCGCACTCCTGATCCCCGTTCGTCCCCCTGTAGAAGCAGAAGGAGCACTCCCATGTGTCGTCGCGTCACCTGCAAGTCCTGCGGCAGGCCGAGTTTCGCCGGGTGCGGCATGCACGTCGAACAGGTCCTGGCCGGGATCCCGAAGTCGCAGCGCTGCTCGTGCGCGGCGGACGCGAAGGCGGCCAAGGCCGCGAAGAGCACCGCAGCACCGACCGGCTCGTGGTTCTCCCGGCTGTTCGGCCGGAGCTGAGCAGCCCGCGAGCGCGCCCCGCCCACCGTCAGGGCGGGGCGTTCGCGTTGTCGGGGGCGGTTGGGAGGATGGCCGCTCCGGACCACGCCCGCCGACCGATGCCGAGGACGCATGAGCAACCGCACCGCACCGTCCGCCGACCCCGCCGGTCTGCCGGCCCTGGTCGCCCTGCTGCGCGGAACCCTGGAACGGCACTCCGACGCGGAGGAGCTGTGGCAGCCGAGCATCCCGCCCGGGGCCGCCCCCGGAACGGTCGGCCCCGAGGTGCCGGGGCCGGTCGCGGCGCTGCTGGAGCTGACGGACGGGCCGTGCTTCGGCCCCGTCGGGCAGGTGTTCAGCAGCGACCAACTGTCCTGGCGCCAGTGCCGGGACAACCTGGTGGGCGCCGCCCCCCCCCGGCGGCGGCACCCTCGCGGACGCCTCGCACTTCCACTTCTTCGGCGAGGTGCACGGCAACCCGCTGCTGTACGACCACACCGACGGCAGCGTGTGGCGGGTGCCCGAGGAGGGCTTCGTCTGGTACACGGGCTGCCGCCTGGAGCGGATCGCCGACGGCGTCGAGGAGTTCTTCAGCACGTGGGCGGCCTCCCCGCGTTACCTCGACCTCGTCCGGGGCACCCCCGACGAACCGGACGACTGGTACCGGCTGCTGCGGTTGGCCGGGCTGGCCTGACGCAGCGGCCCCGGGCGCGGGCCGGGCTCAGGCGAGCAGGGCGGCGACCTCGGCGAGGGAGCGCACCCGGGGGACGTCCGCGGGCGGTTCGGCGCCGGGGGCCGGGGTGCGGTCGAGCCAGATGCCGAGCAGTCCGGCGGCGGTGGCGGCCCGGGCGTCCAGGTCGAGGCGGTCGCCGACGTACGCGGTGCGGGCGGGGTCGGTGCCGAGGGTGCGGCAGGCGAGGTGGAAGATCGCCGGGTCGGGCTTGGGGCGGCCGCACTCGCCGGAGGCGGTGGTGTGCGGGGCGAGCGCGCCCAGGCCGATGGCGTGCAGTTTGCTGCGCTGGATCGCGCCCTCGCCGTTGGTGATCACGCCGAGCCGCCGCCCCGCGCCCAACTCCCGCACCGCGTCCGGGACGTCGGGGTAGGCGCGCCAGGACGCGCGGTAGCACCGCAGGTAGCCGGCGAACCAGGCGTCGGCGCGTTCGGCCGACCACGGGCCGAGGCCGAGGTGCGCGGCCAGCGCGACCGCCCGGGCCCGGCGCTGCTCCTGGACGGTCAACTCACCGGCCAGGTAGCGGTCGTACTCGGTGCGCTCGACCCGGCGCCAGAACCGCAGCACCTCGTCCTGGTCGAACTCCGGTGCGCCCGGGGCGGGTTCGCCGTCGGGGCGGTGTCCGGAGGGCTCCGCCAGCTCCGCCGCGACCCCGGCCAGGACGGCCGCCTCGGCCGCCGCGTCGTGGTCCAGCAGGGTGCCGTCGAGGTCGAACAGCACGGCTTCGATCATCCTGGCCTCCTCCGGGCGTCCACCCTACCGGCCACCGGGGCCGGGCCCGGCGGCGTCCTGCTCGATCTCCAGCAAGGCGTCCACCAGGCGCGCGGGCCCGGCGACGTGCGCGGGGTGGGCCTCGCCGAGGGCGGCGACGGGGCGCCAGCCGTCGCGCTGCGCGGCGAAGGCGAGCGACCAGGTCTCGGCGCCGGTGTCGGCGCGGTGCAGGTGGAGCACGCCCTCGGCGGTGCGGGTCAGCCAGCGGGGGGTGTGCAGGCCGCGGCGGTAGCGCTGCCAGTGGTGCTCGGACCAGAGCAGGTCGGGCACCGGGTGGGGCCGGGGCAGCCGCATCGGGGTGAGCGGGCGCGGGGCGGGGCGCAGCGGCGGCGGGAACGCCCAGTCGGGGAGGGGTTCGCGGGCGGCCAGCCAGTGGGCGGGGATGCCCGCGGTGCCGGTGCGGGCGGCGACCACGCCGCCGGTGATCGCGGCGACGGTGTCGACGTCGCCGCCCGCGCCGATCGCGGCCCACACCGCGGCCGGGTAGTCGGTGAGCCAGTGCGCGGCGCACCACAGCGCGTACGGGACGGTGTCGGCGGCGCTGGTGCGGCTGCCGTTGCCGAGCACGGCGGCGGCCGCGGCGGGGTCGCTGCGGTCGGTCAGCCGGGCGGCCTCGGCCAGGCCGCGGCGTACCGTGCCGGTCGGGGTGAGGGCCGCGACGGCCTGCAAGTACCGTGCGGGCGTCGTGGGTTCGGTGCGGGCCCGGACGGCGAGGGCGGCGGCGACGGCGACCGCGATCGCGCCGTCCACGGCCTGCGGGTGGGTGTGGGTGGTCACGGCGGTGTCGGCGGCCGGGCGGACGGCGGCGGCCGGGTCGGCGGCGTGCGCGGCGCCGAGCGGGGCGACCCGCATGGCGGCGCCGTTGCCGAACGAGCCCTGGCCGTCGAAGAGTTCGGCGGCCAGGCGGCGCGCGTCGCCGCCCTCCCGGACCAGCCGCAGCATCCGGTTCGCGGCCGGGCCGTAGCCGCGGTCGAAGTCGTGGTGGCGGGCGAAGGCGTGGGTGAGGTCGAAGGTGTCGATGCTGCCGCGCTCGTGCTGGGCGGCGTACACCGAGCAGGCCATCTCGGTGTCGTCGGTCCACGGCCAGGGGCCGGGGGGCTCGGTGCGCGCGTCGAGGTGGGCGCGGGCGGTGTCGGGGACGAAGAACTGGGCGCCGAGCGCGTCGCCGACGGACAGGCCCTGGAGGGCGTCGAACGCGGGGCCGCGGTGCGGGGAGGAGTCAGTCATACGCGCCCCACCGAACCGTGCGGGCGGGGCGGGTGTCAAGGCCGTCCGGGCGACCGGGGTCTGGGAGGATCGGGGACGCGTCCCTGAACGGAAGGCGGTGTCCGGTGGTCGGTGCGGTGCTGGTGGTCGTCCTGGTGCTGGTGCTGGGCGGCTGCGTCTGCGTGGTGTGGGCCGAGCGCGGCGGCCCCGGCTGGGTGCGCCTGGCCGCCCGGGCCACGCTCGGTGCGGGCGAGCTGGTGCGCCGGGCGGAGCGCAGGCGTCGGCGGCGCGGCATCTCCGACGGACCCGACGGCGGCGGGGATTGACGGTAGGTCAGTCGGACAGGCCCAGCGGGTCGGGGGCGTCGGTGAGCAGTTCGGGACCGTTGGCGGAGACCCGGTTGACGGCCGTCGGCACGGCCCGGACCCGCAGGTCGCCGTCGGCGGGGCGCTGCAGCAGGTCGTGCAGGTCCTCGCGGCCGCGGTTGGCGGGGTCGAGCCAGTCGTCGAGCTCCGCGCGGGGGACCAGCATCGGCATCCGGTCGTGCACCCGCCCGGCCCGGTCGGTGGCGTCGGTAGTCAGGATCGTCGTGGTGGCCAGCCAGGCCGCCGGGTCGTCCTCCGGCACGCTCGCGTCCCGCCAGAACTCGTACAGCCCGGCCATCAGCATGAGCCCGCCGGTGGAGAGGAAGTACGGCTGCTTGTAGGCCTTGCGGCCGTCGGCGGCGGGCACCTGGCGCCACTCGTAGTAGCCGTCGGCGGGGATGACGCAGCGGCGGGCCGCGAACGCCCGGCGGAAGGAGGGCTTCTGGTCGACGGTCTCCGAGCGGGCGTTGATCAGCCGGGCCGCGCCCGAGCGGTCCTTCGCCCAGGACGGCACCAATCCCCAGCGCAGCACCCGCAGTTGGCGCTGCACCTCGCCGGTGTCGGCGTCCACCCGCTCCAGCACCGCGGAGACCGGGTCGGTCGGGGCCACGTTCCAACTCGGGGCCAGGGCCTCGGACGGCTCCCAGCTCGTCACGTCGAGCAGGGAGGCCAGGTCGGCGGAGGGGGTGGTGGAGACGAAGCGGCCGCACATGCGTCCCAGCCTGCCACCGACCCCCGACAACCGCACGCGCCGACACCCGCGGACCGGGGTTCAGGAGTAGAAGTTGCGCTCCCAGCGGTGCCCGGCGAGGACCTTCAGCTGCTCCTCGGTCAGCGGCACCCCGTCGCCCACCGCCGCGTTGCGCTCGACGTTGCGCACCGAGCGCATGCCCGGGATGACGGTGGACACGGCGGGCGAGCTGAGCACGAACCGCAGGGCGGTCTCGGCGAGTTGCTCGTCGCCGATGCCCAGGTCCGCGGTGAGCGCGGCCACCCGGCGGGCGACCTGGGCGGGCCGGTCGCCGCGGAAGTAGCGGCGCCGGAAGTCGCCCTCGGGGAAGGTGGTGTCGGCGGTGATCCGGCCGGTCAGGCCGCCCTCGTCCAGGGCGACCCGGACGATCACCCCGACGCCGTGCTCCCGGCAGGCCGGGAACAGTTCGTCCAGCGGCGACTGGTCGAAGACGTTGAAGATCACCTGCACCGCGTCCACCGCACCGCTGCGCACCAACTCGACGGCGCTGTGCGGCTCGTGGTCGTTGACCGAGACGCCGAACAGGCCGATCAGGCCCTCCTGCTTCAGCTCCTGCACGGTCTCCAGCCAGTCGCCGCGGCCCAGCCACTCGTCGCTCCACACGTGGAACTGCACCAGGTCGAAGCGCTCCAGGCCGCTGGCGGCCAGCGAGGTGTGCAGGCTCTCCCGGATGTGCGCCCCGGGGAAGGTCTCGGCCGGGTCGACGCCGCGCCGGGCGGGCCACTGGCCGTTCAGCGGCGGCACCTTGGTCGCCACCAGCACCCGCTCGCCGTTCGCGGCCCGCTCCCGCACCACCCGGCCGACCAGCCGCTCGCTCTCCCCGTAGCCGCGGGCGGTGTCGACGAAGTTCACCCCCAGGTCGACCGCCCGGTGCAGCGCCGCCAGCGACTCCTCCTCCCGCGCGCCCACCCAGCTGGACGCCCCGATCCCCCACGCTCCGAAACCGACCTCCGACACCTCGACGCCGCTGCGCCCGAGTGCGCGGTACCGCATCCGTGGTCCTCCTGACCCGAGTCGACCGTTCCGGGAGGCGACCCTAGGCGGCGGGGCGGGGCGGGCGCCAGGGGGTTGCGGGTGCTGGGGCAGCCTGGCGGCTCGACCGGGACGGACGCGGGGGCCGCCGCACTACACTCCGCGCTGTGCTCCTCACCCGTGCTCCGCAAGCCCTCGCCCGCTCGTGACGGCCGCCGACCTGTCGGCCGCCCTCGGCCCGTACTTCGCCGTCCGCACCGACCCGGCCCCGCCGCCGGGGTTCCGGCCGTTGGCCGAACTGTACGGGGCGGGCGGCCCGTTGGCGGCGCGGGTCGCCGAGGTGGGGCGGCTGCTGGGGACGGTGGAGCCGCGGGTGGCGGCGTCGACGGCGCACCTGGGGCTGGCGGCGCGGCTGTGGTCGGTGGCCCTGGGGACGGCGGTGGTGACGGGGCGGGTGGCGGAGCTGGGCGGGGCCTGGTTCGCGCTGCCGCCGCAGGGGCCGTTCGACCTGTGGTTGCCCTCCTCGGAGGGGCCGGAGGCCGGCGTCGAGGCGCTGGAGGTCGCGGTGTGGGAGCGGCAGTTGGCGCCGTTGGCGGACGCGGTGCGGGTGGTGGCGCCGGTGGCGCCGGGGCTGTTGGCGGGCAATGCGGCGTCCGCGCTGGTGGGCGCGGCGCGGCAGGTGGGGTCGGTGCCGGCGCTGCGGGCTCCGGCGGCGGCGTTGGCGCGCGGGCTGCTGGCGCGTCCGGCGCTGGCGGGCACGGGTGCGGCGACGGCGCCCGGCGGGCCGTTGGGGTTCCGCCGGACGTCGTGCTGCCTGTACTACCGGACGCCGTCCGGCGGGTTGTGCGGTGACTGCGTGTTCACCCGGCCGCCGGGGCGGTGATCAGCTGCGGGCGGCCAGGTCGAGCGCGATGTCGATGATCATGTCCTCCTGGCCGCCGACCAGGCGGCGCCGCCCGCACTCCGTCGGGATGTCGCGGACGTCGACGGCGGGCCCGACTACTCGACGCCGGGCGGCGGGGCGGCCTCGGACAGCCCCGGGCCCTCCCGCCGGTGCCCGGCCAGGCGGACTCCGAGGACGGTCGGGGCCTCGGCCAGGGAGGGGCCGTACCAGGTGAGGTGGCGGCCGGGGAGGAGGGCATACGGGAGGGCGGGGAAGGCTTCGGGGCCGTCGGTGGCGGTGAAGCGGTAGGGCTCGTCCGGGAGGAGCACCAACTCCGCGCCCAGGGCGTGGAGTTCGGGGAGGGTGAGGCGCGGGTAGCGGTCGGGGTGGGTGGCGGGGAGCAGGTCGACGCCGAGGCGGCGGAGCAGGTCGGCGGCGAAGGTGTCTCGGCCGAGGACCATCCAGGGGCGGCGCCAGATCGGGGCGACGGCACGGAGGGGGCGGGGCGGAGGCGGGAAGTCCCATGCCTGACGGGCCGTCACCAGCCAGTCGGGGCAAGGGAGTCGGAGGGCGTCGACGAGCAGGCGGCGCAGTGAGTCGAGGGCCTGGTCGAGGTCGCGGATCCGGGTGGTCCAGACCGGGAGGCCCGCGGCGCGCAGGGCGGCCAGGTCGGGGGCGCGGTTCTCCTCCTCGTTGGTGACGACCAGGTCGGGGCGGAGTGCGCAGATCGCTTGCAGCGCAGGGTTCTTGGTGCCGCCGATCCGGGCCGCGTCGAGCCCGGCGGGGTGGGTGCACCAGTCGGTGGCGCCGACCAGCAGGCCGGGGGCGGTGGTGGCGACGGCCTCGGTGAGCGAGGGGACGAGCGAGACCACGCGGCGGACGGCGGACGCCAGGCGGACGGGGTTGCCCTCGTCGTCGGTCAGGTGTCGCGCGGCGTCCATGCGGGACACGCTAGCCGTTGCGGGGCACGCGGGGGCGCGGGCGGGCTACCGGTCGGCGAGCCGGGCCTTCTTGACCCGGTTGCCGCAGGTGTTCATGGAGCACCAACGGCGGTTCGTGCCACGGCTGGTGTCGAGGAAGAGGCCCGCGCAGCCGGGGCCCTCGCACGCCTTGACCCGGCTGCGGTCGGGGCCGCCGAGCCGGTGGACGGCGTCGGCGGCGAGCACGGCGAGCGCGTCCGCCACCGGGTTCTCCGGGTCGAGGCGCCAGACCGCGAGTCCGTCGCGGAGGGCGGGGCGGGGGCGCCCGGCGGCGGTGGCCGCGTTCAGGACCGCCGCGTCCGCGGGGTCGGGGTGCCGGGCGGCGGCGACGGCCAGCCCGGCGCGGTAGACCGCCTCCCGCAGGGCGAGCGCGTCCCGGAGTTCGGCGGGTGAGACGCCGGGGACGCCGGGGACGCCGAGCCCCGCGGCGTCCAGCCAGAGGGCGAGCCGGCCGGGGTCGGTGAGCCGTTCCCGGGGTGCCGCACCGGCCCGGTCGCTCACCGTGGCGGTGAAGCGGAACGCCAGCACCTCGTTGTCCAGCCGGAACAGTCGACGGGCCTCCACGGCCTCTCCCTTCCGCAGGTACCACCACGAACCCGCCTGAACCATCTTAGCCGGTTCGACAAAGGCGTCGGTGCACGCCATCATGTGAACCGTCTCAGACGGTTCACATGGCGGAGGTCGGGAAATGGGCGAGGTTGCGGTCATCGGTCTGGGCGGGATGGGCCGGGCGATGGCGCGGAATCTGGTGCGGGCGGGGCACCGGACCGTGGTGTGGAACCGTTCGGCGGGGCCCGCGGAGGAGCTCGTGCGGGACGGCGCCCTGCGCGCCGCGTCCGTCGCGGAGGCCCTGCAGTGCCCGGTGGTGTTCTCGGTCCTGTCCGACGACGCCGCCTTCGCGGAGACCTTCCTGGACTCCGGCGTCCTGGCCCGGGCCCGGCCCGGGACGGTCCACGTCAACGCGGCCACCGTGAGCGTCGAGCTGTGCCGCCGGGCCGCGCGGGCGCACGCCGAGCACGGGGTCGGCTACGTGGCGGCCCCGGTGTTCGGCCGGGTCGCCGTCGCGGAGGCCGGTGCGCTGAACGTCCTCGCGGCGGGAGCGCCCGAACTGCTCGACCGGGTCCAGCCGTTCTTCGACGCGATCGGCTCGCGCACCTGGCGCCTGGGCGAGCGGCCCGAACAGGCCAACACCGCCAAGGTGCTGGGCAACTACCTGATCGCCTGCGCGATCCAGTCGCTCGGCGAGGCGGTCAGCGTCGCCGACGCGGCCGGCGCCGACCCGGAGCAGTTCGTCGAGCTGCTGGCGTCGACGCTCTTCCCCGGCCCGGTCTACTCCGGCTACGGGTCGATGATCGCGCGACGCAGGTACCGGCCCGCCGGGTTCACCGCGGTGCTCGGCCGCAAGGACCTCCACCTGGCCCTGAACGCGGCGGCCGGCCAGGCCGTCCCGCTGCCGTTCGGCGAACTGCTCGCGGAGGTGTTCGACCGGACGCTCGCGGACGGCCGCGCGGCGGACGACTGGTCCGTGATCGCCGAGCAGCAGCCGCGGTGAGCACCGGCGTGGTGGGCACCGGCACGGCGGACAGCGGCCCGGCGCCGAGCCCGGCGAGCACCGGCGCGACGAACACCGGCGCGGCGGACAACAACGCAGCGGACACCGGCCCGGCGGACTCCGGCGCCCGCACCGACGCTGCCGCGCGGCACCCGGCGTTGCCGGGGCGGGCGGTGCGCGTGCTGTCCGTGCCGCTGATGGTGGTCGCCGGGGGGCTCCTCGCCGTGCAGTCCGAGGTCAACGGGCGCCTCGCCGCCGGGCTCGGCGCCGGGCCGCGGGCCGGGATCGCCGCGGGGGCCGTCAGCGTCGGCGTCGGTCTGCTGGCGCTGCTGGCCGCCACCCCTCTCGTTCCCGCGCTCCGGCGCGGGGCGGCGGGGTTCGCCGTGGCCCTCCGGGAGCGGCGGCTGCGGCCCCGGGACGCCGTCGGCGGAGTGCTGGGCGCGTGCTTCGTCGCGAGCCAGGGTCTCGCGGCCCCGGTGGTCGGGGTGGCGCTGTTCAGCGTCGCCGTGACGGCCGGGCAGGCGTGCAGCGCGCTGCTCGTCGACCACGTCGGCCTCGGCCCGGCGGGACGGCGGGCCGTGGACGGCTCGCGCGTCGCCGCGACCGCGCTGGCGGTGGCGGCCGCGGGCCTCGGCGCGGGTGAGCGGCTCGTGGCGGGCGTCGCCTGGACGACCGTCCTGGTGACCGCCGTCCCGTTGGCCGCGGGGGCGGGCCTGTCGGTGCAGCAGGCGCTCAACGGGCGCGTCGCCCGGGTGGTCGGGCCGTGGGCCGCGACGCTGGGCAACACGGCCGTCGGCCTGGTCACGCTCCTGCTGGCCCTCGCCGCCGGGATGTTCGTCACGGGCCGCCTGGACGGGGTGCCCGACGATCCCGTCCTCTACGTCGGCGGGCTGCTCGGCCTCGCCTTCGTCGCGCTGGTCTCCTGGCTGGCCCGGGTCCACGGCGTCCTGGTGCTGGGGCTCTGCGTCGTCGCGGGGCAGGTGCTCACCGCCGGGGCGGTCCAGGCGGCGCTGCCGCCCGGGCCCGCCGCGCCGACGGGTCCGGTGCCCGTCGCGCTCACGCTCACCGGCGTGCTCGTCGCCCTCCGCCGGGGTGCGCACCGCCGGGGCCCGGTGCCGGGCGGGCGGGGCGTGGCAGAACCGGCCGTCCGCCGACCGGCCGCAGGGGGCCTCGTGGAGGATTCGGATGCCCGTCGTCTCGCCCTGCGCATGCACGAGGCGTTCAACGCGCGGGACGTCGCGGCCGCGGACGGGATCTTCGCGCCCGACTTCCACAGCCACCCGCTGCGCGGCGGCGTCGACGCCGTGAAGGCGGCGTGGACGGCGATGTTCGCGGCGGACCCGGAGGTCCGGACCGTCGTCGAGGACGTGCTGGTGGACGGCGACCGGGTGGCGCTGCGCTCGACGGTCCACCGGGGCGGGGGAACCGCCGGGGCCGGGACGACCGTGCTGGAGGTGTTCCGGGTCGCCGGGGGCCGGATCGCCGAACTGTGGGGCGCCACCGCGGCCGACCGGTCGCCGCGCTGACCCGCGCGTGCGGGGGGCGGCGAGATGGCCGCCCCCCGCTGACGGTGCGTTACTTCAGGTACGGGCCGTCGGTGCCGACCTTGCCCGGGGCGGCGTTCCTGCCGCCCAGGTCGAGGACGTAGACCCGCAGGTTGCCCTTGCCGGGGGCGGCGACGGACAGCGTGCCGTTGGTGACGGTGCGGACGTCGCCGGAGACGGCGTCCTTGTAGGTGCCGTTGGGCACGCCGGTGAAGGTGGCGGCGTCCGTGACGGTGACCAGCGCGAAGGAGTCGACGCCGCCGGCGGCGTCGGTGTAGCGGCGCTTGAAGGACATGCCGCCGCTGACCCCCTCGGTGGAGTACTGGCCCATCTGCAGGGCGGGGACCGCCCGGCGGATCTGGTTGAGCCGCTGCACCTGCTTGACCAGCGGTTGCTGCAGGGTGGTGGCGACGGCGCCGTCGGCCGAGGAGACCACCGAGAAGTCACTGGCCGTCACGTTCCCGGCGATCTTGTCGCCGTAGTACGCCCGGCCGGTGGTGGCGAGCGGGCAGGACGGGCCGCAGTCGATCTGCTTCCCGGCCTGGAACTCGATCTCGGAGCCGTAGTACAGGGTGGGGATGCCGCGGAAGGTCCACATCAGGGCCATGTTCTCGGCCCAGGCGTCGGTGCCCCCGGTGTAGCGCACGGTGGACTTGTTGGGCCCGTAGTCGTGGCTGTCGACGTACACCACGTTGTAGGTGGCGTCGTTGGTGGAGTCGTCGGAGTCCTTGCCGTTGCCGAACGCGTTGTGCGCGTCACCGAAGTTCATGTGCATCCGCATGTCGATGATGTTCATGCCGGAGAACTTCGAGTGGTCGGGCGCGTGGTAGGTGTTGCCGTCCAGGAAGGCGTTGGTGGACGTCGGCTGGTTGCCGGTGCCGAGCTGCTCCTCGTAGGTGTACTGGTCGAGGGCGGCCTGCACGTCGTCCGCGGTGTAGTCCTTGCGCTCCTTCCAGGTGTAGAACTGCGCGGAGTGGTTGACCGAGCCGCGGTTCCACTTGTCGTTGACGAACGCGGCGACCTCGCCGAAGACGAAGAAGTTCTGCGCCTTGGCCGGACCCCAGTCCTGGGTGACCCGCTGCTGGATCGCGGGCAGGAAGCGCCGGTTCCAGGTGACCCGCGGGACGTGCACGGCGGTGTCGACCCGGAAGCCGTCCACGCCCATGTCGATGTACTTGTTGTACGCGCCGATCAGGTAGTTCTGGACGTCGGCGTTCTCGGTGTTGAAGTCGGCCAGGTCGTCGGCCAGCCAGCAGGAGCGCGAGTCCTCGCCCTCCCAGTTCCCGATCCAGCAGGTGTGGTAGTACTTCGACGGGAACATGCCCGAAGTCGGGCTCGGCCACTGGCAGTTGTAGATGGTGTAGCCCTCGGGGCTCTTGTACTGGGTCGGGGTGCCCCAGCCGACGCAGGTCTGGCCGCTGGGCTGGGTGGTCGACCACAGGTCGCCGTTGTAGTACGACTTGCCGCTCTTCGGCTCGACGGTCAGGCCGTCGTACTCGAAGCCGGCCTGCTTCTCGTCGTAGTACCAGGACCACTGGGCGTCCCGGACGCCGTACACGGTGGGCACGTACAGGCCCTTGGCGCCCCAGCGGGAGCTGTGGTTGTAGACCACGTCCTGGTAGATCTTGATGCCCTTGGCGTGGGCGGCGTTGATCAGGTCCTGGTAGGAGGCGCCGGCCGACTCCAGCCGCGGGTCGACCTTGTAGAAGTCGTAGCCGTGGTAGCCGTGGTAGTCGTAGTCGGAGCGGTTGAGGACCACCGGGGTGATCCAGATCGCCGAGAAGCCGAGGCCCTTGACGTAGTCGAGCTTCTGCACCAGGCCCTTGAAGTCGCCGCGGAACATCGGGTCGTTGTTGGCCGCGTTGCCGGACTTCACGTCCTGGTTGCCGCCCCGGTCGTTCGAGCTGTCGCCGTCGTAGAACCGGGCGGTGAGCACGAAGTAGATCGGGTCCTTGCGCGGGTCGGTGCCGATCATCTCGCCGGGCTTGGCGGCGGGCGGGGCGTCACCGGTGGTGGCGACCGCGGCGGCGGAGGCGGCGGAGACGTTCCCGGCCGCGTCCAGCGCCTTCACGGTGTAGGTGTAGACGGTGCGCGCCTCCAGGCCGGTGTCCGAGTACACCGTCGAGCCGACGTTGATCACCGAGGTGCCCCTGGTGCCGCCGCTGCGGGTGATCTGGTAGCCCGTCACGCCGGTGTCGTCGGTGGCCGGTTCCCAGGTCAGCACGATCGAGGTGTCGGTCGCGGAGGCGTTCACCGCGGTCGGGACGCTCGGCGCGGTGGTGTCGGGGACGACGGCCGCGCACGGGTCGGCGGCGCCCGCGGTGACCTTGCCGTTCTGCACGGTGCTGACGCCCGCCGGGACGACGTAGTTGACGCCGTTGTTGTTGTCCCAGGTGCCGTTGCCGTTGTTGAACGTCGCCGCCATGGTGGCCGCGGAGCCCAGGTCGACGGTGCGCTTGTACCAGCCGGGGCAGGCGAGGGTCATGCCGACGCCCGGCACCGCCGTCCACGCCCCGCCCGCCGGGGCGTAGTGCAGGTTGACGATGCTCCAGCCGACCACGGCGGTCGAGTAGAACACGGTGGCGCTCTTCCCCGCCGGGGTGCTGCCGCTCGCGGACGGGGACGCGCTCGGGCCGGCGGAGGCGGAGGCGGACGCGCTCGGGCCGGCGGAGGCGGACGCGCTCGGGCTCGGGGTGGTGGTCGCGGCGCACGGCGCGGTGCTGCCGACCACGCCGTCCTTGACCGTCACCGTGCCCGTCCCGAGGGCGTAGTTCTTGCCGCCGTTGTTGTCCCAGGTGCCGGAGCCGTTGTTGAAGGTCGCCTGCAGCCCGGTCGCGGTGCCCAGGTCGACGGTGCGCTTCACCCAGTCGGTGCAGGCCGCCTCCATCGCGACGCCCGGCACGGTGGTCCAACTGCCGCCGTCGGGGGCGTAGTGCAGGTCGTAGGCCGACCAGTTGCGGGTCTTGGTGTAGTAGTAGACGGTCGTGCTCGCGCCGGTCGACGACTGGCTCGGGGTGGGGGTCGAACTCGGCGTGGTGGTACCGCCGTTGTCGGTGCCGCACGGGTCGCTGTGGGCGATCACGCCGTCCTTGACCACCACGGTGCCGGTGCCCAGGGCGTAGTTCTTGCCGCCGTTGTTGTCCCAGGTGCCGGAGCCGTTGTTGAAGGTCGCCTGCAGCCCGGTGGCGGTGCCCAGGTCGACGGTGCGCTTCACCCAGTCGGTGCAGGCCGCCTCCATCGCGGTGCCCGGCACGGTGGTCCAACTGCCGCCGTCCGGGGCCCAGTGGAGGTTGTAGGCCGACCAGTTGCGGGTCTTGGTGTAGTAGAAGACGGTGGCCGTGTTGCTGCCGCTCGCCGTGGTGCCGGTCGCCGCGCTCGCGGTGACGCCGAGCGGGGCCGTGGACAGCAGGCCGGCGGTGAGTGCCGCCACTGCCGTGAGCACGACGGCGATGGGGCGCCGTCGGTGCCGTGCTCGTCTGGTCAAGGGGGTGCCCCTCGGTACTGGGGCCGCGGGCGGTGGGGAACTGCCTCGCGGCAGGGGGTGGGTGGGGGAACTTGCGCAAGAACATGCAAGAGCTTCCAGGAGGTTACTGAGGCATGACCTGGCTGTAAAGACTCCTTGACGCTGCGCATTCACGGACATTCCGGCGTCAACCCGCCCCACCCGCAGAAAGACCTTTCCGCAACAACCGGGACCGGTGCGGGAACTGTCGCCCCCTCAGCACCGCCGGGCCACCGCCGTCAGCAGCGCCGCGCCGCCCGCGGCGCCCGTCAGCAGCGCGCAGCCCAGCAGTGCCGCCGTGGCGCCGAACCCGGCGGCGAGGGCGCCCCAGGCCGGGTTGGCCAGGGCCAGGGCCGCGCTCTGCACGAACGTCAGCAGGGCCTGCAACCGGGCCAGGTGGGTCGCCGGGGCCCCGCCCAGGACGACCGGCCCCAGGTGGACGGCGAAGCCGCTCGAACCGGCCCCCACCACGGCGGCCGCGGCGGCGGCCGCGAGCGGGGTGCCCGCGGCCGCGAGCCCGGCCGTGCCGAGGGCGGCGGCCAGCAGGCCGAGACCGGCGCCCAGCGCCGGGCGGGCCAGGGTGCCGCGGCGGGCGGCGACCAGGGCGGCGGCCAGCATCCCGACCGCCTGCCCGGCCGCGGGCAGCCCGGCGGCCCCCGCGTCCCAGCCCCGCTCGCGCACCAGCAGCGGGCCGAGCAGCGCGACCACCGGCAGCACCCCCGCCGCCGCGACCGCGGCCAGCGCCAGTGCGGAGCGCAGCACCCTGCCCCGCCACGCCACCCGCAGCCCGTCGACCGTCCCCGCGAACAGCCCGCCGGCACCGGGGGCGGCGGGGGGGGCGCGGCGGCTCGACCGCGGTGCGGACGCGGAGCGTCACGGCCAGCACCGCGGCGAAGGTCACCGCGTCGGCCAGCGCGGTGACGGCCAGCCCGGCCGCCCCGACCAGCAGCGCCCCCAGCGGCGCCCCGAGCAGCACGGCCGCCTGGCCGCCCGCCTGCCGGAGCGCCAGCGCCCGCGGCACCTGCTCGGGCGCGACCAGCAGCCGCGGCAGGGCGCCGCTCGCGGGCAGCTGGAAGGCGTCGACGGTGCCGATCAGCAGGGCGAAGCCCAGCAGCGTCCACGGTGCGCTGCCCGCGGTGCGGTCGACCACGGCCAGCACCAGGACGACGGCCAGCATCGCCCCGTCCCCGGCCAGCGCCGTCCGCCGGGCCCCGAACCGGTCGGCCACCGCCCCGCCGAACAGCAGCAGCGCGGTGCGCGGCACGGTGACCGCGGTCAGCACCAGCCCGGCGGTCGCCCCGCCGTACCCGGCGGCCGTCCAGCCGAGGGCGGTGGCGAGCGCGGCGTCCCCGACGGCCGAGGCGCGCGTTCCCGCGAGCCACCACAGGTACGTCCGGGGCAGCGCGGCGGGGGCGGTGACGGTGGTTCCCATGGCCGCCGACCCTAGGAACCTCGACCAGGTCGAGGGCAAACCCGCCGCGCCCCGCCCGCCGCCGCCGACGGCGTGCCGCTCGGGGTCCGGGCGGGCCGGGGCGGTGAGACTGGCGGGATGTGCCACTACTGCGGGTGCCGCGAGATTCCGCTGATCAAGGACTTCGTCCGGGAGCACGAGGCCGCCACCGACCTGACCGGGGAGATCGCCCGGCTGCTGGCGGCGGGCGACCTCGCCGCCGCGGGGGCGCTGCTGCCGCCGCTGGTGGCCGAACTGGCCTCGCACTGGCGGGGCGAGGAGCGCGGGCTGTTCCGGGTGATGCGCGGGGACCCGGAGTTCGCCGGGTACGTCGACGCCCTGGAGGCCGAGCACCGCGGGCTGGCGGCGCTGCTCGCCGCCACCGACCTCGCGTCGCCGACCGACCGGGCGGCGCTGCTGGCGGCGTTCGAGGAGTTGCACGAGCACATCGCCAAGGAGGAGGACGGCCTGTTCCCGGCCTCGCTGATCGCCCTGACGGCCGCCGACTGGGACGCCTCGATGGCCGCCTGGCAGGAGGCCCATCCGGGTCGGCGGCCCGCCGACCCCGGCTGAGCGGCCCGGGCGCACCGGCCGAGCAGCACCGTCCGGCTCCGGCGGCACGTCCGTCCGGCTCCGGCGGCGCGGGCCCCCTGTTCGCCCCCTCCTCCCCGTGCGATCCTTTCCTGACAGTACGTCTCATGACGCGGCAGCAGGCCGCAGGACACGGGGGTCCCATGGGCAAGTCGTCCGAACGCGCGCGTCTCGCCGCGGCCACCGCCGCCCACCGGGTGCTGCACCACACGGTGGTCGAGGGCGGTCAGGCCCGTGACCTCCCGGCCGAGGTGGCGGCGGCCGGTCCGGCGTTGCAGGGGGTCCTGAACGCCTTCCTGCGCAACGTGATGGAGTTCGTGTTCGAGGGTTCCGAGCCGGTCGGGGAGATCAGCGCCTACCTGGCCGAGCTGCGGCGCGCCTACCCGGCCGAGCTGCGGGTGCTCCAGCCGGAGCCGATGGCGGTCTTCGTGCAGGAGCAGATCGGGCCGGGTGCGCCGCCGCCGGGCCGGTCGCGGTTCCCGGTCGACGACGCCGTGGTGTTCCAGTCCCGGCTGATCGCCGAGTACACCGTCCGGCACCAGGGCTTCTCCCGCGAGCAGGTGGAGCTCTACCTGCAGGGCGCGGTCGCCCGCTACGCGACCGGCAGCGGGTGAGGGGGCCCTCGCCGGGTCACTCCAGCGGGTCGCGGACCACCTCGGGCAGGTGCAGGACCGCCTGCAGGGCGATGTACAACTCGGCGGAGTCCAGGCGCCGTTCGAAGGAGCGGCCGGAGAGCTGTTCGATCCGGCGGAGCCGGTAGCGGATGGTGTTGGGGTGGCAGTACAGCAGCTTGGCGGCCTTGTCGGCGGAGCCGTCGACGGCGAACCAGGTCGACATGGTGGTGAGGAGCTGTTCGCGCTGGCCGTCGGGCAGTTCCATGACGGGGCCGAGCACCTGGTTGCCGATCCGGGAGGCGGTGGAGGGGGCGGAGGCGACCAGCATCGGCAGCGGGTTGGCGTCGAAGAGGGTGACCGTCTCCTCGGGGCGGGCGGAGCTGGCGAGGGCGACCTGGGCGAGGTGCAGGGCCTGCGGGGTCTGGTCGAGGCGGGTGTAGCAGGGGCTGACGCCGGCCCGGCGGACGGTCTGGCTGCGGAGGGTGTCGACCAGCAGGCCGATGGCGTCGGCGGCGCGCATCGAGACGATGCCGATGTGGGCGTCGGGGGTGAGCCGCCAGGCGGAGCCCATGTCGTGCTCGCGCAGGGTGGGTTCGATGTCGGGCAGCGCCTGCCGGGCGAGTCCGGGGGCGTGGGCGACGACGACGGCGAAGGTGCCGTCGTACGGGAGGGTGAGCATGTCGGCGGCTTCGAGGACGGAGCCGGGGTTGCCCATGCCGCCGCGCAGCACCACGTCGACGAGGGCGGAGCGCTCCTGGTCGCGGCGGACCATCAGCAGGGCGGTGGTCTCGTTGAAGGCGTTCATCATGGCGGTGGTGGACTCCTCGTTGAACCGCCAGACGTCGGTGGCCATCTGCACGAGTTCCTCGCTGGTGGCGAGGCCGTGGCGGAGGGACTCGGCGGCCATGGTCTCCCAGAGGTGGGCGAAGCCGATCCGGAAGGCGGACTGCACGGTGGCGGCGGGGACGCCCTGTTCGGCGCGGAGCCGTCCGGTGCGGCGGGGGGCGTCCAGGCAGAGGCCGTCCTCGTGGGCGAGGCGGCGCAGGGTGAACTCGAGGTTGCTGCGGACGGATTCGGCGAGGTCCCCGGCGGGCAGCGGTCCGGCACTGCGGTAGACGGTCATGGTGTCGCGGATGCGGCGGACCGTTTCCTCGGTGAGCACGGTGAGCCGGTCCAGCAGGTGGCCGGCCAGTCGCGCGGCCGAGTCGACCGGGGCGGCGGTGAGTCGGGTGCCCATGCGGCGAGCCTAGGGGGCGCGGGGCGGGGCGTCCGGTGGGTGCGGGGCGCGGGGCGGGGCGGGCGCGCCGTGGGGTGCCGGGACGGGCGGTCGGCGCACGGTTGTTCCACGGGTGAGGGCCGGGGCGGGTGTTGACGGTGCGTCGGGCCGTTGGGGGGAGCGTTTTGTCGCGGCCCACAGGCGGGGACGGGGCGGGGCTGTCCGTCCGGACAGCGTTGGTGCCCGGTGGGCCCGCGGGTGCGCCGGGCGGCTCTAGTCTCCTTGCTCAGACCAGCCCGGGCCCGCCGGGCCGGACCGAGTGGAGAAGGCACCCGTGATGGAGAGCCCCGCCGACCTGCACCTGGACCTGGTGATGGATCTGCTGCTGTCGCCGGAGGAGGCTTTTCCCGTCCCGGCGCGGCTGGCGTACTCCCCCGACGACCCGTACGCGGTGCACGTCGCCTTCCACGTCGACTCGACCCAGCCGATCGGCTGGTTCTTCGCCCGGGAGCTGCTGGTGCAGGGGCTGCTGCGGCCGACCGGGCTGGGGGACGTGCGGGTGTGGCCGGCGGTGGTGGACGGGCGGCGGACGGTGACGCTGATGCTGTGCTCGCCGGAGGGGGACGCCTTCCTTCAGGCCCCGGCGGCCCCGGTGGCGGCCTGGGTGCGGCGGACGCTGCACCTGGTGCCGCCGGGCGGGGCGGCGGAGCGGGCCCGGGTGGACCGGGCGCTGGAGGCGCTGTTCGCGGCGGGCGGGGCGGCGCAGCCGGGGTGCTGAACCGGGGCGGGGAGCCGGGCCGGGGGTCGGGCCGCCCCGGACGGCTCAGCGGGCCAGCCGCCCCAGCAGGCCGGAGGCGGCGGCGATGCCGAGCCCGGTGGCCAGGGCGAGCACGCCGAAGTCCAGGGCCAGGTGGGACGGGGTGCCGATGAGCAGCCCGCGCAGCGCGTCCACCTGGTAGCTGAGCGGGTTGGCCCGACTGACGGCCTGGAGCCAGCCGGGCATCAGGTCGACGGGGTACAGCGCGTTGGAGCCGAAGAACAGCGGCATGGTGATGGCCTGCCCGATGCCCATCAGCCGGTCCCTGGTCAGCACGATGCCCGCGATGGTCATCGACAGGCAGGAGAAGAACGCCGAGCCCAGCACCACCGCCACCGCGACGCCCAGCAGCCGCAGCGGGTTCGCGGTCATGCCGACGCCCAGCACCGCGGCCAGCACCACCACCACGGCGGCCTGGACCACCGCCTTCACGCCCGCGGCGAACGCCTTGCCGGTGACCAGGGCGGCCCGCGGGGTCGGGGTGACCAGCAGTTTGGTGAGCACCCCGGAGTCCCGCTCCCAGATGATCATGATGCCGTAGAAGATCGCGGTGAACATCGCGGACTGCGCGATGATGCCGGGCGCCAGGTAGTCCAGGTACGGGGTGCCGCCGGTCGGGATGGCCTTCAGCCGGGTGAAGGTCTCGCCGAAGATCAGCAGCCACAGCGCGGGCTGGACCGCCCGGGTGTACAGCTCGGTGCGGTCGTGCCGCAGCTTCTGCAGCTCGACGGCGCACATCGCGCCCACCCGGGCCGGGACCAGCCGCCAGCCCGTGCGGGCCTTCGGCGGCACCAGCAGCAGGCCCAGCTCGGGCCCGGGGTCCGGGTGTTCAGCCGACTCGGCTGGCAGTGCGGCGGGTGCGGCGGACATCCGAGAACTCCCCTTCCTTGGCGTCGTCGGTCAGCGCGCGGCCGGAGAAGTGCCGGAACACGTCGTCCAGGGTCGGCGCCTGCCGGGCCGGGTCCTCGGCGCGGACCCGCGCCTTGAGCTCCTCGGGGGTGCCGAGCGCCCGGATCCGGCCGCGGTCCATCAGGGCGATCCGGTCGCAGTGCCGGTCCGCCTCGTCCATGTAGTGGGTGGTGACCAGCACCGTCATGCCGGTGGCCCGGCGCACCGCCTCCACCCGCTCCCACACGCCCGCCCGGGCGATCGGGTCCAGCCCGATGGTGGGCTCGTCCAGCACCAGCAGCCGGGGCGCGCTGACCAGCGCCTGCGCCAGCTCCAGGCGGCGCACCATGCCGCCGGAGTACGTTCCGGCCATCCGGTCGGCGGCCTCGGTCAGGTCGACGGCGGCCAGCGCCTGGGCGACCCGGGCGGCGCGCTCGGCGCGGGGCACGTCGAAGACCCGGGCGAACAGGGCGACGTTCTCCCGCCCGGTCAGCCCGGCGTCCGCGGAGAGCGCCTGCGGGACGTAGCCGAGCAGCCGGCGCACCTCGGTGCGCTCGGCGACGCAGTCGTGGCCGAACACCTCGACCATGCCGCGCACCGTCGGCAGCAGGGTGGTGATCACCCGGATGGTGGTGGTCTTGCCCGCGCCGTTGGGCCCCAGCAGTCCGAACACCTCGCCGGGGCGCACCTCCAGGTCGACCCCGTCCACCGCCCGGACCACCGGACCCTTGCCCCGGCCGCGGTGGAAGCTGTACGCCAACTCCCGGCACCGGACCGCCGGTTGCTCCTGTTCGGTCATGCTCCCGCCTTCCCCTCGCCGCTCCCGGGGGCGCGCAGCCCCGCCGCGACCGCCCGCAGCGCGGGCAGGGCGGCGGCCAGCGCCGCCCGGTCCGCGCCGTCCAGTTCCGCCAGTACCTCGCCGAGCAGTTCGGTGCGCCGCTGCCGCCAGGCGGCCAGCCGTTCGACGGCCTCCTCGGTGGCGTGCAGCAGTGCTGCCCGCCGGTCCGCCGGGTCGGTCTCGCGGCGCAGCAGCCCCTGCCCGACCAGCTGGTTGACCAGGGTGGAGACCGAGTTCCCGGCCAGCGACAGCTCCTCGGCGGCCTTCGAGACCCGCAGGCCGGGGGCGTCCGCGACCAGGCGCAGCAGTTCGGCCTGGGCGCCGCGCAGCCGCGGCCGGTCCAGCCCGGCCCGCAGGCGGCGGCGGGTCAGCCGCTGGATGCCGACCAGCAGGTCGGCGAACTCCTCGGCGTCCGGCCCGCGTTCGCGGCCCCTTCGCTCCTGGTCCCGTTCCGGGTGCTCGCTCACGCCTCCGATTTTAGCTCTGAGTGAGAGGCATCCGTCGAGGGTCCGCGGGTCAAGAACTCCCCAACTGTCGGTCCGGGAACGGCCGCGGGCCGGTCCGCGGGTGCGCGGACCGGCCCGGTGGGCGGGGCGGGGCGGGTCAGCAGTCGCCGAGGGCGGTGCAGACCGTCTTGCCGAGGGTGTCCAGCAGCCCGGCGTCGGCGGGGGCGGACCAGGCGGTCTTCGGGTGGCTGCCCTTGGTCAGCTGGGCGCGCAGCGTCAGTTCGGCGACCGAGCCGCCCTGCACCGACAGGTACTCGTGCACCTCGGTGCTGCCGCCGTCCGCCGTCGGGACGGTCAGGGTGGCCGCGAGGAAGGTGCTGTCGTCGGTGCTGACCGCGACGGTGGCGCCCGGCGCGGTGGTGTCGCAGGACTTCAGCCCGTCCGCGACGGCGCCCAGCAGGCCGAACGCGCTCTGCGCCCGGCCGCTGCTCTTCGCCGCGGAGCCGAAGCTGGCGATCGTCTCGTCGGCCGCCCAGTCGCCGCTGGGGGCGCCCAGCGAGGCGGTCTCCACCATCGGGACCTCGGCGAAGGACGCGTCGCGGGGGATCTTGCAGAGCGCCTCGATCCGGAGCTGCCCCTTGCTGCCGAGCGGCTTGGCCGCGGAGGCGGGCGCCTTCCAGTGCAGCGCGGAGTTCATCGGGACGGCCTTGGGGTCGATCCACACCCCGGCGGGCAGCCGGTCGGCGGCCCCCGCCGCAGCGGCCGAACTCTTCGCCGGGGCGGGCGACTTGGCCCCGCCCGAGGTCGGCGCGGCCGGGCTGGAGGCCGCGGGGGCGGCGGAGTCGCCGTTGTCGGTGCCGTCGGGGTCGCAGGCCGACAGCAGGGCGACAGCGGACAGGCAGGCCACCGTGGCGGCGGCGAGACGGAGCGAACGCACGTGTATCCCTGGGGAGTTCGAGGACGGAGGAGATCGGCGGCCGCGCCCCGCCCCGCGCCGGTGGGACCGGGCGCGCGGGGCGGCAGCGGCTGCCGCGGAGCGCGGCGGCCCGTCCGCGGACGGGCGGCCGCGGACGGTCAGTAGCCCTGCGGCCTGTGGTGCGGGTTGGCCTGCGGCACCTTGCTCGCCAGGTCGTGCCCGTCCGGCGAGACGTGGTACCTGCTGCGGATGTACGTCATGGACGCCGCGACGTTGGCCACCGGGTCGTAGATGTCGGTGGAGGTGCCCTTCACGTGGTTGGCCGCGAAGGTGGACGGGATGCACTGCCAGCCGCCGCGCGAGCAGTTCGCGGGCTTGCCGTCGCCGACGATCGCGCCGTGGGCGTTGCTGTCCCAGGCGTTGATCTGCGAGCCGGGCGCGTTGTACGAGGACTCCCGGGAGGCGATGGTCAGCATGCCCTCCGTCCAGGCCGCGCGGGCCTTCGGGTCGGTGACGCCCATCGCGTCCAGCGCCTGGGCGATGTACTCGCGGCAGGCGGCCTCGCCGCTGCGGTACTTCCCCGCGCCGTCGTAGGTCACCTGGCTGACCTTGATCGCGCCCTCGTGCGACACGCTCGGCACCGGGTCGTGGCCGCCGTTGCCGCCGTGGCCGCCGCCGTGGCCCACGCCGCCGGGCTTCTTCGGGCCGGACGGGGTCGCCACGGGCTTCCGCGGGCCGCCGGGCGCGTGGCCGGGCTTGGTGCCGCCGGGCTTCTTCGGGGCGGCGGGCTGCCCGGGGTGGGCGCCCTGGCCGGGCTTGGCGAGGCCCTCGCGGGCGCGCCGCTCGGCCTCCGCGTACTGCTTGGCGATGGTGCCGAGCTTGGCGACGTCGCCGCCGAGGTTCTTGGTGAGCTCGTTCTTGGCGGCCTCCAGGGCCGCCATCCGCTGCTGGACCGCCTCGACCCGCTCGCGCACCTGGGCGACCACCACGCCGAAGCCGATGACGTTGCCGAGGGCGCCGGCCGCGAGGTCGGTGGCGACGGCCTTGGCCATCACGCCCTTGATCCGGCCGGTCCGCTCGGACAGTTCGCCCATCCGCTGCTGGATCGACTGGAAATCCTTCTGGATCTTCGCCAGCTCGCCGAGTTCGTAGCCGAAGCCCGCTGCCATGCCGTGTCCCCCCGTAGGACTTGACGTCGGTTCAGGTCGTTTATCCCACCACACCGCGCTGCGGCGCAATCGACCAGGGCCCCGGTTCGGGTCGCACCCTTACCCTTTACCGGGGCTTTGCAAACCCGCCGGTCGGGGGTTCGTCGAGATGCCGGGGCGCGCGGGGCGCGCGATCATGGCTGGTGCGGACCGTCCCGTCGGCGGCCGTGCCCGGTGCACCGTCGCAGACCGCCGGCGCCCGACCGGAAAGGCTGGGTTTCGATGTTCCAAATCCTCTGGATTCTCCTGATCGGCCTCGTGCTGGGCCTGATCGCCAAACTGATCCTGCGCGGGCCGCAGTCCATCCCCTGGTGGCTGACCATGCTGCTGGGTGCGGCCGGCGCCCTGGTCGGCAACCTGGTGTCCGGCTGGATCGGCGTCCGCCACACCGGCGGGATCGACTGGATCAGACACCTCCTGCAGATCGGGTTCGCCGTCCTGTTCGTCGGACTGGTGGCCCCGGCCTGGAGCAGGTCCCGCGCCAGCAGGTAACCCCGCACGGCGCGTCCGGTCCGGCCCCCGTCCGACGGGGGCCGGACCGGCGCGCGTGCGGTGCGCCCGCGGTCAGGCGAAGCGGGAGCTGCGGACCGGGCCGGCCGAGCGGATCCGGTCCCGCGGGCCGGTCGCCCAGGTCGCGGCGGCGCGGGCCGCGAACCGGGCCAGCTCCTCCGGCGGGTCGGCCGGCGTGGCGCCGTCGCCCTCGTCGGGCTCGGCGGAGGCGGCCAGGATCTCCCGGGCCAGCTCCTCGGCCGGGCGCCCGTCCGCGGGCGAACGGGTGACCCCACCCTCCCCGTCCACGACCGTCCGCGGCTCCCAGGGCGCGACGATCTGCTGCACCAGCAGGCCGCAGACGTCCGCCGACACCGCGGGGGTGTCCGTCCAGCAGGTGGCGTGCTCGTACAGCACCTCCCCCGGGGCCCGCTCGTGCAGCGCGGAGAGCACCTCCTCGTCCACCTCGTTCAGGTCGTACGCGAGGACCAGCACGTCGGGCGTGCCCGGACGGTACGGGGCGGCGGGCAGCCCGAGCAGTTCGGCGGCGGCCAGACCGAGCGCCCGGCTGCCGCGGTCGGGCAGCAGCGCGACGGCGGCGGGGCGGCGGCCGGTGGCCGCCAGGACGGTGCGCAGCCGCTCCAGGCCGAGCCGGCAGTCGTCCCAGCTGCCCTGCAGGTACGCCCAGCGGCCGGTCATCCCGGCGTCGTAGCCGTACGGGGAGAGGGTGGCGAGCAGGCCGCCGGTCAGGACGTGGTGCCAGCCGCGCAGGTCGGTCGGGCCGGTGGGCGGGACGGCGGCGGCGCGGGCCAGGGTGCGGCGGATCCGGTCGGCGGCGGGCTGCCAGGTGTCGTCGGGCGCGGAGAGCCGTTCGAAGACCTCACGGGCCAGGTCGAGCCGCCCGGCCATCAGCGCGTTGTGCACCAGCAGGTAGCGGTCGGGCCAGTCGCCGGTGATCCCCTGGTGCTCCCGGAGCAGCTCGACCGCCTCGGCGTGCCGCTCGCCGTCCTCCAGCGCGACGGCGAGCTCCAGCAGCACCTGCCGGGGGTTGACGGCCGGAGCGGCCGGGCGGCCCCGGCCGAACAGCCGCCGCTTGGCCTCGGGCGCGGTGCCCTCGCGCAGCGCGCCGTCCAGCGACTGCCGCAGCGCGGGGACGGCGAACTCGGACAGGCCGTGCTCGATGCAGGCGTACCCGTACGCGTAGAGCGCGCCGGGGGCGGACGGGTCGGCGGTCAGCGCGACGGCCGCGGCGGCCAGCTCGTCGATTCCCACCAGCTCGGCCAACTGCCTCACGGCGGGCGAGAGTTCACCGGCCGTCAGGCTGTCGGCGCGGGCCCGCAGCTCCCGGACGGCGCCCTGCGGGTCGCCCGCGTCGAGCAGTTCGCGGGCCTTGGTGAGATCGGGGTGCACGCAGTCTCCTCCTGGGTCGGTCGGGGTCTCGGGGCGCGGCGTTCCGGCGGCCGCCGGGGCACGCGCCCGCCCGATCATCGCCGCAGCGCGCCGCCGGGCCAAGCGGTTTTCGGCACCGCCGGACCGCCCGTGCCGCCGTGCCGCCGTGCCGCCGTGCCGCCGTGCCGCCGTGCTACCGAATTGTCGACGTGTCACCGTCCGGTAGCGGTGCGGTCCGGAATCGGCGTCTTCGCCGCTCCCCCGCTCCCGGTGCCCGTAGCGTCCTGGTCGTGGCGCCGCCCGGGTCCAGCAGCCCGTCCGCGCCGACTCGACCACGCACGTCGCACGCACGTCACCACCACGCACGTCACCACCACGCACATCGTCACCACGCACATCGTCACCACGCACTCGGGAGAACCACCGCCATGACCGGACGTCAGCCGCTCGCCGCCCGCGCCCTGTTCGCCTCCGCGGCCCTGGCCGCGACCCTCGCCCTGGCCGCCTGCGACCCGGAGGGGACGGACGGCGACGCCGCCGCCCCCGCCGCGACGACCGCGCCCGTCTCCGCCCCGGCGACGCCCGGCTCCCCGTCCGCGGCGCCGAAGTCCCCGCCCGCCGCGACGAAGTCCGCCGCCGCCGGCAAGCGCACCCTGACCGAGGCGGCCACGGCGGGCGGCCTGGCCCGGGCGACCGGGGACGCGCAGCTGAGCGACGTGCCGGTGGACCCGGGCGAGATGCGCGAGGGGATGACCCTGGTGGAGGCCAACTACGTCCGGAAGGCGGGCGGTTCGAACCGCCCGGTGCTGTTCGCCGGGGTCGCCGACGTGCCGGAGGACCCGAGCAAGCGCCGCGAGCACCTGTGGCGCGGCCTGATCGACTACGCCACGGGCAACGGTTCCACCGGCAGCCCCGGCGCGTCCACCGCGTACCCGGCGGGCCCGCTCGGCGGCAACCTGGAGTGCTTCCCGCTGGGCGCCGACGCGCTGTGCGGCTGGGTCGACTCCTCCACCGCCGCGGTCGCCCTGTTCCCCGCCAGCTCCCCGGCGGACGCGGCGAAGCAGTTCGCCCTGATGCGCGCCGACCTGGAGCATTGACGCCCGGGCCCGGCCGGTCCGTCGGCCGACCGGCCGGTGCCGCCCGGTCCGTCAGCCGCCGGGCAGGCCGGCCGGGCCGCACACCCGGCGGAGCGCCTCCAGGGGGTACGGGGTCCGCCTGCTCACGAAGCGGAACTCGCGGTAGTAGTCCGTCATCACTGCGGCGATCGGCGCGTGCCGGGCGAGGATCGCCGCGATCCGCGGCGGGATTCCCGTCGCGGGCTCCCCCCGGGCGCAGGCGCGCACGAACGCGCTGCGCTCGTCCCCCACGTACCCGTACAGGGCGGTGGTGAGCCACTGCACCAGGTGGGTGACGGTGTAGCAGCGGTCGTAGGTCCGGTGTCCGGCGAGGAAGTCGGCCTCCTCCTCGGACAGGTCGAACCGGGAGGAGAGCGCGAGGCCGTAGTCCGCGAAGAACAGGCGCTCGCCGTCGGTGAGGACGTTCTCGAAGTGGCCGTCGAGGTACAGGAGCCCGCGGGCGTTCATGAAGGCGGTTCCGGCCTCGAGTTCCTCCTCGACCATGGTGCACGCCCGCTCGGCCGTCTCCTCGTCGGCCCTGACCTGGACGTCCAGCCAGTCGTGCAGGTTCTGCGGGACGTACTCCAGGAACAGGGCGAGGCTCGCCGAGGAGTCGCGCAGCGCCTCCAGCCGGTGGCGCACCTGCGGGCTGCCGTGCCAGTAGGCGACGGTCCGGTCGATGTCGGCCAGTTCCGCGGGCAGCCCCGACCCGGAGGCCGGTAGCACCCGCCAGTGGTACATCAGCGGGAAGCCCTCGTGGTCCTGTGCGAGCACCCAGTTGGTCGTCATGGTGTGCACGGCCAGCTCCCGCCAGGCCCCCCAGCCCGGGCCGCCGGGCACCCCGAGGCCGGGGTGGCAGAAGGCGGGCAGGTCGAAGAGGTTCGCCGTGGACCGGACGTGCTCCGGCCGCTGCTCCAGATCGGTCAGCGGCAGCCGCTTGACGAAGACCGGGATCCCGTCGACCTCCAGCAAGGCCGAGGTCCCGCCGATGCCGGCCCCCATCGGTGCGGCCGTGTCCACCAGGTCGCGCAGCTGGCGGTCGCTGCGCAGCGCCAGCGACGTGGAGACGGCGCCGTAGGCCGCCAACCGCGCACCGCGCGACGCGTCGAAGCTCCCCCCGGCCACCTCCACCGGCGCACCGTCCTCTCCGGAGACCCGGGCCCGTCCACGGGGCGCACCCGCGCGGCGCACGGCCCTTCCGGACCCCCTTCGGCCGCACTGTACGTGACGGTCGGCGACGGGGCCGGGCGAACGCGGCACCCCGGCGGACCCGGCGGCGCCTCCGATCAGGGAACGGCTCTCGATCGCCATAGGTAAATGATCGACATATGGCGACAGTAGCCCTATGCTCGCTCCATGACCGACCGTCAACTCCGTGAGCCGACCAGGCTCGTGCTCACCGCGCTGGCCGACGCCCCCCGGCACGGTTACGCGATCATCCAGGAGGTGCTGGCCATCTCCGGCGGCCGCACCAGGCTCAGTACCGGCACCCTCTACACCGCGCTCGACCGGCTGCTGCACGAAGGCGCGGTCCGGATCGAGCGCGAGGAGGTGGTCGACAGCCGCCTGCGCCGCACCTTCGCCCTCACCGAGCAGGGCCAGGCCGTGCTGGCCGAAGAAGCCCGACGCCTCCGCCTGGCCGCCGCCGAGGCCGAGCGCCGACTGACCGTCGCCCGCCTGCGCCCGAACGGAGCCACCGCATGAGCACTCACGACGCACCACCGGCCGCACGCCTGCTGATGGGGCTCTACCCCCGTCGCTACCGGGCCGCCCACGGCCAGGACATCGCCGCCGTCCTCGCCGAGACCACCGAGGGCCTGAACCGGCGCGAGGTGCTCCGGGAGCACGTCGACCTCGCCGCGCACGCCCTGCGGCTGCGGCTGCGCATCGGCCCCACCGATCCGGCCGGCCGACTGCTGGCGGGCGCGGCGCCCCTCGCCCTCGCCGTCGCCGCCGGCCGCGCCCTGGCCTTCCTCCCGGCGCAGTCGTACGAAGCGGTCCACCGGATCCGCTACCCGTTCCCCGGTCTCGGCCTCGGCCACGCCGTCCTGGCGGCGGTCCTGCTGCTGGCCGACAGCCTGCCCTGGCTCCTGGCCCTCGCGTTCGCCCTCGCGGGCCGCTGGAGGGCGGCCCGCACCACCGGGGTGCTCGCCGCGCTCACCGGCGTCGGCCTCCAACTCCTGGAGCCGATGGACACCCTGTGGCGGGTCTACTGCACAGCCGTCCCGGCGATCGTCGGCGCGCTGCTCCTCCTCGCACCGACCGGCCTGGTGGACACCACGGCGCGGGGAAGGCGGGAGAGCGCCGCCCTCGCCCTGGGCATCGCGGTCCCGATGATCGCGGTGCTCCACTACGGGATCCCGCTCCTCGGCCCCCTGCTCCTGTCGGACGCCAGCACGCTCACGCTCTGGCAGTGCACGGTGGCCGCCGTGCTCCTGCTGCTGCGCCTGTCCGGGCGCCGCCCCGACGGCCTCCGGGCCGCGGGGGTGCTCCTCGCGATCCTGCCCTGGCTGACGAACCTCGCGCTCGCGGCCGCCGACAGCTCGCAGCGACTGTCCGTGGTGGCCCTGTACGGGGGAGCCTGCCTCGCCCCGTCGGCCGTCGCCGCCACCCTGGCCGCCGCGGTCCACGTCGGTCGCCGGGCCAGGACGAACGCACCGTCCCGCCCCGCCTGAGCCGACGGTGCGTGGTGGTCAGTGTGCGGGCTCCGGCTCCGTGGCTGCGCTTGACCCGCTGGGTCATGTCGCGTGACGCGCATACAACTGACCGACGCCGAGCGGGAGTTCATCGAGCCGTGCCTGCCGCCCGGCGAGCACGGCCCGTACCCGGAACGGTTGCGCAGGCAGTCGGCGCCACGACCTGGATCAAGGACCCCACCGGGAGCACACCTCGATCACGACCGAGTACGCTCCCTAGCGCCGCGCCAGCGCCGCGGCCTCCATCGCCGCCAGCACGCCGCGCAGTTGCTCGCGCAGCGTCTCGTCGTCGACCCGGCCGTCCTTGAGCCTGGTGCCCGCCTTCGGGACGGACATCGACTCCGGCAGGACGTCCGCGCCCATCATCCGCAGCGTCTCGGTGGTCCAGGCCCGGGCCCGCTCGCCGCCGGTGACGGCCGGGGAGGCGGTGACCACGGCGACCGGCTTGTCGACGAGTTCGCCCCCGCCGACCACCCACTCCAGGGCGTTCTTCAGCACGCCCGACATGCCCGCCGCGTACTCGGGGCAGGTGATCAGGACGGCGTCGGCCGCCGCCAGCCGGGCCCGGAGGTCCAGGACGGACTCCGGCGGCCCGGCCAGCTCGACGTCGTGCTCGAAGTAGGGCAGCCGGGCCAGCCCCTCGTACAGGGTGAGGGACGTCCCCGGCCCGCACAGGTCGGCGGCGGTCAGCGCCACCTGCCGGTTGAGCGATCCCGCGCGCAGGCTGCCGACGATCCCCACGAACTCCATCTGCCTCTCCCCGTTCCTCGGCGTTCCTCGGCCGTGCGTACCGGAGCACATTGTCGACCGGCCGGGCTCCGCGGATCGGCGGGGGTCCGGCGGGTGCTAGAAATCCCTGGTGGACGAGCACCCCCCGCCGGACGGACCCCCCGCTCCCCCGACCCTGCGCGTCTTCGTGGCGCTGGCCCCGCCCGACGAGGCGAAGGACGAACTCGCCCGCGCCCTGCGGCCCGCGTACGACGCGCACCCGCGGCTGCGCTGGAACCGGATCGAGGACTGGCACATCACCCTCGCTTTCCTCGGCGAACTCCCCGCCACCGCCGTGCCGCCGCTGCACGCGGCGCTGGCCGACCGCGCCGCCGGGCAGCCCGCCCTGCGGCTGGGCCTGCGCGGCGGCGGGCACTTCGACGAACGGCTGCTGTGGAGCGGCGTCGGCGGCGACCTCGACGGGCTGCACCGCCTCGCCGCCGACGTCCGCGCCCTGGTCCGCGCCCACGGCCTCGCCTTCCGCGACCGCCCCCTGCACCCCCACCTGACCCTGGCCCGCGCCCGCCGCGACGACCCCGTCGGCATCCCCGCGAGCGCCGCCGCCCTGGCCGGCTTCACCGGCCGCCCCTGGTGGACTCCCCGCCTCCACCTGGTCGGCAGCACCCCCCTCCGCGACCCCGCCCCGCTGCGCTACCGCGACCTCGACTCCTGGCCGCTGACCGTCCCGGCGGAACCGGCGAATTCCGGGTGACGGGGCGGGCCGCCCGACCGGAGAATGGCGGCCGTGACGGACCTGGACGAGAACCGGCTCCCCCGGACGACGGCGTTCCTGGCAGCACTGGACGCGGTGGCCTGGGAGGGGCTCGGCACCGCCCACCCCGGGCGGCCGGTCCGGGACGTGCCGCAGGCCCTGCGCCGGATCGCCTGCGCCGGGCCCGGTTCGACGGAGGCCGACTGCGCGGCGCTCTTCGAGCACCTGCAACCGCCCCCCGGTCGGCCCGCACCTCCCGTGGCAGCCGCCGCCCTGCCGTTCGTCGTCGCCCTCGCCGCCGATCCGCGGATCGGCGCCCGGGCCGAACTCGCCTCCCTGCTGGCCTCGTCGGACCTCTCCACCCTGAACGGGACGGACCTGGCCCGCGCCCGCGCCCTGCGCACCGACCCGGACCCGGCGGTACGGCGCGCCACCCTCCCGCCGGGGGCCTCCCCCGCCGAACTGCTGGACCGCCTGCGCACCGAACCCGACCCGGCGGTACGACTGCCAACCCTGTTCGCACTCGCTGACGCCGCGACCGCGACCGCCCCGAACGCCCGCCTCGCCGCCCTGCTGGCACCGCTGCTGGGCGGCGACGACCCGGTGCTGTGGGCCGCGGCCGTGTACGTCGCCGCCGCCCTGGACCGCGACCTGGCGGTGCGCCAACTCGACCGGCTGGTCGCGGTGTTCGCCGATCCCGCGCTCCGCGACCGGTTCGCCGAGGTCTGGTACCGGCCGCACCACGCGCTCCCCGCCGACCGCGAGGCCGCGTTCCGGTGGATCCACCGCCGCCTGGCGCACGACCCCGCCGCCCGCCTCGCCCTCCCCCTGCGGCTGCTCGCGGCGACCGACCCGTTCCAGGACGCCCCGCTGCGCCGGGAGGCCCTCGACGTGCTGTGGCGCGAGCTCCTCCAACGGCGCTCCACCGCAAGCACGTTGCTCCCGGTCGCGGGCACCCTGCTGGACGACCCGGACGGGCCGGTCCGGCTGCGGGCCGCCCACCTCCTCGCCGCCCTCGGCCCGGCCGCCGCCCCGTACACCGACCGGCTCGCCGCCCTGCTCGACGACACCGCCGACGATCCCGAACTGGGCGGCACCGTCGGCGGCTTCGCCCGCTGGGCGCTGGTCCGCACCGGCGACCCGCGCGCCCTGCCCGGCCTGGTCGAACAGCTCCGCGCCCAGGAGGAGGACGGGAGGCGCTCCTCCTTCCGCCCGAGCATCCCCCACGTCCTGGTGCCGCTCCGGGCGCAGGCGCCCGCGCTGCTCCCCGCGATCCGCGCGGCCCTGCGCGACGGCGGGCCCGACGGCGGCGCGACCCGCCCGCTCCTCACCGTGCTGCGCTGCTGGGGCGAGGACGCCCTGCCCGCCCTGCCCGAACTCCTCCCCCTGCTCGCCGACCCGCGCACCGGCTCCGACGCCCTCGCCGTCCTGAAGGCGATCGGCCCGGCCGCCGCCCCCGCCCTCCCCGCCCTCGCCACCTGCCGGGCCCACCACCCCCTCCTCGTCAGCCGGGCCGCCGCCCGCATCGGTCCGGACCGTGACGCCGAACTGCGCTCGGTCGTCGACGAGATCCGGGCCGCGCCCCCGTCCTCCCCCGGCCCGTTCGCCGAACTCACCCGCTTCGGCCGCGCCGCCGCCCCGTACGCCGACCTGGTCCGCCCCTTCTGCGGGAGCGGGACCGAGCCCTGGACCAGGCTCACCGCCACCATCACCCTCGGGTTGATCACCGGCGAGGACGCCCCGGCCGTCCGGGCCCTCGAAGGCTTCGTGCTGTCGGCCGCGGACTCCCCCGGCTTCGGCACCCTCACCCGGGCCCTGGGCGGCCTGGTCGCGATCGGCGCAATCACCCCCGCGATCCGGTCGGCCCTGTGCTCCCTGCAGCGGTCCGAGCAGCGCCTCTCCCCGCACGAGGACCACCGGGCCGTCCTCCAGGACGAGGACCTGCGCGCCCTGATCGACCGGGCCCTCGCCTGCCCGGACCACCATGCGGCGCCCCTCCCCGCGGGGTGACGGGCGTCACACCGGCCCCGTGTCACGAACGGAGCGGCAGCTTGCGTCCGGTGGTCGTCCGCGCGGCGGGCAGCCACCGACACGAGAGAGGCAGCGAACGATGGACGCGACGAGGCAGCAGCACGAGGTCCTGGTCCTGGGCGCCGGTTACGCCGGGCTCTCCGCGGCGATCCAGCTCGCGGCCCGCGCCGGGAAGCGCGGGGACCTGCGGGTGACGCTGGTGAACCCCCACGACACCTTCACCGAGCGGCTCCGGCTGCACCTGACCGCCACCGGCCAGGAGACGGCCGAGCTGAGCATCCCGGAGCTGCTGGACGGCACCGGCGCCGTCCTCGTCCGCGGCTGGGTCACCGCCCTGGACGCCGCCGCGAGGACCGTCCGGGTCGACGACGAGCGGGTCCTGCGCTACGACACCCTGGTCTACGGCCTGGGCGGCGTCGCGGACACCGCCGCCGTGCCCGGCGCGGCCGACCACGCGTACACCCTCGACGGACCGGAGGACGCCGCGCTGCTCGCCGACCGGTTGGCCCGGCTCGACGGCGGGACGGTCGTGGTCGGCGGCAGGGGCCTCACCGGCGTCGAGGCCGCCGCGGAGATCGCCGAGCAGTACCCGGCGCTCCGGGTGGTGCTGCTGGGCCGCGGGGAGCCGGGCGCGGACCTGCACCCGAGGGCCCGCGCCCACCTGGACGCGGCGCTGGCCCGGCTGGGCGTGCGGGTGCGCAGCGGCGTCGAGGTGGTGAGGGTGCTGCCGGACGGCGTCGAACTCGCGGACGGGGCCGTCGTCCCGGCGGACGCGGTGCTGTGGACCAGCGGCACCCGGGCCGCGCCGCTGGCCGCCGCCGCGGGCCTGACCGTCGACGGGCGCGGCCGGGTGGTCACCGACGGTGCGCTGCGCTCGGTCTCGCACCCTGAGGTCTACGCGGTGGGCGACGCGGCGGCGGTCCGGCAGGGCTACGGCGTGATGCACGGGACCTGCCAGGGCGGCATGCCCACCGGCGTGCACGCGGCCCGGTCGATCCTGCGGGTGCTGGCCGGCAAGGAGCCCCGGCGCTTCCGGTTCGGCTACTACCACACCCCCGTCAGCCTGGGCCGGAACGACGCCGTCGTGCAGTTCACCCATCCCGACGGCAGCCCGCGCCGGATCGTGCTGACCGGCCGGCGGGCCGCGACGTACAAGGAGGCGGTCACGGCCGCGCCGTGGCCGACCTTCGCCCGCATGAAGAAACTGCCCGCCTCGGGCGCTCTCTGGCCGCACGGCGGCCGCTACACCCGTACCAGGAGTGCCAAGTGACCCGGCCGCAGCCGACCGACCCCGACCAGCTCGCCTTCCAGCAGTACCGCACCCTGCTCTTCTCCGTCGCCTACCGCCTGCTCGGCTCCGCCGCCGACGCCGAGGACGTGGTCCAGGACGCCTGGCTCAAGTGGTCGGCGGCCGACCGGTCCGGGGTCGCCGACCCCAGGGCGTACCTGACCAGGATCGTCTCCAACCTGGCGATGGAGCAGCTCCGTTCGACCCGCCACCGGCGCGAGAGCTACGTCGGACCGTGGCTGCCGGAGCCGGTCCTCACCGGCCCGGACGCCGCCGACGGCGCCGTCGCGGCGGACTCGGTCTCCACGGCCCTGCTGCTGGTGCTGGAGACGCTGAGCCCCCTGGAGCGGGCGGTCTTCGTGCTGAAGGAGGTCTTCGCGTTCAGCCACGCGGAGATCGCGCAGGCGGTGGACCGCTCCGAGGCGGCGGTCCGGCAGACCGCGCACCGCGCCCGCGAGCACGTCCGGGCCCGGCGGCCCCGCTTCCCCGCGGACCGCGCCCGCCGGCGCGACGTCACCGAGCGCTTCCTGGCGGCGGCGACGGGCGGCGACCTCAACACCCTCATGGAGCTGCTCTCCCCGGAGGTGACGCTGTGGACCGACGGCGGCGGCAAGGTCCGCCAGGCCCTCAAGCCGGTCGTCGGCCAGGAGACCGTGGCCCGCTGGTTCGCCGCGCTCGGCTCCGCGACCTACCAGGGCGTCGGACCGGACCGGATGCGGACGGAACTCACCTCGGTCAACGGCGGCCCGGGCCTGGTCTTCCACGGCCCGGACCGGGTGATCGCCACGATGACCTTCGACTTCGACCCGGCGGGCCGCATCTGCGCCATCCACAACGTGGCCAACCCGGACAAGCTCCGCGCCGTCGCCGACGGCACCCGGCACCGGCTCTCCTGAGCCCGCCCGGCCACGGTCGGCGCCTCCGCCGCCGTGTGCGCCCGCGCGACCGCGTCAGGGAGCCGAGTCGATCTCGGCGACGAGCTCCTCGACGCGGGCGCGGACGGCGTCGCGGATGGGGCGGACGGCTTCGAGGCCCTGTCCGGCCGGGTCGTCGAGGGGCCAGTCCCGGTAGTGCTTGCCCGGGAAGAAGGGGCAGGCGTCGCCGCAGCCCATGGTGATGACGTAGTCGGAGGAGCGGACGGCCTCGGTGGTGAGGACCTTCGGCTGCTGGGCGGAGATGTCGATGCCGACCTCGGCCATCGCCGCCACGGCGGACGGGTTGACCCGGTGGCCGGGGGCCGAGCCGGCGGAGCGGACCTCCACCCGGTCACCGGCGAGGTGGGTGAGGAAGGCCGCGGCCATCTGGGAGCGGCCGGCGTTGTGGACGCAGACGAACAGCACGGAGGCGCGCGGCGCGGCGGCGGTCATGGCGGGGCGGGTCCTTCGGTGGGGGTTCGGGAAGCCGTGGAACGCATCAGCTGTGGATGATGTGAAAGTATCAGCCCATGGTGATGTCAGTCGACACTGAACTGTTGCGCGTGCTGTCCGACCCGCTCAGGCTGCGGATCGTGACCCTGCTGGCCCGCGAAACCCTGTGCACCACGCACCTGGTCGCGGAGACCGGCGCCCGCCAGACCAACCTCTCCAACCACCTCAGGGTGCTGCGGGACGCGGGCGTGGTGGACACCGAGCCGTGCGGCCGCTTCACGTACTACCGGCTGCGCCCGGAGGTGCTGGAGTCGCTGTCCGCGCAGTTCGCCGACCTCGCCGCCACCGCCCGCGCCCACGCCGACACCAAGAGGTCCTGCTGATGCCCCGCACCGCACCCGCTCCGGAGACCAGACCCGCCGAGGCCGCGGCGTCGGTCGCCGGGAAGCTCTCCTTCGTCGACCGCTACCTGGCGGTGTGGATCCTGGCCGCGATGGCCGTCGGCCTCGGACTCGGCCGCCTGGTCCCGGGGTTGAACGACGCCCTCGCCGAGGTGGAGGTGGGCGGGATCTCGCTGCCGATCGCGCTCGGCCTGCTGGTCATGATGTACCCGGTACTGGCGAAGGTCCGCTACGACCGCCTCGACGCCGTCACCGGCGACCGCAGGCTCATGGCCTCCTCGCTGGTGGTCAACTGGATCCTCGGGCCCGCGGTGATGTTCGCCCTCGCCTGGATCTTCCTGGCCGACCTGCCCGCGTACCGCACCGGTCTGATCGTCGTCGGCCTGGCCCGCTGCATCGCCATGGTGATCATCTGGAACGACCTCGCCTGCGGCGACCGCGAGGCCGCCGCCGTCCTGGTCGCGCTCAACAGCGTCTTCCAGGTCGTCATGTTCGGCGTTCTGGGCTGGTTCTACCTCGACCTGCTGCCCGGCTGGCTGGGCCTGGGTGAGGGTGAGCACCTGAATGTGTCGATGTGGAAGATCGCCCTCAACGTCGTCGTCTTCCTCGGCATCCCGCTGGTCGCCGGGTTCCTCACCCGCCGCCTCGGCGAGAAGAGGCTCGGCCGCGCCCGCTACGAGAACAACCTGCTCCCGAAGATCGGCCCTTGGGCGCTGTACGGCCTGCTGTTCACCATCGTCGTCCTCTTCGCCCTCCAGGGGAGGACGATCACCTCGCAGCCGCTGGACGTCGCCCGGATCGCCCTGCCGCTGCTCGCCTACTTCGCGCTCATGTGGTTCGGCACCTTCGCCCTCGGCAAGGGCCTGGGCCTGACCTACGACCGCACCGCCACGTTGGCCTTCACCGCCGCGGGCAACAACTTCGAACTCGCCATCGCCGTGGCCATCGGCACCTTCGGCGTCACCTCCGGCCAGGCCCTGGCGGGCGTCGTCGGCCCGCTGATCGAGGTGCCGGTGCTGATCGCCCTGGTCTACGTCTCCCTCGCCCGGCGCAGGAAGTTCCGCTCCACCACGGCGCACTGACCACCCCGGGCAGCGCCGGGACGGGCAGGGGAGGGCGGGCGGTCGCGGGAAGTCCTCCGGGGGACGGATCAGCGGTTCAGGTCGAGGAGCCGGGCCAGGGCCGCGAGGACGGACGGCTCGACGCGGTAGTACACCCAGGTGCCGCGGCGTTCGGAGGCGAGCAGTCCGGCCTCGCGGAGCTTCTTGAGGTGGTGGGAGACGGTCGGCTGGGAGACGCCGACGTCCTGGACGTCACAGACGCACGCCTCGCCGCCCGGGTGCGAGGCGACCTTCGAGAAGAGGCGCAGCCGCACCGGGTCGCCGAGCGCCTTGAACATCGCGGCCGTCTTCACCGCGTCCGCCTCGGAGAGTTCCGCCGAGGTCAGCGGCGGGCAGCAGGGCACGACCTCCGGCGCGAGGACCGGCAACTCCACCCGTGAATTCGACATATGTCTATATTGACACCCGTCAATTCCCGGTGGCAAGGTCGGAGACGACAACACATCGACGCCTGTCGAACCAGGCGGGCCGCGGCCGTCGCCGCACCGCTCGGCGCGAAGAGGAGCCCACCGCCATGACCTCCGCCCCCACCGGCCTGCCCGTTCTGGTGATCGGCGCCGGACCGATCGGCCTGGCCGCCGCCGCCCACCTGCTGGAGCGCGGCCTCGAACCGCTCGTCCTGGAGGCCGGACCGTCGGCCGCCACCGCCGTCCGCGCGTGGTCGCACGTCCGGTTGTTCTCACCGTGGGCCGAGGTCGTCGACCCGGCCGCCGAGCGGCTGCTGGTCCCCACCGGCTGGGTCCGCCCCGACGGTGCCGGGTACCCCACCGGCGGCGAGTGGGTCGCGCAGTACCTCCAGCCGCTGGCCGACGTCCTCGGCGGGCGCGTCCGCTACGACGCCCGGGTCACCGGCGTCGCCCGCGCCGGGCGGGACCGCGTCGTCGACGCCGACCGCGAGCAGCAGCCCTTCACCGTCCACGTCACCCGCGCCGACGGCCGCGAGGAGCGCCTGCCGGTGCGCGCCGTGGTCGACGCCTCCGGCACCTGGTCCACCCCGAACCCGTTGGGCGCCGACGGCCTGCCCGCCCTCGGCGAGCGCGCCGCCGCCGACCGCATCTCCTACCGCGTCCCCGACCTGAAGGACCCGGCCGTACGGGCCCGCTACGCCGGGAGGCGCACCGCCGTCGTCGGCAGCGGCGCCTCCGCGTTCACCGCCCTCGCCGCCCTCGCCGACCTGGCGAAGGCCGCGCCCGGCACCCACGCGGTGTGGGTGCTGCGCCGCGGCCTCACCGGCTCCACCTACGGCGGCGGCAGCGCCGACCGGCTCCCCGCCCGCGGGGCGCTCGGCCTCGCCGCCGAGGCCGCCGTGGACGACGGCCACGCCACCGCCCTCACCGGGTTCCGCACCGCCGCCGTCGACCGGACCGCCGACGGCAGGCTGGCGCTCGTCTCCGAGGACGGCACCCGCACCGAGGAGTTGGACGAGGTCGTCGTCCTCACCGGCCTGCGCCCCGACCTGTCCTTCCTCACCGAACTGCGCCTCGGCCTCGACGACCGCCTCCAGGCCCCGACCGCGCTCGCCCCGCTGATCGACCCCAACCAGCACTCCTGCGGCACCGTCCACCCCCACGGCGCGAACGAGCTCTCCCACCCCGAGCAGGACGTCCACCTGGTCGGCATGAAGTCCTACGGCCGCGCCCCGACCTTCCTCGCCCTGACCGGATACGAGCAGGTCCGCTCGGTGGCCGCCGCCCTCGCCGGGGACCACGAGGCCGCCGCCCGCGTCGAACTCACCCTCCCCGAAACGGGCGTCTGCGGCGGCGCCCGCCTGTACGACGAGCCCGCCGGGGAGCAGGGCGACGGCTGCTGCGGCGTTCCCGCGGCCCCGCAGCTGATCACCCTCAACGTCCCCTCGACCGGCGGATCCTGCACGCCCGGCGGCGGCTGCTGACCGCCACCGCGGACGGAGGGCTGCGTTCGGAGCCGACGCACCGGACGACTCGTCGGGGGCGTGCCGGAACATGGTGGGCGCCCCGCCCGGCGGGGGTGGCGGGGCGCGAACGTTTCAGCGGGGCGGTGGGGCCGGAACTGGGCGGACCGGGGCGGGCGGGGAGGAGTGATTGACACGTCCGAGGCCCCTTTCCACCATGGGAGCGCTCCCAAAGCGTGTCCGCACCCCCACCTGCCCGCCCGGCACCGCACGGCCGCGCGGTCGCAGGCCGCACAGTCCGGTACCCCGTCCACCCGCTCGGCTCCGCGGCGCACCCGGCCGCGGGACCGGCGCCCCACCCGGGAGGAACGACCCCCATGCTGTTCCGCAGGAGACCAGCCGGAGACCGCCGCCGTCCGCTCGGCGCGACGGCCTCGGCGGTGCTGGCCGTCGCGGCCGCGGCGCTGCCGCTGTCCGCCCCCGTCACCGCTGCCGCCGCCGACACCGCCCCCGCGGGCGACACCACGGTGACGGTGAACGCGGCCGCGGGCCTGGGCACCGTCAGCCCCAGCGCGCTCGGCGTCAACGCCGCGATCTGGGACTCGCACATGAACGACCCGGAGGTGGTGTCGCTGTACCGGGCCGCGGGGGTCGGCGCGCTGCGCTACCCCGGCGGCTCGTACGCGGACATCTACCACTGGGTCGACCACACCGCGCCGGGCGGCTACGTCGCCCCGGGCACCGGGTTCGACGCGTTCATGGGCACGGTGAAGGCGACCGGCGCGCAGCCGATCCTGATCGCCAACTACGGTTCCGGCACGGCCCAGGAGGCCGCGGACTGGGTCCGGTACGCCAACGTCACCAAGGGGTACGGGGCGAAGTACTGGGAGATCGGCAACGAGATCTACGGCAACGGCGTCTACGGCAGCGGCTGGGAGAACGACACCCACGCCGACAAGACACCGGACCAGTACGCCCGGGAGGTCAAGGCGTACGCCGCGGCGATGAAGGCCGTCGACCCGAGCGTGAAGATCGGCGCGGTGCTGACCATGCCCGGCAACTGGCCGGACGGGATCGTCGCCTCCGGTGACAGCGGCGACTGGAACCACACCGTGCTGGCGGCCGTCGCGCACGACGTCGACTTCGTCAGCGTGCACTGGTACCCGAACGCGGGCGGCGGCGGCCAGTCGCTGGCCGCGGTGCAGCAACTGCCCGGTGAGCTGCGGGAGGTGCGCAACCTGCTGGACCGGTACGCGGGCGCCGACTCGGCGAAGATCGGCATCGCGATGACCGAGGTGAACTCCGACTCCGGCAACGGCGCGCTGACCAGCCGTCCGAACGGCCTGTTCGCGGCCGAGGCGATGAGCACCGCGCTGGAGAACGGCGTCTTCAGCGTCGACTGGTGGGACACCCACAACGGCGTCGGCCCGATCACCACCGTCAACGGCGAGACCGACTACGGCGACATGGGCCTGCTCTCCAGCGGCGGCTGCAACGGCAGCGTCTGCGAGCCGGCCGTGAACACCCCGTTCGCGCCGTACCACGGCATCAAGGCGCTGGGCGCGCTCAGCGACCCGGGCGACACCATGCTGGCCTCCGCGGCCTCCGGCTCCGAGGTCTCCTCGCACGCGGTGCTGCGGGCCGACGGCGACCTCAGCGTGCTGCTGCTGAACAAGAGTTCCAGCACCGCGCACACCGTGGACCTGCGCTACCAGGGCTTCACCGCGGACGGCTCGGCCCCCGTCGTGCAGCGCTGGGCGCCCGGCGACGACGGCTTGGTCGACGCGACCGGCACCGCCACCGCCGCGTCCGCGACCCTCGCCCCGTACTCGATCACCGTGCTGACCGTGCACCCGAAGCCCGGCACCGGCCCGTCCTCGGCGACCGTCGGCGCGCCCGGCACGCCGAGCACCACCTCGGTCGGCGCCAACACCGTCGCGCTGAGCTGGCCGGCCGCCACCGGTGCGGTGGACCGCTACGAGGTGTACGAGCAGCTCGGCGCCACCGTCCAGCTGCTGGGCTCCTCCACCGGCACCTCCGCCACCCTCTACAACCTGCCGCCCGGCTCCCGGCACACCGTCAACGTGCTGGCCCGCGACCAGGCCGGGCACCTCTCCCGCCCGTCCGTCCCGCTGACCTTCACCACCGGCACCCCCGGCGACAGCACCTGCACCGTCACGTACCAGGTCACCGCGGGCTGGGGCAACGGCTTCGTCGCCAGCGTCGTGGTGAGCAACCTCGGCCCGGCCGACCTCAACGGCTGGACGCTGGACTTCGACTGGCCCTCCACCGGGCAGTCCGTCGGCTCCTGGTGGAACGCGAACGTCACCGGCACCGGCCAGCACGTCCGGGTCACCAACGGCGACCACAACGGCCACCTGGTGCCGAACGGCGGCAACTCGGCGGACTTCGGCTTCGTCGGCAACAACAACGGCGCCAACCCGTCCCCGACGGTCTTCCGCCTGAACGGGACGGTCTGCCGCACCGTCAGCTGACCGCAGCACCGCACGACCGGGCGCGGGCCCGGCGAGGAGGCGCCCTGCTCCTCGCCGGGCCCGCGCCCGCGCGCGTTCAGGGCTGCGGGGTCCAGGCGGCGACGAGGTCGAGCAGGCCGGGGAAGCGCGCGTTCAGGTCGTCGACCCGGACCTGGCTGCGGCGTTCGAGGCCGTACTGCCGCTGGCGGGTGACGCCGGCCTCGCGCAGCGCCTTGAAGTGGTGGGTGAGCGAGGACTTGGGGCGGTCGAGGCCGAACCAGTGGCAGGAGTGGTCGAACTCCTCGGACTCCAGCAGGAGCTTGCGGACGATGGTCAGCCGCAGCGAGGAGCTCAGCGCGCCCATCACCTCCTCCAGCCGCAGGTCCGCGACGGACGGCTCGGGGAGCGGCTCGGGCAGGTCGGGCGGCTCCGGGAGGGTCTTGAAGGCGGCTGGCATGGGCGGTTCCTCGTCTCTCCGTGCTGCTCCGGGCGTCCGGATCCCGTTCAGTACGACTCCAATCGTACTGGATGCTAAGTTCGACTCGACTCGTACTGACGGGAGCCGACAGGCAGATCAGGGGGTACTCCCATGTCCGGAACCGGGCTCAGCACCGGGAAGACGGTCACCAGGCGCGCGGGGGCGGGGGCGGAGGTGCCGCTGCGGTGGGTGTGGCTGGCGGCCTGGCCGATCACCGCCGTCTTCGTGCTGTCGAACGCGGCGACCCCGCTGTACGCGCTGTGGCAGCGCGACCTCGGGTTCTCCAGGGGCACCCTGACCGTGGTGTTCGCCTGCTACGTCGTCGGGCTGCTCGGCTCGCTGCTGGTCTCCGGCGTGCTCTCCGACCGGATCGGGCGCCGACCGGTGCTGCTCCCGGCGCTGGGCCTGGCCCTCGCCGCCTGCCTGGTCTTCGCGACGGCCGGGAGCGTGGCCGCGCTGGTCGTGGCGCGCCTGTTCACCGGGGTCGCGGTGGGCGCGGTGGTCTCGGCGGGCATGGCCGCGGTCACCGACGTCGCGGGGCCGGGGCGCCGGCGGACGGCCGCGCTGCTGGCCTCCTGCGCGATGGTCCTCGGCGCCGGGCTCGGACCACTGCTGGCGGGGGCGCTCTCGGAGCTGGCGCCGGGGCCGACGGTCACCGTGTTCGCGGTCGAGGCCGTGCTGTTGGCGAGCGCCGTCGCGGTGGTGCTGCGGATGCCCCTGCACCGCCCGGCGCCCGACGACGCGACCCGGAGCGCGAACGGCGGTACGGCCGACGGTACGGGCCGGGGCCCGGGCAGCGGTACGGGCAGCGGTGCGGGCGGCTGGATCCGGGTGCCGCGGGTGCCGCGCGGTCGCGGGCGCCAACTCGCCCTGGGCGTCGCGGTGTTCGCCCCGGGCCTCACCGCCACCTCGTTCGTGCTCTCACTCGGCCCGTCCCTGCTCTCCGGCCTGCTGGGCACCACCAGCCGGATCGTCGCGGGCGCGACCGCCTTCGCGATGTTCCTCACCGCCACCGGCGTGCAGTTCGCCGTCCGGCGGCTGGGTCGCCGCGCGATCCTGACGGCCGGGGCCGCGGGCACCGCCCTGGGCATGCTGGCCCTGGCCGTCGCGGTGCGCTCCGGATCGGCCCCGGCGCTGGTCGCCGCCGCCCTGCTGGCCGGGGCCGGGCAGGGGCTGGGGCAGCTGGGCGGCCTGTCCCTGCTCAACTCCGCCGTCCCGCCGCGCCGCCTCGCCGAGGCCAACGCCGCCCTGAACGTGGGCGGTTACCTCCCGGCCGGCCTGCTCCCCGTCTCGGCGGGCTACCTCAGCGACGCGGTCGGTCTGACCACGGGCACCACCGCCTTCGCCGCCGCCCTCGCCGCCCTGGCGCTCCTCGGCGCCGCCCTGGTCCTGGCCGCCCCGCGCAACGCCACCGACCCGCGCAGCGCCACCGACCCGCGCAGCACCACCGCCCCGTCCTGACGCGCCGTCAGCCCGTCCGCCTCCCGGGCCCGGCCTCAGGCTCCCGGGAGGCGGTCGAGCAGGGCGGTGAAGTCGGTGGCCGGGGCGAGGGTGCCGAAGGCCAGGCCGTGGTCGCCCGCCAGCCGGGAGGCGCAGAAGGCGTCGGCGACGGCGGCGGGGGCGTGGCGGACCAGCAGGGCGCCCTGGAGCACCAGTGCGGCGCGTTCGATGACCCGGCGGGCGCCGGGTTGGGCGTCCGCGGTGGGGCGGAGTCCGGCGCGCAGGTCGCGCCAGGCGGCGTCGAGGCGGGGGTCGGCGCCCGCGGCGAGGTCGATCTCGGCGGCGAAGGCGTCGAGCGTCTCGGGTTCGCGGGCCAGGGCGCGCTGGAGGTCGAGGGCGGTGACGTTGCCGGAGCCCTCCCAGATGCTGTTGAGCGGGGCCTCGCGGTAGAGCCGGGGCAGGCCGGAGGCTTCGTCGTAGCCGTTGCCGCCGAGGCACTCCAACGCTTCGGCGACGGCGGCGGGTTGGCGCTTGCACACCCAGTACTTGGCGACGGCGGTGGCGATCCGCAGGAAGGCGCGTTCGGCGGCGTCGCCGCGCTGGGCGCGGTCGGCGGCTCCGGCCAGGCGCAGGGCGAGGGTGGTGGCGGCCTCGGATTCGAGCGACAGGTCGGCGAGGACGTTGCGCATCAGCGGCTGGTCGATCAGCAGGGCGCCGAAGGCGGCCCGGTGGCGGGCGTGGTGGGCGGCCTGGGCGAGGGCGGCGCGGGTGCCCGCGGCGGAGCCGAGGACGCAGTCGAGCCGGGTCATGGTGACCATCTCGATGATGGTGCGCACGCCCTTGCCCTCGGTGCCGACCAGCCAGGCCACGGTGTCGTCGAACTCGGGTTCGCTGCTGGCGTTGGCGCGGTTGCCGAGCTTGTCCTTGAGGCGCTGGATGCGGAAGGTGTTGCGTTCGCCGTCGGGCAGCACCCGCGGCACCAGGAAGCAGGACAGGCCGCCGGGCGCCTGGGCGAGGACCAGGAACAGGTCGTTCATCGGCGCGCTGGTGAACCACTTGTGGCCGCGCAGCCGCCAGCTGCCGTCGGGCTGCGGGGTGGCGGTGGTGGTGTTGGCGCGGACGTCGCTGCCGCCCTGCTTCTCGGTCATCCCCATCCCGGCGAGCAGTCCGCGCTTGCCCGCGGGGGCGCGCAGGCCGGGGTCGTACGTCCGGCTGGTGAGCAACGGCTCGTAGACGGCGGCGAGTTCGGGGGCGTGGCGGAGCGCGGGGACGACGGCGTACGTCATGGAGACGGGGCAGAGGTGGCCGGGTTCGAGGGTGGTGGCGACCATGAAGCCGGCGGCGCGGGCGACGTGGGCGCCGGGGCGGGGGTCGGCCCAGGCGGCTCCGGCCAGTCCGGCGCCGACCGAGAGGTCCATCAGGTGGTGGTAGGCGGGGTGGAACTCGACCTCGTCGACGCGGTGGCCGTAGCGGTCGTGGGTGCGCAGTTCGGGTTCGTGGCGGTTGGCCTGGTCGGCCCAGTGCTGGGCCCGTTCGCTGCCGGCCAGGCGGCCGAGGCGGTGCAGTTCCTCGCGGTGCCAGCCGGCGCCCTCGCGGTCGAGGCCCTCCAGCAGGACGGCGTCCCGGGCGACGTCGTGGCCGGTCAGCGGCGGTGCCTGGTTGGTGACCTGGTGGGTGACGGCGGTGGGGTGGCTGGCGGGCACGGGGGCCTCCGGAGGGGGTGGGGGTGGGGTGTCAGCTGCGGGGGGCACCGGCGCAGCGCAGGGCCAGCGCGGTGAGGTCGGCGAGCAGGGCGTCGGTGTCGGCGTCCCCGGGCCCGCCCAGCGGGTCGACCAGGACCTCGCCGATGGCGCCGGTGAGCGCGGCGGCGGTGATCTCGCCGTTCTGGGCGGGCAGGGCGCCGGTGGCGACGCCCTCGTGGACCACCTCGGCGAACAGGGCGCGGTAGCGGCGGCGGAAGGCGAGGCGTTCGGCGCCGACGGCGGGTTCGGCGGGGGCGGCGAGCAGGGCGTGGGCGAGGCCGCGGTTCTCCAGGGCGCGGCGGGCGAACACCTCGACACCGCGGGCGAGCCGTTCGACCGGGTCGCCGGGGCCGTGCAGGACCTCGCCGAGCACCTCGACCTCGCGTCCGGCGGCGCGCCGGAACACCTCGACGGCGAGCGCCGCCTTGGACGGGAAGTGCTGGTACACCGATCCGGCGGCGATCCCCGCGGCGTCGGCGACGGCGGTCACGGACGCCTGCGACCAGCCGACCTCGGCGACGACCCGGGTGGCGCAGCCGACCAGGTGCTCCCTGGCGGCGGTGAGCCGGTGGATCTCGGCGGGGGTCTTCCGGTAGGCCATGAAAGAAGTGAACCACCGTTCATAGCTTCCGCCAAGGGGCCCCACCGGCCCGGCACGTCGGGAGGACGCGGCGCGCCCCGGCGCCGGACGGACGGCGGTTCGCCGCGGCGCCGGACGGACGGCGGTTCGCCGCGGTGGTCACCCGGTCGTTACAGCGTCACAGTCTGGGAACGGGCCCTCGCGGACCCCTGTCCTGAGGGGTGCGGGGGCTGTCACAGTGGGCCGGTCGCAGGGCCGCGGGGGCCTGGCGGGAATGGGGTCGGGGCTGATGAGGGGACGTCTGGCGGGCGTGCTGTTGGCGCTGGTGCTGGTGGGGGGCGGGGGTGTGGCGGCCGCGGGGACGGCGGAGGCGGCGGTGCCCCGGGCGGCTGCGGCTTCGACCCAGGTGGTGGCGGGCGGGCCGCAGGGGGACGTGGCGGGGACGGTCGGCGGCGGGGCCCGGGCCGCGGACGGGCAGCGGGTGCGGGAGGCCGTGCCGTTGGCGAAGAGCTCGGCGAAGAAGAAAAAGAAGAAGAAGTCCAAGGGCGCCCTGATCGGCTTCCTGCTGGTGTCGGTGCTGGTCGTGGTGGTCGTGGCGGTGCTGGTGTGGCTGGTGGTCCGGCGGATGCGCCGGTCCTGAGGCCGGGTGCGCCGGTGCGGGGCGACTCCGTGTCGGAGCGGCCCGCCGGGGGCGTTCCCTGATGGACTGTCGGGCGTGTCCGCTCGTGGCGGCAGGGCCGCAGGAGAAGCAGGGCGTGCGCCCGTCGACAGCCTCCCCGGGGAGTGCGACGGGGGCGCGACGCCGCTGACGCGCGCGGTGGCGCTGGCGGGTGCGGTGCTGCTGTACGGGCTCGTCGTGGGCCTGCAGTACGGGACGGCCACCTGGCACCTGCCGTCCGTGCTGGTGGCGGTGCCGGCGGTGGTCGCGCTGGCCTTCGGGCCGCCGGTGATCGTCGGGGCGGCGGCCGTCGCGGTGGGCACCCGCTGGGTGTTCACCGGCTCCGAGCCGGGCCGCACCGGGGCGGCGGTGGGGACCACCGCGGTGATCCTCGGCATCGCGGTGCTCGGCTGTTTCGTGGTGCGCCGCCGGGAGCGGGCGGCGGCCCGGCTGGTGAGCGTCGCGACGGTCGCCGAGACGGCGCAGCGGGCGGTGCTGCGGCCGCTGCCCGCCGCGGTCGGGCCGTACGCGGTCGCCGCGGCGTACCGGGCGGCCGCCCGGTACGCCCGGATCGGCGGGGACCTGTACGCGGTGGCGGACACCCCGTCCGGGCTGCGCACGCTGATCGGTGACGTGCGCGGGAAGGGCCTGGACGCGGTGGCCACCGCCGCGGTGGTGCTGGGCGCCTTCCACGAGGCCGTGCTGGACGCGCCGTCGCTGGGCGCCCTCGCCGGGCGGCTCGACACCAGCCTGCGCCGCTACCTGACCGATCCGGAGTCCTTCGTCACGGCGTTCCTGCTGGAGGCCGCCTCCGACGGCACCGTGCGCGGGCTGTCCTGCGGGCACCCGGCGCCGCTGCTGCTGCACGGTGCGGCCGTCCGCGAGCTGCCGGTGCGGCCGGGCCTGCCGCTGGGGCTGCGCGACGGGGAGGCGCCCCCGGGCGCGTCCGCGGAGGCGCCCGTCACGCACCTGGCGCCGGGCGACACCCTGCTGCTGTACACCGACGGCCTCGCCGAGGCCCGCGACCGCAGCGGTGCGTTCTACCCGCTGCCCGCCCGGCTGGCCGCCTGCGCGGGCCTGCCGCCGCAGGAGCTGGTCGACCGGCTGCAGCAGGACGCCCACGCGTTCGCGGGCGGCACCGAGGACGACGCGGCCCTGCTCGCCCTGACCTGGCACCTGCGTCCCCCCGCCGACTGAGAAAGTGTGGGGTAATTGGCTAGCTACTGATCGTTGAGGTCGTCGGCGAGGCGGCGGGCTGCTTCGGTCTCGATGGGGCCGCGTGGTTCGATCTCCTCGCCGGCGAGGCGGGCGGCCATGAGG
>NZ_BSSA01000034.1 GCF_030268885.1 Kitasatospora phosalacinea
CCCGACAGGTCTCCCACACATTCGGTCCGACCAGATCCCCGGCCCATTCCCCCATCGCCACGAAACGAGTCTGGCCCCACCACTCACGCAGCGGGGCCAGAACCCAACATCTTCATCAGACTTCTAGACGAGTAGTTCCGATGTCGGTCAGTGGTCGTAGGCGATCAGTGAGCGGGTGAAGGGTCGGCCGGTGGTGCGGCTGTGCCAGATCGCGCAGGTCATTGCCAGGATCCGCTGGCCGATTCGGGCTGTGACGCCTTCGATGGTGCGTCCGCCGTGCTGTTCGAGTCCGAGTTGTCCTTTGAGGGTGTCGTTGACGGACTCGATCAGCTGGCGGACGGTTTTGAGCAGGCTCTCGCCGGGACGCGGGGTGCTGGTGCGGTAGGACGGTCGCAGCAGTTGGGTGCCGTACTGGGCGAGGAAGCGGTCGAGTTCGGCGGAGACGTAGCCCTTGTCGGCGAGGATCAGCAGGCCGGGCCGTTCGCGGACGAGGCCGGGTTCGGTCTCGACGAGGGCGGCCAGGACCTCGCGTTCGTCGATTTTCGGGCTGGCCAGGGCCCAGGTGACGGGCAGGCCGGCGGGGGTGCAGACCAGGTGCAGTTTCAGGCCCCAGAACCATCGTGAGTGGGAGCGGCTGTAGCCGTAGCCGGCCCAGCCGGCCAGTGCCGAGCGGCGGACGGTGTCGCGGGAGCGGCCGCACTCCACGGGAGTGGAGTCGGTGATCCACACCGGGTCGGACCACAGGTCGGTCGCCCGGGCCAGATCGCGGATGGCCTGCTGGAGCAACGGGCGTGCCGCGCGCAGACGCTTGTTGTAGCCGGGCCTCTCGGGCAGGTGGGGGAACATGCCGCTCAGGTGGGCGCGGGCGAAGCGGATCCAGCGGGCCTCGGAGTGGAAACCCAGCAGGGCTTGGGCCACGGCCAGGCAGACCAGTTCGGAGTCCGTCAGCCTTGGCGGGCGGCCCAGCCAACGCGTTCGGGGCAGGTGATCATCGATCTGCACGTAGAGTGCCGTCAGGAGGGTGTCCAGCTCTTCGGTCGTCACAACCCGAATGCTGGACACCCTCCCTGCATGCCCGGAGCCGAACGGCCAAAGACACCCGACTTCGGAACTACTCGTCTAGCCCCCCGGGCGGGCGGCGGCCCGGCGGCGCAGCGCCCGCAGCCGCAGCAGCCCGGCCGCCGCGACCGCCGCGCACAGCCCCACCGCCGACCAGGTCACCGGGCCCGGCCCGGAGGCCGCCGCGTGCGCCGCCCGCCCGCTCCCCGGGCCGGGCGCCGCGCCCGAGCTCGCGCCCGTGCCCGGCCCGCCCGCGCTCGGCCCGTCCGCGACCGGCTTCGCGGCGGGCGCCGGGGAGGACTGCTCCGCGCCGCGGTCCTCGGCGAGCACCCCCACCGGCTCGACCCTGCCCGCCGCGGCGAAGCCCCAGTCGAGCAGCGCCGCCGCCTCGTCGTACACCTTCGGGCTGCTCTCCGGGTGCATCACCGTCACCAGCAGCGTCCGCCCGTCGCGTTCGGCCGCGCCCGTGTAGGTGGCGCCCGCGTTGGTGGTGTAGCCGTTCTTCACCCCGATCAGTCCCGGGTACTTGCCCAGCAGCCGGTCGGTGTTGGCGATGCCGAAACTGCCGCGCTGCCCGGTCTTCTTGTCCACCGCGCCCGGGAACTGCGCCGAGCGGGTCGCGCAGTACGCCCGGAACTCCGGATTGCGCAGGCCCGCCCGGGCGAACAGGGTCAGGTCGTACGCCGAGGTGACCTGCCCGTCCATGTCGTAGCCGTCCGGGCTGACCACGTGGGTGTCCCGGGCCTGCAACTGCTCCGCCCGGGCCTGCATGTCGGCGACGGTCTTCGCCACGCCGCCGTTCATGTTCGCCAGCACGTGCACCGCGTCGTTGCCGGAGGAGAGGAACACCCCGCGCCACAGGTCCTCGACCTTGTAGTCCAGGTCCTCCTTGATGCCGACCAGGCTGCTGCCCGCCCCCATCCCCTGCAGCTCCGACCAGGTCACCCGGTGCACGTCGGAGGCGTTGAAGCGGGGCAGCACGGTGTCCGCGAACAGCATCTTCAGGGTGGACGCGGGCGGCAGCTGCGCGTGCGCGTTGAACGAGGCCAGCACCTGACCGCTGCCCGCGTCCGCGACCACCCAGGACTTCCCGGTCAGGTCCTTCGGCAGCGCCGGGGCCCCCGCCGCCACCTGCACCCCCGCCGCGCCCAGCCGCTCCCCGCCGACCACCGCGGACGGCGGCGGCGCGTCCCCCGGCGCGGCGGCCGCGGCGGGCGCGCCGGACAGGACGGGCACCAGCAGCAGGGCGGCAGCGGACGAACCGTGGAGAATCCGGCGGATTATCAGCATTCCGGGAAAGTAACCCGCCCCCTCCCGGTCGCCCGCCGACGCGACCGCGCGCCACCACGAACGTGTACCGCCCGCTGCTCCGATCGGCGGGCCCCGCATACTGGACGGGCACCCCGTCTGCCGCGAAGGACCTCCGCCATGAAGCTCAGCCGCCCGGTCTCCTGGTTCCTCACCGCCTTCGGCGTCTGGTCGGTCTTCATCTGGACCACCTTCGTCAAGAACCTCTGGAAGGACTCCGGCGGCCAGGCCTTCGTGAACGGCGACCACTCCCAGCCCACCGCCTTCTTCTGGGTCCACCTGCTGCTCGCCGTCACCTCCCTGCTGCTCGGCCTCGCCATCGGCTGGATCGGCGTCCGCGGCCTGCGCGCCCTGCGCCGCGGGGCGTCCGCCGCCACCGCCACCGGCACCGCCGCCGAGTAGCCGCGGCCGGGGCCGGGCCAATCCGCTTGCGTCCCACCCCCGTTCCGGAGCAGGATGCGCCGCCGGGCGACGACTCGTACGCCCGCACACCGTCTTCCTGGGGGGTTCCTTGTCCCGCTCCGTCCCGCCGCGGCTGCTCGCCGCGTGCGCCACGGCCGCCCTCGCCACGGGCCTGTTCGCCGCACCCGCGGCGCAGGCCGAACCCGGCCCGGCCGTCACCGGCCCGACCGTCCTGCCCGGCACCTACCTGGACACCGGCCGCACCGACGGCTGCAACGCCACCGGCACGCCCGGCTGGATCGGCATCAGCTACCCCGGCCCCGAGCTGTTCGCGCACACCACGGCGCCCGCCGCCCGCTTCAAGGTGTGGGACGCCACCGGCGCGAAGGTCCTCGACACCACCGCCGACGCCGACCTCGGCGCCGTCCGGACCCCGCTCACCACGCTCCCCGAGGGCGCCGGCTACACCTGGCAGGTCTGGCCGCAGTACCGGCCGGGCTCCGGGCAGCCCACCGAGACCTGCCGCTTCGGCATCGACACCGTCCAGCCCGCGGCGCCCACCGTCCACTCGGACGACTTCCCCGAGAGCGGCGGCGGCAAGTACGCCGGGCAGCCCGGCACGTTCACCTTCTCCGCCTCCGACACCGGTTCCGGCCTGGCCTGCTTCCGCTACGTGCTGGACGGCACGGAGAGCGTCGGCGGCTGCGACCCGGCCGACCGCGACGTGGTCCTGCCGGACGCGAACGGCACCGCCACCGTGACCCTCAAGCCCGCCGGGTGGGGCACCCACGACCTCCAGGTCCAGGCCGTCGACCACGCGGGCAACGTCACCTATCCGGTCCGTTACAGCTTCTACGCGCCGTGGAACCCCAACCCGCCCAAGGCCCTCGGCGACGTCGACAACGACGGCGTCCCCGACATCCTGCTGCCCGACTCCGGGGGCAACCTGCTGGTGATCAGCGGCGACGCCGCGGACACCACCCCCACCACCGTCGTCCCCGCCGCGCGGGCCCCGCTCGACGGCAGCTGGAGCGGCCTGCAGGTGGTCCACAAGGGCTGGGGGAGCAACAGCGAACCGGCCGACACGATCCTCGTCCGCAGCACCGTCCCCGGTGCCGGCGACTACCTCTACATGTACGCCAACCAGGGCGCGTTCCCGATCGGCACGCGCAGCCCCGCCCTGGTCCGGCACCCCAGCTCCTGCACCGACCTCGCCAACCTCCCGACCACCTGCCCGGACGGGCGCAGCACCACCTACCGGGACGTCCAGCAGCTGGTCGCGTTCGGCTCGATCGACCAGGCCCGGCCCTACGGCCTCAACCTGCTGGACGTCGAGCAGGGCGACCTGTGGCTGCAGCGCGACCCCTCCCGGTTCGGCAAGTCCACCCGCCTCACCACCAGCGGCGCCTGGAACGGCTACGACCTGATCGCCCCCGGCCCGGACGCCGACGGCAACCTCGCCCTGTGGTCCCGCGAGCAGTCCACCGGCCTGCTGCGTGCGCACGCCGTGCCGAAGCTCGCCGACGGCGGCTACGACTTCTCCGGCCTCGCCGACCCGGCCGCGGGCACCGTCCTCGGCACCTTCCCGGTCGCCGACTACCCGACCCTCGGCAGCTCCGGCGACCTCGACGGCGACGGGCAGCCCGACCTGTACGCCGTCACCGCCGACCGGCACCTGCTCGCCTACCACGGCGCCGCCGCCCCGAAGGACCGCGGCCCGCTCGCCTGACCTCCGCCGGGGCCCGGGGCGTTCCGCCGTCCCGGGCCCCGGGCCGGGGCCGACCGCCGGAGCGCCGGGCCCCGGCCACTGACGGGTGCATATGCATGCCCTCTTCAAATGGCCGAATCCCGCTGCTAGCCTGCCCGGCACGAACTGTGGGGGAGGGCTTCGGCGTGAGCACCAGTACCACCCTCGACGAGGTGCGCCCGGAGTGGGCGCGGCGCCAGGAGCGGGCGCGGCGGCACCGGCGGGCCAAGTCCCGGCTGCGGCTGCCGTTCGCGGTGGCCGCGGCCTGCTGGGCGGTGCTGCTGCTCTGGTGGGCGGCGGTGTACCCGGCGTACACCGGCCCGGTGCCCGACGGCTCGGCACCGCTGTACGCGGCGGCCGTGCGGGCCGTGCACGCCGGGCCCGCGACGCTGCTGCAGACCGCGGCGGCGGCCTTCGCGCTCGGGTACCTGGTGGCCGCGCTCGCCCGGTTCGGGGTGCGCGGGCGCCACAGCGGACCGGTCGCGCTCGCGCTGGCCGCGCTCCCGCCGACCGCGACCCTGGTGGTCTCGGCCACGCCCGGAGCGGTCGCCACCGTCGCCGCGCTGCTGCTCACCGGAGCGGGGCTGCGGCTGCTGGTCCGGCGGGCCGAGGGCAGTCTGCACCTCGGCGGGCCCGTCCAACGGCTGGATCTGGCCGTGCTGTTCTCGGCCGTCTGCGCCCTCGGACTGACCGGCACCCGGGGCGCCGGGACGGCGCTGGTCGCGGTCGCGGTGCTGCTGCTGGCCCTGCCCGGGGCGCGGGTGCGCCTGGTGCTGCTGGCCTCGTTCGCGCTCGCGGTGCCGATCGCGCTCGGCCTGCTCGGCCACCCCGCCGACCGCGGCGGCGACCTGCACACCCTGCGGGCCGCCGACCTGGCCCTGGCCCAGCACCGCGCCCCCGCCCCGCTCGGCCCCGCCCTGACCGCCGCCGCCCCGCCCGCGGCCTGGGACGCGGCGGGCGCCGACTGCTCCGCGAGCGCCGCCCTCACCGGGCAGTGGGACGCCGCCGCGGCCCGCCGCTCGGAGGGCGAACTCGCCGCCGCCTGGCGCCGGTTGCTGCGCGACCACCCCGACCGGGTGCTGGACGCCCGGCTCTGCCGGGGACGGCTCGCCTGGGGCGTCTGGGCGGGCGGCAGCGGCCCGCACGCCGCCACCGAGGTGCCCGGCCCGGCGGTCGGCTCCCGCGGCCTGTGGCACCCCCTGCACGCCGCCGCGAGCTGGAGCCGCACCCTGCTGCGCGCCCCGCAGCTCGACTGGCTGCTGTGGCGCGGCGCCCTGTGGGCCTACCTGGGCCTGGCCGCCGCCGTCCTGTACGCCTGGCGGCACCGGCTGCCCGCCCTCGTCCCGGTGGCGGGCGCGGCCGTCCTCGGCACCCAGCTCGCGCTCACCGCCTCCGCCGCCGACCAGGACTACCGCACCATGGCCGCCGCCCTGTTCCTCGGCCCGCTGCTGCTCACCCTCGCCACCGTCCGCACCCGCCGCACCGACTGAACGCCCGCCGCACCGTCCGGACGCCCGCCGCACCGCCCGGACGCGCCCGGCAACGCCGCAGGGCCCGCCCGGAGCGCACTCCGGACGGGCCCTGCGGACGGGTCGGACTAGAAGCGGCGCGTGACGAGCGCCCGCTTCACCTCCTGGATCGCCTTGGTGACCTCGATGCCGCGCGGGCAGGCCTCCGAGCAGTTGAAGGTGGTGCGGCAACGCCACACGCCCTCACGGTCGTTGAGGATCTCCAGGCGCTGCTCGCCGCCCTCGTCGCGCGAGTCGAAGATGAAGCGGTGCGCGTTGACGATCGCCGCCGGGCCGAAGTACTGGCCGTCGTTCCAGAACACCGGGCACGAGGAGGTGCACGCGGCGCACAGGATGCACTTGGTGGTGTCGTCGAAGCGCTCGCGGTCGGCCTGCGTCTGCAGGCGCTCGCGGGTCGGCTCGTTCCCCGAGGTGATCAGGAACGGCATGACGTCCTTGTACGCCTGGAAGAACGGGTCCATGTCCACGATCAGGTCCTTGAGGACCGCCAGGCCCTTGATGGCCTCGATCGTGATGGGCTTCTCCGGGTTGACGTCCTTGATCAGGGTCTTGCATGCCAGCCGGTTGCGCCCGTTGATCCGCATGGCGTCCGAACCGCAGATGCCGTGCGCGCAGGAGCGACGGTACGTGAGGGTGCCGTCCTGCTCCCACTTGATCTTGTTGAGCGCGTCCAGGACGCGCTCCTTCGGGTCCATCAGGAGCTGGTAGTCCACCCACACCGGCTCCGGGTGCTCCTCCGGGTTGAACCGGCGGATCCGGAAGGTGACGTTGATCAGCTGGACGCTGCCCGACTCGGCCGCGTCCAGCGCGGCGGAGTGCGTCTCGACGGTCGGAGTGGACATCAGTACTTACGCTCCATCGGCTGGTAGCGGGTCTGCACGACCGGCTTGTAGTCGAGGCGGATGGAGGTGGTGCCGTCCTCCGCCACCTCGCGGTACGCCATGGTGTGCTGCATGAACTTCACGTCGTCGCGGGTCGGGAAGTCCTCGCGGTAGTGACCGCCGCGGGACTCCTCGCGGGCCAGCGCGGAGACGACCAGGACCTCGGCCAGGTCGAGCAGGTTGCCCAGCTCGACGGCCTCCAGCAGGTCGGTGTTGTAGCGCGAGCCCTTGTCCGCGATCGACACGTTCTTGAAGCGCTCCTTGAGCGCCGCCACGTCCTCGAGCGCCTGCTGCAGGGTCTTGCCGGTGCGGTAGACGGACACGTTGGTGTCCATCGACTCCTGCAGCTCCTGGCGGATCTTGGCGACCGACTCGGTGCCGGTGGACTCCCGCAGGCCCTCCACCAGCGCCTCGACCAGCGCGCCCGGGTTCTCCGGGAGCGGCACGAAGTCGTGCTTCTCGGCGTACTCGGCGGCGGCGATGCCCGCCCGGCGGCCGAACACGTTGATGTCCAGCAGCGAGTTGGTGCCCAGGCGGTTGGCGCCGTGCACCGACACGCACGCGACCTCGCCCGCGGCGTACAGGCCCGGGACGACGTCGGTGTTGTTCTTCAGGACCTCACCCTCGACGTTGGTCGGGATGCCGCCCATCGCGTAGTGCGCGGTGGGCTGGATCGGGATCGGGTCCGTGTAGGGCTCGATGCCGAGGTAGGTGCGCGCGAACTCGGTGATGTCCGGCAGCTTGGCGTCCAGCTGCTCCGGCGGCAGGTGGGTCAGGTCCAGGTAGACGTGGTCGCCGTCGGGGCCGCAGCCGCGGCCGGCCCGGATCTCCGAGTAGATCGCGCGGGAGCACACGTCACGGGACGCGAGGTCCTTCATGACGGGGGCGTAGCGCTCCATGAAGCGCTCGCCGTCCTTGTTGCGCAGGATGCCGCCCTCGCCGCGGGCGCCCTCGGTGAGCAGGATGCCCATCCGCCAGATGCCCGTCGGGTGGAACTGGAAGAACTCCATGTCCTCCAGCGGCAGGCCCCGGCGCAGCGCCACGGCCTGGCCGTCGCCGGTCAGGGTGTGCGCGTTCGAGGTGACCTTGAACATCTTGCCGGTGCCGCCGGAGGCGAACACCACGGCCTTGGCCTGGAAGACGTGGATCTCGCCGGTGGCGAGCTCGTAGGCCACCACGCCCGCGGTGCGGCCCTCGTTGATCAGCAGGTCGAGGACGTAGAACTCGTTGAAGAACTCGACGCCGTGCTTGACGCAGTTCTGGAACAGCGTCTGCAGGATCATGTGGCCGGTGCGGTCCGCGGCGTAGCAGGACCGGCGGACCGGGGCCTCGCCGTGGTTGCGGGAGTGGCCGCCGAAGCGGCGCTGGTCGATCCGGCCCTGGTCGGTGCGGGAGAAGGGGAGGCCCATCTTCTCCAGGTCGAGGACGGCGTCGATGGCCTCCTTGCACATGATCTCGGCGGCGTCCTGGTCGACCAGGTAGTCACCGCCCTTGACTGTGTCGAAGGTGTGCCACTCCCAGTTGTCCTCCTCGACGTTGGCGAGCGCGGCACACATGCCGCCCTGCGCCGCGCCGGTGTGGGACCGGGTCGGGTAGAGCTTGGTCAGGACCGCGGTGCGGCTGCGCTGCGTCGACTCGATGGCCGCGCGCATGCCGGCGCCGCCGGCCCCGACGATGACGGTGTCGTACTGGTGAATCTGCATGGGGGTCAGTCGCCTCTGGTGGCTCGTCAGATGTTCGGGTCGAAGGTGAAGATCACCAGGGTGCCGAGGAGGACCGTGAAGACGGTCGCGACGCCCAGGAGACCCTTCAGCCACAGACGAGTGGCGTCCTTCTCCGCGTAGTCGTTGATGACGGTGCGCATGCCGTTGGCGCCGTGCAGCATCGCCAGCCACAGCATCAGCAGGTCCCAGCCCTGCCAGAACGGGGAGGCCCAGCGGCCCGCCACGAAGGCGAAGCTGACCCGGGAGACGCCGCCGTCCAGCATCAGGTTGATCAGCAGGTGGCCGAGGACCAGCACCACCAGGACGACACCCGACAGGCGCATGAACAGCCAGGCGAGCATCTCGAAGTTGGTGCGGGTGCGGCGCGGGGTCTTCCGGGTGCGCGTCCGGGCGGGCTCCACCACGAAGGCGTCGGCGGGGTTGCCGGTGCCCAGGCCCTTGCCGGTGTGGGCGTGGACCGAGGGGACCACCAGGTCGTTGGTGTCAGTGGACATCAGGATCAGCCCCCGAACCAGGTGCGAAGGGTGTGCTCAAGGACGGGGTAGAACGAGCCGGCCATCAGGACGACCCAGATGCCCACGACGGTCCACAGCATCTGCTTCTGGTACTTCGGGCCCTTGGCCCAGAAGTCCACCGCCACGACCCGCAGGCCGTTCAGGGCGTGGAACAGGATGGCGGCCACCAGGCCGTACTCCATCAGGTTCACCAGCGGGATCTTGTACGTGGCGATCACCGAGTCGTACGCCTCGGGCGACACCCGCACCAGGGCGGTGTCGAGAACATGTGCGAACAGGAAGAAGAAGATCAGGACGCCGGTGACTCGGTGAGCCACCCAGCTCCACATGCCTTCCCGGCCGCGGTACAGCGTTCCAGCCGGCACGGAAAACCCTCCGGAAGCGGTTCGGGGGCTCGGCCGGCTTCGGTGTCGGTCAGCCCGGCCGGATACGGTCCACCGGCCGCCAGCATCCTATCGACGCGCCGTCGACAACCGGCCCCGGGGGGCCCTGGTGTGATCAATCAGGCACGCACGGCCTAATCGGGGCGGGAACTGTGACGCAGGGTGACCGTGCGACTGCGCTAAGGTGCGCCTCCCGCTCCAGTCGCCCAGCAGAGAGACCCGCCGTGCGATCCCTGCCCGCCCTCGCCGCCCTCGGCGCCCTGGCCCTCGCGGTCGGCTGCGCGACCGCCCCGCCCGCCCCCTCGGCGGACACCGCCGCCGCACCGCCGGGGTTCGGCACCGGCGCGACGCCCGAGTACGACGCCGCCGCGGTGCGCGCCCTCGCCGTCACCGACGCCGATCTCGCCCCCGGCTGGCACGTCACGCTGATGCAGCCCGGCCAGAACGACATCTCCAGCCCCCCGGAGACCGCCGACGTCCCGGCCTGCCAGCCCGTCCTGGACGCGCTCACCCCCTCCAAGGGCGCGGCCGGGCCGCTCGCCGAGGCCGACCTCGACATCGCCCGCGCCGGGGACGGCCCGGCCGCCCTCTACACCGCGATCCTGGCCTTCCGGCCCGGCCGGGCCGTCGCCGTCCACACCGGGCTCGACCGGGTCCTGGAACACTGCCGGGCGTTCACCTCCACCGCGGGCCGCCACCGGCTCGCCCGGGTCGACACGCCCACCCCCGAAGGAGCCGACGCCGCGACCGCGTTCACCCTCACGGATGAAACCGGCGGCACCACCATCGCCCAGCGCGCCCTGGTCGCCCGCAGCGGCGACGTCCTCGCGGTGTTCACCACCCTCGACGCGACCGGACGCCCGGCCCCGGAGCCGGACCGGGGCGTGGTGCGGGCGCAGCTGGCGAAGCTGAAGGCCCGGTAGGGCCGTGCGGCTCCACCGGGCCTTCGACGGGGGCGGGCTCAGCCCTTCACGGCCACCAGGTGCTCCAGGCGGCTGAGTGCGATCCGCCGCAACTCCTCGGCGGAGACGAGGCGTTCCTCGTCCGGGTCGTTGGCCAGCCGGGTGCGGATGGAGGTCAGCACCGCGTCGAGCATCTCCTCCGGGTCGACCCCGTCGAGGCAGACCACGAAGACGTGCCCGAAGCGGGCCTCGTACGCGGCGTGGGCGGCGCGCAGCGCGGTGCGCGCGGCCTGGCTGCCGGGGGCGCGCATGCCGAGCAGGGGCTGGGGCATCCAGCTCTCGTCGGCGAGGGCCTCCGCGAGGTCCGCCGGGCGCAGGTCGTAGCTGGCCTCGCTGGCCGCGGCGAGCAGGGACTCGATGTCGGGGTACGGGCGGTGGGCGGTGAGGCGCAGGGCCCAGCGGTGGCTGCCGCAGCAGGCGAGCAGCGCCTCCTCCACCGCACCGGAGTCGGCTTCGTTGAATCGGTGAAGTCCCAGGAGGGACGGCTCCGTCCGCACGTCCAGGCGCTGCGGCGGGATGTCGCTGGCCAGCGGATCCTCCTCGTGAGGGCGGGAAGGGGGAATGCTCCAGAGACGGGAGTGAACCCGGGAGGGCGGGGGTGCGGCAATGCCGCCGCTCGGGGCTGACACAGCTCGGCGGGGCAGCGCCTCCACGGTAGTTGAGCACTCATCAGTTGGGGAGGCGGCGGGCCGATTTCACTCGATCGAGCTATCAAGTTGTGACCCGCCGCCCTTTCCGTTCACGCGGAGCGGATCAACTGACCCGGTGCACCTTGTGGTTGGCGGCCTGGGCGCGGGGCCGCACCACCAGCAGGTCGATGTTCACGTGGGGCGGCCGGGTCACCGCCCAGGAGACGGTGTCGGCGACGTCCTCCGAGGTGAGCGGCTCGGCGACGCCCGCGTACACCGCCTCCGCCTTCTCCCGGTCGCCGCGGAAGCGGGTCAGCGCGAAGCCCTCGGACTTCACCATGCCGGGCGCGATCTCGATCACCCGGACCGGCTCGCCCACGAGTTCGAGGCGCAGGGTCTGGGCCACCGAGTGGACGGCGTGCTTGGCCGCCACGTACCCGCCGCCGCCCTCGTACGCGGCCAGCCCCGCCGTCGAGGACATGATCAGCACGGTGCCGTCACCGGTGGCGCGCAGCGCGGGCAGCAGCGCCTGGGTGAGGTGCAGCACACCGAGCACGTTGACCTCGTACATGGTGCGCCAGTCCGCCGGGTCGCCGTGCTCCACGCTGTCCGCGCCCAGCGCGCCGCCCGCGTTGTTGACCAGGACGTCGACCCGGCCCACCTCGGCCGCGAAGGCGTCCACCGCGGCCCGGTCGGTGACGTCCAGGGTGCGGGCGCGGCCGCCGATCTCCTTCGCCAGCGCCTCGATCCGCTCGGTGCGGCGGGCGGTCAGCACCACCTCGAAGCCGTCCGCGGCCAGGCGGCGGGCGGTCGCCGCCCCGATGCCGCTGCTGGCGCCGGTGACCACGGCCACCTTCTGCTCGGTCATGTCGTGCACTCCTCGTGTGTCCGGTCGGTGCACCGATCATCCCAAGGGGTGGGGCGCGGGTGTTGTGAGCAAGCTCCCAGCCGTGGCATCTGTCTGCTCCCGGGGGGCACGACTACATTGCGTATCCAGCTGACCCGTTAATCAGCGCTAACCCTCACTCCTTTCCCGCGGAGGACACCCATGGCAGCCGAGCCCCGCCGCACCGAGTCGGGCCTGCCGATCGAGCCGGTGTACGGCCCCGAGACCCTGGCCGACTTCGACGCCGCGACCCGCCTCGGCGCGCCCGGGCAGTACCCGTTCACCCGCGGCGTCTACCCGACCATGTACACCGGCAAGCCGTGGACGATGCGCCAGTACGCGGGCTTCGGCACCGCCGCCGAGTCCAACGCCCGCTACAAGCAGCTGATCGCCAACGGCACCATGGGCCTGTCGGTCGCCTTCGACCTGCCGACCCAGATGGGCTACGACTCGGACGCCGCGATCTCGCACGGCGAGGTCGGCAAGGTCGGCGTCGCGATCGACAGCGTCGAGGACATGAACGTCCTGTTCGGCGGCATCCCGCTCGGCGAGGTCTCCACCTCGATGACCATCAACGCGCCCGGCTCGCTGCTGCTGCTGCTCTACCAGCTGGTCGGCGAGGCCCAGGGCGTGCCGTCGAACCGGCTCACCGGCACCATCCAGAACGACGTGCTCAAGGAGTACATCGCCCGCGGCACGTACATCTTCCCGCCCAAGCCCAGCCTGCGGCTGATCGCCGACGTGTTCCAGTACTGCCGGGCCGAGATCCCCAAGTGGAACACCATCTCCATCTCCGGCTACCACATGGCCGAGGCCGGGGCGAACCCCGCGCAGGAGATCGCCTTCACCCTCGCCAACGGCATCGAGTACGTCCGCACCGCGGTCGCCGCCGGGATGGACGTCGACGACTTCGCGCCCCGGCTCTCCTTCTTCTTCGTCTCCCGCACCACGCTGCTGGAGGAGGTCGCCAAGTTCCGTGCCGCGCGCCGGATCTGGGCCCGCGTGATGAAGGAGGAGTTCGGCGCGAAGAACCCCAAGTCGCAGATGCTGCGCTTCCACACCCAGACCGCGGGCGTCCAGCTCACCGCCCAGCAGCCCGAGGTCAACCTGGTGCGCGTCTCGGTGCAGGCGCTCGCCGCGGTGCTCGGCGGCACGCAGTCGCTGCACACCAACTCCTTCGACGAGGCGATCGCCCTGCCGACCGAGAAGTCCGCCCGGCTCGCGCTGCGCACCCAGCAGGTGCTCGCCTTCGAGACCGACGTCACCGCCACCGTCGACCCGTTCGCGGGCTCGTACGTGGTCGAGGCGATGACGGACGAACTGGAGGCCGCCGCGCTGGAGCTGATGGCCAAGGTCGAGGACATGGGCGGCGCCGTCGCCGCCATCGAACAGGGCTACCAGAAGGGCGAGATCGAGCGCACCGCGTACCGCATCCAGCAGGAGCAGGACTCCGGCGAGCGCACCGTGGTCGGCGTCAACCGCTTCCAGCTCGCCGAGGAGGAGCCCTACGAGCCGCTGCGGGTCGACCCGGCGATCGAGGCCCAGCAGGCCGAGCGGCTGGCCCGGCTGCGCGCCGACCGCGACACCTCGGCGGTCGACCGGGCGCTGTCGCAGCTGCGCAAGGCGGCGGAGGGCACCGACAACGTGCTCTACCCGATGAAGGAGGCGCTGGCGGCCCGGGCCACGGTCGGCGAGGTCTGCGACGCGCTCCGCGGGGTGTGGGGGACGTACGTGCCGGTCGACCGCTTCTGAGGCGCGCGGCGCCGCGGGAACGGCCGAGGGGCTGCCGGGGAGGTTCCCCGGCAGCCCCTCGGCCGTTGCGGCGCGTTACTTCTTGATGGTGAAGGACTTGAAGAAGTTCTTGCCCGGGGAGCCCAGGCCGGTGGCCGTGTCGTAGCCGCGGTTCGCGGAGAGGCCGTAGTCGGCGCCGATCTTGTAGAGGCGGACGCGGAGCGAGCCGCTCACCACGCCGAGGTCGACGACGTTGCCGCGCTTGCTGTGGTTGGCGTCGTCGTTGACGTCGTGGAAGGCGCTGGTGCCGGCGCGGTCGTAGAGGGCCGGGTTGGCGAAGCCGAGGGCGCGGCCGCCGCGGGACTGGATGGCGTTGGCGAACATCGCGGCGGTCTCCGGGGCGGAGACCGAGGTGCCGCCGTAGCCGCCCTCGCTGTAGGTGCCGCCGTCGGTGTAGCCGACCAGGGTGGCGGCGACCAGGTCACCGCTCATCGCGATGTCGGGGGTGGCGCGCAGCGGGGTCGCGGACTTGGTGCCGTCGGCCGCGGTCTTCGCGATGTCGTCGGAGACGACGCCCTGCTGGTACCAGGGCTGGGCGAAGTCCTTGGAGACACCGCCGCCGCCGCCGAAGTAGAACTTGCCGGGGAACGGGCTCCAGGACTTCTGGTCGGCGGAGAGCACCGAGCGCAGGTCGCCCATCGAGACCTCGCTGCCGTACTTGCCGGACTTGTCGCCCAGCTGCAGCGCGGTGCCGCCGACCGAGGTCACCCACGGGGAGGCGGACGGCCAGTCGGCCTGGGCCTGGTTGGTGTCGGCCTGGCAGTTGACGCCGGTGGCGGCCGCGCCGGGGGAGCTGTCGCCGCAGTCGCCGGAGGAGAAGGTGAAGCCGATGCCGGTCACCGCGCCGAGCTGGAACACCTGGTTGTCGGCCGCGACCACGGCCGGGTCGATGTCGCCCCCGGTGCCGTGCATGATCTCGCCCCAGGAGTTGGAGACCACGTCGGCCAGGTGCTCGTCGACGACCTTGGCCATCGCGTCGTACAGGTCCTCGTCGTAGCAGGAGTTGCCGCCGACGTAGACGACCTGGGCGTCGGGCGCGAGGCCGTGCACCATCTCGACGTCGAGGGCCTCCTCGCCCGCCCAGCCCGCGGGGCCGCCGCACTCGTCCTGGTGGGTCCACTTGTCCGGGGTGACGTACTCGGTGTACTGGCCCGGCTTGAACGGCTGGTCGCCGTGCAGGGTGGAGAAGTGGTTCGCGTCCTGCTCCATGGTGGACAGGCCGTAGGCGTCGATGATCGCGACCCGGGCGCCCTTGCCGGTGACCTTGGCGTCGCTGACGCCGTACGCCTTGCGCAGCTGGGCCGGGACGTACGAGCAGGGGGCGAAGGGCTCGTTCTTCTCGTAGCCGACCGGGGCGCCCTCGGCGGTCTTGGAGCCGTAGCCGTCCTCGGAGCAGGTCGGCACCTCCGGCAGGGTGGCCGGGGCCTTCTTGTCGGGGGTGGCGAGCCGGGAGGCGGCGGCCGCGCGCTCCTCGGCCGCGCGGACCGAGGTGGCGTCCGAGCTGTTCTTGTGGATCGCGTCGGCCAGGCCGGAGACGGCGAGCACCGAGTCGGCCACCGCGGCGGGGACCTTCGCGTCGGAGGCCGGGGCGCGGTGGGTGCCGTCGGCGGTGCGGTAGTTGTGGAAACCGGTGCCGAAGGCCTTGGCCATCGCGGCGGTGGAGCCGGAGACCTGCACGTAGTGCGCGGTGGAGGCCGAGACGCTCAGGCCCGCGCCGGTCACCCAGTCGGTGACGGCCTTGACCTGCTCGGGGGTGGCGCCGAACTTCGCCCGGACCTGGTCGGCGCTGAGGTACTGGCCGTAGGAGGAGGAGTCCGGGTCGGAGACCGCCTTGGCGAGCGCGGCCAGGCCGCTGGCGTCGCGGCCGGCCAGGTAGATCCGGGCGGTGACCGGGGCGGCGGCGTCGGCGGTGCCGGCGTCGGCCTGCGGGGTGGCCCACTCGGGGTGGGTGCCGGGCAGGGTCCGGGCGCTGTCGCCCGCCGGGGTGGCGGCGGAGGCCGGGACGGCCGCGCCGAGGGTGGTGAGGATGAGTGCGGCGGCGACGGTGGCCGGAGCGATGCTCTTGGCGAGCTTGTTGCGCGCGATGGGCACGTCGGTCCCCCCTTCTCGTTCGATGGAGCGTCAGCTGCCCCTCGTGAGGGCGTGACGGGGCGCGCCGCGGGCGGAAGACCCCCCACCGCGGCACCGCAGTTGACTGTGCGAAAGCTGTCTATTCGGACTGATGTACGCCACTCAAGAGCAGGCCCGAAAGCTTTACTCCGGCATGACCCGATCGGGGGGAAACGTTTGGCCGCCGCGCTCCGGGGCCCGCACGGAGCAACCGCCGTGTCCGATCCCCGGTGCAGGTCGTTGCACAGCGCGGAACCCGGAGCCGGAAGGGCGGGGCGAAACGAAATGGCATACCCATCTCAGCGGCCGCTATGCACCCATCCGGTGCGGAGTTCTCCGGAAGCCGGGCCAAATCCCCACCACCGGCCTACCCTTGTCAAGGTGAACGATCCCCAGTCGGCAGCCGCCGCCACCGTCACCGCCGCCCGCCCCGTCGCCGACCTGCGCGCCCGGGTGGCGTCGTACCAGGCCGAGTTGATCGAGCTGCGCCGTGACCTCCACCGGCACCCCGAGCTCGGTCGCCAGGAGTTCCGCACCACCCGCCTGCTGCGCGAGCGGCTGGCCGCCGCCGGGCTGGAGCCCCGGGTGCTGCCGGGCGGCACCGGACTGCTGGTGGACCTCGTTCCGCCGGGCACCGCGCCCGGCACCCCGCTGCTGGCCTTCCGCGCCGACATCGACGCGCTGCCGATCGACGACGCCAAGCAGGACGTGCCGTACCGCTCCACGCTCCCCGGCCGGGCGCACGCCTGCGGGCACGACGTGCACACCGCGGTGGTGCTCGGCACCGGGCTGGTGCTGGCCCGGGCGCTGGCCGCGGGCGAGCTGGCCCGCCCGGTGCGGCTGATCTTCCAGCCCGCCGAGGAGATGATGCCCGGCGGCGCGCTGGACGTGATCGCGGCGGGCGGCATGGAGGGCGTCGGCCGGATCTTCGCCGTGCACTGCGACCCCAAGGTGCCGGTCGGCCGGATCGCGCTGAAGACCGGGGCGATCACCTCGGCCTGCGACAAGGTGCGGATCGCGCTGGACGGCCCGGGCGGGCACACCGCCCGCCCGCACCTGACCACCGACCTGGTGAGCGCGGTCGCCAAGCTGGCCGCCGAACTGCCCGCCGCGCTCTCCCGCCGGATGGACCCGCGCTGGGGCGTCTCGCTGGTGTGGGGCCGGATCGCGGCCGGGTCCGCGCCGAACGTGATCCCGCAGCACGCCGAGCTGGAGGGCACCGTCCGCTGCCTGGAGCTGGCGGGCTGGCGGGAGGCGCCCGAGGTGCTGGAGGAACTGGTCGCGCACCTCGCCGAGACGTACCGCGCCAAGTGGACGCTGGACTACCACCGGGGCGTCCCGCCGGTGGTCAACGAGGCGTCCTCGATCGACCAGCTGGAGGCCGCGATGAACGCCCGGTTCGCCGACGGGCGCGGCCCGGTGGTCGAGCCGACCGAGCAGAGCCTCGGCGGCGAGGACTTCTCCTGGTACCTGGAGCACGCCCCCGGCGCGCTGGCCCGGCTCGGCGTGCGCGGCCCGGACGAGAAGGGCCCGCGGGACCTGCACCAGGGCGACTTCGACGCCGACGAGCGGTCGATCGCCGTCGGCGTGGAGCTGTTCGCCTCGCTCGCCCTGGAGCACGCCCGGATCTGAGCCGGGTCCGAACCGGACCGAACCGGGACGAATGCCGGAGTCCCTCCCGCCGGGAGTTGCTGCGTGGTCGAATCGTCGGCGCAAACGATCACCCAGGGGAGGGACCGAACCATGCACAGCACCCGTCGCGGGCTCCTGTTCGCCGCCGGGGCAGCCGGGGCCGCTGCCGCCGGACTGGCCGCCGCACCGGCCGCGGACGCCGCCGAGGACCCGGCCGCGCCGCCGGTCGACTGGATCAGCGTCAAGGCGCACGGGGCGAAGGGCGACGCCGCCACCGACGACTGGCAGGCGATCACCGACGCCGTCGCGGCCTGCCCGCCCGGCGGGGTGGTGTACTTCCCGGCCGGGCAGTACGTGGTCACCAGGACGCTGTCGGTGCCCGCCCACGTCACGCTGGCGGGCAGCACCGGCAGCCGCTGGTTCGGCTACCTGCCGAAGAACGCCCAGGGCAACCCGGTGCCGCCGGTGTTCATCAAGCCGCTGTGGGGCGGCTTCACCGGCTCCGCGCTGGTCGAACTGACCGGCCACGGCGCCCGGTTGCGCGACCTGGTGCTGGCCTCCGGCCGCGCCACCAGCACCACCGGGGGGAACGTCGACGGCCTGGTCGCCAGGGGGCAGGTCAAGGCCGTCCGGCTGCAGAACGTCGGCGTCTTCAACTTCCAGGGCTACGGCGTGCACACCGACAGCACCGCCGACGGCTTCCCCGGCGGCTGGGAGGTCTCCCACCTGAGCCTGGAGGCCAACAAGCTCGGCGGCTGGCGCTCGGAGAACACCGGCGGGGCGGCCTTCTCCTTCGCCGACTCGGTGCTCGACTCCTGCGAGGCCGGCGCCAACGGCGGCGACGGCTGGTCCTTCGACGGCATCGGCGCCACCGGCTTCGTCGGCGTCCGGGCCACCTGGAACGAGGGCAACGGCTTCCACCTGACCGGCAAGTGCGGGACGGTCGGCTTCACCGAGTGCCAGACCGACCGCAACCGCCGCAACGGCTGGCTGGTCGAGAGCGCCCAGAACGACCCCACCCGCGCGCCCGCCCCGCACGTGGTCACCCTGACCGGCTGCCAGGCCAGCCGCGACGGCCGCAACGACAACGCCGTCCCCGGCGGCTACGCGGGCTTCCGGATCACCGCCCCGGAGGGCGGCGCCGCCCTCCCGGTCGCGCTGACCGGCTGCGCCACCCACGTCTCCGGCGACGACGTGCCCGGCGGCCTGCTCGCCCCCGACTACGGCGTGTACGCCGACCGCGCGCTGCGGGTGCTGCTCACCGGCTGCGTGCTGGTCGGCACGGTGGCCAGCGTGCGCGACGACGCGGGCGCGGTGGTGGACACCGGCACCACCATGCACAACCGCACCACCAAGGACGGCGTGTCCTACGACGTCCCCCCGCCCGCGGTCACCCCGGTCGGCAACGCCCCGCAGCCCGCCGACTCGGGCTACGGCACCTGGTCCTTCGACCCGGCCGTCGCGAGCGACCTGAGCACCCGGCTGACCTCGGGCAACGTCTACCTGGTGCGGGTGGAGACGCACCAGCCGGTCACCGTCTCGGCGGTCTCGGTGCTGCTGGCCGCCCCCGGCGCCGGGTTCACCGCGGGCAACCTGGCCGGCGTGTACGACCGCACCGGCCGACTGCTGGCCCGCACCGCGGACCAGTCGACGGCCTGGGCCGGCACGGCGAACCGGCTGTGCCGGATGCCGCTGTCCGGGCCGGTCACCCTGGGCCGGGGCTTCCACTGGGTGGCACTGCTGGCCAACGCGGCCACCCCGCCGTCCTTCGCCCGCGGCTCGACCTTCCCCGACCCGGGGGCCTTCCTGAACGCCGGGCTCACCCCCGCCACCTACCGGGTCGCCCACCTGGCCGGCTCCGCCGCCGCGCTGCCGGACTCCTTCGGCCCGGCGCAGAACCGGAACACCACGGTGCAGATGTTCTGGGTCGGCCTGAGCTGACCGGCCCGGGGGTGCCGCGCCGACGGGAGCGGCGCGGCACCTTCTCGGCGATCGGGGGGAGGCGTACCGTGGTGGCCCGATACCAGCCGGTAAGGAACACCGGGTTGACCGTGTGTGCGGCTATGTCCGGATTTGCCTGGGCGTACGACCACATTTTGATAACAACCCGGATGCCTCCGCAGGCCGTAACACAACCGTGTTCTACGCGCGTTACGGTGGCGCTCGACCACGCCAACCGGGTGTGTGAGAAGGAGAAACTCCCTTGCGCCGTTCACTCAAGCTCGCCGCGGTCGTGCTCTCGGGTTCCCTGGGCATCGCCTCGCTCGCCGCCTGCGGCGCAAAGAGCACCGACAACAACTCCACCTCGGCCGGTGCCGGCAGCTCGTCGTTCAAGGTCGGCATGGCCTACGACATCGGCGGCCGCGGCGACCAGTCCTTCAACGACTCCGCCGCGCGCGGCCTGGACCGGGCCAAGACCGAGCTGGGCGCGACCATCAACGAGGCCGAGGCCAAGTCCGGCGAGTCCGAGGGCGACAAGGAGCAGCGCCTCAAGTCCCTGGTGACCAGCGGCTTCAACCCGGTCATCGCGGTGGGCTTCGTCTACCAGGACGCGGTGAACAAGGTCGCCAAGGAGAACCCGAACGTCAAGTTCGCGATCATCGACTCCTCCTCGGCCGACCAGCCGGAGAACGTCACCTCGCTCACCTTCTCCGAGGAGCAGGGCTCCTACCTGGCGGGCGTGGCCGCCGCCAACAAGTCGAAGACCAAGCACGTCGGCTTCATCGGCGGCGTGCAGTCCGAGCTGATCAAGAAGTTCGAGGCCGGCTACACCGCGGGCGCCAAGTCCGTCGACCCGAACGTCCAGGTCGAGGTCACCTACCTGACCACCCCGCCGGACTTCACCGGCTTCGCCGACCCGGGCAAGGGCAAGCAGGCCGCCCAGGGCCAGCTCGACAAGGGCGCGGACGTCATCTACTCGGCGGCCGGCTCCTCCGGCTCCGGTGCGATCGAGGCCGTCGCGGGCGCCGGCAAGTGGGCCATCGGCGTCGACTCCGACCAGGCCAAGCAGCCCGCCCTGGACAAGTACAAGGACCACATCCTCACCTCCATGGTGAAGAACGTGGACACCGCCGTCTTCACCTACATCAAGTCGGTCAAGGACGGCAGCGCGCTGACCGGCGTGAAGAACTTCGACCTGAAGGAAGGCGGCGTGTCGCTGGCCACCACCGGCGGCTACATCGACGACATCAAGGCCAAGATCGACGCCGCGACCCAGCAGATCACCAGCGGCGCCACCAAGGTCCCGACCGCTCCGTAAGGCCGATCGGGCCCGCCGCGCCGCCCGTCCGCCGGGCGGCGCGACGGCGGTTCCACCAGATCGCACGGCAGGGGCCCGGACGGAATGCGCCCAGGCGCGTCCGTCCGGGCCCCTGCCGGTTCCGCACCGGTCCGCCCCCTCCCCCCCCCCGGGTTTCCCCCTGAGCCCTCAGCGCGACGAAGCGCCCGACGACCAGCAGGAGATCGCCATCACCCCCTCCGACTCCGTCCCGACGGACGGCACCCCCCGCGCGGGGACGGCGACACCTGCCGTCGAACTGCGCGGCATCACCAAGCGCTTCCCCGGCGTGGTGGCCAACCACGACATCGACATCACCGTGCAGCGGGGCACCGTGCACGCGCTGATGGGCGAGAACGGCGCGGGCAAGTCCACCCTGATGAAGATCCTGTACGGGATGCAGAAGCCGGACGAGGGCACCATCGCCATCGACGGCGAGCAGGTGGAGTTCTCCACCCCGGCGGACGCCATCGCGCGCGGCATCGGCATGGTCCACCAGCACTTCATGCTGGCCGACAACTTCACCGTCTGGGAGAACATCGTCCTGGGCGGCGAGCACCTGCACGGCATCGGCGCCAAGGCCAAGGCCAGGATCCGCGAGCTGTCCGACCAGTACGGCCTGGGCGTGAAGCCGGACGCGCTGGTCGAGGACCTGGGCGTGGCCGACCGGCAGCGGGTGGAGATCCTCAAGGTGCTCTACCGCGGCGCCCGGATCCTGATCCTGGACGAGCCGACCGCGGTCCTCGTCCCGCAGGAGGTCGACGCGCTGTTCGACAACCTGCGCGAGCTCAAGGCCGAGGGCGTCACCGTCATCTTCATCTCGCACAAGCTGCACGAGGTGCTGTCGGTCGCCGACGCGATCAGCGTGATCCGCCGCGGCACCACCGTCGGCGACGCCGACCCGCGCCGGGTCACCGCCCGGCAGCTGGCCGAGCTGATGGTCGGCGCCGAACTGCCCTCCCCGGAGAGCCGCGAGTCGACCGTCACCGACACCGAGATGCTCGCGGTCGAGGGACTGCGGATCGCCAAGCCGGACGCCGAGGGCGTCGAGCGCGTCGTCCTGGACGACGTGTCGCTGCGCATCCGCAAGGGCGAGATCCTCGGCATCGCCGGCGTCGAGGGCAACGGCCAGGCCGAACTGGTCGAGGCCATCATGGGCATGCTCCCGCTGGACGCGGGCACCGTCACGCTGGACGGCACCGACCTGACCGGCACCCTGACCCGGGCCCGCCGCGAGGCCGGGATCGGCTACATCCCCGAGGACCGCCACCGGCACGGCCTGCTGCTGGAAGCCCCGCTGTGGGAGAACCGGATCCTCGGCCACGTCACCGAGCGGCCCAACTCCAAGGGCGTGCTGCTCGACCCGGCCGGCGCCCGGGCCGACACCCAGCGGATCGTCGAGGAGTACGACGTCCGCACCCCCGGCATCGAGGTCACCGCGGCCTCGCTGTCCGGCGGCAACCAGCAGAAGCTGATCATCGGCCGGGAGATGAGCCACTCCCCGAAGCTGCTGATCGCCGCCCACCCCACCCGCGGCGTGGACGTCGGCGCGCAGGCGCAGATCTGGGAGCAGATCCGCTCCGCCCAGCGCGAGGGCCTGGCGGTGCTGCTGATCTCCGCCGACCTGGACGAGCTGATCGGCCTGTCCGACACCATCCGGGTGATCTACCGCGGCCGCCTGGTCGCCGACGCCGACCCGGCCACCGTCACCGCCGAGGACCTGGGCAGCGCGATGACCGGCGCCGCCACCGGCCACATCGAGTCCGACCCGGAGGCCCTCGCCGAGGCCCAGGCCGTCGCCGCCGAGGGCACCGAGGCCGCGCACGCCGCCCCGGCCGACGACGCGCCGTCCGACGCCCCGTCCACCGACACCGCCGACGACGAGCAGGCGGGGGAGTAGCCACATGACCAGTCCCAACCCCCCGGTCGCGCCCGCGGCCAAGCGGTCGCTGCGCGAGCGCATCGACCTGGAGCGGATCGGGCTCGCCCTGGCCGCCCCCGTGCTGGCGGTGCTGCTGTCGCTGATCATCGCCGGCGGCCTGCTGGCGGTCTCCGGCCGCGACCCGTTCGACGCGTTCTCCATCATGTGGAACTACGGCACCGCGTCCGACGGACAGGTCGCCGTGCTGAACAAGGCCACCGTGTACTACCTGGCCGCGGCCGCCGCCGCGTTCGGGTTCCGGATGAACCTGTTCAACATCGGCATCGAGGGCCAGTACAAGCTGGCCATGATGTTCGCCGCGTTCGTCGGCAGCCAGGTCGACCTGCCGGCCTTCCTGCAGATCCCGCTGCTGCTGGTCGTCGCGATGTGCGTCGGCGGCCTGTGGGCGTCGATCGCCGGTCTGCTGAAGGTCTACCGGGGCGTCAGCGAGGTCATCTCGACCATCATGCTGAACGCCATCGCCACCGCCGTGATCGGCGTGCTGCTGGTGCCCGGCATCTTCGCGCCGAAGACCGGCGGCACCACCAACTCGATCCAGACCGAGAAGATCTCCGACTCCAGCCACTTCTTCTCGATCGAGACCCAGGGCGGCACGCTGTGGGGCTTCATCGTGATCGCGGTGCTGGTCGGCGTGGCCTTCCAGTTCACCCTGAACCGCACCCGGTTCGGCTTCGACCTGCGCGCCACCGGGCGCTCGGAGAGCGCCGCCAGCGCCTCCGGCGTCAACGTCAAGCGCATGGTGATCACCTCGATCGTGGTCTCCGGCGCGCTGGCCGGCCTGGTCGGCCTGCCCGAACTCATGCAGAACACCCCGTACTTCGGGCAGAACGTGCAGACCGGCCTCGGCTTCATCGGCATCTCGGTGGCGCTGCTCGGCCGCAACACCCCGATCGGCATCGCGTTCTCCGCGCTGCTGTTCGCCTTCCTGGACGCCTCCGGCGCCCAGCTGCCCACCCGGGGCGACTACCCGTCCGAGATCATCCCGGTGATCCAGGGCACCATCGTCATCTGTGTCGTCGTGGCCTACGAACTGGTGCGCCGCTACGGCCTCAAGCGCCAGCAGCAGAAGGTCGGCGCCGAGCTCGCCGCGCAGGCTGCCGCGGCCGCCCAGAAGGAGGTCGCGGCATGAGCACCGCTGTCGTCGGCAAGCCCAAGTCGCCGGTCGCGTCCGCGAAGCGGACCAAGCTCACCTGGCCGGTGGTGCTGCTGCTGATCGCGCTCGCCCTGGTGCTGTTCGCCGCGGTCGGCGCCGCCACCGGCAACCACGGCCTGACCTCCTCCGGCCAGATCAGCGCCGCGCTGGCCTCCGCCGTCCCGATCGCGATGGCCGGTCTCGGCGGTCTGTGGTCGGAGCGCGCGGGCGTGGTCAACATCGGCCTCGAAGGCATGATGGTGGCCGGCACCTTCTGCGGCGCCTGGGGCGGCTTCCTGGTCAACCCGTGGGTCGGCCTGCTGGCCGGCATGGTCGGCGGCGCGCTCGGCGGCCTGCTGCACGCGCTGGTGACCGTCACCTTCGGCGTCGACCACATCGTCTCCGGCGTCGGCATCAACCTGCTGATCCCCGGCATCTGCGCGTACGTCAACCGGATCTACTACAAGGACTACGTGGCCGACGGCGCCGGCGCCAACCAGTCGCCGCCCTCGGACTCGCTGCCCACCTTCACCTTCCCCGGCCTGTCCGGCTGGCTGGGCGACGTCGAGCAGCACCACTGGTTCCTGGTCTCCGACGTGGCCGGGATCGTCCGCGGCCTGGTCACCGACCTGTCGGTGGTCACCCTGATCGCCGCCGCGTTCCTGGTCGCCAGCTACTTCCTGCTCTGGCGCACCGTGTTCGGCCTGCGGCTGCGCTCCTGCGGCGAGAACCCGACCGCCGCCGAGTCGCTGGGCGTCAACGTCTACAAGTACAAGTACCTCGCGGTGATCTCCTCCGGCGCCTTCGCGGGCCTCGGCGGCGCGTACCTCTCGCTGGTCGCCGCGCACTTCTACCGGGACGGCCAGACCCAGGGCCGCGGCTTCATCGGCCTGGCCGCGATGATCTTCGGCAACTGGATGCCCGGCGGCCTGGCCGCGGGCGCGGGCCTGTTCGGCTTCACCGACAGCCTCCAGCTGCGCGACGCCGACTCGGTGCACGTGCTGCTGCTGGTGGTCGCCATCGCGATGGCGCTGCTGGCCGTCTGGCAGTTCTACCGCCGCAAGCTCACCGCCGGCGTGATCAGCACCGTCGTCGCGGGCGGCGTCGCCACCTGGTACGCCTGCACCGACGAGGTGCAGCGCCCGCTGATCGTCGCCACCCCGTACGTGATCACCCTGGTGGTGCTCGCGCTGGCCTCGCAGCGGCTGCGGATGCCGAAGGCGGACGGCCAGGTCTACCGCAAGGGGCAGGCCAAGTGACGGCGGTCGCGGCCGGGGAGGTCGACTGGGAGGCGCTGCGGGAGGCCGCCCGGGAGGCGATGCGGCACGCGTACGCGCCCTACAGCAAGTACCCGGTCGGGGCCGCGGCCCTGGTCGAGGACGGCCGCACGGTGGTCGGCTGCAACGTGGAGAACGCCTCGTACGGCCTGGGCCTGTGCGCCGAGTGCGGCCTGGTCTCCGCGCTGCACGCCTCCGGCGGCGGCCGGCTGGTCGCCTTCACCTGCGTGGACGGCGGCGGCGAGCTGCTGATGCCGTGCGGGCGCTGCCGCCAGCTGCTGTACGAGCACGGCGGGCCCGAGCTGCTGGTCGAACTGCCCTCCGGGGTGCGGCCGATGAGCGAGGTGCTGCCGGACGCGTTCGGGCCGGACAAGTTGTAGCTGTTCGGACGGTTACGCGCGTAGAGTGTCGCGGGAGGACATCCCGCGGCACTCTTCGCATTTCCCCTCCCACCGCCACCTCTTCTGGAGCACGTGCAATGGACGCCATCTCCGTCATCCGGGCCAAGCGCGACCGGGGCGAGCTGACCGACCCCCAGATCGACTGGGTCATCGACGCCTACACCCGCGGCGAGGTCGCCGACGAGCAGATGTCCGCCCTGGCGATGGCCATCCTGCTCAACGGCATGACCCCCCGGGAGATCAGCCGCTGGACCGACGCGATGATCCGCTCCGGCGAGCGCATGGACTTCTCCTCGCTCGGCGTCCCCACCGCCGACAAGCACTCCACCGGCGGCGTCGGCGACAAGATCACCCTCCCGCTCGCCCCGCTGGTCGCCGCCTGCGGCGCCGCCGTCCCGCAGCTCTCCGGCCGCGGCCTCGGCCACACCGGCGGCACCCTCGACAAGCTGGAGTCGATCCCCGGCTGGCGGGCCCTGCTCTCCAACGAGGAGATGCTCGCCGTCCTGGGCTCCGCCGGTGCGGTCATCTGCGCCGCCGGGGACGGGCTCGCCCCCGCCGACAAGAAGCTCTACGCCCTGCGCGACGTCACCGGCACCGTCGAGGCGATCCCGCTGATCGCCTCCTCGATCATGTCCAAGAAGATCGCCGAAGGCACCGGCGCCCTCGTCCTGGACGTCAAGGTCGGCTCCGGCGCCTTCATGAAGAACCTCGACGACGCCCGCGAACTCGCCCGCACCATGGTCGGGTTGGGCCGCTCCGCCGGCGTCGCCACGGTCGCCCTGCTCACCGACATGTCCACCCCGCTCGGCCTCACCGCGGGCAACGCGCTCGAAGTCCGCGAGTCCGTCGAGGTGCTGGCCGGCGGCGGCCCCGCCGACGTCGTCGAACTCACCCTCGCCCTCGCCCGCGAGATGCTCGCCGCCGCGGGCGTCCACGGCAAGGACCCGGCCGACGCCCTGCGCGACGGCTCCGCCATGGACCACTGGCGCCGCATGATCGCCGCCCAGGGCGGCGACCCCGACGCCCCCCTCCCGGTCGCCCGCGAGCAGCACGTCGTCCCCGCCCCCGCCACCGGCGTCCTCACCGCCCTCGACGCCTACGCCGTCGGCGTCACCGCCTGGCGCCTCGGCGCCGGGCGCGCCCGCAAGGAGGACCCGGTCCAGGCCGGCGCGGGCGTCGAGCTCCACGCCAAGCCGGGCGACCACGTCACCGCCGGCCAGCCGCTGCTCACCCTGCACACCGACACCCCCGAGCGCTTCGGCTACGCCCTGGAGGCCCTGGAGGGCGCCGTCACCGTCGCCCCGGCGGGCACCGCGTTCACCCCGGCGCCGATCGTGCTGGACCGGATCGCCTGACCGCCCGTCGGCGTCCTGCGCACCGCTCAGCCGGAGTAGGTGCGCAGGACGCCGGTGTCGAGGGTCCAGGGGCCGACGGTGATCGGGTCGCCGAAGACGAAGTTCCTGCGGTCGGTGTAGCCCGGTTCGGAGTGGATGACGCCGGTGCCCAGGCGGGGGTCGACCAGGACGTAGAGCGGGATGCCCATGGCGGCGTAGTCGCGGACCTTGGCGTGGTGGTCGGTCTCCGGGCTGTGGGGGGAGACGACCTCGACGACCAGGAGCGGGCGGGCGGCCGGGGCCGGGAGGACGGCGAGGTCGGGGCGGCGCAGCAGGCCCAGGAGCGGGGCTTCCAGGAGCGGGTCCGAATACACCCGTTCGGGGCTCTCGATCCGGGCGACGAGTTGACGGTGGATCAGTTCGACGGTGGCGTCGTGCTGCGGACCCGGGGCGAGCGCGAGGTGGACCATGCTGTCGGCGATCTCCGGGGCCCGCAGGCCCGGCACCGCGGGCAGCAGGTCGGCGATCGCCCGCAGTGCCGGGTGGTCGTCGGTCATGCCCGGACGGTAGCGGTCTCCGTGCGGCGGGCCGTCACGGCGCGGTGGGTGGCGTAGAGGGTGACGGCGGCCGCGCAGGCCATGGCGGTGAGGGCGACGGCGGCGGTGCCCGACCAGCCGGTGGAGTGGTAGGCGTCGGCGCCCAGGGTGCCGCCGAGGCTGTTGCCCAGGTAGTAGGCGATCAGGTAGAGCGCGGAGGCCTGGGCGCGGCCGGTGGTGGCGGTGCGGCCGACGGCGGAGGAGGCGGTGGCGTGGCCGGCGAAGAAGCCGGCGGTGATCAGGACCAGGCCGAGGACCGCGCAGAGCAGGGAACCCGCCAGGGAGAGCAGCAGGCCGGCCGTGGTGGTGGCGATCGCCAGGTAGAGGGTGCCGCGGCGGCCGCAGCGGGCGGTCAGGCGGCCCGCCGAGGCGGAGGACGCGGTGCCGACCAGGTAGACCACGAAGATCGACGCGGCCACCGACTGCGGCAGGTGGAAGGGCGCGGCGGTCAGCCGGTACCCGACGGTGTTGTAGACCGCGCCGAACACCGCCATGAACAGCATCCCCAGCGCGTACAGCCGCAGCAGCAGCGGGTTGCGCAGGTGACCGGCGACGGTCGCGGCCAGCGCCCGGGCGTCCACCGGGGCGCGGCGGAAGTGCCGGGCGCGCGGCACCAGGGCGCGGAAGGCCAGCGCCGCGAGCAGCGCCAGCGCCGCCGAGACCACCAGCCCCCAGCGCCAGCCCCAGGCGGCCGCGGCCCAGCCGGACACCAGCCGTCCGCCCATCCCGCCGATCGAGTTGCCCGCCACGTACAGCCCCATCGCGGAGGCCAGCGCCGTCGGGTGCACCTCCTCGGCGAGGTAGGCCATCGCGGTGGCGGGCAGCCCGGCCAGGGCCGCGCCCTGGAGGGCGCGCAGCACCACCAGCGTGGTGAGGTCCGGGGCGAACGGCAGGGCCACCGCGAGCAGCGCGGCGGCCAGGGTGGACGCCGTCATCACCGCGGTGCGCCCGTAGCGGTCGGACAGGGCGCTGGCCGGGAGCAGGGCGAGGGCGAGGCCGAGGGTGGCGGCCGAGGCCGTCCAACTGGCCTGACCGGGCGTCAGGCCGAGGTCGGCGGAGAGGATCGGCAGCAGGCCCTGGGTGGAGTACAGCAGGACGAAGGTGGCCACGCCCGCCGCGAACAGGGCGAGGTTGGCGCGGCGGAAGTCCCGGCTGCCGGGGCGCAGGCGCAGGTCGGAGGGAGTGCTGACGGGGGCGGGCGCGGACGCCTCGGTACTGGCGGGCTGCATGGTGTCGACGCTAGGACCGGGCGGCCTGATGCGTCCAATGCATCAATGAGCGAGAATCGATGCCGTGACGCATGAGAGCAGCTCCGCCCCCGTCCGGCTCGCCGAACTTGGCCCCGACGCCGATGTGACGCTCCTCGCACCGCAGTTGGCCGAGTTCGCGGCCGTCGCCCGGCTGGAGCACGTCACCCGGGCCGCCCAGCTGCTCGGCATGCCGCAGCCCACCCTCTCGCGCGCCGTCGCCCGGCTGGAGGCCGAGCTCGGCGTCGACCTGCTCGCCCGCCAGGGCCGCACCGTCCGGCTCACCCGGGCCGGCCGGATCCTGCTGGACGCCGTCGAACGCGCCCTCGCCGAGGTCGAGCGCGGTGTCGAGGCCGCCCGCGCTGAGGCCGATCCGGCGGGCGGCCGGGTCGCCTTCGGCTTCCTGCACACCATGGGCAGCGACGCGGTGCCCGCCCTGCTGCGCGGCTTCCGCGCCGGCCACCCCCGGGTGCGCTTCCAGCTCGTCCAGGACTACGGCGCCGCGATGCTGGAGCGCCTGCGCGCCGGCGAGCTCGACCTCTGCCTGGTCTCCCCGCTCCCCGACGCGCCCGACCTGGCCGCCCGCCCGCTCGACGAGCAGCGGCTGTTCCTGGCCGTCCCCGCCGAGCACCGCCTCGCGGCGCGCCGCCGGATCCGGCTCGCCGAGGTCGCCGACGAGAGCTGGGTGACCGTCGAGGAGGGGTACGGGCTGCGGCACATCATGGAGGGCTTCTGCGCCGAGGCCGGGTTCGCCCCGCGGATCGCCTTCGAGGGCGAGGAGGTCGAGACCCTGCGCGGCCTGGTCGCCGCGGGCCTCGGCGTCTCCCTGCTGCCGCCCGCGCTCGTCCCCCGCCCCGGCGTCGTCGAACTGGAGGTCACCGCGCCCCGCACCCGCCGCGCGATCGGCCTCGCCTGGCACGCCACCCGCCCGCTCACGCCGCCGGCGGCGGCCTTCCGCGACTTCGTGCTCTCGCGGCGGGGGAGCATCCTGGCGCACGACTGAGGGCCTCCGCTGCGCCGGGGAGCGGTCGAGTTCGGCGTGGTGGTAGGCAATCTACGCGCGTAGGGGCTATGCTCCGGCAATGGAGAAGCAGATCACTGCGATCGCGGGCACCACGGCCCCGCGCGTTCCCACGTCCGACCAGATCGCCCGGGCCCCGAAGGTGCTGCTGCACGACCACCTGGACGGTGGACTGCGGCCGGAGACGGTCGTCGAGCTCGCCGCCGACTGCGGCTACGAGGGCCTGCCGACCACCGACCCGAAGGAGCTCGGGCAGTGGTTCCGGGAGGCGGCCGACTCCGGTTCGCTGGAGCGGTACCTGGAGACCTTCGCGCACACCTGCGCGGTGATGCAGACCCGGGCGGCGCTGGTGCGGGTCGCGGCGGACTGCGCCGAGGACCTGGCCGCCGACGGGGTGGTGTACGCCGAGGTGCGGTACGCGCCGGAGCAGCACCTGGAGGGCGGGCTGAGCCTGGACGAGGTGGTGGAGGCCGTCAACGAGGGCTTCCGGCTGGGCGAGGCGAACGCCCGGGCGCGCGGGCACCGGATCCGGGTCGGGACGCTGCTGACCGCGATGCGGCACGCCGCCCGTTCGCAGGAGATCGCCGAGCTGGCGAACCGGCACCGGGACCGCGGCGTGGTCGGGTTCGACATCGCGGGCGCCGAGGCGGGCCACCCGCCGACCCGGCACCAGGCCGCGTTCGACTACCTCAAGGGCGAGAACAACCACTTCACCATCCACGCGGGCGAGGCCTTCGGCCTGCCGTCGATCTGGGAGGCGCTGCAGTGCTGCGGCGCGGACCGGCTCGGCCACGGCGTGCGGATCGTGGACGACATCACCGTCGGTGCGGACGGCCGGGTCGAGCTGGGCCGGCTGGCCGCGTACGTGCGGGACAAGCGGATCCCGCTGGAGATGTGCCCGACCTCGAACCTGCAGACCGGCGCGGCGGCCTCGTACGCGGAGCACCCGCTCGGGCTGCTGGCCCGGCTGAAGTTCCGGGTCACCGTCAACACCGACAACCGGCTGATGAGCGGCACCTCGATGAGCCGCGAGTTCGCGCACCTGGTGGAGGCGTTCGGCTACACCCTGGGGGACCTGGAGTGGTTCACCGTCAACGCCATGAAGTCGGCGTTCCTGCCGTTCGACGAGCGGCTGGCGATGATCAACGACGTGATCAAGCCGGGGTACGCCGAGCTGAAGGCGGAGTGGCTGTTCGGCCCGTGCGACCAGTAGGCCGGCGCGGTCGCGGCGTCCACGGTGATGGTCGGACTTATCACTCTCCGGAGTGGTCGGGCTTTGGAGGGTGCGCGGTCCGCTCACTACGGTGGGCCGGTCACTGCTGACTCGGTGTGACGGCGACGTCCCCGACCCCTCGGGCGTCCGCCGGTGCACCGGCCCGACCAGGACTGAGGACGCACACATGAAGCAGGCCACTCTCAAGGCCGCCGGTACCGCCGCGCTCGGCGTCGCCTTCGCCGCGGTCGCCGCGGGCTCCGCCGCCGCCGCGCCGGTCGCTCCCGGCGGCCTCGGACTGCCGACCAGCGCGCTCACCAACCCCGGTGTGACCGGCGCGGCCACCGGTGCGGTGAGCAAGCTCCCCGGCGGCGACCAGCTCGGCACCGTGACCGGCACCCTCAACCCGGCCGCCGGTGCCCCGGCCGCCGCCCCCGCCGAGGAGCAGGCCCCGCCGGTCGCCGAGCAGACCGGCCCGGGCGGCGTGGACCAGGAGCAGGGCGCCCCCGCCGCGGCCAACCGGGTCGGCGGACTGGAGTCCGTCCCCGGCGGCCAGGGCCTGTCCAGGACCCCGGTCGGCGGCGTGGTCGGCACCCTGACCAGCCTCTCCCCGACCGGCGGCGGCGCCCCGGGCCTGCCCAGCCTGCCGGGCCTGGGCGGCTGACCCGGCGGTAGGCGTGCCGGAGGGGCCGTTCCCGCGTGCGGGAGCGGCCCCTCCGGCGTGCCCGGGGGCGGGGGCCGGAACCGCGGGGGGGCAGAGCCGCAGACCGAACCGGTCCGGCAGGCTGCGGGTCCACTCCCGCAGCTCGGGGTGCTCGCCCGCGGCGACGCGCTCCAACGCCCCGGCGAACTCCCGTCGTTCGGCGGCGTCCATCCCGTCCAGGGTGTCGCCGATCTGCTCCAGGGTCTTCAGCGCGATCCGGGGCTTCAGGCCGTCCGGGGCGCCGACGGCGTCCTCCAGGGTGGCGACGGCCGTGCACAGCGCACGCAGGACGTGGTCGGCGGTCATCGGGACGGGCCTCCTCGGGGCGGGGCGCCCCATGCTACGGGCGGCGGCTCACGGCTCCTGCGGGAGCAGCAGCCACAGCGCCAGGTAGATCAGGCACTGCGGGCCGGGCAGCAGGCAGGACACCAGGAAGATGGCGCGGACCGTCCACGGGGTGAGGCCGAAGCGCTGGGCGAGGCCGGCGCAGACGCCGGCGATGACGCGGTTGTGACGGGGACGGGCGAGGCTGCTCATCGTCTCCTCCGAGGAGTGGGCCCGGTGCGGTCGGTCCGCCCGGGTGATGTCTCCATCCTCCCGTCGTGACCTGCGGCTTCGCGTCCGCCGCGAAGCCGATCCGGACCCTGGTCCGCTCCCCGGGCGGGGGGACGCCGGACTCGGGGTCGACTCCGGGACCACCCCGAGTTTGGGCCGGTCCGGCGGGACGGCGGGGCGGGGGCCGGGAGGAGCGACCTCGACGTGCCGGTGCAGGTGGCCGCGCCGAGGGCCGGCCGGGTCGTCGCCCCGGGGTCGTTCGGGGGCGCCGAGAGCTGACCGCTCAGCCGCGCGGCGCGGCCGTCGAGCCGAGCACCGACAGTGCGGGGGCCGGGACGGGGCGCGGACGCGGGCCCTCCCGGCCCTCGGTGCGCCCCGCAGCCGCAGCCGGGGCCGCAGCCGCAGTCGGGGCCGGGGCGGTGGCGGGGGTCGTCCGGTGCCGTTCCAGGGCGCGCAGCGGCGGGACCAGCAGCAGGTGGGCCAGCGCGGCGCCCGCGGTGCCGAGCAGGATGTCGTCCACGTCCAGGACGTGGCCGGGCGCCCAGCCCTCCAGGATCTCCAGTGCGGTGCCGAGCAGCGCGGCCGCGGCGGTGGTGCGCAGGAAGGACGGCAGCCAGGAGCGCGACGGCGAGCCCACCGCCAGCGGCAGCAGCACCCCGATCGGGGCCAGCGGCAGCAGCCCCGAGGCCAGTTGCCGCAGGGCGGTCGCACCGCCGAGGGACAGCGCCTGGTGCACCGAGGCGAACGGGGTGAGATTGGGCGGGCTGGTCCAGGCGGCGGGCACCGGGCGCAGGCTCAGCCAGCCGAGCAGCAGCAGTTGGAGGCCCAGCAGCACCCGGGACGCCGCCCGCCACCGGTACGGCACCGCCCGCCCGTCCGTCGGACGGGAGGCCGTGCGGTCGGCGGTGGCGTGGTCGCTCGGTGCGGTGGTGTGCACACTGCCGGGGACGCAGCTTCCGTCCGGAGCGGTTCCCGGGCCCCGCCCGGGTGGGCGGAACCGGGGCCCGGGTCCGGGGCTCAGGTGCAGTGGTCCGGGGCCGGGGAGGGGGCGACGAAGGCCTCGGCCGGGGAGGCGGAGACGGAGGCAGCGGCGGTGGGGGCCGGGGGCCTGGTGGGGGCGGCGCCCGGGGTCGCGGCGGGGGCGGGGGTGCCCGGGGCCCTGGGGGCGAGGAGCTCGCTGGGGCAGGCGGTACGGCTGGCCGGGGCCCCGGCGTCGACCGGGACCTCGGTGGGGCGGATGCCGCAGCCGGTCAGCAGGGCGGGGGCGAGCAGGCCGCCGGCCAGCAGGGCCAGGGGGCGGAACCGGCGGGTGCTCGGGCGGGCGCTCATCGGGCCTCCTCCGGGCCGGGGGCGGGCGGTTGGGTGAGCGGGAGGGTCAGGGTGAAGACCGCGCCGACGCCGTCCGGGTTGTTGGCGGCGGTGATGGCGCCGCCGTGGATGCGGGCGTTCGCCTCGGCGATGGACAGGCCCAGGCCGCTGCCCTCGGAGCGGGCCCGGCCCTTGTCGGCCTTGTAGAAGCGGTCGAAGACGTGCGGCAGCACGTCCTCCGGGATGCCGGGGCCGCCGTCGGAGACCGAGACGACGACGGTGTGCGCCTCGTCGTCCTGACGGACCTTCACCCTGACCGGGGAGCCGCCGTGCTTGAGCGCGTTGCCGATCAGGTTGGCGAGGACCACGTCCAGCCGGCGGGGGTCGACCACGGCCAGGATGCCGCGCGGGGCGTCGAGTTCGACGGCGTCGTACCAGGCGCGGCCGTCGATGCAGGACATGATCAGGTCGGCCATGTCGACCTCGTCGGCGACCAGCTTGGCGGTGCCCGCGTCGAAGCGGGTGACCTCCATCAGGTTCTCCACCAGGTCGGAGAGCCGCCGGGTCTCGGAGACCACGAGCCGCACGGCCGGTTCGATCATCGGGTCGAGGAGGTCGGCCTCGTCCTCCAGGATGTCGGTGACGGCGGTCATCGCGGTCAGCGGGGTGCGCAGTTCGTGCGACATGTCGGCGACGAAGCGCCGGGACTGCGCCTCGCGTGCGCTCAGCTCCGCGACCTGCTCCGACAGCGACTCCGCGGTGCGGTTGAACGTCCTTGCCAGGTCGGCGAGTTCGTCGTTGCCCTCGACGTCGAGCCGGGTGTCGAGCTCGCCCTCGCCGAGCCGCCGGGCGGCGTCCCCGAGGCGTCGCACCGGCCGCAGCACGGTCGCCGAGGCGGCCTGGGCCAGCAGCGCCGAGCCGACCAGGGCCAGCAGGGTGGCGATGGCCAGCGACCAGCCGAGGGTGTTCAGGTCGGCGCGCTCGTTCTGCAGCGACTTGAACACGTACGCGGTCGGGCCGCCCGGCACCACCTTCGTCCCGCCGACCACGTACGGCCCGGCGAGGTTCACCCGCTGCCAGTACAGGTGGTACTCGTACGGGTTGCCGGGGCCGGTCTCGCGCGGCTTGTTCACCGCGGTGAGCAGGGCCGCGGGCACCTGGCGGACGGTGAACGCGATCGGGTCGGAGGAGGCGGTGCAGCCGGGCACCGAGTCGTCGACCACCACCACGTCGTAGGCCAGCCCGGAGCTGGCCACCTGGGTCGCCAGCGCGGTCAGGTCCTGGCAGGTGGGCTGCAGCGGCAGTTGCGAGACGTTCCGGGTCAGCGACCCCCGGAAGTCGTTCAGGGCGGTGTCCTGGGCGCGCTTGAGCACCGCGTCGCGGTTCAGCCAGTAGGCGATGCCGGACGCGGAGACGGCGGTCACCAGCGCGACCGCGGCGAACACCGCGATCAGCCGGACCCGCAGCGAACTGAGCCGTCGCCAGGACGCCGAACGGGCCCGGCGCGGCGCGGTCTGGAGGTCGGTCAAAAAACTCTCACTGCTCGGAGGGGAGGGGTCACACGGGCGGGTCGAGACGGTACCCGACACCCCGGACGGTGCGGATCAGGGTCGGTGCGGAGGGCACGTCCTCGACCTTCGCCCGCAGCCGCTGGACGCAGGCGTCCACCAGCCGGGAGTCGCCCAGGTAGTCGTGCTCCCACACCAGCCGCAGCAGCTGCTGGCGGGACAGCGCCTGGCCGGGGCGGCGGCTGAGCTCCAGCAGCAGCCGCAGCTCTGTCGGGGTCAGCTGCAGGTCCTGCCCGTCCTTGGTGACGGTCATCGCCGAACGGTCGATCACCAGGCCGCCGTACGCCGCCGAGTCCGAGCTCTCCCGCTCGCCGCGGCGCAGCACCGCCCGGATCCGGGCGTCCAGCACCCGCGGCTGCACCGGCTTGACCACGTAGTCGTCGGCGCCGGACTCCAGGCCCACCACCACGTCGATGTCGTCGGAGCGGGCGGTCAGCAGGATGATCGGCAACTGGTCGGTGCGCCGGATGCGGCGGCACACCTCGAAGCCGTCGATGCCGGGCAGCATCACGTCCAGCACGATCAGGTCGGGGCGCTGCTCCTTGAACAGGCGCAGGCCCTCCTCGCCGGACGCGGCGGCGGCCACCCGGTGACCCTGGCGGGTGAGGGCGAGTTCGAGGCCGGTGCGAATGGCGTCGTCGTCCTCGATCAGAAGCAGGAAAGACACGGGGGTCATTGTGTCCCACCCGGCCACCGGAAGCACCCACCCGGGTGACCTCCGGGGCACCGGGAACCGGAGGGCGCTGCTCCGGCGTCCGCAACCGGGGAGCACCCGAACGCCCCGGAACGGTCGCTGCTGTGACAGCCCTGTGACAGTCGACGGACACCGCCATGACGCGCGGACGGCAGGATTTTCCCTGTCGCCGCGAGAGGCCCCCGGAACACCGCCGGAGCCGCCGCGGCGAGGAACCGCTCGTACCGACCATGGGGGTGCCCGATGACCGCAACGCTGACGACCCGAAACGCCGGGCCGCGTTCCGCCGTCCTCGGCACCAACCGGCCGCGTCACGAGGAGGAGAACTCCGGCACCGTGCTCGTACGGGGGTGCGCGCACAACGCCGGGACCCGCCGCCCGGTCGTGGGGACCAGGAGCGGGGACACCACCCACGGCCGGACGGGGAACCCGGTCGCGGGACGGACGCTGCGGCTCGCGCCGCAGACCTTCCGGGGTGAGCAGGCCGACCAGGGAGGCGCGCAGGGGGAGCACCCGGCCGCCGCGACGGACGAGGCGCGCGACATCGCCGAGTTCACCGCGTACGTGCGCGAGCGCCGCGCCTCCCTGTACGCCACCGCCTACCACCTGACCGGCGACCGGTACGAGGCCGAGGACCTGCTGCAGAGCGCCCTCTTCTCCACCTACCGCGCCTGGGGCCGGATCACCGACAAGGCCGCCGTCGGCGGGTACCTCCGCCGCACCATGACCAACCTGCACATCTCCGCCTGGCGCCGCCGCAAGGTCAACGAGTACCCGACCGAGGAGCTCCCCGAGCAGGCCGGCGACACCGACGCGATGGGCGGCACCGAGCTGCGCGCCGTGCTCTGGCAGGCGCTGGCCAAGCTGCCCGAGAACCAGCGCACCATGCTCGTGCTGCGCTACTACGAGGGCCGGACCGACCCGGAGATCGCCGACATCCTCGGCATCAGCGTCGGCACCGTGAAGAGCTCCATCTGGCGCGCGCTGCGCCGGATGCGCGAGGACGAGCAGCTCAACCGCTCCGGCGACACCGTGCACGCCTTCGGCGAGCTGGTCGCCTGAGGCGGACAGGACTCCCGTCGGGGGACGGGCGGTGGGGGGAAGAGGGGGGACAGGGCACGGGACGCGACGGCCGACTCGGGGGAGACGGCCGCGGGGGGAGTCCCGGGCCCGGACGCGAGGGCGGGGCCCCGGTGCGGGGGGAACGGCACCGGGGCCCCGCCCTTCCGTCGTGCGCGGGCCCGGCGCGCGGGCTCAGTGCGCGTCGGCGGTGTGCAGCACGTCCTGAGCGCGGTTCAGGCCGCGCAGCACGAACGCCTCCACGGCGTCCGCGCAGCGCTCCAGCAGTTCCGGCATCCGCTGCCGCTCCTCCTCCGAGAAGCGCTCCACCACGAAGTCGCTGACCTTCACGCCCTTCGCCGGGCGCCCCACGCCCACCCGCAGCCGGGCGTAGTCCGCGGTGCCCAGCGCCGCGTGCACCGAGCGGGCGCCGTTGTGGCCGCCCGGGCCGCCGCCGCGCTTCAACCGGGCCGCGCCGAACGGGAAGTCCAGGTCGTCCTGCACCACCAGCAGCCGTTCCACCGGCACCCCGTGCCGGCGCAGCAGGGCGGCCACCGGGCGCCCCGACAGGTTGATCGACCACTGCGGCTCGGCCAGCAGCACCGTGCGGCCGTCCAGCTCGAACGAGGCGGTGCGGGTGGTCAGGCCGCGCCAGCGGGCGCCGTGCCGCTCGGCCAGCCGGTCGGCGACCAGGAAGCCCGCGTTGTGCCGCGTCCCCGCGTACCGGCGGGTCGGATTGCCCAGCCCCGCCACCAACCAGCGCTCACCCAACGCCCCGCGCCCCTCTCAGACCAGTTCGGCGGGCAGCTGGCGGGCCACCGCGGCGATCCGCCGCCCCGCCTCCACCCCTGAGCAGGCGTACGAGCCCAGTTCGACCTGCCGGGCGACGATACCCCGTTCGGCCCGCATCAGCCGCACCCCCCGGCGCACCAGGTACGGCACCGACTTGCGGCCCTCCCGGACGTCCCGGCGGAAGCGCCGCCAGGCCGTGGTGGACGGCTTGTTGCGCAGGCACAGCGCGTCGCCCAGCAGCCCCTCGGCCCGGCAGCGGCGCACCAGCTCGGCGGCGAAGATGCCCTCCGCGACGAAGCCCGCCGCGCCGTCCAGCAGCAGCACCCGGCTGCCCGAGCGCCCGTTGTCCGGGATCGAGTACACCGGCACCTCGGCCCACCCCTCGAAGGCCAGCGACCGGATCGCCGCCAGCGCCTGGTCCGCGTGCCAGGACAGCGGCGAGTCCCAGTCCGGGCCGCCCCCCTCCGGCAGCTGCGGCAGCGTCGGGTCGTCGCCGTCCTTGTAGAAGTCGTCCAGCTGCAGCACCGGCAGTCCGCTGCGCTCGGCCAGCGAGGACTTCCCCGACCCCGAGGGGCCCGACAGCAGGATGACGCGGGATATCGGGCGGCGGTTCAGCGGGATGTCACTCACGGGGAACCAGTCTGAGGCATCGGAGGGGCAGCTCGGAACCCGCCGGTCGTCCCCTTCACGCTGCGTGCGGGCATGGGGACGGGCCCGCACCAGGGGGGGAGAAGTGCGGGCCCGTCACGGCCGTCCGGGCCCCGGGGGGGTAGGGCGCTGAGGACGGCCGGTCTGTGTGGAGTTGGCCGGTCGGAGGCGGGCTAGATGCCCATCGGGTGCCAGACCGTCTTCGTCTCCAGGAAGGAGAGCAGCCGCCCGGTGCCGGGCGCGGCCGTCCAGTCCTCCGCGGACGGGTCGGCGGCCGGTCGGACCACTCGCTTCAATGTATCGGCCGCCGCGGCCTCCAGCGCCGCCGCCGCGCCGGGCCCCTCGGGGTCGATCGCCCCGGCCAGGTCCAGCGCGTTGACGTCCTGGTGCGAGGCCAGCGTCGGGGCGAGGTCCGCGGTGCGGCCGGAGAGCAGGTTGACCACGCCGCCCGGCACGTCGGAGGTGGCCAGCACCTCGCCCAGCGACAGCGCGGGCAGCGGGGCCTGCTCGGCCGCCGCGACCACCACGGTGTTGCCGGTGGCGATCGCCGGGGCGACCACCGACACCAGGCCCAGCAGCGAGAAGCCGTACCCGGCCCGCGGCGCCAGCACGCCCACCACGCCGGTCGGCTCCGGCGTCGACAGGTTGAAGAACGGCCCCGCCACCGGGTTGGCGCCGCCCGCGACCTGCGCGACCTTGTCGGTCCAGCCCGCGTACCAGACCCAGCGGTCGATCGCCGCGTCCACCAGCGCCGCCGCCTTCTTCGCGCCGACGCCCTCGGCCGCCGCGACCTCGGCCGCGAACTGCTCCCGGCGGCCCTGCAGCATCTCGGCCACCCGGTACAGCACCTGGCCGCGGTTGTACGCGGTGGTGCCCGACCAGCCCTTGACCGCGGCGCGGGCCGCGAGCACGGCGTCCCGGGCGTCCTTGCGGGTGCCCAGCGGGGCGTTCGCCAGCCACTGGCCCTTCGTGTCGGTCACCTCGTACACCCGCCCGCTCTCCGAGCGCGGGAACTTCCCGCCGACGTACAGCTTGTAGGTCTTGCTGACCTGAATTCGTGCAGGGGTGTCAATGCGCAGGGCAGTCTCAGACATCGAGGTACGCCTCCAGGCCGTGGCGACCGCCCTCGCGGCCGTAACCGGACTCCTTGTACCCGCCGAACGGCGAGGTCGGGTCGAACTTGTTGAAGGTGTTCGCCCACACCACGCCCGCCCGGAGCCGGTTCGCCATCCACAGGATGCGCGAGCCCTTCTCCGTCCAGATGCCCGCGGACAGGCCGTACGGGGTGTTGTTGGCCTTCTCCACCGCCTCGGCGGGGGTGCGGAAGGTCAGCACGGACAGCACCGGGCCGAAGATCTCCTCGCGGGCGATCCGGTGCGCCTGCGAGACGCCGGTGAACAGCGTCGGGCGGAACCAGTAGCCCGCGCCCGGGAGTTCGCACTCGGGGGCCCAGCGCTCGGCGCCCTCCTGCTCGCCCGCGGCGGCCAGCTCGGTGATCCGGGCCAGCTGCTCGGCCGAGTTGATCGCGCCGACGTCGGTGTTCTTGTCCAGCGGGTCGCCGACCCGCAGGGTGCCCATCCGGCGCTTGAGCGCGTCCAGCAGCTCGTCCTGCACCGACTCCTGCACCAGCAGGCGGCTGCCCGCGCAGCACACGTGGCCCTGGTTGAAGAAGATGCCGTTGACGATGCCCTCGACCGCCTGGTCCAGCGGCGCGTCGTCGAACACGATGTTCGCGGCCTTGCCGCCCAGCTCCAGGCTCAGCTTCTTGCGGGTGCCCGCCACCTGCTTGGCGATGGCCCGGCCGACCGGGGTCGAGCCGGTGAAGGCGACCTTGTCCACGTCCGGGTGGGCGGTCAGCGCGGCGCCGGTGCGGCCGTCGCCGGTGACGATGTTCACCACGCCCTTCGGCAGGCCCGCCTGGCGGCAGATCTCGGCGAAGCGCAGGGCGGTCAGCGGGGTGGTCTCGGCGGGCTTCAGCACCACCGTGTTGCCGGTGGCCAGCGCCGGGGCGACCTTCCAGGCCAGCATCAGCAGCGGGAAGTTCCACGGGATGACCTGCGCGGCCACGCCCAGCGGCCGCGGGTTCGGCCCGTAGCCGGCGAAGTCCAGCTTGTCGGCCCAGCCTGCGTAGTAGAAGAAGTGCGCGGCGACCAGCGGCAGGTCGACGTCGCGGGTCTCCCGGATCGGCTTGCCGTTGTCGATCGACTCCAGCACGGCCAGTTCGCGGCTGCGCTCCTGGACGATCCGGGCGATCCGGAACAGGTACTTGGCGCGCTCGCTGCCCGGCAGCGCCGACCAGTCGGCGAACGCCTTCCGGGCCGCCCGCACCGCGCGGTCCACGTCCTCCCCGGTGCCCTGCGCGAACTCGGCGAGCACCTGCTCGGTCGCCGGGTTGACGGTCTTGAGCGCCTCCGAACCGGAGGAGTCGACGAACTCGCCGCCGATGAAGTGGCCGTAGCTGGTGGCGATCTCACCCGCGGCGGCGGGGGACTCGGGGGCCGGGGCGTACTCGAACAGGCCGGATCGCCGCACGGGCCCGGTCGGGGTCTCGGTCTCGGTCTTCTTGGTCTTGGCCATCGTCCTCAGTCCACCGTCACGTAGTCGGGACCGGAGTACCGTCCGGTGCTCAGCTTCTGGCGCTGCATCAGCAGGTCGTTCAGCAGGCTGGAGGCGCCGAACCGGAACCAGTGCGGGCTGAGCCAGTCGTCGCCCAGCGTCTCGTTCACCATCACCAGGTACTTCATCGCGTCCTTGGTGGTGCGGATGCCGCCGGCCGGCTTCACGCCGATCTGCACGCCGGTCGCCGCGCGGAAGTCCCGCACCGCCTCCAGCATCAGCAGCGTCACCGGCGGGGTCGCGTTCACGGCGACCTTGCCGGTGGAGGTCTTGATGAAGTCCGCGCCCGCGATCATCGCCAGCCAGGACGCCCGGCGGACGTTGTCGTACGTCTGCAGCTCGCCGGTCTCGAAGATCACCTTGAGGTGGGCCGAGGTGCCGTCGGGGCGCTCGCAGGCCGCCTTGACGGCCCGGATCGTCTCGAACACCTCCAGGTAGCGGCCGGAGAGGAACGCGCCCCGGTCGATCACCATGTCGATCTCGTCCGCGCCCGCGGCGACCGCCTCCGCGGTGTCCGCCAGCTTGACCGGCAGCCCGGCCCGGCCGGAGGGGAAGGCGGTGGCCACCGAGGCGACCTGGACGCCGCTGCCGCGCAGCGCCTCCTTCGCGGTGGCGACCATGTCCGGGTACACGCAGACCGCCGCGACCTGCGGGGTGGAGCGGTCGGACGGGTCCGGGTTCAGGCCCTTCGCGCACAGCGAGCGGACCTTGCCGACCGTGTCCGCGCCCTCCAGCGTGGTCAGGTCGATCATCGAGATGGCGAGATCGATGGCGAACGCCTTGGCGGTCGTCTTGATCGACCGCGTGCCGAGGGTCGCGGCCCGCGACTCCAGGCCGACCTGATCGACCCCGGGCAGGCCGTGCAGGAAACGGCGCAAGGTGGCCTCGGACGCCGCGACGTCCGAGAGGCCGCCGCCCGCGGCGCCGGGGGCGTTGGCTGCAAGAGTGGACATAGTCACCAGAGCAGCATATCTACGCGCGTAGGAAGCCGGTAGGGCGGGGCGGTTTCGAGTCCTGACCGAAATGTGCCCCGTCCCGCCGGGCGGCTACCGCGGGAAGGGCGCGCGGGCCACCAGCCGCGGCTGCGGCGGGCCGGACGGCGGCGGGGCGTTCAGCTCCACCGGCGGATCGACCAGCAGCACCACCTCGTACCGGCCCGGCTCCGCCCACACCTGCGACCACCGCACCGAGGGGCAGAGCCCGTCGCGCGCGCCCAGCGGCACCCTCAGCGGCGAGTCCGGCGTCAGGTGGTAGACGTAGCCGACCGCGTCCACTCCCGGCTCGTAGCGGTCGCCGGGGCGCTTCAGCACCGGGCCGCCGCCGACCACCACGCCGTCGCGCAGGTACAGCACCTCCAGGTAGTTCGGCGGCGAGCCGATCGCCTCGAAGGCCCGGTCCGTGCGGAATCCGGCCTCGATCACCGGACCCGCGTCGTGGCCCGCCCTGCGGACCGAGGCCACCGACAGGGTGACCCCGTTCGCGGTGGCGGGCCCCGCCAGGGGCGGGCGCCGGCCGCAGGCGTACGGGTCGTCCGACGGGCCGGCGGCGTCGGCCCCGCCGCCGGGGCCGGACCAGCGCACCGCGCCCAGCACCGCCGCGGCCGCCAGCGCCAGCGCCGTGCCGCCGGTCAGCGCCCGCCGGGCCAGGCGGCCGCGGCGGACCCGGCGCACCAGCAGCGCGGTGTCCAGCTCCGGCGGCTCGGCCAGCTCGGCGGCCCCGGGCAGTTGCTCGCGGAGTTCCTCGGGGTTCACGCGCCACCACCTTCCTCGGGCGCCCGTCGGTCCGTCCCCAGCGCCGCGCCCAGGCGCGCCAGCCCGTCGCTGAGGTGCCGCTTCACGGTGCCCTCGCGGCAGCCCAGCCGGTCGGCGACCCCCGCGACCGGCAGGTCCTCGTCGTAGCGCAGCACCACGCAGGCCCGCTGGGCGGGCGAGAGCGCGTCCAGCGCGGTCAGCAGCCGCAGCCGGTCGGCGACCGGACCGCTGTGGTCGGCGTCGGCCTCCGGCCCGGCCACCCGGGGCACCAGCAGGGCGTAGCGCCGCCGCCGCCGGTGCTGGTCGAGGAAGCGGTTGAGCATCGTCCGGCGGACGTACCCCTCCAGCCGTCCGAGCTCCCAGGAGCGGTGCGGCCGGGCGAAGACCCGCACCAGCGCCTCCTGCACCAGGTCCGCGGCCTCCGCCCGGTCCCCGGTCAGCAGGAAGCCGTACCGGTTCAGCTCGGCGCCGCGCACCGCCACCAGTTCGGCGAGCAGGCCCGCCCAGTCCGCCACCGCTTCCCCCTCCGTCGTCCCCCACCCGGTACCACGAACCGGTGGACGGTTTCGTTGGGGGGCGGAGCACGACGGGGGCGGAGCACGGCCCGCGCGGCGGGGACAATGGCGGGATGGACGGCGGAACGAAGGCGCGGGGGCGGCGGCCCGGGGGCGAGGACACCCGGGGGGCGGTGCTGGCGGCGGCCCGGGCGGAGTTCGCGGCGCGCGGCTACCAGAAGGCCAGCATGCGGGCGATCGCCCGCGGCGCGGGGGTGGACGCGGCGCTGCTGCACCACTACTTCGGCACCAAGGACCGGCTGTTCATGGCGGCGCTGGAGTTCCCGCTGGACCCGCGGGCGGTGGCGGAGAACGTGTTCGCGGGCGACCCGGCCACGGTCGGCGAGCGGGTCGCGGGCTTCGTGGTGGGGCTGTGGGAGCAGCCGGAGGTCCGGGAGCGGCTGCTGGCGCTGGTGCGGACCGCGGCGACCGACGAGGAGGTGGCGGCCCTGATGCGCGGCTTCATGGTGGCCGAGCTGGTGGGCCGGGTGGCGTCCCAACTGGAGTGCGCCGAGCCGGAGTTGCGGGTGGAGATGGCGATGTCGCAGATCATCGGGCTGGCGATGGCCCGGTACGTGATCGCGGTGGAGCCGCTCGCCTCGGCACCCCCGGAGGCGATCGTCCCGCTGCTGGGACGCGCGCTCCAGGGGTGCCTGACGGGCTGAGCGGTCAGACCTGGCCGCCGCCGAAGCGCTCGGTCCAGGCGGCCAGGTCCTCGTCGGTGATCTTGGCGAACAGCACCGGCGGGACGGTGAAGCCCGTCCCGGCCGGGACGAGGGCCAGCGCGCGGGCCTCCTCGGCGGAGACCCAGGTGCGGGTGTCGCCCTCCAGCGCGAAGGACCGCCGGATCGCCCCGGCCGCGGCCGGGATGAACGGCTCGGAGACCACCGCGTACAGGTGGATCAGGTTGATCGCGGTGCGCAGGGTGCGCGCGGCCGCCTCCGGGTCGGTCTTGATCGCGGTCCACGGCGCGGTGACGTCCAGGTACGCGTTGCCCGCCGACCACAGGGCGCGCAGCGCCTGCGCGGCCTTGCGGAAGTTGAGCGCGTCGAGCTGGGCCTCGTACTCGGCGAGCAGCTCGGCGATCTGGGCGCCCAGCTGCTGCTCCGCCTCGCCGTTGGCCGCGCCCGCCGGGACCTCGTCGCCGAAGCGCTTGCGGCTGAAGGACAGCACCCGGTTGACGAAGTTGCCCAGGGTGTCGGCGAGGTCCTTGTTGACCGTCGCCGCGAAGAGGTCCCAGGTGAAGCTGGAGTCGTCGGACTCCGGGGCGTTCGCCATCAGGTAGTAGCGCCAGTAGTCGGCGGGCAGCAGCTCCAGCGCGACGTCGGTGAAGATGCCGAGCTTCTGGCTGGTGGAGAACTTCCCGCCGTAGTACGTCAGCCAGTTGAACGCCTTGACGTAGTCGACCTTCTTCCACGGCCGGCGCGAGCCCAGGATCGTCGCCGGGAACATCACCGTGTGGAACGGGACGTTGTCCTTCGCCATGAACTCGGTGTACCGGACGGTGTCGTCCGCCTCGTACCACCAGGAGCGCCAGTCGCCGCCGGTCGCGTCCGCCCACTCCTTGGTCGCGCCGATGTACTCGATCGGGGCGTCGAACCAGACGTAGAACACCTTGCCCTCGGCGGCCAGTTCGGGCCACACGTCGGCCGGGACGGGGACGCCCCACTCCAGGTCGCGGGTGATCGCGCGGTCCTGCAGGCCCTCGGTCAGCCACTTGCGGGCGATCGAGGAGGCCAGCACCGGCCAGTTGTCGCCGTTCGCGGCGATCCACCGCTCGACCTCGTCGGTCAGCTTCGACTGGAGGAGGAAGAGGTGCTTGGTCTCGCGGACCTCCAGCTCGGAGCTGCCGCTGATCGCCGAGCGCGGCTCCAGCAGGTCCGTCGGGTCCAGCACCCGGGTGCAGTTCTCGCACTGGTCGCCGCGCGCCTTGTCGTAGCCGCAGTGCGGGCAGGTGCCGACGATGTAGCGGTCCGGCAGGAAGCGGCCGTCCGCGATCGAGTACACCTGGCGGATCGCCCGCTCCTCGATGAAGCCGTTGGCGTGCAGCTCGCGGGCGATCTCCTGGGTGATCTCCCGGTTCTGCGGGGAGGAGGAGCGGCCGAAGTAGTCGAAGGACAGCTGGAAGCCGTCGTAGACCGCCTTCTGCTGGTCGTGCGCGCGGGCGCAGAACTCGGCCACCGGCAGCCCGGCCTCCTGCGCGGCCAGCTCGGCGGGGGTGCCGTGCTCGTCGGTCGCGCAGATGTACAGCACCTCGTGGCCGCGCTGGCGCAGGTACCGGGCGTAGACGTCCGCCGGGAGCATCGACCCGACCATGTTGCCCAGGTGCTTGATCCCGTTGATGTAGGGAAGCGCGCTGGTGATCAACTGCCGAGTCATCCTGGGGGACTCCCATGCTCTCCGGCGGGTGCCCCGGGGCGCCCGCGGGCTGGTTCGGAAGAGCCGGTGCGGGGCGTTTCGGCTGCCGTCCGGCCGGACGCCAATCGTACCCAACCGGGGTGTCCCGGCCGTACCGCTTATCGGGAGGCTGTCAAGGGGGCCCGGCACGGGGGCGGGCGGCGCTCAGATCGCGTACCGCCAGGTCGTCAACAGGTAGGCGCCGTACCAGGATCCGAACAGCGCCGCGCCGCCCAGCACCACCCACCGGGTGGTCCGCCGGGCCCGGGCCAACGCCAGGGCCGCGGGCAGCAGCACCACCAGCGCCGGGGCCAGCAGCCGCGGCTTGCAGTGGTAGTAGTTGCTCTGCGCCAGCGCCAGCACCACCACCAGCGCCCCGTACACCAGCAGCGGCGGCCAGACCGACCGGCGCACCGCCAGCCCCGCCGCCAGCAGGTGCGCCACCAGCAGGACCGCGACGCTCACCTCCACCCAGCCGTTCCCGCGGTGCAGCGCGGCCACCGCGAACTCCCAGGACGACCGCCCCAGTCCCAGCGGGTGTCCCAGCCCGCCCGCTGCACCGCGAACCACGCGTCCGGCGATCCCAGGCGCTCGGCCACCCACGCCAGGTACAGCGGCGTCCCGGTGCACGCCAGCAGCACGGCCGCCACCGGCCGCACCCGGCGTCCCGGACGGCGGCGCAGCCCGCCCGCCGCGGCCACCGCCAGCGCGACCACCACCGCGACGCCCGCGGGCCGGGTCAGCCCCGCCAGGAACGCGCACGCCCCGGCCGCCGCCCAGTGCCCGCGGCGCGCCGCCAGCAGCGTGCCCGCCGCCAGCGCCAGGAACAGCGACTCGCTGTACGCCATGAAGAACACCAGCGACATCGGCTGCGCCGCCACCAGCAGCACCAGCACGACGGTCGCCGCCCGCCGCGAGTGCAGCCCGGCCACCAGCCGGTGCACCAGCACCAGCGCGAGCAGCAGCGCCAGCTGGGCCGTCAGCACCGCCGCGCCCGACCAGCCCAGGCCGGTGACGGCGTGCACGGCACGGACCAGCAGCGGGAACAGCGGGAAGAACGCCAGGTCGTTGCCGGTGAGCTCGCCGTCCGGGGTGTACGTGAAGCGGTCCGGGTAGCCGTGGGCGGCGATCTCGACGAAGTGCCGCCCGTCCCACGCGGTCAGGCGCTCCAGCAGCGGGGTGCCGGGCTCCGCCATCGCCGCGAGCAGCGCCAGGTGCAGCACCAACGCCCCCGCGTGCACGGCTGACGCCGGGCCCGCCGCGCGCTTGAGGCGGCGCGCGAACGGGGGCCCGGCGGGCGGGCGCGGTGCGGGCAGGGTGGGGAGCGGGGGGTCGGCCAGGGCGCTGCGGGGCACGGACGGGTCCTTTCGGCAGACGAAGGGGAACAGACCGGGGGCTCGGGGAACGGCGAGTCCGTGCTGCTGGTGGCCGGAGCCCATCGGTGTGTCCGTACTGCTTCGGGCCGCGGTGACAGAACCCGAAGCCGATGCGCGCACCGGCAGTGCACCGGGAGCAGACTCGTGCCCGCCGTTCCCCGGGCCCCTGACGGGACCCTCGTGACGGGGCTCTCTTCAGCGGCCGGCGGGGGTCCGGCTGTAGCTGTAGGCGGCGGTGGGCGGGGTGGTGGCGCTGGGGGTGGGGGCCGGGGTCTCGGAGGGGGTGGGGCCGGGGGCGGTGGCGGGGGTGAGGGGGGAGGTGGCGGGGGGCGGGCCCGGGGCGAGGGCGGTGCCCAGGGCGAGGGCGCAGGCCAGGGCGCCGGTGGCGGCGGCGACGCGCAGGTGGCGGCGGCGGCGTCCGCGGGCGGCGATCCGGGCGGGGGGCGGGGCGGTGGCGGAGGTGGCCGCCGCGCCCGCGGCCTCGCGCAGGAGGGCGGCGATCCGCCGGTCAGTGGAGGTCATCGGCGTGTTCCCGGAGCTCGGAGGGGTGGTCCAGGTGCTGGGCGAGGGCGGCCCGGGCCCGGGACAGGTGGGCCTTGACGGTGCCGGGGGCCAGGCCGGTCTCCTCGGCGATCCGGGCGAGCGGCAGGTCGCAGACGTAGAACAGGGCGGCGCACAGCCGCTGGCGTTCGGACAGGCGGCGGAGGGCGACGGCCAGGTCGACCGAGGTCGGGTCCGGCCCGTCGGCCGCGGCCGGGTCGCCGTGCCGCCGCCAGGCCCGGGCGGCGGTGCGGGCGCGGCGCCAGCGGCTGATCGCGAGCCGGCCGGCGACGGTGCGGACCCAGGCTTCCGGGGCGCGGTCGCGGTCCAGGCTGCGGCGGTGGCCCCAGGCCCGGACGAACGCCTCCTGGACGACGTCCTGGGCCTCGTGCAGGTCGCCGGTGACCACGTACAGCTGGCCGGTGAGCCGGTGGACCGAGTGGCGGTAGAACTCGGTGAACTCCTCCTCGGTCAACGGTCGGCTCCTCGTGGGTTCTCGGGTACTTACCTCCGCTACGAGCCGCGGGCCCCGTCCGGTTGACGCGGGTGACGCAGGTCACGGTCGCGGCGGTCGCGCGCCTTGACGGGACGGGCCCGCGGCGCAAAACTCATCACATGATGAATTCTTCGGCGGGGTCGTCCGGCGACCCCGCGGTCCGGATCGACGGACTGGTGGTGCGGCGCGGCGGGAACACCGTGCTGCCCGGGCTCGACCTCGTGGTGGAGCGGGGCAGCGTGACCGGGCTGCTGGGGCCCAGCGGGTGCGGGAAGACCACCCTGCTGCGCAGCGTCGTCGGGGTGCAGCGGACCACCGCGGGCACCGTCACCGTGCTCGGCCGCCCGGCCGGGTCCGCCGCGCTGCGCGACCGGGTCGGCTACGTCACCCAGGCCCCCTCGGTGTACGGGGACCTGACGGTCGGCGAGAACCTCGACCACTTCGCCGCGATCCTCGGCGCCCCGCCCGGCGACCCGGCCCGGGTGATCGCCCAGGTCGGCCTGGACGCCCACCGCCGCACCCCCGTCGCCCGGCTCTCCGGCGGCCAGCGGGCCCGGGTCTCGCTCGCCGCCGCCCTGCTCGGCCGCCCCGAGCTGCTCGTCCTGGACGAACCCACCGTCGGCCTCGACCCCGTGCTGCGGCAGGAGCTGTGGCGGCTGTTCCGGGAGCTCGCCGCGGGCGGCGCCACCCTGCTGGTCTCCAGCCACGTCATGGACGAGGCCACCCGCTGCGACCGCCTGCTGCTGATGCGCGAGGGCCGCCTGCTCGCCCACGACACCCCCGCCGCGCTGCTCGCCGCCACCGGCGCGCCCGACGTCGAGACCGCCTTCCTCACCCTCGTCCGCACCGCGCCGGAGGCCGTCCGATGAGCGCCGCCGCCCGCCGCACCCTCGCCACCGCCGCCCGCGTGCTGGCCCAACTGCGGCACGACCCGCGGACGGTGGCCATGCTGCTGTTCGTGCCCTGCCTGCTGCTGGTGCTGCTGCTGCGCTACATGTACGACGCGCAGCCCGCCACCTTCGACCGGATCGGTCCCGAGCTGCTCGGCGTCTTCCCGCTGCTGGTGATGTTCCTGGTCACCTCGGTCGCGATGCTCCGCGAACGCACCGGCGGCACCCTGGAACGCCTGCTCACCATGCCGCTCGGCAAGCTCGACCTGCTGCTCGGCTACGCGCTCGCCTTCGGCGCCGTCGCCCTGCTGCAGGCCGCCCTCGCCTCCGCGCTCACCATCGGCGTGCTCGGCCTCGACGTCGCCGGGCCGACCTGGATGCTGTTCGCCGTGGCGGTCGCCGACGGGCTGCTCGGCACGGCACTGGGCCTGCTGGTCTCGGCGTTCGCCGCCACCGAGTTCCAGGCCGTCCAGTTCCTGCCCGCCGTGCTGCTGCCCCAACTGCTGCTCTGCGGGCTGTTCGTGGCCCGCGACGACATGGCGCCGGTGCTGCGGCTGCTCTCCGACGTCCTGCCGCTCTCGTACGCCGTCGACGCGATGGGACGGATCACCACGCAGGGCGGCGTCAGCGGACGCGTCCTCGCCGACCTGGCCGTGGTCGCCGGGAGCGCCCTGCTCGCCCTCGGCCTCGGCGCCGCCACGCTGCGGCGGCGCACCGACTGACGGCGGCCCGACGGCGACGGCGTTCGTGACCCTCCCGTGCCCGGGTCGTCATCGGGGCGGCCCGGGCCCTGGGGCAGAATCGACGGCATGACCGAATCCGACCGGACACCCCACCAGGGTTCCGCCGCCGACGAGCCCGTGTACGCCGACCGCGTCTACCGCTCCGTCCCCAGCGTCATCGCGGGCGTCATGATGCTCGCCGTCGCCGCCTGGCTGATCATCGACGCCGTGGTGTCCGGCACCGGGGCCACCCCGTGGGTCGCGCTCGCCGCCGCGCCCGTCTTCGCCTTCCCGGTGATCGCCTACACGCTGCGGCCCGTGGTGCGCGCCAACGACCGGCGGCTGGTCGTCCGCAACCCGCTGCGGACGATCGTCGCGCCCTGGTCCACGGTCGAGGGGCTCAAGGCCGGGTACTCGGTCGAACTCTTCGCCTCCGGACGCAAGTTCCAGGTCTGGGCGATCCCGGTCTCGCTCCGCCAGCGCAAGAAGGCCACCCGCCGGGCGACCCGCGCCGCGGCCGAGGGCGACCCCGCGCTGCGCAGCCCCGACCGCCCCGGCCGGGCCCCCCGCACGCCCCGTCCGGACGAGCTCGACCCCACCCGCGCCTGGTCCGACGCGGTCGTCAACGCGCTCCAGGAGCAGGCCGAGCGCAACGCGCACAAGCCCGCGGCGAGCGGCGAGCTCCAGGCCACCTGGTGCTGGTGGATCATCGCGCCGACCCTCGCGGGGCTGGTCGCGCTCGTCGCGGTGATCGCGGCGACCTGAGCGGAGCGCGCGCGTCCAGGGGCTCGGGGAACTCTTCGGCAGACGAGCATGCACAACAGGGGCTCGGGGAACGGCGGGTCCGAGCTGCTGGTGGCCGGAGCCCATCGATGTGTCCGTGCTGCTTCGGGCCGTAGGAACAGAACCCGAAGCCACCGCACGCGCCGGCAGCGCACCGTGAGCAGTCCCGGGCCCGCCGTTCCCCGGGCCCCTGAACACGCGCCCTCCCGCTCAGGGGACGAGCAGGAGGCGGCCGCGCAGAGGGCCGGACTCCAGGCGGCGGTGGGCGTCGGCGACCCGGTCGAGGGGGAGCGTTCCGGCCGTGCGGGGAGTGAGGCCGGCGGCGGCGAGGGCGGCGAGGCGGGGGCCGTCGGCGCGGATCCAGACCCGGGTGACCCGGGTGCCGCGCAGCGGGGCCGGGCCGGTGCCGAGGACGGCGACCAGGGTGCCGCCGCCGCGGACGGCGTCGAGGGCGGTCGGGCCGAGCGAGGCGGCGTCGAGGGCGGCGTCCACCCCGGAGGGGACCGCCCCGCGGACGGCCGCCGCCAGGTCCGCCGAGCGCGGGACGAAGGTCTCGGCGCCCAGTCCGCGCACCAGCGCCTCGTCGGCGTCGCCCGCCGCGGCGACCACCCGCAGCCCGGCCCGGACGGCGAGTTGGACGGCGAAGCCGCCCACCGACCCGGCCGCGCCGGTGACCAGGAGGGTCGAGCCGGGGCGCAGGTCCGCCAGGTCGAGGGCCTGGGCAGCGGTGAGGGCGCCCAGCGGCAGCCCGGCCGCGGCGACCGGGTCGAGGCCGTCGGGGAGCGGGGCCAGCGCGTCCGCGTCGAGGACGACCTGCTCGGCCTGCGCCTTGAGCGGGAGGCCCAGCCGGTCGGACAGGCCGAGGACGGGCTCGCCGCGCCGGAAGCCGGTGACGCCGGGGCCGAGCGCGTCGACGGTGCCGGAGACGTCCCAGCCGAGGCCGGTGACCGCGCGGGCGGGCAGCAGTCCGGCGGCGGTCAGCGCGCCCGAGCGGGTCTGCAGGTCGACGGGGTTGACGGCGGCGGCGGTCACCCGCACGCGCACCTGGCCGGGCCCCGGTGCGGGCACCGGGACGTCGGCGACCTCCAGGACGTCGGGGCCGCCGAAGGAACGGAGGATCACAGCTCTCATGACGGCCACGCTAGGCGGCGCTACTCTCTCCGGGGAAGTAGGTACCTGGAAGTGCGCAACCCACCGGAGAGTGCCCGATGCCGACCCGCACCGCCGCCCAGCGCCGCGAGCAGGAGCGCGCCCGCTACGACGCCTACCTGGCCCAGTGCCCCGCCCGGCAGCTGCTGGAGCGGATCGGTGACAAGTGGGTCAGCCTGGTCCTGAACGCCCTGGCGGACGGGCCGCTGCGCCACGGCGAGCTGAACCGGATCGTGGCCGGGGTGAGCCAGAAGATGCTCACCCAGACCCTGCGCGCCCTGGAGCGCGACGGCCTCGTGACGCGGACCGTCACCCCGGCGGTGCCGGTCCGCGTCGACTACGGGCTCACCGCGCTCGGCCGCTCGCTGCTCCCGGTGGTCGCCGCGGTCAAGGACTGGGCGGAGACCCACATCGAGGAGGTGCACGCCGCGCGGCGCGCCTACGACGGCTGACCCGGCGCGACCACGTACTTGCCCTCGCCGCGGCCGGCGGCGAGCAGGTCGTGGGCGGCGGGGACGGCGGCCAGGCCGTCCAGGACGGTCACCGGGGTGTCGAGGCGCCCGGCGGCCAGCAGGTCGAGGGCCCGGCGGATCGCGTCGGCGACCTTGGCGGGGGCGTGGGTGAGCAGGCTGCTGTGGCTGAAGCCGGTGAGGGTGGCGTTGGCGCCGAGCAGCCGGGGGAGGGGCGGCAGCGGGTCGGGGGCGCCGCCGCCCGCGTTGCCGAAGAGGACGACGCGGCCGCCGGGGGCGAGCAGGTCGAGGTCGAGGGCGAGGGCGGCGGTGCCGAGCGGGTCGAGGACGAGGTCGATGCCGCGTCCGTCGTTGTCCGCGCGCAGGCGGGCGGCGAGCTCGGCGGGGTCGGTGCCGCGGGCGTGCACCGCGTGGTAGCCGTTGCGCAGGGCGGCGGCGGTCTTCTCGGGGCGGCCGACGGTGCCGAGCAGGCGGCCGCCGCCGAGGTGGGGGAGCAGGCGGGCGACGGCGGTGCCGACGCCGCCGCCGGCCGAGTGGACGAGGACGCTCTCGCCGGGGGCGAAGCGTCCGGCGTCGGTCAGCAGCAGGAGCGTGGTGGCGAGGCCGAGCGGGGCGGTGGCGGCGACGTGCAGCGGGACGCCGGCGGGGACGGGGACGGTGAGGGCCGCGTCGGCGAGCGCGACCTCGGCGAGGCCGCCGGCCCGGGTGGCGGCGACCACGGGGGTGCCGACGGCGAGGTGGGTGACGCCCTCGCCGAGGGCGCGGACGGTTCCGGCGACCTCCTTGCCGGGGTGGTGCGGCCAGCTGCCGGTGTAGGCGGCGTCGCCGCGGCGGGCCATCACGTCGACGAAGTTGAGTCCGGCGTAGGCGACGTCGACCGCGACCTGGCCGGGGCCCGGCCGCGGCGGTTCGAGGTCGAGGACGCGGCTGTGTTCGGCGCCGCCTGCTTCGGTCATCACGAGTGCGCGCACGGTGGTCCCCCTGGGCGTGTTTCGAGATACGATGTTCTACGAACGTCGAAATTAGTACCACGCAACTTCGACATCTGTCGAACATCCCTGGAGGAGGCGCCCGTGCCCCGTCCCAGCCGCCGCCGCGAGGCCCCCCACTACCCCGAGACCGCCGACATCGACCTGCTGGACGTCCTGCACGCGCTCTCCGACCCGACCCGGATGACCATCGTGCAGACCCTCAGCGCGGAGCCCGAACGCGCCTGCGGCACCTTCCCGGTGGACGTCGCGCCCTCCACCCTCAGCCACCACTTCAAGGTGCTGCGCGAGGCGGGCCTGATCCGGCACCGCGAGGAGGCCAACCGCCGCCTGACCACCCTGCGCGCGGCCGACCTGGAGGAGCGCTTCCCCGGCCTGCTGGGCACGGTGGTCGCCGCGTACCGCGGCGGCGGCCGGGCGTCCTGAGCCGTCAGGCCAGGCCCGCGGCGGTGGCGAAGTCCTGCTTGAGGGCGTCCAGCAGGGCCTGGGCACGGAGGCGGGCGGCGGGCAGGTCGGCGGCGGTGGCGACCGGGAGGACGGCCTCCAGGTAGCACTTGAGCTTGGGCTCGGTGCCGGAGGGGCGGACGACGACCCGGGCGGAGGTGACGGACGGGCCGGTGAGGAGGTAGCGCAGGCCGTCGGTGGGCGGCAGGTCGGCGCTGCCCGCGGACAGGTCGTCGGCGCGGGTTACGGTGAGGCCGGCCAGTTCGGTCGGGGGCTTGTCGCGGAGGGTGGCCATCGCGTCCGAGATGACGGAGAGGTCGTCGACGCGGACCGAGAGCTGGTCGGTGGCATGCAGGCCGTGCGCGAGGGCGAGTTCGTCCAGCAGGTCGGTGAGGGTGCGGCCGTCGCGCTTCAGCCCGGCGGCGAGTTCGGCGATCTGGAGGGCGGCGGTGACGCCGTCCTTGTCGCGCACGCCGTCCGGGTCGACGCAGTAGCCGAGCGCCTCCTCGTAGCCGTAGCGGATGCCCTCGGTGCGGGAGATCCACTTGAAGCCGGTGAGGGTCTCGGCGTAGCCCAGCCCGGCCGCGGCGGCGATCTTGCCGAGCAGGGTGGAGGAGACGATGGTGGTGGCGAACACGCCCGGCGCGCCCTTGGCGGCGACGGCCGCGCCCAGCAGGGCGCCGACCTCGTCGCCGCGGAGCATCCGCCAGTCGCCATCCGGGGTGGGGACGGCGACGGCGCAGCGGTCGGCGTCCGGGTCGTTGGCGATCACCAGGTCGGGGCGGGCCGCGCGGGCGGCGGCGAAGGCGAGGTCCATCGCGCCGGGCTCCTCCGGGTTGGGGAACGCGACGGTGGGGAAGTCCGGGTCCGGCTCGGCCTGTTCGGCGACCACGGTCGGCGCGGGGAACCCGGCGGCGGCGAACGCGGCGAGCAGGACGTCGCGGCCGACGCCGTGCAACGGGGTGTAGACGGTGGTGAGTTCGCGCGGGCCGACGGGGTCCAGCACCGAGACGGCGCGGGCGAGGTAGGCGGCGAGCACGTCCTCGCCGAGCACCTCCCAGCCGCCCTCCGCGCGCGGGACGTCGGCGAGCGCGCCCAGCGCGTCGATCTCGGCGGCGATGTCCGCGTCCGCGGGCGGGACGATCTGCGAGCCGTCGCCCAGGTACACCTTGTAGCCGTTGTCCTGCGGCGGGTTGTGGCTGGCGGTGACCACCACCCCGGCCGCCGCCCCCAGGTGCCGGATCGCGAACGCCAGCACGGGGGTCGGCAGCGCCCGCGGCAGCAGCGCGGCCCGCAGCCCGGCGCCGACCACCACGGCCGCGGTGTCCAGCGCGAAGTCGTACGACTTGTGCCGGGCGTCGTAGCCGATCACCACCAGGTCGCCGAGCCCGGGGTGCTTGCGGACGTACGCGGCCAGGCCCGCCGCGGCCCGGATCACCACGGCCCGGTTCATCCGCATCGGCCCGGCGCCCAGCTCGCCGCGCAGTCCGGCGGTGCCGAACTGCAGCCGCCCGGCGAAGCGTTCGGCCAGCCGGGACCAGGCGATCCGCTCCTCCGCCTCGGCCTCCGGCCCCTCGGCGGCCGCCAGCAGCGCGGTCAGCTCGGCGCGGGTCTCCGGGTCGGGGTCCTCGGCCAGCCAGGTGCGGGCCCGGTCGAGGAGGTCGTTGGTGGGTGCCTGCGGCATGCGGCCCGCTCCCTGGGTGTGTGAGGACGAGGGGTGAGAGGTGTGAGGACGAGGCGTGCGGCACGTGCGGAGGGTGCGACGGGCGGGCGGGCAGCGTGCGGGCGGCGGGCGGGTCGGGAACCGGCCCTCCCGGTTCCCGACCCGTCCGGCCGCCCCGCGCTCCTCGTCGCCACGTTCCCGATTCTCCGTCAGCCGCGCGCCGCCGCGGGGGAGTCCGGCCCCCGCCGGGGTGTCAGATCCGTTCCAGGACCTTCGCCAGCAGCGCGCCCATCCGCTCGGCGGACGCCTTGCCGGCCGCCAGCACCTCGGCGTGGTTGAGGGGCTCGCCGGTGATGCCCGCGGCCAGGTTGGTGACCAGCGAGATGCCGAGCACCTCGGCCCCGGCCTCGCGGGCGGCGATGGCCTCCAGGGTGGTGGACATGCCGACGAGCTCGCCGCCGATCACCCGGGCCATGTTGACCTCGGCCGGGGTCTCGTAGTGCGGGCCGCGGAACTGCACGTAGACGGCCTCGTCGAGGGACGGGTCGATCTCGCGGCAGAGGGTGCGCAGGCGCTTGGAGTACAGGTCGGTGAGGTCGACGAAGTTGGCGCCGACGATCGGGGAGTCCGCGGTCAGGTTGATGTGGTCGCTGATCAGCACCGGCTGGCCGGGGACCCAGCCCTCGCGCAGGCCGCCGCAGCCGTTGGTGAGCACGACCGTCCGGCAGCCCGCCGCGGCGGCGGTGCGCACGCCGTGCACCACGGTGGCCACGCCGTGGCCCTCGTAGTAGTGGTTGCGGCCGAGGAAGACCAGGGCCCGGCGTTCCTCGCCCGCGCCGGGGATCCGCACCGAGCGGATGGTGCCGGCGTGGCCGGCCACCGAGGGGGCGGGGAAGCCGGGCAGGTCGGTGACCGGGAACTCGGCCAGCGTCTCGCCCAGGGCGTCGGCGGCCGGCACCCAGCCGGAGCCCATCACCAGGGCGACGTCGTGGCGCTCGGCGCCGGTGAGTCCGCGCAGCCGGTCGGCAGCGGCCCGGGCGGCGGCGTAGGGGTCGGCGGAGACGACCGTCTGAGGAGATGCGTTCACGCGGTCGAGGATAGGTCAAATCTGCCTACGCGCGTAGACAGCACGCCCAGGCCATGCCGGATCGTTACCCGGATTGCGCGGAAGCACGGCATTCGTCCCCGCGGCGGCAAGGGTTCCCGGCGGAACCCACAGCGGCCCGGCGAGGGCGGCCGTCAACCGGCGCGGCCGTCAGCAGGGGCGGCGGCGCAGGTCCAGCACGTAGTCGTCGGGGGCGCCGGCGCTCTCCGCCGCGTCCGCGATCAGGCCCAGGTAGCGGGCGGCGGGCAGCCCGCCCTCGTAGTCGTTCAGCACGTACGTCCAGACCGCGACCTCGCCGTCCAGGGTCTGCGCGCGCAGCTTCACCTTGCGGTAGATGCCGAGCTGCACGCCCTCCCAGCGGTCCAGGCCGTCCTCGTCCATCGGGGCGACGTCGTAGAGCGAGACGAAGACCTGCTCCTTCTCGTCCTCCACCACGGTGGCCAGCGAGCCCTCCCAGCCGAGCTGCTCGCCGCCGAAGGTCAGCCGCCAGCCGGGCAGCCAGCCGGTGCCGCGCAGCGGGGAGTGCGGGGCGCGGCGGGACATCTGCCGGGCGTCGAGGTTGGTGGCGTAGGCGGCGTAGAGCGACATGGCGCCAGCCTACGGGAGCCGGACGGTCCACCGGGCTGCGTGTCCGGAGCGGGCCTACCGTGGAGGGAGGTCTCACCCCGCGGGCGAACCCGCCGGGTCGGGGGCGGGGTGCGCGCCGGACGGGAGCGTCCTGATGCGACAACTACCGGTGGTGGCGGGTGTCCCGGTCGTGGCGGCGGTGCTGCTGGCGACCGCGGTCGGCTGCGGGTCCAACGGCGGCGGCGGCCAGGCGGGGGCCAGTCCGCCGGGCGCGGTGACCGTCACCGCGACGCCCACCCCGACCGTCACCGTCACGCCGACGCCGACCCCCACGGTCACCGTCACGCCGCAGACGGTCACCGCCACGCCGAACCCGACCGTCACGGTCACCACCGCGAAGGGCGGCAACCCGACGCTCACCAGTGCGATCGCCGTGGTGCAGCAGTACTACGAGGACATCAGCAACCACGACTACGCGGCGGCCTGGGCGCTGGGCGGCAGGAACATCGGCGGCAGCGACTACAACGGCTGGGTGAAGGGCTACGCCACCACCGCCAGCATCTACCTCGGCACCACCAGCACCTTCGGCTCCAACCAGGTGCGCGCGGTGATCTACGCGGTGCAGACCGACGGCAGCACGAAGACCTACGAGGGCACCTACACGGTGTCCGGCGGGGTGCTGGTGTCGGCCTCGATCCAGCAGACGGGCTAGCGGCGGGGCCGCAGCGGGGCCGGGGTAGGGCCGGGGGAGGGCCGGGGGAGGGCCGGGGTAGGGCCGGGCGGGGCTACAACAACGGCCCCGGCGTGGAATCGGTTCCGGCGTGCGGGACAATGGAGCACGTGACTCGGATCGTGATCATCGGTGGCGGACCAGGCGGATACGAGGCGGCCCTCGTGGCCGCCCAGCTCGGCGCGGAGGTGACCGTCGTCGACCGCGACGGTCTGGGCGGATCGGCGGTGCTGACGGACTGCGTGCCGTCCAAGACGCTGATCGCCACCGCCGAGGTGATGACCAGCTTCGACAGCTCCTACGAGGAACTCGGCATCCTGGTCGCGGACGGCACGCCGGACCCGGCCGACCCGGCCCGGGTGGTCGGCGTCGACCTCGGCAAGGTCAACCGGCGCGTGAAGCGCCTGGCGATCGCGCAGTCCCACGACATCACCCAGGCGGTCACCCGCGCCGGGGTCACCGTGCTGCGCGGCCGCGGCCGGCTCGGCGGCGGCGGCCAGGCGATCGACGGCTCCCGCGAGGTGCTGGTCGACCTCGCCGACGGCGGCACCGAGTCGGTGCGCGCCGACGCGGTGCTGATCGCCACCGGCGTCCGCCCGCGCGAGCTGCCCGACGCCCAGCCGGACGGCGAGCGGATCCTCGCCTGGACGCAGGTGTACGACCTGGAGGAGCTGCCGCGCGAGCTGATCGTGGTCGGCTCCGGCGTCACCGGCGCCGAGTTCGCCGGCGCCTACCAGGCGCTCGGCTCGAACGTCACGCTGGTCTCCTCGCGCGACCGGGTGCTCCCGGGCGAGGACCCGGACGCCGCCGAGGTGCTGGAGGACGTGTTCCGCCGCCGCGGCATGAACGTGATGAGCCGCTCCCGGGCCGAGAGCGCCAAGCGGATCGGCGACCGGGTGGAGGTGACCCTGGCCGACGGCAAGGTGATCACCGGCACGCACTGCCTGATGGCGGTCGGCTCCATCCCCAACACCGCGGACCTGGGCCTGGAGGAGGCCGGGGTCGCGGTCAACGACTGGGGCCAGATCAAGGTCGACCGGGTCTCCCGCACCTCCGCCCCCGGCGTGTACGCGGCGGGCGACTGCACCGGCGTCTTCATGCTGGCCTCGGTGGCCGCCATGCAGGGCCGGATCGCGATGTACCACGCGCTCGGCGACGCGGTGCAGCCGCTGAACCTGAAGACCGTGGCGTCCAACGTGTTCACCGACCCGGAGATCGCCACCGTCGGCTACACCCACGCCGACGTGTCCTGCGGGAAGATGGACGCCGTCGAGGTCAAGCTCCCGCTGCGCGGCAACCCGCGGGCCAAGATGCAGGGCATCCGGGACGGCTTCGTGAAGCTGTTCGCCCGCCCCGGCACCGGCATCGTGGTCGGCGGCGTGGTGGTCGCCCCGCGCGCCTCCGAGCTGATCCACTCCATCTCGCTGGCGGTGGACAACAACCTGACGGTGGAACAGGTCGCGAGCGCCTTCACGGTCTACCCGTCGCTGTCCGGCTCGACCGCCGAGGCGGCCCGCCAGTTGCACATCCGCAAGCGCGAGGGCGCGGGCTCCTAGGGGCGCGCGGGACGTACGGGAACGAGCCGGGCGCGCACTGCCCGGCTCACCCGGTCGGAGGGGCGCGCATTGTACGGTCGTGCGCCGTTCCGAGGTGAGCAAATCCCGTTACCAGGTGCAAACGCCTGAAAGCAGACGGTCACTCGGGTTACCGTCGGTCCTGTGTTTGCAGCAGAACGTCGCCAGTTGATCCTAGAGATGGTGCGCGCCAACGGAGCCGTGTCGCTCCGTGAACTGGCCCGCGTCGTCCAGACCTCCGAAGTCACCGTCCGTCGGGACGTCCGGGCGCTGGAGTCCGAAGGGCTGCTCGACCGCCGCCACGGCGGAGCGGTGCTGCCCGGCGGGTTCAGCCGTGACCCGGGCTACCCGCAGAAGACCCACCTCGCCACCGCCGAGAAGAGCGCCATCGCCGACCTCGCCGCGGACCTGGTCGAGGAGGGCGACGCCATCGTGGTCGGCGCCGGCACCACCACCCAGGAGCTGGCCCGCCGGCTCGCCCGGGTGCCGGGGCTGACGGTGGTCACCAACTCGCTGCTGGTCGCCCAGGCGCTGGCGCACGCCAACCGGGTCGAGGTGGTGATGACCGGCGGCACCCTGCGCGGCTCCAACTACGCCCTGGTGGGCAGCGGCGCCGAGCAGTCGCTGGCCGGGCTGCGGGTCACCAAGGCGTTCATCTCCGGCAGCGGCCTGACCGCCGAACGCGGCCTGTCCACCGCCAACATGCTCTCCGCCTCGGTCGACCGGGCGCTGGTGCAGGCCGCCAACGAGGTGATCGTGCTGGCCGACCACACCAAGCTCGGTGCGGACAGCATGTTCCAGACCGTCGCCACCGAGGCGATCACCCGGCTGGTCACCGACGAGCGCACCATGCTGGACGACCTCACCTCCCGCGAACAGCACGCGCTCGCCGACTGCGGGGTGCAGGTCTCGGTGGCCTCGCTCGGCCTGACCGCCGAGCCCGGGGCTCACCCGCAGGCCGCCCGCCGCCCGTCCGGGCCGCCCGGCCTGGCCCCCGGCAGCCCGCTGCCCGGCCAGCGCCGCCCCGCCCCGCCCGGCGCTCTGCCGCCCGCCGCCCGGCTCGCCGAGCGGATCCGCTGACGGCGCTCCGGCCGACCGCCCCCGGGGCGCCCCGCTGACCGGTTCCGGCCCGCCCGGTGCCGACCCCTGGCCGCCCCGACCGACCCGCTTGTAGCGTCTGCCCCCATGGACGCAGCGAGCGAAACACTCGACCGCACGACCGAACTGACGGTGCGTCAGGCCCGCGGCGGCCGCGGCCCCGCGACCTGGGGGCAGCGCGCCATCCACTCCGCCCTGCTCCGGCTCGGCAGCGACGCGCCCCGCTACAACCTGCGGCTGGCCGCCCCCGTCGCCCCCGGCCTGGCTCCGGACGCGGTGCTCCGCGCCTACACCGAACTGCTGCACCTGCACGACGCGTTGCGCACCCGGCTGCTCACGGAGGACGGCGACCTGGTGCAGGTCGTCGACGCCGACGGCGTCCTCCCGGTGGCGCTGCTGCACCGGGACACGCCCGAACTGGCCGCCGCGGCCGCCGCGGAGCTGGTCGCCGAGTACGCCGCCGAGCCCTTCGACCCGGCCCGCGAGTGGCCGGTGCGACTGGCCCTGGTGCTGGTCGACGGCCTGGTCCGGCAGGCCGTGATCGTGCTCTCGCACACCGCCGCGGACGGCTGGGGGATGCGCCGGATGGTCCGCGACCTGATGCTGCTCTCCGCCGGGCGCACCGCCGAAGAGCTGCGCGCCGAACGGGAGTTCGCCCAGCCGCTGGAGGAGGCCGCCGAGCAGTGCTCGCCGCGCGGCCGCCGCCGGGACGCCGCCGCCCGGCGGCACTGGCGGGAGAAGCTGGCGCTCGGCCCGCGCGCCCTGCTGCCCCGCCCGGCCGCCGAGCCCGACCCGGAGCGGCCCTTCCCGTACGCGGTGCTGCGCTCCCCGGCGCTGGCCGCCGCGCTGCCGGTGGCCGCCGCCCGGCTGCGCAGCAGCGACGCCACGGTGCTGCTGGCTGCCGCCGCCACCGAGTTGGCGCGGCTCGGCGGACAGCGCGGCTTCCTGTGCCAGGTGGTGGTCGGCAACCGGTTCACCGAGCAGTCCGCCGAGGCCGTCACCACGCTGGCCCAGGAGGGGCTGTTCCACCTCCCGGAGATCGCCGAGGACTTCGCCGAGACCGTCCGCCGCGCCCAGGGCCCGGCGCTCACCGCCTACCGCCACTCCGGTTACGACAAGCCGCAGTTGGACGCCGATCTGGAGCAACTGCGCTCCTCGGGCGTCGAGTTGGCCGACCACTCGGTGTTCTGGAACGACACCCGGGATCCGCTGGCCGCGCTGATGTCCGACGGATCGGAGCAACCGGGCTCGGCGGAGCGGGAGTTGAGCTTCCCCGGCGCGTTCCCGGCCCGCCCGGGGGTGTCCGTCGCGGTGGACGTGGTGGTGGTGCCCGGCGCGGTGGAGCTGCGGATGGTGGTGGACGGCGCGCTGCTGGGCCGGGAGCAGATGGTGCAGTTCCTGTGCGGCGTCGAGGAGTTGGTGCTGGGCGCGGCCGGATGACCGGAAGGGCGGCGGGAGTCCGTGGACTCCCGCCGCCCTTCCGTCACGCGTCCCGTGCTCAGACGTCCTTGATCTCGCAGAGCGCGGCGCCGCTGGAGACCGAGGCGCCGACCTCGGCCTTGAGGCCGACGACGGTGCCGGCCTTGTGGGCGTTCAGCGGCTGCTCCATCTTCATCGCCTCCAGGACGACGATCAGCTCGCCCTCGGCGACGACCTGGCCCTCCTCCACGGCGACCTTCACGATGGTGCCCTGCATCGGCGAGGCCAGGGTGTCGCCGGAGACCGCCGAGGCGGCCTTCTTGGTGCCCGCCCGGCGCTTGGCCTTGGCGGCGGACGCCCCGGCCGCGGGGGCCGCGGCCACGCCCAGCGAGGAGGGCAGCGAGACCTCGATCCGCTTGCCGCCGACCTCGACGACCACGGTTTCGCGGCCCTCGGGCTCCTCGCCGTCGGCGCCGGCGCCGACGAACGCCGGGATGGTGTTCTCGAACTCGGTCTCGATCCACCGGGTGTAGACCGTGAACGGCTCGGTGGAGCCGGTCAGTTCGGGGGCGAAGGCGGGGTCGGTCACCACGGCCTGGTGGAACGGGATGGCGGTGGCCATGCCCTCGACCTTGAACTCCTCCAGGGCGCGCTTGGCGCGCTGCAGGGCCTGCTTGCGGTCGGCGCCGGTGACGATCAGCTTCGCCAGCAGGGAGTCCCAGGCGGGGCCGATCACCGAGCCGGACTCGACGCCGGCGTCCAGCCGGACGCCCGGGCCGGACGGCGGGGCGAACAGCGTGACGGTGCCGGGCGCGGGCAGGAAGTTGCGGCCCGGGTCCTCGCCGTTGATCCGGAACTCGAAGGAGTGGCCGCGGATCTCCGGGTCGTCGTAGCCGAGCTCCTCGCCGTCCGCGATCCGGAACATCTCGCGGACCAGGTCGATGCCGGCGACCTCCTCGGAGACCGGGTGCTCGACCTGCAGGCGGGTGTTGACCTCCAGGAAGGAGATCAGGCCGTCCTGGGAGACCAGGAACTCGCAGGTGCCGGCGCCGACGTAGCCCGCCTCGCGCAGGATCGCCTTGGAGGCGCGGTACAGCTCGGCGTTCTGCTCGGGGGTGAGGAACGGCGCGGGCGCCTCCTCGACCAGCTTCTGGTGGCGGCGCTGCAGCGAGCAGTCGCGGGTGGAGACGACCACCACGTTGCCGTGCTGGTCGGCCAGGCACTGGGTCTCCACGTGCCGCGGCTTGTCCAGGTACTGCTCGACGAAGCACTCGCCGCGGCCGAACGCGGCGACCGCCTCGCGGACCGCCGACTCGTACAGCTCGGGGATCTCCTCCAGCGTGCGGGCGACCTTCAGGCCGCGGCCGCCGCCGCCGAACGCCGCCTTGATGGCGACCGGCAGGCCGTGCTCGGTGGCGAAGGCCACCACCTCGTCGGCGCCCGAGACCGGGTCGGCGGTGCCCGCGACCAGCGGGGCGCCGGCGCGCTGGGCCACGTGCCGGGCGGTGACCTTGTCGCCGAGGTCGCGGATGGCCTGCGGCGGCGGACCGATCCAGGTCAGGCCGGCGTCGAGCACGGCCTGCGCGAACTCGGCGTTCTCGGACAGGAAGCCGTACCCGGGGTGGACCGCGTCCGCGCCCGAGTCGGCAGCGGCCTTGAGCACCTTGGCGATGTCCAGGTAGCTGGTGGCCGGGGTGTCGCCGCCCAGCGCGTAGGCCTCGTCGGCCGCCCGCACGTGCAGCGCGTCCCGGTCAGGCTCCGCGTACACCGCGACGCTGGCGATACCGGCATCCCGGCAGGCCCGGGCGACGCGGACGGCGATTTCTCCGCGGTTGGCGATGAGCACCTTGCGCACTGTGGCTCCCTTCTCGAACCTCGTCGAGTCTATGGATTGGAGGGCGCTACCGGCGAGTAGTCCCTGGTGGTGAGCGTGCTCACACGCTCGGTGGTCGGACTCCCTTGCGGGCGGCGGAGGTTGGCGCCGCGCCGCAGGCAGCGGGCGCGTGGCGCCCGCGCGCCGGGGTGCGGGAGGGTTCGCGGGGGCGGGGTGGCCTTGGCCACACCGGGTCGGTTCAGACGGCCGCCGGCTGGGGACGGGTGGTCGCCGCGGCCGTCACGTCGGCCTCGAACTCGACCACGTCCGGCCCGTAGGCCCGGGCGTTCACCAGGCGCAGCACCACCGCGAAGGTGCCGTCCCGGCCGTGCTTGCGGGCCAGCGTCCGGTGGTGCGCGGCCAGGTAGCGGGCCGCGGCGTGGTTGGACACCGCGGTCTGCCCGGCTATCACGAACACCGGCCGGCTGCCCGCCCGCAGGTGTATGCGGGCCAGCAGCACGTACGCCCGCTGGCCGGGCTCCTCCGCCGACGTCCGGAACCGGAACTCGCGCGCACCGGCCAGCAGGGTCTGCACCGGGTGCCCGGCCTCCTGCGGCGGCTCGACGAACGAGACCCCGGGCAGCCAGGACGCCAGGTGCGCGGCCGTCCGCTTGTTGCTCACCGGGCCGCCCACGCAGAACTCGGTCTTGTCGCCCAGCCCCTGCCGGACCTCGTCGTGCCCGGTCAGCGTCGCCTGCGCGCCGCAACCGCGCACCAGCGCGGCCAGCTCCATCAGCGCGTACACGTCGTCGCGGGCCACGCTCGCCCGGTCCGGCGCCCCGGCCTGACGGTTGACCACCAGCAGTGCCTCGCCGGCGGCCGGGAGTCCGAAGAAGGCCCGCTCCCGCTCCAGCCGGCGCCGTCGGCGCACCGACTGGGCCAGCCAGCCGAGCGCACCGCTGATCGCCGAAGCGACCACTCCCAGAACGACGTTGAGCACACCATCGGTCATCTTCCGCTCCTCGTCGCTCCTCTCCGGCCCGGCTGCGTCAGCCTAACCGGGCCCCGGTGGCAGGGGAGTGGAACTCTGTGACAGATGTGCGGGCCCGGTTCTGTCCGATTCCGCACCCCGGAAGCGGAATCGATCGCTCCATTTCCCTCCGGCGCCCCCCGCGACGACCGAATGGTCCGGACCATTGACCCCGGCCCGCCCGCTCCCTAGCGTCTCAGCCACAAGCGCACCACCCGCACGATTCACGGGGGAAACGTGAAGCGTTCCGCACTGCCCGTCGCGCTGGCCGCGACCGTGCTGCTGCTCACCGCCTGCTCCAGCGGCTCCGGCTCCGGCTCCGGCGGGGTCGCCGCCCCGCCCGGCCCGAGCGTCGACACCTACGGCTGCCTCACCCGGGACCAGGCCGCGAAGGGGGCCTTCACCCTCGACGGCGGCAGTGCCGCCGGGAACCGGCTGGACGCCTACTACCGGGACTCCGACGCCGGGCACGCCAAGGTCGGCGTGATCTTCTCGCACCAGGCCGACGGCTCGCTCTGCGAGTGGGTCCCGGTCCTCGACCGGTTCACCGGGGCCGGGTACGCGGTCCTCGCCGTCACCTGTTCGGGCGACGTCACCGAGGCCATCAAGGCCGCCGAACGCCACTACCAGGGCAAGGGCGTCACCCAGGTCGCCCTGGTCGGCGCCTCCAAGGGCGCCGCCGCCTCGCTGGTCGCCGCCAAGCTCGACAACCCGCTGCCGGTCAAGGCCGTGGTCTCGCTCAGCTCGCCCCGGGCGACCTCGCTGTACAACGCCGGTCTCGCGGTCACCGTGGTGAGGACGCCCACCTACTTCGCCGCCGAGCAGCTCGACTCCCCGTTCGCCGAGAACGCCCAGGCCCTCTACGACGCCTCCGTCGCCGAGGACAAGCAGCTCAAGATCTACCCCGGCGCCAACCACGGCGCCCCGCTGCTCCAGGACGGCGCCCTGCCCGACGTGCTCGGCTACCTGGCCGAGCACGCCCCCGCGGGGGGTTAGGCCCTCCGGGCCCCCGTCGTCCAGAGGTCGGTGATGCGCACGTCCAGCTCGGAGAGCAGGCGGCGCAGCAGCGGCAGCGACAGCCCGATCACGTTGCCGGGGTCGCCGTCGATCCCCTCCACGAACGGTGCCGAACGGCCGTCCAGGGTGAACGCCCCGGCCACGTGCAGCGGTTCGCCGGAGGCGACGTACGCGGCGACCTCGGCGTCGTCCGGCGTCCCGAACCGGACGGTGGTGGAGGCGGTCTCGGCGGCCCGCTTCCCGGTCGCGGTGTCGATCACGCAGTGGCCGGTGCGCAGCACGCCCGAACGCCCCCGCATCGACCGCCAGCGGGCCACCGCCTCCGCCGCGTCGGCCGGCTTGCCCAGCGCGGCGCCGTCCAGCTCCAGCACCGAGTCGCAGCCCACCACGAGCGGCGGCTCGCCCGGCTCGGCGGCCAGCTCCTGCGCGACCTTCTCCGCCTTCGCCACCGCCAGCACCAGCGCCAGCTCCCCGGGCGTCGCGGCGCTCAGCGCGTCCTCGTCCACCCCGCTCACCCGCACCAGCGGATCCAGGCCCGCCTGCCGCAGCAGGCCCAACCGGGCGGGGGAGGCGGACGCGAGAACCAGCGGACGGCGAGCGGTCATGCGACCAAGCCTAGCGGCCTACACCAGCACCAGGGCGGCCCCCGCGAGCGCCAGCAGCGCGAGCACCAGCGCCGTCCGCCGAAGCCTGCGCAGCACCTCGCGGGCCTCTTGCGACGGCTCGTCGCGGGGGTCTGACCAGAGCACCTCACCAGCCTGCAACGGGAGGGGCGGGCGCGCCTGAGTATCCGTACTCAGTCCGGCGTAGCGGAAATGGTTCGGGTGCCCGCTTGACGTCCGGGCCCCGGTTCCCTGCAATGGAGCAACTGGATTGTCGGGTCCATGATCGGCGGCGTGCGGGCCGTCGGAGCGCTCCTGCGCCCGGCACCGGGTCCCCCCATGGTCAGGGCACGCGCACGCCTCCAGAACCACCCCACTGGTTTCGGCAGAGGAGAAGCCCCGTGTCCCAGTTCCTCACCACCGCGCGGACCACCACCGACGCGGCCCGCCCCCACCTCATCGCGCTGTACCGCGTCGTCGTCGGCCTGCTCTTCGCCTGCCACGGCGCCGCCTCCCTGTTCGGCGTCCTCGGCGGGGCCCACGGCGGCGGCACCGTCGAGGCCGGGACCTGGCCCGGCTGGTACGCCGCCGTCATCCAACTCGTCTGCGGCGCCCTCGTCGTGCTCGGCCTCGGCACCCGCGTCGCCGCGCTCGTCGCCTCCGGCTCCATGGCCTACGCCTACTTCTCCGTCCACCAGGAGAACGCGCTCCTCCCGATCCAGAACGGCGGCGAGCCCGCCGTCCTGTTCTGCTGGGCCTTCCTCCTGATCGCGGCCCTCGGCCCGGGAAGTTTCACGCTGACCGGCCGCCGGGACGCCTAGGCCCGGCGCTCCCCGTCGCCGGGGGCGCCGGTGCGGAAGAAGCGGGCGGTGGTGTCGTCGGCGGGGAAGTACGCCTCGACGGCGAGCTCCTCCAGCGTGACGTCGAAGGCGGCGCCGAACGTGGTGATGGTGTTGACGAAGCACAGCTCGGTGCCGCGGTGGTCGATCCGGACGGGCAGCGCGATGGCGGCGGGGTCCGGCGGCGGTGGATCGGCCGCCGGGCCGTAGGAGAGCAACTCCTCGTGCAGCGCGTGCAGTTCGGGGTCGCCGCTGCGGGCGGCCTGCCGGGCCAGCCGGGGCAGCAGGTGGGCCCGGACCTGCTCCAGGTTGCGCAGGCGCGGCGCGAACCCGCCGGGGTGCAGGCCCAGCCGCATCATGTTGACCGGCGGCCGCAGCAGCGCCGGGTCGACGCCGTCCAGGAAGACGTCGACCGCGCCGTTGGCGGACAGCAGGTTCCAGCGGCTGTCCACGGCCAGCGCCGGGTACGGCTCGTGCCCGCGCAGGACCTGCTCCAGGACGGCCCGGGCCGGGGCCAGCTCCGGGTCGTCCAGGGGCCGTTGGCGGACGACGGGGGCGTGCCCGGCCGCCACCAGCAGGCGGTTGCGGTGCCGCAGCGGGACGGCCAGGTGCTCGGCCAGGCGCAGCACCATCGCACTGCTGGGGACGGTCCGCCCGGTCTCCACGAAGCTGACGTGTCGCGCGGAGACGCCCGCCTGGATCGCCAGGTCGAGCTGGCTGAGCCCCCTGCGGTGCCGCCACTCGCGCAGCAGTTCACCGACCGGCCGGTCCTGGATCATGTGCGGATTCTCGCCGGTCCCGGCCGTCCGCGTCGATGACGAGGGAGGTAATCGACGCGGCCGGGCGCCCCCGGCGAGGGTGGACGGCATGGACGACAACAGCACGGCCGCCCGCAACAGGCGCCTGGTCATCGACGGCTTCACCCGGTTCGCGGCGGGGGACACCGAGGTCCTCCGCACGCTCCTGCACGAGGACTTCGTCGAGCACAGCCCCGGCAACCCCTCCGGGCGGGACGCCTTCCTCGCCTTCGTCGCCGCGGCCCCGGTGGCCCGCGCCCGGCTCGACCTCAAGCGGGTCGTCGCCGACGAGGAGCACGTGGTGGTGCACTACTGCATGACCACGGACGAGGACCCGCGCGGCACCGCCGTCATCGACGTCTGGCGGTTGGCCGACGGTTTGATCGTCGAGCACTGGGACGTGGTTCAACCGGTGCCGGACGAGGAACAGGTGCCGCACGGGATGTTCTGAGACCCGCGCACCCCGCCCCCCACGCCCCTCGAAGGGAAGCTCCCGTGAGACTCGCCCCCCACCTGCACCGCCTCGGCAACGACACCGTGGCCTGCTACCTCGTCGACACCGACGAGGGCGTCACCCTCGTCGACGCCGGACTGCCCGGCCACTGGCGCGACCTGCAGCGCGAACTGCGCTCCCTCGGCAAGTCCGTCGACGACGTCCGCGGCCTGGTCCTCACCCACGGCGACTCCGACCACCTCGGCTTCGCCGAACGCCTGCGCAGCGCCCACGGCGTCCCGGTGTACGTGCACGCCGCCGACGCCGAGCGCGCCCGCACCGGGAAGAAGCCCCCCGTCGCGACCGGCCCCTGGCGCCTCGGCCCGGCGCTCGGCTTCCTCGGCCACGCCCTGCGCAAGAACGGCCTGCGCACCCGGTACCTCGGCGCCGTCACCGAAGTCTCCGACGGCGACGTGCTGGACCTGCCGGGCAGCCCCGTGATCGTCGGCCTGCCGGGCCACTCCCCGGGCAGCGTGGCCGTGCACGTCCCGCTCGCCGACGCGCTCTTCGTCGGTGACGCGCTGACCACCCGTCACGTCCTCACCGGACGCCGCGGCCCCCAGCCCGCCCCCTTCACCGACGACCCCGCCGGGGCGCTCGCCTCCCTCGACCGGATCGCCGACCTCCCGGCCTCCTGGATCCTGCCCGGCCACGGCGCCCCCTGGCGCACCTCACCCGCCCGGGTCGCCGAGGCCGTCCGGGCGGGTGGGGCGTAGGCCCTCAGCGGGCCCAGAAGCTGGTGCGCCAGGCGTGCGGGCCCGGGGGCGGGAGCGGGCGGGCGGTGCGGGTGGTCCAGGCGGTGGCCGGGCCGCGGGCGGGGCCTTCGGCGGCCCGGGTCGCGGCCCGGGAATGGACCACCGCCAGGACGGTGGCCAGCTCCTCGGGGGTCGGCTGCCCGTGCAGCACCTGAATGGGCGTCATGGTGCGGTGGTCCCTTCGGGGGTCAGAGCGGGATGTTGCCGTGCTTCTTGGGCGGCAGCGCCTCCCGCTTGCCGCGCAGCGCCCGCAGCCCGCGGACGATGTGCCGCCGGGTCTCGCTGGGCGCGATGACCGCGTCGACGTAGCCGCGCTCGGCGGCCAGGTACGGGTTGAGCAGGGTGTCCTCGTACGAGGCGAGGAGCTCGGCGCGGCGCTCCTCGCCGAGGCCCTGGGCCTCGGCGGCGGCGATCTCGCGGCGGTGCAGGATGTTGACCGCGCCCTGGGCGCCCATCACGGCGATCTGGGCGGTCGGCCAGGCCAGGTTGAGGTCGGCGCCGAGGTGCTTGGAGCCCATCACGTCGTACGCGCCGCCGAAGGCCTTGCGGGTGATGACGGTGATCAGCGGCACGGTGGCCTCCGCGTAGGCGAAGATCAGCTTGGCGCCGCGCCGGATGATGCCGTCCCACTCCTGGCCGGTGCCGGGCAGGAAGCCGGGCACGTCGACGAAGGTCAGCACCGGGATGTTGAAGGCGTCGCAGGTGCGCACGAAGCGGGCCGCCTTCTCGCTGGCGGCGATGTCCAGGCAGCCGGCCAGGTCCATCGGCTGGTTGCCGACCACGCCGACCGGGTGGCCCTCGACCCGGCCGAAGCCGACCACGATGTTCCCCGCGTACAGCGGCTGGACCTCCAGGAAGTCCCCGTCGTCCAGGACGTGCTCGATCACCCGGCGGATGTCGTACGGCTGGTTCGCCGAGTCCGGGACGATGGTGTCGAGTTCGAGGTCCTCGGCGGTGACGGTGAGGTCGGCCTGCTCGGGGTAGGCCGGCGGGTCGGTGAGGTTGTTGGAGGGCAGGTACGACAGCAGCGCCTTGACGTACTCGATCGCCTCCTTCTCGTCGGCGGCCAGGTAGTGCGCGTTGCCGGACTTGGTGTTGTGGGTGCGGGCGCCGCCGAGCTCCTCCATGTCGACGCTCTCGCCGGTGACCGTCCTGATCACGTCCGGCCCGGTGATGAACATGTGGGAGGTCTTGTCGGCCATCACCACGAAGTCGGTCACCGCGGGGGAGTAGACCGCGCCGCCCGCGCACGGGCCCATGATCAGCGAGATCTGCGGGATCACGCCGGAGGCGTGCACGTTGCGGCGGAAGATCTCGCCGTACAGGCCGAGCGAGACCACGCCCTCCTGGATCCGGGCGCCGCCGGAGTCGTTGATGCCGATCATCGGGCAGCCGGTCTTCAGCGCGAAGTCCATCACCTTGACGATCTTCTCGCCGAACACCTCGCCCAGCGAGCCGCCGAAGACCGTGAAGTCCTGCGCGAACACGGCGACCTGACGGCCGTCCACGGTGCCGTAGCCGGTGACCACGCCGTCGCCGTACGGGCGGTTCTTCTCCTGGCCGAAGTTGGTGGAGCGGTGCCGGGCGAACTCGTCGAACTCCACGAAGGAGTCCTCGTCCAGCAGTTCGGCGATCCGCTCGCGGGCCGTCAGCTTGCCCTTGGCGTGCTGCTTCTCCACCGCCGCGGCCGAGCCGGAGTGCACCGCCTCGTCGATCCGTCGGCGGAGGTCGGCGAGCTTCCCGGCGGTGGTGTGCGGGTCCTGCGGTGCCTGGGTCATTCCGGTGGCTCTCCCTGCGTCCTCGGCCGCCGGCCCGGCGCGCGAGGGGGGCGGGCAGGGCGGCGCTGCGGTCTACCGCCCAGCAGCGTATCCAGGACGGGGACGTTCGTGGTTATGGCCATCGACACATCGTCCACCTGCCCGTGGTGCGGGACGATGATGCGGCATGTGGCCGCTGCACGTGCCCCTAGGCTGGCCGGGTGACCACTCCCGACAGCCCCCGCCCCCGCCGCTCCGGCCTGCGCGGCTTCGGCCACGACGGCCCCTCCCCGTGGACCGACCTGGAGCGCCCGCCGCTGGACGAACGGGCCCTGCGGCTCGACCTGCTGCGCCCCGGGGCGCTGTGGACCTCACTCGATGTGGTGAGCGAGACCGGCTCCACCAACGCCGACCTCGCCGCCCGCGCCAGGGAGGGCGCGCCCGAGGGCGGCGTCCTGGTCGCCGAGTCGCAGCACGCCGGACGCGGCCGCCTGGACCGCCGGTGGAACGCGCCGCCGCGCTCCGGGCTGTTCCTGTCGCTGCTGCTGCGCCCGCAGGGCGTGCCGACGGAGCGCTACGGCTGGCTGCCGATCCTGATCGGCACCGCCGTCTCCGCCACCCTCGACCGGGTCGCCGGGGTGAGTACCGGCCTGAAGTGGCCCAACGACCTGCAGACCGTCGTCGACGGGCAGGAGCGCAAGCTCGGCGGCATCCTCACCGAACTGTCCGGCGGCGCCGTGGTGGCCGGCCTCGGCCTGAACGTCTCGCTGCGCGCCGACGAGCTGCCCGTCCCCACCGCGACCTCGCTCGCCCTGGCCGGGGCGGGGACCACCGACCGGTCCACCCTGCTGCGCGCCGTGCTGCGCGAGTTCGCCGAGCTGTACGGCGAGTGGACCGCCGCCGCGGGCGACCCGCACGCCAGCGGCCTGCTGCCCGCGTACACCGCCCGCTGCACCACGCTGAACCGGCAGGTGAGGGTCCAGCTGCCCGGCGAGCGCGAACTGCTCGGCGAGGCCGTCGCGGTGGACGGCGACGGCCGCCTGGTGGTGCGCACCCCCGACGGGGCCCGGCACCCCGTCGCCGCGGGGGACGTGGTGCACGTGCGCCCGCAGGACTGAGGACGGCCGCGCCGGTCTCACCCAGCGGGACCGGCCGACCGGCTGCCGGGCGGATGCCCCGGATTACGCGATTCCGTGCGAACATTCCACCTGGCAGCGGTGTGAGGCTCGCCACTACCCCCGCGGTGGTCGGCTGCCCGCACCTCGGAGACGGCAAGACACAAGTGCGGCCCACCGCACGGGGACGGACCGGTGACAGACAACGGCGGCGCCACGACGGGCTCCGGCAGCGGCGCGACGGACGAGACCACCGTCGCCACCGACCTGGAGCGGCTGATCCTCGACGCGCCGCGCAAGTACACCCCGTACCAGGCCGCGCGGGCCGCCGAGGTCCCGATGGACCTCGCCACCCGGTTCTGGCGCGCCATGGGCTTCCCCGACATCGGCCAGTCCCGCGCCCTCACCGACAACGACGTGATCGCGCTGCGCCGCCTGGCCGGCCTGATCGAGTCCGGGCTGCTCAGCGAACCCATGGCGATCCAGGTCGCCCGCTCCACCGGCCAGACCACCGCCCGGCTGGCGGGCTGGCAGATGGACACCTTCCTCGACAACCTCACCCAGCCCGTCGAACCCGGCATGAGCCGCTCCGACGTCGCCTACCCGCTGGTCGAGCTGCTGCTGCCCGAACTGGAGCAGTTCCTGGTCTACGTCTGGCGCCGCCAGCTCGCCGCCGTCACCGGCCGGGTCGTCCAGGCCGCCGAGGACCACGAGGTCACCTCCGGCCGCCTCGCCGTCGCCTTCGCCGACCTGGTCGGCTTCACCCGGCTCTCCCGCCGGCTGGAGGAGGAGGAGCTCGGCGAACTCGTCGAGGGCTTCGAGAACACCTGCTCCGACCTGATCGCCGGCCAGGGCGGCCGGGTGGTCAAGACCCTCGGCGACGAGATCCTGTTCGTCTCCGAGGACCCGGCCACCGTCGCCGAGATCGCCCTCTCCCTGGTCGAGACGCTCGCCGAGGAGGACAACATGCCCGCCCTGCGGGTCGGCATGGCCTTCGGCACCGTCACCTCCCGGATGGGCGACGTCTTCGGCACCACCGTCAACCTCGCCTCCCGGCTCACCTCCATCGCCCCCAAGGACGCCGTCCTGATCGACGGCGAACTCGCCGCCGCGCTCGACCAGCACGGCACCGCGAGCCTCCCCGACGCCCCGCCCGCCCCCGGCCACCGCTTCAACCTCCAGCCGATGTGGCGCCGCCCCGTCCGCGGCCTCGGCCTGGTCGAGCCCTGGCTGCTCACCCGGGTGCCCACCACCGACTGAACTCCGCACTTCACCCGAAAACCGCACGGACCGACCTAGGCTGGGTAAGGGGTCACGCGGGCAGAGGAGAAGGCTTACGGTGAGTGAGGCGACCATGGACGAGCGGGCCTCGTTCGAGGCGGCGGCGCCCGACCTGCGGCTGCAGGCCGTGGTGGAACTCGCCCAGGACATGGCGGGCGCGATGACCCCGCTGGAGGCCGTCCGGGCCGCCGCCGCCCGGGCGGTCTCCGCGCTCGGCGCCACCATGGCCGCCGTCTCGGTCTGGGACCGCGAGTCCGGGCGGCTGCGGGTGCTGGTCAACCACGGCGAACTCGCCCCCGGCGAGGAGGAACTGCCGGAGGACGAGTCGTACCCGGTCGCCGACTTCCCCGAGATCGTCACCTACCTGGAAGAGCACTGGAGCACCGGCCGCCTGCCCCGCGCCTGGACCCAGACCGCCGAGGACGTCGGCCCGCCCACCGGCCACCCGCCGCACGGCGGCGGCGCGTTCTGCCGCCAGCGCGCCGCCGGACTGCGCCGCCGCGGCCGCGGCTGCTGCCTGGTCGCCCCGATCGTCCTGCACGGCCAGGCCTGGGGCGAGCTCTACCTCGCCCGCGGCACCGGCATGCCGTACTTCACCGACGCCGACGCCGAGTACGCCACCCTGCTCGCCGCCCAGGTCTCGGCCGGCCTCGCCCAGACCGAACGCGTCGCCGACCTGCGCCGTCTCGCCTTCACCGACGCCCTCACCGGCCTGGCCAACCGCCGCGCCGTCGACGCCCGCCTCGACGCCGCGCTCAAGGCCCACAACCGGGAAGGCGCGGTCGTCTCCCTGGTCGTCTGCGACGTCAACGGCCTCAAGCGGGTCAACGACCAGCTCGGCCACGAGATGGGCGACCGGCTGCTCGAACGCTTCGCCCACCAGCTCTCGCTGTCCGCCGCGAAGCTCCCCGGCAGCCTGGCCGCCCGGCTCGGCGGCGACGAGTTCTGCCTGCTCGCGGAGGGCCAGTCGGCCGACGAGGTGGTCGCCGTCGCCGAGGAACTCTGCGCCCGCGCCCTGGAGTTGACCGACGGCGAGGGCGTCGCCTGCGGCATCGCCTCCACCGGCGACTCGATCGGCCCGGTCACCACCCCCGACCGCCTGTTCCGCCTCGCCGACGCCGCCCAGTACCGCGCCAAGGCCGGCCGCGCCGCCCACCCCGTCGTCGCCGGACGCAGCCACGGCCCCGCGTACGCCCCCGACCCGACCGTGCAGCTCGCCGACGCCGCCGACCCCCAGCGCAAGGCCCCCGGCGGGCGGCAGAACGGCGACCGCCGCCGCTTCCGCGGCTCCGCGCACAGCGCCGACCCCGGCCAGCTGATCACCGCCGTCCTCGCCGCCCTCGACCAGGGCGGCGGCACCCACCCCGCCGACACCCTCGGCCGGCTCGCCGTGGTCGCCGAGACCGCCGCCCGGCTGCTCAACGCCGTCGGCTGGTGGATCTCCTACGTCCCGCCCGGCTCCCCGCTGATGCGCACCGCCCGGCACGCGGTCTACCGGATGACCGGCGGTCCCGCCAGCGCCCGCGCCCAGACCCAGCGCGCCCAGATCGAAGCCCCCGACGCCGTCTTCGACCTCAGCCACTACCCCCTCACCTCCCGCACCGTCACCGGCGGCTCCTTCGCCCTCCGGGCCGGCGCCCCCGGCAACGACGCCGCCGAGGAGGCCGTCATGGTCGTCTCCGGCTACCGCGCGATGGCCGCCGCGGGCGGCTGCAACCCGGCCGGGGGCTGGCTCCTCGAACTCTTCGCCGACGACTCCACCCTCCCCCTCACCCAGGCCGCCCCCGCCCTGCGGACGCTGGTCGCGGTCGCCCTGGCCGGCCCCTGCTCACCGCCTCCGGCGTGAGCGGCCGGGAGCCCCGGGCCTGACGGGCCTCAGCCGATCCGGTCCGGGCGGGTGTAGACGTTCGCGGTGCGGTCGCGGAGGAAGCCGACCAGGGTGAGGCCGAGTTCCTCCGCGAGGTCGACGGCGAGGGAGGAGGGGGCGGAGACCGCGGCCAGCAGCGGGATCCCGGCGAGGGCGGCCTTCTGGGTGAGTTCGAAGGAGGCGCGGCCGGAGACCGCGAGCAGGTGGCCGGTCAGCGGCAGGCGGCCCTCGCGCAGCGCCCAGCCGACGACCTTGTCGACCGCGTTGTGGCGGCCGACGTCCTCGCGGACGCACAGCGGCGTCCCGTCCGCGGCGAAGAGCCCGGCGGCGTGCAGCCCGCCGGTGGTGTCGAAGGCGCGCTGGGCGGCGCGCAGCCGGTCGGGGAGCTCGTACAGGACGGCCGCGGGCACGGTCAGCGGGTCGGGGGCGACGTCCCAGCGGGAGCGGGTGCGGACGGCGTCGACGGTGTCGCGGCCGCACAGGCCGCACGCGCTGGTGGTGAGCAGGTTGCGGTGGGCGGAGAGCGCCGGGCGGGCGCCGCGGACGGTGGCGTCGACCACGTTGTACGTGTTGGCGCCGTCCGCGTCCGTCCCGGCGCAGTAGCGCAGCGCGGCCAGCTCCTCGGTGGCGCCGACCAGCCCCTCGCCGACCAGGAACCCGGCGACCAGGTCGAAGTCGTGGCCGGGGGTGCGCATGGTGACGGTCAGCGCCTCGCCGCCGATCCGGATCTCCAGCGGCTCCTCGGCGGCGAGGCTGTCGGGCCGCACCGCGCGCTCGCTCCCGTCCAGCCGCACCACTCGTCGTCGTTCCGTCGCCCGCGCCATGCGTCTCGCACCTCCGCGGGCCAGTCAACCACCTGCCGGAGCGCGGGGGCCCGCAGCCGGACCGCAACCCTGCTTGTCACATTGCCATTCACCTGATGAGATTGTGCATATGGATATGCACAGTGTCGTCGTCCAGGTCGGCAAGGCCGACGTCAGCGCCGAGGACGTCCTCGCCGTCGCCCGCGGCGGGGCCCGGGTGGAGATCGGTCCGGACGCGCTCGCCGAGATGGCGGCGGCCCGGGCCCGGATCGACGCGCTGGCGGCCGAGCCGCGGCCGGTGTACGGGGTGTCGACCGGGTTCGGCGCGCTGGCGGTGCGGCACATCAGCCCGGAGCTGCGGGCCCAGCTGCAGCGCTCGCTGGTGCGCTCGCACGCGGCGGGCATGGGGCCGGTGGTGGAGACCGAGGTGGTCCGGGCCCTGGTGTTCCTGCGGATGAAGACCCTGGCGTCCGGCCGCACCGGCGTGCGCCCGCTGGTCGCCGAGACGATGGCCGCACTGCTGAACGCGCACATCACCCCGGTGGTGCGGGAGTTCGGCTCGCTGGGCTGCTCCGGCGACCTCGCGCCGCTCTCGCACTGCGCGCTGGCGCTGATGGGCGAGGGCACCGCGTTCGGGCCGGACGGGGTGGAGCGGCCGACCGGCGAACTGCTCGCCGAGGCCGGGATCGCCCCCGTCGAACTGCTGGAGAAGGAGGGCCTGGCCCTCATCAACGGCACCGACGGCATGCTCGGCATGCTGGTGATGGCGCTGGCCGACCTGCGCCGCCTGTACGCCACCGCCGACGTCACCGCCGCGATGACGCTGGAGGCGCTGCTGGGCACCGACAAGGTGCTCGCCCCCGAGCTGCACGCCCCGATCCGCCCGCACCCGGGGCAGGCCGCGTCCGCCGCCAACATGCTGGCGGTGCTGCGGGGTTCGGGCCTCACCGGCCACCACCAGGACGACGCGCCGCGGGTGCAGGACGCGTACTCGATCCGCTGCGCCCCGCAGGTCGCGGGCGCCGGACGGGACACCCTGGCGCACGCCGCGCTGGTCGCCGAGCGGGAGCTGGCCGCCTCGGTGGACAACCCGGTGGTGCTGCCCGACGGCCGGGTCGAGTCGAACGGCAACTTCCACGGCGCGCCCGTCGGCTACGTGCTGGACTTCCTGGCGATCGCCGCCGCCGACCTGGCCTCGATCTCCGAGCGGCGCACCGACCGGCTGCTCGACAAGGCCCGCTCGCACGGCCTGCCCGCCTTCCTGGCCGACGACCCGGGCGTGGACTCCGGCCTGATGATCGCCCAGTACACCCAGGCCGCGCTGGTCAGCGAGAACAAGCGGCTGGCGGTGCCCGCCTCGGTGGACTCCATCCCGTCCTCGGCGATGCAGGAGGACCACGTCTCGATGGGCTGGTCCGCGGCCCGCAAGCTGCGGCAGTCGGTGGCCAACCTCGGACGCGTGCTGGCGGTGGAACTCGTCGCCGCCGCACGGGCGTTGGAGATCCGGGAGCAGGCCGCCGAGCGGCCGGGCGTGCTCGCCCCGGCGACCGCCGCCGCCGTCGCCGCCGCCCGCGCGGCCGGGGTCGGCGGCCCCGGCCGGGACCGCTTCCTCTCCCCGGACCTGGAGGCCGCCGCCGAGCTGGTCGCCTCCGGCGCCCTGCTGGCCGCGGTCGAGGAGGTCACCGGACCGCTCGCCTGACGCCCTGGCGGGACGGGCGGGCGCACCCGCCGGAGCCGGATCACCGGCCTCCGGACCCGCCCGTCCCGCCAGTCGAAACGCGATTGCCCACCTGCCGGGACTGCGCCACAGTCGTCCCACCGTCGAAGCCACCGGCGACCGCCCGACCGAGCGTGGAGGTACCGCACATGACCGCCCTGGACGAGACCGGCACCACCACCGGCCCCTCCGCCCGGCTGCTCCACCTCTTCGAGGGCCACCGGCTGACCCCCACCCAGCGGCGGATCGCCCACTCGCTGGTCCGGCACGCCACCGAGGCGCCGTTCCTGTCCAGCGTCGAGGTCGCCGAGCTCGCCGGGGTCAGCCAGCCCTCGGTGACCAGGTTCGCGGTCGCGCTCGGCTACGACGGCTACCCGGCGCTGCGCAAGCAGCTGCGCGAGCTCGGCGTCGCCGACGGCGGCGCGCCCGAGAGCCACGACGAGGTGGTGCGCAACGAGCACCAGCAGGCCGTCCTCGCCGAGATCGAGCACCTGCGGCACCTCGCCGAACTGCTCGCCGACCCCGCCCCGATCGTCCGGGCCGCCCGGATCCTGGCCGCCTCCCGCCCGCTGCCGGTGCTCGGCCTGCGGGCCGCCTCCGCGCAGGCCCGCGGCTTCGCGTACTTCGCGGGCAAGGTGCACCCCGACGTCCGGCTGCTCGACGAGGGCGGCTCGATGCTCGCCGACCGGCTGGAGCAGGCCGCCGCCGCCGGGGCCACCGCGCTGCTCTGCTTCGCCCTGCCGCGCTACCCGCGCGAGCTGATGGACGCCCTCGCGGTGGCCCGGGAGTGCGGGCTGACCGTGCTCACCGTCGCCGACTCGGCGTTCGCCCCGGTCGCCAAGCTCTCCGACGTGCTGCTGCCCGCCGCCGTCGGTACCGGCCTGGTCTTCGACACCGCCTGCGCCCCGATGATGCTCGGCCGCGTCCTGCTGCAGACCATGTGCGACGAACTGCCGGGCGCCGAGGCGCGGCTGGAGGCCATCGAGCAGTCCGCGACGTCCCGTCAACTCTTCCTGGAATGACATCCGTTGTTTGCCGAATGACACCTTCTCGTCGGGTTGACGACGGGTGCTGAGCGGGCATCCCTCTCCGTAGGGAGAACGACAGCTTGGACGGGGGAAGTCCAATGCCACCGCCGATCCACCAGATGAGACTCACCGGACGGCTCGGTTCCGGGGCCGACGAATGGTCCTGCCCGCTCTGCGGCCGCCGCATCGCGCTGCGCCGTCCGCCGCGCCCCGAACTGACCGTCCTCGACCCCGGTGACGAGGAGGCCGTGCACATCGGCGTCCTGGAGCCCGGGGACGGAGCGGCCGAGGAAGCCGCCGCCCGCTACGGCGTCGGCCCGGTCCAGCACATCCCGCGCCCGCCGGCCCGCCCCGGCCAGCCGACCCCCGAACCCGACGCGGCGGACCGCCGCTGGCTGGCCGAGATCGGCATCGACTGGGACGGCGACGAGGCCGCCTGACGGCGGCTCAGGGGCGCTGACGTGTCCGCCGGAGGAGACGGCGGACGAAGGTGCGGACGATCGCCGGGCGGGGGTGCGCCGGGTTCGCGGTGCCGGCCGAGGCCGCCGTGGCCCGGGGGAGCCACGAGTCCCGCTCCGGCGGCCCCGCCGGCGTGCCCGCTGCTCGGCAACCGGCCGGTGCGGCAACTGGCGAAGGCCGGTCCGGCCCTGTTCGTCGCCGGGGCGGCGGCGCCTGCACCGGGACGCACCGGGCCGTTCCCTCCCGGGGAACTCTGGCTGCCGTGGCACTGTTTGGATATATTCAGTCTCGTTGATCGTGAATGAATTCCATCCGGCAGGAGGCTGGACCGTGGCAGAGCAGACGAGCGGCCCGCGCGAGGTCCGCGCGGCGCGGGGGAGCGGGCTGAGCGCGCAGGGCTGGCAGCAGGAGGCGGCCCTGCGGATGCTGATGAACAACCTGGACCCGGAGGTCGCCGAGCACCCGTCCAAGCTGGTCGTCTACGGCGGCACCGGCAAGGCGGCCCGGGACTGGCGCTCCTTCGACGCGATGGTGCGCACCCTGCAGGGGCTCAAGCAGGACGAGACCATGCTGGTGCAGTCCGGCCGCCCGGTCGGCGTGATGCAGACCCACGAGTGGGCGCCGCGGGTGCTGATCGCCAACTCCAACCTGGTCGGCGACTGGGCGAACTGGGAGGAGTTCCGCCGCCTGGAGTCGCTCGGCCTCACCATGTACGGGCAGATGACCGCCGGGTCCTGGATCTACATCGGCACCCAGGGCATCCTGCAGGGCACCTACGAGACCTTCGCGGCGGTCGCGAACAAGAAGTTCGGCGGCAGCCTGGAGGGCACCATCACCCTCACCGCGGGCCTCGGCGGCATGGGCGGCGCCCAGCCGCTGGCCGTCACCATGAACGGCGGCGTGGCGATCTGCATCGACTGCGACCCGTCCCGGATCGCCCGCCGGATCGAGCACCGCTACCTCGACGTCGAGGCCACCGGCCTCGACCACGCCCTGCAGCTGGCCACCGAGGCCCGCGACCGGCGGCAGCCGCTCTCGATCGGCCTGCTCGGCAACGCCGCCGACCTGCTGCCGCAACTGCTGGCGATGGACGCCCCGATCGACGTCGTGACCGACCAGACCAGCGCCCACGACCCGCTCGCCTACCTGCCGTCCGGCGTCGCCTTCGAGGACATGGCCTCCTACGCGGCCGAGAAGCCCGCCGAGTTCACCACCCGGGCCCGCGAGTCGATGGCCCGGCACGTGGAGGCGATGGTCGGCTTCCAGGACCGCGGCGCGGAGGTCTTCGACTACGGCAACTCGATCCGCGGCGAGGCCCAACTCGCCGGGTACGACCGGGCGTTCGCCTTCCCCGGGTTCGTCCCCGCGTACATCCGGCCGCTGTTCTGCGAGGGCAAGGGCCCGTTCCGCTGGGCCGCGCTCTCCGGCGACCCGAAGGACATCCACAAGACCGACCGGGCCGTCCTCGACCTCTTCCCGGAGAACGAGTCGCTGCACCGCTGGATCACCATGGCCCAGGAGAAGGTGCACTTCCAGGGCCTGCCCGCGCGGATCTGCTGGCTCGGCTACGGCGAGCGCGACAAGGCGGGCGAGCGGTTCAACGACATGGTGGCCTCCGGCGAGCTGTCCGCGCCGATCGTGATCGGCCGCGACCACCTGGATTGCGGCTCGGTCGCCTCCCCCTACCGGGAGACCGAGGCGATGCTCGACGGCTCCGACGCGATCGCCGACTGGCCGCTGCTCAACGCCATGGTCAACGTGGCCTCCGGCGCCTCCTGGGTGTCGATCCACCACGGCGGCGGCGTCGGCATCGGCCGCTCGATCCACGCCGGTCAGGTCACCGTCGCCGACGGCACCCCGCTGGCCGGGGAGAAGATCCGCCGCGTCCTCACCAACGACCCCGGCATGGGCGTCATCCGGCACGTCGACGCGGGCTACGACCGGGCGGCCGAGGTCGCGCAGGAGCGCGGGGTGCGCGTCCCGATGAACGAGCTGTGAGCTTCGACGCGATGTGGGCGGAGCTGCTCCCGGTGGGCCGCTCCGCCGCCACCGGCGGCTACCGGCGGCACGCCTGGAACTCCGCCGACGCCGAGTGCCGGGCCTGGTTCGAGCAGCAGGCCCGCACCCGCGGCCTGGCCTACCGGACGGACCGCAACGGCAACCAGTGGGCCTGGCACGGGGACCCGGCCGCCGGGAACGCCGTGGTCACCGGCTCGCACCTGGACTCCGTCCCGGACGGCGGCGCCTACGACGGGCCGCTCGGGGTGGTCTCCGCCTTCGCCGCGTACGACGAACTGCGCTCCCGCGGCGCCGGGTTCACCCGCCCGCTGGCGATCGTCAACTTCGGCGACGAGGAGGGCGCCCGGTTCGGCGTGGCCTGCGTCGGCTCCCGGCTGGCCACCGGCGCGCTCGACCGGGAGGCCGCGTACGCGCTGCGCGACGCCGACGGGGTGCGGCTGCCCGACGCGATGGAGCGGGCCGGGCACGACCCGGCGCTGATCGGCCCCGACCCCGAACTGCTGGGCCGGATCGGCGCGTTCGTCGAACTCCACGTCGAGCAGGGGCGCTTCCTCGCCGAGCGGCAGCCGGTCGGGGTGGCCGGGGCGATCTGGCCGCACGGCCGGTGGCGGTTCGACTTCCACGGCGAGGCCAACCACGCGGGCACCACCCTGCTCGCCGACCGTCGCGACCCGATGCTGACCTACGCCACCACCGTGCTGGCCGCCCGCAAGAAGGCCCGGCTCGCCGGGGCGCTGGCCACCTTCGGCAAGGTCGCCGTCGAACCCAACGGCACCAACGCCATCGCCTCGCTGGTCCGCGGCTGGCTGGACTCGCGCGCCCCCGACGAGCGGACCCTCGGCCAACTCGTCGAATCCATCGGGCAGTCGGCCGTCGAGCGGGGCGAACGCGACGGCGTCCGGGTCGAGCTGACCCGCGAGTCGTACACCCCCGTCGTCGACTTCGACGCCCCGCTGCGCGACCGCCTCGCGAAGCTGCTGGACGCCCCCGTCCTGCCCACCGGCGCGGGACACGACGCCGGGATCCTGGCCTCCGCCGTCCCGACCGCCATGCTGTTCGTGCGCAACCCCACCGGGGTCTCGCACTCCCCGGCCGAGCACGCCGAACGGGCCGACTGCCACGCCGGGGTCCGCGCCCTGGCCACCGCACTGGAGGACCTCGCATGCCGTCCGTCGTGACGTACTGGGCCGAACACGCCTGGCTGCCGCACCCGAACGGCCCCGCCGTCCAGCCCGAGGTGCGGATCACCGTCGGGCCGGACGGCCGGATCACCGAGGTCGTCCCCGGCAGCGGGCCCTGCCCCGCCGGGGCCGTCCGGCTGGCCGGGCTCGCCCTGCCCGGGCAGGCCAACGCGCACTCGCACGCCTTCCACCGGGCGCTGCGCGCCACCGTGCAGGTCGGCTCCGGCACCTTCTGGACCTGGCGCGACACCATGTACAAGGTCGCCGCCGCGCTCGACCCCGACCGCTACCTGGCGCTCGCCACCGCCGTGTACGCCGAGATGGCGCTCGCCGGGATCACCGCCGTCGGCGAGTTCCACTACCTGCACCACGCGCCCGACGGCACCCCGTACGCGAACCCCAACGCGATGGGCGAGGCGCTGATCGAGGCCGCCGCCCGGGCCGGGATCCGGATCACCCTGCTCGACACCTGCTACCTGTCGGCCGGCTTCGGTGCCGAACCGACCCGGCACCAGCGGCGCTTCTCCGACGGCGACGCGGACGCCTGGGCCGCCCGGGCCGCCGCCCTGAAGGGCGCCGACCACGCCCGGATCGGCGCCGCCGTGCACAGCGTCCGCGCCGTCCCCGCCGAGCAGTTGGGCACCGTCGCGCAGTGGGCGGTCAGCCGCCGCGCCCCGCTGCACGTGCACCTCTCCGAGCAGACCGCCGAGAACGACGCCTGCCTCGCCGCGCACGGCGTCACCCCCACCCGGCTGCTCGCCGACCACGGCGTCCTCGGCCCGCGCACCAGCGCCGTGCACGCCACCCACCTCACCGACGAGGACGTCCGGCTGCTCGCCGGCTCCTCCACCACCGTCTGCATGTGCCCCACCACCGAACGGGACCTCGCCGACGGCATCGGCCCCGCCCGGCAGCTCGCCTCCGCGGGCTGCCCGATCAGCCTCGGCTCCGACAGCCACGCCGTCATCGACCCGTTCGAGGAGGCCCGCGCCCTGGAGCTGGACGAACGCCTGCGCACCCGCACCCGCGGCCACTGGACCGCGAACGAGCTGCTGCGGGCGGGCACGGCGGACGGCCACGCCTCGCTCGGCTGGCCCGAGGCCGGCCGCCTGGCGGTCGGCGCCCTCGCCGACTTCTGCGTCCTCGCCCTCGACACCGTCCGCACCGCCGGAGCGCCGCCCCGGCTCGGCGCCGAGACCGCGGTCTTCGCGGCGGGCGCCGCCGACGTCCGCCACCTGGTGGTCGGCGGACGGCACGTGGTCGCGGACGGCGTGCACCGGCTCGTCCCGGAGACCGGCCGCGCGCTCGCCGAGGCCGTCGGCGCGCTGCGGTGACGGCCCCGCGCCGACCACGTCCCCGTCCCCGACACCCTCGAAGGGCCCCGCGTCCATGAGCACGCTCGTCAGCAACATCGGTTCGCTCGTCACCAACGACCCCGCCCTCGGCGAGGGCCCGCTCGGCCTGCTCGCCGACGCCGCCGTGGTGGTGGACGGCGACCGCGTCGCCTGGGTCGGGCCGACCGCGGCCGCGCCCGCCGCCGACGAGGCGGTGGACGCGGGCGGGCGGGCGCTGCTGCCCGGCTTCGTGGACAGCCACGCGCACCTGGTGTTCGCCGGGGACCGCACCGCCGAGTTCCACGCCCGGATGTCGGGCCGGGCGTACAGCGCGGGCGGCATCCGCACCACCGTCGCCGCGACCCGGGCCGCCTCCGACGCCGAGCTGAACGCCAACCTGACCCACTTCCTGGCGGAGATGCTGCGCCAGGGCACCACCACCGTCGAGGTGAAGTCCGGCTACGGCCTGAGCACCGCCGACGAGGCCCGCTCGCTGCGGATCGCCGCGGGCCACACCGAGGAGACCACCTACCTCGGGGCGCACGTGGTCGCCCCCGAGTACGCCGACGACCCGGCCGGGTACGTGGAGCTGGTGACGGGCGAGATGCTCGCCGCCTGCGCGCCCTACGCCCGCTGGGTGGACGTGTTCTGCGAGCGCGGCGCCTTCGACGGCGACCAGGCCCGGGCGGTGCTCACCGCGGGCCTCGCGCAGGGCCTGCAGCCGCGGGTGCACGCCAACCAGCTGGGCCACGGCCCCGGCGTGCAGCTCGCGGTGGAGCTGGGCGCCGCGTCCGCCGACCACTGCACCCACCTGACCGACGCGGACGTCGCCGCGCTGGCCGGGAGCAGCACGGTGGCGACCCTGCTGCCGGGCGCCGAGTTCTCCACCCGCGCGCCCTACCCGGACGCCCGGCGGCTGCTGGACGCGGGCGCCGCCGTCGCGCTGTCCACCGACTGCAACCCGGGCTCCAGCTTCACCAGCTCGATGCCGTTCTGCGTGGCCGTCGCGGTCCGCGAGATGGGCATGACCCCGGACGAGGCGGTGCACGCCGCCACCGCGGGCGGCGCGCTCGCGCTGCGCCGCACCGACGTGGGCCGGATCGCCCCCGGCGCCCGGGCGGACCTGCACCTGCTGGACGCGCCCTCGCACGTCCACCTGGCGTACCGCCCGGGCGTCCCGCTGACCGCCGCGGTGTGGCAGGGCGGGGTCAGGAGGGTCTGACGCCGGTCAGCGGGCGTCGCCCATCAGCTTCCCGATCCGGCCGCGGGCGGCGAACAGGCCGACGCCCGCGGCCACCGCCAGCAGGCCCTGGACGGCGAAGTACCAGGTCGAGCCCACCACGTCGTCGCCGAGCAGCAGCTGGGCGAGCGCGGCCACGCAGTCGCCCGCGGTGACGGCGAGGAACCAGACGCCCATCATCTGGCTGGCGTACTTGGCGGGCGCCAGCTTGGTGGTGACGGACAGGCCGACCGGGGAGAGGGTCAGCTCGCCGGTGGTCTGGATCAGGTAGACCACGGCCAGCCAGAGCGGCGAGACCCGCACGCCGCCGGAGGCCGCCGCCATGGCGAGCATCATCACCAGGAAGGACGCGCCGATCATCAGCAGGCCGAAGGCGAACTTCGCGGTGGTGGAGGGGTTGCGGCCGCGCCGGGCGGCGGCGTTCCACAGCCAGGCGAAGACCGGGGCCAGCGCCATGATGTACAGCGGGTTCAGCGACTGGAACCAGCTGGACGGGAAGCCGAAGCCGAACAGGCTCCCGGCGGTGTTCTGCTCGGCGAACACGCTCAGGGTGGAGCCGGACTGGTCGTAGATCATCCAGAACACCGCGGCCGCCACGAAGAACCACAGGTAGCCGCCCATCCGGGAGCGCTCCGCCCCGGTCAGGTCGCGGTCCCGGCGGATCCGGACGAACACCAGGGCGGGGACGGCGATCCCGGCCAGCGACAGCGGCCAGATCGCCCAGGAGACGGTGAAGTGGCCGGTGCCGGCCACCACGCCGTAGAACAGCGCGGCGGCGGCCAGCCAGACGCCGGCCTTGCGCAGCACCGCGCGGCGCTCGTCCCGGCTCATCGGCGAGGCGACCACGCTGGAGCGCGGGCTCAGGTGGCGGCTGCCCAGCAGGTACTGGACCAGGCCGAGCGCCATGCCGACGCCCGCCAGCGCGAAGCCCAGGTGCCAGTCCACCTTCTGCCCGACGGTGCCGATCACCAGCGGCGCGAGGAAGGCGCCGAGGTTGATGCCCATGTAGAAGATGGTGAAGCCGCCGTCGCGGCGCGAGTCGTCGTCCTTGTCGTAGAGCTGGCCGACCATCGTGGAGATGTTGGCCTTGAGCAGGCCGGAGCCGACCGCGATCGGGACGAGGCCGAGGAAGAAGAACGCCTTGCCGGGGACGGCGAGCATGAAGTGCCCGACCATGATGACCAGCCCGCCGAGGGCGACGGTGCGCCGGGCGCCCAGCAGCCGGTCGGCGATCCAGCCGCCGGGCAGGGCGAGCAGGTAGACCATGGCGTTGTAGACCGAGTACACGGCGGCGGCGGTGGCCACCGGGAGCTCCAGGCCGCCCTTGGCCGCCGCGGTGGACATGTAGACCACCAGCAGGGCGCGCATGCCGTAGAAGCTGAAGCGCTCCCACGTCTCGGTCATGAAGAGGGTGGCCAGGCCGCGGGGGTGGCCGAGGAAGGTCCGCTCCGGGGTGGGGGAGGGCCGTACCTCGGACTCCAGGGTGGTCGAAGCCATGCTGATTCCTTGCCTGTTTGCTCGGGTTCCCCACCACTCTAAGTCGCGAGTTCAGGTGATCACGGAGCGTGAAAGGTATGCAGAAGGTAAAGTAAGACGGCTGTGTATCGTACATTTTCATGCCTCAGGCGGAAGATTGCCTGTGAAATCAAGGTCGATGCGAAGAATGTCCGTGAAAGTACAGTTGTTGCCGAAGCGGGCCCCGAAAACAAGTTGATCACCCACTGTGACGGTGTTCACAGCGGCCCGCCCGGGCGGGCCGGGAGGGCCCGAGACCCCCTGATCGGCGGCCCCCGCGCGGTCTACCATCGCCCCTATGACCTGTGTGCTGCTGGCCGAGGACGACCCGGCAATCTCCGAACCGCTGGCCCGCGCCCTGCGCCGCGAGGGCTACGAGGTGCTCGTCCGCGAGGACGGACCGGCCGCCCTGGGCGCCGGCCTCGGCGAGGACGTCGACCTGATCGTGCTCGACCTCGGACTCCCCGAGATGGACGGCCTGGAGGTGTGCCGGCGGCTGCGCGCGGACGGCAAGAGCTTCCCGGTCCTGGTGCTCACCGCCCGCGCCGACGAGGTGGACACCGTGGTCGGCCTGGACGCCGGCGCCGACGACTACGTCACCAAGCCGTTCCGGCTGGCCGAGCTGCTCGCCCGGGTCCGGGCCCTGCTCCGGCGCGGCAACGTCGACCAGCTGACCACCGGCGCGCACGGCGTGAAGATCGACATCGAGTCGCACCGCGCCTGGCTCGGCGAGGAGGAACTCACCCTCTCCGCCAAGGAGTTCGAGCTGCTGCGGGTCCTGGTGCGGGACGCCGGACGGGTGGTCACCCGCGAGGAGATCATGCGCCAGGTCTGGGACACCACCTGGTGGACCTCCACCAAGACCCTGGACATGCACATCTCCTGGCTGCGCAAGAAGCTCGGCGACGACGCCGCGAACCCCCGCTACATCGCCACCGTGCGGGGCGTCGGCTTCCGCTTCGAGAAGAACTGACCGGAAGCACCGCAGCGAACCGGACCCGACCGAAGGACCGCCCGGCGTGAAGCGCAGGATGATCAACTCACTGCTGGGCGTCGTCCTGGTGGTGGTCGCGGTGTTCTGCGTGCCGCTGGCCCTGATCGAGAAGCAGTCGATCGTCAACGCCGCCAACGACCGGGTGGACGCGGTGGCGGTCCGGGTGCTCGGCCTGGTCGAGAGCCGGCTCGCCGCGGGCGAGCCGGTCAGCGGCGAGAAGTTCGCCGCCGTGGTCACCGGGGACGACTACTACGTCACCGTGGACATCCCCGGACAGTCGCAGATCGCCCTCGGCCACCCCGTCCGGGGCGACGCGCTGACCGCCACCGAGACCGGCGCCAGCGGGGAGACCGTCACCGCCGTGCAGTCCCGCACCGCGCTCGACCACGAGATCGGCAACATGCTGCTGCTGCTCGGCGTGGTCGCGCTGCTCGCCGTCCAGGCCGCCGTGGCGCTCGCCGTCTGGCAGGCCAAGCGGTTGGCCCGGCCGCTCACCGACCTCGCCGAGACCGCCGAACGGCTCGGCTCCGGCGACCCGAGGCCGCAGGGCCGCCGCTACGGCGTCCCCGAACTCGACCGGATCGCCGAGGTGCTGGACACCAGCGCCGAGCGCATCGCCCGGATGCTCACCGCCGAACGCCGCCTCGCCGCCGACGCCTCGCACCAGCTGCGCACCCCCCTCACCGCGCTCTCCATGCGGCTGGAGGAGATCACCGCGCTCGCCGAGGACCCGGGCACCGTCCGCGAGGAGGCCGCGATCGGCCTCCAGCAGGTCGAGCGGCTCACCGACGTGGTGCAGCGGCTGCTCACCAACCAGCGCGACCCGGGCAGCCCCACCGCGGTGACCTTCGGGCTCGACGAGGTGGTCAAGCAGCAGGTCGAGGAGTGGGCCCCGACCCTGCGCGACAGCGGGCGGCGGCTGGACATCGAGGGCCTGCGCGACGCCCGGGTGACCGGCACCCCCGGCACCGTCTCCCAGGTGCTCGCCACCCTGATCGAGAACTCGCTGATGCACGGCGCGGGCACCATCACGCTGCGGGTGCGCCGCTCCGGCAGCTCGGTGGTCGCCGAGGTCCAGGACGAGGGGCAGGGCGTCCCGCGGGAACTCGGCAACCGGGTCTTCGAGCGGGCGGTCAGCGGTCGCAACTCCACCGGCATCGGGCTGGCCGTCGCCCGCGACCTCGCCGAGGCCGACGGCGGCCGGCTCGAACTGCTGTCGCTGCGGCCGCCGGTGTTCGCGCTGTTCCTCGCCCGCGGGGACGACTGACCGCCCCCGCCGCCGTCAGTTCGCCAGCGCGGGGCGCTCCTCGGCGGCCAGCAGCAGCTCCGCCTCCTGCACCACCTCGGGGTCCTCCAGCTCCGGCAGCGCCTTGAACACCCAGGTGCGGTAGGAGACGAAGCGGAAGACGGTGGCCACCACCAGGCCGAGGAACTTGCCGCCCAGCAGCTCCAGCGAGGTGCCCAGGCCGAGCACGTGCTGGGTGAACTCCAGGACACCGGTCTCGATCGCCATGCCGATGCCGCTGAACAGCAGGAACAGCGTGATCTCGCGCTTGCGGGAGGCGGCGTCGCGGTCCCGGTAGAGCCAGTAGCGGTAGCCGAGGTAGTTGGAGGCGATCGCCACCGCCGTCGCGCCCACGTTGGAGCGCAGCGGGGCCAGGCCGAGGACGTGGTTGAGGAGCCAGAACAGACCGAAGTTGACCACCACGCCGGAGGCGCCGACCAGGGCGAAGCCGATGGCTTCCATCCGCATCCCGCTCAGCCGCCGGAGCGGGGAGGGGCGCGTCTCGGTGGTGCTCGTCATCCGGGCTGTCTCCGTCTACGTCGACTTCACATGATCGGATTAGTAGGTGTCGTGCGATCCGGCCCACCAGGCTACCCGCACTCCACGAGTGCTCCCGCTCCGTCCCGGGCGCGCACCGCCCCCGCGCACGCCGTGACGGGCGCCCCCACCGGCCCGGATATCCTGGGGCGCGTGACTGTAGCGGGCAATGCGAACTTTCCAGTGGTCGGAGTCATCGGCGGCGGGCAGCTCGCCCGCATGATGCACCAGGCGGGCATCCCGCTGGGCATCCGCTTCAAACTCCTCGCCGACACCCCCCAGGAGTCGGCCGCGCAGGTGGTCGGCACCACCGTGCTCGGCGACTACCGCGACCTCGACACGCTGCGGGCCTTCGCCGCCGACTGCGACGTGATCACCTTCGACCACGAGCACGTTCCCACCGAGCACCTGCGCACCCTGCAGGCCGAGGGCATCGCCGTCCGCCCCGGGCCGGACGCCCTGGTCAACGCCCAGGACAAGGGCGTCATGCGGGCCAGGCTCGACTCCATCGGCGTCCCCTGCCCCCGGCACCGCCTGGTCGCCGACCCGGCCGACGTCACCGCCTTCGCGCACGAGGGCGAGGGCTACCCCGTCGTCCTGAAGACCGTCCGCGGCGGCTACGACGGCAAGGGCGTCTGGGTCGTCAAGGACGAGTCCGAGGCCGCCGCCCCCTTCCTCGCGGGCGTCCCCGTCCTCGCCGAGGAGAAGGTCGACTTCCTGCGCGAGCTCGCCGCCAACGTGGTCCGCTCGCCCAGCGGCCAGGCCGTCGCCTACCCCGTCGTCGAGTCCGTCCAGGAGAACGGCATCTGCGCCGAGGTCACCGCCCCCGCGCCCGACCTCGACCCGGCCCTCTCCGACGAGGCCCAGCAGCTCGCCCTCCGGATCGCCGGCGAGCTCGACATCACCGGCCACCTCGCCGTCGAGCTCTTCCAGACCCGCGACGGCCGCATCCTGGTCAACGAACTCGCCATGCGCCCGCACAACTCCGGCCACTGGTCCCAGGACGGCGCCGTCACCTCCCAGTTCGAGAACCACCTGCGCGCCGTCCTCGACCTCCCCCTCGGCGACCCCCGCCCCCGCGCCGGGTGGACCGTCATGGTCAACGTCCTCGGCGGCGACTACCCCGACATGTACCGCGCCTTCCTGCACTGCATGGCCCGCGACCCCGGCCTCAAGATCCACATGTACGGAAAGGACGTGAAGCCCGGCCGCAAGGTCGGCCACGTCAACGTCTTCGGGGACGACCTCGAAGACGTCCGCGAGCGCGCCCGCCACGCGGCCGCCTACCTGCGAGGAACGATTACCGAATGACCTCTCCCCTTGTCGGCATCGTGATGGGCTCCGACTCCGACTGGCCCGTGATGGAGGCCGCCGCGCAGGCGCTCGACGAGTTCGAGGTCCCGTACGAGGTCGACGTGGTCTCCGCGCACCGGATGCCGCGCGAGATGGTCGCGTACGGCGAGCAGGCGCACGGGCGCGGGCTGAAGGCGATCATCGCCGGGGCCGGCGGGGCGGCGCACCTGCCGGGGATGCTGGCGTCGGTGACGCCGCTGCCGGTGATCGGGGTGCCGGTGCCGCTGCGCTACCTGGACGGGATGGACAGCCTGCTGTCGATCGTCCAGATGCCCGCCGGGGTGCCGGTGGCGACGGTCTCGGTGGCGGGGGCGCGCAACGCGGGGCTGCTCGCGGTGCGGATGCTGGCCGCGTTCGACGCCGAACTCGCCGAGAAGATGGTGGAGTTCCAGGCCGAGCTGAACAACCAGGCCACCGAGAAGGGGCGCAAGCTGCGGGCCAAGGTCGCGGGGAACGACTCCTTCGGCTTCGGCAAGTAGTAGAACGGGGGGATGACCCCCGAACTGCTCGACCGCGCCCGGGCCGTCCTGCGCACCACGCCGGTGGTGGACGGCCACAACGACCTGCCCTGGGCGATGCGCGCCCAGGCGGGCTACGACCTCGACGCCGTCGACCTGACGGCCGACCAGAGCCACCGGCTGCACACCGACCTCGGCCGCCTGCGGGCGGGCGGGGTCGGTGCGCAGTTCTGGTCGGTGTTCGTGCCGGCCGAGCTGTCGGGGGACGGCGCGGTCAGCGCGACGCTGGAACAGGTCGACTTCGTCAAGGCGATGACCGCCCGCCACCCCGAGCACCTGAGGCTCGCGCTGACCGCCGACGAGGTGGAGGCCGCCCGCGCCGAGGGCCGGATCGCCTCGCTGATGGGCGCCGAGGGCGGCCACTCGATCAACTCCTCGCTGGCCACCCTGCGGGCGCTGTACGACCTGGGCGTGCGCTACCTGACGCTCACCCACAACTCCAACGTGCCGTGGGCGGACTCCGCGACCGACGAGCCCGTGCACGGCGGGCTGAGCGCGTTCGGCGAGGAGGTGGTGCGGGAGATGAACCGGCTCGGCATGCTGGTCGACCTCTCGCACGTCTCCGCCGACACCATGCGCGACGCGCTGCGGGTCTCCGAGGCGCCGGTGATCTTCTCGCACTCCTCCGCCCGCGCGGTCTGCGACCACCCGCGCAACGTCCCCGACGACGTGCTGGCCGAACTGCCCGCCAACGGCGGCGTCGCGATGGTCACCTTCGTGCCGAAGTTCGTGCTGCCCGCCGCCATCGAGTGGACGCTCGCCGCCGACGCCAACATGGCGGCCCGGGGCTTCCACCCGCTGGAGACGACGCCCGAGGCGATGGCCGTGCAGCGCGCCTACGAGGCCGAGCACCCCCGCCCGGTCGCCACCGCCGCCACCGTCGCCGACCACCTCGACCACGTCCGGGAGGTCGCGGGCATCGACCACGTCGGCCTCGGCGGCGACTACGACGGCACCGCCTTCACCCCGTCCGGCCTGGAGGACGTCTCCGGGTACCCGGTGCTGGTCGCCGAACTGCTGCGCCGCGGCTGGTCCGAGGCCGACCTCGCCAAGCTGAGCTGGCACAACGCGCTGCGGGTGCTGCGCGGGGCCGAGACGGTCGCCACCCGGCTGCGGGCCGAGCGCCGTCCCTCGACCGCCACCCGCGAGCAGTTGGACGGCGCGTGAACCACCCGCTTGACCCCGCCCCTGGGGCAGGCCGCAGCGTGACCGGTGTGGAGGAGGAACGGCTGCTCACCACCGGTGAGTTCGCCCGGCGCGGCCTGCTGTCGCCGAAGGCGCTGCGGCTGTACGACCGGCAGGGGCTGCTGCCGCCGGACCGGATCGACCCGGACAGCGGCTACCGGTACTACCGGCCGGAGCGCCTGGCCACCGCGCGGCTGATCGTCAGGCTGCGCGGCCTGGACATGCCGCTGGCCACGGTCGCCGAGGTGCTCGCCCTGCCGGGCCCCGCGGCGGCCGAGCGGATCGCCGCGTACTGGGCCGCCGTCGAACGGCGGACCGCCTCGCAGCGGACGCTGGCCGACCACCTCCGCGTCCAACTCAGCGGACTCGAAGGGATCGACGAGATGTACCGGATCGAACAGCGCGACGTGCCCGAGCAGCTGGTGCTCACCGAGCGGCGCCGGGCCGAGCCCCGGGAGCTGGACGGCTTCATCGGCGGCGCCACCGAGCGGCTGGTCGCGATCGCGGCGGCCCACGGCGGGGTCGTCGCCGCACCGTTCGTGGTCTACCACGGCCAGGTCGACGAGGACAACGACGGCCCGGTGGAGGTCTGCGTCCCGATCGACCCGGCCCGCGCCGAGGGCCTGACCGCGCCGCACCGCACCGAGCCCGCCCACCGGGAGGCGTACACCAGGATCACCAAGGCGCAGGTGGACTACCCGCAGATCCTCAGCGCCTACGACGCGGTCTGCGCCTGGGCGGAGCGCAACGGCACCCCGCGGGCCGGGGCCGGCCGCGAGGTGTACTTCGCCGACTGGGCGGCCGCCGGGCCGTCCGACGAGGTCTGCGACGTGGCCCTCCCGATCAGCGGCTGAGCCTCACAGCCTCGGCAGCTCGATCGCCGGGCAGCGGTCCATCACCATGTCGAGCCCGGCCGCGCGGGTGCGGGCGAACGCCTCCTCGTCGACCACGCCGAGCTGGAACCAGACGGCCTTGGCGCCCTTCGCCACCGCCTGGTCGGCGACCGCGCCGGCCAGCTCGGAGTTGACGAACACGTCCACCACGTCGACCGGGAAGGGGATCTCGGCGAGCGAGGCGTAGCCCTGCTCGCCGAGCACCGCCTCGGCCTTCGGGTGCACCGGCACGATCCGCTTCCCGGCCCGCTGCAGCACCCGGGCCACGCCGTACGCGGCACGCGCGGTGTTGGTGGACAGGCCGACCACGGCCCAGGTGTCGCCGGAGTCGGTGAGGATCTTCCGGACGGTGGCGTCGTCTCCGTAGCTCATGCCAGGGCCAACGGCGCCACCGCGCCGCCCATTCCGCGGCCGCCCGCGCGGTTCACCCGCCGACGCCACCCCCCGCCGACGCCACCCCCCGCCGACGCCACCCCCCGCCGAGGTCACCCCGCCGACGTCACTCCGCCGAGGGCCGGCCCATCGCCCGGTAGGTCCAGCCCGCGGCGCGCCAGGCCTCGCCGTCCAGCACGTTGCGGCCGTCGACCAGGCGGCGCTCGGCGACCAGCGCGCCGACCTCGGTCGGGTCCAGCTCGCGGAACTCCTGCCACTCGGTGAGGTGCAGCACCACGTGCGCGCCCGCGACGGCCTCCAGCGGGGTGGCGGCGTAGGAGAGGCTGGGGAACATCTTGCGGGCGTTGTCCATCGCCTTCGGGTCGTAGACCGTGACCTGGGCGCCCTGCAGCTGGATCTGCCCGGCCACGTTCAGCGCGGGCGAGTCCCGGATGTCGTCCGAGTTCGGCTTGAACGCGGCGCCCAGCACCGCGACCCGGCGGCCCAGGAAGCCGCCGCCGCACTGCTCGCGGGCCAGCTCCACCATCCGGGAGCGGCGCCGCATGTTGATCGAGTCGACCTCGCGCAGGAAGGTCAGCGCCTGGTCGGCGCCCAGCTCCCCGGCCCGGGCCATGAACGCCCGGATGTCCTTGGGCAGGCAGCCGCCGCCGAAGCCCAGGCCCGCGTTCAGGAACTTCCGGCCGATCCGCTCGTCGTAGGACAGCGCCTTGGACAGCTGCACCACGTCGGCCCCGGCGCTCTCGCAGACCTCCGCCATCGCGTTGATGAAGGAGATCTTGGTGGCCAGGAAGGAGTTCGCGGCGGCCTTCACCAGCTCGGCGGTCGGGAAGTCGGTCACCACGAACGGCACGCCGTCGGCGATCGGGCCCGCGTACACCTCGCGCAGCAGCCGCTCGGCGTTCTCGCTGCGCACGCCGACCACCAGCCGGTCCGGGCGCAGGGTGTCGCCGACCGCGAAGCCCTCGCGCAGGAACTCCGGGTTCCAGGCCAGTTCGGCCCGCTCGCCGACCGGGGCGAGCGCGGCCAGCCGCTCGGCCAGCCGGTTCGCCGAGCCGACCGGCACGGTCGACTTGCCGACCACCAGCACCGGCCGCTCCAGCAGCGGCGCCAGCGAGTCGATCGCGGAGTCGACGTAGCTCATGTCGGCGGCGAACTCGCCCTTGCGCTGCGGGGTGTTCACGCAGACGAAGTGCACGTCGCCGAAGGCCGCGACCTCCTCCCAGGAGTCGGTGAAGCGCAGCCGCCCGGTCGAACCCTCGTGGCCCGCGACGTGCTTGAGCAGCAGCTCCGACAGCCCCGGCTCGTACATCGGCACCCGGCCCGCGGCGAGCGCCGCCAGCTTGTCCCGGTCGACGTCGAGCCCCAGGACCTCGAAGCCGAGCTCCGCCATGCACGCGGCATGCGTCGCGCCCAGGTAGCCGGTGCCGATCACCGTGATGCGGGGAGCCACACGCGTTCCCTTCGGTCCGGGCCGTACCAGGGGGGAGCGACGGCCGCAGCCACCGATGGTAGCCGCCCCGCCGAGCGCCGGGGATGCGCGGATTTCACGGTTTCCGCTCGAAGGTCCGTACGGGAGGTTCACAATGCCGCCATGACTTCCAAGGGGCGGGGCGACGAGCCGGACGAGGACCCCGGACGGCTGAGCATCTTCGCGCGCGACGAGGACGAGGCGGACGGCGAGGCGGACGGGGGCGCGGACGGCGACGGGAGCGCGGGGGGCGGTGCGGGCGCCCCGGTCCGGCGGCGCCGGCGCGGGCGGCGGCTGCTGGTCTGGACGCTGGCGGTGCTGCTGGTGCTGTTCGGCGGGGCGTTCGGCGGCCTGCTGTGGGCCGCGGACCACTACGCCTCCTCGGTCGAGCGGATCCCGAACGCCTTCCCGACCCTGCCCGCGTCCGAGCAGCCCTCCGCCGTCCCGCACACCGGCCAGACCTTCCTGCTGGTCGGCCTGGACGCCCGCTCCGACCAGCCCACCACCGGCAAGGACGCCAAGGCCCCGGCCTGGCAGGTGGGGGCGCAGCGCAGCGACACCATGATGCTGATGCACATCTCCGCGGACCGGAAGTCGGTCTCGCTGGTCTCGATCCCGCGCGACACCTGGGTGCCCGTCCCCGGCCACGGCAAGGCGAAGATCAACGCCGCCTACTCCTGGGGCGGTCCGGCGCTGACGATCCAGACCGTCCAGGACCTCACCAAGATCAAGGTCGACCACATCGCGGTGATCGACTGGAACGGCTTCCGCTCCCTCACCGACGCGGTCGGCGGCGTCGACATCACCATCCCGCGCACCATCGAGGCCAAGGGCGACGCCCGCGAGTGGCTGGCCGGCACCCACCACATGGACGGCGCCGAGGCCCTGCTCTACGTCCGCGAACGCCACGGCCTGCCCAACGGCGACCTCGACCGCACCAAGCGCCAGCAGAACTTCCTGCGCGCCCTGATGCTCCGGACGATGAACTCCGGCACCCTCTCCAGCCCGTCCAAGCTCACCGGCCTGCTCGGCACCATCGGCGACGTCGCCAGCGTCGACGACCGCCTCAGCAACAGCGACCTGTACGACCTGGCCTGGAGCCTGCGCGACGTCCGCCCCGACAACGTGCACTTCATGAACGCCCCGTTCGGCGGCTTCGACACCATCGACGACCAGGCGGTGGTCCTGATGGACGACGGCGCCGCGAACGTTCTGTGGAACGCGATGCGCACCGACCGGATGGACGCCTACCTGGCCGAGCACCGCACCAGCACCGACACCCTCGGCGAGGACGTCAGCTGACCCCCCCGCCCGCTGTTGCCCCGGTCACCTGCCGCCCGGGCGGGCCCGGCACCTAGGATGAGCACTACTTAACGGTAATTAACGTGAGGGGCGAGCAAGATGGCGGGCAACTCCGGGGCGGACTTCGACCTCTACCGGCTCGGCGAGGAGCACGAGATGCTCCGGGAGTCGGTGCGTGCGCTGGCGGAGGCGAAGATCGCTCCGTTCGCGGCGGCGGTGGACGAGGAGGGGCGGTTCCCGCAGGAGGCGTTGGAGGCGTTGCGGGGGGCGGACCTGCACGCGGTGCACGTGCCGGAGGAGTTCGGGGGTGCGGGGGCGGACGCGCTGGCGACGGTGCTGGTGATCGAGGAGGTGGCGCGGGTGTGTGCGTCGTCGTCGTTGATCCCGGCGGTGAACAAGCTGGGGTCGTTGCCGGTGCAGTTGGCGGGGTCGCAGGAGTTGAAGGAGAAGTACCTGGGGGCGCTGGCGCGGGGGGAGGGGATGTTCTCGTACT